>NZ_CP075896.1:7200000-8599513 GCF_018604545.1 Streptomyces koelreuteriae | reverse complement strand
ACGTATTGCTAAGGTTAACACAAAGACACCGACAACTTCTTCAGCACCTTCCCGCGGAGCGGGTGTCCCATCGCTGCGCGATGTGCAAGCGAACACCCGTGCTGCGCACGGGTGTTGCGCACGGGTGTTGCGCTCACGCTCCGCGTGAGCGCTGGCGGGTGGCTGCGCCACCCGCACACCCTGCTTGCTGCGCAAGCAGGGTGACGGTCCGTCCGCTGCGCTCCCGGACCGGCGGGACTCTGTCCCGCTACCAGGCTTCCGCTTCGCTCCAGCCTGATCGGCGAGTCCGCTGCGCTCCCCCGCCTGACGGTCCTTTCGGCTGCGCCTCCAGTCCCTTTGGGGCCCGCTGGCGCGGGCGGGGCTGGCTATAAGGGGCGGGGGTCGCTCGTTCGTGTGGGTTCTAGTGTAGCGGCTGCATCAGGTTGATGCAGCATGTACCGTTGGCGGAAACACGGGACTCCCACCAACCACTTGGGGCGAGTCTTGAAGGAGGGTACGAATTTGCTGAGCGTCGAAATGCGCCTCAAGGTGCGGGAGGAAATCCAGCGTGAGGTTACTGGATTTACGGCGGAACAGATCCGCGAACGGTTGGTGGCTGCGGGTGGTTTGGAAAGCCGCGAGGGTCACCCGAGGCCACTCAGTACGGAGGAGCTGCGGGTGGTTTGGAAAGCCGCGAGGGTCACCCGAGGCCACTCAGTACGGAGGAGCTGCTGGCGGCGGTTCGGCGGAACGAGTTGCGGCGCATCTGGACCTTGATGGGTGGCACGGCGTGGGACGACTACTCTCCCGAGAGGGATGCGCAGGCGGACCGCTGGCACCAGGCGCTGCGGGACCGTCAGGAAGGTGCGAGCGGTGGGGCAGTGGAGTCTGACTCCGGGCTGATCCGCTATCGGATCGTGGCGCAGCGGACTGACCCGGCGCATCCCGGGGCCTCGGTGGTGACGAACTACACCTATGCGCGGTCCGTTGAGGAGGCCGTGGCGAAGGTGCGCCGGGCGAAGGAGAAGCCGGGTGGCTTGTACGGGGATCAGGGCCTGTACCGCGTGGTGGAGGCCGTCGAGGAGAGCCCGCAGAGCGAGGCGCGTCAACTGCAGGGCGCTCGCGGGCTGTTCCTCACTGCGGTCATGGACGCCGCTGTTGCCGCCCTGGACGATCAGCCAGCATCTGCCCGCCCGGAGTTGATCGAGGTCCTGTCCGAGTTCTTCTTCGACACCGTCCTCACTCGCGCGATCGTCTCCCCCGACAGCGGAGAGGACAACGCTCAGCTGCACGCCCGGGACGGGGAGGTCCTGTCTCGCTTGCTCCTGGCTCACCTCGCCGACCACGGCCTGGACCTGGTGGAGGCGAGCGCCGGCACCGGCGAACTGCACGCCCTGCCCGATCGGCACACGGGTGTTGGTCGGCCTTCCTTCGTGACGAGGAGAGCGACGCGCCGGCGGAGCTCATCGAGCGCGTCCTCGCCGTGTGCGAGCAGCACTATGCCGCCGTGACCGGCACCACCTCCGAGCAGTGGGACCAGAAGTCGTCCCAGGAGCTCGTGGACATCGCCCTGCGAACCGTGCACCTGGCGGAGCCGGAAACCTACCCGCAGACGCTGGACGCATACCTGCACGAGCACCGGGCGCGGCTGGAGCGGCTGTGGCGCCGCTACGGGCCGGGCGGCATGTTCGCGGGCGAGCTCGTGCTGATCGACCTGCCCGGGTCCTTCGTGCTGTGCGAGAGGATCGAGACGACCCCGCTCTGGCTCGAAGGGATCTGGACGAAGCGCGGCCAGGAGGAAACCGCACTGGAAAGGCTTCACGGCAGCTGGCTGTACGACACGGGAGAGGGGGAAGGGCGATGAGCAGGATTCCACTCAAGAAACACCAGATCGACCAGAAGTCGCGTTTCCGTAAGTGGGTCGGATTCCCTGCAAGATCATCTGTGCCCCCACAGGGTGCCCGTGGCACGATCGTGTCAGCGACCGGCTCCGGAAAAACGATCATGGCCGCCGCGAGTGCACTGGAGTGCTTCCCCGAAGGCCGGATCCTCGTGACCGTGCCGACCCTGGACCTGCTCGTGCAGACCGCCCAGGCGTGGCGGGCCGTGGGGCACCGCTCCCCCATGGTCGCGGTGTGCTCGCTGGAAAACGACCCGGTCCTGAACGAGCTGGGCGTGCGCACCACCACCAACCCCATCCAGCTCGCCCTGTGGGCCGGGCACGGACCGGTCATCGTGTTCGCCACGTACGCCTCTCTCGTGGACCGCGAGGACTTCGACGACCCGACGGGCCAGGGACGCACTCGCGGGCCGCTGGAGGCAGCCCTGACGGGCGGGGAGCGGCTGTACGGCCAGCGCATGGACGGTTTTTCGCTCGCCATCATCGACGAAGCCCACTCAACCGCAGGCGATCTTGGCAGGCCATGGGCGGCGATCCACGACAACGCCCGTATCCCCGCCGACTTCCGGCTGTACCTGACCGCGACCCCGCGCATCCTCGCCGCGCCCCGGCCGCAGAAGGGCACGGACGGTCAGGAGGTGGAGATCGCGACCATGGGCCAGGACTCGGAAACCTACGGCCCGTGGCTGGCTGAGCTCGGGCTGAGCGAGGCGATCGAACGAGCGATCCTCGCCGGGTTCGAGATCGACGTGCTGGAGATCCGCGACCCCTCCCCGGTCCTCGGGGAATCGGAGGAAGCACAGCGGGGCCGACGCCTGGCGCTTCTGCAGACCGCGATCCTGGAGCACGCCGCCGCGCACAACCTCCGTACAGTCATGACTTTCCATCAGAAGGTGGAGGAGGCGGCGGCTTTCGCGGAGAAGATGCCGGAGACGGCCGCGGAGCTGTACGTCAACGACGCCTCCGACGGCGACTTGGCCGCCGCGGGCCGACTCCCCGCATCGTCGATCGACGCGGAGTTCTACGAGCTGGAGGCCGGTCGCCATGTCCCGCCGGACCGCGTGTGGTCGGCATGGCTGTGCGGCGACCACCTGGTGGCCGAACGGCGCGAGGTGCTGCGGCAGTTCGCCAACGGCATCGACGCAGCTGGCCGCCGGGTCCACCGCGCGTTCCTCGCAAGCTGTCGCGTGCTCGGAGAAGGCGTCGACATCACTGGCGAGCGGGGCGTGGAAGCCCTCTGCTTCGCCGACACCCGCGGTTCGCAGGTGGAGATCGTGCAGAACATCGGCCGAGCGCTCAGGCTCAACCGCGACGGCAGCACGAAGATCGCCCGCATCATCGTGCCGGTGTTCCTGGAGTCCGGCGAGGACCCCACTGACATGGTCGCCTCCGCCAGTTTTCGCCCCCTTGTAGCCGTTTTGCAAGGCCTCCGCAGTCATGATGAACGACTTGTCGAGCAGCTCGCCTCCCGGGCCCTGAGTAGCGGGAAGCGCAAGGTGCACGTCCGGCGCGATGAGGACGGCCAGATCATCGGGGCCGGCGGCGCGGGCGATGGCCAGGACGAGGAACAGGACGACACCGACGCCGTTGCAGAGTCGGCCCTGCTCCACTTCTCCAGCCCGCGCGACGCGGCGACCATCGCGGCCTTCCTGCGCACCCGGGTCTACCGGCCGGAGTCCCTGGTGTGGCTGGAGGGCTACCAAGCCCTCATCCACTGGCGGAAGAAGCACCACATCCCCGGCCTCTACGCCGTCCCCTACGACACCGAGGTCGAGGTCGGCGTGACAAAGGCTTTCCCGCTGGGGAGGTGGGTGCACCAGCAGCGAAAGGCACTGCGGGCCGGGGAACTGGAGCCGCGGCGCAAGGAGCTCTTGGACGCTCCCGAGGCCGGGATGATCTGGGAGCCGGGCGAAGAGGCGTGGGAGAACAAACTCGCCGCACTCCGCTCCTACCGGCAGGCCACAGGCCACCTCGCACCCCGCCAGGACCAGGTGTGGGGCGAGAGCGAGGCCGGGGGGCTGGTACCCGTTGGGCAGCACATGGCCAACCTGCGCCGCAAGGGCGGCCTCGGAAAGGACCCCGAGCGGGCGGCGGAGCGCGCGGAGCAGCTGGCGGCGATCGACTCGGACTGGAACTGCCCCTGGCCACTGGCCTGGCAACGCCACTACCGCGTCCTCGCCGACCTCGTCGACGCCGACGGCGCTCTGCCCGACATCGCTCCGGGCGTCCTCTTCGACGGCGACGATATCGGGCGCTGGCTCCAGCGGCAGTCCCAGCCGGCTACTTGGGCGCAGCTGTCGACCGAGCAGCAGGAGCGGCTGTCCAAGCTGGGCATCAAGCCCGCCCAGGCGACGTCTCCGGCCCCTGCGGCTACGCGTGCGACGAAGGGCCCGAGCAAGGCGCAGCAGGCGTTCCAGCGCGGCCTGACGGCTCTCGCGCAGTGGGTGGAACGGGAAGGTGCTCACCGGCCTGTACCCCGCGGCCACAGCGAAGAGATCGCGGTCGACAGCGAGACGGAGCCGGTGGCCGTGAAATTGGGTGTGTGGGTCTCCAACACCAAATCTAGGCGGGACAAGCTCGCCCAGGACCAGCTCGACGCACTGCGGGAGCTGGGCATCGAGTGGGCGTGACGCTCCCATCGGCAAGGTCCGTCCCGTTTGGCAATGATCCGAGGCTGGGTCAGAAGCGCGGGGGCGGGGTGGTGAGGTAGGGAACGAGTTGGGCTTCAAGGTCGGCGATGCGTTTGTCCATGAAGCGGTTGTTCTGGCGGGCGCTGGTCAGGCGTTCTTGGATCTGCTGGTTGTCCTGGGTGAGTTGTCGTACGTGCTGCTTCAGCGTGGTGTTCTCGGTGACGATGCGCTGAAGTGAGCCTTCGGGGAGATCGTGTTCGAGGTCGCGGATCTTGCCGAGGAGTTCTGCGATGCGGGTGCGCTGGGTGCGGATTTCGCGCTGGGCTTGGGTGAGTGCGTCTGCGGCGTTGAGTGCACGTTCCTTCCAGGCGGGCTGTGCGCGGCTGGCGCTGCTGGAGACTCCGGGATGGGGTCTGGTTGTGCGGGTGGCCTGTTCGATCACGGCTCTGGCCTGCTGGTTTTGATAGAGGAAGGTACGTGAGACGCGGGCAGTACGGGCGAGGGCTGCGACGGTGACAGGCGTGTGGTCGCGTGCTGCGGCCGTCAGGGCGGTCTGGAGGCGTTCGAGCATCTCCTGGGTGGCTTGGCGGCGGGCTTGGACGGCCGCGTCGGTGCGGGGGCTCATGGCTGTCCTGTGGTGTCGTCGGGGGCCTGAAGTGCTGCGAGGTCTCGGGCGCGGAAGGCGGTGCTCCGGTGCGGTGGAAGTAGTCCTGGGGGCGCCGCAGGTCGAGGGTGAGGGCTTCGTCGAGGATGCCGAGGGCGGCCAGGGCCTGTTCGAGTCCTTTGATGGCTTTGGCGGTGGGTTCGAAGACGGTGTGGAGGTAGTCGGCGGTGGCGTCGTCGGGGGCGTTCTCGGCTATGGAGCGCCACTGTTCGGCTTTGCGGCGCCAGTAGAGGAGGTCTGCGCCGGAGAGGACGAAGTTGTCGCAGTTCTCGCAGTCGAGTTTCCAGGGGCAGGCTCCGCCGTCGACGACGGGTTGGTAGGTGCAGAATCCGCCGTCGGTGGGGGTGCTGCGGCGGGAGCGGTCCAGGGCCAGGGCGAGGGCTGTCTCGCGGTCGATGGGGGTGGTGTCGCCGGAGAGGAGTTTGCCTGGGTGGGGTGCGCCGGGCCCGGCTACCCAGATGGTGTTCAGGACGTCTTCGAGGTCGCTGTTGGTGATCTTCACGTAGTGCTCGGCCATACGTTCGGAGAGCTGGCCGAGGTAGCGGCGGATGTGGGTGAGCGTGGCGCCGGCGCGCAGCAGGTTGGTGGCCAGGGTGTGGCGGGCCTGGTGGGCGACGTAGGCGCCGCCGAGGTCGAGGTCGGCGATCCAGGTCTTGAAGCGCTGGTTGAAGTGTCCGTAGGAGATCGGCTGCCGGCCATTGGGGTTGCGGATGCGGGAGGGGAACAGGGCCAGGCCGGGGCGTTCAGCGGCTGTTGGGGTGCGGCCGTAGCGCTTTTCGAAGCGGTGGAGTGTCTTGGTTCGGCGGGCATCGAGGCACTGGTAGACGGGCTCGGGGATGCGGATGCCCTCGTTGTAGTTGCCGACCTTGGTCTGGTCGTGCCACAGCATGGCCAGGCCGCGGTAGCGGCCGATGCAGTCCAGGCGTAGTCCGACGACCTCGCTGCAGCGGCGCCCGGTGGCGACGATGGTCTCCCAGATGTCCCGCAGGCCCCGGTCGTTGAGGTCGAGTTCCTACCTCAGCCACTTAAGGTACCGAAGGGCGGCCATGCTCATCCCGGCCGCAGGACCGCCGGGTTCCTCCAGGTCGGCTACCTGCCGCCGCAGGGCCGGTGTGTCCGCCCCAGGGCGGAACCGGTCTCGGATGGTCTCGTCGGCGCTTTCGCTGGAGGGCTTGCTGATCAGATGCCGAAGAGCGGCATGGGGTCGCCTGCCCTGAACGCGGCACAGCGGGTGCAGGTGCGGCTTTCGGCAGGTGGCTTCCTTCACGTTGCGCCGGCACTCGGCGCAGTGCGGCGCCCGCCACGGGTACGGCACCGCGTCCACGGCCGCCTGGGCCGCCGCCCGGGCCTCAGCGAGCGCGTGTGGGTCGTCCTGGTCATCCAGGAGGCGCAGCGCACGGTGCAGAGCCTCGCGGGCCTTCATGGGGTCGGGTGCGCGGCGGGCCACTGGGGGCACGTGAACTCCAGGGGCGCGGCGGGGAGTCGAGCCGATGACGCCCAGGTGACCCACGTGGCGGTTTCGGCGTCTCCCAGCAGCACCTGGGCCTGCTCGGTCGGTGTCTCCCCGCACGCCGTGGACGGCAGCCGTGGGTGGCCTTGGGCGCGGGAACGCAAGGGCGTTAGGGGCCCTATGAGGTGATGGCGCAGGGCTGGGGTGGCCCACCTGTTCGTAGCACGCAGTCTCCTCGTCGTGCTGCTCCAGGGCGGTGGTCCGGCCACGCTGTGGCCAGGCTGATCACGAAGGTGATCAGCCGGAGGTACGGACGTGTGCCATGGCGGACTCCCCGAGTGTCTCGCCGGTGCCGTCGTTCGGCGCCTTGTATCCAGCGTCACGGCCCGCCCAGGATGCTGAACGGATCTCGCCGTACAAATTCATCAGCTTCCATCACCATCCACTTACGTCTTCTGCGCGATGCCGGTGACCTGCACTTCCTGGCACTCTCTGACACCCGGCCGTCCGGCCGGACCAACGGGTGGCGGCCGAGACGAGGGGGCGGACATGGACAGTGCGCGGGAGGAACTGACCCAGGCACTGCAGGACTTGCACACCAAGGCCGGCAGGCCCAGCTTGCGGACCGTCTCCGAAGCCGCGGCAGCACGAAACGAGGAGTTCCCCGAGACGGTCAGCCACGACACAGTCGGCCAGATGCTGCGCGGCACCGGCGCTGTGCCGCGCTGGAAGGAGCTGGAGCACGTGGTCGTCGTCCTGTCCGACATGGCCTCGGCCGTGCCCGGTTCCCACACCAGCGCGGACTGCGGCACCGTCGTCAGCAGGTTCCTCTTCCTGTGGGAGGCCGCCGACGACAGCTGCTTTCAGAAGAACGCGGACACCGGCGCTCCGGCCGTCATCCCGGAGATGGCCCTGTACGTCGTGCAATCCATCGAGAACCTCTCCGGCGACCAGGACGAGCACGTCCGCGCCATGCGCTATCTCGCCGATATAGGCAATACCCACCACCTCGAAGGCAGGGGCAGGCCCCGACTGTGGGTGGACTGGCTCGCCGCCTTACGCGCCGCCGGCCGCCACGGCACCGCAGACCGCCTGCGCGACACCGCGCTCATGCAACAGGAATTCCGCCTTGTGCACGAACAGCCCCTGGAAGAAGCCGGGCTCACCGAGGACGCCGAACGCGCAGCCGTCTTCTGCACCCTGGACTCCATGTCCACCAATGTGCTGCCGCTCGCCCGGATGGCAGCTCCGGAAGCCATCGCCGTCTGGGGTCTGCAGCGCAGGGGCAACGGCACGCTCTACCCCTGGTCTGACCAGACCTGGGAACGCGGAGGCCCTCGGGACGAACTCCTGACGCAATTCGTCCGCCAGCGTCCCCTGGAAGACGTCACCGACCTCGCATGCGCCATGGATCTGCACGGCATCGAGGTCCACTTCCTCTTGGAGAAGGTGCCCCTGTGGGACCTCGCGACACTCGCCATCGACGCCACACTCCGCGGCGCCACCACCGTGTGCGAGCCCGTACAGCGTCGCCTGTCCGACCTGCTCCGGCGACACTGATCCTGCCTGCCGGGTGGTGGGACGAGGTCCCGCCCAGCCGCAGGTGAGACCAGAACCCGAGCACTCCGCGACCAGATGGCTGTTACTCACTTTCGGGTGACGGCCCGATCCCTTGCGGGGTGGCGCAGCGTGGCAGAGAGATGCCTGACCCCAACGCCCGCACGGCCTGCCCCTCTGTCAGTGCGTCAACATTGCGCAAGGATGATTTAGATGGATGTCGCATCCGAGAGTTACGGAAAATCTGACGACTGGTAACAGGGTCATGTTTTTCCCTCGTCTTCTCCATGGCGTTGACAGGGTGTGCGGGCGGCCAGTCGGCCGTCACCGACACACGGCATCCGACTGCCCGGGCAGCCCGCATGGGGCTCCTCGGGGATGGTGTCCGGACCATAAGGGGAGCTCTTGTCCGCTTCCGGTTTCAGTCACCGCTCGTCGTCTCGCCGCCGTCACCCTCACCGCCGGCGCTCTGGCCTCGGTGGTCACGCTGCCGGCATCCGCCGCCGACCACGCCCGCCCCGAGCGGTCAAAGGCGGAGATCTCCGACATCCAGTACGACTCGCCCGGCCGGGATGCCCGTTCCATCCGCTGTCCGAACCGCGAGTGGGTGGCACGAACACCGGCCGCCGCACCGCCAGCCTCGAGGGCCGGCCCCTGAAAGGGACGAGGACGGCCGCGGCTACACCTTCGACCGCTACCGCCTCGGGCCGTGCCACGGTCCGCATCCACACCGGCCACGGCCGCGACACCGGCAGTGACCTGTACCAGGACCGATGCAACTAAGTCTGGGACAACAGGTCCCGACACCGCCACCCTCCGCAACGACCGCGGACGCCCCATCGACGAGGAATCCTGGGGCAACCACCGTTGCGGCGGCCGCCACCGCCACTGACCCACCACCGCGGGCGTGAACTGAACCGCCCCAGCCACACCCCGACAGGACACACGCACCCGGCCAAGGGGCAATCGAAGGGACAAACGGCTCCATGGGAAAGAAAAAGGCCCGTCCGCACGGCAACGGCCACACGGCGACGCCAGGCCGGAGAGGGTCCAGCCGGTCCAAGCGCGCGTCCGGCAAGCTCGTGCGCATGTACCGCCGCTACCACGCGTGGCGCGCCCCGTTCCCGCTGTGGGCGAGGAGCGTGTGCGACATCCTGTTCTGGGCCGTCATCGCCGCCGCGGCGTACGTGGCAATCGGCAGCCTGTGCGGAGCAATCCTCATCGCGGCTCCCCTTCTCGGGCTCCTCGGACTCGCCTCGAGCAAGGAACACGACGACGGCATCGACTGGAACGACCACCGAATGGGAGGCCAGCCCAAAGACCCCGGACCCAAGATCTGAACCGTGGCTGACCGCGCGGAGCGGCGGTTCCCAACCCCCGCAACCGCCACCCGTACCCGCCATATGACCTTTCGACCGTGACGGGAAGGACTGACATCATGCCGCGAAGCCAGAAGCGCAACATGAAAAACAGAGCCGACGGCGAGAAAGACGAAGGGTGCTGCGCGGGGACGCTCGACACGCTGGCCCACCCGTGCTGCTGCGGCGGCTTGTCGCAGGCGGCCATGCTGCTCGCCGTTCTCCGCCCTTCGCTCACGGCCGCCGGCCACGGCGCTGACCCCGCCGCGCCCCCTCCGGGCGGGCGGCTGTCCGGTGCGATGTACCGGGCCGTACGCCACTACCGCCTCACGGTCAGCCCGACCCGGCCGGCCTGCTGCCCCTACACCCCGACCTGCTCCACTTACGCGGTACGGGCACTCCACCGCTACGGCGCGCTGCGCGGCGGCCGGCTGATCCTGGCGCGTCTGCTGCGCTGCCGGCCCGGTGCCGCCCGCCGCCGGGGCTTTCGCGACCCGGTGCCGCCGGGGCCGCAGCGGACTGCGCGCAGCCGCCCCGGAATCTGAGGCCCGAGAGCGCAGACGTCCCCGGTGGGCGCGGAACGGCTCGGGGGCCGGCGACGTCGCGGTGGTCGGGCCGCGGCCGCGCACAACGGGGCGCCCCCCGGTCCTGCTTGGATGAACGCGTGATCGACTCTGAAGACCGTGAGCAGCAGGCGGCGGTCAGCCGCCTGCTGCTGTACTACCTCAACGGCCCCCTGGCCGAGGGCTGCCGGCTTCGCGGGGTTCTGCCCGCGCCCGGCGCCGTCCGGATTGCCGTCCATGCCGGGGACGACGAGGACGGCGTCACCCTCCTGTACGAGATCCCCCACGACACCGTTGCCCCGTACTACATCCCGGGCATCCTGCGCACGGTGCTGGCGGGCACTCAGATCTACGGGACGAGCGACATCAGCGAAGCCATGGGGATGACCGTCATCCGCCTCCACCCCGAGGAGATCACCCCCGATCCGGAAAGCGAGTACGGCCAGACCCTCACCGTCGTACGCGCCCTGTCCGGCCCCGGCGACGAGGAGAACCCCTTCCTCATTGGATTCCTGATGCGGGGCCACCACCTGCTGCGCCTGTACGTGCAGCGTCCCGGCCGCCCAGGAGTCATCGGCGTCGACGTTCGCCTCACCGACATGACCACCGCCCTGATCGCTTCCCTTCCGAGCCTCATCGAAGAAACGCAGCACCAGAAGCCCTCTCCGGACGACCCACTCTGCGACCTCCTCGTGGACCTGACCAACTGGTAGAACACCTGCCTCCCAACCCGGTCGGCGAGGCGGGCGCGGAAAGACGGCGTCCCGCCGAGGAAGAACCCCGGCGGGACGCATCAGCCACCGGCTCGTGCCAGCTGCCGCCTGCGGTGGCCGACTTCAACACAGCGCACTCGGAATCCCACCACGGAATATCCTTGCGGATTTCTGTCAGCCGGCGGCCCGAACACACCTGAGGGGCGTCGGGCTCGCCGGCCTGGACTCGGACTCGGCTGGGCAACGTGACGTCGCTGTGCGATCACTCCCCCGCTGGCGGCGCCGTGGAAGGGGCCAGGTCGCGGTGCCAGGTCGTGCGTCGGCGTGAGTGGTGCTGGTTCTATCGGCGGCAGAATGATCGGATGCAGCAGCGCGCCGGCCTCACAGTGCGGCAACCACGTGAGCGACGAGGAGGATGCCCATCACCGCCACGAACGCCGGGATCGCCAGTAGGAAGACCATGATGAGCGTGTTCAGGAGGCTGACGCCCGCCCTTGCGTCCCCGGGCCGCGCAGGGTCGTAGGTGACCTCGATCGGGTCCGTGCCACTGCCGGCTGTCTGATACGTGTGGCTCTGGCCGGTGGCTGTCGCGTACGTGTACACCCGCCGCTTGTTGGTGTAGTGCGAGAACTGGGCCACTACCGTGATGCCACGCCGTTTCAGTCGCCAGTCGTCCACGTTCGCCCGGGCCCCGGCATAGACCATGAAACACCCGGCGTACAGCGCGACCGAACCGCCGAGCAGTGCGGCCACCTGTCCCCCGCCCCCGAAGACGCCCACGGCCGCCACCAGCCCGGCATAGAACAGGGCAGCCACCGCGGTGAGTGTTCTGCGCCCCGAGGCATGCCACCCCCTGTTCCGGCCGGGCAGCAAACGCACGTCCACCAGTGACGGACCGTCCACGGGTTCGGCGTCACCGTCAGGCTCCGGCAGCAGCCGGGCGACCGTCTGCCCGAACGCGGCAGCGCCAGCCTCGGAGACCCCCTCCAGACGGTAGACCACCGGCTCGGCACCGCCCAGCAGTTCGATCTCGACAGCGCGTCCCTCCGCCCGTACCGCCGCCATCGCTTCCACCGGTATACGCAGCTCTTCGGTGGGCCTCCGCAGCACCACGACCCGGCCCTCCAGGCGGAGCGCCGTACGACGCCTTCCCCGCAGAACCAGCGCGGCAGCCGTCGTCGCCATCCCCGTAACTCCCCACCCTCGACCGGCCAGTCCCGAAGCGCGGCACATCCTAGTCGGGCTGACCGGCCGTCGACCGGAAGGCGCATGGACGCGGCCGCGGGGGCGTTCGCCATCGCTGACCCAGCGCTGCGGGTGTGAGAGGGACGCCCCACCCACGCCCCGGCAGGACATTGACCAACCTGTCGGAGGGGCCAGGCGGGTCTCGTCTGCTCGGAGCACTCTGGCCGGACGGACTGCGGGATCGGGTCTGCGGCCCGTCTCCTGCAGCAGGCTTCTCTCACTTTCGCGTGGTGGCGCAGGAACCGGTCGTGGGGTACGGCGGGAGGCGGTGGCCGGGCCGGGGGTGTCTGGTCCGTGCTTGTCAGGGACAGGGCGGTGGCGGCTTGCGCCCTCAGCCGGGCGGCGTCCACCCGCTGGTGGGGCACGGGGGGCGAGTGGTCGTTGTCGGCGGGGGGCGGCTCGGCCATATCGTGGGGCCGGGTGTTGGGGTGGTTGGGGCCATGGACGCATGTCTGATCGGCCGGTACCTCCTGGAGCGCCACTGCTGCCCCAGAGCCAGATCACTCGCCTCCCCCACCAGTGCGCGAGGTCGGCGCGTGCGCTGAGAGCGCTGGGGTGGGTTGGGCTGAGATGGCTGCTTGGGGCCTCCGGCACGGCTCCCTGCTCGTCCGTACGACGCCCCCATCCACGAAGCGGGCCAGCGAGTCTGACTTCCCGGTTCAGGAACTGCTCGCTGTCCGGTGCGTGATCGGTGACGGGCGGACCGCTGCGCTGCTTTCTGGAGCTGCGCCGACCCCCGGCGCGTAGACCGAGGCCCGCCGCTGCTCGCCGCTCCGTGCCGTCCTGCCGTCGCGCTCAGGCATGCAGGGTGGGTCGGTAGGTGAGCTCTTGGATGTGGCCGTCGAGGGTGCGGCTCTCGATCAGTTCGAGGTCGAAGTCGGCGGCTTCCCGGAAGATCGGGTCCAGCCCAGTGCGGCCGGTGATCACGGGGAAGAGCGTCACCTGGAGGCGGTCGACCAGGCCGGCGGCCATCAGGGCCCGGTTCATCGACAGGCTGCCGTGGGAGCGCAACGGCAGGTCGGACTCCTTCTTGAGGCGGGCGACGATGTCGACGGCGTCGCCGCTCATGACGTTCGCGTTCGGCCAGTCGAGGGGGGCTTTCAGCGTCGTCGACACCACCGTTGTCGGCAGGTTCCGCATACGGGTGACCCATGGGTCACGCACGTCGGAATCCTCGGTGCTCTCGGCCAGCATGCGCGCGAACGCCCGGTACGTGTGGGCTCCGAAGACCATTCGCTGTTCCTCGTCGTACAGGGCGAGGCGGCGGTCGAGGAGTTCGGGGCCCTGCTTGCCCCAGTACCCCGTCCAGTCGCCGCCGGCGGCGCCGAAGCCGTCGAGGCTGGAGAAGACGTCGAACGTGTAGGCGGCGGTCATGATTCTCTCCTCGGGTGCGGTTTGAACGCGTGGTGGAGATATAGACCTGCGACCGCGCCGAGAATCATCGCCCCCGGGCGCTTGGAGTCAGGCGGTCCGGCAGAGCGCCTCCTGGTCGGCGGGTGCTGTGGGGCGGGCCACGGTGGCGTGCACGGGGCGGGCCGCTGCCGCGAGTTGCGGGGCGGGGCGGGCGAAGACAAGGAGGCGGAGCACCGCGAAACGCGCGACACCGGCGAGGGCGCAGGCGGAGAGGTAGACGAGCTGTTCGAGTACCGCGCCGGGGGTTGCCATCCAGTGGTGCAGGACGAGCATCGCCATGCAGGTCACCGCGTATGCGGCCGCCGCTGAGCCGGCCGACTGCGCGTGTTCGTGCCATGTCGTGCGACGGCCGATGCCGAAGGTGAAGCGGGCGTGCAGTTCGGTTGCGATGAGCGTGGAGATCGCGGTGATCAGGGCGTTGGCCAGAAGCCACGGAATGAGGGAGGCGAGCGCTGCCACGGCGAAGCTGGAGGCCAGCCCTACTCCGCCGCCGCAGAGTACGAAACGGGCGAAGGCGGTTAAGACGCCGGGGGCCGATTGTGGCCGGTTCTTCCCTGCCGTCCGACCCCCTTGATCGCATGCCCCTCGACCTTCGGATCTCTCTACCCGTGCAGCCTTCCACCCATGGTTTCTCATGCATGAAACGCTACGTTGCGTTTATATTTTAGGCAACGTCTCACCTGTGCACAGCTTTCATTTATGCAGGCTAGAGCCTCAATATTGTTGCAATGACTTGATTTTAATGCAACGACGCATATGTCATTCGTTGCAATGGGATGAATGTGAACGCTCCGGTAGCACGCCAACCTCGCCGAGGCGGCCGAGGTGGCCCACAGTTGCCGCAGGGCTCGTACGGATTCGGAGTGGTTCAGGTCTTGGGAGCGGGTGTGCCGGTGTCGGTCACGCGCATGGCGACGCCTGCTCCCAGGTACAGCAGGGCTACTACCAGCAGCAGGGTCTGATAGCCCGTCATCAGGGCCAGGTATTCGAGGGCGCCTCCGGTCAGGGCGCCCAGGAGGTTGGCGCCGAAGGCGGAGGTCGGGTCCGGGGCGAGTGCTAGGCGGTCCGAGAAGATGAGGTTGGCGCAGAAGATGGGGGCGAAGGCGAGGGCGATGGCGGAGGCGAGGCGGGCGGGGAACGGCAGGGCGAGGACGGCTTGGGCCGGGACCAGCCAGGCTGCCGCGAGGGAGCCGAAGAGGAGGAGCTGCAGCAGGATCTGGTTGACGTGGCGTAGTTTGCGGCGGACTTCGACAGCCGCCAGGACCGCCAGGAGTACGCCGATGAAGACGAGGGCGTTGACCAGCCAGGTGGTGCCGAAGTAGAGCGCGAATCCGATGACGTTCTTGGTTTCGAGGAGGAGGAAGGCCGCGCCCAGGAGGAACATGTCGGTGTAGCGGATCGTCTTTTTGATGCGTACGCCGGCCAGGCGGACCGACAGGAGTGTCACCAGCAGCATGGTGCCGAGCGCGCCCAGGTAGAGGGTGGGGATGCCGCGGTGGAGGAGGTAGGGGAAGGGGTGGTCGTCGGTCGCGGCCGCCGGGACCTTGCCGCTGGGGCGCCAGGTCTGGGCGCAGGACTGGTCTGCGGGGGTCATTCCGGTCACCAGTACGGCCGCGTTGCGTTTGAACGTCGTCAGGCAGGGGGCGTGGCCGTAGACGTCGTCGAGGGTGCCGGCGAAGCGGTCGACCAGCCAGCTTTTCCGGTAGTAGTTGTACATGGCGAAGGCGCCGTCGGGGGTGAGATGGTCGCGCGCGGCCTCGAATGCCTCCCGGGTGAACAGGTAGCTCTCCAGGCGCAGATTGCTCGCGCCGGCCACCAGGGTCAGGGAGTCCGGCAGGGCCAGGACGATGAGGTCGTATTTGGTGTCCGTCCGCTCCAGGAAGGCGCGGCCGTCGTCGATGTGGACGTGCACCCTGGGGTCGTCGTAGGGCTTCGCGGGGTGCAGTTGGGCGCCGATCTGCTGCAGTCGGGGGTCGATCTCGACCGCGTCCACGTGCTCCGCTCCGTATGCCAGTGCGACCGCGACGTCGTTGCCGTTGCCGGCCCCGATGACCAGCACGCGTTTGTGGGGGTTGTGGGGCGTCTGTTCGTAGGCCTCCCGGTAGGGGGAGTTCTCGCGCATCAGCACCGGGAGGGGTGCGGTGCTCTGGTGCGGGACGCCGTTGGCGGAGATGTAGTAGGTCCGGGTCGTGGTCGGTGAGCGTTCGAGCTGGATCTTGTAGTAGGGCGACCAGGTGATGCCGGTGGTCGTCGACTCCAGGAACAGCACGGCGACCATCGCCGTCAGGGGGATGCCGTACACCAGGGTGTTGCGGCGGCCGCCGAGGATCAGCAGGGCCACGGCGGCGAGGACGCCCCAGACGACCGAGGGGGCGCGCAGCCAGGACAGTACGGCGAAGGAGATCGAGCCGGTGAGGCTGCCGAGCAGGTCGTAGCGGTAGGCGTTGAGCGAGGGGAGCTGACGGAAGAGGTCGGCGGTGATCTTGCCGATGCCGGCCATGATCGCCGCGGTCAGCAAGAAGATGACGGGCAGCGTCACCCACTCAGGCAGGCCGGTGGTCTTCACGGCCGTGAAGTAGATGACCTGGCCGCTGCTCTGACGCACCTGCACCGGAAACTCGCGGACCAGGACGACGAGGAGCACCAGCGGGACCGGTGTCCAGCGTTTGAGCCATTGTCCGCGCTCGGCCGCGATCAGGAACCCGATGCCGATACCGAGGAACGATCCCAGCAGGATGAAGTTCGAGAAGTAGCTGAGGTGGACGACGTTGGCGCCCGCCCATCTGATCAGTGCCAGCTCGACGAAGAGCATGGTGCTGCTGGCCAGCATGAGCCTCAAGCGCACCGAGCTGCCCTTTTGCCCGGTTTCGTCCAGCTTCATGCGTATGCACAGTGCCAGCTTCGGAGCGGCGAGTCGAGGTGCCTTGCCGGTGAGTGCTAGGCCGCGTCGCGAGGCGGTGTCATGGCCCAGCGGATGCCCGCGGTCACGGCCGTGCCGAGCGGGCGGATGCAGGGGCCTTCGGCGGCGGGGAGGCGGGGCAGCCGTAGTTCGTGCGAGGCCCAGAGGGGCAGGAGGGAGACGGCGTTGGCGGCGATGACGCCGTACGGGAGGCGGGCGAGGAACGGGACGGGCGGGTTCAGCAGCAGGAAGCGGGCCGAGTCGCGTGCCTCGTCGGTGGCGCGCAGCTCGGCGCGGTAGGCGGCCAGGCGCGCGGCGAGTTCGGCGGCGTTCACCGGCGGGTCCGGGACGCCGAGCGCCCTGGCGATGCGGGCCATGTCGGCGACGTAGGCGTCTCGTCCCTCGTCGTCGAGCGGGTGCGCCCCGTAGCGCTGGTGGGCGCGCAGGAAGCTGTCGACCTCGGCGATGTGCACCCAGCACAGCAGGTGCGGGTCGGCGGCGGAGTAGGGCCGGCCGTCGGTGGTCGTGCCGCGCACCGTGTCGTGGACGGCTCGTACGCGGTCGCAGGCTTCCTGGGCGCTGCGGGCGGTTCCGTAGGTGGTGACGGCCAGAAAGGTGCTGGTCCGCTGCAGCCGTCCCCAGGGGTCCCCGCGGAAGCCCGAGTGCCCGGCCACGGCGGCCATGGCCAGGGGATGGAGCGACTGGAGCAGCAGGGCCGACAGACCGCCGATGAACATCGAGGCGTCCCCGTGCACCCTCCTGACGGGGCGCTCGGGGCCGAACCAGCGGGGGCCGGGTGTGCCGTGGATGCGGGCGCGGTTGTCCGGGCCCTCGGGGCCCGCCACGCGGGAGAAGATCTCCCTGCCGAGCCGGTCACGCAGCGAGAGCCCGCCTTCCGGGAGGAGTCTCCTGGGCATCGCGTCCTCCTGACCAGGGCGACGGACGGATCGGTTCCCCTATGACTTCTTCTGCCCCGGTTCCCCTTTCGGAGGCCTCTCGCGGGCGCGGCAGCCGGGTGCGGTGGGTGACCGGCTCTACTAGCCTGGACACTGCTCGACGAACGTTCTGCACGGAACCTGTGCGTCCACCGCCGGCGGTCGGACGACCTAGGTGGGCGGATCATGAGGACACGGCCCGGGGGCGGGAGCGGACGACTGGGGCTGACGAGCACCTCGGTCCTGGCGAGCGGCTTCCTGGCGGTGCTGATCGGTGTCGCGTTCGCCGTCCTGCTGCAGGTCATCGGTGACGCTCGCGGTTTCACGGCCGACGCGCGGGCCTCTCGCGAGGCCATCACCGACGCCAGCGTCCTGGAACAGCATCTGATCGACCTGGAGACCGGGCAGCGAGGCTTCGTCATCACCCGGGACGAGGCCTTCCTTCAACCCTGGCAAGCGGCGCGGGAGTCCTATCCGGCCGAGGCCAGGCGGTTCCTCGCGTCGGCGACCTCGCCGGAGCAGCGCCGTCTCGCGGGACAGATCAACAGGGACATCGGCTCCTTCATCACGGACTACTCGGTGCCGCTGGTCGAGGCGGTCCGGCGGGACGACCCCTCGGCCTCGAGTCCGGCGGAGACGGCTGAGGGAAAGCGGCGGGTGGACGCGCTGCGGGCCTCGTTCACCACGTACATCACCGATGAGCGGGCCAAGCTCCAGGATCGTCAGGACGCCACGGACTCCAGCGCCCAGCGTGCGGTGGTCGTGGCGTGCGCCGGGCTCGCCGGACTGACCGGGCTGATCGTCACGCTCACCGTGTTCCAGCACCGGGCCATCGTGCGTCCGCTGCGGCGCGCGGCAGCGGCGGCCGGGCGGCTGGCGAAGGGCGACCTGGAGGTACGGGTGCCCTCCAGCAGGGTGGAGGAGGTCGCGGCGCTGGCGGCGTCCTTCAACACCATGGCGGAATCGTTGCAGGACAGCCGTGCGCGAACCGAGGAAGCGCGTGAGCGTCTGGAGTTCCTCTACAAGCGGCTGGAGCTGCTGTACGGGGCGAGTGTGTCGGTGGGCACCGGGCTGGATGTGGAGCAGACGGCGCGCGAGCTGGCTCGGGTGGCGGTTCCCGGGTTCGCCGACTTCACCACCGTCGACCTGCTGGAACCGGTCCTGCGCGGCGACGAGCCGGCCGCCGGAGCCGGCGCGCGGCTGCGCCGGGTGGCCGCGGACGGCATCCGTGACGATGCGCCCTTGGCGGGTCCGGCCGACCTGCCCGACCTGTCCTCGCCCCCGCCCGCGGCGCGGGCGCCGCTCTCCGGGCAGGCCCGGCTCGACGCGGACCTGCGGCACAGCACCGAGTGGGCGGCGGAGCAGCCGGAGGCGGCGGCGCGTGTCCTCGCGTACGGCATCCACTCCAGGATCAGGACACCGTTGCAGGCCAGAGGGGTGACTCTGGGCACGGTGGACTTCTGGCGCCAACGGCCCGATCCGTTCGGGCCGGACGATGTCGCCTTCGCCGAGGAGCTGGCCGCCAAGGCGGCGGTCGCCGTCGACAACGCGCGCCGCTTCACCCGGGAGCGGTCCACCGCGCTGGCCCTGCAGCGTCACCTGCTGCCGCAGCGGCTGCCCTACCAGACGGCCGTGGAGGTGGCCTCCCGCTATCTGCCCGCCTGGACGCGGACCGGGGTCGGCGGTGACTGGTACGACGTGATCCCGCTGTCGGGCAGCCGGGTCGCCCTGGTCGTCGGGGACGTCGTCGGACACGGCCTGCAGGCCTCCGCGGCGATGGGCCGTCTGCGCACCGCCGTGCGCACGCTGGCCGATGTCGACCTGCCGCCGGATGAGCTGCTCACCCACCTCGACGACCTCATCCTGCACCTCTGCGAAGGCGAGCCCGTGTCCGGCGGCCCCGGAGACGACGAGGGGGCGGACGGCTGGTTCTCCTCGGCGGACCTCGGCGCCACCTGCCTGTACGCGGTGTACGACCCGGTCTCGCGCCGGTGCACGCTGGCCACGGCCGGGCACCCGATGCCCGCCGTCCTGGGTCCGGACGGCACGGCGCACATCGTCTCCGGCCATGTCGGACCCCCGCTGGGGGTCGGTGGTCTCCCCTTCGAGGCCACGGATCTGGACCTGGACGCCGGGAGTGTGCTCGCGCTGTACACCGACGGCCTCGTGGAGGCGCGTCACCGGGACATCGACGTCGGGCTGGCCGAGCTGTGCCTGGCCCTGGCGCGGCCCGCGGACTCGCTCGAAGAGGCCTGTGACACCGTGATCGGCTCCCTGCTCACCGACCGTGCGGCCGACGACGTGGCCCTGCTGCTGGCCCGTACCCGCGCGCTGCCGGCCGGCCATGTCGCGACGTGGCAGATCCCGGCGGAAACGGTCCAGGTGGAGCGTGCTCGCAAGCTGGTCGTCGAGCAGCTCGACGCGTGGGGGCTGACGGAGGCGACGTTCGTCATCGAGCTGGTGGTGAGCGAGCTGGTCACCAACGCCATCCGGTACGGGCAACCGCCGATCCAGCTGCGGCTCATCCGCGATCACACGCTGATCTGCGAGGTGTCCGACACCAGCAGCACCGCGCCGCACCTCAGGCGTGCCCGGGCCTTCGACGAGGGCGGGCGCGGGCTGCTCCTCGTCGCCCAGCTCACCCAGGGCTGGGGCACCCGGCAGACGACCACGGGCAAGACCATCTGGTGCGAGCAGGCGCTGCCCGCGTCGTGACGGCCCCTTGGGCCGGCGGTCCGGGCGAGGGGGGCCGGTCGGGGCGCCCAACTGGTGCGTTACATTTTGCTGTTCCTTGACCGCGATCATTCACGATCTCTCACGCTACGGAGCCGCCCACCCATGAGCGACATCGTCAACGGACTTGGCAGGGCCACCGCTTACGGCGGACTGGGACTGGTTCTGCTGGTCCTCGGCATCGTCCTGGTCGACGTGCTCACGCCCGGCAAGCTCGGCCGGCAGATCTGGGAGCAGCGCAACCGCAACGCCGCGATGGTGCTCAGCTCCGCGCTGCTCGGTATCGGCGGCATCGTGTTCACGTCCATCTGGACGACCTACGAGGACTTCGGCAAGGGCCTGGTCTCGACCGCCGCGTTCGGCCTGCTGGGTCTGGTGATGATGGCCGTGGCGTTCCTGGTGGTGGACCTGATCACGCCGGGGCGCCTGGGCGCGGCGCTGGTCGAGCCGGAGCCGCACCCCGCGGTCTGGGTGACGGCGTCCTGCAACCTCGCCGTGTCGGCCATCCTGTCGGCGTCCATAGCCTGACCCGGATTTCCTGACGAGTGGTTCTGTCGGCCCCCTGCCGGACGTCGAGCGTCCGGCAGGGGGCCGACCGCTATCCGGTCGGACGGCCGGATCCGGGCCGCTCCCCCGCCGGACGCGCCAGTGTGCCGACGGCGGCCGAGAACAGCCACGGCAGGCGCTGGGCGAGGGGTACCAGCGCCGCGCGGGCCGGGGGCGGTCGCGTAGCGCCGAGGAGCGCGTGCGTCAGCCACCGGTAGCGCCGGGTGAGCCGGCGCCACTCCCGCTCGTAGGCCGTCAGGTCGCCGTCGGTGACGGCCCGGACGGCGGCGGACGCCTGCGCGAGCGCCAGGGCGATGCCCTCGCCGGTCAGCGCGTCGACGTAGCCGGAGGCGTCGCCGACGAGCAGCACTCGGCCGGCGATGCGCGTGCTCGCGGTCTGGCGGAAGGGGCCCGCGCCCCGTACCGGTCCGGCGGGGCCGGCCCCGGCCAGCCGTTCCCGCAGCTCGGGGAAGGCGGCGAGGTGGTCGTCGTAGGGGCGGCGGGTGGTGGTGAGGATCGCGACGCCCACGAGGTCGTCGGCCACCGGGGTCACGTAGGCCTCGGCTTCGCGGGACCAGTGCACCTCGACGTGGTCGCTCCAGGGGGCGAGTGTGTAGTGGCGCCGCAGCCCGTGCCGGGGACGGGTCCGGTGCGGCCGGTTGAGCCCGAGGGCGCGGCGGATCGGTGAGTGCAGGCCGTCGGCCGCCACGAGGTGGTGGGCGCGGGTGCCGTCGACCAGCACCCCGTCCCGGTCCTGCTCGACGTGGCGGGCGGTGCGCTGCTCCACGCGTACGCCCGCCGCCAGCACGGCCTCGCGCAGCAGCGCGTGCAGCGTCGTACGGCGTACTCCGCGCCCGGGGGCGGAGGTGAAGTCGGCGTCGATGCGGCGGGGGCCCGCGACGTAGCGGATTCCGCGCAGGTCGCGCCCGGGCGGGTGTACGCCCAGTGCCGCCAGGGCGGCGACGGCGCCCGGCATCAAGCCCTCGCCGCACGCCTTGTCGACGATGCCGGCGCGCTGCTCCCAGACGCGGACGTCGAGCCCCGCCCGGGCCGCGTGCAGGGCCGTGGCGAGGCCCGCGGGTCCGCCGCCGACGACGAGCAGATCCATGGGTGCCTCCTCAGGCCAGCCGTGCCAGGGCGGCGTCCTCGGCGCGGATGCGGGTGGCGAGCAGGGTGGCGTTCAGCGCGGTGAAGACGATCGCCGTGGCCCAGGCCGCGTGGACGAGGGGCAGCGCGAGCCCTTCGAGGACGACGGCGACGTAGTTCGGGTGCGGGATCCAGCGGTAGGGTCCGCCGGTCACGCGCGCGGCGCCCGGTACGACGATCACCCGGGTGTTCCACTGCCGGCCGAGGGTGGCGACGCACCACCAGCGCAGCCCCTGCGAGACCGTGACGAGGGCGAGCATGGCCCACGTCAGGACGGGGACGACGTCCGGGCGGCGGATCCACACCTCCGCGAGCGCGCCGATGAGCAGGCCCGTGTGCAGCACCACCATGAACGGGTAGTGCCCCCGGCCGGACTCCACGCCGCCGCGCGCGAGGCTCCAGGCGGCGTTGCGGCGGGAGACGGCCAGTTCGGCCACCCGCTCCAGGCCTACGGCCAGCACCAGGATCGTGAACAGGATCTCGCCGGTCACCGCCCACCGCCCGGGGCGCGCAGGAGCACGAGTTCGGAGCAGAAGCCCGGGCCCATGGCGAGCATGAGTCCGTAGGAGCCGGGCGGGGGCGGCCGGTTCGCGAGTGTGTCCGCCATGACGTGCAGCACCGAGGAGGAGGACAGATTGCCGATCCGGCGCAGCGAGTCCCAGGTCACGCTCAACGCCTCGCGCTCGACGCCGAGGGCGTCCTGCAAAGCTTCGAGGACTTTGGGGCCGCCGGGGTGCGCGACGTACCAGTCGATGTCGCCGCGGGTCAGGCCGTGATCGGCGAGGAAGCCGCGGACGTCGTCGCCGACGTACCGGCGCACCAGGTCGGGGACCGCGGAGTCGAGCACGACTCTGAAGCCGCCGGAGCCGATCTCCCAGCCCATCATGTGTTCCGAGTCGGGGTAGAGGCGGCTGCGTGAGGCGAGTACTTCGGGGGCGGCCGGGTCGTCGGACTGAGCGAGGGGGTGCTCGTGCCCGACGGCGACGACGGCAGCGGCGCCGTCCCCGAACAGGCCGCTGGCCACGAAGTTGGCGACCGAGGTGTCGTCGCGCTGCAGCGTGAGGGAGCACAGCTCGACCGACATCAGGACCGCCACCGCGTCCGGGCGGCCGCGCAGCAGGTCGTGCAGTCGGGCGATGCCGGCCGCGCCGGCGACGCAGCCGAGGCCGACGAGGGGCAGGCGCACCACGTCGGGGCGCAGGCCGATCTCCGCCGCGACGCGGGCCTCCAGGGAGGGCACGGCCAGGCCGGTCACCGTGCAGGAGACGATGAAGTCGACGTCGGCGGGTGTGAGGTCGACGCTCTTGAGCGCGTCGACGACCGCGCGGCCGCCGAGTTCGACGCCGGCCCGGATGAAGACGTCGTTCGACTGGCCGAAGTCCTCGATCCGGCCGTACTCCTCCAGCGGGAGCACGGTGTGCCGGGTCTCTACGCCCACGTTGCGGTGGAACCGTTCGACGACGCGGCGATCGACGGTGTCCCCGACCAGGGTGGTGGTGACGGACTCGGTGATCTCCTCCTGGCGGTGGCAGTGCTCGGGCAGGGCGCCGCGGACGCTGAGGACGCGCATGGTCATGCTGGCTCCAGGGATCGGGCGGTGAGGGGCGACGGGCACCCGGCTGACGCGGTCGAGCGGGGCGGCCGGGGCGCTCGCGCTGTCTGCCACGACGTCTGGCGTGCCATCAGCCGGCCGTCAGCAGCGCGACGTCGAGCAGGGCGATGGTCACCGCGGCGCGGAAGGGAGCGCGTCCGCGGGCGCACAGCGTGAGCACCGCGAGTACGGCCACCAGGGCCAGGGCCATCCAGGTCCACGCGGGAGGGGATCCCGCGGGACCGGCCACGGCGAGCACCGAGGCGGCGGTGAGCAGCACGGCGGCCAGGACGCGTGAGCGGTGTTCGCCGATCCGGTGCGGCAGGCCGCGGACACCGGTGCGTTCGTCGTCGGCGAGGTCGGGCAGCACGTTGAGCAGATGCGCTCCGACGCCGAGCGCGGCGCCGGCACCGGTCATCCACCACGGTGCCCAGCCCGGGGCCGGGCCGGCGAGGGTGACGACCGAGGGCAGCGTCCCGAAGCCGCACGCGTACGGCGCCCAGGACCACCGGGTCGCCTTGAGCCCGTGGTTGTAGGCGTGGCCCGCGCCGGTGGCGAGGACGATGTTGACCAGCGCGCTGCGCCAGCCGACGAGCGCGGACAGTACGAAGCAGGAGACCGCCGCCACGGCCAGGGCGCGTGCCACCCATCCGGCCGGGAGGGAGCCGACGGCCAGCGGCTTGTCGGCTCGGCCCACGGCGCGGTCGCGCGCGAGGTCGAGCAGGTCGTTGCCCCAGCCGATCGTGAGCTGGCCGGTGAACACCGCCGCCGTGACGGCGATGGCATGGAACGGCTGCAGGCCGCCGCGGAGCGCCAGCAGGGCCGTGATGACGGTGACCGCCAGGGCGGGCCCGCCGTGGGCGGCAGTGAGCAGCGCGAGCGTCCGGGGCGGTCTGCGGCCCGCCGGGGTCGGATCGGCCGTGTCGGTGGCGTCGGCGGTCACCGGAATCGCCGTGCCGCTTCAGGTACCTGAGGCGTCTGGCAGGTCGCCGCGTCGAATGCGTCGGGCAGCCGCCGCGCCCCCGCGCCGAGGGTGTGTGTGCCCTCGGCGCGGGGGCGGTGTCCGGCGGAGTCGGCGTGTCCGGTCGGCCCGGTGAGCACGATGCGCATGGAGCATCGGTCCCACATTGCCCGTCCGCTCACACGAAGCGGTCCGGCATCCGGTGGAATCGGCGTGCCCGGGCGCTAGGCGGCATCGTGGATGACGAGCTTGAACTCGGCGAGGGTCAGGAGGCGGGAGGCGGCGTCGTTGTGCGTGACGCGGAGCGCGACCGGGGTGCCCGGGGCGACGAAGATGCCGTGGCTCTTGACGTAGTACTGGCCTCCGGGTGTCGGGGTGCGGTGCTCGGTCGCCGTGGTGTCGTTGGGGTTGGGCGTCAGGCCCAGCGGGTCACGGACGTACTGGTCGCGCAGTTCGGTGTAGCCGCCCGAGCCACTGGCGGCTTCCCACTGGATCATCGCGTACAGATGGCCCCAGCCGGCTTTGGACGGCCAGATCAGACCGCTGCGGTCGTCCGTCGCCCAGTTGCTCACCACGTAGCCGTCCGGCTGGGTGGCCTGGTGCATCTGGAATGTGTCCGTCGGCTCCGCCGCGCCGAAGGGGAACCGCACTATCTTGTACGTGGTTCCCGGCGCGATGAGCTGAGGGGTGTCGACCTTGAGTGAGCAGACGTGAACTCCGGGCACAACGCCACCTTTCCTAGATCTGGTTGAGCACTGCCCGCCGTCGGCGGACAGCATGCCCGCGCGTGCGGCCCGCCCGGGGCCGCACGCTCTTCCTGTTGGGTCACTCCTCGTCGCGCAGTCGGGCCGCCAGCGACGCCAGCGACTCGGCCTCCTCGGTGTGGCCCAGGGCGGTCAGGCGGGAGACCGCCGCGTCGAGGCGGGTGAGGGCGGGAGCGGGGCGTTCCAGGTAGAGGCCTTCCACGGCACCCGCGAGGCGGACGCACTCGGCCCATTCCCCGGCGCGGTCGTCCTCCGGCCCCGGCTCGCCGAGCAGGGCGAGCGCCTTGTCCAGGGCGGCCAGTGCGTCCTCGTACTCGCCGGCGTAGGCGTTGACCCGTCCGTATTCGTAGGCCAGGGCGGTGTCCAGGGAGCGGCCGCCCGACTCGTACCCGGCGGTGCGGGCCTCCTCGGCGATCCGGCCCGCGTCGGTGAGCAGGGCGAGGGCGTCGGCGAGGCCGTCGGGGCCCTGCTGCTGGGCCTGGAGGCGGGCGAGTTCGCGCAGGCAGTTGCTGAGCTGCTCGTAGCGCGGGGCCCGGGCATGGGCGGCGCGTGCCTGGTCGGCGGCTTCGCGGGCCCGGCCGAACTCGCCGGACTCGCCGAGGAGTACGGCGGTCTCGGCGGCGATCATGGCGTGGCTGCCGGGGTCGTCGTCCCAGCCCGCCGACTCGGCCGCGAGGGCGACGAACTCCGCCGTGGCGGCCTTGAGGTCCTCCCCCGCGTGCAGTGCGCGGGCGCGGGTCAGGCGGAGCTGGGCGAGGAGGCGGTCGTCCAGCTCTCCGGCGGCGGACTCCGGGTCGGCGAGCAGGGAGTCGAGGAGGGCGATGCAGTCCTCGACGCGGCCCAGGTCGAGGCTGAGCTGGGCCGCGTTGCCGTAGGCGCAGAAGGCGTCCGTGCGGTTGCCGCGGCGGAGCTCCAGTTCCGCGGAGCGCGTCAGGTGCCGCAGTGCCTCCTCGGGGCGGCCCAGGTGCATGCACACCTCGGCCAGATCGCCGTGGAGGCGGGTGGTGTCGACCGTGTCGGCCGGCCAGTCGGCGGCCCGTCGCAGGCCCTCGGTCAGGTCCGCGTGCGCGGCCTGGGTGTCCTGGAGGCCGAGTTGGAGCCGGCCGCGCAGTCCGAGGGTGCGGGGCAGGTGCCAGGCGGGGCCCTGCGCCTTCAGCCGGTCGAGGAGCGCGTCGATCTCGGTGACCGCGGTGGGCAGGTCGCCGGAGATGGCGTGTGCGCTGACCCGCAGCAGCAGGGCGCCGGAGATCTGCCCGGCGAGGTCGTGCCGGGTGGCGAACGCGTGCAGCAGCTCCACCTCGGCGAAGACCGGTGCGATGTGCTCGTCGCTTCTCGAGGTCTGCAGCCGCAGGGCGAGGGCGGTGGCCCGCAGTCGCAGCAGGCGGGCCTCCAGGTACGGGGTGAGGCCGGGGGTCTCCTCGTGCAGGCGGACCATGGAGGTGTGGGCGGCGGTGAGCGCGGCGGCCTTCGCCGCCGCTCCGTCGGCGTCTTCCGCGTCCTCGGTGTTTTCCGCGGGGAGTTCGGCCGTGGCGAGCAGGGCACAGGCGCGGGCGAGCGCCGCGTGGTCCGGCGCTCCGGCGTCGTCGTACAGGGCCGCGGCCTCCTCGTGGAGGGCGGCGGCGTCGGCGAACTCGTCCTTCTCGCCCGCCAGGTTGGCCTCTTCGGCGAGCAGGTCCGCGCGCAGCCGTACGAGCGGGCCCACGGCCGGGTCTTCGGGGTGGGTGTAGTCGCGGGCAGCGACGAGCGTACGCAGTCGCGCCCAGCAGGCGTGGGCGTCCGGGTGCCCCTGCTCGTCCAACGTCCGTGCCCGGAGGATGAGTTCGGGCAGCGAGTCGGGGACGGCGGCGGCCGTGCGGGCGGTGGGCTCGGTCGCCGGGGCGGCCGGGGCGACGTCGTCGAGGCTGCGGGGGCGCAGGGTCAGTTCCAGCGACTCCAGCAGCGGGGCACGGTCGAGGCGGGCCCGGCGGCGGTCGGTGTGGGCCGTGGTTCCGTTGCGGGTGTCGAAGCGGGCGGCGAGGTCATCGGCGCGGCTCCGCACCTCGGCGCGCAGGCCGGTCACCGTCCAGGTGCGGCCCGCGTAGCCGGGGGCGGGCAGTTCGCCGTGGCCGATGAGTTCGACCCGCTGGAGGAGGACCTCCACGCCGGTGAGGAAGCCGAGCAGGTCCAGCGGCGAGTCCACCTCGTCGAACAGGCCCCGGTTCTCGGCGAGCAGTTCCAGGCCGCGTGCCTCGTTGCCGGTCAGGGCGCAGAACTCCAGGTGTCTGCCGACCTCCTGGGCCATCGAGGGGTTGCGGCGGCAGCCGCGGTAGCCCGCGAGGTGCAGTTCGCGGGCCCGGTCGGTGCGGCCGGTGCGCAGCAGGGGCAGCAGGGCGTAGGAGACGGAGCGGGCCGGTTCCTCCTGGCAGGACTCCTTCCCGGCGAGGACGGGTTCCCAGGCGCGCAGCGCCCGCTCGTCGTCGCCGGCCGTGAGGTGGTACAGGGCGCGCTCGCAGGTTTCGCAGGCCTCGCAGTCGCTGAGCGGGGTGCGGGTGCGGCTCGCCCACAGCTCGTGGGCGAGGGCGGTGTCCTCACCGACGTGGACCGCGAGCTGGTAGGCCTGTCCGTAGTAGGGCTGCAGGCCGAGCCCGGCCTTCTCGTACCGGTCGCGCATCTCCTGCTGCCACTGGCGCAGGCTGGCCAGGGGAATCTCGGGCAGTGCGCGCAGGGCGTTGGCGACCCACTTGAACCGCCAGAACAGCATGTGGCGCAGGCGTTCGTCGAAGACGTCGGGCTGCTCGTCGAACAGGGTGAGCAGCCGGGCGAAGACGACGGGGGACTTCCGGGGTTCGGAGCCGTAGGTGTACGCCTCCTGCAGTTCGAGGAGCGCGTGGACGAGGGGGACGGGCTCGGCGAACTGCTCGGCGGCGTCGACGAGTTCCTCGGCGGTGACGGTGCGGGTGCGGCCGTAGGGGCGCCGGTCGTTCTCCTGGAGCGCCTGGTAGAGCTCGTCCGTGTTCTGGGGGTGGGGTGCGGTCGGCATCGTCAGCTGTCCTTGCGGAGGGCGTGGGCGAGGAGGTCGAGGAAGGAGCGGTTGATGAGGCTCGACTCGGCGGGCCTGAGCGGGCGCCGGGACAGCATCGCGGCCTGCCCGTAGAGGGCTTCGGCGCTGGTGCGGGCCAGTTCGGGCTCGTCGATGGTGACGGCGGTGCGCACCAGCGGGTTGAGCTGGTTGAGGATCAGCTGGGCTCGCGGGGCCTCCTGGCGCAGGGCGCCGAGGATGTCGCCCCACACTCCGCCTTCCTGCTCGCGGGCGAGCTGGGAGCGGGTGCGTTCGTGCCGGGCCTCGCGGCTGTCGACGAGGAGGGCGGGGGCGGAGGCGGGCTGGAAGGTGCGCAGCGCGACATCGCAGTCGAAGACGGCGAGGGCGTCACGGGCCCGGGCGAGGTAGGCCGCGGCGGCCAGTTCCGTCTCCCGGTCTACAGGGTCGAGGTGGGCGGTGAGGGTCGCCGGGTCGAGGTCGGCTACGGCGGCCTCGGGCCTGATCTCGGGCAGTCGGTGGACCAGCTCGCGGTCGTAGGTGTAGCCGCCGTTGACGACGCCGAGCCCGGCGGCCGAGGCGATCGCGGCGACCTGACGGAACTCCTCCACGCTCGAGGTCACGAGCACCGTGCGGTGGGTGCGGGCGAACTCGTCGAGGGTGGTGT
The DNA here is from genome assembly GCF_018604545.1 of Streptomyces koelreuteriae. Classification (GTDB taxonomy): domain Bacteria; phylum Actinomycetota; class Actinomycetes; order Streptomycetales; family Streptomycetaceae; genus Streptomyces; species Streptomyces koelreuteriae. Next base: position 8,570,783 of record NZ_CP075896.1, on the reverse strand, counting down.
GACCGTCGGTGGTCTCGAACGGCAGCCAGGGCAGCAGCATCCGAAGGATCTCGTCGTCGTGCACGGCGAGGGACTTCACGGCCAGGTGGTGGGCCTGGAGGAAGCGGCCGAGCAGGTCCGGGTCGCTGGCGGCGGCCCGGGCGATCCAGGCGCGCAGCCGCTCGGCGAGGGCGTCGCGGACGGCGGCGAGGGTGTCGTCCTCGTACAGGGATTCGCGGGACGCGGTCGGGCGCAGGCTCTCGGCGTCGACGACGCAGCGGACGAAGAACGCCCACTCGGGCAGGATCTCCTCGGCCTGCTCGGACAGCAGCATGCCCTTGACGTGCACGCGGTGGCCGTGGCGGCGTCCGGCCGGGACCGTCTCGGGCAGCACGCAGGCGATGCCCTTCAGGCCCACGGCCGGCAGGTCGAGTTCGATGGTGTCCAGCGGGGTGAATCCGAAGACCTCTTCGCCGTACGCGGCGAGCGCGCGGGAGCGGGCTCCCGGGGTGGGGTACGTCCGCGACCAGGGCGCGGGCTCGGGGTTGACCGGCGCGCCCGGGCCGCCGGTGCCGTCGTCGAAGGTCACGGGATGGCGCAGCAGGGAGCCGAAGTGCCGGGCCAGGGAGTGCACCTGTGCCGGGCGGGTCCACTCGCCGGCGTCGGCGCGCGGTGTCAGGGTGACGGTGGTGCCGGGGCGGGAGCGGGCGGAGGCGGGCAGGGTGCGGACGGTGTAGCTGCCGTCGCCGCGGCCGCGCCATTCCACGGCGGGGGCGTCGGGGGTGCGTGCGGAGCGGCTGAGGACGTGGATCTCGTCCGCGACGAGGAAGCAGGAGAGCAGGCCGATGCCGAACTGGCCGATGAAGTCGGCGCGTTGTTCGGCGACCTGCTCGGCGCGCTTGCTGCTGCGGCCGATGGTGGCGAGGAAGGTGTGCACATCGGCCTCGGTGAGACCGACGCCGTCGTCCTCGACGCGGACGATCGAGCCGTCGGCGTACAGGCGGATGCCGAAGGCGCCGTGAGGCTCGACGGCGTGCCGTGCGGTGAGGGCGTCGACCGCGTTCTGCATGAGTTCGCGCAGGTAGACGCGGGGGCTGGAGTAGAGGTGGTGGGAGAGGAGGTCCACCAGGCCGCGGAGGTCGACCTGGAAGGTGCGGTCGGCGGCGGCGTGGTCGGCGGTGTTGTCGCGCAGGGGCATGGGTCAGTCCGGGGTGAAGAGAACGGCAGGAGTGGGCGGTGGTCCGCGGGACCGGCCGAAGACGGGTGGGACGGTGCGGCCGGTGGCTCAGAAGGCCTTACGGAAGCGCGCGTACGCTTTGTCCGGGTCCGCCATGAAGGTCCACGGCCACTCGGTGATCACACCGTCCAGCTCGCGGAAGACGTTGGAAGCCGTGCTGCTGCCCGCCAGCGAGAGGGCCATGGCGAACATGTTGTAGTCGCCCTGCCAGCCCAGACGGCGCTCGTAGGCGTGGTGCAGGATGCTGCGCTCCGCGGCCTCTCTCAACTCGGCGCGGATCTGCGGCTGCTGGAGGCAGTCGCGCTCGTCGGACTCCACCCAGTCCTCGATGTGCGCCATGGCGACGACACAGCCGAGCGGGTGTCCGTCGGGTGCGGCGGCGAAGGCCTTCCGGGCGAACTCCAGGGCCTGGCCCCGCTCTCCGCCCCAGCGCGGCTGGAGGTGGGACACCCACTCCAGATGGATGTCCGGGTTCAGCGGATCACGGCGCAGACCCGCCGCGAGCCGGGCGTCCTGGACGCTGTCGTCGACGGACATGCCGCGTCCCGAGGTGAGCAGATGACGCCAGGGCGTGACCCAGTCGGGCCGCAGCTCTGCGGCCTCGAGCAGGTGCTCCTCGGCGATGCGCAGCCGCTCGTAGAAGGTCTGCCACTGGTCCCGGCTGACGTCCACGGCACGGGCGGAGGTGCGCGCCTCCCAGCCCCAGGAGACATGGCGCGCACCCGATATCAGCAGTGCGGTCGCCCGGAGTTCCTTGTCGTCCTTGTCCTCCTCGGCGGCCCGGACGGCCCACTCCTCCACGCCGTCCACATCGGTGAGCTGCCCCAGGATCGCCTGCTCCCGGCCGAGGTCGAAGGGGGCCAGCGCCGCCTTGACGGCCCCCCAGTCCCCCGCGTCGGCCGCCTCCATCAGAGCGAGCACACGCGCGTCCCCGAGCGCGCGCAGCCTGTACGTGCCGTTCTTCTGTCTGCGCGGGACGGGAAGGGCGTGCGGATCCGCCCCCGGTCTCTCCGCACCCCTCCCGAACAGCTTGCCGAACATGCCGCGCCCTCCCCTGGTCCCGCGTGATCGTCCGGAGCAGCATAGACCGCACCACTGACACCGCTTCCACAGGGTTTTCACCGGTACTTCACGAGGCCGGTGCACCGCACGGAGGGCGATCGCGTCATGGACCCGCGAGCGACGCCGGCACACTCATGACCTGGTGAAGACCTTGTCCTCGGTATCGCCGGTGGAGCACAGTTTCTTCTCGTCGGTCGTCATCTTGCGGGACTTGACCACGACCGCGCTGTGTTTGCCGTCCGTGCCGTTCGGGGCGGGGCCGGTGACCACGTCGGGGACGAACCAGTAGTAGTGGTCCCACTTGGGGTCGTCGTAATGGGTCTGCCAGGTGCCGGATATGCGCTGCATCACCTGGGCGCGGGAGATCCAGCCGACTTCTCCCGGCTTCACGTTCACGGTGAAGGAACTCGTCTCCGTGTGGGAGCTCTGCCAGGTGTAGTTGTACGTCGCGGTGACGCTTGCCGTGATGATGCCCTCGATTCCGCCGCCCACGGTGACCGAGCCTCCCACCGAGTGGGAGGAACCGACGGTGTCGGCCCAGGACATCGACTGGGAGGCGGGCGAGTCGGTGCAGTTGAAGAGCAGTTCGGACACCTGGCGCGGCTCACCCAGGTAGGCCTTGCCGAGTTCCGGGGAGTTGAAGGAGCACTTGCCCTCTCCGGAAGCGCAGTCGGCCATGATCTGTTCCGCGGTGGGCTGTTCCTCGGCCGCGGCGGGCACGGCCGCCGTCGCGATCACCCCGAGGGCCGTCGCGGTCAAGGCCATGGTGCGGCCGCTGTACCGCAGGGTGCGATTCATCGTCATTTCGTTGGTGCCTCTCACCATCGCATGGGGGACAGTGACCAGACCCCTCCTGTGACGGGAGGGGCCTGCAGTCACCGCGTGGTGTCAATGAGGCTCACGTAAACCGCAGTTCATCTACACCAAGGAACAGTAAAGTTGTATTTGATTTTCAGAATTGCTGAACCGTCAACTTCGCTGTCAGTTGAACGGGTCGAGGGTGAGATAGGCCTGGCGCGGATTGCCGTCGTGGACGAGTGACTCGTGGTGGCCCACGTCGTCGAAGGCGAACGCGTAGGCCTTGCCGTCGACCGTCTGCGCGTGGATCTTGCGGGCGTAGTGGTTGGTGACGCCGTCCTTGTAGAAGGCGTCGGCGCCGGAGTCCGGCTGGTTGGGGTTGACCAGCAGCGTGGAGCGGTTGAAGCCGGCGCACAGGGTGCGTGAGATCGGACCGCGGACCAGGTCGTTCGGCGCGTCCAGTTTCCGGTGGCAGCCGAAGACCGAGGAGGCGTCCGGCTTCTCGAAGCGGGTGACGGTGGCACCGGCGCTGTTGGTGAAGTTCATGACGCCGCCGGAGACCCGGCCGTAGTATTTGGTGCCGGGCTGGTCGGCGAACGGCGTGACCGTCAGGGTCGAGGTGGAGTACTTCTGCCAGACGCGGTTGATGTAGTCGTCCATGACGCCGGCCGGCAGCGCGCCGGTCTCCAGTCCGTACAGCGGCGACAGGGCGCGCAGGACGGTGCCGTCGGAGCGGGTCTGGATCAGGTTGGCCCAGCCTCCGGGCTGTCCCCTGAGGGCGCTGAAGAAGCCGTTGTATCCGCCGGGCTTGAGCCGGCCGGTGCTCGCGGTGCTGCCGTCGGCTCGCTGCACTCCCACCGCGTAGGGCGCGGAGAACATGTCGACCTGTGTGCTGTTGATCCACAGGCCCGAGTCGTTGAGGGTGTACTCCGACCAGTTGAAGAGGATGTTGCGGTTGGGGTCGGTCGGGTTCTGCACGGCGGGCTGGACCAGGCCGCCGGTGGTCAGCTTGAACACCAACTTCTGGCCGTAGGAGAAGTACACGCGGCCGGAGAACTTCGGCATCCGGACCGTCGTCGACTGCCCCGCGGCCGGGCCCGGGATCGACGCGTCGGGGGCGGGGGTCGGCGGGTTGCCGCCGGCCGGCCAGGGGTGGAAGGTGCCGTTCGCGTCGGCCCAGCCCTGCCGTCCGGTCGACAGCTCCGTGCCGAGGTTGTAGATGTACACCTGCTCGCCACGGGCCGAGTTGTTGGTGATCTTCAGGGGGATCGTCGCCGGGACTGCGGCCTGGGCCGGAGCGGCGGCCCCGGTGGCGAGCAGTGAGCCGCCGAGGAGCGCCGCGAGGGACAGTCCGACGGCCGTGGCCCGGCGTCTGAGGGTCCGTAACATGCTCATTCTCCGTTCGGGCAGGGGACCGATGCGGGAAGCTTTGAGAGCGCTCTCAGAGCGTGGCGTGTTGGTACGGACCTGTCAATGAGTCGGGACGCACGGGTCTGGCGCGCGTGGTCGACGGGGTGGTCCGTGCCGCCGCCCCGAGGGGCGGCGGCACGGACCGGGGTCAGTCCCCGAGCGCGCTGCCGGTCTCGTCGCGCAGGAGGGCGACGTAGTCCCGGGTCCAGCCCTCGATCGTGGTGCGGTCCCAGAGGTCGGCCGAGTACTCGACGAAGCCCTGGAGCCGGTCCCCGGCCGGGACGAGGCCGAAGGTGAGTTCCGTGCGGGACGCGGCGGGAGCGAGATCCTCGATGGCCGTGGTCAGGCCGGGCAGTTCGATCTCGGCGTCCAGGGAGCTCTGGTAGGCGAAGCCGACGTCCAGCCGGTCCGGCACGGCCACGCCCGTGTGTTCCTGCAGCGCGGGGGCGATCAGACGTACCGGCATGGCCCGGTCCATGCACTCCACCGCCGTGCGGGCGATACGGTCCGTCAGGCCGGTGAAGGAACCCGCCGCTCCGTCGTGCACGGGCAGCGCGAAGCCGGTGATCGTGCAGGCCAGCAGGGATTCGAACGCGCGGCGTTCACGGTTGGCGTAGGAGATGTTGAACACGACGTCGCTCTGCCCGGACGTGCGCGCGAGCAGCCGGCCCAGGGCCGCCGCCGTGACCACGAAGGGCGTGGTGCCCCGCTGTCGCGCCAGACGTTCGACGGCGTTCCGCACCTCGGCCGGCACGGTGAACATCACGGCACCGCCCCGGCCGCTCGGCTTCTCGGGCCGGGGCCGGTCCAGGGGCAGGTCGACGCTGAACGGCACTCCGTCGAGTTCGCGCAGCCAGAACCGCAGGTTGCGTTCATCGGCGGCCTTGTCCGCCTGACCCTGCTGCCAGTGGGCGTACTCCGCCGGCTGGCACTCCACGGGAGGCAGGGCGTGGGGTTCGCCCCGTACGGCGGCGCCGTAGAGCGCGGCCAGTTCCTTCAGCAGCAGGCTGACGGACCAGCCGTCGCAGGCGGAGTGGTGCAGGACGAGGAGCAGGACCCAGGTGCTCTCCCCGGTGCGCAGGAGACGTACGGCCATCGGCGCGTCGTGGGCGGGGTCGATCGGTGTCTCGGTGGCCTCCGTGCTCGCCCGGTCCAGGGCCGGCTGCCGCTCCCCTGCGGGGCGGGCGGTGAGGTCCTCGACCGGCAGCTCCACCGCGCCGGGCCGGAGCACGTGCTGCTCCCAGCCGTCGCCGCTCGGGACCAGACGGGTCCGCAGTCCCTCGTGCCGCTCGACGAGACCGGTCAGCGCTGTGCGCAGGGCAGCCGCGTCCAGGTCTCCGGAGAGGGTGATGCGCAGGGCGACGTTGAAGACCTGGGGCAGGAGGTGTTCGGCGTGCACCTTGGCGAAACGGGACTGCTGGGCGGAGGCGGGTGCGCGGCGTACCACCGGGCCGGGGCCTGCGTCGGACGAGCCGGGCCCTTCGTCGGACGAGCCGGTTCTTTCGTCGGACCCGGATCCCGAGGCTGACGGCATCTCGCCGATGTCCAGGGTCAGTTGGGCCGTCATGGCCCGCAGGGTCGGCTCCTGGTAGAAGTTCAGCATCGGGTAGTCGGTGCCGAACTCCTCCCGGACCTGGTTGACCAGCCGCATCGCGGTGATGGAGTGGCCGCCCAGGTCGAAGAACGAGGCGTCGGCCGCGATGCCGTCCGCGTCGATGCCGAACTCGTCCGCCCACAGCTGCCGTACGCGCCGTTCGACGTCCGTGCGGTGACCGGCCTCCGGGGTATCGCCGAGGGTGGTGACCGGCCTGGAGGCCGGGGCCGTGGTGACGAGGTCGGGCGCCAGCAGCGCGGAACGGTCCAGCTTGCCGTTGCCCGTCAGGGGAAGGTCCGGCAGGACCCGCCAGGCACGCGGTACCAGGTACTCCGGCAGCCGGTCCGCCAGTTCCTCTGCCACGAGGTCGGCGAACGCCTGCCGGTCGTCGGCTTCCGTGCCGATCGGGTCGGCGGGGACGGCGTAGGCCGCGAGGTAGGCATCGCCGCGGTCGTTGCGTCGGGCCAGCACGGCCGCCTCGCGCACTCCGTCCAGGGCGTTGAGCACGCGGGAGACCTCCTCCGGCTCGACCCGGAAGCCCCGGATCTTCACCTGGTCGTCGGCCCGGCCGCAGAACTCCAGCGTCCCGTCAGCCCTGAAGCGGACCACGTCGCCGGTGCGGTAGCGGCGGGCGTCGGGGCCGCCGAGCGGGTCCGGCAGGAAGCGCTCCTCGGTGAGTTCGGCGCGGTGCAGATAGCCGAGGGCCACGCCGGGGCCGCCGACGTACAACTCCCCCGCCGTGCCGACGGGCACCGGGGTGCCGGACGCGTCGAGGACGCTCAGCGTCACGTTGTCGACCGGGCGCCCGAGCGCGATCGCGGCGGTGGGGTCCTCGTCCTGTGCGGGCACGGTGTGCGTGGTGCACAGCACGGTGACCTCGGTGGGCCCGTACACGTTCACCGTCTCGTACGGCGCCTCCGGGCGCGGCCGGGTGCGCAGCACATCGCCGCCGAGCAGCAGGTGCCGCAGGGGCGGCTGGTCGGCCGGGGGCAGGCGGAGCACTTGCTCGCCGAGGGCGGTGGGCAGGATGGAGAAGGTGATGCCCTGCTCGGCGTACCAACGGGCCAGGGACCGCGGGTCCCTGCGCAGTTCCTCGTCGGCGATGACGACCGACGCTCCCGCGGTCAGCGCCGGCCAGATCTCCAGGAGCGAGGCGTCGAAGCTCTGGCTGCACACGACGGCACTGCGATCGGCCGGGGTGAAGGCGAAGCGGCGGTGCTGCCACGCGCAGAGGTCGACGACGCCGCGGTGGGCCACCACGACGCCCTTGGGGGTGCCGGTGCTGCCCGAGGTGTAGAGGACGCAGCACGGGGACCGGTCGTCGGGGGCGGACGGAGCTATGCCTTGGCCGCGTTGTGCGGTCGCGTCCGGCGGCACGACGGTCACGTGCCCGGGGAGCTTCAGGGCCGACGCTTCCTCGCGCGTCGACACCAGCGTCCGGGCCCCACACTCGGCGATGATCTGCTCGGCGCGTGCCCGGCCGAGGGAGGGGTCGAGCGGGACGTAGGCGCGGCCCGTCTTCAGGACGGCGAGCATGGCGACGACGAGGTCGACGGAGCGCGGCAGCCAGAGGGCCACCGTCCCCGCCTCGTCGGCGCCCGTCGAGTGCCGCGCCTGCAGGGCGGAGGCCAACTGCTGGGCGCGGTCGTCCAGTTCACGGTAGGTGAGCCGGGAGTCGCCGCTGATCACCGCCGTGCTGTTCGGCTGCGCGGCTGCCTGCCGGGCGAAGAGGGCGTGGACGGTGGTGTCCGCGGGCGGGCGGGAGGGGCCGTGCTGCCAGGACCGCGGTACGGGGTCGCCCTCGGCCGCTGTGGCGACGGCGGTGACGGCGAGCCGTGACAGCGGTGCCCCGGGGGTGTCGACCGCGGCCGTGAGCAGGTCCTGGAAGGTGGCGAAGAACCGGTCGACGGTGTGCTGGTCGAACAGGTCGGTGTTGTACTCCAGATGGCAGCGGATGCCGTGCGGCTGGTCGGTGAAGTAGACGGTGAGGTCGGTGAGGGACTTGTCGGGGCCGGCGTCCAGCGGGGTCGCCTCGACGCCGGGCAGGTCGAAGCGGAACGGTTCGGCGCGCTGGAACTCGGCGAAGGCCTGGAACACCGGCGTCCGGTCGACCGCCCTGGTCGGGGCGAGTTCGCGCACCACCGTCTCGAAGGGCACCCGCGCGTGGTCGTACGCGTCCAGGGCGACCGTGCGCACGCGCTCCAGCAGTGTGGAGAACGCGGGGTCTCCGGAGAGGTCGAGGCGCAGCGCGAGGGTGTTCACGAAGAAGCCGAGCAGGTGCTCGGCCCGCTCGGGGCGGTCCGAGATCGGGGTGCCGACGACGAGGTCCGTCTGGCCGGTGATCCGGTGCAGCATCGTCGCGTATCCGGCGAGCAGGGTCATGAACAGGGTGCTGCGGCTCGTGCGGCTCAACTCGCGCAGGTGGCCGGAGAGTTCCGGGTCGAGGGTGCGGAAGACGGCCCGGCCGTTGGAGGTCATCGTCGCGGGGCGCGGCCGGTCGGTGGGCAGGGCGAGGACGGGCAGCTCGCCGCCGAGGGTGCGGCGCCAGTAGGCCAGGTCCTCCTCGGCCTCGGGGCTGTTCGCGGACGCCGCCAGTTCCCGGGCGTGGTCGGCGTAGCTCCAGGTCAGGGCCGGGAGGTCAGGGGTGGTGGACTCGCGTGCGGCCCGGTAGAGGGCGGACAGGTCGCGGGCGAGAACGGTGGCGGAGGCCGCGTCGACCACGATGTGGTGCAGGGACAGCACGAGGACGTGCTCCGCCTCGGCGAGCCTGACCAGGCGGGTGACGAACAGCGGGCCGTCCGCCAGGTCGAAGCGGCGTGCGCTCTCGGCCGACAGGATCTGCCGCAGGGTGCTCTGAGGACTGCCGGTGGCGTCCACGAGCTCGAAGTCGGGCTCGGCGGAGGCCCGTACCATCTGCCGGGGCTCGCCGCCGCTCTCCCGGAAGACCGTGCGCAGGCCCTCGTGGCGGGCGACGAGACCGCGCAGCGCCGTACGCAGGGCGGGGACGTCGAGGCGGCCGTCGAGGCGGATCGCCTTGATCTCGTTGTACGCGGTGCGGCCCGGGAGCAGGCGCTCCAGGAACCAGATGCGTTCCTGGCCGGGCGACAAGGGTGCGTCGGCGAGGGTGGGTTCGGTGGCTGAAGAGGGGGCCGGGGTGTCCGGCGCCGGGTCGGGTGCGGCGGTCGACCGACCGTACGCGCGGCGCAGGGCGTCCAGGCGCGGCAGACCCCCGCGCAGCGCGTCCTCCGTGACGCCGAAGTCGACGAGGGCGACGATCTCGTCGGCGCCGGACTCGGTCACCGCGTCCACCACCGGCCGTACGGTGTCCGCCGTGCCGATCAGGGCGCGCTGGTCGCAGTAGCGGCCGTAGGCGCGGCGGAACACGGCGTCCAGGTCGTCCTCGCTGAGTTCGGCCAGGTCGATGCTGTGCCCGAGGCTGTTGGTGACGCCGCTGAACACGGACAGGGACGCGCGCATATAGCGGGACAGCGGTTCGTACGCCTCGGTCCGCGCGGTGTCGTGATCGTCCGCGAGGTAGGTGTGCAGCAGGACGGCCACTCGCCCGGCGTCGGGGTCCAGGCCGTGTGCGGCCCGGGTGCGGCGGTAGAGGGCGATGTTGTCCCGGAGCTGTTCGACGGTCTGGGTCATCAGGTTGGTGACGATGCCCAGGTCGTGGCGGGCGGCGAGTTCGTACGAGGCGGGGTTGCCGACCACCGCGGTGTACAGGGGCGGGGCGTCCTGTACCGGCCGGGGGAAGAGCCGTACCTCGGCCTCGCCGTCCCCGCTGGTCCGGCGCAGGGCATCCCCGCGCCAGAACTTCCGTACCTCTTCGAGCTGTTCGTACATCAGCTCTCTGTGCCGGCCGAAGCGGTCGGGGAAGAAGACGAAGTCGTTGGCGCTCCAGCCGCTGGCGACACCGATGCCGACGCGGCCGCCGGAGAGGTTGTCGACCATCGACCACTCCTCGGCGACCCGGATGGGGTCGTGGAGGGGCAGGACGACGGAGCCCGCGTTGAGCCGGATGCGTTCGGTCTCGCGGGACAGCGCGGCGGCGAGCACCGCCGGGTTGGGGAAGAGGCCGCCGAAGGAGTGGAAGTGCCGCTCGGGCATCCACAGCGAGTGGAAGCCGTGCCGGTCGGCGAACCGGGCGACGTCCATGAGGAGTTCGTACTGACCCTGGCGGGGTGCGGAGATGTCCTGCGGGTAGTCGCCGAAGAAGTAGACGCTGAAGTCGGGCGTGCGTGGGGCTACTTCTTTCGCGGGTGCCGTGCGAGGTGCGGTGACCGCGGCGGTGTTCCAGGCCATGGAGGCGACGGGGGCGGGAGCGGGTGCGGGAGTGGCCGGTGCCGGTTTCGGGGGTTCCGTCTTCGGCGGTGTCGTCCTCGGCGCCGTGGGCCGGGTTCCCGGGAAGAAGCCCGCCGACCGCAGTTCGCGCAGCGAATCCCGTACGGCGTCGGCGATGAACTCGATGTCGCCGTCCGAGTGGGCGGTGGACAGGAAGAAGTTGCGCCACTCCCAGACGTGCACACCGCGCAGCATCAGGTGGTGGTAGAGCAGCTCCATGTCGGCGCGGTGTTCGAAGCGGAACTGGGAGCCGAAGTGGCTCATCCGCAGCGGGTACTCCTCGGCCTCGAAGAAGCCGTTCAGTGTCGCGGCCAGTTCGGCGGTACGCGCGTTGAGCCGCTCCTGGAGGTGCGGGCTGTTCTCCTTGAGGTGGGTCAGGACGGCGCGGGCGGCGACCATCGACACCGGGTGCTGGATGTACGTACCGCCGAAGAAGGTGGTGTCGGCGGGCGGGTAGCTGTCGTCGCCGTAGGACCAGTGGCCGCCGTCGACGCCGTCCATGATGTCGGCGCGGCCCGCGATGGCGCCGATGGGGAAGCCGCCGCCGAGGAGCTTGCCGTAGGTGGCGAGGTCCGGGGTCACGCCGTACAGCTCCTGCGCGCCGCGCGGGGCGGGGCGGAAGCCGGTGAGCATCTCGTCGAAGAGCAGCACGATGCCGTGGCGGCGGGTCAGCTCCCTGAGGCGGCGCACGAACTCGACGGGCTGGAGCTCGGGGTGCCGGCTCTGCACCGGCTCCACGACGACCGCGGCGATGTCGCCGGCGTTCCGGGCGATCGCCTCCAGGGCGGCCTCGCTGCCGTAGTCGAGGACCATCAGGTCGGAGACGGCGGCCTGCGGGATGCCCCGGGAGACGGGCACGGTGATCTGGCCGGTGGCGCTGTGCGAGGACCGGCCGAGGACGTTGTCGGCGTGGCCGTGGTAGGCGCCCAGGAACGAGACGATCTTGTCGCGGCCGGTGGCGGCGCGGGCGAGGCGGATGGCCGCCGAGTTCGCCTCCGTGCCGGAGTTGGCGAAGGCCACCCGCTCCAGTCCGGTGAGACCGGCGAGGAGTTCCGCCGCCTCGCCGGTCTCGATGGTGCGGGGGCCGAGCTGGATACCACGGGACAGGTGCTCGCGCACGGCCTCGGAGACGAAGTCGGGCTCGTGGCCGAAGAGCAGGACGCCGAAGCCCATCGTGATGTCGACGTACTCGTTGCCGTCGACGTCCTCGAGCCGTGCCCCGCTCGCCCGGCGGCCGGCGATGGGGTACAGCATCTCCTTCGTGGCGCTGCGGAAGCCGACGACGGCGCGGCTGTCGGCCAGGACACGGCGGTAGCGCTGGGCGATCCGCTTGGACGTCGGCGTCTTGGCGGTGTAGCGGCGAACCAGGTCGGTCAGGTGCTCCTGCTGGGTGTGCGGCGAGACGTCCTGGACCATGCCGGAGGATTTCGCGACCGTCACGCGGGGTCCGTGGACCCGAGGCGACTGTTGCGGGGCTTCCGGAGTGGGGGCTTCGCCCATCTGCTCGGCGATGCGCCGCGACAGTTCGGTCATCGCCGCCAGGTCCTGGTCCAGCGCCGCGGAGATGCCGTTCAGCCCGGTCACTTGGCCACCTTGCCGTTGAGCCGGTCCGGCACCGAGGCGGTCTGGAGGGCGAGGAGCTGGGAGAGCTGGGACATCATCTGCAGCTGTATCTGGGACATCTGCTGGATCTTGTGGGCGAGGTCCTCCAGTTCCTCGCGGGTCGCGTACTCGGGTGCGGAGGGAGCGGGGGGCGTGGGGGCGGGAGGCGTGGGAGCGGGAGCGGGCTCCGGAGTCGGTGCCGGTGCTACGGGAGTGGGTGCCGGTGCCGGTGCCACAGGCTGCGTCGGTTCGGCCCTCTGGACCGGGGACTCGGTCGGTGATGTCCCGGTCGCGTCTTCCGGCATGCGGGCGACGATGAACTCCGCCAGCCGGCGCGGCGTGCCCGTCTCCTCGAGCAGCTGTCTCATCGTCACCTTGACGTGATGGGCCTGCTCCAGCTCCCGCAGCACGCTGATCATCTGCAGCGAGTCGGCGCCGAGGTCGAAGAAGTTCGCGTCGCCGACGATCGCCGACGGTTCCGCTCCGAGGTGCCGGGCGGTGGCCTCGACGATGCTCTGGAGTACCCGTGCGACCGCTGCTTCTTGCTGCACCACTTCGGTTCCCTTTCTCGCTGCTGTTCTCGTACTCAGGGGCGTCGAGCGTTGCCCCGTCCAGTGGTCCTTGTGCTGGAATCGGTATCCGGGAAGCGGGACGCGTCGGCCGCCGCTGCCCGCCAGGAGGGCGTCCCAGCCGACGTCCGCTCCGGCGCAGTGCAGTCCCGCCGCCGCACCCCACAGGGCGCCGAGTCCGGTGCCGCGCCGCAGGGACGGCAGCGCCGGTACGTCGGGCAGGGCCCGGCGGGCCAGACCGCTGAGGGTGGTGTGCGGCCCGATCTCGAGCAGGACACCGGGCGACTCGGTGCCGATGCCGCGCAACGCCTCGTCGTAGCGGACGGGTTCGCGGGTATGGCGGAGGAAGTAGTCCGTATCGGGCGTCCAGCCGGGCGGGCGGGTCGCGCCGTCCAGGGCGCTGACGAAGGGGACGCGCACCGGCCGGAGGTCCACGTCGTCGAGGACCTTCTCGAACTCGGCCAGCATCGGTTCCATCAAGGCGGTGTGGAAGGCGCGGTTCACCGGCAGCCGCTGCCCCGGTGTGCCGCGTTCGTCCAGCAGCGCGTACGCCCGCTCGACGGCGGCGACGGGTCCGGCGAGCACCTGGGTCCGTTCGCCGTTGGTCACGGCCGGCTCCAGTCCGGGGATCTCGGCGGCCAGGGCGAGGGCGGCGGCCCGGTCGATGGGCGCCGCGACCATCGCGCCGGGTGTGCAGCGCTGCTGCATCAGCCGGCCTCGTTCGGTGGTGAGGCGCAGCCCGTCCTCCAGGGACAGGGCTCCGGCCGCGTACAGCGCGGCGTACTCCCCGACGCTGTGGCCGGTCACGGCGTACGGTTCGACGCCCGCGTCGCGCCACAGCCGGACGAGGGCGCACTGCAGGGCGAACAGCGCGGGCTGCGCGGTGTCCGTGTCCCCGAGCGGCCCCTCCCCCGGTGCGTCCGCCGGGTCCGGCGTGCGCAGTGCGTGGAGCAGGGAGTCGCCGGTGAGGTCGCGGTAGTGCCGCTCGCAGGTGTCGAGCACGTCGCGTACCGCCGGGTAACGCGCGTAGAGGGCGTCGGCCATTCCGGGGTATTGGCTGCCCTGACCGGTGAACTGGAACGCCACGCGCGGGGTGCCCTGCCCGGATGCCGTCCCCGTGGTGACCGCCGCCGGGGCGGTGCCGGCGAGCCAGGTGTCGAGGGCGTCGGCCAGGGCTGTCGGGGTGGTGCCTCGGACCGCGAGGCGGTGACGGCCGTGGGCGCGGCCGAGGGCGGCGGTGGTGACGAGGTCCGCGAGGTGCGGTGCGGGCGGCTGGCGTAACCGGTCGCGGAAGGCGCGGGCGTTGTCCGCGAGGGCCTCCCGGCTGCTCCCCGAGACCAGCAGCACGTCCGGGGGCGTGGCGTCGCCGGTCCTGGGCGCCGGGTCGGGGGCCTGTTCCAGGATCAGATGGACGTTGGTGCCGCCCACGCCGAGTGAGGTGAGGCCCGCGCGCCGGGGTACGTCGCTCTCCGGCCAGGGCCGGGCGGCCCGGGGAACGTAGAAGGGGCTGTGGTCGAAGTCGATGAGGGGGTTGGGTTCGCTGAAGTTCGCCATCGGCGGGATGACGCCGTGGCGCAGGACCAGCAGGGCCTTGACGAGGCCGGCCAGTCCGGAGGCGGCGTCGAGGTGGCCGATGTTGGCCTTGGTCGAGCCGAGGGCGCAGTAGCCTTCGCGGTCGGTGTCCTCGCGGTAGGCGCTGGTCGCGCCGTCGAACTCGATCGGGTCGCCCTTGAGTGTGCCGGTGCCGTGGGTCTCCAGGTAGCCGATGGTGTCGGCGCCGACCCCGGCGCGTCGCAGGGCCTGACGGACGGCCGCGCGCTGGCCCCGGGCACTCGGGGCGGTGAACGCCTTCTTGTCGGCACCGTCGTTGCTGATGCCCCAGCCTCGGACGACGCCGTGAATGGTGTCGCCGTCGGCTTCCGCACGCGCCAGCCGCTTCAGGACCACGGCCAGGACGCCCGTGCCTCCCACGGTGCCGTCGGCGCCGGCGTCGAAGGCCCGCAGGCGGCCGGTACGGGACAGGATCGAGCCCTTGACGTAGCGGTAGCCCAGGACCTGCGGTACGTGGACGGCGGTGGCGCCGACGAGGGCGATGTCGCAGTCCCCCATGATCAGTGACTGCGCGGCCGACTGCACGCCGACCAGGGAACTGGAGCAGCCCGTCTGGACGTTGACGGCGGGGCCGGTCAGGCCCAGCCGGTAGGCGACCCGGGTGGCGGTGAAGTCGGCGTAGTTGCCGACGGTGACCTGCATGCCCGAGGTCCAGTCGGGCACCGGCCCGCTGGGCAGGACGTTGTTGAGCAGGTAGTTCTGCATCGTGTAGAGGTGGTAACCGGTGCTGGCCCAGACGCCGACGCGGGTGCCGTCCCGTTCGCCCGGGTAGCCGGCGTTCTCCAGGGCGTGCTGGGCGCATTCGAGGAACATGCGGTGCTGCGGGTCGGTGAGCTGGGCCTCGCGGGGGCTCATCGCGAAGTGCTGGGCGTCGAAGCCGGCGATGTCGTCGAGGAGCCCGGAGGCGCCGACGAAGTCCTCCGCCTCGTACTCCTCGGCGGGCACACCGGCGGCGGCGAGTTCCTCGTCGGTGAAGCGGGTGATGCGGTCGGTGCCGTCGTGGATGATCCGCCAGAAGTCCTCGGGCGTGTCGGCGCCGGGCAGCCGGAAGGCCATGCCGATGACGGCCATTCGCGGGTCGGGCTCGCTGGTGCTCATCAGCCGCGTCCCTCCGTCACCGTCGGCTGGTCACGGCCGGCCGGTTCCTCCGCGGGCGGGTCGGGTTCCATTCTGCCCCGGCGCAGCAGCCAGCCGAGCAGGATCAGGCACAGGACGATCGCGAGGCCGTGGAAGGCGCCCACCACCTGCAGTGGCGAGAAGGCCTCCAGGAGCGCGCCGCTGACGAGCATGCCGAGCCCGAACCCGAAGTTCTCCACCGAGGCGGTGAGCCCGAAGAGGCGGCCGCGCTGCTCGTCGGGGGCGGTCTGCAGCCTCGACACGTAGACGATCTCGGTGAATCCGTCGGCGGCTCCGGCGACGAGCGCGGCGATGACGGCGGGCACGGTCGGCAGTCCGCTGAAGACCACGATGAAGCCTGCCGACATCACTACGGCGCCGAGCGCGAAGGCCCGCTCCCCCGGTGTCCGTCCGGACTTCTTGGTGACCCGGCCGATGACCTGTTGGGCGACGATGTTGCCGATGGCCCAGGTGGCCCAGAACTGGCTGATGAACGTGGCCGGATGGTCGGGGTCCAGGCCGCTGGAGTAGATGGGCAGGGCGACGTTGTGGGAAGAGGAGCCCAGCCCGTCGACGGCCCGGATGGCGACCATCGCCATGAGGACCGGTGCGGTGCCCAGCAGCATCCGGGCCGTCCAGCGCGCGGCACCGGAGTCCTTCGCCGAGCCGGGGCCCGTGGCGGCCGGGGCCGACCGGGTGCGGACGGGCAGCAGGAAGAGCATGGTCGCGGAGACCAGGAAGGTCGCGGCGTCCAGCGCGAACGCCGCGGAGTAGCCGAATTTCGCCACGATCACGCCCGATGAGGCGAAGCCGGCGATCATGGCGAGCGAACGCCCCGTCACGAGCAGCCCGTTGGCCCGGACGCGGTGCTCAGCGCCGACGATCTCGGGGATGCTGCTGCGCAGGGCCACCTGGGAGAGCGTCGAGCAGCCGCCCGTGACCACGGCCAGGACGTACAGGAGCCCGGGGCGTATCCCGTCGGGGGCGAGCAGCAGCGACAGCAGGGCCACGGCCTGGCACAGGTCGGCGCCGACCATCAGGCGCTTGCGGTCGTAGGCCGAGACGAGCCGGCCGCTGACCCAGCCCGACACGACACTGGTCGCCAGGCGTACGGCCATGAAGAGGCCGGCGGCCAGCGCGCTGCCGGTGGCGTCGTAGACGAAGACGTTCAGCGCCACCATGTTCAGGTAACTGCCGTACGCCGAGATGCCGTTGCCCAGAACGAGCAGACGGAAGTACCTCATGCACCTTCCTCAGGTCTGCATCAAGGGGTGTGAAGGGTGTGAGACCGGGAGCGCCTGGCCCGCCCGCTCAGCGGCGGTGCGGGATCCAGGCGGACGGAAGGGGCCGGTGAGGTCGCCCGTCGTACGGCGTTGTCATGCCCCGCTGCCGGCCCAGCACAGAACCATTCCCCCCAATAGGCCACCGGATGGCGGCCATTGAGTCGTCACCCAAGCAGATCCGGACAGGCGTGTTCAAGACTCGGAAGTGGTCCAGACGACTTCCGGTCCGACTTTGGCGATTTCGGAGCGTTCTGGAGCGGAGCGGCTATTCCGGTCGTCCGCTCCGCGTGAGGTGCCGTTCAGCGTCTCAGGTCCGCGTTGTTCGCTGCCGTGATGACGCGGTCGCGTTCGGCGCGGGTGAGCAGGTTTTCGGACAGCCAGCGGTCCGCGAGGGTGCGTACGGCGCGTACGAACTGGGCGGAGGCCGGGAAGGGGGCCTGTTGCCACAGGACGTCGAGGAAGGTCTGGCCGTCGGGGCGGGCGCGGTTGGGGACGCCCGAGTCGGCCGCGCCGAACACGATGACGGGTTCGGCGCGCTTGAAGTAGGCGTGGTAGGGGGCGTCGTTGCCCAGGTGGAAGGGGGCGAGGGTGAGGTTGTGGGTGGTGAAGTGCAGGGGGCGGGAGGCGGGTTTGATCGCGTCGACCAGGTCGCCGCGGAGCGTGAAGTCCTTGTAGAAGGAGAAGGCGCGGAACTGCTGCTCCGGGCTCTGGGCCGTCAGGAGGAGCGGGCCGTGGAAGAGTGCTTGGACGGTCCGGTCGTCCAGGGCTCGTTCGATGTGCAGCCGGTAGGGCGTCGAGACGCGGATGCGGTCGCCTCGGCTCCAGTCCCTGTCCAGGGTGAGGTAGGTGCCGGGCGCGGCCTTCGCCCGGTGCGGGGTTCCGTTGACCGTGACCGTGACGCCTGTCGTGGCCCAGGACGGGATGCGCAGTTTGACGGCGAGTCGGCCACCGCCCTCGCGGAAGGTCAGGGTGCGGACGCCCTCGGCCGGGTAGTCGCTCGTCTGCTCGATGACGAGGCCGCGCTCCGGCCAGCGCAGGGTGGAGGCCAGGTACAGGTTGACGTACAGGGTGTCGCCGTCGGCGGAGCGGAAGTAGACCGAGTCCTGGTATTTGGTGTGGTTCTCCATGCCGGTGCCGCCGCAGCAGGTGCCGGTGTTGCCGAATCCGCGTCGTACGCCCGGGCCCATGCCCACGAAGTAGGTGACCTCGGGGCTGTCGGTGCTGGGGGTGTCCCGGCGGGAGGCGAGGATGTGGTTGGTCAGGCCCCGCTCGTAGTAGTCCATGTAGGCGGGGTCCGGCTCGTGGAAGTAGAGCTGCCGGCTCAGTTTGAGCATGTTGTACGTGGCGCAGGTCTCGGCGTTCTTGTCGTCGAGGGTCGCCGCGATGGCGCCGCGGGCGCGGAACATCTCGCCCTGGCCGGTGCCGCCCAGGGCGTAGGTGCGGGAGCTCTGGACCATGCCCCAGAAGTTGCGGGCCGCGGCGGCGTAGGTCTCCTCGCCGGTGTGGTCGAACAGGCGGAGGTAGCCGGTGAACTGCGGGATGTGCTGGTTGGCGTGCTTGCCTTCCAGGACGTCCCGGTTCTCCGCGCAGGCGTTGAGCAGTGTGGTGTTGTCGAAGCAGCGGGCGGCGGCGAGGTGTTCCGGCCGTCCGGTGAGGGCGTACAGGTCCGTCATGACCTCGTTCATGCCGCCGTACTCACCGGCGATGTAGATCGACCACATGCGCTCCAGCTGCGCCTTCGGCAGCCGGCCCAGACGGCTGTGCACCCAGTCGCCCATCTTCGCGGCGATGGTCAGCGCCTGCTGGTGGCCGGCCAGGGTGTGCGCGTCCAGGAGCCCGCGCATGATCTTGTGGCAGGTGTAGTACGGCGCCCAGATGGTGGGGTAGGTCGTGTAGCTCTCCAGGAGGATGAACTGCGTCTCCGGGTAGGCGGCCAGGTAGCCGGGGTGGCTCGGTTTCGGGTCGCCGCGTTCGGCGAGGGCCTGCTGGCACTCGCCGAGGGCCGTGACCAGGTAGTCGAGCTTGGACTTGAGAGCGGCCTCGCGGGTGTCGGCGTACGCCTGCGCGATGAGGGTGAGGAAGTGGCCGCCGTAGTGGCCGCGCAGGTTTCCGTCGGCGGTCTCCCAGCCGCCCGGGGGCCGTGCGCCGAGCGTGTCCAGTCCGGCGTTGGCGCGGAAGACGGCCAGGATGCGGTCGGCCGGGTAGGCGCGGGCGTAGTCGAGCATCAGGTCGCGCTTGGCCTTGAAGACGCCCCCGCCGAGGGTGACCTGGTCCAGGCCGAAGGGCCGAACCGCCCAGGTCGGCTGGGCGGGCAGCGCTCTCCCCGCGACGACAGCTGCCTCGGCTGCCTCGGTTGTGGGCCCGGCGGGTGCGGCTTGGGCCGGTGGGCCGGAGGCGATGAGCGGGGTCGCTGTGGCCGCGGCGCCGGCGGTCAGGCTCAGCACGCGGCGGCGGGTGGGTGGCTGGGACATGGCGCACTCCGATCGTCGTCGATCGTCGGTCGTCGGCTGGGTCATCGGCGGGCGGGAGACGTCCCACCCGGGTCGCGCGGGGGTGTCACGGTGATCGTGGCCGTGGCGCGGTGCGAGGTGTCCGGCACGGTTCCCCTGACCTCGAAGGTTCCGGGCCCGGCGTACTGGTCCGGATCGACCGGGTCCCAGGTCACTCGTGTCCGGCTGTCCCTGGAGCCGTCGTTGTAGGTGGCGACCACCGTGGCGGGGAGCGTCGGGGCCCTGCCGGGACGGGTGGTGAGGCGCTCCTCGGCGACGCTGGTGATCTCGACCGCGTCGGTGTGCCGTACCCACACGGTGGCGGTGACCGGCTGGGCGGTGCGGTCGGCGAGGCCGGTGACCGTGACGCTGGTGCCGCCCTCGGCGACCTGGTCCTCGGTCAGGGCGGGCCAGGCCACGGGTGAGCGGGCCGTGGAGCCGTCGGCGTATACGAGCGTGACCTGATCGGGCAGCTCGGGGACGGTGCCACGGAGGGTGGGGATGTGGGTCTCGCGCACCGACTCCGGTGCCTCGGCGTAGACCTTCCACTCCTGGACGCCGAGGGCGAGATTCGGGTGGCCGGTGAGCTTAGCCCGCAGTGCGGTGGTGGTGACCGGGGTGAACGTGGTCCGGTTGTAGCGGTTCTCTGCGGTGCCGTAGCCGCTGGGGGCGGGGACCTCGCGCCAGGTGTCGCCGTCGCGGTACTCGATGACCCAGGAGGCCGGCACGCCCACCCCGTCGGCCGCGCCCGGCTGCGCGTCGCGGAAGAAGTACAGGTCCGAGCCGTCCACGCGGACCGGGTCCTCCCAGGTGTACTGGATCCACTGGGTGTCCTTCTGGGGCCAGCTACCCCAGCGCGGGGCGTCGGACGACGAGGCCGGTTCGCGGCCGTCGTTGATCGCGGCCACCGACTCCCAGCCGGAGGTGTAGGACGCGGTGGGGGTCGCGGACGGTGCCAGGTTCACCCGGCCGTCACCGAGCTCCTCGACCTTCACCACGACCCGTTTCGACGACGTCAACGCCCCGTCGGTGGCGGTCAGTTCGAGGGTGTAGGTGCCTGCCTTGGTGAACCGGGCGACAGTGGTGGGGGTTCGGGGGTCGTCGAAGATGACGGTGCCGCCGTCGGGGGCTTCGGCCGTCTTCCAGGAGGCGGAGAGTTCCCTCTTCGGCAGTCCGTCGTCCTCGGTGATGCCCGTGAGCCTGACCTGGCCCGGCCGGGTGTACGTCGGGTCCCGCCAGGCCTCGACGTAGGGAGGCCGGTTGCGGGCCGTCGGCGGTCGCCCGCCGGTGTCGTAGGCCTGGATCTCCTTCAGGCCGCTGGTGTGGCCGTCGCGGTGGCGCATGAGGACGCGCAGCTTGGCCGTGGTCACCTCCTGGAAGCGCACCCGGTTGAGGTTGGCGCGCGGGTAGGCCGGGGACTTGGCGGGCCGGGCCACGTCCTTCCACTGGCCCGACCGGTCCTGGTGCTGCACGGTGTAGAGGGCCGGTTCGGCGTATCCGCCGGGCTTCTTGTCGCTGGAGAAGTGCAGCCGGACGTCGTCGACCGTGCGGGTGCGGCCGAAGTCGATCTCGTACCAGTCCTCGGCGTTGCCGGAGCCGCGGGCGCCCCAGGAGGGCTCGTTGACGGTGAAGCCGTCGACGGCGCCGGCGATGCCCCGGCCCTCGGCCT
This sequence comes from Streptomyces koelreuteriae, assembly GCF_018604545.1. Lineage (GTDB taxonomy): Bacteria > Actinomycetota > Actinomycetes > Streptomycetales > Streptomycetaceae > Streptomyces > Streptomyces koelreuteriae. The sequence goes on along the minus strand of NZ_CP075896.1, from coordinate 8,550,020 downwards.
CGTGGGAGGCGCGGGCGGTGGCCCCGGCAGCGAGGTTGTTCCCGGCTTTGCCCGTGAGGTCCCGGCCTGCCTTGGCGAACAGGTCGGTGACGCGCTCCTTCGGGCCGTAGGTCACGTCCTGCGGCTCGGCGACATGCGTGCGCAGGCCGGTGGTCCTCACCTTGGCTCCGCCACCGTCGGGGAAGGTGACCTTGCGGGTCGTGGGGTCGTAGACGAGGTGGGTGAGGCGGTCGGCAGTGAAGGCGAGCTTCCCGTCGAGGTAGAGGGAGTACCCCTCGGGGACCCGCTTGCCGTACGGGCGTTTCCCGTCGCCGGGTTCGTCCCACAGGACGGCCGCGTCCGTGCCCCGGTAGTTGATGTCGGTGACCGCGAAGTGCGGCCAGTCGACGTCGATCGGCCACAGCTCGATCTTCCGGTCGGCGCGCGGCCTGAACCCCATCGCGTCCTCGATGACGGTCCAGTTGGTGGTGCCGAGGACGGTGTGGTGGATCCAGGAGCGGTAGCCGATCTTCTGCGGGTCGGCACGGCCGTCGGACCAGAACTCGTTCTGGTCGGGATACCGGTTGTCGCCGTCGATGTAGTGGGCCCAGGCGTTCCAGGACAGCAGCTTCTTGTACCAGGTGCGGTCGATGTACTTGCTGGGGTACTTCCGCAGCACCGAGGAGAGGAAGCGGAAGGTGACCGTGGAGTTGATGACGGAGAAGTTGTTGCTCCCGGGGTGGCCCTGCTCCGCCGCCTCCGCCTTGTCGGCCTGGTTGGCCGTGAAGAAAGGGAAGACGGGGTACTGCTTCGCGTCCGCCCACAGCCGCAGCGCCTCCAGGTACTGCGGGTCCTCTTGCGGCGTGGGCATCAGGCCCACGCTGTACGGGTAGTAGTTGTTGATCTCCTTCCAGGGCACGAGGGTGTCGCTGGCGACGTGCCGGTGCTTGAGCAGTTTGTCCTTCGGGTCCCAGAGGTGGTCAAGGACCGCCTTCTTCACCCGGTTCGCCGTCCCGCGCATCTCCTCGGCCTTCGCCTTCTCGCCGAGCAGGTCGTAGGCGCGGGCGGCCGCCGTCGCGTTGCTGTAGACGTAGGCGGATTCGGCGCGGTCCAGGTTGCCGGGCTTCCAGTCGAAGGAGACCGCGTCGGCGTCGTTGCCGGTCATCGCGCCCCAGTCGTACTCGATCAGCCCGTTGCCGTCCTCGTCGTAGTTCTCGAGCTGGCCCCGGACGTCCTTCTCCGCGTACCGGGCGAGGTTGCGCACGATGCCGTCGGGGCCGCCGTGCACCTGGTAGGAGCGCCAGGCCGCCTCGGAGATGTACTGGGTGTAGCTGTTGGACCAGTTCTCCGGGTCGCCCGGGTTGTCGGTGTACTTGCCGTTCTTCGAGACCTCACCGGCCGACACCCACGGGCCGTACGAGTAGCTCGGGTCGCGCAGGTACTTGAGGTCGTCGACGAACATGCCGACCGTGAGGGCGATGGCGTTGTTGTAGCCGAGGACGCCCTCCATGGAGGTGGGGAACTGGTAGTCGCTGCCCGGGATGTCGGCGTCGAGGTAGTTGTAGCGCAGCAGCCACCAGCGGTAGTACAGCGTCTTCTCGATGTTGTCGTCGGGGACGTCGAGGTAGGGCAGGTTCTCGGCCCACCAACGGTTGTACCTCTGGACGTGCCGACGGAAGGCGGTGGCCGGGGACGCGGTGCGCAGGGAGTCGTACTCCGGGCGGGAGTCGGTGATCTCCTCGGTGACGAAGCCGAGTTGGACCTTGGTGGTGAGGGTGCGTCCGGCCGGCAGGGTCAGCGTGCGGGTCAGCGACTCGCCCTCGGCGGTGAAGCCATCGCCGCTGAGGCGGGGGAAGACGGTCGTGAGGTTGTTCTTCGCGGGCACCGCTCCGGTGAGCTCACGGCCCTCGATGGTCGTGGTGTACGGGGAGGTGGCGCGCAGCCGGACCTCACGACGCTCGGCGCCGGTGTTGGTGAGGGCCAGGTTCGTGACGGCGGTGTTCGCTTCGGTGATGAACTTGGTCTGTGTCACCTTCAGGCCGGTGGCCTCGTGGGTGAACTCGCTGCGCCAGTAGCTGGGGGTCTGGGTGCGGGCGCCGGTGTTCTCCCGGAGGGTGAGGTTCTCGCCGTCGACGTTCAGGGTGATGGTGTACGCGGACCGGTTGTCGATGCTCTCCCAATAGGCGACCTTGCCGGCGAAGCCCAGCTGGGACGGTGTGTGTTCCTTCATGAACAGGGCGCGTCCCCGGGTGAACAGCCAGTCCCCCGCCGGGTCCTCGCCCTTGCGGGCCAGCATGCGGTCCATCCAGAAGTCGGTGCCGTCCCCGGCCTCGCGGTCGGCCTCGTACTGGGCGCGCAGAGTGCGGTGGACGGTGAAGCCGGCCGGGAGCGTGGGAACGGGGCGGTCGGATCCGGAGTAGACCGGGTAGCCGATCGCCGCGTTGTCCGCCGCTGCCGGGGCGGTGGCGGCGAGCGGGGCCAGCAGTCCCAGGGTCAGCGCCCCGGCCAGGATGCCGCGGCGGTGTCGTCTTCGCTGTGCGGGCACGGCTACCTCTCGGTGGGCGTTGTCGGGGGCGGGGTCGTCGGCAGCCAGACGCGCATGGTCGAGGGGCCGCGGTTCGCCCAGGAGTGGTAGGGGACGAGGCTGATCGCCTCGGGGTCGGCCGTGGGTGCGGTGGCTTCGTCCACCGGCCGGTACGGCCAGGCGGTGTCATGTGGTTCGGCGAGTTCACCGGGCGCGAGGACCGTGCCGTCCGGCCCGTCCTCCGGTGCGGCGGACGGGTCCACGCGGAGCGCGTCGACGTCGTGTCCGTCCGGTAGGTCGGTGGATTCGGCGCAGTAGACGAGGGGGCCGCGTTGGACGGCCACCGTGCCGCGTGTCGCGTCGATGCGGGAGTCGGAACGGATCCAGCGCGGGGTGACGGGCAGTTCGAGGCGTATCTCGTCGCCGGGGCGGAAGACGCGGGTGAGCTGCACCGTGCCCGTTGCGACCGTACGGCGATTGCCGTCCGGGTCGACCAGCGAGGCCGTCTCCCCGGCCGTCCACGCGGGGACGCGCAGGGACAGGGTCCAGGGGCGGGCCGGGGAGCGGCTGATCCGCACGGCCACGGTCCCGTCGGACGGGTAGTCGGTACGGACCCGCAGCGCCACGCCCTGGCCGTCGCCCAGGGAGGTGGCGAGTTCCGCGTCGGCGTACTGGTGCAGTTGCAGGCCGTCGTCGTCCGCCGTCGCCAGGTACGCCGGGAGCTGGGCGAGGGTGCGCGCCACGTTGGTCGGGCAGCACGACACCGCGAACCAGGGGGCGCGCAGGCCCGAGTCGGCGCGCGGGCTGACGCGGTCCGCCGGGGGCACGGTGCCCCGGTGACGGCGGTGCAGGGTGTTGGCGTAGAAGAAAGACCGGCCGTCCTCGGACGGGGAGGCGGCGATCACGTTGAACAGGGTCCGTTCGGCCAGGTCGGCGAAGCGCGGCTCGCCGGTGGCCAGCAGCAGCCGCCAGGCGAGCATCACGGAGGCGACACCGGCGCAGGTCTCCGAGTAGGCGCGGTCCGGTGGCAGCACGAAGTCGTCGCCGAAGGCCTCGTCACGGTGGTGCGAGCCCATCCCGCCGGTCAGATAGGTCCGCCGGGCGACCGTCGCCTCCCACTGCCGTACGACGGCGGCGAGCAGCTCGTCGTCCCCGGTCTCCACGGCCACGTCGACCGCCCCGGCCGCGAGGTAGAGGGCGCGCACGGCGTGGCCGCGCAGGGCGGTGGCCCGGCGTACGGGCAGGTCGTCCTGGAAGTAGGCGCGGCCGAACTCGATGTCGGCCAGACGGCCGTGGCCGCGCCGGTCGAGGAACAGGGCGGCCTGGTCGAGGTAGCGCTGCTCCCCTGTGAGCCTGGCGAGTTCCACCAGGGCCGTCTCGATCTCCGGGTGCCCGCAGACGCCCTGGTTGCCGCCCGGTCCGAAGGCTGTGCAGAGGTGATCGGCGGCCCGCCGGGCGATCTTCGTCAGCTCGCCCTCGCCCCGGGCGCGGGCCTGGGCCACACCCGCCTGGATGAGGTGCCCATGGCAGTAGAGTTCGTGGCCCCATTCGAGGTCGCTGTAGCGGGGCTGCTGGCCAGGGTGGCCGAAGGCGGTGTTCAGATAGCCGTCCGGGTGCTGGGCGGGGGCGATGACATCGGTGAGCGCGGCGACGTCCCCGTCGTACGAAGGACCCGCCCAGGCCATGGCCTCCAGGAGCTTGTAGATCTCGGAGTCGGCGAACTCCCGGCCGCGCCGGTCGGTGTGGATCCGGCCCTCGGCGGCGGCCCGGAAGTTGCCGGTCCAGCCCTCGCGTTCCATCCAGTCGCGGCAGTGGCCGAGCGTCGCGGTCGCGTTGATGTGGCGGCGCCGGGCCCAGAAGCCGCCGGTGATCCGGACCTCGTCCAGGCCGAGCGGGCGCAGCCGGCCCCGGGTCGGCGCCACCGGCAGCACGAGCGGGCGTGCCGTGTTCTCCGTCACCAGTCCATGCCTTCGTCCACGTCCTTCCGGTGGTCCGTCTGGTCCGTCTGGTCTGTCGAAAGGGCTCTGCGGTGGCTCAGCCCTTGAGGGCGCCGGACATGAAGCCCCTGATGTAGTGCCGTTGCAGCAGCAGGAAGAGCAGCAGACAGGGCACGGCCAGGACCACCACGCCCGCCTCGGTGGCGCCGTAGTCGACGGCGCCCATGCTCTGCTGGCGCAGGTTCGCGACGGCCAGGGGCAGCGGTGCCTTCTCGCTGTCGGAGATGAGGATCAGGGGTGCGATGAAGTCGTTCCAGGCGGCGAGGAACGCGAACAGTCCCACGGTGATCAGCCCCGGCCGCACCGCGGGCAGAAGCACCCGGCGCAGGGCGCCCGCGGTGCCGCAGCCGTCGACGAGGGCCGACTCCTCCAGTTCGCGGGGCACCGCCTCGAAGGAGATCCGCATCATGAAGGTGGCGAACGGCAGTTGGAACATCGCCAGGACGAGGCTCAGCCCGATCAGCGAGTTCTGCAGATGGAGCCGGCCCAGCAGGACGTAGAGCGGGATGAGGAGGGTGGCGTAGGGGACCATGAGGATGGCCAGGGTCAGCAGGAACAGCAGGTTCTTGCCGGGGAAGTCGAAGCGGGCGAAGGCATAGCCGCCCAGCAGGGACACCCCGAGGGTCAGGGCGACGGTCAGTGCCGAGACGACCGTGCTGTTGAGCAGGTATCGCCACAGGCCGGCGTCGTACTCCAGCAGTGTCCGGTAGTTGCCGAGGCCGTAGCCGGACTGCTGGGCGGTGCCGGGCTGGCCGCTCACCGACGCCCAGGCGTTCCACAGCAGAGGAAAGAGGAAGATGACGGCCAGGGAGCCGGCGACGACGTAGTGGGGCGTCCGGCCCAGGGCGCGGGTGAGCACCGGGGTGTCCCTTCTCATGAGGCGGCGGGTGTCATGACTCGTCGGCGCGGCGCAGGCCCCGGAACTGCAGGGCGTTCAGCAGGAGCAGCGCGGCCAGCACGAGGTTCGAAAGGGCCGCCGCGGTACCGAGGTTCAGCCGCTGGAACGCCTCCCGGTAGATCAGCTGGACGACGGTGACCGTGCTGTTGTCCGGGCCGCCCTTGGTGAGGATGAAGAACTGGTCGAAGGCGAGCAGGGAGCCGGTCACGCACAGCAGCAGGCACAGCGCGAGGGAGGGCCGCAGCAGCGGCAGGGTGATGGAGCGGAAGATCTGGGCGCGGCTCGCGCCGTCCATCCGTGCCGCCTCGTACACCTCGTGCGGGATGCGCTGCAGGCCCACGAGCAGGATCAGCATGTAGAAGCCGGCGAACTTCCAGACGATCAGGAACACCGTCGACCACAGGGCCGACGTCGGTGAGCCGAGGAAGGACACCGGGTCGTCGACGAGGCCGAGGCCTTCGAGGATGCGGCTGAGCGGGCCGGTGGTCGGGCTGTACAGGCCCCAGAACAGCAGGGACGCGGAGGCCAGTCCGAGGGCGCCGGGCAGGAAGTAGACCGTGCGGAAGAAGCCCGCGCCCGGGCGGGACTCCTGCACCAGCAGGGCCAGGAGCAGCGCCAGGGCGAGCAGGACGACCGTGACGATCACGGTGTAGAGGAGGGTGAAGCGGATCGCCGGCCAGAACAGGGTGCTGTCGGTGATGTCGGAGTAGTTCTCGGGCGCGTTGACTCCCCGGTCTCCCCCGAGCAGCGGCCAGTCGCTGAGCGACATCTGACCGACCAGCAGCAGGGGCAGCAGGAAGAAGACCGTGACGAACACCGCCGTGGGGGCCGCGTAGGCCAGGCCTTTGGCCTTGCGGGAGCGCCAGCGGGGCGGGGGTGTGCCGCCCCGCGGCTGCGGCGAGGTCACGTGCGCGGCCGTCGCCCGGACTGCCACTTTCACCGGCATGGCTCTCCTTGGCCGTAGGACGTCATGGCCTTAGGTCGTCGGGAGGGTCGGTTCAGTCGGCCAGTGAGGCGGTGACGGCGTCGTTGTCCTTCTCGACCGACTTGCCGTCGCCGAAGACGGCGTGGCGCATCAGCTCCAGCCAGGGCCCGTTGGGGTCGTTGAAGGTCTGGCCGAACTTCATCGCGTACGGGGTGCGGCCCTCGGCGACAAGTTCGTTGATGGTGACCAGGCGTGGGTCGGCCTCGGAGTGCTTGTTGGACGCGAGGTCGGTGCGGGCCACCACGTCCTTGTGCGCGGCGACCACGTCGACCTGTGCCTTGTCTCCGAGGGACCAGGCGAGGAAGTTCCAGGCCTGGTCGGCGGACTCGCTGGTGGCGGAGATGCCGATGGCGTCGCCGCCGACGAAGGTGGACTTGCCGCCGTCGGGACCGGGGATGGGCGCCACGCCGAGGTCGAGGTCCTTGGGCATCAGCCCGAGCGTGGTCGACGGCATGGGCATCACGCCGACCTTGCCCTTGGGGAAGATGCCGGTCCAGGTCGTGCCCGTCTCCTCGCGGGCGCCGGGCGCCACGATGTCGTCCCGCACCCAGCCTCGGTAGGTGTCGTAGACCTTCTTCGAGGCGGTGGAGGCGAGATTCGCCTCGGTGCCCTCCTCGTTGAGGACGTCCTCCCCCGCCGCCCAGACGGACGGCCACCAGGTGAAGACGCCGCAGCCGCCGCAGTTGCCGCCGAAGAAGGTGCCGTCGACACCGCCGCCGAGCGCGTCCACGGCCCGGGCCTGCCGGTCCCACTCGCGCAGAGTGGTGGGCGGCTTCTCGGGGTCGAGCTTCGCCTTGCGGTAGAGCTCCTTGTTGTAGAAGAGCACCGACAGGTCGAGGGTGTGCGGGACGACGTACTTCTTGTCCTCGTACGTGCCGGCCTTGATGTGGGACTGGGCCAGGTGCTCGGCGAAGGGCAGGGCGTCGACGCGTTCGGTGAGGTCGGCGAAGAGGCCGCTGGAGGTGTAGTTGGGCACGAACACGACGTCGGAGGCGAACAGGTCGGGCAGGTCGCGGGAGCCGGCCGCCGCGCCGACCTTGGCCTGGTAGTCGTCGGTGGGGACGACGGTCAGCTCGATCTTGTTCTTGTGGCTCGCGTTGTAGGCCTTGACCAGGGCCTCGCTCTGCGGCCGGGTCGCCGCCCGCGTCCACATCGTCAGTTCGGTGCCGTCGTCGACGCCGCCGGCGCTCGCCGCCCTGTCCCCTCCCCCGCCGGAGCCGTCGTTGTCCGAGCCGCATGCGGTGACCAGGCTCGCGGTGGCGAGCAGGGCGATGGCACCTGTGACGAGGCGGCGTCTGTGTCCACGCGGTCCGGCCGTGCTCCCCGTGCTCCCCATGGTCGATTCCCCTTGTGTCGCGGCGGGCCGTGCGCGGGCCTGCCGGTCGGGACAATGATGTGGTGGCACTGAACTGAGTGGCGGAAACGGGCCGAAAAGGCTTTCTGAGACGCTAAGGACGCATCCCACTACCCGTCAATCCCCTTGCGTGAAGCGGTTTCTGAGTTGAACTCGAAAACGCGGACCAGCACAGGACCGAAAATTTCCGCGTACTGTTCGGGGTGCCCTCGACGGCGTCGGCAGACGACGCGAGACAGGAGAAGACCCATGGCACAGGCCACCGGCCCCTCGCGTTCGCAGCCCGCCACCCTCAGCGATGTCGCCCGGCTGGCGGGCGTGTCGATCGCCACGGCGTCCAAGGCCCTCAACGGCCGCAGCCAGGTGCGGGCGGAGACCAGGACACGCGTGATCGAGGCGGCCGAGCGCCTCGCGTTCCGTCCCAATCAGGTGGCCCGGGGGCTGCTGGCCGGCCGGACGGGCACCGTGGGTCTGCTGACCAGCGACCTGGAGGGCCGGTTCAGCATCCCGATACTGATGGGCGCCGAGGACGCGTTCGGAGCGGGCGAGGTCGCGGTGTTCCTGTGCGATGCCCGCGGGGACGCGATCCGCGAGCAGCACCATGTCCGCGCGCTGCTGGGCCGCCGGGTCGACGGTCTCATCGTGGTCGGCAGCCGGACCGACCCGCGTCCGTCCCTGGGACGGGAGTTGCCGGTCCCCGTGGTATACGCGTACGCGCCGTCGGAGAATCCGGAGGATCTGTCCATCGTCCCGGACAGCGTCGGCGCGGGCCGGATCGCCGTGGAGCACCTGCTGGCCTGCGGCCGCACCCGGATCGCGCACATCACCGGCGACCCCGGGTACGCCGCGGCGCAGGAGCGTGCCGAGGGTGCCCGGGCCGCGCTAGGCGGCGCGGGGCTGACCCTGGTGGGCGAGCCGCGGTTCGGGGCTTGGTCGGAGGGCTGGGGGCGGGCTGCCACAGCGATGCTGCTGGACCAGCACCCGGAGGTGGACGCGGTGCTGTGCGGCAGCGACCAGATCGCCCGGGGCGTCATCGACGTGCTGCGCGAGCGCGGGCGGCGGGTGCCGGAGGATGTGGCGGTCATGGGCTTCGACAACTGGCGGGTCCTGACGTCCGCGTCCCGCCCACCGCTGACCAGTGTCGACATGAACCTCGAACAGGTCGGACGGGCCGCCGCGCACGCCCTGTTCACGGCGATCTCCGGCGGTACGCGTCGCTCCGGGATCGAGACCCTGCCCTGCCGGGTGGTGATCAGGGGGTCGACAGTGCCGCTGTCATGAGTCGCGGCGCCCGGTCGCGGCTCACTTCGCGAGTCGGTCGAGTGCCGCCAGGACGGGTGCCACACCGTCCTCCTCGGCCAGGCGGCGCGCCACGTCCTGGGCACGGTCGCGGTGCGCCGGGTCGCCCACGGCCCGGCGCAGGGCGGGGGCGAGCGCGCCGGCGGTGAGGCGGCGCAGCGGGACGGCGCAGGGGGCGGTGCCCAGCGCGACGAGACGGGCCGCCCAGAAACCGGCGTCGAACTGCACCGGCACCGGCACGGCCGGGACACCCGCGCGCAGGACGGCGGCGGTGGTCCCGGCTCCGGCATGGTGGACGACGGCGGCCGTCCGGGGAAAGAGCGACGCGTGCGGCACATCGCCGACGGTGATCATGTCGTCGGTGCGGGCGGCCAGGCCCGCCCAGCCCTGCTGGATGATGCCGCGCAGTCCGGCCGCGCGCAGGGCGCGCACGATCTCGCCGCTCAGGCGCTCCGGGTCCGGCACGGTGGCGCTGCCCAGACCGACGAAGACGGGGGCGGGCCCGGCGGCGAGGAACTCCTCCACCTCCGGGGGCAGGGTCCGGGTGTCGTACGGCCACCAGTACCCGGCGATCTCCAGCCCGGGCCGCCAGTCCCGTGGCCGGGGCACGACCGCCTCGCTGAAGCCGTGCAGCACCGGCCAGCGCGCCCGCTCATGGGCCCGGCGGATCGCGGTGAGGCCGGGGAGGGTCATGCCGTGCCGGGTGTGCAGTCGGCGCAGGGCCCGGGTGAAGACCTGGTCGACGGCGGTGGTGACGGCCAGTCCGCCCAGGTGGTTGCCCACGGTGCCGAGGGAGCGTCCGCCGAGCATGGGTGCCCCGAACTCCCTTGTCGGGTGCTGGGGTTGGAGGAACAGTCCGAGGCTGGGCAGGGTCAGGCCCTCGGCGATGGCGCGGCCCAGGGGGGCCACGGCTCCGGCGGCCAGCACGGCGTCGGCGCCTCGTGCCGCCCGGACGAGGTCGTCGGTCATCTCCTCGGCCGCCGACCGGGCCATCGAGACGACGCGCAGCAGTTTGCCGAGCCCCGTGGTGCTGGTGTGCAGGCCGCGGCCGCGCTCGGAGTGCAACTCGGCGTGCGGGTCGACCGGGGTCGGGTGGAAGCGCACCCCGGAGCCGGCGGTCAGCGGCTCGAACAGGGCGTGGGTGACGAGCGTGACCTCGTGCCCGCCGCGCGCCAGCGCCGCGCCCAACCCGGTGTACGGCGCTACGTCGCCGCGCGATCCCGCCGTCATGATCACCAGCCGCACGGGATCCAGTGTGGCCCGGCGGGGCGGATGGCACACTGCGTACGGCGGCAGGGGTCCGAGAATCGCCGGTGCGAGGGATGCGCGGAGTGACGGGGTGCTGGTTCAGGGCTGTGGGCCGGAGCCCAGCGTCTCGACGAGTCTGGTGGCGGCCTGGCGCAGCCGTGGGGACGCGTCCGCGGTGAGGGCGGTGAGCCGGGTGTGCGCCTCCTCGCTTCCGGGTGGCAGCGCCCCGGTCGCCGTCACCCGGCGTTCGAGACCGAGGACGGCCTCGTAGCGGACCGCTTCGTGCGGGTCGTCCAGGCCGCGCAGGAAGCGTCGGACGTCGTGGCGGGTGTGCTCGTCGGTCCCGTCGGTGTCGTCGTCCGTGGCGAGGAGCGAGAGGGCCGCGGCCCGGACCTCGGCGGACGGGGCTTCGTCCGCGAGGCGCCGTACGGCGGGCAGGGCCTGGGTGAGGCCGTCGAGGGCGTTGCGGGTGCGCCAGGTGTGCTTCCCGCCGGCCTCCAGTCGCTCGACCAGGGCCCAGGCCACGGGGTGGCGCTCCCAGAGGCGGAGCCCGTTGTCGACGAGTGCGTCCAGTCCGTCGATCACGCCCGCGCGTATGTCGTCGTCGGGATCGTCCAGGAGCGACAGCAGGAGCCACACGGCGTCCCATCGGGCCCCGGCTCCTACGGCTGTGGCCGCCGCGGCCCGAGTGCGGGCGGGGTACGTCTCGTCGGTCAGGGCCGTGCGCAGGTGCGCGGCGGCCGTTCCCGTGTCCACAGCGCCCAGGGCATGCGCGGCGGACGCTCCGGCCTGGGGATCGCGCAGCCACCGCACCGCCGGTCCGATCACCCGCTCGTCGCCGAGCCGTCCGAGGCCGCACAGCAGCCGTGCGGCGGCCTCGGGATCCCGCTCGGTCCGTAGTGCCACGGCCAGTGCGTCCTGTGTCCACGGCGCTGGCATGTCGAACAGCCGCCGGGCCACGGCGATGCGCACCTCGGGGGACGGGTCGCCGAGGCCCGTGAGCAAGGAGTCCAGGAGCTGCTCGGAGCAGCCCTTCGGCAGCGCGTCCAGGGCCCCCGCGCGGGCGGCGCCCGCGCCCTGCCGGGCGGTGCGGATCACTGCCGCCCGCACCGCCGCGTCGTCCTTCCACCGGTACACCAGGGTCCGGGCCCGTCCCCACACGGCGGGGTCCGGGTCGCCGAGCAGCCCGACCAGGGCCGTGGCATCCCCAGGTGCGCCCAGTGCGGCCAGCCCTTCCAGGGCGTTGATCCGCACGTGGTGTTCCGGGTCGGACAGCCTCCGTGCGAAGGCCTCCGTGACCACAGGTCCCCGGAGTCCCAGCCGGGTGGCGGCGACCGACGCCCTGCGCCGTACGCCCGGGTTCTCGTCGTCCATGAGCAGGGGCAGCACCTCACCGCCCGCCCCGGGGACACCGAGTCGGCCCAGGGCCAGGGCGGCGGCCGCGCGCACCGAGGGGGCGGGGTCGTCGGCCGCGGCGACGAGGACGCGAACGTATGCGGCCCCGCCCGTCCTCCCCAGCCCTTTCACCGCCGCCGTGCGCCGCTCCGGGTCCGCCGCCGCCGTCTCACGCAGGAAGAACGCGATCTGCTGGTCCGCCCCCATGGACACCTCCGAGGAGGAAGACCTGCGAGCGGGACAATGGTTGTGGTGCCGGTCGCGGGGCAACCCGGTCACCCCGCGAGGCGTCCTCCCCGGTGAGCGGGATTGGATTCGCCGGCCTGCCCGACTTGTGGATGGGGACAAGGATGAGTGACAAGGCCCGCAGACTGTTCGAGGCCCTAGACCTCGACCATGACGGGGTTCTCACCCGGGTGGAGGTCATCGTCGCTCTGCGGACGAACGGACCGTCTCTGGCGGCCTCCGGCGTCCTGCCGTTCTGGGGAGTGCAGGACGTCGACGCGTCCTCCGCGCTGTTCGACACCGCCGACCAGAACGGGGACGCGGTGCTGACCCTGGACGAGTTCACCGCGGTGGTGGACCGTCGGTTCGGCTGGAGCTGACAAGCACACTCGCCGAAGCGGTGCGGGAGTTCGACGACGTCGGGGGAACGCTCATGGCCGGTTTCGCTCGGGCGGGCTCCTGATACCGACGCCGGGAGCCGGGGCCTCCTCCCGCGGTTCGGCGGTGGAGGGCCCGGCTCCCGGCTGGTGCGGTGGTTCAGGACGACTGGGCGCTCTGGTACAGGTTCTGCGCGTCCGCGCCGAAGTACGGGCCGTACATGGCGTTCGGCAGGAAGTTGTACTTGAAGCTGTTCACCGAGGACTGCAGGCCGGTGCCGGAGGCCTCGTCGAACTGGGTGAACCACGGGCCTCCGCTGGAGCCTCCGGTCATGTTGCAGGTCAGACCGTGGTCGCTGGAGAACAGGAAGTCGCGGAAGGTGGTTCCGCTGCAGTAGATGAACTTCTCGCCGTCGTAGGGGGCGGCGGCCGGGAATCCGAAGGAGTACATGGGCTTGTTGTAGCCCGTGTTGAAGGCCAGCCCCTGGCCGCCGACGACATCGGTCAGGTTCTTTCCGTCCAGCGGGGCGACGACGGCCGCGCCGATGTCGTGGTTGATGTCCTCACTGGCCGTCCACTGCGGCGTGGACAGGGTCTTCGACGCGGCCCAGGTGCCGTACGGGCGCTGGCCGTCGTGATAGCCGGGCACGAACACCCAGTTGGTGTGCCAGGCCCCCTGCATCTTCACGCAGTGCCCGGCGGTGAGGACGGTGCTCTTGTTGGCGCTGGTGACGGCGTTGCCGGAGCAGGAGGCGGTGCGCCCCTGGTAGGTGAAGAACACCCGCCCCGCGGTCTTGACCACCGCTCCCCCGCCGGACCAGGGGCCGCCGCCGTGCGGGATGGCCAGGGGTCCGACGTCGGAGGCGGGTGCGCTGGGTGCCACGACGGTCGCCTTGCCCTTGCGCGGCGCGGGGGCCCGTACGTCGGAGGGGTCCACGGACAGGGTGTCGAGCGGGGTGGCCGCGCGCATCCGCTGCGGGGTCCAGAAGTCGAGGGCCCGTTCCTGCGCCGAGGGTGCCACGGCTCCGGGTTCGGGCGCGGCGCTCGCGGGTGCGGTGGTGACACCGGTCGCCAGGAGTGCGGCGATGCCGGCGAGTGTGCCGAGGACGGTGTGGCGAGCGCGGGTGGTGCCGCCGGACGGGCGAAGGCTGCGGGGTCTGCCTATCACGCGGTCTCCTTCTGCTGCGGGGGCCGGGCGGCGGGGAACCGTCCGCCCGGTCAGGCAGGGGTGTCACTGCGGACAGTCAGAGGGCAGCGTGCCACCAGGAGACCCAGATGGACAGGTGCATGTCATAACGATGGCCGAATCATCACCTTCTCTCCGCGTGCGCGGACACGGAAGGACCCGGCCTGCGCTGTGGAGGCCGGGTCCTTCGTGGCGGAGCGGGAAGGTCAGAGGGCGGGGCCGGCGCCGCCGGGCTGGATGCGGCCGCGCCAGGCGCCGGACTCGGTTCCGCGCTCCTCGATGAACTGCTTGAAGCGCTTCATGTCGCCCTTGACCCGGCGGTCGATCGTGCCCGTCATGTCCGCCGCCTTCTCCGCGGCTCCGCTGGGCTGGATGTCCATCACCAGCTCGACCCTGGTGTGGGTGTCGTCGACGCGCTCGAAGCGGACAGAGCCCCTCTGATCGACGTCACCGCTGGTCGTGCGCCAGGTGACGCGCTCGTCGGCCAGCTGGTCGACGATCTCGGTATCGAACTCGCGCCGCACCCCGCTGATCTTGGTTGTCCAGTGGTTGTGGCGGTCGTCCAGTTGCCTGACCTCCTCGACGCCCTCCATGAAGTTCGGGAACTCCTCGAACTGCGTCCACTGGTTGTAGGCGGTGTGGACGGGAACGTCGACTTCCACGGTTTCCTTGATGGTGCTCATCTCGGTATGCCTCCGTTCTCACTGGTCGACTGCAGGAGGCCCGTCGACCCGCTTCACCGGTCCGGGCCCGTGGCGGGGCGGGTACCCGAGATCTTGGGATTACCACACGGATCTGTGCCGTCGGTGCCTAGAACCGGTGTTGCTGCTGCTCCTGGTTCCCGTACGCCTGGCCGCCCTGGCCGCCCGCGCTCTGCGTCTGCAGTTGGTCCGCCTGCTCCTTGGTCACCTTCTGTTCCGCGCCGCAGAAGGTGCACTGCGTCAGGTACTTCGTCGAGATCGGGAACAGCGGCACGAAGAACAGCGTGAACTTCGTGACGCGCTTCCTGAGCGTGTGCGCGGCAGGGTTGCCGCACTGGGCGCACACCAGCGTCAGTATCGCGAGCTGGTAGAGGTACCCCTTGGTGCCGAAGATGATCACGTGTCGGTCCTTCCCGGATCGGAACTGCTCCCAGTGTCCTGTATCGCGGCCCACCAGGACGAACCGGTGGCCCACGCGGCCCGGGCCAGGTCGTCGTGGCCCGGGCCGTGTGGCGGGGGTGCTCAGCCCGACAGCGCCGTGAGCACCACGCTCTTGGCCTCCTCCTGGACCCGGCCGAGATGGTCGGGGCCGAGGAAGGACTCGGCGTAGATCTTGTAGACGTCCTCGGTGCCCGAGGGGCGGGCCGCGAACCAGGCGTTGTCCGTGGTCACCTTGATGCCGCCGATGGGGGCGCCGTTGCCCGGGGCCTCGGTGAGGACGGCGGTGACCGCGTCGCCGGCCAGGGTGTCCGCGCTGACCTGGGCCGGGGAGAGTTTCGCGAGCAGTGCCTTCTCCTCGCGGGTCGCCGGGGCGTCGATCCGGGCGTAGGCGGGCTCGCCGAAGCGGGCGGCCAGCGTGGCGTAGTGCTCCGACGGGGTCCTGCCGGTGACGGCCGTGATCTCGGAGGCGAGCAGCGCCAGGATGATGCCGTCCTTGTCGGTGGTCCACACGGAGCCGTCCCGGCGCAGGAAGGAGGCCCCGGCCGACTCCTCCCCGCCGAAGCCGATGGTGCCGCCGGCCAGCCCGTCCACGAACCACTTGAACCCGACGGGCACCTCGACCAGTTCGCGGCCGAGGTCGGCGGCGACGCGGTCGATCATGGCGGAGGAAACCAGGGTCTTGCCGATGCCGGTGGTGGCCGGCCAGCGGTCGCGGTGGGCGTACAGGTAGGAGATGGCGACGGCCAGGTAGTGGTTGGGGTTCATCAGGCCCGCGTCCGGGGTGACGATGCCGTGCCGGTCGGCGTCGGCGTCGTTGCCGGTGGAGATCTGGAAGCGGTCGCGCTGCTCGATGAGCGAGGCCATCGCGTACGGCGACGAGCAGTCCATGCGGATCTTGCCGTCCCAGTCCAGCGTCATGAACCGCCAGGTGGGGTCGGTGTGCGGGTTGACCACGGTGAGGTCGATGCCGTGCTGTTCGGCGATGCGGCCCCAGTAGGCGACGGACGCCCCGCCCAACGGGTCCGCCCCGATCCGCACCCCGGCCGCCCGGATCGCGTCCAGGTCGAGCACGCCGGGCAGGTCGGCGACGTAGGTGCCGAGGAAGTCGTAGCGGCCGGTGGTGGGGGCGGCGAGGGCCCGGGCGTACGGGATGCGCCGTACGTCCTTCAGGCCGCCCCGGATGATGTCGTTGGCCCGGTCCTGGATCCAGGAGGTGGCGTCGGAGGCGGCGGGGCCGCCGCTGGGCGGGTTGTACTTGAACCCTCCGTCGGCGGGCGGGTTGTGGGAGGGCGTGACCACGACGCCGTCCGCGAGACCCGTGGTGCGGCCGCGGTTGTGCGCGAGGATGGCGTGCGAGACGGCCGGGGTCGGTGTGTAGCCGTCCGCGTCGTCGATCAGCACCGTCACGTCGTTGGCGGCGAACACCTCCAGGGCGGTGACGCGCGCGGGTTCCGACAGGGCGTGGGTGTCGGCGCCCAGGAAGAGCGGCCCGTCGATGCCCTGCCCGGCGCGGTACTCGCAGATGGCCTGGCTGGTCGCGGCGATGTGGTCGTCGTTGAACGCGCTCGCCAGGGACGATCCGCGGTGTCCCGAGGTGCCGAACGTGACACGCTGCCCCGGGTCGTCCAGGTCGGGGCGGAGCGCGTAGTACGCGGTCACCAGCCGGGCCACATCGACGAGATCCTCGAAACCGGCCGGATCGCCCGCTCGCTCGTGCTGCATGGGCCCGCTCCTCCGCATGGGTTGATCCTTCGCTTGCGGTCTCATCCTTCCTCGTCAGGGCGGTGCCGCGCGAGGGGGACACCACATCGAGGGCCGGATGTGGGCCAAGCCACGAGAAGAGGACACCGCGGAGTTCGTGAGCTGCTACGGACCACAAGGAGGCGGCGCTGCGGACCACCGGGAAGTCCGGTGATGCGCGGCGCCGCCTGTCCTCCTCGTGGCCGTCCCGTCGAACGCCCTCGCCGTGGTCAGATCCGTCCGCCGGTGAACCGGGTGACGGGGCCGTGGCCGCCGCGTTCCGCGCGGCGTCCCACCGCGTACGACGCGGCGCTCAGGGCGGTCAGACCGGCTCCGACGCCCGCGGCGACGAGCTTGCGGTGGGCGATGACCGTCCAGGCCGTCTTGGCCGTGGCCGCGACGTGGCCGGAGGCCGTGACGACCGCCTGGCGGCCGACCTCGACGCCCTTGGCGGCGGTCTGCATGGCCGCCGTCGTCGCCTCGGCGGAGCGCTCGGCGCCGGCCTTGAGGGCGGACCCCGCCTCATCGGCCTTGGCCGCCGTACGCTTGGCCGCCTGGGACGCCGGCGCGGTCGCCTTGTCCGCCGCGCCCCGCGCCTTGGACTCCGTGGCCCGGATGGTGGTCGGCTTCTGATTCGTGCGCTTGTTCTGTTCAGTCATGGACACCGACTTGCCTCTTGCTCCGTCGGCAAACACGTTCGGTCGCGCACCGTCTGGGCCGGCGAGGGCTGAGCACCACGTCACGGGGGTAGGCGGGCTACAGACAACAAGCACGTCAGAACACGAGTGGAAGGTGCCTCATGGCCAACATCCTGGATCGCATCAAGCAGTTCGCCCGGAGTCCGCAGGGGCGGCGGGCCGTCGAGCAGGCACGGCGGGCCGCGGCCGACCCCCGCAAGCGGGCGCAGGCCCAGCGCCTGCTGGGTAAGCTCCGCGGCCGCCGCTGACCGGCCCCGGCGCCCGGACGGGCCGCGTCACGGAACCTCCCGATGACCAACTGCTCGTACCGGCAAGTGTGTTCATATCCGATTCGGGCACTTGGGTCGCACCACACCTGAGACATGACAGGCAAGGCCCTGGGGCAGGGCGAGGGGCCGAGCTGACACCAGCTCAGCTCAGGTCGCGGCCGCGGACCCGGCGTACGAGGTCGTCCGCGGCCTCCGGCCAGCCGGGGCGCTCGAAGGTGAAGCCCGCTTCGAGCAGGCGGCCGGGGACGACACGGCGGCTCTTCAGCAGCAGTTCGGTGTCCGAGCGCAGCCCGAACGCGCCGAGCTCGGCCATCCAGCGGGTCGCGGGCAGGCCCACCGGCATGCCCCAGGCGCCGCGCAGGGCGCGCATGAAGGCGCGCTGCGGCAGGGGCGTGGGAGCGGCGAGATTGACCGGGCCCGTGATGTCGTCGCGGGCGACGAGGAACTCCACCGCCCGGACGAAGTCCTGGTCGTGGATCCAGGACACGTACTGCGCGCCGCCGGCGACCGGGCCGCCGAGGCCGAGCCGGGCCAGCCGCAGCAGGACGTCGAAGACACCGCCCCGGTCCGGGCTCATCACCATGGCGGCGCGCATGGCCACCTTCCGGGTGTCCGGCGTGTCGGCCCTCTCCTGCTCCCGCTCCCAGGCCTTGGCGATGTCGACGCTGTAGGCCCAGTAGCCGGGGATGCCGGGTTCGGCTCCGCCGATGACGCCGGTCGCCTCGTCGTTGGGCGCGTCGAAGCGGTGGGCGTAGATCGTCGCGGTGCTCATCTGGAGCCAGACCCGGGGCGGCCGGGCGGCCTTGGCGATGGCCTCACCCACGACCCGGGCGGAGTCGACCCGCGAGTCCATCATCTCGCGGAGGTTGGCCGGGGTGTAGCGGCAGCTCACGCTCCGGCCGGCCAGGTTGACGACGACGTCGCTGCCGTCGATCTCCTCGCACCAGGGCCCCAGGGTCGCACCGTCCCAGTGCACTTCGCCCGGTGCGGGGTGCCTGCTCAACACCACGACGTCATGTCCGGCGGCGCCCAGCGCGCGCTTCAGGACCGTGCCGACCTGTCCGGTCCCGCCGGGTATCACGATCTTCATGAAGGCCTCCCCCTCGACGTGTGGGATCGACCCTAGCCCATATTTGAACGCGTTCAAAACCTCCCGGAGGTGCAGGTCCCGGTCGGCTCGGAGGTGCCATCGGGCAAGATGGGGCCATGAGCGTAGTCAAGATCAATGTGCTGACCGTGCCCGCCGAGCAGCGGGAGACGCTGGAGAAGCGGTTCGCCTCCCGCGCGCACACCGTGGAGAGCTCCGACGGGTTCGAGTGGTTCGAGCTCCTCCGCCCGGTGGAGGGCACCGACACCTACCTCGTCTACACGCGGTGGCGTGACGAGGCGTCGTTCCAGGCCTGGATGGAGGGGCCGATGAAGGCCGCGCACCAGGGCGGCGGCGAGGGCGGCGAGCGGCCCAAGCCGGCCGCGAGCGACTCGAACCTGTGGTCCTTCGAGGTCGTGCAGCAGGCGGGCCCGAAGGGCGCGTAGCCCGCTGGAGCGCGTACGCGAGGTCCCCCATGCCGGAAGCGGCATGGGGGACCTCGCGCCTATCGGGCTCAGGACCGCCGGGAACGCGTGGGCGCGGCCGTACGGCCGACCGCGGCCGCCAGCTTGCGGAGCCGGCGCCAGTCCAGGCGCGGGGGCGCCTCGGGGACCCCGGGGCGGTTGCGGGGCACCCGGACGCGCAGGGCCCGGCGTGCGATGCGGCAGTGGACGGGGGCCGGAAGGGTGAGCGCCTCGCCGTCGAGGCCGACTTCGAGATGCGGTTCGTCGGAGTGGACGACGACGTGCTGGGCGGTGAGCACGGTGAGGCCTTCCGGCCGCGGGGACAGCAGGAGCTCGGCCGCTTCCACGGCGCTGTCCACGCGGACGGCGAGCACGCCCAGCTTCCCGGAGTTGAGCCGCTCGCGCCGGCCGAAGCCGAACGGGTCGTCCATCCGGTAGGCGTTGTTGCTCACCAGGACGGCCTGCGGGTCGGCGATGGTGGTGCCGTCGGCGGTCGCCGTCAGCCGCGGGCCGCTCTGCCGCGTGAGCAGCTCGGGCAGCCGCTCCAGCGCGGCGCCCACCTTGTCGTCGCGGTAGCCGGGGCTCTGGACGACGGCCCCGTAGACGCCGAACGAGGCGTTGTTGACGAAGGGGCGGTCGTCGGCGAAGCCGAGGTCGACGCGGAGTTCGACCCCGTCCGTGAGGGCGTCGAGGCAGGTGGACGGGTCGTCCCGGTCCAGGCCCAGGTCCATGGCGAAGTGGTTGCGGGTGCCGGCCGAGATGACGAGGAACGGCAGGCCGTGTTCCGCCGCGACGGCGGCGACCATCGCCTGTGTGCCGTCGCCGCCCGCGACGCCCAGGAGGTCGGCCCCGTCGGCCACGGCGGCCTTGGCCAGTTCGGTGACGTCCTGGTGGTGCTCCGGGTCGAGCAGGACGACCCGGGCGCCCAGCTCCTCGGCCTTCTCCTTGAGGGAGAACTTCTCGACCTTGCCGCCGCCGGAGCGCGGGTTGAGCAGGAGGAAGGGGCGTCGCGGCGGCGGTGTGCGGTACTCCTTGGCCCGTACCGGCCGCAGCCCCGTGCTGCGCAGGGCGTAGCGGCCGCTCCAGACCGCGACACACCACAGCAGCAGCGAGGCGAAGACCACCCAGATCAGATTGGCGGCCGCGAAGAGGACGATGACGCCGACGGGGGCGACGAGGGCCAGGACGGCCGCCGCCATGCGTGCCGGTCCGCGGCGGGACAGGACCCACCAGAGCGCCGCCGCGGTCAGGGCGAGTCCCGCGATACCGGCCAGAAGCAGCAGCAGTCCCTTCAGACCGCCGGAGACGAGGGGCAGCAGCGCCGCCAGCGCGACCGCGGCCAGGGCTCCCCTGGCCGCCCATCTCTGCCGGCGGTGATCCCGCTCGCCCATCGCCGATCCCATCTCGTTCCTCCGCTCGAAGGCACGGCCCGGGCGCACCCTCGCGACCGCGCCCGGCCGTGCATCTCGGTGCCCGCCGACGGATCGGCTCGGCCACTGCCGTCCCCTGATGACTCCCCACCGGCGGGCACGTCAGACGTGAAGATCCCCGGGGCGGAGCCATCGGTAGCGTACGCGGCCCGGCGCGCATGCTTCCGCGCACCGGGGCACGTCGGCACCGACCTTCACCGCCCGTTGGGGAGACGGACACCCGCGCCCTCTTGACCTAGTGAGTCTTATTACGCAACTCTGCTGCCCACAACCCCTGTCGACGAGGAGGCCGGCACGCGATGGAGTGGACGGGCGCGCGGTACGCGGACCAACCGACGGTCGAGGTGACGACCTGGATCGCGGCGCCGCCGGGGAGAGTGTGGGCGCTGGTGTCGGATGTGACGCGGATGCCGGACCTGAGTGAGGAGTTGCAGTGGGCGGGGTGGGCCGACGGAGCCGCCGGTCCGGCCGTCGGGGCGCGGTTCACCGGCCGGAGCAGGCACGAGTCGTTCGGTGAGTGGGAGACGACCTCCACGGTTGTCGCCTGCGACCCGGAGCGGGTGTTCGCCTGGGCGGTCGGGGATCCGGCCGAGCCCAGCGCCGTCTGGCGGTTCGGGCTCGAGCCCCGGGACGGCGGCACCGAACTGTCGCAGTGGATGCGGATGGGGCCGGGGCGCTCCGGCCTCTCCGTCGCGATCGACGCCATGCCGGAGAAGGAGCAGAAGATCGTGTTCGTGAGACTGCGGGAGTTCGAGCGGGGCATGACCGCCACGCTGGAGCACATCAGGCAGCGGGCGGAGGCGTGATGCGCACGGCGACGACCGTCGAGGCGGCGGCTCTCGGCTCCTGGTCCCGGCAGGCCGACTTCGTCGTCGAGGCGGAGAAACTGGGGCTCGACGTCTGCTGGGTGGCCGAGGCGTGGGGATCGGACGCCCCGTCCGCCCTGGGCTTCTACGCGGCCCGTACGGAGCGGATGCTGCTGGGCTCCGCGGTCATGCAGGTCGGCACGCGCACACCGGTGGCCCTCGCCCAGGCGGCGATCACCCTGTCCAATCTCTCCGGCGGGCGTTTCCTGCTGGGTCTGGGTCCGTCCGGACCGCAGGTGATGGAGGGCCTGCACGGGGTGCCGTTCGCCCGTCCGCTGGCCCGGACGCGCGAGACGGTGGAGATCGTGCGGCAGGTGGTCGCGGGCGGCAAGATCTCCCATTCGGGCTCGGAGTTCAGGATTCCGCTGCCGGGCGGGGAGGCGGTGCCGATGCGTCTGTCGATGCGGGCCGAGCACCCCGTGCCCGTCTACCTGGCCGCGCTGTCGCCCGCGATGCTGCGGCTGACCGGCCAGGTCGCGGACGGCTGGCTCGGCACCAGCTTCGTACCGGAGGGCGCGGCGGAGGCCTACTTCGCTCCGCTGGACGAGGGGCTGGCCGCCGCCGGCCGTGCACGTGCCGGGTTCGACGTCTGCCAGGGCGCCGAGGTCGCGTTCGCGCGGGACGAGGAGGAACTCGGCCCCATGATCGCGGACCGGAGGAAGGAACTCGCCTTCAGCCTGGGCGGCATGGGTTCCGCCTCGACCAACTTCTACAACCGGGCCTACGGCCGTCAGGGCTGGGCCGAGGTCGCGGCCGAGGTACGGGAGCGCTGGCAGGCGGGCGACCGGGACGGCGCGGCCGGTCTCGTCACCGACGAGATGGTGCTGGCCACCACGCTCATCGGCACCGAGGAGATGGTGCGACGGCGGCTGCGGGTCTGGCGGGACGCCGGGGTGGACACGGTCCGTCTCTACCCGGCCGGGGAGACCCTGGACGACCGGCTCGACACCCTGGGCCGAGCGATCGAGTTGGTCCGGGAGACCGGTTCCGGAGCGTGAATCCGGCCTGTCCGCCGGGCGCACCGGCGGACGGGTAGGCTCCCGTGCTGATCATCGGCCGACACGAACATCTGGGGGGCTCCGTGCGGGCCATGGCTACCGTGACGACGACCGCGCTCGCGTGCCTGCTGGCGGGCGCCGCCCTCGCCGGGTGCGGATCCGGCGGCTCCGGCGAGGACAGGTCCGCGGGCGACCTCCTCGACGAGGCCAACGCGACGATGCGGAAGCTGGACTCCGTCACCGTCGACATCACCAACCGCACGACGAGCGGCGCCACCGTCACCAGCCGTCTCGTGACCGACCTGGTCAGCCGGTGCAGGTCGAAGACCGAGATGAGCGGAGGCGCCGCCCTGGAACAGATCCGGCTGGGCGAGACCGACTACGTCCGGCCGAACCGGGCCTACCTGCAGGAGTGGAAGAAGATCCCGGGTGCCACGGGCGAGCAGAAGCTCTGGGTGAAGACGCCGGTGGACCCGGCCGGTTCGGGTGACGGTCTCACCTCGTGCGAACGGCCCTTCGAGTCGTTCGGCACGGCGAAGAAGGGCGGATCCACCCGGGTCGGGGGCACGAAGGCCGTCGAGCTGATCGTGACCGACAAGGCGGACAAGAAGGGGACGTACACCTTCTACGTGGCCGAGGAAGGCGAGCCCTACCTCCTCAAGACCGTCTACAAGAACGGTGCGCAGCACACCACCACCTCGTTCAGCGCCTTCGACGAGCCCCTCGGTATCCGGGCGCCAAAGGCGGGCGAGGTGCTGAGCCTGCCCGGCGGCAGCGGCTGACCCGATCCCGCGAAGGGTGCGGCAGCGCTTTCCGTTGGATTTCGGCAGCAACTGGCCGAGCGGGGCGAATCGGCCCACAAGGGCTTGACGCGGGCGAGATGCGCTCGGCCTACTGGTAGGCGCAGCGGCCGTGTCGGGGGGTCTGATGGTGCGGCGACGATGGGCGGCGGTGGTGGGCCTGGTGGCCTGCCTGCTGGTGCTGCAGCTCGCCGCCCCGGGGCCCGCGCAGGGCGAGCGCACGGCGGGGGCCGCGGTCACGGCAGCCGTGGAGACACGGGCGACCGGTGCGGCTTCGACGCCCGAGGCCGAAGGAGCCGGAGATCCCTGTCCGTGCGAGGCGGAGCCGTCGCTGAGGCACCTGGCTGCACGGACACCGAGGGCCGCCGGCCCGGCCGGGGCGAGCGCGGCGGTGACCGGGACGCCCGTGGTGGACCGGGGCGGTACGGACCTCCGGGCGGCGGGGACGAGCCGGTGTACGGGGACGGTCGTGTCCGCCCCGGACACGGTGGAGCTGCAGACGTTCCGCTGCTGAGCGACGGCAGTACCGACAAAGGGCCTGCGCCGTGCGGCCTGCGTACTGCCTGGTGCCGATTCGCGGCGATGTACAGGCCTTCGTGTGTCCCCATGCCGATGACACAGGAGGCGGAGTTGCCTGGAAAGCGTGTTCTCGTTCTGCGGCCGGACGAACTGGGCCCGAACGACCAGAAGATGTGGCGGGAGATACGGACGGAGTCCGCGGCCCCCGCGAATCCCTTTCTCGACCCGGCGTTCACCATCCTGGTGGGGCGGGTCAGGCCGGGAGCGAGAGTGGCGGTGCTGCTCGACGACGACTCCCCGGTCGGGTTCTTCCCCTACGAGAGGGGACCCTTGGGGCAGGGCCGGGCCATCGGGCTCGGGGTGTCCGACAGTCAGGGGGCCGTACTGCGGCCCGGGATCCGGCTCGACGCCCGCGGGCTGCTGCGGTCCTGCGCGCTGTCGTCCTGGGAGTTCGACAACCTCGAAGCCGGCCAGGGGCTGTTCGTGCCGCACGCGGCGGAGGAACTCGCCTCCCCGGTCGTCGACATCGACGAGGGTTTCGAGCGGTACCGGGAGCGGCTGCGGGCGAAGTCGCCGAGCTTCCTCAGACAGACCCTGGCCAAGGAGCGCAAGCTGGCCCGGCAGGTCGGCGAGGTGCGGTTCGCCTACGACGCCCAGGACCCGGACGCTCTGCGGGCGCTGATGGACTGGAAGTCGGCGCAGTACCGGCGGACCGGCCGGCGCGACCGGTTCGCGCAAGAGTGGATCACCCGGCTGGTGACGCTGCTCGGGGAGAGCGAGGAACCGGAGTGCCGTGGGGTGCTGTCCGTGCTCTACGCCGCGGACCGGCCCGTGGCCGCGCACTTCGGTCTGCGCTCGCGCACGGTGCTGTCCTGGTGGTTCCCGGCGTACGACCGCGCCTACGCCAAGTACTCCCCCGGTCTGGTGCTGCAGCTCAGGATGCTGGAGGCCGCGGCGGCCGACGGTGTCGGGACGGTGGACCTGGGCAGCGGCCCCGCCCGCTACAAGGAGTCGCTCAAGACCCGTGACCTGCGGGTGTACGAGGGGGCGGTGGTACGGCCCGTGCCGGGCGGTGCCGTCCACTGGCTGGGCCGGGAGCCCGCCCGGGCCGCCCGCCGCTTCGTACGCAACCGGCCCCGGCTGGCCGGTGCCGCGGCACGGACCCTGGCGGAGCTGGGGCGTGTGCGGGGACGGTGAGAGACGTCCGCGCCCGGCTCAGGAGAACCGGGCGCGTGGTGCCGTCACCGCGTGGCGGTCCAGCTGTGGGCCACGTCCACGATGAGACGGTCGTCCAGCTGCAGGACCCGGAAGGGCAGCCGGGCGCGCAGACCGAGTCCGACCTGGGTCTCCCCTTCGAAGCTGCCGGCGAAGCGGGTGTCCCGGAAGGTGCTGTAGCCGGTGAGGTCCACGCCCGGCAGCGGGCGCGCCACCCGGCCGGGATACGTGGCGGCGCCGGTCTCCGGGTCGTAGGCGGGCGCGAAGACCCGCACCTCGAGGACGGCTGCGCCGGTCACGGGAATGTGGCGGCCCGATCCGTCCTGGTGGAGCCGGTCGACATAGCGCACGGAGTAGCCGACGTCGCCGCCCGCGCCGGGCAGGTCGACGACCATCCGGTCGAAGCAGGCGTGACGGCCGGTCCTGATGTCCTTGACCGGCGCGAGTGTGGCGCTGGTGTCGGTCTTGGCGAGGCTTCCCCAGCCGGTCGGGCAGGCCGCGGCCCGGGCCGCCTGCGGGGTGGCGGCCGGAGCCGCGCCGGCCGGGACCGCCGCGACGCCCACCGTGGCGCCGACGAGCGCGAGAGTCGCGCATGCTGTTCTGATTCGTACCATTTTCCGCCCCCGAGGCTCGTGTGCTGGTGATATCGGGTGAGACGACCGTGACGACCGAAAGGTTGCGCTTGCCGCGCCGGAGTGCCGACCATGGCACATCCTGAGGGGGAGCGATTGGTGTCCGGTGCGTCCGTACCGGGAGGACGCGAGATGGATGAGGCAGCCGCCGTACCGGACGGGCCCCGGTCACCCGGCGGACCGGGCCGGGACGGGGGCGACGGCCGGATCGAGGACGCCCTCACCGCTCCGCTGACCGCGGCCGTGCGGGACCTCGGCGGGTACGGCGGCCTGGTCTATCTGCGCTCACGCGACCGGCGCTCGCTGGTGCTGGCCCTGGTCACCGGGGTGCCCCGGTCGCTGCTCAGGGCGTGGTGGCGGGTGCCCATGGGCGGGGCGCTGCCCATGGCCGAGGCCTACCGGAGCGACGAGCCGCTGTGGCTGCCGGACGAGCGCGTCACCATGGTGCGCTTCCCGCACTTCACCGCCGGGCTGCCGTACTCCTTCGGCTCCGCCTACCAGCCCGTCCGGGCCGGCGGGGAAGCGGTGGGCGTGCTGGTCGTGCTGCGCTCGGCGGCCCGGTCGCCGATCGACGCGGAGGCGGTGGATCGCGCGCTGCGTCCCGCCGGTCGGGACATGGAGGAGCGCCTCGCCCGCCTCGCCGCCCGCCGGTCGGGACCGGGCTCCGGCGCGTACCGGGTGGAGTACGACGACGAACCCGTCAGCGTGCGGCTGCCCACGGTCGCCGCGCACCCCGTGCGGGTCGGGCTGCTCGACTGGGACCTGGACAGCGGCCGGTGCGCGCCGGACGACGAGGCCCTCGCGCTCCTCGGCATCGCCCGGGCGGACTTCGACGGCACCATCGCGGCCGTCGAGGCCCGGGTCAGCCCGGACGATCTGCACGAACTGCGGGCGAGCCGGCAGGACGCGCTGACGCACGGCCGGATCAGGTCCCGTCACCTGCGGGTCCGGGACGAATCCGTCGGCGGCGAGGAGATCAGCTACCGGCCCGTCGAGCTGTGGGGCCATCTCGTGGGCGGCGGCACCGGCTCCGACCGGATCCTGGTGGGCGCCCTCGTCGACGCGGCCGGCCGGCTCACCGCCGCCGAGGCCGCGGAGCGGCTGCCCGACGGGCTGTTCTCCCTGGACCAGGACGGCCGTCTGACCTATGCCAACCGCCGCTGCGAGGAGTTGCTCGGCGCCGGCCGGGAAGAGCTCCTCGGCCGCTATCCGTGGGAGGTGATCACCTGGCTCCGGGATCCCGCGTACGAGGACCGCTACCGGGCGGCGATGCTGTCGCAGGAGCAGGTGTCCTTCCTCGTGCGGCATCCGGCGGGGAACTGGCTGAGCTTCGTGCTGTACCCGGATGTGCACGGGCTGACCGGCCGGGTCCATCGGACCGGCCCGCCCACCGGAGGCGAGGCGGCGCGCGAGGCCGGGACCTCCGCCGGTCCCGTGCCGGGCACCGGGGCCGTGGCGCCGCCGCCCGGGCCGGTCGCGGCGGCGCGGGCCGGGGCGCTGTACCACGTGGTGCAGATGGCGAGCGTGCTCACCGAGGCGGTCACCGTGCAGGACGTGTGCCGGGCCGTGTCCGAGCAGTTGCTGCCCGCGTTCGGCGCGCGGGAACTCGCCCTGTACACCGTCCGCGAGGGCCGGATGTATCTGCAGTGGGAGTCGGGCTATCCGGAGGGCTTCCTCACCCAGTTCGAGGGGGTCGCCCTCGACAGGCAATTGCCCGGCGTGCACGCGCTGACCACGCGGCTGCCGCTCTTCTTCGAGTCGCCCGAGGACCTCTCGATCGCCTATCCGGGCATCGCCCTGGACCGGATGCACTCCTGGTCGTTCCTGCCGCTGATCGCCTCCGGTCATTCCGTCGGCTCCTGCATCCTCGGCTGGGACGCCCCGCACCGGTTCACCGCCGACGAGCGCTCCGCCCTCACCGCGCTGAGCGGGCTGGCCGCCCAGGCGATGGAGCGGGCGCGGCTCTACGACTCCGAGTCCGCCGTCGCCCGCGGCCTGCAGGAGGGGCTGCTGCCGCACCGGCTGCCGGCCGTCGAGGGGCTGCGCACCACCGGCCGCTATCTGCCCGGCACCCAGGGCATGGCCATCGGCGGCGACTGGTACGACGTGATCACGACGGGGCGTGGCGTGGCCCTGGTGATCGGGGACGTGGAGGGCCACAGTGTCGGCGCGGCCGCGGTGATGGGCCAGTTGCGCAGTGCCGTGCACGCCTTCGCCGCGAGCGAGCGGCCGCCGCAGGAGGTCATCACCCACACCAACCGGCTGCTGGCCGAGCTGGAGTCGGACGCCTTCGCCACCTGCTGCTACATCGAACTCGACCCGCGCACCGGGCGCGCGCTCGCCGTGCGGGCCGGCCATCCCCCGCCGCTGCTGCGCCACCCCGACGGGCACGCCGAGACGCTGGACCTGGTGGGCGGGGTCATGCTGGGGGTGCAGCCCGACTCGGTCTATCCCGTCACCGCGCTCACGCTCGCCCCCGGCAGCGTCCTCGCCCTGTACACCGACGGGCTCGTGGAGCAGCCCGGCAGCGACATCGAGACGGGGATCGAGGAGGTCCGCCGCGCCCTGGCCGGCCCCCCGGCGGACTCGGTGGAGCATCTCGCCGACCGCCTGGTGAGAACGGCCCGCCGCGCGCCCGAACGACCGGACGACGTGGCCCTCCTGCTGACGGCGTATCGCTGACGGGCCGGGCTGCTGGGCGAGGCCGTCAGGGCGGTGAGTCATGGGGCTGAGTCCTCAGCCTCTTCAGGCCGGGTCTCCGGAGCCGTCGCCCGCGACCCCGACATCGCGACGCCCGCCCCGGGCGCCGGGGGGACGGTCTCTCGCGGTGTCACCCGTGGGCCCGCCGGTGCGCGGCCGGGCGGTCGGGCCCGGAGTACGGTGGGCGGGACCGGGGAGTGAGGCGGTGGTGGCCGTGGAGTGGCAGCGGTATGCCGAGCAGATGGCGCAGCTCGCCCGGGATCTGGTGGCCCAGGACTCTGTGCGGGCGACGCTGGACGAGATCGCCGCTTCGGCGGTGAAGCTCGTCGAGGGCTGTGACGCGGCGGGGATCCTGACGGTGTCCAAGGGCCGGGCCGTGACGCTGGCCGTGTGCGGCGACATGGTCGAGGAGTCCGACCGGCTGCAGGGCGAGCTGGGCGAGGGGCCGTGCTTCGACGCCGCCCGCCGGGTGGACGGCGAGCGGCTGTTCCGTATCGCCGACATGACCACGCCGCAGCCGTCCTGGCCGCGGTTCTCCCGGGCGGCCCGCGAGCTGGGGATCGGCAGCATGACCGGTGTGCTGCTCTACACCGAGCAGGAGGACTTCGGCGCGCTGAACCTCTACTCGCGCCGCCCGGGGGCCTTCGGCAAGGACATCGAGGCCGCGGGCTGGCTGCTCGCCTCCCATGCCGCCGTGGCACTGGACTCCGCCCGTACCGTCGACCAGCTCGAGCACGCCCTGGAGACCCGGCACGCCGTCGGAGAGGCCATGGGGATCCTCATGGAACGCCACCGGCTGAGCGAGGACGAGGCCTTCGGCGTACTGCGGCGGATCTCGCAGAACCACAACATCAAGCTGCGCGATGTCGCCCGGCGCGTCCGCGTGGATCCGCCGCAGGGCTGACCGGAGCACTGCGGGCGGTGTCCTCAGGCCCGGTGGCCGTCGGGGCCGTACGCGCGCAGCAGGAGCACCGCGATGTCGTCGGTGTGCTGTCCGGTGGGCGTCGTGTGCTGGACGAGCCGGTCGATGAGCCGTTCCAGGTCGCGGCCGTCGCCGGTGTCCAGCTGCCCGGCGAGGTCGGACGTGGTCCGGGTGGCGTCGGTGCCGGGGAGCTCGACCAGGCCGTCGGTGTACAGGGCGAGGGTGGTGCCGGGGAGCAGGGGCGCGGTGGTGACCGGGTAGTGGCCGCCGGTGTCGATGCCCAGCAGCGGTCCGGGCTCGACGTCGAGGACCGACGCGGGGCGGCTGAGGTGACGCAGCAGCGGCGGCACGTGTCCCGCGCTGGCGAAGGCCACCCGGTGGCGGGCCAGGTCGAGATGGGCGTAGAGGCAGGAGACGAGCAGTTCGGAATCGAGGTCGGCCAGGAGCCGGTTGGTGCGCACGAGGACCTCGTCGGGTGCGGCGCCCGCGGTGGCGTGCGCGTGGATGGCGGTGCGCACCTGGCCCATGAGAGCGGCGGCGGCGATGCTGTGGCCCTCCACGTCGCCGATGACGGCGGCCGCGGTCGTCCCGTCCAGGCGCAGAAGGTCGAAGAAGTCGCCGCCGACCTCGATGCCGTGGCCCGCGGGCAGATAGCGGGCGGCGACGTCGAGGCCGGACAGGTTCGGCAGGGCCCGGGGCAGCAGGGCGCGCTGCAGTTCGTGGACGAGACGGTGTTTGGTGTCGTAGAGCCGGGCGCGGTCGAGGGCCTGGGCGATGAGGCCGGACAGGGAGGTCAGGACGGCGCGTTCGTCGGCGGTGAAGGTGTGCGGTTGGTCGTAGGACAGGATGCAGCAGCCCACCGGGCGGCCGGAGATGATCAGCGGCAGGAAGGCCCAGGCCTGTTTGCCGCTGATCTGGGGGGCGCCTGGGTAGTTGGCGGCCAGCTCGGCCGGGCCGGCGAAGAAGGCGGGGGTGCCGCTGGCGAGGACCTGGCCGGCCGGGGTGAGGTCGGTGTCCAGCGACAGGGCGTCGAGGCGTTCCATGACGTCGGCCGCGTAGCCGTGGTAGCCGGTGATCTTCAGACGTCCGGCCTCGGCGACGGAGAGCACGAGGCCCTGGGCGCCGAAGGCGGGCAGGATCTGGTGGGCGCTCAGCGAGACGAGGTCGCGCACGGTGACCGCCTCGGTGAGCGCGGCGGCCAGGTGCACCAGTTGGTAGAGGCGTCCCGTCGGTGCCGCGGCGGGGCTGCGGGCGGCCGCGGGGGGCGGCCGGGTCTCGGCGTCCTCTTCGCTCGGGACGACGCGGACGCTGATGCCGCTGGTGTCCGGGTAGAGCTGGAAGGTGAGCCACTGGCCGGGCGGGCGGAGCGCGGTGAACGTCACGGGAGTGCGGCCGACGACCGCCGTGCGGTAGTGGTCCTCGTAGACGGGGTCGTCCAGCCAGGACAGGGACTGCCAGGGCCGGGTGCCGAGCAGCCGGTCGGCGGGGCGGCCGAGCAGGTGGGCCGCGGTGGCGGTGGCGAAGGTGACGCGGCCCTCCAGGTCGAGGGCCAGGGCGCCTTCGGGGAGGCGT
The DNA here is from genome assembly GCF_018604545.1 of Streptomyces koelreuteriae. Lineage (GTDB taxonomy): Bacteria > Actinomycetota > Actinomycetes > Streptomycetales > Streptomycetaceae > Streptomyces > Streptomyces koelreuteriae. The sequence continues at coordinate 8,519,499 of NZ_CP075896.1, read as the reverse complement.
TCGAGGTAGTCGGCGGCGGCCAGGCCGGTCTGCACGGGGTGGTGTGCGGCGTCGACGGGGACGACGCGCGGCTGGTCGGGCAGTTCGGGCGGCCCGGCGGCGTCGTCCAGCAGGCGGGCCATGCGGCGGGCGCTGGAGGTGATGTGACCGCGTACGCGGGGCGTGATGCCACGCGGCCGCGCCGCGGGCCACATCAGCACGATGCCGCCCCAGCGGCGCCGTACACCGGTCAGCGGGACGGCGGCCAGGGCGAACGGGTAGGGCAGGACCGCGGCGGCGCGGGGGTAGCGGCGGGCCATCTCCTCCTGGCTCGCGATGGTGACCAGGGTGTCGTCGTGGATCGCGTCGGCGACCGGGACGGGTGCGGTCAGGGGCAGTCGCTGCCAGGGGGCGCTGAACGCGATCGGCAGTCCGCACAGCGCGACCAGGCGCAGCACGGGCTCGGCCTCCTCGATGAGGTACAGGCCGCCGATCGAGGCTCCGGTTCCGCGCACGGTGTCGGCCAGGGCCGTCCCCAGGGCGTCCAGCGTCCCGGCGCCCCCGGGCGGCTCGTTGCTCGCGGACATGCTGTCCTCCCGCTCTTACCCGGACGCTACGCCTCGCGGGGCCTGCGGGCATGTCGTCGGCATGACGTCGCGGGTGGGTGCTACGGGCACGGAGCGTGGTGCGCGGGGGCGTCGTCGTACAGAATCGAGGGGCCCTGTACGGCGATCGGGAGGCCGGTTTGCAGACGTTGACTTCACAGGATCCGCTGGCCGTCGCGGTCACCGCGGCGATCCGGGACGGGGATCTGCCGGGGCTCGGGCGGTTGCTCGCGGACCATCCCGGTCTGGCCGCGGCGCGTGTCACCGAGCACGGCGAGGACGGCAAGGGCACCCGCAGTCTGCTGCACATCGCGACTGACTGGCCCGGCCATTTCCCCCGCGGTCCCGAGGTCGTCGCCGCCCTGGTCGCGGCCGGGGCCGATCCCGACGCGCGCTTCGGCGGCGCGCACGCGGAGACTCCGCTGCACTGGGCCGCCAGCAGCAACGACGTGGCCGTCCTGGACGCGCTCATCGCCGCCGGTGCCGACATCGAGGCCCCCGGGGCGGTGATCGCCGGGGGCACGCCGCTCGCCGACGCCCGCGCGTTCGGCCAGTGGCGCGCCGCTCACCGGCTGATCGAGCACGGCGCCCGCACCACCCTCCAGGACGCCGCCACGCTCGGTCTGCTCGACCGGGTCAGGGGGTACGTCGAGGCCGGGGATCCCCCGTCGCCCGAGGAGATCACCAGCGCCTTCTGGGGAGCCTGCCACGGCGGGCATCTGCCCACCGCGCGGTATCTCCACGAGCACGGCGCCGACCAGGACTGGTGCGGCTACGACGACATGACACCGCTCGACATCGCCCGCGCCCACGACGCCGACGACGTCGTGCGGTGGCTGCGCGATCTGGGCGCCAAAAGCCGCTCGTAGGGTCGGGTCACAGGCAGTAGCGCACCATCCACTCGTCCTGGTTGTAGGCGGTGCGCGCGGGGTCGGGGACGCCCACGGCTCGTTCCTCGACCATGTCTTCCACGCGCACCGGCTCCGGCAGTGCGCCGAAGCGGGCCCGGCGTGCCGCTGCCTCCGTCTCGCTCCCCTGCTGCGACGTCGCGTCGTCCACCGCGATTCCCCTCTCTCGCCGCCTTCCGAGGCCGATCCGGCCTCCCTGGACAATGAGTTGACGTGCGGGACGCGCTGTTGGTTCCCGGTTGGTTTCCGTGACGGGCCAGCCAACTTGTTCGACCCTACGAACTTCACCTCTTGCGGTTCCCGGCATCCGCGGAAAGTGATAGGAAACCTTCCTGTCAGTTCTGCACGGCCAGCTCTCCCACCCCCCACTCCGCCTGGAGGCCCCGTGAGACACCCGACCCCGCGCCGCACCGCCCTGGCGTTGTTCGGCGCCGCCCTCGCCGCCGCCCCGTTCCTGAAGCCGCCGCACGCCATGGCTTCCGCCCGGGCGATCGGGCTCGACGACCCGGCGAAGAAGGAGATCGCCATGCAGCTCGTGTCGAGTGCGGAGAACTCCTCGCTCGACTGGAAGGCGCAGTACCAGTACATCGAGGACATCCGCGACGGGCGTGGCTACACCGCCGGCATCATCGGGTTCTGCTCCGGCACCGGCGACATGCTCGACCTCGTCGAGCTCTATACCGACCGCGAGCCCGGCAACGTCCTCGCGAAGTATCTGCCGGCGCTGCGTCGGGTCGACGGTTGCGACTCGCACGACGGGCTCGACCCGGGTTTCCCCGGCGACTGGCGCCGGGCGGCCCGTGACGCCGCGTTCCGGAGGGCGCAGGACGACGAGCGCGACCGGGTGTACTTCGGCCCGGCGGTCCGGCAGGGCAAGGCGGACGGGCTGCGGGTGCTGGGCCAGTTCGCGTACTACGACGCCATCGTCATGCACGGCGACGGCGACGACCCGCTGAGCTTCCGCAACATCCGCAGGCGTGCGCTGCGCACGGCTGAGCCTCCGGCGTCGGGCGGTGACGAGGTGACATATCTCGACGCCTTCCTGGACGCGCGGGTGTGGGCGATGAAGCAGGAGGAGGCGCACAGCGACACGAGCCGGGTCGACACCGCGCAGCGGGTCTTCCTGCGCAAACGGAACCTCGACCTCGACCCGCCGCTGGACTGGAAGGTCTACGGCGACAGCTACCACATCGGCTGACCGACGGGCGGCGGCCCGGGGCGGATTGGTCCATGATTCCGGCACGGGAGTGGACCTCGAGCCGGGCCGCCGCGCTGCCTAGCGTCGCCGGTATGAACGTCACCACCACGCGGGGAGCCCTGCTCGCCGCGTTCGCCTGTGTCCTCGTCGGGGCGTCCTTCACGGCCAACAGCGTGCTGGGCGCGTACCCGTACGCGGGCGGCCAGTTCCTGCGCTACGGGCTGGCCTTTCTGCTGCTCCTGCCTCTGGCCGGGAAGGGCTCGACGGCCCGTCTGAGAGCGCTGACGGCACGTCAGTGGCTGCGTCTCGTCCTGCTCGCCGCCATCGGCATGGTCGGCTTCAACCTGGCCGTCCTCGCCGCGGAGCGCACGGCGGAACCCGCGGTGCCCGGTGTGTTCGTGGGCTGCGCGCCGGTGGTCGTCGCCGTGCTGGTGCCGCTCCTGGACGGGCGCCGGCCCAGCCGGGCGGTCCTGTGCGGGGCGTTGCTGGTGGCGGCCGGCGCCTGCGCGGTCCAGGGCTGGGGGCGCACCGACGGCGCGGGCCTCGCCTTCTCCGCGTGTGCCCTGGCGGGAGAGGTGGGTTTCGCCGTGCTCGCCGTACCCGTGCTGCGGCCGCTCGGGCCCCGGCTGCTGTCGGCCACGGTGTGCGCGGTCGCCGCGCTGGAGTCGGCGGCGGTCGGGGTGCCGGCCGACGGGGCCGGGTGGCTGCGGCGTCCGGACGGCGCCGAGGCCGCCGCGCTGCTGTGGCAGGCGGTGGTGGTCACCGTGGTCGGGTTCGTGTGCTGGTACATGGGCATGCGGCGGATCGGCGCGGAACGCGCCACCCTGTTCTCCGGCCTCATCCCGGTCGCCGCGGCCGCGACCGCACCGCTGGTCGGCACGGGCTCCTACGGCCCGGCGCAGGCGGCGGGCAGCGCGCTGGTCGGCCTCGGTGTCGCCCTGGGGTCCGGGGCGCTGGATCCGGCAGCGGCGCGCCGGTACCTCGGCGGGCGGGCCCGGCGCGCCGACCCGGCGACGACCTTTCGGGGGAACGCCCGCCCGGAGTGGCAGGGTGCCCGCGCGCCGGAAATGCCGGAGTGATCCCCCGCGCATCTAATGGACGGCACCCAATGTCTCAGCCGACACAGGAGCCACATAGATGCCGCACTCCCGCACCGGTGAAGGGGACGAGAAAGCCGCGCGGGCCGGTCGGCTGCGGCGGCTGGGCGAGTGGTGCGCACGCCACTTCGGGATCGTCATCGGCGCCTGGCTCGTGGCGCTGGTGGCGCTCCAGGTCGTCAACCATGTGGCCGGGGGTGAGTACTCCGACAACTTCTCCCTGCCCCAGGCCCAGGCGCAGAAGGGCCTGGACGTGCTGAAGGAGCACGATCCGCAGGCCGGCGGCTACAGCAGCCAGATCGTGCTGCACGACGACAGCCAGGACCTGACCGCGCTGAGCTCGCAGATGTCCACCACGGTCGCCGACCTGGAGAAGCTCCCGCATGTCCTGTCGGCCCAGAACCCGCTGTCGGCCCCGGCCACGCCCTCGGGGCAGCCGAATGTCGGGCCGCTCTCGGACGACAAGAAGTCGGCGTACATCACGGTCCGTTTCAATGTGCAGCCCTCGACCCTCGGCGCCGGGTATCTGAACGGTGTCGACACCGCCGTACAGCCGCTGCGTTCGGCGGGGGCGGAGGTCGAGTACGGCGGGCCGCTCGGCGAACTCGCGAGGCCTCCCGCCGACGACCGGGTGAGCGAGCTGATCGGGTTCGGTGTCGCCATCGTCGTGCTGCTGGTCGGCTTCGGCAGTGTGATCGCCGCCGGTATTCCGCTGCTCACCGCGCTGATCAGCGTCGTCGGAGGCCTCGCCATCCTCGGGCTGCTGGCCGCCGCGTTCACCTTCGCGACCGTGTCACCGACCCTCGCCACCATGATCGGCCTCGGTGTCGGTATCGACTACGCGCTGTTCATGATCACCCGGCACCGGCAGAACCTCATCGACGGCATGGACCCGGTGCGGGCCGCCGGGCAGGCCGCGAGCACCAGCGGCCACGCCGTCCTCGTCTCCGGCTGCACGGTGATCATCGCGCTGGCCGGCCTGTCCGCGTCCGGGGTCTCCTTCATCTCCCTGCTCGGTCTCGCCGCCGCCGTCACCGTCGTCTCGGCCGTCGTCGGCGCGCTCACGCTGGTCCCCGCCCTGCTCGGGCTCATCGGCCGGCACATCGACCGCTACCACGTGCGCCGCCCCGTCGCCGAGACCGACGCCGAGGCCGGTGAGACGCCGCAGGGCACCTGGCACCGGTACGCGCAGCGGGTGGAGCGCAGGCCGCTGTCGTTCCTGTCGGGGGGCGTCGCCGTGATCGCGGTGCTCGCGATCCCGTTGTTCTCCATCCAGCTCGGTCACATCGGCGACGGCGCCGACCCGACCTCCTTCACCGACCGGCGGGCGTTCGACCTGATGACCGACGCGTTCGGGGCCGGGTCCAACGGTCCGCTCACCGTCGTCATCGACCAGAGCGACGTACCGGACTCACAGCGCGACGATCTGGCCTCGCGGGCCCGAACGACGCTCGACTCGGTCGAAGGGGCCGCCGCCGTCACCCCCCTGACGCCCACCCAGGACGGAGACGTCCTGGTCGGCACCGTCTACTCGACCGTGTCCCCGCAGAACGCCGCGACCACGGACCTGACCAACCGTCTCGTCGACGACACGCTGCCGGATGTCGTCCAGGGGACGGACGCCAAGGGGTACGTCACCGGCACGACGGCGACCCAGGTCGACTTCCGTGACATCGTCGCCTCCCAGCTGCCCGTGATCATCGCGGTCGTGGTGGGCCTGGCGTTCCTGATCATCCTGGCGGTGTTCCGGGGGCTGCTCGTCGCCGTCAAGGCGGCCGTCCTGAACGTGCTGTCGATCGCCGCGTCCTACGGCGTGGTCGTCGCGGTGTTCCAGTGGGGCTGGGGCGGGCCCGCGCTCGGCGTGCACGGCAAGGTGCCCATCGAGAGCTATGTGCCGATGATGATGTTCGCCATCATCTTCGGACTGAGCATGGACTACGAGATCTTCCTGCTGTCCCGCGTCCACGAGGCATGGCTGCGCACCGGGGACGCCAGGGCGTCGGTGGCGCACGCCCTGGAGATCACGGCCCGGGTCATCACGAGTGCCGCGCTGATCATGGTGAGTGTGTTCGCGGCGTTCATCATCAGCGACAACATCGTGGTCAAGATGCTCGGCCTGGGGCTGGCCGTCAGTGTGCTCATCGACGCCTCCGTGGTACGGCTGCTGATGGTGCCTGCCGTGATGACGCTGCTCGGGCGGCATGCCTGGTGGACGCCGCGCTGGCTGGACCGGGTGATGCCGCACATCGACGCCGAGGGGGAATCGGCCGGGGCGGGGGCGGGCGGCCGTCCGGCGAAGTAGCCCGCCGGGCTCAGTGCAGCACCAGGTGGACGAGGGCGACGGTGCCGACCGACACGATCAGGGTCCGCAGGACGGCGGGGCTGAAGCGGCGGCCCGTCCTGGCTCCGATCAGGCCGCCCAGCGCGGATCCGGCGGCGATGAGGACGACGGCCGTCCAGTCGAACTCCGCGAAGAAGAGGAAGAGCAGGGCGGCGACGGTGCTGACGACGGCCGCGAGCACGTTCTTCACGGCGTTGAGCCGCTGGAGCGTCTCGTCGAGCAGCATGCCCATCAGGGAGACGTAGATGATGCCCTGCGCTGCCGAGAAGTAGCCGCCGTAGACGCTGGCGAGCGTCAGCCCCGTGAACAGCAGCGGACCGCCGTCGGGACGGGTACGGGCGCCGGTACGGCGACGGCGGCGGCGCACGCGCCGGGCGATGAGGGGCTGGCAGGCGACCAGGACGAGGGCGAGGCCCACCAGGACCGGCACGATCCGCTCGAAGGCCGCGGCGGGCAGCGTCAGCAGCAGCACCGCGCCCGCGAGGCCGCCCAGCACGGCACCGATGCCGAGCAGAAGGACGCGCCGACGCTGACCGCGGAGTTCCTCGCGGTAGCCGATGACCGCGCTGATCGAGCCGGGCACCAGCCCGAGGCCGTTGGAGACGGTCGCCGTGACCGGAGGCAGTCCGGTGGCGAGCAGCACAGGGAAGGTGATCAGCGTTCCCGAGCCGACGACGGCGTTGACGGCACCGGCGCCCGTACCGGCCGCGAACACGGCCGCCATCTCCCAGGGCGTCACGCCCTGACTCCGCCGCCGACGCCGCGTCCGGCGTTCCAGGTGCTGTTCATGGGGTCACGGTAGAGGGTGAGCACTTCGGGGCGCGCCGAAGGGTGCCGGGCCCCGGAAGCGGAACGGCGGCGGGATCCGAGGAGGGATCCCACCGCCGTTCACCGGGGCACGTCAGGGCGTCGTCGTATCAGGTGCGCCTGGCGCGGCGGAGGACCACGAAGCCCGTGATGAGGAGTACGGCGCCCGCCGCGGCCGGCCACATTTGGGCGCCGGTCTCGGCCAGGCTGCCGCTGCCGACCGCCTGGGGTTCGGTCTGGGGCGGGGCCGCCGGGGTCACGGCGGCGCTGGTCGCCTCGCCGACGGCCTGGGACTGGCCGAGGCCGTCCGAGTCCTCGCCGGTGTCGTCCTTCGAACCGTCCTGCTCACCGGACTTCGCCGAAGGCGTCGCGTACACCTCGGCCTCGTCGGCGGGCGGGTCGCTCGGCTCCGGCTCGGGAGCGGGCTTGTTCGTCGCCGGTGGCTCGGAAGCCTCGCCCTCCCCGTCCTTGCCGCCCTTTCCGTCGTTGCCCGTGTCGCCGGGCTTGCCACCGGCGTTGCCGTCCTTCGGGGCGTCCGGGGTGCGGGTGGGCTGCTCCTGCGGGGCCTCGGGGGTCTTCGTCGGCTCCTCGGTCGGCTCCTCCCCCGCCCCGGGGGCCTCGCTCGGCTTCTCGGTCGGCTTCTCGGTGGGCTTCTCGGTCGGCTTGTCGCCGGGCTCGGCTCCCGCCCCGGCTCCGCACTTCCGGCCGTCGTTGATGCAGTCGACCATCTCCCCCATCAGGTCCTCGTCGAAGACGTTGATGAAGTCGCCGTGGTCGGTGACCGGCTTGTGCAGCTGCTCGGGGAAGGAGTCCACCGCGAACAGCGGTGTCGTACGGCCGCCGTCCTTCAGGCTCGGCGCGTCGACGTCGTAGACGATGCGCTGGACCAGCTGCGGAATCGCCCGGAAACCGGACGGGCACGCGCCGGAGGCGTCGGCGAACGCCACGTGGGTGCGGTGGTTGGCGCTGTCGATGTTGCGGCCGTCCCAGCAGCTCTGGAACTTGAAGGAGCGCACCACGTCGCTGCCCTTCGGGCACAGCGGGTACTTGTCCTTGAGCTGCCGGTCCTCGAAGCCGGTGCAGCTCCAGGAGGCGTTGGCGTTGGCCGGGCCGTTGACGAACGACTTGGCGTCGCCGGTGATGATGCGCAGCAGCCGCGGCATGGCCGTGACCTTGTCGCGCGGGTTGCCCACGAAGTCGAGGGTGACCTGCTTGGGCGTGACGATCGCGCCGGCGTTGCCCTCGATGCCGCCGCCGGGCGAGCCCGCGTCCTGCTCCTGGGTGCCGTTCTGCACGCGCAGGACGGGCCAGTAGTAGGAGGACTTGTCGCCCTGGTCGTCGCAGCTGGTCTCGGCGTCCGCGAGGTCCTGGTCGCTGGCGAAGGCGTTGTTGGCCTGGTTGCCGACGTAGTCGTGGAAGTGGTGGGCGCCGTTGGTGACACCCGGGGCGGCGATGATGTTGTCGGAGTTGAACAGGCCGTTCTCGTTCACACCGCAACTGGTGGCGAAGGTGCCTCGGGAGGCGTTGCCCTTCTGGCGGGGGCTGTTCACATTGGGCTGGACGCCGGTGATGTCCGCGAAGTCGGCGGCGACCGGGCCGTTGCCCGCCTGCCCGCCGTTGTTGCCCTGACCCTGGCCCTGGCCGTTCCCCTGCTCCTGGCCGGGCTGCTCCTCGCCGCCGCCGTCGCCGGCGTCCTGGCCCTCGCCCTGCTCGGGAGCCTGGTTGCCGGAGTCCCGGACGGTGCAGGCCGCGAGGGCGTCGAGTCCCTCGGGGCGGTCTCCCACCCGGTCGATGGCGATGGCGATGCGCTCGAGGGTCGCGCCGCGCTTCTCCTTCAGCGGGTTCATGATCGCGTTGTCGGCGAAGCCGGAATCCTGCTGGATCTGCTGGGCCGACTCGCTCAGCCGCTGGTAGGCCTTGGCGATCTGCTCGTCCAGGAGGGCGAGTTCCTTGTCGACCTCCGCCCTCGCCTGCTCGGGGACCGAGGTCAGCTTGCTGCCGACGTCAGGGCAGTCGATCGTGGTGCCGGCGGTCCGCACCCCCGTACCGGACCGCGTCTGGGCGGACTCACCGCCTGAACCGCCGTCCGTGGCCGAGGCGTAGACGTTGGCCGCCATCAGGCCGCCTCCGCCCAGCATCAGCGCGACTGCGGCGAAGGTCGCGCGCCGTGGGCCTGTAGGGCGTCTTCGCGTATTGCGTGCCAAGGGTGCTCTCCTGCGCTTGAGGCGTTCCGGGCATGAAAATCCCCTCGTCCCATACGTGCGCCGGCGCCGGAGCGTTCAGCCGACCCGAGAATTCTTCGAGAACTCTCAGAAAGCCCTCACAGCCGTGCCCCGCCGGACTCGTCCCGTCCGGCGGGGCACTGCACACGAAGCGGCAGGTCAGCGGAAGTTCACATCACTGCACAGGAAGTAGGTCTGGTCCATGTGCGACGCCTGCCAGATCGTGTAGACGACGTGTCGGCCGCTCAGTCCCGAAGTGCTCACGGGGATCTCGTAGTTCTGGCTGGGCCCGTACCTGCCGGTGCGGGTGACGAGCCGGAGGTCGTTCCAGGTCAGCGGCTGGGTGGCGGGGTTGAAGCCCTGCCGTGTGACGTACACCAGGAAGTAGTCGGCGCCGTGGCTGGCCTGGTCGTAGAGCTTCACGGTGAAATTCGCGCCGATGTCCGTCGTCTTCCAGGCGCCGACCGTGTCGAGGGAGTTGTACCGGCCGCCCTCGGTACGGCCGCCGCTGCAGAGCTGGCCGTTGGGGATCACGGCCTGGAAGTTGCCGCCCGAGCCGTTGCGGTACAGGCCGTTCCAGTTCCACATGGCGTTCGCGTCGCTCCGCCACGCCTGCCAGCACATGGGGTCCTGCTGGGCCATGGCGGGATTGAGATGGTCGTTGCCCCAGCGCAGCCAGCAGCCGTAGTTGCGGGATGCCGGGTCGACGACCGAGCCGTGGGCGACGGCCGTGCCGCTCCAGGGGATCAGGCTGAGCAGCGCGGCGACCAGCACGCTCAGGGCGAGCGTCAGACGGGACCGGAGCGTACGGGACCTGACCGGATGGGGCTCATTACAAGCATGACCATGACCATTCATGATCTCCTCTTTCGGATGTGGGGGTCGCGGTGCTTGCGGTGTGCCGTGCGTGGGGAGGACGGGACGGCGTGGGAGCGCTCCCGCACTTCCACGCTGCGCCCTGCGGCACGGGTCGGCAACGCACGATTGCGCCACTTCCGTCGTTCCGGCACGGCCGGCCGAGTTCCGCTTAAGGGCCCGGGCCGGGGTTACCCGGCTCTCATGGTGAAGCTGCACATTCCTGGACGAAAAGAACACGACGCGACGGAGACCCCGTCTGCGGAGCCGTCGGAGAGCACTCGGCCGGCGTCCGGGACGGCCGGTCCGGGGCCCGAAGTGGAGCGTGCGGCGCCCGACACGCCGAGTGAGCTGCCCCGGACGTCGTGGGGTGCGGTGCTGAAGGGGAGCGTGCGGGAGTTCAAGAAGGACGAGCTGACGGACCGGGCGGCGGCGCTGACGTACTACGCGGTGCTGGCGCTGTTCCCGGCGCTGCTGGTCCTGGTGTCGCTGCTGGGCATCACCGGGAAGTCGACCACGGACAAGGTGCTCGAGAACATCCAGCAGCTCGCGCCCGGCTCGGTGCGGGACATCCTCACCCAGGCCGTCGAGCAGTTGCAGGGCAACGCCGGCATCGGCTCGGTGGTGGCGATCGTCGGTCTCGTCCTGGCGGTGTGGTCGGCCTCCGGGTATGTGGGGGCGTTCATCCGCGCCGCCAACGCCGTCTACGACATGCCCGAGGGGCGGCCGGTGTGGAAGCTGCTGCCGGTGCGGGTGGGTGTCACGGTCGTGCTGATGGTGCTGGCCACGTTCAGCGCGCTGATCGTGGTGTTCACCGGCGGGTTCGCCCGTGAGGCCGGAGCGACGCTCGGGATCGGCGACACCGCGCTGACGGTCTGGTCGATCGCGAAGTGGCCCGTGCTCGTCGTCCTGGTCACGATCATGATCGCGATCCTCTACTGGGCGACCCCGAACGCCAAGGTGAAGGGGTTCCGCTGGATCACTCCGGGCAGTGTGCTGGCCCTGCTGATCTGGCTGGCCGCGTCGGCGGGCTTCGCCGTGTACGTGGCCAACTTCGCCTCGTACAACAAGACCTACGGCACGATGGCCGGTGTCATCGTCTTCCTGGTGTGGCTGTGGATCACGAACCTGGCGATCCTGCTGGGCCTGGAGTTCGACGCGGAGACGGTACGGCAGCGGGCCGTCGCCGGTGGGCATCCGCCCGAGGACGAGCCGTACACCCAGCCGCGCGACACCCGGGCCTGGGACGAGGAGGACCGGCGCCGCGTCGAAGACGGCTAGGGCCGGTCAGCCCATGAGTCCGGCGGCGACCGTGGCGCCCAGTTCCCAGCACCTCTCGATGTCGCCCTTGTCGGGCTCGCCGGTCACGGTGACGGCCTCGGCGGTGCGACGCCAGCCGAGGCCCGTCGTGATGGACTCGATGCCGCGCACCGCTCCGGTCACGTCGTTCCCGCCGTGCACGTAGAAGCCGAAGGGGCGGCCGCGCGTCGCGTCCAGGCACGGGTAATAGACCTGGTCGAAGAAGTGCTTGAGGGCGCCCGACATGTAGCCGAGGTTGGCGGGGGTGCCGAGGAGGTAGCCGTCGGCGGCGAGGACGTCGGAGGCGGTGGCGGACAGCGCCGGCAGGCGTTCGACCCGGACGTCCTCGATCTCGGGGTCGCTCGCCCCGGAGACGACGGCTTCGAACATCGCCTGGCAGTTGGGCGAGGGCGTGTGATGGACGATCAGCAAGGTGGCCACGGCATCCGACCTTACAAGTCGTGAAGAGCAGGAGTGGCCGGCGCGAGATCCGGTACCCGTCCCCCGCTCTCCGTAAGAGAAAGGGAGGTACCGCCTTGTCACAGGTAGAGGAATCCATCGAGGTCCACGTCCCGGTGCACACGGCCTACAACCAGTGGACCCAGTTCGAGGACTTTCCGCAGTTCATGGAAGGCGTGGAGCGCATCGAGCAGCGCACCGACACGCTGACGCACTGGGTGACGAAGGTCGGCGGCCAGGAGCGGGAGTTCGACGCGGAGATCACCGAGCAGGTTCCCGACGAGCGCGTCGCCTGGACGACGGTGGGCGGAGAGGCCCGGCAGGCCGGGGTGGTGACGTTCCACCGCATCCAGGACGACACGACCAAGGTCATGCTGCAGTTGGAGTTCGACCCCGTGGGGCTGACCGAGACCGTGGGCGACAAGCTCGGGTTCGTCAAGCGGCAGGTCTCGGGCGACCTGCGGCGGTTCAAGCAGTTCATGGAGGCCCGCGGTTCGGAGACGGGCGCCTGGCGCGGCGCGGTCTGAGCCTGCGACAGAGGGCGGCCGTCACCACGTTCCAGGGTGGCGGCCGCTCTCAGCCGTGCGTGCTCGCCCGCTACGCCACCACAGGCCGGGCGATCCCGCTCTGCAGCAGTTCGCGGGCCTGCTGGGTCAGATCGCCCAGGCGCAGGGCGAGGCGGGTCACGGCCTCGTAGAGCAGGTGGACGGCCCGGAGGTGTTCCAGGCGCGGGGCCAGGGCCGAGAGGGCGATGGCCAGGGCCACGCCCGCCCAGGCCACGGGGCCGAGCGGGGTGCAGCCGAAGAAGTGGCTGACGCCGGGGGTCTGGACGAGGGCGGCGAGGACGGCGGCCGAGCCGAGGGCCGTCACCCACACCAGCGGGCTGCGGCGGCGGCCGGAGAGGGTCTGCACGAGCTGGGCGCCGACCACGCCGCACAGGGCCATGGTGGTGGACCGGCGTTCGGTGCCCGGGGTGAGGCGGCCGATGAGGTAGGCCGTGACCGCACCGAGGCAGGTGGTGATGCCCCGGCGCCGGATGGAGCGCAGCAGCGGGGCGCCGAGGACGTTGAGGCCCATCGGGCCGGTCGCGGCGTGCTCCGCCGTCGAGGGGTCGTCGCTCGGCGTGACCGCCACCGCCATGGCCGGGAACATGTCGGTGAGCAGGTTGACCAGCAGGAGCTGACGTGTCGACAGGGGGGAGGCGCCCGCGAGCAGGGTGCCGAGGACGCTGAAGCCGACCTCGCCGGCGTTGCCGCCGATGAGGATGCTCACCGCGTCGGCGACGCTGCGCCACAGGGCACGGCCCTCGGCGACCGCGTCGACGAGGACGGACAGGTCGCCGGTGGTGAGCACGAGGTCGGCGGCGTTGCGGGCGGCCGCGGAGCCGCGGGACTCGACACCGACCCCGACATCGGCGGCGCGGATCGCGGCGGCGTCGTTGGCGCCGTCGCCGGCCATCGCCACGACCCGTCCGGCCTGTTGCAGGGCCTCGACGACGTGCAGCTTCTGCTCGGGTGCGACCCGGGCGATGACGCCCGCGCCGCGCAGGACCCGGACGCGTTCGCGGCGTCCCATGGCGACGAGTTCGTCTCCGGTCACCGCCTCGGTCTCCTCCGGCCAGCCCAGTTGCAGGGCGATGGCGCGGGCGGTCTCGGGGTGGTCGCCGGTGAGCATGACGGGCAGGATGCCGGAGCGGCGGAGTTCCGCGAGCAGGGCGTGCGAGGTGTCGCGCGGGACGTCGGCGAGGGCGACGAAGCCGCTGAACTCCAGGTCCGCGAGCGGCGCGTCGAGTTCGGCGTCGTCGGCCCGGCAGGGGCGCCGGGCCACGGCCAGGACGCGCAGTCCCTGGCCCGCCAGTTCGTGGGCGGTGTCGCTCGCGTGGCCGGGCAGGTTCCGGCAGGCGGGCAGGATCGTCTCCGGGGCGCCCTTGACGACGAGGAGTTCACCGAAGTCCGGGTCGCCGTCGCGGCCGATCGCCGCGGCGTAGCCCCGCCGTGTCTCGAAGGGCAGCTCGCCGGTCGGGGTCCAGCCCTCGTCGGGCGGGGCGACGTCGAGGACGGCCTCGTCGGTGGCGTGCGCGACCCGGCGGCCCTGTCCCGTCTCCTCCTGCGGGCAGGCGCGCGCGGCCAGGCGCAGGACCGGCAGGGCCTGTTCGGTGCCGGTCTCCAGGACGGTGCCGTCGGCGGTGGCGACGCGGACCAGGCGCAGTCTGTTCTCGGTGAGGGTGCCGGTCTTGTCGAAGCAGACGGTGTCGACGCGCCCGAGCGCCTCCAGGGTGCGCGGGGTGCGGACCAGGACGCCTCGCCGGGACAGCCGCCGGGCGGCCGCCATCTGCGCGACCGTGGCGACGAGCGGGAGTCCTTCCGGTACGGCGGCGACAGCGACGGCGACACCGCCGCTGACGGCGCGTCGGACGGGGCTGCCGCGCAGCAGGGACAGTCCGGTCACGGCGGCGCCGCCCGTGAAGGTCACCGGCAGTGCCTTGCGGGTCAGCTCCTGCAGCCGGGCCTGGACGCCGGCGGGCGGCGGGGTGCGGGCGGCGAGGGAGACGGCGCGGCCCGCCTCGGTCTGCTCGCCGGTGTCGACGACGAGCGCGAGGGCGCGTCCGGCCACGACGGTCGTGCCCTCGAACACCATGCAGGCGCGCTGGGCCACCGGCAGTCCGGGGGTGGCGTCGACGGCCTTGGACACGGGCAGGGACTCGCCGGTGAGCGCCGACTCGTCGACCTCGAGACCGTCGACCTCCAGCAGCCGGGCGTCGGCGGGTACGACGTCGCCGGCGCCGAGGCTGATCTCGTCGCCGGGGCGCAGCCGGGCGGCGTCGACGGTGACGGTGCGCCGGTGGCCGTCCTGTCTGCGGGCCTTGGGCTGCTGCCTGGCGGCGAGCCGGGCCAGTGCCTGTTCGGCGCGCATCCGCTGGAGTCCGCCCGTCACGGCGTTGAGGTCCATGGCGCCCACGACGAGCATGGCGTCGACGAGGGAGCCGAGCAGCGCGGAGGCGACGGCGCCCGTGGCCAGGACGGGGGTGAGCGGATCGTCGAGTTCGCGGCGTACGGCGCCGGCCGCCTGCCAGGTCCAGCGGGCGGGCGTCACGGCCGGGTGGCGGACCAGGCGGCCGGCCTGCTGCCGGGAGCGGTCGGCGAGCAGGGCGAGTCCGCGGGGCTCGCCGTCGCGCCCGGCGCGTCCCAGCCGGTCGCGGGCCTCGTGGGGTTCCAGGGCGTGCCAGGGGATGTGCAGTCGTGGCGGGGGCGGGGTGGCCCGGGCCACTTGGATGCCCGCGAGCCAGCCGGTGAGCAGGGCGTTGGCGGCGGCGATGTTGACGGGGGCGTGGCGGGTCAGGGGCCACATGCCGAGCCGGCCCAGGCGCTGTCCGCCGCGGGCGACCAGGAGCCCCGACAGGGCGGCGCCCGCGCGGGCCAGTGTCTGGGACCGGCGTCCGACGCGCCGAGCCGCGGGGATCGCCGTGAGCAGCCGCCAGACGTCGGCGAGGCCTCCCGGGGCAAGCGCGTCGACGCCCCAGGAGACGGCGGCCCGTCCGTCGGTGAGGGCGATGGCCACGTCGCCGGCGGGCAGTCCGGCCGCCACGTGTCCGTCGCCGGACTCCGTGAGGCGGGCGACGGTCACCACCACGTGGCCGTCCTTCTGCAGGGCCCGGACGACGTCTCCGAACGGTTTCGCGCCCGGGGCGACCTCGTCGGCGAGCCGGGTGATGTCCTTGAGGTCGGAGCCGCCGGCGATCACGACGTGCAGTCCCGCCCTGCGAGCGGCGTCCAGGACGGCCTCGGCGAAGGGGTGGACCGGGTCGTCGGGCAGCCCGTCGGGGCCGTCCTCGGTGTCCTCCCGCCGGCTGCGCAGGGCGTCGGCGTGCAGGACCAGGGCGTCGGCGATCTCCAGTTGGCGCAGGCGCTCGCCGTTGCGCAGGAGGATGCCGGCGTGGGCGAGGAAGGTGCCGAGGGTCGCGCCGAAGGCGGCCGGTCCGTAGCGGGCCGCTTTCGGTGATCCGGCGAGGACCGCTTCGGCCGCGTCGCTCGCCCGGTGTGTGACGAGGAGGGTGGCGGCGGCACCGGCGACGCTGCCGGTGCTGGCGTGGGAGGCGTACTCCGCGGCGGGCGTCACCTTGAGCGGCGGCCGCGTGTCCGGCGGGCAGGGCAGGCTGGTGCGCCGTTCGTGGACGATGTCGTCGTGCAGTGCCTCGAAGGCCGCTGCCCGGGCCACGGCCTCCGTCAGCTGGGTACCGCGCAGGGCGCCGTCGAGCACGAGCGCCAGCGGGGTCTGGCCGGCGCTGTGTGCGGCGGCGTTGGCGGCGGCCAGGACGAGTTCCATGCCGGAGGTGCCGAACCGCTCCCGGAGCAGGGCCCTGAAACGGGGGTTCTCGCGCAGCAGGGTGACGGCCGCGGTGATGATGCGGGAGGTGGGCGGCAGGCGCAAGGACCGGCCCGCGAAGGCGCCTGCCGCGCCGGCGGCGTCCAGCAGGATCGCCGCCGCGCTGACGCGTACCTCGGTGGGGTCGCCGGGGTGGCTGGTGTCCCGCGTGTTCGGGTCGACGCCCTCGTCCAGGCCGAAGCGGGTGGCGAGTGCGGTGGCCCGCTCGGTGACCCGGTCGGTGGCGGCCTCCTCGGCCACGGTGATCACCATGCGGGACAGTCCCTCGTCCCAGTACGCCGTGAGGACGTCCGGGTGGTCGAGGAGTTCCCCGGCCAACTCGCGGGCGAGCGTGCCGGCCTCGCCGTCGGAGCGCCGCAGGGCGAGGTGGACGCGCTGTCCGGCCTTCCAGTGCTGTCCACCGGTCAGGGCGTTGCGCGCGACGTTGCGCACGCGCCGCGTGGTGTCGTAGACGGACGTCACGCCCTGGGCGGTGCCGCGGACGGCCCCTGCGGCCGCCCCGGCCACGGCCCCGACGAGCGGGGCGACGTCGAAGCGTGTGAGCATCTGCCGCCGTCCCGGCTCAGCCGGCTGAGCGGCTGTCGTGTCCGCGCGGGTGGGCGGGTCCCCGGTCCGGCTCCTCGCCGTGCGCGTCGTGGTGCGCGGTGGCCTCGGCGACCTGCTTCAGCGCGGAGGCGGTGGCGGTGTCGCCCACCTTGGCGGGCTGTTCGTGGACGTGCTGTTCGGTCCGGTCGTGCCGGTAGTGGGAGGCGGCGAGTCTGCCGCCGGGCCCGTACGCGGAGGTGTCCTGGTCGTCCGGCCCGTCCTGGGCGCCGGCGCCCTTGCGGCGTTCACCGGTCCGGGTGGTCCGCGTGCCGCCGTTCGGTGACGCGCCGTCCTGTTTCCCTGCGGGCCTGGGCCGGGTCAGCCAGGCGACGGCGGCGCCGGTCAACGCGACCGGCCACTCCACCACTCCGGCCACACCGAGCACACCGGCACCGGCGTAGACGGCCATCCGGCGCCCGCGCGGCGACACCGC
The DNA here is from genome assembly GCF_018604545.1 of Streptomyces koelreuteriae. Lineage (GTDB taxonomy): Bacteria > Actinomycetota > Actinomycetes > Streptomycetales > Streptomycetaceae > Streptomyces > Streptomyces koelreuteriae. The sequence goes on along the minus strand of NZ_CP075896.1, from coordinate 8,502,328 downwards.
GCCGACCTTGTCCAGGGCTCCTCCGGCCACCTTGCCCACCTGTTCCGCGCCCGGCAGATGCCTGAGTCCCGAGGCGACGGCCCGCAACGGCTGCGGAAGATCAGACGAACGTGATGTCTCCTGAGTCATGTCGACCTCCACAGGCGCGGGTTTTATCCGGCTTCAACCGGTTTTCCAGGTTCTCGCCCCATATTCCGTCGTCGGCGGTGTGAGCGCTTGTCTTGTTCGGCCGGAGCAGGGAGTCGCAGCCTTCCGTGTCGGCACGGGCGCGCTGGGTACTCAGAGCGGGCACGCGGGCCCTCGGGGCCAGGTGCGGCAGAGCGGAGTGTCCGGTTCGGCGAATGGAGTGGTCATGGCGGAGAACGGTGATGACGCGACGCTCGTCCGGCGGCCGGGGATCCCCGATCTCCGACTGGCGCCGGACCGGACCGAGCCCGCGCCGCCCCAGGATCCGCAGGCCGCTGAGCCGCCGCACGAACTGCCCCTGGACCGCAATCAGGCGATTCTGGAGGCGGCCAAGCAGGTCGGTTCCCTGCTGAAGCGGAAGGGGCATCTGTTCGCGCTGGCCGGGAGCGTGGCCGCGTACGCGCACGGAGGCGAGAAGAACCTCCAGCACGACGTCGACTTCGCCATCCGCCCCGAGGACGCCGAGGCGGTGGCGGTCACGCTCCGGGACGCGGGGCTGGTCGTCTACACGCCGCCGGAGGACTGGCTGATCAAGGCCACCTGTTTCGGCCAGCCGGTGGACATCATCTTCGAGCTGGCGGACCGGCCGGTCGGGGCGGAGATGCTGGAGCGCGCGGAGGAGATCTCGGTCGACTCGGTGCGCATGCCCGTGCTGGCCCCCACCGACCTGCTGTGGAGCCTGGCCGCCGCCTTCTCCGAGCACCACTGCGACTTCGGCGCCGCCCTGCCCATCGCGCGCGCTCTGCGGGAGAAGGTCGACTGGGAGCGGGTGCGGCGCGAGTGCGGGGACGCGCCCATGCCCGCCGCCTTCTTCTTCCTGCTGGAGCGCCTGAACGTCATCTGAAGGAGCACCCATGAGCACCCACGGTTCCCAGGACTCGGGCGGCGCGCCGCCGGCGCAGAACCTGGACTACCGCATCGCCCACCTCCAGGACCGCCTCGCCTCCGGCGAACTCGGTGAACTGGGCGTACGGGTCGAGGCCCGCGGCCGGACGGTGCTGCTCACCGGCACCGTGCCCTCGGCGCCCTGCCGCGAGGAGATCGTGCGCACCGCCCGCGAGGAACTCGCCGGGATCCCCGTGCACAGCGACCTCGTGGTCACCGAGGCGTCCTCCCCCGACCGTGCGGAGGAACTCTCATGATCCGCGTCGCAGCCGTCGGAGACATCCATATGGGGCCCGACAGCCAGGGTGTGCTCCGCCCCGCCTTCGAGACCCTGCCCGAGTGCGCCGACCTCCTGCTGCTGGCCGGGGACCTCACCCGGCACGGCACTCTTGAGGAAGCCCGGGTGGTGGCCCGCGAGATCCAGGGCCTCGGGGTCCCGGTGGTCGCCGTCCTCGGCAACCACGACCATCACGACGACAGGCCCGAGGAGGTCACGGCGGTACTCAGGGACGCCGGCGCCCATGTCCTCGAGGGCCGGGGGACGGTCCTGTCGTGCGGCGGAGCGCGTATCGGCGTGGCCGGGACCAAGGGGTTCGGCGGCGGGTTCGTCGGCCGCTGCGCCGGGGAGTTCGGCGAGCCGGTCATGAAGGAGTTCGTCAGGCACTCGCGGCGCTGTGCCGACGGTCTGCGGGCGTCCCTGGAGCGGCTCGGCGAGGAGGGCTGTGACGCGCGGATCGCCCTCACCCACTACTCCCCCGTCGCCGACACACTGGCCGGCGAGCCGCTGGAGATCCATCCGTTCCTGGGCAGCTATCTGCTGGCCGAGGCGATCGACACGGCCGGTGCCGATCTCGCGGTGCACGGGCACGCGCACGCCGGCACGGAACACGGCATGACGAGCGGCGGCGTACGGGTGCGCAATGTCGCCCAGCCGGTCATCGGGCGGGCGTTCCACGTGTACCACCTGCCGGTGCGTGACCACGCGGCCTCCGGGGCCGCCGCGCAAGCCGCCCATTAGCACTCCCCGCCCCTCACCCCTGATGCGCCGTCGGCTCACGCCGGCGGCGCTTTCCGTGTTCCGGGTTCCGTCGCAGGTGGCGTGAGGCGCCGTCCCCGTACCGCCTCTGGTGTGAACGCCCCGCAGGTCGCAACCGTTTTAGGCATTTTGTCTGCTTAGCATGCATGCTCCGCGCTCCCCACGTCGGCGATGCCCCACGCGTCCGTCCGGGGCGCCCTGCCCCGTACGAGAGGACATCAGATGGCGCTGACGGGCCGTCGGAATGCACCGTCCGAGCATGCCTTCTCCCCGCACGACGCCGTACTGCGCACCGCGGCGCCGCACGTCGCCCGCCGCCGCTTCCTGACCGTCACCGCGGCGGCGGCGATGCTCGCCTTCAGCACCAACCGGCCGGCCCGCGGCGCCACCGCCGCTCCGGAACTCGACGCCGCCCGGGTCTCCGACGACCCCTTCACCCTCGGCGTGGCCTCCGGCGATCCGCTGCCCGACTCGGTGCTGCTCTGGACCCGGCTGGCCCCCCAGCCGTTCACCGCGGACGGCGGCCTGGGCCAGGAACGGGTCGCCGTCTCCTGGGAAGTGGCCCTGGACGAGTGGTTCGCGCTCGTCGAGCAGCGGGGGGTCGCCACGGCCCATCCCGAGTACGCCCACAGCGTGCACGTCGACATCAAAGGCCTGAGGCCGGACCGCCACTACTACTACCGGTTCCGGGTGGGCGACTGGATCAGCCCCACGGGCCGGACCCGTACGGCACCGGCCGCGGGCAGCGCCACCGCCGGCATGCGGCTGGCCGCCGTGGCCTGCCAGGCCTACCAGGACGGCTACTACACCGCCCACCGGCATCTGGCCGAGGAGGACGTCGACGCGGTGTTCCACCTCGGCGACTACCTGTACGAGTACCCGGTGGACTCCGCCGGCGGGGCCCGCCGCTACAGCGACCGCAAGCTGCCCGACGTGTTCAACCGCGAGACGGTCACCCTCGCCGACTACCGGCTGCGCTACGCGCTCTACAAGAACGACCCGGACCTGCGCGCCGCGCACGCCCGCCACCCGTTCCTCGTCACCTGGGACGACCACGAGACGGAGAACAACTACGCGGGCGCCTTCGACGAGAACGGCACCTCCCCGGAGCAGTTCCTGGCACGACGCGCCGCCGCCTACCGGGCCTACTGGGAGAACCAGCCGCTGCGCGCCGAGCAATTGCCGCAGGGCCCCGACGCCCGGCTGTACCGCCGGCTGAACTGGGGGTCGCTCGTCCAGTTCGACCTTCTCGACACCCGCCAGTACCGCTCCGACCAGGCCTACGACGACCGGCCGCACGCGCCGGGCACCGAGTCGGACGACCCGGCCCGCACCCTGACCGGAGCCACGCAGGAACGCTGGCTGCTGGACGGCTGGCGGGACTCCTCCGCGCTGTGGCACGTGCTGCCCCAGCAGGTGTGCTTCTCACAGCGCAAGTTCGACGTGAGCGGGCCGGCCCGGGTCTCCATGGACGCCTGGGACGGCTACCGCGGCTCCCGCGACCGGGTCACGGCGGGCGCGAAGGCCGCCGGCATCGACAACTGGATGGTCCTCACCGGCGACGTCCACGTCGGGTACGCCTTCGACATCAAGGACGACTTCGACGACCCGAAGTCCAGGACGCTGGGCACGGAGTTCACCTGCACCTCCGTCTCCAGCGGCGGCAACGGGACCGAGAAGCCCGACAACTGGGACACCTACCTGCGGGCCAACCCCCACATGAAGTACTACGACGGCCGGCGCGGCTATGTCCGCGTCGAGCTGGACCGTGCGAAGGCCCAGGTCGACTTCCGGACCGTCCCGTCCATCACCCAGCCCGGGGGCACCGTCTCGACGACCGCGTCCTTCGTCACGGAGGTGGGTTCGCCCGGCCTGAAGACCGCGTGAGACGCCCGGTTCCCGCAGTACCGCACTTCCACCGCGATCGAAGGAGACACATCGCATGGTCCACAGACACGCCGTGACCGGCCGCCGGGCGGCCCTGGCCGCACTCGGCGCACTCGTCGCCACCGGGCTCCCCTCCGCCGTGGCGGCCGAACCCGCGCCCCCCGCGGGCCCGCTGCCCTCGGCCGCCCAGACCCTGGGCGCCGACCGGCCGTCGGCCCCGATGCTGCGCGCCCTGGAGCGCGACCTCGGGCTGACACCGGCCCAGGCGTCCCGGCGGCTGGTCAACGAGGCGGAGGCGGGCACCCGTGCGGGGCGGCTGCGCAACGCCCTGGGCACCCGCTTCGCGGGGGCCTGGCTGCGCGGCACGACGGCGCAGGAGCTGGTGGTGGCGACGACGAACACCGCGGACGTGCCCGCCATCAAGGCCCAGGGCGCCAAGGCCGCCGTCGTGAAGAAGACGCTCCGGGACCTCCAGGCGGCGAAGAAGAAGCTGGACGGGGCGGCGGCCCGTGCCAACACCGGCGACACGCCCCTGTGGTACGTCGACATCCCGGCGAACCGGGTCGCGGTGCAGGCCCGGAGCAAGGCCGCGGCCGCCGCGTTCGTCAAGGCCGCGGGCCTCGACGCCAAGAGCGTGGGCGTCACGGTGACGGCGGAGCGCCCGCGTCTGCTGGCGGACCTCACCGGCGGCGACCCCTACTACATCAACGGCAGCGCCCGCTGCTCCATCGGGTTCTCCGTCACCAAGGGCCAGCAGCAGGGCTTCGCCTCGGTGGGCCACTGCGGCAAGAAGGGCGATACGACGACCGGGTTCGACCAGGCGCAGCAGGGCACGTTCCAGGCCTCCACGTTCCCCGGCAAGGACATGTCGTGGGTGGCCGTCAACGACCAGTGGACGGCGACGGCGAACGTGAAGGCCGAGGGCGAGCAGAAGGTGCAGGTCACCGGCTCGGTGCAGGCGCTCGTCGGGGCCGCCGTCTGCCGCTCCGGCTCCACCAGCGGGTGGCACTGCGGCAAGGTCGAGCAGCACGACGCCAGTGTCAGCTACGCCGAGGGCAGGGTGGACGGGCTGACCCGGACGACGGTGTGCGCCGAGCCGGGCGACTCCGGCGGGCCCTACGTCGCGGGCGTCCAGGCGCAGGGCGTGACCTCGGGTGGTACGGGCGACTGCAAGAGCGGGGGCACGACGTTCTTCCAGCCGATCAATCCGCTGCTCAGCGCCTTCGGCCTCACCCTGAAGACCGCCCCCGCCGCGGCGGCGGCACCGCAGGCCAACGTGGTGCAGACCTGGGCCGCCGGCCGTGTCTACGAGGCCGGGGCCACGGTGACCCACGGCGGGGTGCGCTACCGGTGCCTGCAGACCCACCAGGCGCAGGGCGTGTGGGTGCCCACCCGCACCCCGGCCCTGTGGCAGCGGGTGTGACGAGGAGTCAGTGCGGTCCGGCGCCGGCGCGGCACACGCCGTCGGTGCCGGGCCGGGCCCGCTGATCCTCCGTCAGCAGCCCGTACGCGGTGGCCAGGAACGGGTCGTGGCCCCGGAAGCGACGGGTGCACACCGCGGCCAGGGCCGTGCCGGTGTCGGGCCGGAAGCCCAGGAACGCCTGCTGGCCGAGGGTCGCGCCGCTGTGGAAGTACAGCGGTCCGCCGTCGGCCGGGTGACTGAACCAGGCGGTGGTGTGGACGTGCCGGTGCCCGATGCCCCGGCGGAGCACGGGCCGGCGCACCTCGTGCAGGGGCGCGGCCAGTCGGGGTGGTGCCCCGGCGGGGTCCAGATGGGCTTCGAGGAAGGTGAGCAGGTCGTGCGGGGTGGCCCGGACGGCACCCGCGGCCTGGAAGCCTCCGGCGTCGAAGGCGGGCACGGGTGACCGGCCGTCCGTGCCGTGTCCGAGTGCGTCGAGTCCGGAGCCGTCCGCGCGCAGGGTCGTGCCGTCCAGGCCGAGCGGGTGCAGGACCTGGCCGGTGAGCAGGTCCTCCCACGGTGTGCCGGTCGCGGCGGCGAGTGCGTGTCCGAGGACGGCGACGCCGTAGTTGGAGTAGCGCCATCGGGTGCCGGGGCGGTGGCGCGGCCGGTGACGCAGGAAGGCGTCGACGACCCGGTCGGCCGGGAAACGGCCGTAGGGGTTGGTGTGCCAGGCGGGCAGGGCCCGCCGGAGGAAGCCGGGCGGCAGGGCGGGCAGTCCGGAGGTGTGGGTGATCAGATGGGCGAGCGTCACCGGGTGGGGACCGGTGGGCCGCCCCCCGTCCAGGAGGGCGACGGCCGGTTCACCGCCGGACAGCGGCCCGGTGTGGATCAGCCGGGCCAGCAGCAGTCCGGTGAACGTCTTGGCGGCCGAGCCGATCTCGTACCGCAGGTCCTCTCGGGGAATCGGCGGAGGCGGGGCGGTACCGCCGCTCAGGACGGTGCGGCGGCCGTGCCGCGAGAGGGCGAAGACGACGTCCGGGGCGTCGGCCGCGGCGACGGCGTCCGCGAGCCGCGCGCCGAGTGGCCCGTCCTCCTGGGGAGGATCCGCCGACCGGGCGCGCGAGGCGGGCCGGCCGGTCGTCATGAGGCGTGTGCCAGGCGGGACAGGGAGCGGGAGGTGGCCAGTACGGAGGCGTAGGCGGCGACCAGGGTCGGGTGGTAGACGATGTCGAACACCTCGTCGGGGGCGCCCTCGGGCATCGTCCGCAGGGCCGGCATGGCACCGTCGGGCTGCTGTGCGGCGGCGAAGCCCTCCCAGGCCCTCTCGTCCAGGGTGGGGCGGGGCAGGCAGGCGTCGACCACCAGCAGTTCGCCGAGCAGGTCCCAGCGCTCCAGGTCCAGCCAGTCGTCGATCCAGACGGGCAGCCAGGTCGCGAGGTAGTCGGCGGTGGCGGGCGGCAGGCCGTCCGGGTTCTCTCCCCAGTCGGTCAGATGGAAGACGTTGTGCGTGACGTCGTAGGCGATGTGCCCTTCCACCGTCCAGGGTTCGGGGGTGCGGGCCAGCCAGGTGGTGTCGCGCAGTTCGGCCTCCGCAGGGCGGGGCGGGAGGCCGAAGCGGCGCTGGAACGCGGAGAGTCCGAGCCGCCGGGTGGGGGTCGCCTCGAAGGACACCCAGCTCTCCAGCCGGTGGTTCAGGGCGGCGGCCCGCTCCACCTCCGGCTGGCTGTAGCCGAGTTCCTTGAAGGGCAGGTACACCTCGAACGGGATGGGGGAGATCGGCTCCGTGAGCTGCCCGCGCACCAGCATGCGACCGCCGTCCAGCGTCTCGCGCCAGGCGTGGTCGAGGAGTTGCCGGGCGAGCTGCGCCTGGCGCGATCCCGCGACGCCCTCTCGGAACAGCACCTTGCAGATCATGGCGAGTTCGCCGATGGGTTTGAAGCGCTCCAGGAAGCCGACCTCCGGGTCGACGTCGGGTTCCAGCTCGAATCCGTCGCGGTGGGCCCACAGCCATTCCAGGGCGCCTGCTCCGACGTTGTGGATCAGGCGGGTGTCGGTCATCCCAGCACTCCTTGTCCGCCGGGCGGGTGGTGCGCACCCGCCCGTGCTCCGTCCTCGAGGCGCCCTGTGGTCAGGGTTGCCGCGAAGGCGGCCATGAGGGTGGGGTGGTAGTGGGTGAGGAAGTCCGGGCCGCCGTCGTGGTCCGTTCCGCCTCCTTGCTCCGGGATCGCGCCGGAGGGGTGCTGAACCGCCGCGACCCGGGCCCAGGCGTCCTCGAGGACGGCGGGTTCGGGCAGCAGGGGCAGGCTCGCCGCCACGGCCAGCAGTTCGCAGCCGAGGTCCCACATCCCGGCGTCCAGACAGGTGTCGAGCCAGGGCGGCAGCCAGTCGGCCAGGTAGCCGGCGACGTCCGGTGGTACGCCCCCGGGCCCGGCGCGTCCCCAGTCGGTGAGGTGGAAGACCACGTGGGTGAGGGAGTAGCCGGAGGACTGTTCGAAGGTCCAGGGCTCGGGCAGACCGGCCAGCCAGGTGTGCCGCAGCGCCTGCGGCATTCCGTCGGAGGGCCGGATGCCGCTGCGGGTCTCGGCGTTCAGGACGCCGAGCCGCCGGGTGGGCTCCTGCTCGGTGAGCCGCCAGCCGCGGGTGCGGGCCACCGTGGCGGTGGCCGCCTCGTAGCCGGGGTGCCTGAGGCCCGCCGCGGCCATGGCGGCGTACACCTCCAACGGGTAGGTGGCGAAGGGCTCCAGCCGTTGCAGGCGCACGAACAGCTCGCCCCGGCCGGTCTGCTGCCAGGCGAAGGTCATGAGGTCGGCCGCGCACGCGTGGAGTGGATCGGGGGGCGCGGTGTGCCGGGACACGGTCGCGCACACCTGGGCCAGTTCGCCGAGCGGTTTCCAGCTGCGGTTCACCTGTCCGTCGGCGGCCAGCGCGTCCTCGCCCAGCGCGAACTCCTCGCGATGGGCGGACACCCACGCCAGCGCGTCCTCGGCCACCTGCCGCGGCCCCCGTACCTCCCTCACACGAACGCTCCCGTCCGGGTCAGCCGCGCGGCCCTCAACTGCAGTGCCACGAGCGGGTCCTGGCCGCCCATCAGCTCCACGAAGTCCAGGCCGTTGTCGAGCCCCAGCGTCTTCGGTACGCCGTCCAGGAGCGTCAGCCAGCGTCCGGCACCGGCCGCCTGCCGCCAGTCGCGGCGGCGTACGGCGCGCACGAAGCCGCGGGCGACGTCGACCGGCCGGTGCACGGCGGCGCGGGCGACCGCGCTGTCCTCGCCGGGCAGGGCGAGGGCGGCCAGCACCGCGAGCTGGTGGGTCAGGAGCTGCCAGCTCGCGCCCTCCAGCCAGGCGGCGTCGGGTTCTTCGCCGGGACCGCCTGCGTGGCCCGGGTCGAGCCGCAGCAGGGTGCGTCGCATGGCCCAGTGGCTCCACGCGACGGTGGGGGCGGCCTGGGCGCCGGGCGGGTAGGTCTCCACGGCCTTGTGAAATACGGCGAGTTCGTCGGGCGGGGGCGGGGTGTGCAGAAGGGTGCTCGGCAGCAACGCGTCTGCTCCCAGCACCCGTACGGCGGCGAGGGCGAGTCCCTCCGCTTCCGGGTCGACCGCCACGGGGGCGGCCGCACGCGCGTGGTCTCCGCTCCGAAGAGCGGAGACCACGCCGGAAGCGAGGTCCTGCACCGCGTCCTGCAAGAGAGACGAAGTGCCTGACTGCTTCATGGTTGCTCCTGTCGGTCCACTCAACCCTTCTTGGGGCGCGGGGTGGGCGGCGACAGGAGGAGACCGAATCCGCCCTTGAACAGCGCGAGCGCGGCGCACTCACGGCTGTCGCGGTAGATCCCGTCGGTTTCCGCCGGGTCGAGTGCCGCCTCGATGTCGGCACTGCGGATGCCCGTCAGTTCCTTGGTGACCTTCTCGGTGGAAGTCATTGCACCATCTCCTTGGGGAAGCGGATGCTTCTCCTCTAGTGCACCTGATGCGGACAAATCATGCCAACTTACCCATGAGTTTATTTCGATCACATATTCAACATCCGGCGCACACGTATCAGCCCTGCGGGGCGAACCGGGTGCGTGCCTTCGCCCCTGGCGGGGAACCCGGCGAGCGGCGTACCCCACCGACACCTGGAGAGGGCCATGAGTCTGTTGCGTGTGCTCGGCCGCCCCATGCTGGCCTCGATGTTCCTGACGGGAGGCCTGAGTTCCGTCCGTGCCCCGGAGGACGTCGCCCCGGTCGCCGAGCCTGTCGTACAACCGGTCACCGAACGCGTCTCGGCGTTGCCCGACCGCACCGAGCAGGTCGTGCGGCTGAGCGGCGCCGTGCAGGTCGTGGCGGGCCTGATGCTGGCCACAGGACGCATGCCGCGTCCGGCCGCGCTGGCCATCGCGGCCACCCTGGTACCCACGACGCTTGCGGCGCACCGCTTCTGGGAGGCGGAGGACCCCTCGGAACGGGCCGAGCAGCGCATCCACTTCTTCAAGAACATGTCCATGCTCGGCGGGCTGCTGATCGCCGCCGACGACACCGGTGCCCGCCCCTCGCTGCTGTGGCGTGGCACCCATGCCGCGCGGGGACTGCGGCACGACGCGGGGCTGGTGCGCCGTTCCGTCCGCGCCACCGCCCGCCCGGCGGCCGCGGCCGGGTGGGTCCGGGCCAAGCTCCCCGTCTGAGCCGTCGGCGGTGCCGGTCCGGGGCCGCGCGTTAGCCCGTCCGTGGCCGGGGGGACCCGGGGGCTGGAGGTGACGGAGATGGGACACGGAGGAAACATCATCGACGAGCTGGTGACCGATCACCGCGAAGTCGAGGAGATGTTCGGCAGGATCGAGGCGCTGCCGTCCGGTCACCAGGACCGCAAGGTGTACGCGGACCAGGTCACGATCGAGCTGGTGCGGCACTCGGTGGCCGAGGAGGCCTATCTGTATCCGGCCGTACGCGAGCACGTGGCGGGCGGGGACGCCCTCGCCGACCGGGAACTCGCCGACCACGCGACCGCCGAGCGCATCATGAAGGTCCTGGAGGGCTGCGACCCGGGCGACGCCGACTTCGACCGGCTGATGGGCATGCTGATGAGCGAGATCCGCGCCCACCTCGCGGACGAGGAGCGGGCCCTCTTCCCCGCACTGCGACAGGCCTGTCCGATGGACACGCTCAACGAACTGGGCGACAAGGTCCGCAAGGCGAAGAAGACCGCCCCGACCCGGCCCCACCCGGCTGCCCCCGACAAACCCCCGGCGAACAAACTCCTGGCTCCGGGCACGGGCATGGTCGACCGACTGCGCGACGCGCTGACCGGACGCGGCAAGTTCGACTAGGGCAGCGGCCCGCGCGCCGGGATACGCCGGGCGCGGCGAGCCCGGGTGGGTCAGTCGGCCATCGCCGCCATCGCGTCCTCGCGGAACCAGGCGATCGCCCGCCGTAGCCCTTCCTCGGCGCGTACCTGGGGTTCCCAGCCGAGCTTGTCGCGGGCCAGTGTGATGTCCGGGCAACGTACGGCCGGGTCGTCCACGGGGCGGGCGACGGGGCGGATCTCGGAGGAGGACCCGGTGAGTTCGACGATCAGGCGCGCCAGGTCGAGCATGCTGATCTCGGTCGGGCTGCCGATGTTGACGGGGCCGCGCATGTCGTGGGCGGCCGCCGCCAGGACGCCGCGCACGGTGTCGTCGACGTAGCACAGCGAGCGGGTCTGCCGGCCGTCGCCGGTCACGGTGAGGGGCTCGCCCGCCAGGGCCTGCCGTACGAAGGCCGGCACCACGCGTCCGTCCTCGCCGCGCATCCCGGGGCCGTAGGTGTTGAACAGCCGCACGACGCAGGTGTCGGTGCCGTGGGTCTCGGCGTAGGCGGTGGTCAGCGCCTCGCCGAAGCGTTTGGCCTCGCTGTAGACGCTGCGCGGGCCGACGGGGTTGACGTTGCCCCAGTAGCGCTCGTCCTGGGGGTGCTGAAGGGGGTCGCCGTAGACCTCGGAGGTCGAGGCCAGGACGAAACGGGCGTCGGCGGAGTGGGCGAGGTCCAGGGCGTTGCGGGTGCCGAGGCTGCCCGTCTCCAGGGTGTGCAGGGGCAGCCGCAGGTAGTCCGCCGGGGACGCCGGGGAGGCGAAGTGCAGGACGAGGTCGGGCCGCTGCTTGACCGGCAGTTCCTCCGTGACGTCGGCCTGCACCAGCGTGAAGCCGGGCCGTTCGAGCAGCGGGGAGATGTTCTCCGGCCTGCCGGTGCTGAAGTCGTCCACACAGGTGACGGCGGCACCCGCGTCCAGCAGGGCCGCGCACAGATGGGATCCGACGAACCCGGCACCGCCCGTGACGACGGCGTGTTCCCAGCTTGGTGAGAGGGCGGTGGTCATGTCGGTCTCTCCTCCGTCGGCGGCGTGGCCACGCTCAGCGTCCGCCGCCCGTGCGGGCGGGGCACGGCCGTGTACGGCAAAGAGGTGAGTGACGGAGGGTGAGGGCCGGGCCCGTCCGGGGCGCCGGGTCAGGCGATGGGTGTGCGGCCCGGAGGGAGGCGGTCCAGGAGTTGTGAGTGGTGCAGACCGGCCACCGGGGCGAGCAGATCGGGGTGGCGCAGCAGGGCGGCGGCGCTGCGGTCGCCGTCGTCGGGGGTGAGGAGGCGGCGGAACTCGGCCGGTGTGCCGGTGCTGTGGCTGCCCTCGGCGAGCGCGGCCACGGCCCGCCCGGCCAGCTCCGGGTCGGTGAGGAGGCAGGCCGCCCAGCTCGCGACGACCTCGTCCACCCAGGTGCGCCAGGCGTGCGCGTCGTCCTCGTCGTCGTGTGCGGCCGCGTCGGCGCCGGTGACCCAGTCGAGCCGCGCGGAGCCGCCGGGGCCCGCCAGGCCGAGCAGGGCGGCGTCCGTCCGCGTCGGGTACCTGAGCCACGCCGCGACCGTCACGGCCTGCCGGGCCTGCACCTCGCACAGGGCGGAGGCCAGCGCACCGCCGGAGGCGGGGTAGGCGCGGGTCAGCCACTGGGCGGTCGCCGCGATGACAGGAGAGAGATCTGCTTGCACTGCCGGGCCGTTTCGCAGGGGTGGGGGAAGTGAGGGATCCGCTCGAGAGACCGTAGCCGCCGCCGTGCGCGCCCGGGCGTGACAAGGACCTCGTCCGTGACGTGGCCTCGGCCACATCGCCGGGGCCCGGACGGGAGAGGCCCTGTGCCGTTTCACCAGGAAGGGGCCGGGCACCCGGCCCGCGTGCTCTTCCACGGTCCCGGTGAGTCCGGCGAACCCAGTGGTCCGGCCGCCCGGCGTACCCGATCCCGGTCGCCGCTGCGCACCCTGCGCTTCGACGGCTGGATCGCGGGGGTCGGAACGGCGTCCGGCGCCCGTGTGGTGCTCGGGCACTGGGCCGAATCGCCGTTCGGGCCGTTCAGCGATGTGATGGTCGAGGAGCCCGGCGGGCAGCGGCTGCTGCTGGCGCCCTCACGGGAGACGGCGGACTTCGTGGCCGGCACCTATGTCTTCGACGAGGTACGGGTCGTACCCGTCGGGGTGCGGGTCACCGACCGGCGGCACTGGGCCGTCTCGGCGCCGCCGCTCGACCTGCGCTTCAGCACCGGCCGCAGAGGCCTTCAGGGCGTCGCGCTGCGGGCGGTGCCGGGCCCGATCGCCACGAGTCCCGCGTGGATCACGCTGTGGGACCGGCCCGCCCGGCTGCTGCTGGGCGCGCGCACCCACGGCAGCGCCCGGACCGGCCGGCACCAGTGGTACGGCGCCCGGGACCTGCACCCCGTCACCTCGGCCACCGTCACCTACGAGGGCGAGAGCCTCGGCGCCCTCGCCCCGGTCGAGCCGCCCGTGCGGTTCGGGCCCGGCTCGACGCCCCGAAGACCCTGCCTCGTACGCGTCACCACGCGGGTGGCCGTGGCACAGGGCCGGAGCAGAACAGGAGCAGTGCCATGACGGAACAGCGAGCGGACCCGCCGGGCGCACCGGGTGCTCCGGCCACGGACATGTCCCTGCTGGGCATCTACCTCAACGACCATCTCGCCGGTGCCACCGCCGGGACCGCCCGAGTCCGCTATCTGCTGCGCTCGTGCGGTGATCCGGCGCTCGCCGACGCCCTGGCCCCGATCGCCGACGAGATCGCCGAGGACCGGGCGAGCCTGCTGCACATCATGCGGCGGCTGGATGTCCCGGTACGGCGCTACAAGGTCTACGCGGGCCGGGCGGCCGAGCAGATGGGGCGTCTGAAGAGCAACGGCAGCCTGGTACGGCGGTCCCCGCTGAGCACGCTGTGGGAGCTGGAGGCGCTGCGCCTCGGCGTGGACGGCAAGACCGCGGTCTGGCAGGCACTGCGCGCCCTGGCCGGCACGGACCGGCGCCTCGACGCACGGCACCTCGACGACCTCGTCGAACGGGCCCGTCGGCAGCACACCTCACTGGAGGAACTGCGCCGCAGACAGGTCGACGTCGCCTTCCGCGAGACCACCTGACGCGCGGGCCCCGGAAGTGCGGGCCGGCTTCACCAGAACCGGCTGCTGAGGGCGGGCTGATGCGTCAGATCCACGGCGTCGCGCAGCCGCAGGGCGACGCTGATGGTGGCGCGCAGCGCCGAGGGACGTACGGTCTGGGCCGTCTCGGTGGCCAGGACCAGCAGACAGGCCGCCGCCTGCTCGACGACCGACACGGGGAGGGTGAAGTCGCTGTCGGCCGCCCCGCGGAAGGCCTTCAGGGGGATCGCGGCTCCGTCGATGGCCCGTTGCGCGGCCTGCTCCAGGTGCTGGGCGGTCTGTTCGCACACGGGGGCGGGCAGGGCGATGGTGCGCTGGAACGGTGAAGTCGTCATGACCCGACTGCTCCCCCGGCCGCGGCCTGTTCTGTCGGTGGGCGACGGGATTTCACCGTCCCGCGTGACCGGTGCCTGGCGGATGTCCCGGACTCGGGACGCTGAGGGACTCCGCCGCGACCGTACGCTGGCCGGAGACCGACCGCGGATTCGAGGAGGACCACCCATGACCGCCCGTACGGACGCCGCCGCCCGGCTCACCGGACAGGTGGTCAGCGGCGAACGGCCCCTGTCCGGGGGCCTCGCGGAGGTCACCCTCGACGACGGGCGGGTGGTGGTCGTCAAGCGTGCCGACGATCCGGGGGCGACGCGGGCCGAGGCGGCCGGGCTGCGCTGGCTGGCCGGTGCCGGGACGGTGCGGGTACCGGGCGTGCACGGTCACGACGGGAGCTGGCTGGTCATCGACCGGGTTCCGCAGGGACGGGCGAGCCGGGAGGCGGCGGACCGGTTCGGTCGTGACCTGGCCGCTCTGCACGCCGCCGGGGCGCCCGCGTTCGGCGCGCCGCCGCCGGACGGGCCCGCCGACGCGTACATCGGCCTCGCCCCGATGCGCAACGAGCCGGACACCGACTGGCCGCGCTGGTACGCCGCGCACCGTGTCCTGCCGTATCTGCGGCGGGCCGTCGACCAGGGCACCGTGCGCCCCGGTGAGGCGGCCGTCGTGGAGCGGCTGTGCGAGCGCCTGCCCGGGCTGGCGGGGCCGGCCGAGCCGCCTGCCCGGCTGCACGGCGATCTGTGGAACGGCAACGTGCTGTGGGGGTCCGACGGGCAGGTGTGGCTGATCGACCCGGCAGCGCACGGCGGGCACCGCGAGACCGACCTGGCGATGCTGCGTCTCTTCGGCTGCCCCCACCTGGATGTCGTGCTGGAGGGCTACCGGGACGAGGCGCCGCTCGCCGACGGCTGGGCGGACCGGGTCGGCGTGCACCAGCTCTTCCCGCTGCTGGTGCACGCCGTGCTGTTCGGCCGGGGGTACGCGGAACAGGCCCTCGGGGTGGCCCGTAGCGCCCTGGCGGAGTGACCGGCCGGGGGTCACCACGTGCCGTGGGGCGGGCCGGGTGTCACACGTGCGGGCGGCGGCCCCTCTCCCGGCCAAGGCGCGGGGTGCGGTTGGCCAAGACCTGACCGGCCATGTCCGCGCATGCCCAGCGCGTTGCCCGGGCTTGGGAGAGGGATGGTCGGTGCGTGGGAAACGCGGAAGGGGCAGGGATGGGGACGGACCGGCACGACGAGAGGGCCACCGGCGTGGTGCCTGCCGCGCGGTTGCGGCACGTCCACTGGTTGGGAGGCGGCAGCGGTGCGGGCAAGTCGACGATCGCCCGTCGGCTCGCGGAGCGGCACGGCTGGCGTCTCTACCCGACGGACGATGTGATGCCGGAGCACGCGCGACGGACCACCGCCGGGGAAGCGCCGCTCCTGCACGCGTTCATGGCGATGGACATGGACGAGCGGTGGGTGAACCGGTCTCCCGAGACCATGCTCGAGACGTTCCACTGGTTCCGCGGGGAGGCCTTCGGGCTGATCGTCGAGGACCTGCTGCACATGCCGCGTGAGGTGCCTGTCCTGGTCGAGGGGTTCCGCCTGCTGCCGCACCTCGTACGGCCCCTGCTCACCGTGCCCGGGCAGGCCGTATGGCTCCTGCCCACACCGGAGTTCCGCCGGGCGGCGTTCCGCAACCGGGCCGCTCCGGGGGAAGGCTTCACGGCGAGGACGAGCGATCCGGAGCGGGCGAACCGCAATCTCGCCGCCCGGGACGACCTGTTCACGGAGCGCCTCCACGAGGAGACCGCGCGCCTCGGGCTGCCCGCCGTCACCGTCGGCCTCATGATGTCGGAAGACGACCTGGTCGAGCGGGTGAGCGGAGTACTCGGCCTCTGAGTTCCCTGAGCTCCCCGCGCGGCAATCCCGACAGTTGACCCCAGATACGAACAGAGAGCGATTACTTTCGGAACGAAGTGGCGCTCCACCGTGCGAGATCGGTCGATGACGGTGTGTACTGTGCTGCGGGTAGCTCGCCAGAGCGCCTCGGACTCCCCCTGCCCGCCTCCCCCCTGCCCGCCTCTCCCTGGAATCTCTTCGATGATCGAACTACCGGACCTGGCCGTCGGTGGTCTCGCCCTCGGCACACTGTCCGCGTTCGCCCTCGGCGGCGGGCTGCTGCGCTCCCGGCGGCAACTGACCGCCCAGCGCGCGAAGACGGCCGCGCTGCGGGCGCAACTCGACGGCACCTCACGGGCGTTCACGGCCGAGGTCGAGCATCTGGCGGCGCGGCGCCTGCCCTCCGCCGCCCGGCAGGTCGCGCATCCCCACATCGCCGTGCCCGGCCCGCTGAGCCCGCAGCTCGCCGGTTCGCCCCTGGGATTCGCGCTGGAGCAGGTGCTGAAGGGGCTGCACGCCGAACTCGCCGCGCAGCGCACCCGGATCGACGCCGCCGCGCAGGCCGGGATGCGCGGGGCGACCCGGGAGATCCAGGCGGCGCTGTACCGGCTGCAGGACGCCCTGCGCGGTCTGCAGCAGCGCTACGACGACCCCGAGCTGGCGCAGACCCTGTTCGAGCTGGACCACGAGAACGAGCAGTCGCTGCGCCGCGCGCAGATCGCCGCGGTGGTGTGCGGGGCCTGGGTGGGGCTCGCCCGGGAGGAGTCGCACCTCGTGGACGCGGTGACGGGTGGTCAGGCCCGGCTCGCGGGCTACCAGCGCGTCCGGATCCACAACCACCTGGAGGCCGGCACCGCCCTGGTGTCCCACGCCGTCGAGCCGGTCGCCATCATCGTCGCCGAGCTGCTCGACAACGCGCTGCGGCACTCCGCGCCCGACACCGGCATCGTGGTCAATCTGGAGGCCGTCCACCACGGTGTCTGCGTCACCGTGGACGACGCCGGGCTGGGCATGACGCAGGACGAACGGGCCCGGGCCCAGCGGATGGTGGGCGGTCGTGAACCGATCCTGCTCACCGAGCTCGGCGACCCGCCGCGCATGGGACTCGCCGCGATCGGCCAGCTGACCCGGCAGTTCGATCTGAGCGTGGACCTGTCGTCCCCGTCGCCGTACGGCGGTGTGCGGGCGGTGCTGCGGGTGGACCGTCATCTGCTGACGCGGATCGACCCCGAGGAACTGCCCCCGGCGGCGAGCGCCCCGCGCTCCACCCGCAAGGAGGCCGTGCGGGACACGGCGGGCGGCTCCGCCTCGCCCCGCGGCGCGAAGCCGGGCGCGCCCGCGCCCGCCAGGTCCCGCGGAACCGAGTCCGCTCCGGCCTACGCATCCGAGGGGCCTGACCCGTCCGCTGGGTCCCGTGGGGCCGAACCCGCCCCGGCCTCCGCACCCGACCGGCCCCACGCGTCCGCCGGGCCTCACCAGGCAGACGTGCCCTCCGGGTCCGACGAGTCCGAGCCGGCCACCGGGCCCCGGACCCCCGACCCGAACGCCGGGTCCCGGACGCCCGAGCCGGCCACCGAACCCGAGAGGCCCGCGCAGGCCCCCACCGCCTCGGACCACGAGCACGGCTACGGCACGGACCAGGACGACCGAGCCGCCTCCCCCGCCCCGGGCCACCACACGCCCGGTGACAGCGGCGGCCTCCCGCAGCGCCGGCGCCGCCGGGCCACACCCGCGTCGGAGACCCAGGTCCCCTCCCCCGCTCCCGCGCCCCGGCGTCGGCCCCGGCGCCCCGAGGAGTCCGCCGCCGCCCTCGGCGCGCTCCAGTCCGGCACGGCGGCCGGACGTTCCGCCGCCGCCCGGCCGAACACCGGGGCCTTCCCAGCCGTACCTGAGGGTGCCCCGGCCGTGACCACGGCCGAGACGGCATCCGACGACACCGACCACGACCGGAACGACGACGAAGGGGGAACGGCTCGATGACCAGCCGCGCAGCGGGGGACACGGCATGGGTGCTCGAACCGGTCCTGGAGGTGCCGCACGTCGTGGCCGCCGTCCTGCTCACCAAGGACGGACTCGTGACGGGCTACACCGACGCGCTGTCGCAGCCGTCCGCCGAGCGGGTCGCCGCCATCACCAGCACCGTGCAGGGCGCCTGCCGTACCGCGGCGGCGGCGTTCGCCGACACCGACCGGGCCGAGATCCGGCAGGTCGTCATCGAGTCGGACCACGGCTATGTGCTCATCGTGCCGACCGACCACGGCACCTGCGTGGCGGCGTACGGCGATCCCGAGGTGCGTCTCGATCTGCTCGCGCACCGGGTCCACTCGCAGGTCGCCCGGCTGGGTGAGAAGGCGATGGCCGCCGGGCCCCGAGGCGGCGACGGCGGCACGTCGGCATGACCGGCCGCAGAGGCGGCCGTCCCCTGGTTCCCGCGTACCTGTCGACCGGCGGGGTGGCGCGGCCCAGCCGTGCCCATCTGGAGCGGCTGTCCGTGCTCACGCGCAGCGGTGAGCCGGCTCCCCCCGATCTGCCCGCCGCCCAGGCGGCCCTGCTGGAAGAGCTGGAGTACGGGTCGCTGACGGTCGTGGAGGCCGCCGCCCTGCTGCGGCTGCCGGTCTCCGCCGTGCTGGTGCTGGCCGCCGGACTCGTCGACCGCGACCTGGCCCTGGCCCGCGCGCCCATCCCGCCCGCCCGACGCTTCGACCCCGACCTGCTGAAGAGAGTGGCCGATGGCCTCCGCGACCTCAAGCACCGTTGACGCCCAGCCCGGCGACACGGACATCCACCTTCCCGACACCGCGCGCGACCTGGTGAAGATCCTGGTCACCGGGCCCTTCGGGGTAGGCAAGACCACCCTGATCGGCTCCGTCTCCGAGATCCGCCCGCTGCACACGGAGGAGCGGCTCACCGAGGCGTCCGCGCCGGTGGACGATCTCGCCGGAGTGCGGGACAAGTCGACCACCACGGTCGCCATCGACTTCGGCCGGATCAGCCTGCCGGGCGGGATCGTGCTGTACCTGTTCGGCACACCCGGCCAGGAGCGGTTCCGGCCGCTGTGGGACGACATCGCCTACGGGGCGCTCGGCGCGCTCGTCCTGGTCGACGCCCGCCGGATCGACGCCTCGTTCGACGTGCTGGGGCTGGTGGAGGAGACCGGGCTGCCGTACGCGGTCGCCTTCAACACCTTCCCGGACGCGCCCCGCCACCACACGGCCGAGCAGTTGCGCGCCGCCCTGGACCTGGAGCCGACGACCCCGATGGTGACCTGCGACGCGCGGGAGGCGGACTCCTCCATCGACTCCCTGCTCGCCCTGGTCCAGCACCTGATCGACCACCGACCCGCGGAGCACCGGTGACACATCCGTCCCCCGCCGAGCAGGCCTTCTCCCTCGCGTCGCCCGTACGCCTGTGGGAGGACGGCTTCGCCCGCGACCCCGCCCCCTACTACGCGGCACTGCGCGCCCACGGCCCGGTCGGCTGGGCGGAACTCGCGCCCGGTGTGGCGGCGTACGTCGTCACGGACCGGCGGGCGGCGCTGGATCTGCTGCACGACACGGAGACGTTCTCCCACGACCCCCGGCCGTGGGAGGCGACCGTCCCCGACGACTCGCCGGTGCTCGGGATGATGCGGTGGCGGCCCAACACCCTGTTCGCCGACGGCGCCGCCCACCTCCGCTATCGCACCGCGCTGATCGACGCCTTCGACCTGGTGGAGCCGCACGATCTGCGGGCCCGGATCCACCGGGCGGTGCATCTGCTGGTGAGCCGGTTCGGGCCGCGGGGCGAGGCCGACCTGGTCGGCGAGTTCACCAGGCCGCTGATGGCGCTGGTGTTCAACAGCCTGTTCGGGCTGCCGGACAGCGCGAGCGACCGGCTCGACTCCGCGCTCGGCAAGCTGATCGAGGGCGGCGCGCAGGCGGCCGAGGGCGAGGCCGAGTTCGGCGGGTACGTGCTGGAGCTGATCGCCGCCAAGACCGAGCGGCGCGGCGACGACCTGCCGAGCTGGCTGCTGGACCATCCGGCGGGGCTGACGCCCGAGGAGGTCACCTGGCAGGTGTTCCTCACGCTCGGCGCGGGGCACGAGCCGACGGCCAACCTGGTGTCCAACGCGCTGTCCAGGATCCTCGGCAACCCGGCCTACTACTCGACGCTCACCAGCGGCGCCCGTCCCGTGACGGACGCGGTGCTGGAGGTGCTGCACCACGAGACGCCGCTCGCCAACTACGGCATCCACTACGCCCGTACGCCGGTCACCTTCCACGGCGTGTGGATCAGGGCGGCGGTGCCGGTGGTGATCTCGTACGGGGCGCTGGCCCAGGCCGCCGAGCAGGAGCGCGGCGCTGACCGTCACCCGGGGGACGCCTCCCATCTGTCCTGGTCGGCGGGCCCGCACGCCTGCCCCGTGAAGCAGCACACCCTGCTCATCGCCACCGAGGCGATCGAACGGCTCACCCAGTGGCTGCCCGACCTCGAACCCGTGCTGCCCCGTGAACGCCTCACCTGGCGTCCCGGTCCCTTCCACCGCTCGCTCACGGAACTGCCCGTCCGTTTCAGCCCCCGCTCCCCCGACCGTCCAGGAGGACGACCGTGACCGTGACCGACCGCATCGCCCTCGACCCGTTCGGCGCCGACATAGCGGGCGAGAGCGCCCGGCTGCGCTCCCTCGGCCCGATCGTGCCCGTGGAGCTGCCCGGCGGTATCCCCGCCTGGGCTCCCACGCGCTACGACACGCTGAAGGAGCTCATCCTCGATCCGCGGGTGAGCAGGGACCCGCGGCTGCACTGGCGGCTGTGGCCCGAGGTCGGCGAGCACCCGTCCTGGGGCTGGATCCTGGGCTGGGTGGGCGTGGTCAACATGCTCTCCACGTACGGCACGGACCACACGCGGCTGCGCAAACTGGTGGCGCCCAGCTTCACGCACCGGCGCACCGAGGCGATGCGGCCCCGGGTGGAGGCGATCACGGCGGAGCTGCTGGACACGCTCGACGCCCACGGCGACGAGGTCGTGGACCTCCGGGAGGGGTTCGCCCATCCGCTGCCGATGCGGCTGATCTGCGAACTGTTCGGTGTGCCGGACGAGTTGTGGGAGGACACCGCCCGGTTGATCGCGGCCATCATGGACACCTCCGACCCGAGCCCGGAGCACGCGGCGTCCGTCCAGCGGCAGATCGGTACGGTGCTGCCCGCGCTGATCGCGCACAAGGCGGCGCACCCCGGCGACGACATGACCACGGAGCTGATCCGGGTCCGGGACGAGGACGGCGACCGGCTGAGCGACGAGGAGCTGCTGTACACGCTGCTGCTGGTCATCGGGGCCGGCTTCGAGACCACCGTCAATCTGATCGGCAACGCGGTCGTGGCCCTGCTCCGGCGACCCGAGCAGCTGGCCGCGGTGCGGTCCGGGGAGATCGGCTGGGACGCCGTCGTCGACGAGACGCTGCGCGCCCATCCGTCGATCGCCTCGCTGCCGCTCCGGTTCGCCGTCAGCGACCTCACCGTCGGCGACGTCACCGTCCCGGCCGGCGACGCCATCATCACGACGTACGCCGCCGCGGGACTCGACCCCGAGCACTACGGCGCGGACGCGGACCTCTTCGACGCCACACGCGCCGCCGACGACCATCTGGCGTTCGGGATCGGGGTCCACCGGTGCATCGGCGCACCCCTGGCCCGTCTGGAGGCGCTCACCGCGCTGCCCGCCCTGTTCGACCGCTTCCCCGACCTGAGCCTGGCCACCGGTGACGAGGGCCTGCGGCAGGTGCCGTCCTTCATCGCCTTCGGCTGGCAGGAGATCCCGGTGCGGCTGCGGGGCTGAGGCGGCCGACGGACAGCTCGCGGGAGCGCGACCGGTCCCCCGTTCCGGTCGTGCCCCCGCGGTGCGTTGAACTTACGTCCATGGCGGAGGCCTTGTGAACCGCGTCGATGCCCGTTGCGCGCTCAACAAGGCTCACCCGTGCACAGCTGAGTCCGGTTGACCCGGTTTCGTCCCGCCCGCATCCGGCCAACCGGTTGCCCCTGAGGCAAAGAGGTCAGTCGCGGCGGTGGAAAACCGGCAGGTCGAGGTCGCCTACGGCCAGGTGCGCGAGCACCACCTCGTACAGGTCGGTGCCTGCGGCCAGCAGCTGGCGTTCCAGGACGGGTTCGGCGCTGCGGACGTGCTCGCGCACGGTCTGCGCGTGCACGCCCAGGGTCTGCGCGGCCCGTTCGGCGTTGCCGCCGGCGGCGATCCAGGTGCGCAGGGTCCGGCGGGGGTTCCTGGCGTCCGCGTCCAGCCGGCCCAGCAGGTCCTGCGCCCAGGAGCGCACGGCGGGCCCGGACAGCAGGTCGCAGAAGCGGAGTCCGGGGTTGCCGGTGTCGCTCGCCAGCTGCGCGTCGGGCAGCCCGATCTGGGTGTTGAGCGCCAGGTGGACGACGGCCCGGACGGTGAGGTCGGCGAAGTCCGTGCCGAGCAGGCCTTCGACGCGTTCCATGCGGGCGCGCACGGTGTTGCGGCTGACGCCGAGGACCTTGGCGGCGTTGACGGCGGTGAACTCCAGGCCGAGCCGGCTGGTGGCGAGCAGTTCGGCGCGGGTGTGGTGCGGCAGCGTGTCGAGCGGGCGCAGCACGCGGGACGTCCAGTCGCGCAGCGCCACCGGGTCCATCAACCGTTCCGGGTGGGTGCGCTCGGCGTACACGGCCGTCTTGTCGGGCCGGAAGTGGGCGACGGCGAGGGCGCTGACGGCCTGTCCGTAGGCGGTGGCGGTCCGGGCCAGGCTCTGCCGGACGCTGCCTCCGAGGAAGAGGTCCGGGTGGCGTCCCACCAGTGACCGCAGCGCCTCGCGCGTGGCGTCCCGGGGGCTGACGACGATCACGTGCCCGTCCATGGCCGGGCAGCGCACGACCAGGGCCTCCTCCCCGGTGCTGTCCAGGCACTCCTCGGCGACGCGGTCGCGTACGGCGGGGCCGGACTCGACCACGTACACGCAGGCCGTTTCGGCGTCGAGCAGTCCGGGCCAGAGCCCGGCGGCGACGCGGCGGGCGGCGACGGTGTCCTCGACCATGAGCAGTTGCAGGATGGCCAGGCGCAGGTCGGAGGTGGCCCGCCGGAGCCGGTGCCCCGCCGCGGTCGATTCGCGCGCCGTCAGCAGGAGCTCGATCACCTGGGCGGTGTGGGTGACCACGTCGGAGGCCCGCCGGTCGAAGGGGGTCACCCGGGAGACGGCCAGGACGCACGCGTGGGAGGGGTGTTCCACCCGGACCAGGCGCAGGTAGCGCTCCCGGCTCTCCCAGGCGGCCGAGGCGATCCGGCCCGCGGTGATGTCCGTGACGAGGTCCTCGTCCAGCGGCAGCCGGTTCCCGGCGATGAGATTGCCGGCGGCGTCCTGCAGGGCCACCGATCCGCGCACGGCGCCGGAGAGCCAGGCGACGACTCTGCGGACGTCGCGTCCCGCCGGGCGCAGATGCTCGAGCAGTTCCTCCGCCCACGCCGGACCCGCGCCGGCCGGCGTCTCCTGCTGCCGGTTCCCGTCCTCTCGGCCAGCCACCTGGGCCTTCCCCTCGCTCCTCGCACCGCCTCCGGCGCACCGGTCGGGGACGTTACCTCAGGCGGTGTCACCCACTCATCCCGGGCCGAATCCCCACCCCGCGCCACCTGCCCGCGCGGGGGCATAAGCTCGGCAGATGGCGAAGTACTACGACGTGCACCCCGACAACCCCCAGCCGCGCACCATCGGCCAGATCGCCGACAGCATCCGCGCGGACGCTCTTGTCGCCTACCCCACGGACTCCTGTTACGCACTGGGCTGCCGCCTGGGCAGCCGTGACGGCATCGACCGGATCCGATCGATCCGCAAGCTGGACGACCGGCACCACTTCACCCTCGTGTGCCAGGACTTCGCGCAGCTCGGCCAGTTCGTACGGGTCGACAAGGACGTGTTCCGCGCGATCAAGGCGTCGACGCCCGGCAGTTACACGTTCATCCTGCCGGCGACGAAGGAGGTGCCGCGCATGCTGCAGCACCCCAAGAAGAAGACGGTCGGCGTCCGGATCCCGGACCATGTCGTCACCCAGGCCCTGCTCGCCGAGCTCGGTGAGCCGCTGCTGTCCAGCACGCTGCTGCTGCCCGGCGAGGAGGAGCCGATGACGCAGGGCTGGGAGATCAAGGACGAGCTCGACCACGTCCTGGACGGGGTGGTGGACTCCGGCGACTGCGGCACCGAGCCGACGACGGTCATCGACTTCTCCGGCGGGGAGGCGGAGATCGTACGGCACGGCGCGGGCGACACCTCGCGGTTCGAGTAAACGGCACACCAAGGGCCGTTCACGGTTCAACCGTGTGCGGGGGGTGGGCGAAATGCCCCGGGAAAGCGCGTGTCACGATGCCCGTGATCCGCCCGGTCACACGGACGGGTCCCGGGCCGGGATCCCGCGGGTCCGACACCTCGCGGGTCCGCGGCCCCGCAGCTCCGACACCCCCGCAGAGAGGCAGCCCAGCCATGACCGCCGTACAGGGAACCGCTGTCGACATCCCCACCGGGGACGGCACCGCGGACGCGTATCTGGCCCGTCCCGACGACGGGGCCGCCCATCCGGCGGTCCTGCTCTACATGGACGCCTTCGGCCTGCGTCCGCGGCTGCGGTCCATGGCCGACCGGCTGGCCGGTGAGGGCTACACGGTGCTGGTGCCGAACGTGTTCCACCGGCACGGCCGCGCTCCGCTGTTCGATCTTCCCGAGTTCATCGACCCGGGGGCGCGTCCGGAGATATTCGAGCGCATCATGCCGGTCATGCGGACCCTGACGCCGGACGTCGCGATGCGGGACGCCGCCGCCTATCTGGGCTGGCTGGCCGAGTCTCCCGCGGTGGCCGACGGCCCGGTCGCGCTGACCGGCTACTGCATGGGCGCCCGGCTCTCGCTGCTCACCGCCGGCACCTACCCGGAGCGGGTCGCGGCCGCGGCCGGCTTCCACGGCGGTCGGCTGGCGACGGACACGCCGGACAGCCCGCACCTGGTGGCGGGCGCGATCACCGCCGAGCTGTACTTCGGCCACGCCGACGAGGACCCCTCGCTGCCGCCGGAGCAGATCGATCGCCTGGAGGAGGCCCTGACGGCCGCGGGCGTGCGCCACCGCTGCGAGGTGTACGCGGGCGCGCCCCACGGTTTCACGCAGTCCGACACGGCGTCATACCACCAGGAGGGCGACGAGCGGCATTGGGCGGCACTGCTCGACCTCCTGAAGCGCACATTCTGACCGAAGTCGACTGCCGATGAACGGAAGTTGTTGATCTACCGACGGTAAGGGCTTGCTTTCACGTGTCCACTGCACGTAGACCTTGCCTCCACACCAGCCAAGACTCTGGGGGGAGTTGGCTCATGGACGGCACGGTCGACGGGTTCCGCTACGGTGCGGTGACCCCGGTTGCGGCCTATCTGATGGCTTGTCTGGGAGGGGCACTTGGGCTGCGGTGCATCGTGCGCTCGCTGCTCGACACGCGATCCTGGAAGCCCGGCTGGCTGGCGTTAGGCGCCGCCTCCATCGGGTGCGGCATCTGGACGATGCACTTCATCGCCATGATCGGCTTCCACGTGAAGGAGACCCGGATCCGCTACGACGCGGCCACGACGGTGCTCAGTCTCGTCGTGGCCGTCGTCGTGGTCGGCATCGGCGTGTTCATCGTCGGCTACCGCGGCACGGGCCGCACGGTCCTGGCGGTCGCGGGGACCGTCACGGGCCTGGGCGTCGCGACGATGCACTACCTGGGCATGGCGGCGATGCGGCTGAACGGCGACGTCGGTTACGACCCGCTCGGTGTCGCGCTGTCCGTGCTGATCGCCATCGCGGCCGCGACCGCCGCGCTGTGGTCGGCCGTCACGATCCGCAGCCTGCTGATGAGTCTCGGGGCGAGCCTGGTGATGGGGGTGGCGGTGTCCGGGATGCACTACACGGGCATGGCCGCCGTCAGCGTCCATGTGCACGACACGCCAGGCGGGACGTGGGCCGGTGACTCGCCCATGTCGTTGCTGCTGCCGATGCTGCTGGGGCCGGTCGTCTTCCTGCTGCTGGCCGGGGTGGTGGTGATGTTCGATCCGATGCTGGTGCAGGGCGAACGGCCTCCCGTAGCGCACCAGGACGCGTCCGCGAAGGGCTCGGCCGCCAACTCCGACGCGTCGCACCGCGGTTCGCGGCGCGGACCGGCGTGGCCCACCCGAAAGCGCTGACGAACCCGCCTCGGACGGCTTCTGGATCGATTGTTACGGTGCATCGGTGTCTGACTCCTCACGCGATACCGCCGAAGGCGCAGGCTGGAACAGCACCGAACGCGGCGCGTACCAGCAGTTGATGCCGCAGCGGGTCGAGAAGATCTCCTGGCTGAACCCGAAGACGCTGTGGGCCGCCCGCAACGGCGTGCTGGCCTCCTGGTTCGGCGACCCCACCGGGCGAATACGCGGCCGGTGGGTGGCGCAGCGCGAGGCCGGCGGCGCACCGGCCGACAAGGTGATCCGGCGTGAGGAGCCGGACCGTTTCTCCTTCCTGGTCATCGGCGACACCGGCGAGGGCGACGACCCCCAGTACGCCGTCGTGCCGGGCTTTCTGAAGACCGGTCAGGACACCAGCTTCGCGGTACTGGCCAGCGACGTGATCTACCCGGTGGGCAGCGCGGACGACTACGACACCAAGTTCTTCCGCCCGTACCAGGACTACCAGGCGCCGATCTACGCGATACCCGGCAACCACGACTGGTACGAGGACCTCGGCGGCTTCATGCGCGTCTTCTGCGACGACGCCCCGCCGCTGCCGCCCGAGCCCCGGCCGCGTCCCCTCAGCCGGGCCTGGCTGCGGTCCCTGCTGTGGCACAAGGCGCGTCCGGACGACGGGCAACACCTGGCCGAGGCCCGCAAGTTGCGCTCCTCCCCCGCCCAGCACGCCGTCCAGCCGGGCCCGTACTGGGCGATCGACGCCGGTCCGGTGCGGATCATCGGCATCGACACGGGTCTGCTGGGCACCCTCGACGCCGAGCAGGGCGCCTGGCTGCGCGAGGTCTCCCAGGGGCCACGCCCGAAGATCCTGGTCACCGGCTCGCCCCTGTACGTGGACGGCAGGCACGAGCCGTGCGCCATCGAAGGGGGCGGCACGGTCGACGACATCGTCCGCGACCCCGCGCACCACTATGTGGCGGCGATCGGCGGCGACATCCACAACTACCAGCGCTATCCCGTCCGGCTGGACGACGGACGCACCCTGCAGTACGTGGTCGCGGGCGGCGGCGGGGCGTTCATGCACGCCACCCACACCATCCCGCGCGTCTCCGTCGCGGACGTCACCGAGCAGGACTTCCGCTGCTATCCGCTGCGCGGCGACTCCCTCGCCTTCTACAGCCGGCTCTACGGCCACCGGCTGCGCATGCGCCGCTTCTTCACCCTCACCGAGGCCGAGGCGACGGCCGTGATCGCCGAGCGCCTCGGTATCCAGCCCGCCCGCTCGCCGGCCGCTTCGACCCGTGTCACCCGGCGCGTCCGTCTGGTCGCCGGGCTGCTCGGCACCGGGCGCCGGCCCGACAAGGCCAAGCGGTTCCGGCTGCCCGTGCGGAAGATCTACACGTCGCTGTTCTCGCCGAGTTCGGCGACCTACAGCCCGCCGTTCTTCAAGTGCTTCCTGCGTCTGGACGTCTCCCCGGACTCGGTCCGCCTGCGCTGCTACGCCGCCACCGGTGACCGCGCCCAGGAGATCTCCCCGCCGGTCGAGGACGAGGTGACGATCCCGCTGAGCTGACCCGGGGCGGCGGGAACAGGGCGGGCCATCGCGGGGTTGACACAGCCATACCCCTTGAACATTCAATGACGGAGGGTCCGTGCCACCGACCTCACGACCGCTGCGCAAGCTGGGTTTCCTGACCATCGGACTGTTCGACGAGGCGGATCCACGCCGTGGCCACGAGTCCACGCTGGAGATCATCGAGCTGGGCGAGCGGCTCGGCTTCGACAGTGCGTGGGTACGCCACCGCCACCTCCAGTACGGCATCTCCTCGCCCGTAGCGGTCCTGGCCGCGGCCTCGCAGCGGACCCGCCGCATCGAACTCGGCACGGCGGTCACCCCGCTGGGCTGGGAGAACCCGCTGCGGCTGGCCGAGGATCTGGCCACCGTCGACCTGCTGTCCGGCGGCCGGCTCAACCCGGGCGTCAGTGTGGGCCCGCCGATGCACTTCGACCAGGTCAAGGGCGCGCTCTACCCGGACACGGCCGAAGCGGAGGACTTTGGACACGGGCGGGTGGAGCGGCTGCTGGACTTCGTGCGGGGCAAGCCGGCGACGGACTTCGGCGGGCGGGAAGGCTTCGAGGTCTTCTCGCAGCAGGTGCAGCCGCACTCCCCCGGCCTGGGCCACCGCCTGTGGTACGGCGCCGGCAGCCTGCACTCGGCCCGCTGGGCGGGCGAGCACGGCATGAACCTCCTCACCAGCAGCGTCGTCAAGGCCGAAGCCCCCGAAGGGCCCCACGACTTCGCCCAGATCCAGCTCTCCCACATCCACGCCTTCCGCGCCGCCCACCCCGACGGCGACGCCGCCCGGGTCTCGCAGGGCCTGGTCGTCATCCCGACGGACTCCGCCTCCCCCGACCAGCGCGCCCGCTACGAGAAGTACGCCGCCGAGCGCACCCCTCGCACGACCGAACCCCAGGGCCCGGCCCGACTCCTGTTCGCACCGGACCTGGTGGGCACCTCGACCGAGATCGCCGAGCGACTCCACGCCCACGCCGCGTTCCGAGAGGTCGACGAGGTCGCGTTCGCCCTGCCGTTCACGTTCGAGCACGAGGACTATCTCCAGATCCTCACGGACATGGCGACGAGGCTCGGACCGGCGCTGGGATGGCGACCGGCCGCTTGACCACTCCGGCGGCGGCCGGGTCGACGTCGGGTCAGCCCGTGCGCAGGCGTGCCGTCTGTTCCGCTCCCACGTCAGTGGTGCGGCGCAAGTACCGCTCGATCACGATGAGTTCGTCGTCAGTGAAGTAGTCCAATGCCTCGTCGAAGGCTTCCCCGGGGGTGCTCCAGGCGGCTTCGATCTCGGGGGTGCGGCCGCTGGTGAGGGAGACCAGCATCTTGCGCCGGTCGTGGGGGTCGGCATGGCGTTCGGCGAGGCCGGCCTTCTGGAGGCGGTCGACGAGGCGGGTGGCCGATCCGGAGGTCAGCCCGGTCAGCTCCGCGATCTCCCCCGTAGTGCGAGGGCCGGGTTCCAGGGCGAGCAGGCTCACGCACTGCAGGTCGGTGGGGTGGAGGCCGAGGTGTTCGGCCATGGCCTGGTTGAACAGCGTGTAGGCGGCGTGGTGACGCCGCGCCGTCGCGGTGACCGCCGCGACCAGCTCCCCGCGGGTTCGGTTTGACACGAATCGTCCTCACGTCTACTTATATCTGCGTCACGCAGATAATGTGTGACGCAGACCCTTTGTAGCACGCCCCGCCCGACTCCGGGAGAACCCATGACCAGCCACACCCCCGCGCAACTGCGCGCCCTCTACGCTCGCTGGAGCGAGCTGTGGCGCGGCGACTTCAGCCACGCCGAGGAGATCCTCGACCCCGGGTTGGTCGTCCACCAGGCCCGCCCCGACGGCAGCGACTCCGAAGCCGTCACCGGCCCCGGGCGCCTGCTGCCCGAGATCGAGCAGACCATGGCCGCCTTCGACGACATCACCATCACCGTCGACATCGGCCCGATCGTCGACGGCGACCTGATCTCCGCCCGCTGGACCCTGCGCGCCACCTACGCCGGCGGCATCCCCCAGGCCACCGCCCCGACCGGCACGAGGATCTCCTTCAGCGGCAACGACATCCTGCGCGTCCGGAACGGCCGGTTCGTCGAGTACTGGACCTGCACCGACATCCTCGACGGTCTGTCCCAACTCGGCGCGATCTCCGGCCCCAACGGCCCCGCCCGGCACTGAACCGCCGCCCGCCCGCGACAGCTCACCGATCACCGGGTCACCACCGCCCGGGCGCCGTCCCGGTGATCGGCTCCGACAGCTTCCCGTCCACCCCGACGGGCACGTCGCCCGCGAGCATCACCCGGTGCATGATCCGCGGGTGGTCGAGGTGGGTGGTGTCGCCGGGGGCGAGATGCATCGTGGCGCGGTTGTCCCAGAACGCCACGCTGCCCGGCTCCCAGCGGAAGCGGACCGTGTACTCGGGCCGGACCGCCTGCTCCAGCAGCAGGTCCAGGATCGCGCTGCTCTCGGGGCGGGAGAGGCCGGCGATCTGCTCGATGTAGTAGCCGTTGACGTAGAGGATCCGCTCCCCCGTCTCCGGGTGGACGCGCACCAGGGGGTGCAGTGAGGCGACCTGACGGTCCAGCAGGTGGCGGACGTAGGCGTCGTCGCCGGGCCGGGGCTGGTAGCCGACGCCGAGGCGGTGCTCGGCCCGCAGCGTGTCGGCGAACTCCCGCAGCGGCGCGGAGAGTCCGGCGTACGCCGCCGCCAGGTTCGACCAGGTGGTGTCGCCGCCGTAGGGCGGTACGGTCTCCGCGCGCAGGATCGTCGCGGCCGGCGGGTCGATACGGGCGCCGTGGTCGCAGTGCCAGCCGCGCAGCAGGGTGTGGCGGCGGCGCCGCAGCCACTCGTCGTGCTCCATGCCGAACCTCCCGCCCAGTTCGAGCCGGTCGGCGGTCGTCTCGATCTCGGGGAAGTCCGGCGGCGAGGCCTTGCCGCGCCGGGGCAGCACCACGGTCTCGCCGAACCGGCGCGCGAAGGCCACATGCCCGGTGTGGTCCAGCTTCTGTCCCCGGAAGAACACCACCTTCCAGCGCAGCACCGCCGCCCTGATCGCGGCGATCACGGCGTCGTCGAGGTCCGCCGCCAGGTCGACCCCACCGATCTCGGCGCCGATGTGCCCGGCGACCGGCCTCACCTCCACCCCGGCCTCCCGCGCCGCCTCGTCCGTGATCGGGCTGTCCGTCGTCATGAGTGCTCCGCTGGTCGTGGGCGTGTGTCTGCCGTCCCGAAGATCGTGACAGTGATCTCCGTCCCGGGCGACACCGCACCGCACCGCTCACACCTCGAACTCCCGGATCGTGGTGTTCCGGAACACCGCCCTGCCGTCGATGGTGAACAGCGCGAGCCCGTTGTCGACCAGGTAGGGGAACGCCGCCGTCGAGTGCACGTACCGGCCGTCGTCCAGGAACAGTTCCACCGAGGTGCGGTCGACCAGGGCGCGGAGTGTCACCGTGCGCCGGGCCGGGTCGAAGGGGCTGTGGCTCTCCTGCCATCGGCCCGACATGTCCGGGGACACGGTGGGGCGGCGGTTGAGGTAGGCGTAGTCGCGGTGGACTCCGGCGTCGATGTGCCGGGCGCCGTCCGGGGAGCGCCGCAGTTGCATTCCCGCGCCCGTGACCTGGTCCCAGGTGATCTCGCAGGTCAGTTCGTAGGCGGTGCCCCGGTAGTCGAGGACTCGGGTGCCCTCGACCGCCAGGTCGCCGAGCCGTACCGTGCGCGAGACGTACCGGTCGAGCGCGGCGACCGGCCGGGACACCAGGTGGTAGGTGCCGTCGGCCGCGCGTTTCAGCGTGATCTCGCGGACGATCGAGTCGGTGCCGTTGAAGCCGTCGCTGTCGATGGTGGGCGTGATCTGGGCGTAGTCCCAGTTGTTCAGCCAGCCGATGGCGTAGCGGGTCTCCTCGTCGAGCGTGCCGTCGGTGCCGCGTTTGTCGAAGGTGACGGCCCCGTACCAGTCCCAGCCCCGGTCGAGCCACTGCGGTTCGGTGGCGTCGGCGGTGAAGGCGCTCCCGTCGAAGGAGCCCGTCCAGTACGCGTACGTGTTCGGCAGCCCGGCGGCCTTGCCGTTGGCGCTCACGCCGAGCACCCATTTCGCCGTGCCGTCCCCGGCGCGGATCCGGAACAGGTCCGGGCACTCCAGCACGCCGATGCCGCCTTTGACGAAACCGCTGACGTACGTCCAGGACTTGAGGTCGGCGGAGTGGTAGAAGCCCACCTTGTCGTTCTCGGCGAGGGTCATCACCCAGCGGTCCCGCTCCTCGTCGCGGATCACCTTGGGGTCGCGGAAGTCGCGCACTCCGGGGTTGGGCAGCACCGGGTCGGTGCCGTGGGGGGTGAAGGAGCGGCCGCCGTCAGTGGAGTAGTACAGGTACTGCGCCTGGTCGTTCGGGCCGTCGTGCGGCGACATCGTGGCCAGGACGACGACCGCGCCCGCCCCGAAGCCCGCCGTGTCGTCCGTGTCGATCACCGCCGAGCCCGACCAGACGTCGCCGCCCGGGGTGGTGTCCTTGGGTACGGCGATCCCCCGGTCCGTGAAGGAGACCAGGTCGGTGCTGGTGGCCAGGCGCCAGGCGGTGCCGACCTCGCCGGAGAGGTAGTCGGCGTTGTGGAGGTAGTAGTAGTGGTACGCGCCGTCGATCCAGATCGGGCGCTGCGGGTCGTTCTTCCACTGTTCGGGGACGGTGAAGTGGTAGGCGGCGCGGTAGCTCGCGGCTGCCCTCCCGGGTCCGGCCGCAGCCGGGCCCGCCGCTGCGGGCAGTAACGCGCCGGCCGTGCCCACGGCCGTACCGGCGAACAGCGCTCTCCTGCTGATCCCGCTCATGACACTCGTTCCTCTCGTCGGAAACGGCGGCTCATGGGACCAGGACTCTCGGACCTAACTCGTTAAAGGTCAAGCGGTCGCACGCCTTGACAGGTCCCTGCGGCACTCACATCATCTGGGCATCACTCCTCGTCTAACACGAGTTAGGCCCAACGATGACCGACTCACACCTCACCCGCCGCGCCCTCATGCGGTACGGCGCCTACGGCGCGGGGGCCGCCGCCCTGGCCGGCACCGCAGCGAGCTGGGACCGGCTCACCGGAGCCGACATCCCCGGCCGGGACGACGGCTCCCTGGTCGTCGCCACGCTGGGCCCCGCCTACGGGCCCGAGGCCATCCGCACGCTCCAGGACGGCTTCCGCGAGCTGCACCCCGACATCAAGCTCCGCGTCAACGCGGTGCAGGCCGTCGACTGGTCGGACTTCTTCGCGAAGATCCTCACCCAGGTCGCGGCGGGCACCGCCCCCGACCTCGTCTACGTCGCCACCGAGGGCGTGCAGCTCTTCGCACAGCGGCTCGGCGTGGCCCTGGACAAGTGGGTGCGGCGGGACGCGGCCGAGCTGAAGGAGTACTTCGCCGACGTCCACCCCTCGCTGGTGGAGTCGATGATGTACGAGGGCAGCCTCTACCAGCTCCCGGTGGAGTTCAACGCCGCCGACATGTACTTCAACCGGCAGGTGCTGCGCCGGGCGGGCGCGGACTTCCCGCCGGCCGACTGGACGCGCGACGACTTCACCACGCTGCTGCGGGACATGAAGAAGTCCAGCGGCTCCCGCTTCACGCCGTACTTCTGGACCAACCGGCTCTGGGGCGGCGTGGTGCCCTGGCTGTTCGCGAACGACACCAATCTGCTCGCCGAGTCCAAGGCGCCCGGCGGGCGGTGGCTGTGGGACGGCTTCTATCCGGCGGCTCAGCGCAAAGGGCGTGGGGGCGGCTTCCGATGGACCACGCCGCAGGCCACCCACGACCGGGTGGAGGAGGTCTACGACTATCTCGCCTCCCTCATCCAGGACGGCCTGTGCACCCGCCCCGAGGGCGGCAACGGCCAGAACCTCATCGGCGTGTTCTCCACCGGCCGGGTCGGTGTCACCCCGGCGGGCGGCTTCTGGGCGGGCGGGCTGTCCCTGGCCGGTATGGAGCCGGACGGCTTCGACGTGCAGTACTTCCCGCGCTGGCGCACCCAGCGCATGCAGTACGGCGCGGCGGGCTACGCGCTGCTGCGCACCTCGAAGATGCAGGACGAGGCATGGGAGTTCATCAAGTACGCGGCCCGCAAGGACACCCTGGAGCGGCTGTTCACGACGAACCAGACGACCCCGGCCCGCCGCTCCCTGCTGACCGCCGACCGCTACGAGAAGACGGGTCCGGCGCACTGGCCGGTCTTCTACGACACCCTCGACCGATTCCCCGACACCGGGCCCATTCCGGCGCCGCCGCAGGTCGCGGAGGTCGAGCAGGTGCTGCTGAAGCACACCGGTACGGCCCTGGCCTCCCCGCGCTCGGTGCGTCCCGCGCTGCGCCGGATGCAGGGCGATCTGGAGAAGGCCATGGAGCGTGACGCATGACGAACACCCAGACACCACCCGCCCGGGCCGCCCGCCCCGAGGCCGCGCCGGCCCCGACGCGCAAGCGTCCCCCGGCCCGCGACCGGGGCAGCCGGCTGCTGGCGACCCTGTTCCTGGCCCCGACGATCGTCGGCATCGTCGTGTTCACGGTCGTCCCCATCGTCGGCTCGGTGGTGCTGAGCCTCTTCCACTGGAACGTGATCGACTCGCCGGGTTACGCCGGACTCTCCAACTACGGGGAGGTGTTCGGCGACTCGACCGTCCTGGTGTCCTTCCGCAACACGCTGGTGTTCATGGTGTTCGCGGTGGCGCTGCAACTGCTGATCGCGCTGGCGCTGGCCCTGACCATCAACGGCCGGATGCCGGTGTGGCTGCGGTCGGTGTTCCGCTCGGCGTTCTTCTTCCCGCTCGTGCTGTCCGCCGCGTCGATCTCGGTGGTGATGAAGTACCTGTTCAACCAGGACTTCGGGGTGGTCAACTGGCTGCTCGGCTTCGTCGGGATCGCGCCGGTGCCGTGGCTGACGTCGGAGAACGCGGCGATGGCGACCGTGGTCCTGGTCTATGTCTGGCAGCAGTTCGGCTTCTCGTTCCTGCTGTTCATCGGCGGCCTGAACAACATCCCGAAGGAGATCCACGAGGCCGCCGCCCTGGACGGCGCGACCGGCCTGCGCAAGCACCTCACCGTCACCCTGCCGCTGCTGTCACCGACGCTGCTGGTCGCCTCGGTCGTCGGCATCATCAACGCGCTGCAGGTCTTCGAGCAGCCGTACGTCCTCACCAACGGCGGTCCCGGCGACTCCACCCGCACGGTCGTGATGGTGATCTACGAGACGGCGTTCGAGCAGTTGCGCTTCGGTGAGGCGTCCGCGGTGGGTGTGCTGCTGTTCGCGCTGATCATGGCCGTCACGGCACTCCAGTTCCGGCTCAGCCGGCGTTTCGTCCACTACCAGTGAGCCGGGTGAGTCCCATGAGTCAAGCAACCCTGTCCTCCGGTCGTGTGCGGTACCGGCTCGCGCCCTGGGCGCGGATCGCCGGGCTGGCCGTATGCGCCCTGCTCACCCTCGGCCCGGTGGTGTGGACGGTCTCCACCTCGCTGCGGACGCCCGCCGAGGCGTTCGATCTGCCGCCGCAGCTCGTCCCGTCGAACCCGTCCACCGAGGCGTATCGCGGGGTGTTCGACCAGATCGACGTCTGGCTGCTGGCGCTGAACTCCACGCTGGTCACCGGGCTGATCGCGGTCGGCCAGATGATCACGGCGGGCCTCGCCGGATACGCCTTCGCACGGCTGGAGTTCCGCTTCAAGAAGCCGCTGTTCGGCCTGGTCCTGGCGACGATGATGGTGCCGCTGCAGGTCACCATCGTGCCGGTGTTCCTGGTGCTGAAGTCGATGAGCCTGACCGACACCCTGCTGGGACTGATCATCCCGGCGTTTCCGACCGCGTTCGGCACGTTCCTGATGCGCCAGTACTTCCTGGGCATGCCCAAGGACCTGGGCGAGGCGGCGATGCTGGACGGCGCCGGGCCCTGGCGGACCTTCCGCTCCGTGTACGCCCCGCTGGCGGCGCCCGGCCTCGCGATCGTCGGCGTACTGGCCTTCAACTACCACTGGAACGAGTTCTTCCGGCCGCTGATCCTCGAGACGTCGGGCCAGAACTACACGCTGCCGCTGGGTCTGGTCTCCCTCCAGGGCAACCTCGGCACCGGCTCGATCTCCGTCGTGCTCGCCGGTGTCGTGCTCTCCATGCTTCCCGCCGTCGCCGTGTTCGTCGTCGGCCAGCGCCCTCTGCGCGAGGGCATCACGTCCGCAGGAGTCAACCGTTGAGCCTCACCGCTCCCCCGCAGGACCCGCACGCCCCGCGCTACCGGGTCCGCCCGCCCGCCAACTGGATGAACGACCCGAACGGGCCCTTCCGCTGGCGTGGCCGCCACCACCTCTTCTACCAGCACAACCCGGACGCCCCGGTGCACGCGAACGTCCACTGGGGGCACGCCTCCAGCCCTGATCTCGTCCGCTGGGAGCATCACCCGGTCGCGCTCGCCCCGACGCCGGGCGGGCCGGACGAGGCGGGCTGCTGGTCGGGGTGCCTGGTCGATGACGACGGTGTGCCGACTGCCGTCTACACCGGGGTCGACCGGGACCACACCGGCCTCGGCACGATCTGCCTGGCCCGGGCGGCGGACCCGGACGACGAGACGCTGGCCGAGTGGGTTCCCCTGCCCACGCCGGTGGTGAAGGGCCCGCCCTCGGGGCTGGACGTGGCGATGTTCCGCGACCCGTTCGTCTTCCGGCACGACGGGCGGCGTCTGGCGCTGGTCGGTGCGGGGCACGCCGACGGTACGCCGTCGGTCCTGCTGTACGACTGCGACGACCTGACCGACTGGCGGTTCGCCGGTGTGCTCCTCGACGGCCGGGACCCGGTCGCCCGGGCGGCGTTCGGCGACCGGGCGACCGGCTGGGAGTGCCCGCAGCTCTACGCGACGCGGAGCGGCGAGTGGGTACTGGTCGTGTCGCTGTGGGACGGCCACCCCTGGACCACCGGCTACCTGACGGGCCGTCTGGACGGGGACCTGCGCTTCACCGCGCGGACGGGCGGCCGGCTCGACCACGGCCGTGACTTCTACGCGCCCGCCGTGCTCCAGGAGCCGGACCGGGCCCTGATGTGGGGCTGGTCGTGGGAGGCCCGCGAGCAGGGCGAGCACGACTGGGCGGGAGTCCTGACCGCTCCCCGTGTCGTCGACGTCCACCCGGACGGGGCGCTGCGGGTGGCCCCGGCCCCGGAGCTGCACCGGCTGCACGCCGAGGAACCGTTCGTCACCACCCCGGGCCGGACCGCGCTGCCGGCGGCCTACGACCTGACCGTCAGCGCCCGCGACCGCACCACGGTGGGTCTGCTGAGGTCGGCCTCGGGCGCCGAGCTGACGGTCCGTCTGGACCCGGCCGAGGGCACGGTCACGCTCGACCGGAGCGACTGGCCCCGCAAGGAAACGGCGGAACCGGTCGTCGTCCGTGTACCGCCGACCGAGGAGCTCACGGTGCGCGTCCTCGTCGACGGCTCGCTGTACGAACTGTTCGTCGGCGACCGGGCCACGGTCACCGAGCGTGTCTACCAACGCCCCGGCGACACACGGGAGTTGAGTGTGACACCCGGCGCGGCCGTCACCGGATGGGCGCTGGTCCCACCGACGCGCGGCTGATCACCGGGCAGGCCAGGCGCCGCACGGTGGCGGGCGGTGTCCGTCCGGTGCCGATGGCCTCGAGGAGGAGGCCCGCCGCGGCCTCCCCCATCGCCCGGTGGGGCAGCGCGACGGTGGTGAGGGGCGGTGCGAGGTGGGCGGCCATGTGCTCCTGGTCGTCGTAGCCCACCACCGAAAGCTCGCCGGGTACGGAGAGCCCGAGCCGGGTCGCGGCGTGCAGGACGCCCGCCGCGACCCGGTCGTTGTAGCTGAAGACGCCGGTGGGCCGCTGGTCGGCCGGGGCACCGTCGAGGAGGCGGACGGTGCCCTCGTACCCGCTGGAGATCTCCCCTCCGGTCCGTACGACCCAGTCCTTGGGCACGGTGACGCCCTCGGCGCGCAGCGCGTCGCGGAAGCCGCGCAGCCGTTCCACCGAGGCAATGTCGTTCTGCCCGCCGACGAGCGCGACCCGCCGGTGTCCCTGTTCCAGCAGCAGCCGGGCCGCCGTCCGGCCTCCCGCACGCTCGGCGGGGATCACGGCGGGCAGCGAGCCGTCCTCGGGCAGGCAGTTGGCCAGCACGGAGTGGGTGCGGTGCAGTCCCTCGGGCACACGGACGCGGCGCAGGGACATCGCCGCGTAGATGATGCCGTCGACGCGCCGGTCGAGGAGTTCGGCGACCGCCGCGTCCTCCTTGGCCGGATCGCCGCCGGAGTCGACGGTGAGGACCAGGTGCTCCCCGGCCCAGGCGGTGTCCATGGCGCCGCGCAGCAGCCGCCCGGCGAACGGCGAGGAGGCGATCTCGTCGGTGACGAGGCCGATCACGGCCGTACGGCTGCGGCGCAGGCCGCGGGCGACGGGGTCGGGCCGGTAGCCGAGCCGGGTCGCGGCCTGCCGAATGCGTTCCTGGGTGGCGGGCGAGAGGTTGCCGTCGGCCCGGCCGTTGAACACGAAGGACACCGCGGTGTGCGACACACCGGCGAGCCGGGCCACGTCCCGCGAGGTGGGACGCCCCGATCCCGTCCCCGGCTTCTTCTCGGCGCTGCCCATGCCGTCCGCCGTCCTCATCCGCCGCCCGTCCGGTTGATCATCGCCCACCCTATCCGTGACGCTGGAAGGACGACACGGTCAACAGTCAACGGGAAGGTCCCACGGTGATCAGCATCCCGACGCACACACTCAACGACGGTACGGCGCTCCCCGCCCTGGGCCTCGGCACCTGGCCGCTGGGCGACGACGAGGCGCAGCAGGCGGTGCTCTCGGCCCTGGAGGCGGGCTACCGCCTGATCGACACGGCGACGAACTACCGCAACGAGACGGGGGTGGGCCGTGGTGTGGCCTCCGGCGTGGTGCCGCGCGAGGAGATCGTCGTGACGACGAAGCTCCCCGGACGGCACCACGGCTACGAGGAGACCCTCGCCTCGTTCGAGGAGTCCCGGGCCCGCCTGGGCCTGGAGTATGTCGACCTGTACCTGATCCACTGGCCGCTGCCGCGCGTGGACCGGTACGTCGACTCCTGGAAGGCCATGATCAAGCTGCGCGAGGAGGGGCTCGTCCGCTCGATCGGGGTCTCCAACTTCACGGCCGGGCACATCGAGCGGCTGGAGAAGGAGACCGGTGTCCTGCCCTCGGTGAACCAGATCGAGCTGCACCCCTTCCTGCCGCAGGAAGAGCTGCGCGCCTTCCACGCGGGCAAGAACATCGTCACCGAGAGCTGGAGTCCGCTGGGCCGGGGCACGCCCCTGCTGGACGACCCGGCCGTGGCACGGATCGCCGAGGCGCACGGGGTGTCGGCCGGGCAGGTGGTCCTGCGCTGGCACACGCAGCTGGGCGCAGTGCCGATCCCGAAGTCGGCGAACCCTGAGCGGCAGCGCGCGAACCTCGACGTCTTCGGCTTCGAGCTGAGCGAGGACGAGCTGGCTGCCGTCGCCGACCGGGCGCACCGGCGGGTGGGCGGGGACCCCGAGGTGCACGAGGAGTTCTGACGGGCACGCGGGCCGGACGGGCCGACGGCCGTGGTCAGAACAGTGGTGTGAGTGACTGCTCGCACCAGATGGTCTTGCCCCTGGTGGTCTGCCGGCTGCCCCAGCGCTGGGTGAGCTGGGCGACCAGCAGCAGTCCGCGCCCGCCCTCGTCGTCCTGGTGGGCGCGCCGCAGGTGCGGGGAGGTCGAACTGCCGTCGGACACCTCGCAGATGAGGGTCTGGTCGCGGATCAGTCGGAGCTGGATGGGCGGAGCGCCGTACCGGATGGCGTTGGTGACCAGTTCGCTGACGACCAGTTCGGTGACGAAGGCCGTCTCGTCCAGCCCCCACGCGGTGAGCTGGTCGGTGGCGGCCTGCCGGGTGATCGCCACCTGCGCGGGGTCCGGTGTGACGTCCCAGGTGGCGACCTGGTCCGCGCCCAGCGCCCGGGTGCGGGCCAGCAGCAGCGCCACGTCGTCGCTGGGCTCCTCGGGCAGTACGGCCTTCAGCACGGTGTCGCAGAGGGCGTCGAGCGAGTCGGCGGGCACGGTCAGGGCGCGGCACAGCTCGTCGGTGGCGTGGTCGACGTCGCGGTCGCGGTCCTCGATGAGTCCGTCGGTGTAGAGGGCGACGACGGATCCCTCGGGCAGTTGGAGCTCCGTCGCCTCGAACGGCAGCCCTCCGACGCCCAGCGGGGGCCCCGCGCTCATGGGGATCAGCCGGGCGGATCCGTCGGGCAGCACCAGGGCGGGGGCGGGGTGCCCGGCGGCGGCCAGGTTCAGCCGGCGTGTGACGGGGTCGTAGACGGCGTAGAGGCAGGTCGCGCCGAGTTCCGCGACCTCGTCGCCCTCGTCGTCCGAGGCGAGATGGGTGACGAGGTCGTCCAGGTGGGTGAGGAGTTCGTCGGGCGGCAGGTCGACGTCGGCGAGGGTGCGTACGGCCGTGACCAGCCGGCCCATGGTCGCCGAGGAGGGGATGCCGTGGCCCACGACGTCCCCGACGACCAGCGCGACCCGGCTGCCGGAGAGCGGGATGACGTCGAACCAGTCGCCGCCGATGCCGGCCGCGGAGCCGGAGGGCAGATAGCGGTGGGCGACCTGGACGGCGGCCTGGCCGGGCAGCCCTCTCGGCAGCAGGCTGTGCTGGAGGGCCAGCGCGGTGGTGCGTTCCCGGGCGAAGCGCCGGGCGTTGTCGACGCAGACCGCGGCCCGGCTGGCGAGTTCCTCGGCGAAGACGGCGTCGTCGGCGGCGTAGTCGTCGGGCTGCGTGATGCGCACGGCCACGGCGACGCCGAGGGTGGTGCCGCGGGCCCGCAGCGGCACGGCCATCATCGAATGGACGCCCTTGCGGTAGGGGCGTCCTTGCGGGGCGCGCGTGTTGCGCTCGGCGACCCACCGCATGAACGACGGCTCCCCCGCCTGGCTGAGGATGGCGCGGCCCTCCCGCATCGCGCGGGCGATGGGCGAGAAGCCGGGGTAGACGTCCACCTCGCCGAGGCGGACGGCGGCCTCCGGGGTGCCTTCGGTGTGGGAGCCGTGGGCGACGCGGCGCAGCACGATCTCCTCGGTGGGCACGGTCGGCGACTCCTCCGCGCCGAGGACCCAGTCGAACAGGTCCACGCTGGCGAAGTCGGCGAACCGGGGCACCACGACCTCGATCAGTTCCTCGGCGGTGCGCACCACGTCCAGGGTGGTGCCGATGGTGGCCGCGGCCTCGTTCAGCAGGGCCAGTCGCTGCCGTGCCCAGTACTGCTCGGTGCTGTCGAAGGCGGCGAGGGCGGTGCCCATGACCTCGCCGGAGTCGTCCCGGACGGGCCACATCTCGATGCTCCAGGCGTGCTCCCGGTTCAGGGACGGCGCGCCTGTGAAGCTCTCGTAGCGCACCGGCCTGCCCGTGTCGGAGACATGCCGCAGATGCCAGTTGAAGCCCTTGCTGTGCTCGGCCTCCTCGACGGTCTCCGGGAAGGGCCGGCCGAGCAGGGTCTCCTCGGGCACGCCCATCACATGGCAGGCCGCTTCGTTGAGCCGCAGATAGCGCTGGCTGGTGTCGAAGACGGACATCGACATGGAGGCCTGCTGGAAGGCCTGCCCGGCCAGGGACGTCTCGGCGCTGCCGGGGGGCTCGGCGGTGACGACGAATCCGCCCGCCTCGCCGTCCGGGCCCGTCACGGCGCATCCCCGGACGCGGAGCCCGACCAGATAGCCCTCGCGGTGGCGCACCATGACGGTGCCGGACAGTGCCGACACCGCCTCGGGCGGCACGTCCTCGGCGAGCAGCTCCCGTACGGCCCGGCCCACGGTCTCCTCGGCGGGATGGCCGGTCAGCCTCCGGGCACCCTCGCTCCACCCCGTCACAATGCCGCGGGCGTCGATGATCGCAGCAGCGGAGGCGTCCTCCATTCGTCCAGGATCATCCCTTTACCGCCCGCTATCAACCGCGGCGCATCATTCGTGACGGTGTCAGCTCCGGTGAGCGCGCAGGGCGGCGAGCGCCCGGTCGGCATGGGCGTTCATGCGCAGCTCGCTGCGGACGACGTCGAGGACGGTCTGGTCCTGTGCGATGACGAACGTGGTCCGCTTGGTGGGGGCCAGGGAGAAGCCGCGCTTCACGCCGAACCGCTCGCGGACCGTGCCGTCGGCGTCGGACAGCAGGGGCATGCCGAGGGAGTGCGCTCCGGCGAACTCCTGCTGCCGCTCGACGGTGTCCCCACTGATGCCGACGGGGCGTGCGCCGGCGGCGGCGAACTCGGCGGTGAGGTCGCGGAAGTGGCAGGCCTGGGCGGTGCAGCCGGGGGTCAGGGCGGCCGGGTAGAAGAAGAGCACGACCGGGCCCTCGGCGAGCAGCCCGGACAGGCTGCGGAGGGTTCCGGTCTCGTCGGGCAGCTCGAAGTCCTCGACCTTGTCCCCGGTCTCGACGCGCGCGCTCACGACCGGCCCTCCGCGTTCCGTGCGACGCCGCGGGCCCAGAGCACGAGCGGCACCTGCAGGGGCAGGCGTCCGAAGGCGGCGGCCTTCTGCGGCGTGGGGCGGTGGCGCCAGTCGGCGGCCATCTTCACATTGGCGGGGAACACCCCGACGAAGAAGGCCGTCGTGGCCAGCGCGGCCGCCTTGCGGGTACGGGGCGCGGCCAGGCCCGCGGCCAGCGCCAGCTCGGCGACGCCGCTGGCGTAGGTCCAGGTCCGGGGCGTGCCCGGCAGAGCGCGCGGAATGGTCGCGTCGAACGAGCGTGGGGCGGCGAAGTGGGCTACCCCCGCGGCGGCCAGCAGGCCGGCGAGCAGTAGGGGCGAGCGTTCGGACCGGGACACGGTTCCTCCTCTGATGGCCTGCCGCGCGATATTACCGGGCGGTAAAGGGGTGGCCGGACCGGGGTTCGCCAGGTCAGCCGCGGCGGTTGTGGGCGCCCGGGGTGTAGCCGAACGAGCGGCGGAAGACGTCGATGAACGCGCTGGCGGAGGACCAGCCGCAGCGGTGGGCGACGGTCGTGACGGGCAGGCCGTCGGCCAGCATCCGCAGGGCGTGGTAGAGCCGCGACTGCGTGCGCCACTGCGGGAAGGTCATGCCGAACTCGGCGCGGAAGAGCCGGCTCAGGGTGCGCTCCCCCACCCCGGTGGCGGCGCCGAGCGCGGCGAGGGTACGGGCGTCGGCGGGGTCGGCGTGCACGAGCGCGCAGACGGCGGCCAGCCGGGGATCGGCGGGCGTGGGCAGGCGCAGGGGCTGCTGCGGCGAGTGGCGTAGCTGATCGCGCAGGACGGCGCGCAGCCGGCGACGCTCGGGGCTGTCGTCGCCGGGGTCGCGGGTGTAGGCGAGGATCAGCTCGCGCAGCAGCGGGCTGACGGCGAGGACGGCGGGGTGGTCCAGGCCGAGGGGGTTGTCGTCGGCGGGCAGGCCGACCAGGTGCAGGTCGAGGCGGCCGTGGGCGCGGTGGGCGTGCACGGTGCCGGCGGGAACCCAGATGGCGCGGGTGCCGGGCGCGAACCAGGTGCCAGAGTCGGTGGTGACGGCGACGACGCCTGCGCCCGCGTAGACGATCTGGTGGTCGTCGTGCCGGTGCGCGTCGATACGGTCTCCGGCGGTCAGCCGCTGGGCGCGGGTCGGCGCCTCGGGGGTGTGGCGGATGTTCGGCACAGTCGGGCAGATTATCGGAAGCGGGCCATGCGTGCCGCCGAGGACGATCGCCGGATGACCGCTTCGAGACGCGACCGACCCGTCCTGTTGATGTCCCTGGGGCACGCCTGCGTGGACGTGTACCAGGGAGCCGTGGCCGCTCTGGTGCCGTACTTCGTCGCCGAGCGCGCCTACTCCTATGCCGCCGCTTCGGGTGTCGTCCTGGCGGCCTCGCTGCTGTCGTCGCTGGTGCAGCCGCTGTTCGGGGTGCTCACCGACCGGCGGGCGATGCCGTGGCTGCTGCCGCTCAGCGCGCTGACGGCCGGGGCCGGCGTGGCGCTGAGCGGCGTGACCGGCTCCTACGCGCTGACCCTGGCGGCGGTCGCCGTGTCGGGGGTCGGTGTGGCCGCCTACCATCCGGAGGCCGCCCGGGTGGCGCGGGCCGTCGCGCGCGGTCGGCACACGGGGATGAGCTGGTTCTCCTTCGGCGGCAACGCCGGTTTCGCCCTGGCACCCCTGCTGGTCTTCGCCGTGGTGGCCACGGGCGGGCTGGACGCCTCACCTCTCCTGGTCGTCCCCGCCCTGGCGGGCGCGGCCCTGTGCGCGGCGGCGGTGCGCTCGGCCGGGTCCTGGGGCGAGGGCGGCGGCGCGTCCGTCGCCGAGGGCCGGGACGACTGGGCGTCGTTCCTGCGGATGTCCGGGGCTGTGGTGTGCCGCTC
The DNA here is from genome assembly GCF_018604545.1 of Streptomyces koelreuteriae. Lineage (GTDB taxonomy): Bacteria > Actinomycetota > Actinomycetes > Streptomycetales > Streptomycetaceae > Streptomyces > Streptomyces koelreuteriae. The sequence goes on along the minus strand of NZ_CP075896.1, from coordinate 8,458,215 downwards.
GGTCGTGTTCGTCGGCCTGAGCGCGTTCGTCTCCCTGTATGTGCGGGAGCGCACCGGGGGTGGGGAGGCGGCCGGTACGGCGGCGCTGTTCGTGCTCTACGCCGGTGGCGCGGTGGGCACGCTGGCCGGGGGCAGGCTGGCCGAGCGGTACGGGCGGATGGCGGTGGTGCGCCGGTCGTACGCCCTGACCGTCCTGGCCGTGGCCGGTCTGGTCCTGGTTCCCGGGCCCGCGGTGTATCCGTTCGTCGCGCTGACGTCGGCGGGCCTGTACGTGCCGTTCTCGCTGCACATCACTCTGGGCCAGGACTTTCTGCCCCGGCGCGTGGGCACCGCGAGCGGTGTCACGCTGGGCCTGACCGTGAGCGTCGGCGGCCTCGCCGCCCCCGCGATCGGAGCCCTGGCCGACGCGACGTCCCTTCGGACGGCGCTACTCCCACTGATCGCGCTGCCCGCACTGGGCCGCCTCCTGCTGTGCCGACTGCGCGAGCCCTCGCCGCCGGGCCCCTCGGTCGCCGAGCGGTCGGATCCGCGGGACCCGGCCGCACGGTGACCTGTCATCAGACGCGACCCACGGCAGCCTGGATCAAGGGCCGCCCACCGGCGCGGTCTGCGGCTCGGGCTCCTCCTCGACGGCGTGGGCGAGGAAGTCGTCGACCATGCGGTGGAAGAGGCCGGCGAGCTGCCGCAGCTCCTCGGGCGACCAGTCGGACAGGGCCATCTGCATGCCGCGGACGCCGGCCTCGCGGACCTTGGCGATGGCCTGCCGGCCGGCGTCGGTGAGCTCGATGCGCTGGGCGCGCCGGTCGTCGGGGTCGGGGACGCGGGTGACGTAGCCGGACTTCTGCAACTGCTGCACCGTGCGCGTGACGTGCGAGGCTTCCACACCCAGCCGCGCGGCGAGTTCCCCCGGCCGCAGCGGCTCGGAGTCGGCGACCTGCCGCAGCAGCGCGACGGCGGCCCGGTCGAGCGGCACGCCCGCCAGGGCCATCAGCCGCTCGTGCTGGCGGGCGCGCGTGCTCAGGTACGTGATACGGGTGAGCGCACGCTCGATCTCGATCACTTCCGGGGAGGGGACGTCGGGGAGCGGTGGTGTGGACATGGGAGCCACTTTACCATCTCGTTGCGTAACTCAAGTAAATCACTCCAGGAGCCGGATCGCGGCGGCCGGGCAGACCACACCGCCGGACATCGACGCCGTTCAGGCGAAAGACGCGGAGAACGCGCGTGACCGCGCCCCGGTGCGTCCACACCTCACCCCGTGGACCTGCCGCTGATCCCGCCCATGCTCGCCACGCCCGGCACCCTGCCGCCCGCCGCTCAGGACGCGCGCTGGGCGTACGAGACCAAGCAGGACGGCCAGCGTGTGGTGGTCTATCTCCCCGGGGACGGCAGCGTGCTGCTGCGGGCCCGCTCCGGGGAGGACATCACGGCCGCGTATCCCGAACTGGGGCCGCTGGGCACCGCGCTCGGGCCCATGCCCGCCGTGCTGGACGGGGAGATCCTGGCCCTGGACGAACAGGGCCGCGCGAACTTCCAGTTGCTCCAGTCCCGGATGGGCCTGGCCCACGCACCCGCCAGGGCGGCGCGGCGAGCCGCGGAGGTCCCGGTCCACCTCGTGCTCTTCGACCTGATGCACCTGAAGGACCAGGCGCTGATCCGGCTCCCCTACGCGCGACGCCGCTCGGCGCTGGAGGACCTCGCGCTCACCGGACCCGCCTGGTCGACCCCGGCCGCACTGGTCGGCCACGGCGCCGAGGCCCTGGCCGCCACCCGCGCGCACGGCCTGGAGGGCCTGGTCTGCAAACGGCTGGACTCGGTGTACGAACCGGGGACGCGCTCCCGGGCCTGGATCAAGATCCGCAACATGCGCACCGAGGACGTCCTGGTCGGCGGCTGGCAGCCCGGCAAGGGACGGCTCACCGGGCTGCCGGGCGCGGTGCTGGTCGGGCAGCGTGTCGCGGGGCGGCTGCGGTACGTCGGGAACGTGGGCACCGGCTGGAGCGAGGCCGAACGGACCGAACTCGCCGGGCTGCTGCGGGCCGCCGCGACCGACATCTGCCCCTTCGACCCGGCCCCGCGCGCTCCGGGCGCGCACTGGGTCGTCCCCCGCTTGGTCGGCGAGGTCCGCTACAGCGCCCGCACCCGGGAGGGCCTGTTGCGGCAGCCGTCCTGGCTGCGGCTGCGGCCGGATCTCGCGCCCGGGGAGGCGGCGGCGGACATCCCGGACGACTTGGTCTGAAGCGGCGCCCGGGCGCCGGTTGTTGGGCAGTGATTCACTTCTGAGATCCTTCCCTCCTCTTGGCATGGACGCGTTCAGCCTGGAAGCTGAACCTCCCTTTCCCCCACAGCCGTTGGGCTGCGCCCGGAACATGAGGAGGACGCAGTGTCGTCACGCCCGTTCGCACACCGCAGGAGATGGGTCACCGGTCTGGCCGGTGCGGCCGCCCTCGTCCTCGCCTTCCCCGCCACGGCCTTCGCCGCGCCGCCGAGGGCGCTGCCCGCGAACGCGGAGTCGCTGGAGCAGACGTACCAGCCCGCCTACGACTACGACACCGACGGCTGCTACTCCACGCCCGCGATCGGCCCGGACGGCACGGTCAACGGCGGGCTCAACCCGACCGGCGCCCTCAACGGCGACTGCCGCGACGCCTCGGACCTGGACAACACCAACGGCTACGCGCGCTCCAAGTGCAACAACGGCTGGTGCGCGATCCTGTACGCGCTCTACTTCGAGAAGGACCAGGCCGTCGCCGGGAGCAGCATCGGCGGCCACCGGCACGACTTCGAGCACGTCGCGGTGTTCGTGCAGGACAACCAGGTCAAGTACGTGTCGACGTCCGCCCACGGCTCGTTCGACGTGCACGCGGCGTCCGCGGTCCGCTTCGACGGCACGCACGCGAAGATCGTCTACCACAAGGACGGCGTCAGCACGCACTGCTTCCGCCTGGCGAACTCGGGCGACGAGCCGCCGGAGAACCACAAGGGCACCTGGCAGTACCCGGCGCTGGTCGGCTGGAACGGCTACCCGGCCGGGGTGCGCGACAAGCTCACGTCCTACAACTTCGGCAGCGCCAACTTCGGCCTGAAGGACGCCAACTTCGCCAACCACCTCGCCTCGGCCAAGCCGTCCGGCATCGCGTTCGACCCGTACGCCTGATCCCGGCGCCTCATCCCGGCGCCTGATCCCGCTCGCTCCGCCCGGGGATCTAGGTCCCCGGGCGGGTCCGGCTTCCGCCCCGCGTCCGATCCGTCGGCGCGGGGCGTCCGCATAGCGTCGCGTCATGGACACCCACGACACGACCGGGACCCTCGAGGAAGCTCTCGAACGGCTCCACGCCTCGGGCCCGGAGCGGCTCGGCCGGCTCACCAACCACGCCCCCATGGTCGTCGAGGCGCTCACCGCGCGCGGCCGGGCCGATGCCGTGCACCGCTGGCTGGATCTGTACCGGAACAAGCTGGAGGACTTCCCCGCTCCCCTCGCGCCCGTGACCGACGCCGACTGGCGGGAGGCCCTGGGGGATCCGCGCCGGGCCGCCGACTGGATCACCCACTTCACCCGGGCGCTCACCGAGCGGCCGTGGCGGGAGGTCCTCGCCGTGTGGTGGCCCCGGCTGCTGCCCGGGATGTACGGCGGCTCCACTCACCCCGTGATCCGCGTCGGGCATGCCGTACGCGCACTGGAGGCCGGGGAGAACGCGCCGCGGTTCGCCGAACTCGCGCACGGACTGGGCTACTGGGCGGCCCGGCACCGCCCCGTCTCCGGCGTCGAACCGCTGCCCGCCGCACCGGACGCCGCGCGCTCCCTGGACGCCGTGCCGCCGATCGACGACCCCCGGGGCGGATTCCCCGACCGGCTGACGGCCGTACGGCGACTGCCGCTGTGGGCCGGCGACGTGAGCGACCCGGACACGGCCCGGGCCCGCCTCACCGAGCTGGTCCGGGCCGCGACGCACCGGTACGCCACGCACGGGCACGGCCAGGAGATCATGCTGGTGCACGCGGCGACGGCACCCAACGCCGTACTGCGCACCCTCGCCTCCCTGCCGCGTGAGCTGTGGGCGCCGAGCCTGCACGCGGCCTGGACGGCGTCGGCGGCGGTCACCGCCATGTACGCCACCGCCGAACCCGTCGCCGCCGTCCCCGCACCGGACCGCACGCCCGAGGAAGTGCTGGAAGCGGCCCTCGCCCATGGCGACGAACACGTCATCAAGCTCACCGACACCGCCCTCGACGTCGGCGACGGGCGGGCCCTCGCCGCGGCGCTGCGCGCGGTCGAGCTGAGCGAGCCGCTCGTCCCGAACTGACGCGCGACGCCGGGCGGTCGGAGGGAGGTACGGCACGAACGCGTCCGCGAGAGGGTCTATCGTGTCCGCATGTCCGTCCCCGAACTGATCCGTATCGTCTCCCGCGACTCGCCCATGGCGCTCGCCCAAGTGGAGCGTGTCCGGGCCGAGTTGGCCGCCGCCCATCCCGGAGTGCGCACCGAGGTCGTGCCGGTGAAGACCACCGGCGACAAGTGGATGGGCGATCTGTCCCAGGTCGAGGGCAAGGGCGCGTTCACCAAGGAGGTCGACGCGGCGCTGCTGGCCGGGGAGGCCGATCTCGCCGTGCACTGCATGAAGGACGTGCCCGCCGACCGGCCGCTCCCCGCGGGCACCGTGTTCGCCGCGTTCCTCAAGCGGGACGACATCCGGGACGCCCTGATCCATCCCGGCGGGCTCACCCTGGACGAACTGCCGGCCGGCACCCGGATCGGCACCTCCTCGGTGCGCCGGGTCGCCCAACTGGCCGCCACGCATCCGCACCTGGAGTGTGTGCCGTTCCGCGGCAACGCCAACCGCCGCCTGGCGAAGCTCGCCGCCGGAGAGGCCGACGCGCTGCTGCTCGCGGTGTCCGGCCTGGAGCGCATCGGCCGGGAGGACGTGATCAGCGAGATCCTGTCCACGGAGGCGATGATGCCGCCCATCGGCGCGGGCGTGCTGGCGCTCCAGTGCCGCGAGGGCGACGCGGACCTCATCGACGCGGTGAGCGGACTCGGCGACCCGGACACCTACCGGGAGACGACGGCCGAGCGCATGTTCCTGCATGTGCTGCAGGGGCACTGCAACAGCCCCATCGCCGGGTTCGCGCGGGTGGACCGCAGTGGCGAACTGTCCCTGCGGGCCTGTGTGTTCACCCCGGACGGCAAGACGCGGCTGAACGCCCACGAGTGGGCGGGCCGGCTCGACCCGGCCACGCTCGGCACCTCGGTCGCCGTGGCCCTGCTGCGTCAGGGCGCCCGCGAGATCATCGACGGCATCCCGCACTGAGCGGTCGGCGGGATGCCCTGACGCCGGATCAGGCGGTGCCTTCCTCCGCCTGATCCCGCAGGAAGACGCTCACCTGGTGCGCCAGGCTGTCCCGCACCGCGCCCTGCTGGGTCCCGGCGGGCCCCTCGTGGACACCGATGCCGCCCGACCACAGCCGGCGCTCGGTCCACTCCTCTTCGACGCGCAGCTGGACCTGGACGTCCACGAGGCTCAGGGACGCCTCGGTGCCGGCCGCGTACAGCACGGCGGTGGCCCGGCGCAGCGGATAGACGTCGAAGCCCTCGATGAACTGCGAGTTGCGCCAGTCGAGGAAGGCGCTCTCGCCGTCCGGGCCGATCCGTACGTCGATCTGACCGTCCTCGAGATGGACGCCGAGGTGCCGGCGGCCGCGGTTCTCGACGGTCACGCGGAGGCAGAAGTACGTCAGCCCGTCGGCGGCGTCGTCACGGCCGCGGGGTGGCTCGGCCGGCTCCAGACGGTGGACGCGGACCCGCAGACCGGCATGCTCGTCGTACTCCTGCCAGTCCCCGACCACGTTCGGCTCGTACACGGTGCCCCTCTCGACCTCTGGAAGCTGCTTCCTATCTGTGGTCTCAGCGCACTGTCAAATGAGCGGAATGCGCTGTGGCCAGGCAGTTCATCCCATTTGATCGGCGATCAAGCCGTGCCCAGCGGTTATCCGGAAACAGTCGGAGAAAGCGGTTGCCGAGGCGTGCCGCACATCACTTTCCCGAGTGAAGATCAACGGGCCAGCCGGCCCAGCAGGGCCGAGGCCGCGGTGACGCCGAGCGCGGCGGCGACGAGCAGCACCGCGAAATCGGCCGCCAGATGGTGGGGCGTGCCGAGGAGGAGTCCGCGCAGGGCGTCCACCTCGTAGCTGAGAGGGTTGGCCTTGCTGACGGCCTGGAGCCAGCCCGGCATCACGGACACCGGGTAGAGGGCGTTGGAGCCGAAGAAGAGCGGCATGGTGATCGCCTGTCCGAAGCCCATGAGGCGGTCGCGGCTCAGGACGATGCCGGCGATGGTCATCGACAGGCAGGAGAAGAAGGCCGAGCCGAGGACGACGATCGCGGCGACGGCGAGCAGTTTCAGCGGGTTCCAGGTCAGCGCCACGCCGAGCAGGGCCGCGATGAGGAGCACGACGACCGCCTGGACCAGCGACTTCACACCCGCGGCGAAGGCCTTGCCGGTGATCAGAGCCGATCGCGGAGTGGGCGTGACGAGCAGCTTGTTGAGGATTCCGGCGTCGCGCTCCCAGATGATCTGGATGCCGTAGAAGATGGCGATGAACATCGCGGACTGGGCGATGATGCCGGGCGCCAGGTAGTCGACGTAGGGGATGCCGCCGGTGGGGATCGCCCTGATGCGGGTGAAGGTCTGACCGAAGATCAGCAGCCAGAGGGCGGGCTGCACCGCCCGGGTGTACAACTCGGTGCGGTCGTGGCGCAGTTTCTGCAGTTCGACCGCGCACATCGCGCCGACGCGGGCGGGCAGCAGCCGCCATCCGGCGCGGGGCCGCGGGGGCTTCAGCAGCAGGGCGACGGTGTCGTCGCGGACGGGGTCAGCCGACACGGCGTGCCGTGCGGCGGGTGCTTCGGACATCGCGGAAATCTCCTGCCTCGTCGTCGAGACCGCTGCCTGCCACGTCACGGAAGACGTCCTCGAGCGTGGGCAGCGTGTCCGTGGCCGTGCCCGCGGCGCGGCGGCGTGCGCCGAGCCCTTCCCTGAGCTCGTCCGGGGTGCCGAGGGCGCGGATCCGGCCGCGGTGCATGAGGGCGACCCGGTCGCAGTACTGGTCGGCCTCGTCCATGTAGTGGGTGGTCACGAGCACGGTCATGCCGGTGGCCGCGCGGACGGCGCCGATGTGCTCCCACACGCCGGTGCGGGCGATCGGGTCGAGGCCGATGGTGGGCTCGTCGAGGATCAGCAGGCGCGGCGCGCTGACCAGGGCCTGAGCGAGTTCGAGCCGGCGGACCATGCCGCCGGAGTACGTGGCGGCCAGCCGGTCGGCGGCGTCGGCGAGACCGACCGCCCTCAGGGCCTGGGCCACGCGTTCGGCGCGTTCCCGGCGCGGCACGTCGAAGACGCGGGCGAACAGAGCGACGTTCTCCCGGCCGGTGAGACCGGCGTCCGCGGACAGTTGCTGCGGTACGTAGCCGAGCAGGCGGCGTACGGCCATGCGGTCGCCGGCGGTGTCGTGGCCGAAGACGCGGACCATGCCGGCGGGCACCGGCAGCAGGGTGGTGACGCAGCGGATGGCCGTGGTCTTGCCGGCGCCGTTGGGGCCGAGCAGCCCGAAGACCTCGCCCTGCCGGACCGTGAGGTCGAGCCCGTCCACGGCGTTGGCGGCGCCGAAGGCGTAGGCGAGTCCGGTGCAGGCGACGGCATCGGCCTGGGGTGGGTCGGTGTCCCGGGTCATGACTCCTCGGCCTCCTCGTGCAGGGTGTCGGCCAGCTTGCGCAGGGCCGGGATCGCCGCCAGCAGCGCCTGGCGGTCCGTGTCGTCCAGGCGGGACACATGGCGTCGTACGAGGGCGGCGCGCCGCCGGCGCCATGCGTCGAGCCGTGTCCGTGCGGCGGGTGTGGGCAGCAGCCGGGCGGCCCGCCGGTCGGCCGGGTCCCGCTCGCGGACCAGATAGCCCGCCCCCGCCAGTTGATTGACCAGGGTCGACACGGAGTTGGCCGCCAGCCCGAGGTCCTTGGCGGCGTCCGAGATGCCGATCCCGGGGCGGGTCACGACCAGCCGTAGCAGCTCCGCCTCCGCGCCGCGCAGCCGCGGGTCGGGCATCTCGCGCCGCAGGCGCCGCCTGATCAGCCGCTGGACCCCGACGAGCGCGTCGGCCAGCTCTTCGGGGAAGGTCTCCGGCTCCATGCGGCCGAGATTAGTTCTGTAGCAGAGCTAATCGACCCAAGGAGAGGTCAAGGGAGGCCAAGAGAAGTCAAGAAAGGCCAAGTGGGCGTATTGTCTGAATTGTTTCGTAATCTTCCCGCCCGGGAATGGGCTGTGAAGTGCTTCGGACAGGAGGCACGTCCGTGGGAGCCGCCCGGGCCCCCGGTGCCCGCCGTGAGGTCCGAGTCCGCGCCTTCCCACGGTGTCTGTCCATTCGGCACCTGCTCAGGGAGGTGCGCATCATGCGTATCGCCGGCAGCACCAGAACGCACCCCCACGACGACGCCCCCGACACCGCCGCGGCGTTCGAACGTCTCGCGAAGCTGCCCGAGGGGCCCGAGCGCAAGGCCCTGCGCGACGAGCTGGTCGAGGCCTGGCTGCCCATGGCCGAGCGGATCGCCGTCCGTTTCCGCGGCCGGGGCGAGGCCCTGGAGGACCTGTACCAGGTGGCCGCCCTCGGCCTCGTCAAGGCCGTCGACCACTACGACCCGGCGCGCGGCAACGCCTTCGAGGCCTACGCCGTCCCCACGGTCACCGGCGAGATCAAGCGCCACTTCCGTGACCACATGTGGACGCTGCACGTGCCCCGCCGGGTCCAGGACCTGCGCAACCGGGTGCGGCACGCCGCCAAGGAGCTGTCCCAGACCACCCCCGGCCGCTCCCCCACGGTCGCCGAGATCGCCGAGTACGCCCACCTCACCGAGGGCGAGGTGCGCACCGGCATGGAGGCCCTGGAGTGCTTCTCCGCGCTGTCGCTGGAGGCTGAGATGCCGGGGACGGACGGCTACGCCCTCGGGGACGCGATCGGCGGTCCTGACCCGGCCTTCGACACCGTGGTCAACCGGGTGGCCGTCAGGCCCTGTCTGGAAGCGCTGCCGGAGCGCGAGCGGATCATCCTCTATCTGCGGTTCTTCAAGGGCATGACGCAGAGCCGCATCGCCGAGCAGCTCGGCATCTCGCAGATGCACGTCTCCCGGCTGCTCAGCAGTTGCTTCGCCCATCTGCGTGAGGAGCTGCTGGCCGAGACCGGATGAGCCGCTCGGGACCGCCGGGGGATCAGGCCTCCGGCGGTGTTCCCGGGATCTGCGTCGGTCCGGCGCGGTCGAGGGCGTCCTCCAGCGCGGCCCGTATCCCCTGGGGCATCATGCCGGTGCGCCCCCAGACGAGGATCAGTTCCGCGACGTTGCGCAGCTTGATGTTGGTGTGCTGGGAGACGTCCTTCAGCACGGCCCACCCCTGGTCGGGCGAGACCCGGCCGAGCGCCACGACCATCCCGATCGCCTGGTCCACGACGGCGTGGGAGACGACCGCCTCCTTGAGCTGCTGGATCTCCTCCTGCAGCTCGAAGATCCGCTCCGAGCCCCCGTCCGTGGGCATGGTCACCTCCGGGTCCGGTGCGCCGCTGTCCGTGTGGCCTCGCAGGGTGCTTGAGTGCCTTGACGCAGTGTCCGACCCATCCATCGTCGTCACTCGGCCCGCCCGGTGCCACCGGGGCGGACCAGGCCGGTTCACGACACCGTTTGTGCGTCGCCGCCGGGGTACTCGGCAGGCGCCCACAGCGGTTCCGGTTGGACACTGGGTGCAATCCTCCGGTGGCTGCCAGGCCGACGAGATCAGGACGCGACACCATGAACCACGACATGCCCGCCCCGTCCGGCACGAAGGACGTCGTCTCATCACACTCCGTGGTCGGCGCGCCCTGTTGGGTGAGCCTGACCAGCCGGGACGTCAAGGCGACGGAGGAGTTCTACAGTGCCGTGCTGGGCTGGCAGTGGCGGCCGGCCAAGCTGGGCGACCGGCACCGGATCGCGCTGGCGGACGGCTCGCCGGTGGCCGGGATCGCGGGCGTGGCGACCATGTGGCAGATGGCGGTGGCGTGGACGCCGTACTTCGCCGTGCGCAGCGCGGACGAGGCGGTGGCGCGCGTCCAGGAACGCATGGGCACCACCGCCGTCGGGCCGATCTCCCTGCCGCCCGGGCGGGCGGCGCTGCTCGCGGACCGGGACGGGGCGACCTTCGGGATCTGGGAGGGCGACCTGTTCACCGACTGGGAGACCTGGCGCAACGCGCAGCCGGTCTTCATCACGCTGCACACGCGTGACGCCTTCGACGCGGCCATCTTCTACGGCGAGGTCCTCGACTGGGCGACACAGCGCACCGGCGGCTGCGAGGTCCACTACGAGGGCGGGGAGGTCGTGCTGCGCAGCGGCGGTGACGTGGTGGCACGGATCGAGTCGGGGGCGCTGGAGTCGGCCCCCGACCCGACGATCCGGCCGCACTGGCAGGTCCACTTCACCGTCGACGACGTGGAGGCCTGTGCCCGCACGGCGGAGCTGCACGGCGGCAGTGTGCTGTCCAAGGGCGGGGACGAGGCCGTGCTGCGCGACCACGACGGCGCCCAGTTCACGGTGACCTCGCGCCGGGGCCGCTGATCCGGCTCAGCCGGTCTTCCGGGACGGCCGGGACAGCAGGACCAGGCTGCGCGCACCGACGGTGAGGCCCGTGCTCGCCTTGTGCTCCGTCTCGTCGGGGGTGCCCTCCGGGTCGGCGGTGTCGATCAGCGCCGTCCAGCGCTCGCCGTAGGCGGCGTCCGGCAGGCGGAAGTCCACCGGCTCCCAGTGGCTGTTGGTCAGCAGCAGGAAGGAGTCGTCGACGACGGGCCGGCCGCGGGGATCGGGTTCGGCGATGGCGTCGCCGTTGAGGAAGACGCCGACCGAGTGCGCGTCGCCGCGCTGCCAGTCGTCGTCGGTCATCTCCTGGGCGTCGGGCGCCAGCCACACCAGGTCGGGCAGCGGCTGGTCCGCGCGGGTGAGGGTCTCGCCCAGGAAGAAGCGGCGCCGGCGCAGCACGGGGTGCGCGGTGCGCAGCCGGATGACGTACCGGGTGAACGCCAGCAGGTCGCGCTGTTCGTCGGTGAGCCGCCAGTCGATCCAGGAGATCTCGTTGTCCTGGCAGTAGGCGTTGTTGTTGCCGCGCTGGGTGCGTCCGAGTTCGTCGCCGTGGGAGAGCATCGGGATGCCCTGGGAGAGCAGCAGGGTGGCGAGGAGGTTGCGCTGCATGCGGGTGCGCAGTTCCCGTACGGCCGGGTCGCGGGTGGGGCCCTCGGCGCCGCAGTTCCAGGAGCGGTTGGTGTTCTCGCCGTCCTGGTTGTCCTCGCCGTTGGCCTCGTTGTGCTTGTCGTTGTAGGAGACGAGGTCGCGCAGGGTGAAACCGTCGTGCGCGGTGACGAAGTTGACGCTGGCGCGGGGCCGGCGCCTGCTGTGGGCGTAGAGGTCGGAGGAGCCGGTGAGCCGTGAGGCGTACTCTCCGAGCGTGTGATCCTCGCCCCGCCAGAAGTCGCGGACGGCGTCGCGGTACATGCCGTTCCACTCCGACCACAGCGGCGGGAAGTTGCCCACCTGGTAGCCGCCCTCGCCGACGTCCCACGGCTCGGCGATCAGCTTGACGCGGCTGATCACCGGGTCCTGCTGGATGAGGTCGAAGAACGCCGACAGCCGGTCCACCTCGTGGAACTGCCGGGCCAGCGTGGCCGCGAGGTCGAAGCGGAAGCCGTCGACATGCATCTCGGTGACCCAGTACCGCAGCGAGTCCATGATCAGCTGGAGTACGTAGGGGTGGCGCATCAGCAGGCTGTTGCCGGTGCCGGTGGTGTCGTAGTAGTGCTCCCAGTCGCCGTCGACCAGACGGTAGTACGAGCAGTTGTCGATGCCCCGGAAGGACAGGGTGGGGCCCTTCTCGTTGCCCTCGGCGGTGTGGTTGTAGACGACGTCGAGGATCACTTCGAGCCCGGCCGCGTGCAGGGTCTTCACCATCGACTTGAACTCGGCGACCTGCTGGCCTCGGGTGCCGTGCGCGGCGTAGGCGTTGTGCGGGGCGAAGAAGCCGATGGTGTTGTAGCCCCAGTAGTTGGCGAGGTCGCGGCCCTGGAGCACGCCGTCCTGGACGAACTGGTGGACCGGCATCAGCTCGACGGCCGTGACGCCGAGCGAGGTGAGGTGCTCGACGGCCGCGGGGTGGGCCAGTCCGGCGTAGGTGCCGCGGAGCTCGGCGGGCACCCCGGGGTGGGTGCGTGTGAAGCCCTTGACGTGGGTCTCGTAGATCACCGTGTCGGCGTAGGCACGGCTGGGCGGGCGGTCGTCGCCCCAGTCGAAGGCCGGGTCGGTCACCACGCCGAGCATGGTGTGCCCGGCGCTGTCGGCCGGGTCGGGGCCGTCCGGGTTCCGCTCGTGGAGCGAGGGGTGGTTGTCGATCTGACCGTCCACGGCGCGGGCGTACGGGTCTAGCAGAAGCTTCGCCGGGTTGCAGCGGTGGCCGGCGGCCGGGGCCCACGGGCCGTGCACGCGGTAGCCGTACCGGGTGCCGGGGCCGACGCCGGGGAGGTAGCCGTGCCATACGAAGCCGTCGACCTCGGCCAGCGGCACCTGGGTGTGGGTGCCGTCGTCGTCGACGAGGACCAGCTCGACCCGCTCGGCGACCTCGCTGAAGAGGGCGAAGTTGGTGCCCTCCCCGTCGTAGGACGCGCCCAGCGGATAGGGGCGCCCGCTCCAGGCGGACGCCCCTGTCCTGTTCCGCCGACGGGTCACCGGGCTTCCTCCAGGACCTCGTCCGGGGCACCGGCGGGGCCGGCCAGTTGTGCGACGCGCACCTCGCGGGGCACGTCGAGGCCCTCGCTGACGCGGGGGGCCGGCGCGGTCGGCACCAGCGGGACGCGTTCGCCGGCGCGGGCGCGCTGCGAGAACCAGATGACCTTGCTGCCGGTCTCGGTGGCGCAGCAGCCCCAGCCGTCGCTCATCGCCGCGAGGTGCTCCAGGCAGCCTCGCAGTTCCTGGTCGGGGCGCAGGGCGCGGTCGTTGTCCCCGATGGCGGTGATCAGGTGCTGCCCGTTCCACCACATCTCGATCGAGGTGTTCTTGTCCGTGGCGTGTTCGTCGATGGCCTCGAGCAGCATCTCGGCACCGCCGCAGACGGGCTGGATCAGGTTGTCCAGATCCCAGAACTTCAGGTGAGCGGCCAGAATGCGGCTGACCTGTCCCACCCGTTCCGGGCTGACTTCCACGTCGAGGTGGTAGTAGCAGGGCACTGCGGTCTTCATCGGTCGGCTCCTCACCGCGAGGCTCAGCTCCTCCTCGCTCCCGCAGTCCTGCGGTACGAGCCCCGAGCACGGAACGTGAGCGTCTATCGCTTCTGAGTCACCCTCAGAGTGAGGCCGCTAGCCCGTTCGTGCAACACGAGCACACGGCCGAGGCGGTCGGGCCATGACCGAGCGTGCCTCCGTGGCCTGAACCTCTCACCCGGACGCGCCACTGGTTGAAGCTCCAACAGGACGTTGCGTGGTCATACATGCACCATGTGTGACAGAACTCGATCGTCGGGACGGTTCCGTGGCGCTGTGCGCGCGGCCGCCGTCCGGCCGTCGGGAGACCGTGCCCCTCGAGCCCGAAAGGTGATCGGCGCCATGCTGCTACCCGCCAAAGCCGAAGTCGCCCGGCAGTTGCGGCGTTACCGGGCCTGGGAACGCGTGATGCTCGCGGCACCCAACGATCGCACGGTGCGGACCACGTTCGAGGACTCCGGCTACACGCTCTGCGTGCTGATGGGCAAGCGCTGCGCGCGGGAGGCGGCGGACGCGGCCGAGCGGTATCTGCGGACCAACCAGCTCACCTATCTGCAGGAGCAGCAGGTCACCTGTCTGCAGGAACAGAACGAACGCCCCCGTCCGGCGACCGCGGTACGACGAAGACCAGCGGCGGCGGAGCGGCGGTACCCGGCGGGAAGGTGAGGACCTTCCCGCACATCTTGTCCCCATGAACCGGGCCCTGGGGGCCCGGTTCCGAGCACGGTGGAGGTGAGGACCATGAGTAGGACCCGGGCCATCGGCCGTATCCCGGTACGGGATGTCCGACCGGCCGTGGAGAGCGGCAACAGGCCGGCGAAGGCGGTCGTGGGAGAGACGTTCGAGGTCACCGCCACCGTGTTCCGGGAGGGGCACGACGCGGTGGCCGCCAATGTGGTGCTCAAGGACCCCGAGGGCCGCCCCGGACCGTGGACGCCGATGCGGGAGCTGGCCCCGGGCAGCGACCGCTGGGGCGCCGAGGTCACCGCCGACGCGGTCGGCCGCTGGTCGTACCGGGTGCAGGCCTGGAGCGATCCGGTGGCCACCTGGCGCCGGGCGGCGGACATCAAGGTGCCGGCGGGCATCGACCCGGGCCTGGTCCTGGAGGAGGGCGCCGACCTCTACGAGCGGGCGGCGGCGGGCGTGCCGAAGAACGACGGCCGCGGTGTGCTGCTGGGCGCGGCGCGGACCCTGCGCGACGACTCACTGCCCCCTCCGGCACGGCTTGCCGCTGCGTTGACGCCAGAGGTGGACGAGGTACTGGCCCGCCATCCCCTCCGGGACCTGGTCACCACCTCCGAGCCCCTGCCCCTGCTCGTGGAGCGCGAGCGGGCCCTGTACGGCTCCTGGTACGAGTTCTTCCCCCGCTCCGAAGGCACCCGCGAGCAGCCGCACGGCACGTTCCGCACCGCGGCCCGGCGCCTCCCGGCGATCGCCGCGATGGGCTTCGACGTCGTCTACCTGCCCCCGATCCACCCGATCGGCACGACCTTCCGCAAGGGCAAGAACAACACCCTCTCCCCCGGCCCCGACGACGTCGGCGTGCCCTGGGCGATCGGCTCCCCCGAGGGCGGCCACGACGCCGTCCACCCCGCCCTGGGCACCCTGGAGGACTTCACCTGGTTCGTCGACCAGGCCCGGGACCTGGGCATGGAGGTGGCCCTCGACTTCGCGTTGCAGTGCTCGCCGGACCACCCCTGGGTGCAGAAGCACCCTGAGTGGTTCCACCACCGCCCCGACGGCACCATCGCCTACGCCGAGAACCCGCCGAAGAAGTACCAGGACATCTACCCCATCGCCTTCGACGCCGACATGGACGGCCTCATCGCCGAGACCGTGCGCATCCTGCGGCACTGGATGGACACCGGCGTGCGGATCTTCCGCGTGGACAACCCGCACACCAAGCCGGTCGTCTTCTGGGAGCGGGTCATCGCGGACATCAACCGCACCGACCCGGACGTGATCTTCCTGGCCGAGGCCTTCACCCGCCCGGCGATGATGGCCACCCTGGCCCAGATCGGCTTCCAGCAGTCCTACACCTACTTCACCTGGCGCAACACCAAGCAGGAACTGACCGACTACCTCACCGAACTCTCCGGCGAAGCCGCCTCCTACATGCGGCCGAACTTCTTCGCCAACACCCCCGACATCCTGCACGCCTACCTCCAGAACGGCGGACGCCCCGCCTTCGAGGTCCGGGCCGTCCTCGCCGCGACCCTCTCCCCGACCTGGGGCATCTACTCCGGCTACGAACTCTGCGAGAACACCCCGCTCAAGGAAGGCAGCGAGGAGTACCTCCACTCGGAGAAGTACCAGCTCACCCGCCGCGACTGGGAAGCGGCCGAGCGCGAGGGACGCAGCATCACCCGGCTGCTGACCAGGCTCAACACCATCCGGCGGGAACACCCGGCGCTGTGCCGGCTCAGGAATCTCCGCTTCCACCACACCGACAACGACTCCCTCATCGCGTACAGCAAGCGCACGGGGAACGACGTCGTCCTGGTGGTCGCCAACCTCGACCCCCACCACGCCCAGGAGGCGACGGTCTCGCTGGACATGCCGCGACTCGGCCTGGACTGGCACGAGTCGGTGCCGGTGCGCGACGAGCTCACCGGCGAGACCTACCTCTGGAGCAGGAACAACTACGTGCGTCTCGAGCCGGGGCGGGCTCCCGCGCACGTCTTCCACGTCCTGTCACCGCCCGCCGCGCAAGCGATCGGAGGGACAGGAACGTCATGACCGTGAACGAGCCCGTGCTGGACACCTTCGAGGACACCCCCGTCAGGGACCGGGACCCGGAGTGGTTCAAGCGCGCCGTCTTCTACGAGGTGCTCGTCCGCTCGTTCCAGGACAGCAACGGCGACGGTGTCGGAGACCTGAAAGGCCTGACCGCCAAGCTGGACTACCTCCAGTGGCTCGGCGTCGACTGCCTGTGGCTGCCGCCGTTCTTCAAGTCCCCGCTCCGCGACGGCGGCTACGACGTCTCCGACTACACGGCCGTCCTCCCCGAGTTCGGCGACCTCGCCGACTTCGTGGAGTTCGTGGACGCCGCCCACCAGCGCGGCATGCGCGTGATCATCGACTTCGTCATGAACCACACCAGTGACGAGCACGCGTGGTTCCAGGAGTCGAGGAAGGACCCGGACGGGCCCTACGGCGACTACTACATGTGGGCCGACGACGACAAGGGTTATCCGGACGCCCGGATCATCTTCGTCGACACGGAGACGTCGAACTGGACGTACGACCCGGTGCGCGGCCAGTACTTCTTCCACCGCTTCTTCTCGCACCAGCCCGACCTCAACTACGAGAACCCGCGCGTCCAGGAGGAGATCCTGGCCGCGCTGAAGTTCTGGCTGGACCTGGGCATCGACGGCTTCCGGCTGGACGCGGTGCCGTATCTGTACGCGGCGGAGGGCACCAACTGCGAGAACCTGCCCGCCTCCCACACGTTCCTCAAGCGGGTGCGCAAGGAGATCGACGCGCAGTACCCGGACACGGTGCTGCTCGCCGAGGCCAACCAGTGGCCCGAGGACGTCGTCGACTATTTCGGCGACTTCGCCAAGGGCGGCGACGAGTGCCACATGGCCTTCCACTTCCCGGTCATGCCGCGCATCTTCATGGCCGTGCGCCGTGAGTCGCGCTACCCGGTGTCGGAAATCCTGGCGAAGACCCCGGCCATCCCCGCGAACTGCCAGTGGGGCATCTTCCTGCGCAACCACGACGAGCTGACGCTGGAGATGGTCACCGACGAAGAGCGCGACTACATGTGGGCCGAGTACGCCAAGGACCCCCGCATGCGCGCCAACATCGGCATCCGCAGGCGCCTCGCCCCCCTGCTCGACAACGACCGGCACTCGATCGAGCTGTTCACCGCGCTGCTGCTGGCCCTGCCCGGCTCGCCGATCCTCTACTACGGCGACGAGATCGGCATGGGCGACAACATCTGGCTCGGCGACCGGGACGCCGTCCGGACCCCCATGCAGTGGACCCCGGACCGCAACGCCGGGTTCTCCACCTGCGACCCGGGCCGCCTCTTCCTCCCGGCGATCATGGACCCGGTCTACGGCCACCAGGTGACCAATGTCGAGGCGTCGATGTCCTCGCCGTCCTCGCTGCTGCACTGGACCCACCGCATGATCGAGATCCGCAAGCAGAACCCCGCCTTCGGACTCGGCACCTACACCGAACTGCCCTCCTCCAACCCGGCGGTGCTGGCGTTCCTGCGCGAGTACGAGGACGACCTGGTGCTGTGCGTGAACAACTTCGCGCGGTTCGCGCAGCCCACCGAACTCGATCTGCGCGAGTTCGCCGGGCGGCATCCGGTGGAGCTGTTCGGCGGGGTGCGCTTCCCGGCCATCGGCGAGCTGCCGTATCTGCTGACCCTCGGGGGTCACGGCTTCTACTGGTTCCGGCTCACCCGAGTCGCATCCCGCATCGGACGGCGACTGTGAGCACGCGCCGGGACGAGGAGGCGTGACCATGCCGAAGACCGCATCCCTGCGCCCGGGCCTCACCCGCATGTCCGAGCCCATGGAGTCGCTCGGCGCCCTGCTGCGCGACTGGCTGCCCCGCCAGCGCTGGTTCGCGGGCAAGGACCGGCCCGTCACGGAGCTCGGCCTGCTGTCGATGACCGAGCTGTTCCCGGGCTGTCTGCACCTGCTGGTCCACGCCACGCACGCCGGGCACACGGGAGTGCCCTCGCCGGGCGGCGCTCCCCCGGCCGGCGACTGCTACCAGCTCCTGCTCGGCGTACGGGAACACCCGGCACCGCGCCTCGGCCGGGCGCTCATCGGGCAGGTGCAGGACGGGCCGCTGGCCGGTCTGACGGTCTACGACGCGCTGCACGATCCCCGTTCGGCCCAGCTGCTCCTGGACCGGCTGCGGCAGCCCGGCACCGCCGGACCGCTGCGCTTCGACTGCGACCCGGACCAGCGGGTGCCCGCCGGACTGGTGCCGCGGCTGCTCGACGCGGAGCAGTCCAACTCCTCGCTGGTGTACGGCGACGAGTACATCCTGAAGATCTTCCGGCGCATCCAGCCGGGCGTGAACCCGGACCTGGAGGTGCCCGGGGCGCTGGCCCGCCAGGGCTGCCACCGGGTCCCCGCGCCCGTGGCCTGGTTCCAGATGAACCATCCCTTCAAGGCCACGCTCGGTGTGCTCCAGCCGTATCTGCGGGACGCCTCCGACGGCTGGACACTGGCGCTGCACGCCCTGGCCGCCGGGGACGACTTCACCCTCCAGGCCCGGGCGCTCGGCGCGGCCACGGCGGATGTGCACCTCGCGCTGGCGTCGGCCTTCCCGGTCGGCGCGCCCGGGGAGAACGGGCTTACGGCGTCGGCGATGACCGAGCGGCTGGACGCCGCCGCCCACTGCGTGCCCGCGCTCCAGCCGTTCGTGCCGGGCCTGCGGACCGCTTTCGCCGCCCTCACCACCTGCGACCCCGGGCCGCCCGCGCAGCGCATCCACGGCGATCTGCACCTCGGCCAGGTGCTGCGGGCCGGGCGCGAGTGGTTCGTCATCGACTTCGAGGGCGAGCCGTCCCGGCCGCTCTCCGAACGGCGCAGCGCCCACTCCCCCGTGCGGGACATCGCCGGGATGCTGCGCTCCTTCGACTACGCCGCCCGGCAGCGCCGCCCCTGGCGCCCGGAGTGGGCGCGGCGCTGCCGCGAGGCCTACTGCGCGGGCTATGCCGCCCGCGCCGGCTGGGATCCGCGCAAGAAACACGGACTGCTCCGCGCCTATGAGACGGACCGGGCCGTGTACGAGGTGCTGTACGAGGCACGGCACCGCCCCGACTGGCTGCCTGTACCGATGGCGGCGATCGAGCGCCTCGCTGTGAGAGGAGACTGAGCCGTGGCCCTGCGAGACACCTCAATCCCGGAGCCGTCAGGCCCGGTCCCGAGCGCGACCGCGCCCGCCCTGAGCCCGGAGGACCGCGGGCGCCTGCTGGCGGGCGCCCACCACGATCCGCACGCGCTGCTCGGCGCCCACCCGGCCCCCGGCGGGATCGTGTTCCGGGCGCTGCGCCCCTTCGCCCGCTCCGTGAGCGTCGTGACCGGCGGCAAGCGCACGGCCCTCGTCTCGGAGGGCGACGGCCTCTTCTCGGGCGTGCTGCCGCTGGAGGAGATCCCCGAGTACACGCTGCACGTGGCGTACGAGGGCGGTGAGCAGGAGACGCACGACCCGTACCGCTTCCTGCCCGCGCTCGGCGAACTCGACCTGCACCTGATCCGCGAGGGCCGGCACGAGCAGCTGTGGCAGGCGCTCGGCGCCGAGCCCATGACCCACGAGGGCGTGACCGGCACCCGGTTCACGGTGTGGGCGCCGAACGCGCAGGGCGTACGGGTCGCCGCCGACTTCACCCACTGGGACGGGACGCAGTTCCCGATGCGGTCGCTCGGCGCGTCCGGGGTGTGGGAGCTGTTCCTGCCGGGCGTCGGCGAGGGCACGGCGTACAAGTTCGAGATCCACTCCCGGTACGGGCAGCGCTTCCTCAAGGCGGACCCGATGGCCCGCCGCACCGAGGAACCACCCAACACGGCCTCGATCGTGACGGCCTCGCACTACGAGTGGGCCGACGCCGAGTGGATGACGCACCGCGCCGACACACCGGTGCACGAGGCGCCCATGTCGGTGTACGAGGTGCATCTGGCCTCCTGGCGCCCGGGGCTGACCTACCGGCAGCTCGCCGAGGAACTCCCGGCGTACGTCAAGGACCTCGGCTTCACGCACGTGGAGCTGATGCCGGTCGCCGAGCACCCCTTCCACGGCTCCTGGGGCTACCAGGTCACCGGCTTCTACGCGCCGACCGCGCGGCTGGGTTCCCCGGACGACTTCCGGTTCTTCGTCGACGCCTGCCACCGGGCCGGCATCGGCGTGATCATGGACTGGGTGCCGGCGCACTTCCCGAAGGACGACTGGGCGCTGGCCCGCTTCGACGGGGACCCGCTGTACGAGCCCGGGGACGGGCGGCGTGCCGAGCACCCGGACTGGGGCACCTACGAGTTCGACTTCGGCCGCACCGAGGTGCGCAACTTCCTCGTGGCGAACGCGGTGTACTGGTGCGAGGAGTTCCACATCGACGGGCTGCGGGTGGACGCGGTCGCCTCGATGCTGTACCTCGACTACTCGCGCGAGGACGGCCAGTGGGAGCCCAACGCCTACGGCGGCCGCGAGGACCTGGCGGCCATGGCGTTCCTGCAGGAGATGAACGCGACCGTGTACCGGCGCGCTCCCGGCGTGGTCACCATCGCGGAGGAGTCCACCGCCTGGGGCGGCGTGACCCGGCCCACCGACACCGGCGGGCTCGGTTTCGGGCTGAAGTGGAACATGGGCTGGATGCACGACTCGCTGGAGTACCTGAGCCACGAGCCGGTGCACCGCAAGTACCACCACCACGAGATGACCTTCTCGATGGTGTACGCGTACAGCGAGAACTACGTCCTGCCCATCTCCCACGACGAGGTCGTGCACGGCAAGCAGGCACTGGTGTCGAAGGCACCGGGCGACTGGTGGCAGCGGCGCGCCAGCACCCGGGCCTACCTCGGCTTCATGTGGGGCCACCCCGGCAAGCAGCTGCTGTTCATGGGGCAGGAGTTCGCGCAGGGGGCCGAGTGGTCGGTGGAGCACGGGCCGGAGTGGTGGCTGCTCGACGAGGGCTACCATTCGGCGGGCGACCACCGGGGCGTGCGCGATCTGGTCCGCGACCTGAACACGGCCTACCGGGCGACACCGGCGCTGTGGCAGTGCGACACCCGGCCGGAGGGCTTCCGGTGGGTGGCGGTGGACTCGGCCGACGACAACGTCTTCGCGTTCCTGCGGTACGACGCCGAGGGCAGCCCGCTGCTGGCGGTGTCGAACTTCTCCCCCGTCGTCCGGCACGACTACGGCCTCTGGGTCCCAGGCGATGTCGTCGCCTGGCAGGAGACCCTCAACACCGACGACACGCGCTACGGCGGCAGCGGCGTCACCAACCCGGATCCGGCCAAACCGGAGAACGGGCTGGTCCGGATCACGCTGCCGCCGCTGGCCACCGTGTGGCTGAGGCCGTTCGCTCCGTGACGCCGCGCGGGCGCAGCAGGTGTCCGACCCGCCCGTGAGGGGCACTGGGGGTCGTACCACCGGGGGACTCCGGTGGTACGACGCGGCAGGGTCGCAGAAGGGCGGGCATCAGGTGCGCACCGTCGGAGTGGAGGAGGAACTCCTCCTGGTCGATCCGGAGACCGGCGAGCCGCGGGCACTGTCCGCGGCGGTGCTGGCCCACGCGGAGCGGGACGACGCGGATCAGGACGTTTTCGAGAAGGAACTCCACGAGCAGATGCTGGAGTTCGCCACCCATCCGCAGTCGTCCATGGAGAGCCTGCGCGCGGAGATCGCCCGCTGCCGCAAGGAGGCCGCCCGGCATGCCGGGGAGATCGGCTGCACCGTCGCGGCGCTCGCCACCTCCCCGCTGCCCGTGAGCCCCGCCATAAGCGTCAACCAGCGCTACCAGTGGATGGCGGAGCGGTACGGCATCGCCACCCGGGAGCAGCTCGTCATGGGCTGCCATGTGCATGTGTCGGTCGAGTCCGACGAGGAGGGCGTGGCGGTCATCGACCGGGTGCGGCCGTGGCTGCAGGTGCTGCTGGCGCTCAGCGCGAACTCGCCGTTCTGGCAGGGCCACGACTCGGGGTACAGCAGCTATCGCAGCCGGGTGTGGCAGCGCTGGCCGTCGGCGGGTCAGACCGGGATCTTCGGCTCGGCCGAGCGGTACCACCGGCTGGTCTCGGAGATGGTGGCCACCGGCGTCATCCTCGACGACGGGATGATCTACTTCGACGCCCGGTTGTCCCGGCAGTATCCAACGGTGGAGGTCCGGGTCTCGGACGTCTGTCTGCGCTCCGGCACGGCCGCGCTGGTCGCCACCCTGGTCCGGGGGCTCGTCGAGACCGCGGCACGCGAGTGGCGGGCGGGCCGGGAGCCCCTCGACCACAGCGTCAGCCTGCTGCGGCTGGCCTACTGGCAGGCCGCCCGGTCCGGTCTGACGGGCGAGCTGCTGCACCCCGCGACCATGCGGCGCATGCCCGCCGAGGCAGTCGTGCGTGCCCTGCTGGACCATGTCGGCCCGGCCCTCGAGGACACCGGTGACTTCGACCGTGCCCGGTCCGCCTGTGAGGAACTGCTGCGGGAGGGCAACGGAGCGACGGTGCAGCGCGAGCTGATGGAGCGCACGGGCAGCCTGCGGGACGTCGTCACCGCGTGCGTGCGCCACACCCAGGGCTGAGCCGCCCCGCCCCTTCGTCCTGCCCCTCCCTCGATCACGCCGAGATCATCAGCGGTGTCACTTCCGTATTTCCCGACCCCGAAGGGTCCCGACTCGACTACATTCGAGCACCGCCGATGACAGTACCCGTCGGCAATGTCACACCCCGTACACGTCAGGAGCAGTGCATGCGCGACACGGCCCTCGCTCCACCGGCCTTCTCGCCCCTGACCGGCGGGCTCGCCGACAGCGTCTTCGAGACGGCGGACCGCGAACCCACCCGGCCGATGCTCGCCCGCCGCACCGACCCCGCCTCCGCCGTCTGGGAGGAGGTGACGGCGATCGAGCTGCGCGACGAAGTCGTGGACGTGGCCAAGGGGTTGATCGCGTCCGGGATCGCGCCGGGCCATCGCGTGGCGATCATGGCGCGCACCCGGTACGAGTGGACGGTCCTGTGCTACGCGCTCTGGGCCGTGGGCGCCGAGGTCGTCCCGGTCTATCCGTCGTCGTCGCGCGACCAGGTGGAGTGGATCCTGCGGGACTCCGGCTGTGTGGCCGTGGTGGTGGAGGACGAGCAGGGCGTGATGACCGTCGGCTCGGTGTGCGCGGCGCTGCCGCTGCTGGGCCACGTCTGGCAGCTGGACGCGGGGGCGCTGGAGGATCTGGCGGTGCGCGGGGAGTCCGTGCCGATCGCCACGGTCGACTCGAT
Source organism: Streptomyces koelreuteriae (assembly GCF_018604545.1). Lineage (GTDB taxonomy): Bacteria > Actinomycetota > Actinomycetes > Streptomycetales > Streptomycetaceae > Streptomyces > Streptomyces koelreuteriae. The sequence goes on along the minus strand of NZ_CP075896.1, from coordinate 8,434,951 downwards.
GCGCCGCATCGTGCTGCCGGACTCCACGGCCGTCATCGCCTACACCTCCGGCACGACCGGCCATGCCCTCGGCTGCGCCCTGAGCCATCGCAATCTGGCCGGGCCCTGCGACACGCTGCTGGCCGGCTGGGGGCAGACTGCGGCAGCGCGTGGGGAGCAGGGCTCCGTGCTGGCGTTCCTGCCCTTCTCCCATGTGTACGGGCTCATGATCCAGGGCCTGTGCGTGCGCGGCGGGCTGCTGATGGGGCACCAGGCCGATCTCGGCGGGGAGGCGCTGTTCTCGGCGCTGCGCTCCTTCCGTCCCACGTACTTCTACGCGGTCCCCTCGGTCTTCGAGAAGATCTACAAGAACTTCCTGCGCACGGCGCAGCAGGAGGGGCACGGCGGGCTGTTCGAGCGGGCCGCCGAGACGGCGCGGGACTTCGCCGCGGCCCTGGAACGCCAGCGGCTGGGCCGGGGCCGCGGACCCGGTTTCGATCTGCGGCTGCAGCACGCCCTCTACGACCGCACGGTGTACCGCAGGCTGCGGGCCGCGCTGGGCGGCCGGGTGCGGCGGGCGACCTCCGGCGGTTCTCCCCTCAGCCGCGACCTGTCCCTCTTCTACGAGGGCATCGGCATCTATGTGAACGACGGCTACGGCCTGACGGAGACCAGCGGCGGGGTGACGATGCAGCCGCTGGGGCGGGAGAAGTCCGGGACCGTGGGGCAGGCCCTGCCCGGCACGGAGATCCAGGTCGCCGACGACGGGGAGATCCTGGTGCGGGGCCCGTCGGTGTTCCAGGGATACGTGGGCGACGACGCCGGCACCCGGGCCGCGCTGCGCGGCGGCTGGCTGGCCACCGGTGACCTCGGGCGGCTGGACTCGGAGGGCTATCTGACGATCACCGGCCGCAAGAAGGACATCATCATCACGAGCAGCGGCAAGAGCGTCGCCCCGACCTCGCTGGAGCAGCGGCTGCGGATGCATCCGCTCATCCATCAGGCGGTGGTGGTGGGCGACAACCGGCCCTGTGTCGGCGCCCTGATCACGCTGGATCCGGATTTCCTGGCGCACTGGCGGGCGGCGCTGGCGCTGCAGGGCGAGATGCGGGAGGCGCGGGAGGAGAACGCGCTGCGGGAGGAGGTGGCGCGGGCCGTGGCCGCGGCCAACAGCGCCGTGTCGCGGTCGGAGTCGATCCGGGTGTTCCGGGTCCTGCCGGAGCCGTTCGACGTGACCAACGGGCTGCTGACGCCGTCGATGAAGCTGCGCAGGGACGAGATCGTGCGGCACTGCGCGGCCGAGATCGACGCGATGTACGAGTCGCGCCGCAGGCCCGGGCGGACGGGCGCCCCGGAGGATCCTGCGCACTGGGACGACTCGGACAACGTGTTCCGTTGAACGCGGACCGGACGCGTAGTCCGCGCTCGCACGGGAACACGACAGTGGCGACGCAAGAGAAAGGACGACAGCCCTGACGACAGCCCTTGCTGACGACCGGGCCGGAAAGGCGATATGTCAACCGAGCCGCGTGGGGACGACGCACTGACCTCCGAGGACATCCCGAGCCGCACGAACAGCTTCGTGGGCGAGCCGCACGACGTGACCGGTGCGCGGCTGGCCGCGGAGGGGTTCTTGCGTGACCTGGCACGATCCTCCCCGCCCTCTGCCCCCGAGTACTGGGACGACATCCTGCTGGTGGTGACGGAACTGGCCGCCAACGCGGTGCAGTACGCCCCTGGTCCGTTCGCGCTGCGGATGCGCCGGACCTTCGACGGGGTGCACGTGATGATGCACGACACCAGCAGCACGGAACCCGCCCCGCGGCCCTTCGATCCGCGCAGCGGTGGCGGCGGCATCGGCTGGCACCTGATCCACACCCTGTGCGACCAGGTCAGCGTGGTGGCCGACGAGCGCGGCAAGGACGTGCACGTGTTCCTGCCCTGGTGAGCCGGGAGCGTCACGGGCGCGGCGCGCCCGTGACCGGCTCATGATCGCTCAGACCGGGGTCGCCTCACGGGGCGGCAGCCGGTCGTAGTAGTCGCCCACGGCCGTCAGATACTCCCGGTCCCTGGTCTCGCTGTCCGTCTGGAAGCGCGGGGCCTCCTTCGCGTCTCCCCTGGTGCAGGCCAGTGTGATCTTCCGGGCCTGTGTGTCGATGCCGTTGACGACTCCGGCCGGCACCAGCACGCTGCGGCCGAACACCCAGACTCCGGTGTCGACGACCAGGTGCCGCATGCCGTGCGGGGCGGCCTCGCGGTCCAGGTGCCCGATCGTGCCGTCGGTCGCGGCGACGGTGAACCCGGTCAGGTCCTGCCCCTCGACGTGCCCGCTGTCCGGCGCGTACGACCAGATTCTGTCGATGGCCACGCTGTTCCATCCTCCCTCGCGATGTGCGGTTCGCGGATCCCCCGGCGGACGGTTCCCGCCCACCCGGCTCCACAGCAGCAATTACCCTCCCGCCGCACGCGCATTCGGCGCACACCCCTGCCACCGTACGACGCGGAGCGGCGGATCCCGGAGAGGTTCGGGGCAGGGGGAATGGGGTGCGGTTTCCGGGGTAATCGCGGGGGCGCGGTGAAAACGGAGCCCGGTGACGAAGGGAGGCACATGAGACACGGCATCCGAGCCCGCCCCATGACCGGCGTCGCCCCGTACCGCGGTCACCCCTGAGAGGTGACCTGACCAGGCCGTAGCTTTTGTTGGAGGTATTCGTGCCCCTCGCCCAGAATCCGCTGTCCGTGGAAGTCGAGCTGCCCCGCGAGGACGTGGCCCTGATCACGGTCGACGGCTACCTGGACGTCGACACCGCGACCGAGTTCCAGGCTCATCTGGCCAACCAACTCCACCACGGCCGACGGCACTTCCTGCTCGACCTGTCGTCCGTCCCCTTCATGGACTCGTCGGGGATGAACATCATCCTCCGTGTGTACCAGGAGACCCGTAAGACCGCCGGCAGCGTGCACGTCATCAGCCCGACGTCCGCCGTACGCCGCATCCTCGACCTGACGGGCGTCAGCATCACGGTGCCGATATCGGAGAGCGTGGACGAGGCTCTGGCCCGTGCCGACGCGGCGCCGGACACCCCCGAGGAGCCGGGGGAAGCGGGCGTCTGACGACCGGGTTCCCCTCGGGCACAGCACCGGCCCCGGCGGTGCACAACCGCCGTTTCCCCGAACCGGATCGCTCGCGCCGGATCCGGTGTCGTACGAGGTCGGGGCATGGTTAGAGTTGTCGCCCGGCAAGTGTCACCACGCCGTTCTCGTTTCCGAAGCGGGCTCGGTCGACGCAACGCGGACGAAACGCGGATGAGGAGAGAACCAGGTGCCGGAGCACGAAGCGGACGGACAGCTCGCCACGCCCACCCGGGAGGTCAGGGACTTCCTGCACCGCCGGCGGGAACAGATCGCCCAGCGGTGGGCGGACGAGCCCCTGTTCCGCACCGTGTTCACCGTCTCTCGCGACGAGGCGGTGGAGGCGGGCAAGGCCGTCGTGGACGCGCTGGCGCGGGTGGCCGACTCGGACCAGGTGGAGGACCCGGACTCCGCGGGGTTCAGCGCGGTGCGGGAGCAGCTCGCCCGGATGGGCGCGGCCCGCTCTCGTGCCGGTCTGTCCAACACCCAGGTCTCCAGCGAGCTGGCCGCCCTGCGGCCGCCCGTCGAGAACCTGCTGGTCGCCGATCTGGAGCAGGCTCCGCCCGAGCACCTGCGGGCGTGTTCGACGGCGTTCGCCGTGCTGATGGGCACCCTGCGGCTGGTGGCCATGCAGACGGCGCTGAGCGAGTGGGAGGCGCTCAGCGACCGGCAGCGGCTGCAGCTGATGGAGGTGGCCACGCCCGTCATCCGGCTGTGGGACGGCATCGTGGCCGTGCCGCTGATCGGGACGCTCGACAGTGCCCGCAGCCAGGTGGTCATGGAGACGCTGCTGGACGCCGTCGTCGACCAGCACGCCCGGTTCGCGATCCTGGACATCACCGGTGTGCCCACGGTCGACTCGCTGGTGGCACAGCACCTGATGAAGACGGTCGCCGCCGCGCGGCTGATGGGCGCCGAGTGCATCGTCTCCGGCATCCGTCCCGCCATCGCGCAGACGATCGTCCACCTCGGTCTGGATCTGGACGTGATCACCCGCGCGAACCTCGCCGACGCGCTGGGGTACGCGCTGCACCAGCTCGGCGCGGACATCGTGAACGCGGGTGCGGGACAGCGGTGAGCGACGCCTACCTCCGTCCCGCCACGGGCCATGTGCCGGTCCTGCGGCTCGGCGACGTCCTCCTGGTCACGCTCCAGGGGGACCTGCACGACAGCACGGCGCAGCAGCTCCAGCAGGATCTCGCGGAGACCATCTCCCGCACCGGGGTGCGCGGGGTCCTCATCGACATCTCCGGCGTGGAGATCGTGGACTCCTTCCTCGGCCGGGTGCTGGCCGAGATCGCCGCGCAGGCCAAGCTGCTGGCCGCGCGGACCGTGGTGGCCGGAATGCGCCCGGCGGTCGCGATCACCCTGGTGGAACTGGGACTGACGCTGCCGGGGCTGCGTACCGCGCTCAGCGCCGAGGCGGGCCTGGAGCTCCTCTCGCGGCGGACGCCGGTGACCGGTCCCGGCGGCGGGCGTCAGGAGAGTCCGTGATGCACACCGCCGCGGGCGTGGAGGCCTGCCTGCCCATCCGGTCGGATCTGGACCTGGTGTGGGTGCGACAGCACGTACGGCAGGCCGCCGCCCGGCTCGGCTTCGGCCTGGTGGCGCAGACCAAGCTGGTCACCGCGGCCAGTGAGCTGGCCCGCAACACCCTGGTGCACGGGGGTGGTGGGCAGATGGAGGCGACGCGGGTCGGCAGCGCGGGCGCGCAGGGCCTGCGGCTGTCCTTCACCGACGAGGGGCCGGGCATCGCCGACCTGGACCGGGCGCTCTGCGACGGCTACACCTCCGGCGGCGGGCTGGGGATGGGGCTGAGCGGCGCGCGGCGCCTGGTGCACGACTTCCACATCGACAGCACGCCGGGCGACGGCACGACCGTGCGGGTGACCTGCTGGGTCGCCCAGCCGCCGCGTCCGCGCGAGGAGGCCTGATGCCGCGCGTGTGGGACGTCCCGGTGCGCGACTCGACACGGGTGCGCGACGCGCGGGTCGCCGCGGAGGACGCGGCCGCGCTGGCCGGTCTCGACGAGCGGCGCACCGCGGCCGCCGCGCTGGTCGCGACCGAGCTCGCCACGAATCTGCTCAAGCACGCCGAGGGTGGTCAGGTGCTCATCGACGTCGTGGCGCGGCCCGTGCTGCGGGAGGGACGCGAGGAGCCCCGGGTCGTGCAGATCGCCGCGATCGACCACGGCCCGGGCATCGCCGACGTGCCCGCGGCGCTGCGCGACGGTTTCTCCACGACCCGCTCGCTGGGCGCGGGCCTCGGCACGTGTCTGCGGCTCGCCGACGACTTCGGCCTGCACAGCAGGCCCGGCCGCGGCACGGTCGCGGTCGCCCGCGTGGGCACCGCCTCCCGCGGCGACGGCACGCCCGCCGGGCCGGCCGTGCGGGTGTGGGCCGACGGGGCCTCGGGGAGCTGGGGCGACATGCCCGGGCCGGGCCTGCCGGGGGGTGCCGTCCCGGGGTGGTCCGGCGGCGGGCCCGGGAACGGTGGTGTCCTCGGGAACGAAGCCGGGAACGAAGCAGGAAACGGCCCCTGGTCCCGCCCGGCCCCAGGTGTGCGGGCCGGAGGCGTGAACATCCCGTACGCCGGAGCCGACTGCTCGGGCGACGCCTGGGCGTGGGTGCGGGCCGGGGAGAGGATGACACTGATGCTGGCGGACGGTCTGGGGCACGGCCCGGACGCCGCTCGTGCCTCGTCCGCCGCGGTCGCGGCGCTGCACCGCTGGGCCCACCTCTCCCCCGCCGAGGCGCTGCGGCAGCTGCACGACGCGCTGAAGGGCACCCGGGGCGCTGCCGTCGCCCTGGCCCAGCTCGACCTGCGGGCCGGGCGGCTGCGGTTCGCCGGCATCGGCAACGTGGGGGCCCGGCTGCACATGGACGGCACCTGGCGTCATCTGCTGTCGCGGCCCGGCATCGTCGGTGTCCACCGGCCCGGCACCCTCCGCGAGGAGGAGGCCGACTGGGGGGACGACCGGCTGCTGATCCTGCACACCGACGGCCTGCCCAGCCGCTGGACGCCGCCGTCCGACCCCGGTCCGCCCTTGGCCGACCCGGCCGTGACGGCCGCCGTGACGATACGTGACGCGAGCAGTCCCGCCCGGCCGGTGCGGGACGACACCGCCGTGGCCGTGCTGACTCCGACCCCGCCGGACCGCCCATGATGCGCACTTGGCAGATCACCACCGTCACCGATGCGGCACGTGCCCGCATCGCCCTCGCGCGCCTGGCCGCCGCGTACGGGGTGTCCACCGTCGAACGGACGAGGCTGGCCACCGCCCTCAGCGCCCAGCTGCGCCAATGCCTCACCAAGGGCGGCACGTGGCTGCTCACCATGGACCTGGCCGGCTCCCCCGCAGAGGAGGGCCTGCTGCACGCCGTGGTGACCCCGTCGCCGGAGGCGTCCGCCGCGGCCGGTGAGCCGCCGTGGGAGGTCACGGTCCCCTGCCCCGAGGCGGCCCGGGCCGGGGAGAGCGGCACCGTCGCGGACGACCCGGCCGCCCTCGCGGAGGCGCTGCTCGGTGCCGACGAGGACACGGCCGTGGTGCTGGACAAGCTCACCGAGCAGGAGGACCTGGTCTCCTTCCACCGCGAGGAGCTGCACCAGACGAACCAGGGCGTCCTGGCGCTGCACGCGGAGCTGGACGCGGCCGGGCGGGCCCAGCGCGAGGCGTTCGCCGCCGAGCGCAGCGCGCGCAACGAGGCGGAGAGCGCCCGCCGCAGGCTGACCTTCCTCGCGGACGCGAGTGCCGTGCTGACGACCTCGCTCAACCACGAGGAGATCGTGCGCCGGCTGCCGGACCTGCTGGTGCCGGAGTACGCGCGCAGCGTCGACATCTGGCTGTTCGACCACGAGGACGACCGGCACGGGTCGGCGCCGCATCCGGCCGCCGCCGTGGTCGCGGCCCGCACCGGCCGGCCCCAGTACGCCGCCGATCATCCCGGTGGCCTGCCCGGTGTCGAGGACCAGCCGCCGTCGGTGCTGGATCCCGGTCGGCCACTGCTGTGCGTCCCGCTGCCGACGCGGCGGGCACCGCTGGGCGTCCTGACGCTGTCGCCGCCCGGTGCGCGCTGGGACCCGGACGACGCGGTGATGCTGATCGAGCTGACCCGGCGGGCCAGCATCGCGATCGACAACGCCCGGCGCTTCGAGCACAACCGCGACATCGCCGAGACGCTGCAGCGGGCCCTGCTCACGGATCTGCCGACGACGCCGGGTCTGAGCCTGGCCGCGCGGTATCTGCCCGCCACGCACGGGATGAACATCGGCGGTGACTGGTACGACGCGTTCCGCCAGCGGGACGGCGGGCTCATCACCGTCATCGGGGATGTGACCGGGCACGGGCTGCACGCGGCCGTCATGATGAGCCAGTTGCGTACCGCGCTGCGGGCGTACGCCGTCGACGGCGACAGCCCGGGCCGGCTGCTGACCCGGCTGCACCGGTTCCTGCACCATCTGCAGCCCGATCTGTACGCCACTGCCGTCATCGCCCGCTTCCACCCGGACGAGCCCACCCTGACCTGGGCCGCCGCGGGGCATCCGCCGCCGGTGCTGCGGCTGCCCGACGGGACGGTGCGCACGCTCGACGCCAAACCCGGCGCCATGCTCGGCATCCCGCTCACCCAGGAGATCGCCGACCACACGGAGCAGGTGGAGCCCGGGTCGACGCTCGCGCTGTACACGGACGGGCTGGTCGAGCGGCGCGCGCAGGGCATAGACCCGGGTATCGCCCGTCTGGCCACGGCGCTCGGCGGGTTCCGTTCCGCGGAGCTGGACGCGGATCTGGAGGGCTCGGCGGACCGGATCCTGCATCCGCTGCTGAGCGATTCAGAGCGGGACGACGACGTGTGCCTGTTGCTGTGTCATCTCCAGGGGGACACCGCGTCCTGACGGCGCGTTCCGGCAGCGGCTCGGGGCGGCCGTGCCTTGCACGCGTTCTTCACTCCCGCCTGGTGCTTTTCGGCCACGGTGCGGGCATGGTGGTGATCGACGCGTTCGTCTGCCTGCCGCGTCCGACTGGCGTACCCGTCGGACACGCGATGGGATCGAAGGGGTGCGAACCGGCGATCCAGGGGCAGTCGAATGGCGTTCGAGGCAGACCGCCTGGAGCCGCAGAAAGGGATGAACACCGTGACACGACCCAGGATCCTGGTGGTTGGCGCAGGCTTCGCCGGCGTGGAGTGCGTCCGCCGTCTGGAACGGAAACTCTCCCCGGACGAGGCGGACGTCACGCTGGTGACGCCGTTCGCCTACCAGCTCTACCTGCCGTTGCTCCCCCAGGTCGCCTCCGGCGTGCTGACGCCGCAGTCGATCGCCGTCTCCCTGCGCCGCAGCAAGAAGTACCGCACGCGGATCATTCCGGGCGGGGCCGTCGGCGTCGACCTGAAGGCCAAGGTCTGCGTCATCCGCACCATCACCGACCAGATCGTCAACGAGCCGTACGACTACATCGTGCTGGCCCCCGGCAGCATCACCCGCACCTTCGACATCCCCGGTCTGACGGACCACGCGTTCGGGATGAAGACGCTCGCCGAGGCGGCGTACATCCGGGACCACGTCATCTCGCAGCTCGATCTGGCCGACGCGAGCCAGGACCCGGACGAGCGGGCCTCGCGGCTGCAGTTCGTGGTGGTCGGCGGCGGCTACGCGGGCACCGAGACCGCGGCGTGCCTGCAGCGTCTGACGCACGCGGCCGTGAAGCGCTACCCGCGGCTGGACCCGGGGCTGATCAAGTGGCATCTGATCGACATCGCGCCGAAGCTGATGCCGGAGCTCGGCGAGAAGCTCGGCAGCAGCGCGCAGGAGATCCTGCGGCGGCGGGGCATCGAGATCTCCCTGGGCGTCTCCATCGCGAAGGCGGGCCCCGAGGAGGTCACCTTCACCGACGGGCGGGTGATCCCGACCCGCACACTGATCTGGACCGCCGGGGTCGTCGCCAGCCCGCTCATCGCCACGCTAGGCGCCGAGACGGTCAAGGGGCGGCTCGCCGTCGCCCCCGAGATGAACCTGCCGGGCAACGACGGGGTGTTCGCGCTCGGCGACTCGGCCGCGGTGCCCGACCTGGCCAAGGGCGACGACGGCGCCATGTGCCCGCCCACCGCGCAGCACGCCCTGCGGCAGGGCAAGCATGTCGCCGACAACGTCATCGCGGCGCTGCGGGGGCAGGCGATGCAGCGCTACGTCCACAAGGACCTCGGGCTCGTCGTCGACCTCGGCGGCACCGACGCGGTCTCCAAGCCGCTGGGCATCGAACTGCGCGGTCTGCCCGCCCAGGCCGTCGCCCGCGGCTACCACTGGTCGGCGCTGCGCACCAACGTGGCCAAGACGCGGGTGATGACGAACTGGCTGCTCAACGCGGTCGCCGGCGACGACTTCGTACGGACCGGCTTCCAGACCCGCAAGGCCGCCCGGCTGAAGGATTTCGAGTACACGGACGCCTATCTGACGCCGGAACAGGTACGGGAGCACATCGAGGGGACCGGTCGACGGGACTAGACGGGGGCTGGGCGGGGTCGAAGGGGAGCTTCCGATTCCGGCATGACATGCTGAGACGCGGATCTTGGTGTGGGTCGGGAGAGAGTGCGGCGGCGTGAGGGCAGCGGGACGGTCGGTGTGGACAGGTCTGCGGGACCGGATCGCGGCGTCCGACCCCGGACTGCTGCGTCTGACGGCAGGGTTGCGCACGGTCGGCGCCATCACGCTCACCCTGGCCGTGCTCAGCCTGTTCGGGGCCGATGTGCACCAGCTGGTGGCGGGGGCCATGGCGGCGATGGTCGCCACCTTCGCCATCCGGGAGAAGCAGCTCGGCCCCCAGGCCGTGACCCTGGCGCTGGGCCTGCCGGTGGCGCTGGCCTCCGTCTCCCTGAGCGCGATGCTCAGCGCGCGGGTCTACGTCGGTGACATCTTCTTCGTCGTCCTGATCTTCTGCGCGGTCTACGGCCGCCGCTTCGGCGACCGCGGCACCGCGCTCGGACTCATCGGCTTCCAGGTCTACTTCCTGTCCCTCTTCGTCGGCGTCACCGTCTCCTCGCTGCCCGCGCTGTGCGGCGTCATCGCGGTGGCTTTCTGCTGCAGTGCCGTACTGCGCTTCGCGGTGGTGCCGGCGACGCCCACGGGCGTCCTGATGCGGCTGCGGCTGGCCTTCCGCGCCCGGCTGGCCCAGCTGGTGTCCGCGCAGCTCGACCTCCTCGACGCCGACGGGGACGAGATGGACAAGGCACTGAACGCCGTGCGCGAGGGCACCGCGCGGCTGCACGAGACCGCCATGATGATCCAGGCCCAACTGGACGAGGGCACCCCGGACGAGTCCGTGGCGCGCCTCGTGCAGCGCCGGGTCGCGGACGCGGAGATCGCCGCCGAGCGGCTCGGTCTGCTGCTGCTGACCGCCCGCAGCGCCGAGCGGGCCGACACGCTCACCCTGCACCTGCCGGGCGCGCCCGCGCCGTCGCTGGGCGGCGCCCCGGCGGTGCCGGACGAGGCCACCGCCACGCTCCGCCGGGATCTCGAGGCGCTGCGCACCCTCGTGCTGCGGGCCGGGAGCGGCGACACGGGCACCGCGCTGGCCCACCTGCGCAACCGGCTGCTCGGCTACCGGGACGAGGACAACCTTCCGGCCGCGCCCGCCGCCGTCCAGGACGTCTTCCGGGGCATCGGCGAGGCGGCCCGCGCGGTGATGGGTCTGCGGATCGCGCTGGACGGCCCGCAGGACGAGTCGGACGACACCCCCGCCACGGCCCGCTCCCGCGAGGAGCTGGACGCCGAGGACGCCGCGATCGACGGCGGCGGCGAGGAGCCGTCCGTGGAGGAGGAGACAGGGCTGCGGCGGCCCACCACGCGTGCCGCCGTGCAGGTCGCCGTCGGTTCGACGCTGGCCATCGTGGGCGGCGAGCTGCTGTCCACTCAGCGCTGGTACTGGGCGGTGCTGACCTGCTGGATCGTTTTCCTGAACACCGCCTCGACGGGCGAGATCCTCGTCAAGGGCTACCGGCGGCTGCTCGGCACGGTGTTCGGCGTGGTGGCCGGAATCGTGCTGGCGGGCGTGGTCGGGCAGCACACCTGGACGGCGTTCGCGCTGGTGCTGGTGCTGATCTTCGCGATGTTCTACTCGGCGCCCTTGTCGTACACGCTGATGTCGTTCTTCGTCACGGCGATGCTGGGGCTGCTGTACACGCTGCTGCACACCTACAGCCTCGACGTGCTGGTGCTGCGGGTGGAGGAGACCGCTCTCGGCGCGGTCTGCGGCGTGGTGGCGGCGGCGCTGGTCCTGCCGGTGCGGACCGACCGCCGTACGAACGAGTTGCTCGGCACCGTGCTCGAGCGGCTGGCCGACGTCACCGAGGCGGCGGTCGGGCAGCTCAGCGGCGGGCCCGCGGACGAGTTGCTGGACAAGGCGCGTGACCTGGACCAGGCGCTGGCCGACCTGCGGGCCGCCACGCAGCCGCTGACCCATCCGGTCACGCCGCTGCGGGCCCGGCGCCACACGGCCCGGTACGTGGTGGCGCTGCTGGAGACGTGCGCGTACCACGCGCGGACGCTGGCGGCGACCGCCGAGCTGCTGCCCACGCATCCCTCGATCGCGGCGGACCCACGGCTGCGCGGGGCCGCGGCGCGGACCGTGCGCAACATCGGGACCATCGCGGCCCGGGTCGAGGACGAGCACACCGGTGCCCGGGTGGAGACCGGCCCGAGCATCGCCTCGCTGCTGGGGTCCGACGCCGGCACCCCGCGCTACGGCCGGATCACCGACCGCGTGCTGCGGCACCTGGAGCGACTGGACGAGGCCGTGGTGGGCCTGGCCAGGCCGCTGGGCGTGCCGGTGGGGGAACCCCGGGGCTGAGGCGATTACGCCTCAGAAGTCCGTGGGCAGTCCGCTCACCTCGGCGATGCCCCGGAGCTCCTCGGTCTGCCGGTGCCGTTCCTTGATGTAGTCGGCTATCTCGCCGAGGCGGTCCGGGTCGGACGCCGTGGTCGCGTCCGTGACGATCCGGACCGGGCCGGTCTCGTCGACGTCGAGTTCGACCACTTCGTTGTCCAGGCGGCCGGTGACGGCGGTGGCGATGACGAGGGCCACCTCGTCCCGCACCTCCTGGGGCAGTTCGTCGCCGTCCCCTGAGTCGAGCGCGAAGTCGAGGCTGGACAGGCGCTCCTCGTCGATCGCCTCGAGAACCGGTTCCACCACGCGCATCAGGAGGCGGTAGTCCTCGGTGTCCATCCGGATGCGCAGGAGGTCCAGGTACATGTCCACGGGCCGGTCGTCGCCATGCGGAATCTCGGAATCGCTCATTGGCTTCGTGTTCCCCGTACGACGCGCCTCAGACGCGTCGCCAGCGGGCCATGGCGAAGGAGAACACCCCGAACAACACGAGCCCGGCCGCGACGCCGACCAGCAGCCAGGGGCCGAGCGGGGTGTCGGCGAAGGCCCGCAGGGTGTCGTCCAGGCCCTTGGCCTTGTCGGGCTCGTAGTCGATCGCGGCGCGCACGGCGAAGACACCGGCCACGGCGAAGACCAGCCCCCGGGCGGCGCCGCCGGCCACGCCGGTGACGTCCACCAGCCGCCGGGTGCGCGGGCCCATCTGCCCGAGCCGGAGCTTGTCGTGGTACTTGCGCAGGACCGCGCGTACGCCGATCCATCCGCCCGCGGCGACGATCGCGAGCCCGGCCGCGCCGACCAGCCACTGCCCGCCGGGTAGCTCCAGGGCCCGGGCGGTGGCGTCCCGGGACTGCTGGTCGCTGGAGCCGCCGCCGCTCTGGTGACGGCTGGCCGCGAAGGACAGCACGGAGTAGGCGACGAAGGCGTAGAACACGCAGCGGACCGCTGCCATCAGCCGCTTGCGGGCGCTGCGGCCGTCCTTTCCGACGGAGCCGAAGACCACCTCGGACAGCCGCCACAGGGCCATGCCGACGAGCCCGATGCCCAGGGCCCAGAGCAGCACCGCTCCGAACGGCTTCTGCGAGATGGCCGCCAGGGCTCCCCCGCGGTCGGCCTGCTCCTTGGTGTCGCCGAAGGCGATCTGCAGCGCCAGCGCGCCGACCAGCAGATAGATCACGCCCCGGGCCGCGAATCCCGCCCGTGCCGCCCCCTCGGTCACCGAACCCTTTGCCGCCCGTCGAGCTCGGAACCGTCCGGTCTGTGCCAGCGCACTCGTGTTCATGTCGACCTCCCGGCGTTCCGCATGCCCCGGCCCGACGGCCACACACCCGGCCGGCCGGCGGACCGGCGCATTCCGGCCTGGCGGCCCAGGGGGCCCGGCCGTGGCTGGTGCGCGAAAGGGCCCGGCCGCGGCTGATGCCGTCGGCCGGGCCCCTTCTCGGGTCGCTCCTCGTAGGTCGGTCGGTCAGGCCGTGGTGGAGGTGCCGCCGCTGTCCCGGGCGCCCGTCCGCTGCCCCATGGCCTCGTCGCGCACACGGGCGCAGCTGCGGCTGATGAGACGGGAGACGTGCATCTGGGAGATGCCGAGGTGGTCGGCGATGCGGCTCTGCGTCATGTCCTCGAAGAAGCGCATGTAGAGAATGGCCCGTTCGCGTTCGGGCAGGCGGCGCAGTCCTTCCTTGGCGGACTCGCGGTCGACCACGACATCGTAGGAGGCGTCCGTGGAGCCGAGGGTGTCCGCGAGGCTGTAGCCGTCGTCGTCGGCGGAGAGCTCGGCGTCCAGCGACAGGGTGCTGAAGCTCTCCAGGGCCTCGATCCCGGCGCCGACCTCTTCCTCGGTCAGGCCGGTGTGGGCGGCGAGGTCCGCCACGGAGGGCTCGGGGCTGCCCGGGTTCTGGGTCAGTTCACGGCGGGCCACCCGCACCTTGTTGCGCAGTTCCTGCACCCGGCGGGGGACCCGCAGGGCCCACATCCGGTCCCGGAAGTGCCGCTTGACCTCGCCGGTGATGGTGGGGACGGCGTAGCTCTCGAAGGCTCCCCGGCTCGGGTCGAACCGGTCGACGGCCTTGACCAGCCCGAGCGCCGCGACCTGCTTCAGGTCCTCCAGCGACTCGCCGCGGTCGCGGAAGCGGCCGGCGATGCGATGGGCCATGGGCAGCCAGAGCGCGACGAGCTCGTCGCGGACCGCCTCCCGCTCGGGGCCCTCCTCCAGCTCCGCCAGCCGGGTGAAGAGGGCCGCGGTGTCAGGGGCGTCGTCGTGCCGCCGCCGGGTGGCGGTGGTCGTCGTCGTTCCGGTCGTGACGGGGCGGTTGGTGGGCGTGTCGATGAGCATGCGGATTCGCTCCTGACAACGGTGATTTCAGGGTCTACCGCGGGAAGGTCGCTGCCCGGATCGCCTGGAGGGCCTCCGGGGGCAGCCATACCGCTCCCGCCGGCGCGCCTCCGGTCCGAAGCACGAGATTGCGACTGCCCTGCCCCCGGTGGAACAAACTCCACTTTGCTGTGCAATCTGCCCGGGAGCCGGCACCCGGGTTTTCAGGCGAGGGGTACGACGGCGGTGATGCACTTACCGCCGGCGGGCAGGTCCGCGACGCGGACGTCACGGGAGAGCCGGCACACGATGGGCCAGCCGTGGCCCCCGTGCCGCAGCCGTCCGTGCGGGTCGACGGGCGGCGCGGTCACGGGCAGTTCGTCACTGCGGTCGCTCACCGAGACTCGCACGCCGGGGCCGTCCACGTCGACCCGGAAGTCGGTGACGCCGCCGCCGTGCAGGATCGCGTTGGTCGTCAGTTCCGAGACGACCAGCAGCGCGTCGGACAGGGCGTCGGCGTCACACGGGGTGTGCGTGTCGCGGCAGCGCTCGGCCACGGCTCGCTCCACGGCCCGGCGCGCCTCGGCTGGTTTGCACGGCCGGGCCCGGTCCGCGCCGAGCGGCCCGAATACGGATTCGATCATGTGCTCGTCGCACATCCTGCAGCTCCCTGGTCGGTGAAGACGGGAAGCCGGGTCCGGCCCGCGTTCCCGCGGCCGCCCGCACGGGCCCGCCTGGGGCTCACGGTGCCCGCTGCTTCCTTCAACCTGCCGCGGCGTTCGGGGCGCGCACCTCGCGAGCGCCGCGGTCCTCTTCTCTTCGGCTGACCTCTCCCCGCACCTGCAAACCTCCGGTCCGCCTCCTCCTGCCGAAAAGCGCCCGAACGGCCGCCGGCCGGTGCCATCTCGGCGCGTTGTGGGGGTAGGCGGGGTGCATGACCGATGTGGTGGACTCGGACGAACTGCTGCGGCGCATCCGGCGCGCGAGGGCCTGCGCGATGCGGGAAGAGCGGACGTGGCATGCCAGGAGCGAGGAACTGAGCGCGACCGACCCCAAGGGGGCCAGGGACGCGACCGTACGAAAGATGTCCTACGAGGCGGTGGTCACGGTGCTGGACGAGATTCTGACGCCGGGCAAACACAGTCCTGAGGGCTGACCGGGGCCCGGTACAGAAGGTGAAACGGGTCACCCGACCCGGTCGGGGGTGCACACACGACCCTCAGATGGTTTATCGTTCATTCATACGTGGTGGCGGAGTCGAACCCGTGGTCCTCCGTCCATCACCGCTATCGGCCCTGGCTGGTCTCCCCCGTCCAGCCAGGGCTTTTTCATGCCCGGAGAAAGTTGGGCACGCCGAGGTGCCCGCGGCCGCGCCAGCGGCTGAAATGGGCGTAGGGAGAAAGCACCGGAAGTCGACCTCCCGGCGAGGAGCTCCGCGTCATGACCAAAGCGATCAAACTCCTGACCGCCCTGCCTCCGTCGCAGCGGCACCGTCTGATGACGCTCGCGCGGGAGGTGTCCTTCGCCGAGGACACCCGGATCTTCGAGGCGGGCGGCGTGGCCGATCGCTTCTGGGTCATCCGCTCCGGCGCGGTCTCCCTGGACCAGGAGGTCAACTCCCTGCAACGGGTGACCGTGGCCAGCCTCGGCGCCGGCGACCTGCTCGGCTGGTCCTGGCTGTTCCCGCCGCACACCTGGGACTTCGGCGCGGTGGCGTTCAGTCCCGTACGGGCCTACGAGTTCGACGCGGCGGCGGTGCTGGAGCTGTGCGAGGAGGATTCCCAACTGGGGCTGCTGCTGGTGCGGTCGGTCGCCGAGGTGCTCGCGCACCGGCTGGAGATGACCCGGGGCAAGCTGATGGAGCAGTACACACTGCACCGGCGAGGGGTGCTGTGAGCGCTCAGACGCGGTAGCGGCGCAGTGCCGGTACCGCGGCGGCCAGCGCCAGCATCACGGCGACGACCAGCAGGCCGCCGCCCGTGACGGCGGTGCGGGGGCCGAAGGCGGAGCCCGCCGTGCCGTGCAGTACGTCGGCGAGGCGCGGGCCGCCCGCCACGACGACGGTGAAGACGCCCTGCATGCGCCCACGCATCTCGTCGGTGGCGGCGGACAGCAGGATCGCTCCCCGGAAGACCATCGAGACCATGTCGGCCACCCCGGCCACGGCGAGGAAGACCACGCCGACCCACAGACTGCCGCTCAGTCCGAATCCCGCGATGGCCGCGCCCCACGCGACCACCGCCCCGATGACCATCCAGCCGTGCCGGCGGGCCCGGGAGAAGGTGCCGGAGAACAGTCCGCCGAGCACGGCGCCTATGGGGATCGCCGCGAACAGCAGGCCCAGCGCGAGTCCTTCGCCGTAGGGCGCGTAGGTCTGGGCGGCGAGCTGCGGGAACAGGGCGCGCGGCATGCCGAGGACCATGGCGATGATGTCGGCGAGGAACGACAGCAGCAGCACGGTGTGCCCGGAGATGTAGCGGAATCCGGCGGCGATCTCCCGCAGCCCCGCGCGGCGCTTGCCCGTACCGGCCAGGGGCGGCAGCGGCGGCAGCCGGTACACCGCCCACACCGTGACGCACAGGGCCAGGGCGTCGATCAGATAGAGCTCGGGCAGGCCGATCACGGGGATGAGGGCGCCGGCGAGCAGCGGGCCCGCCACCTGGCCGGTCTGCATCACGGTAGAACCCAGGGCGCCCGCCGCCGGCAGTTCGTCCTCGGGGACCAGCCGGGCGATGGAGGCGGTGCGGGCCGGGGCGTTCAGGCCCCAGAAGGCCTGCTGCAGCGCGAGCAGCACCATGAGCGCGGCCACCGACTCCAGACCGGCGAAGGCCTGGAGCCAGAAGAGCAGCGAGGTGACGGCGATGCCGCAGTTGGTGATCAGCAGCAGCTTGCGCCGGTCCATGGTGTCGGCGATCGCCCCGCCCCACAGCGCGAACACGATCAGGGGCACGAGGCCCGCCAGGCTCGCCGCGCCCACCCAGGCCGAGGAGCCGGTGATGTCGTAGATCTGCTTGGGCACGGCGACGGCGGTGAGCTGGCTGCCGACGGCCGTGACGACGGTCGAGCCCCACAGCCGCCGGTAGGCGGGGCGGCGCAGGGGGCGGGTGTCCATGGCCCAGCGGCGCCAGCCTCGGCGCCGGGGTGCCTCCGGCGCCGGATCCCGCTCTCGCTCCGTGCTCTCGCTCGTGTCCACTCGCCGCTTCCTGGATGCTCGCTACATCTACCGGGCCGGGGATCACTATCCCACCGGCCGCCGGGCGCCCCGGAGCCGAGGTGTCAGCTTCCGGCGATGAGCGCGGCACCGAGCACGATCATGGTGGCGGCGAGCACACCGTCCATGACGCGCCAGGCGGCGGGCTTGGCGAGGAAGCGGCCGAGCAGCCGGGCACCGAAGCCGAGGGCGGTGAACCAGCACAGGCTGGCCAGCACGGCGCCGAGACCGAACGTCCAGCGCAGCGTGCCGTGGTCGGCGGCGACGGAGCCCAGCAGGAACACCGTGTCGAGGTAGACGTGCGGGTTGAGCCAGGTCAGCGCCAGGCAGGTGAGCACGGCCCGGCGGGCTGATCCGGCCGCCTCCCCCTCTGCCCGGAGGCCGCCGCCCGGCCGGATCGCCCGGCGGGCGGCGAGGGCGCCGTAGCCGAGCAGGAAGGCGCCGCCGATCCAGCCGACCGCCGTCAGCGCGCTCGGCCATGCCACCACCACCGCGCCGACGCCGCCGACCCCGAGCGCGATGAGGGCGGCGTCGGAGAGGGCGCAGATGCCGACGACGGCGAGGACGGCTTCGCGGCGGACCCCCTGGCGCAGGACGAAGGCGTTCTGCGCGCCGATGGCGACGATGAGGGACAGTCCGGTGCCGAATCCCGCGGCTGCGGCGGTGAAGGTGCTGGTCATGACCTCGACGCTACGGACGGGGCCGCCTCGGGTACAGCTAAAGATTCTTACGTATCATTAACGCACGTGATGACTTCCGTGATGCCGGACCTGCCGCTGGACCAGGTGCGAACCCTGCTCGCGGTCGTGGACGAGGGCACCTTCGACGCGGCGGCGGCCGCGCTGCATGTGACGCCGTCGGCGATCAGCCAGCGGGTGAAGGCGCTGGAGGAGCGCACGGGGCGGGTCCTGCTGCTGCGGACCAAGCCGGTGCGGCCCACCGAGTCGGGCGAGGTGCTGGTGCGGCTGGCCCGCCAGGTGGCGCGGCTGGAGCGCGACGCGTACGCGGAGCTGGGCCTGAGCGGCACCGGCGAGCCGACCCGGGTCTCGGTGGCGGTGAACGCGGACTCGCTCGCCACCTGGTTCCTGGGGGTGCTCACGCGTGTGCCGGAGGAGCTGCGGCTCTACTTCGAGCTGCGCCGTGAGGACGAGGACCACACGGCGGCGCTGCTGCGGGAGGGCGTGGTGATGGCCGCGGTGACCTCGTCGCCGGACGCCGTACCGGGCTGCTCGGTGCGCTCCCTCGGGCGGATGCGCTACGTCCCGGTGGCCGCGCCGGACTTCGCGGCACGCCACCTCGGCGGCCCCCTGGAGCAGGTGCTTCTCGAGGTGCCCGTCGTGACCTTCGACCGCAGGGACGACTTCCAGGACGGCTTCGTCCGCCGGCTCACCCGGGGGCGGAGCAGCGCGAGCGCGCTGCGGCACTACGTGCCGACGTCGGAGGGGTTCGTCGACGCCGTGGCCGCCGGACTGGGCTGGGGCCTGGTGCCCGAGGCCCAGGCAGATCCCCTGCTGCGCACCGGCGGGCTCGTCGGGATCGCCTCCGGCCGGACGGTCGACGTGCCGCTGTACTGGCAGCAGTGGAAGCTCGACTCCCCGGCGCTGGCGCAGGTCGCGGAGACGGTGACGGAGACCGCCGCGGAGGCGCTGCGCACCTGAGGGCGTGCCGCCCTACTCCCCGACGCTGTCCCACTGCGTCGCCGCGCTGTCCAGCAGCATGTCCAGGGCCGTCGGATAGGCGCTGGTCAGCATGCGGGTGGCGAGCAGGGGTGCCGCTTCCGCGATACGGGGATGGGTGGTGGCGGGCAGGCGGGCGTACGTCGAGCGCCACATCTCCTCGTCGGCGCGCAGGGAGGCGGTGGGCAGCGCCAGCGAGGCGGCGTCGAGTGCGGCGAAGGCCAGGGTGGTGTCGACGAAGGCGTGGTAGATCCGTACCGCGTCCGGCAGCGGGAAGCCCGCCGTGCGCAGGACGTCCAGGACCGCCTCGTCGGCCGCGAGTTCGTGGGCCCGGCCCGAGACGCGGCTGGCGGTGAGCACCGCCGCCTGCGGATGTGCCACGTACGCGGCGTGGATGCGCAGCCCGACGGCCCGCAGGTCCGCCCGCCACTCCCCCGTGGGCGCCCAGCCGCCGAGCGCCTGCCCGATCAGCGCGTCGCCGATGGCGAGCGTCAGGTCGTCCATGCCCCGGAAGTACCGGTAGAGCGTGCTCGGGTCGGCGTCCAGGGCCAGGCCGAGCCTGCGGGCGGTCAGTCCCGCGCTGCCGTGTTCGTGCAGCATGCGCAGCGCCGTCTCGACGATCAGCTCCTCGGACAGCACGGTGCCGCTCTTGGTGGGCCTTCGCCGACGGCGTTTCTCCTCGGGCACCACGGGCTTCGGCACGACGGCTCCCTCCTTATGCCAACGCCATTGACCTTAAGACAGGGGGCGGCGTTTCATCTCCTCAAGGGCCCGCCACGTTCTTCGCAAAAAGGGAGTTTCTGTCATGCGTGTACTGCTCGTGGGCGCCGGCGGTGTGGGCGGCGCGATCACCCGTATCGCGGCCCGGCGGCCCTTCTTCGAGGCGATGGTGGTGGCCGACTACGCCCCGGCCCGGGCCGAGGCGGCGGTCGCCGCGCTCGGCGGCGACACGCGGTTCACCGCCGAGCAGGTGGACGCCGGGGACGAGACGGCGGTGGCCCGTCTGCTGGCGCGGCACCGCTGCGACGTCCTGCTGAACGCCACCGACCCCCGGTTCGTGATGCCGCTGTTCCGGGCGGCCCGCGCGGCGGGCGCCACCTATCTCGACATGGCGATGTCGCTGTCCCACCCGCACGGGGAACGGCCGTACGCGGAGTGCGGGGTGAAGCTCGGCGACGAGCAGTTCGCTCAGGCGGCCGACTGGGAGAAGGAGGGGGTGCTGGCCCTCGTCGGCATGGGGGTGGAGCCGGGCCTTTCGGACGTCTTCGCGCGGTACGCCGCCGACGAACTCTTCGACGAGATCGAGGAGATCGGCATCCGGGACGGCGCGAACCTGACCGTCGACGGCTACGACTTCGCGCCCTCGTTCAGCATCTGGACCACCATCGAGGAATGCCTCAACCCCCCGGTCGTCTACGAGAGCGACCGCGGCTGGTTCACCACCGCGCCCTTCAGCGAGCCCGAGGTCTTCGACTTCCCCGAGGGCATCGGCCCGGTCGAGTGCGTCAACGTGGAGCACGAGGAGGTGCTGCTCGTCCCGCGCTGGGTCGACGCACGCCGGGTCACCTTCAAGTACGGCCTGGGCCGGGAGTTCGTCGAGACGCTGAAGACGCTGCATCTGCTGGGCCTGGACCGCACCGACCCGGTGACCGTGCCGGGGCCGGACGGGCCGGTGGCGGTCTCACCCCGGGACGTGGTCGCCGCGTGCCTGCCCGACCCGGCGACCCTGGGCGAGCTGATGCACGGCAAGACGTGTGCGGGCACCTGGGTGCGGGGCGTCAAGGACGGGAAGCCGCGCGAGGTGTACCTCTACCACGTGGTCGACAACCAGTGGTCCATGAAGGAGTACGGCAGTCAGGCCGTGGTGTGGCAGACCGCCGTCAACCCGGTCGTCGCCCTCGAACTCCTCGCCACCGGCGCCTGGTCCGGCACGGGTGTGCTCGGCCCGGAGGCGTTCCCGGCCGGACCGTTCCTGGACCTGCTGACGGCCTACGGTTCACCCTGGGGCATGCGCGAGCAGTGACCCGTCGTCCGTGCGAATTTGTTTCACGAGGCATCGACAGGTGACCCGAAAAGGAGTAATCATCCGAACGGGCACGTTTCTACTGTGATGCAGGTGACTTCGATGGACAACTGGCGAGACCACGCTGCCTGCCGGCACGAGGACCCCGAGCTCTTCTTTCCGATCGGCACCACGGGCCCGGCCCTGCTGCAGACGGAGCAGGCCAAGTCGGTGTGCCGGCGCTGCCCGGTTCAGGACGAGTGCCTGCAATGGGCCATGGACACGGGCCAGTCCATCGGCGTGTGGGGCGGCACGAGCGAGACGGAACGGCGTGCGCTGAAGCGGCGCACGGCGGCCCGGCGCCGCTCCGGCTGACGTCCCTCCACCGGCCGTTCGAGAGGGCCGGGGTTACGCTCGCGGCAGACCCGTCCGTCACAGAAGGGGCCGGCCATGAGCGTGCGCGTCCGCCGTGTCTACGATCCGCCCGAGCCGGCCGACGGCACACGTGTCCTGGTCGACCGGCTGTGGCCGCGCGGACTGTCGAAGGACGCGGCGCGGGTGGACGAGTGGCCGAAGGCGATCACCCCGTCGACGGAGCTGCGCCGCTGGTACCACGCGGGCGAGGCCTCCTACGAGGAGTTCGCCGAGCGGTACGAGGCGGAGCTCGACGGCGGTGAGGCCGCCGAACTCCTCGGCCGGGTACGGGATCTGGTCCGCGAGGGCGAGGTGACCCTGCTGACCGCGTCCAAGACGCCGGAGCAGAGCCACGCGACGGTACTGGCCCGCCTCCTCGAAGGCTGAGGAGGCGGGCCCGGGCGCGTCAGGCGGTCTGCTTGGCCGCCGCCCGCCCCGCCGCCCGGCCCGAGAAGAGGCAGCCGCCGAGGAAGGTACCCTCCAGCGCGTTGTAGCCGTGGACCCCGCCGCCGCCGAAACCGGCGACCTCGCCGGCCGCGTACAGCCCCTCCACCGGCTTGCCGTCGGCCCCGAGGGCGCGGGAGTCGAGGTCGGTCTGGATGCCGCCGAGGGTCTTGCGGGTGAGGATGTGCAGCTTGACGCCGATCAGGGGGCCGGCCGCCGGGTCGAGGATGCGGTGCGGGGTGGCGACCCGGCCGAGGCGGTCGCCGATGTAGCGGCGGGCGTTGCGGATGCCCTGCACCTGGGCGTCCTTGGCGTAGGGGTTGGCGAGCTGCAGGTCGCGCGCCTCGATCTGGCGCTTGATCCCGGCCGTGTCGAGGAGCGGCTTGTCGGTGAGGTCGTTCATCTTCGCGACGAGCTGTTCGATGCCGGGCGCGGTCACGAAGTCGGCGCCCTTGCGCAGGAACGCGTCGACCGGGCCGGGGGCGCCCTTGCCGAGGATGCGTTCCTTGAGGAACCCGGCGCGGTCCTTGGCCGTGATGTCGGGGTTCTGCTCGGAGCCCGACAGGGCGAACTCCTTCTCGATGATCTTCTGGGTGAGGATGAACCAGGAGTGGTCGTACCCGGCGATGTCCTCGGTGGTGCGCAGATGCTTCAGCGTGCCGAGGGTGTCGTAGCCGGGCAGGTACGGCCCCGGCAGGCGGCGGCCGAGGGCGTCGAACCACATCGAGGACGGTCCGGGCAGGATGCGGATGCCGTGGCCGGGCCAGATGGGGTCCCAGTTCTGAAGGCCCTCGGTGTAGTGCCACATGCGGTCGCGGTTGACCAGCCGTACGCCCGCCTCGGCGCTGATGTCGAGCATCCGCCCGTCGACGTAGGCCGGTACGCCGGTGACCATCTCCTGCGGCGGGGTGCCGAGGCGCTCGGGCCAGTGGCGGCGGACGATGTCGTGGTTGGCGCCGATGCCGCCGCTGGTGACGATGACGGCCTGGGCGGTGAGTTCGAACTCGCCCATGGGGTCGCGGTTGGAGGCGACGCCGCGGGGTGAGGTGTCCTCGGCCAGGACCGTGCCGCGCACCCCCCGGGCGGTGCCGCCTTCGACGATCAGTTCGTCGACGCGGTGGCGGTGGTGGAAGGTGAGCAGGCCGTCGCGCGCGGCCTGCTTGGCGTAGCGGACGAAGGGTTCGACCACGCCGGTGCCGGTGCCCCAGGCGATGTGGAAGCGGGGCACGGTGTTGCCGTGCCCGTGCGCCGTGAGGTCGCCGCGCTCGGCCCAGCCGACGGTGGGCAGGAAGGTGATGCCGTGCCCGTCCAGCCAGGAGCGCTTCTCCCCCGCGGCGAACTCGACGTAGGCGCGCGCCCAGCGCACGGCCCAGGAGTCCTCGTCGTCCAGCCGGTCGAAGCCGGCGCTGCCCCGCCAGTCGCTCCAGGCGAGGTCGAAGGAGTCCTTGATGCCCAGGCGCCGCTGCTGCGGCGAGTCCACGAGGAACAGCCCGCCGAAGGACCAGAAGGCCTGCCCTCCGAGGTTGGCGGCGTTCTCCTGGTCGACGAGGGCGACCCTGCGGCCCTTGCTGGTCAGCTCGTGTGCCGCGACCAGGCCGGCGAGGCCCGCTCCTACGACGATGGCGTCGGCATCCATGGCGACCGTTCCCTTCCTCAGTTCTGATCGGGGGTGCCGCTGCCGTCGGTCAGCAGGGCCGTGAGCAGTTGCTTCAGCCAGGCGCGGGCGTGTTCGACGTCCCGGTCCAGCAGCAGTTGGGTGGTGACGCCGTCGTACGCGGCGACCACGGCACGGGCGGCGCCGTCCGTGTCGCCCAGGACGGCGGGCAGTGCGGTGTGCCCGCGGGCCCGGCCGAGCCGGTCGGCGATCGCCTGTCGCAGCCGCGCGCGGTGTTCCAGCAGGCTGCGGGCCACGTCCGGGTCGCGGGCCGCGTGCACGAGGAAGTCCGTCTTCACCAGGAGCCAGTCCCGGTCGAGGAGCAGCACGTCGGTGACGCGGTCCACGGCCGCCGGCACGTCGAGGCCGGGCCCGTCGAGGGCGAGGGCCCCCGACACCTGCTCGGCGATCAGGTCGGCGCGCTCGCGGTAGAGGGCGAAGAACAGCTCGTCGAGGCTGGAGAAGTTGGAGTAGAAGGCGCCTCGGCTGTAGCCGGCGGCCTCGCAGACCTCCTCGATGGAGACATGTCCGAAGCCCTTGGCCGCGAACACGGAGAAGGCCGCCTCCAGGAGGTTGGCCCGCGTGCGCACCCGGCGCCTGGTCACCCGCCCCGTCGTCCCCTCCACGGCCATGTCCGGCCCCCTTTCGATACATGACTGTATTCGATACACCGATGTATCGAAAGCCTCACGTCGCGAAGCCTCGCAATTCGATGGAACATATTTTCGATTACGGAGTACGCTGGGCGCATGCACCTCCAGGGCTCCCTCTTCGACCAGACCGACGAGCTGCGCCTCGGTCCTCTCGACGGGATCAGCCGTACCGACCTCGGTTTCGGCGCCTGGCTCGACACCCTGCCCACATGGCTCAGCGGTTCCGACGACCTGTTCGAAAAGCTGGCCGCCGAGGTGCCGTGGCGGGCGGAGCGGCGCACGATGTACGACCACGTCGTCGACGTCCCCCGGCTGCTCGCGTTCTACGGCGCGGACGACCCGCTGCCGCACCCGGTCCTGGCCGAGGCGAGGGACGCCCTGTCCGCGCACTACGCCGGTGAACTGGGCGAGCCGTTCACCACGGCCGGGCTCTGCTACTACCGCGACGGCCGGGACAGTGTGGCCTGGCACGGCGACCGGATCGGACGCGGCGCCCGCGAGGACACGATGGTCGCCATCCTGTCGGTGGGAGCACCCCGGGATCTGCTGCTGCGCCCGATGCGGGGCGGCCGGGACACCGTGCGCCGGCCTCTGGGCCACGGCGACCTCGTCGTGATGGGCGGCTCCTGCCAGCGCACCTGGGAGCACTCCGTGCCCAAGAGCACGCGCGCGACGGGGCCGCGCGTCAGCGTCCAGTTCCGCCCGCACGGCGTGCACTGAGACGGCCCGAACCGCACTGCCGCACAGGGCCCGTTGAAGGCGGACCCGGTGATTCCGCCTGTCGCCGGGTCTGCTTTCCTTCTTCCGTCGGGCTGGGACCACACAACGCGGGGCGATCATGCGGGCAGACGTACGGCAAGTCGCGGACGGCACCTACCTGGTGCACGGCTCCAACACCAACTGGGTGATCCTCACGGAGGGGGACGCCGTCACCCTGGTCGACACCGGCTACCCCGGGGACCGGGAGCAGGTCCTCGCCTCGCTCACGGAGGTGGGCAGCTCCCCGGAGGCGGTCGCGGCCGTGCTGATCACGCACGCGCACAACGACCACCTGGGTTCCGCCGAGTACCTGCGCGCCACGTACGGCACGCCCGTCTATCTGCACGAGGCCGAAGTGCCGCACGCGCGCCGGGAGTTCCTGCACCAGGTGTCCGTCGGGACGGTACTGAAGAACGGCTGGCGGCCCGGTGTGCTGCCGTGGGTGGTGCACGCGCTGCGCTCCGGCGGCACCACGCACAACCCGGTCACGGCCCCCGAGCCGTTCCCGGCGGCGGGCGCCCTGGACCTGCCGGGCCGTCCCGTCCCGGTGCACACGCCGGGCCACACCGACGGGCACTGCGCCTACCACGTACCGGGCACCGGTGTGCTGATCTCCGGCGACGCCCTGGTCAGCGGGCACCCCACCTCGCGGATCGAGGGGCCGCAGCTGCTGCCGGACATGTTCCACCATGAGCGCCCGCGTGCCGTGGCCTCCCTGGACGTGCTGGCGGAGCTGGAGGGCGAGCTGCTGCTGCCCGGGCACGGGCCGGTCCACCGCGGCCCGGTGCGGGACGCCGCGCTCCGGGCCCGCGAACGCGCCCTCTAATCTGATGTGACGATCGGCGGCGAGACAAGGACACCCGGCCCATGGCACTGCAGATCAGCGCGACCAACCCGGAGCATCCCGCGCTCCTGCTGGAACTGCCGTGGGACGTTCCCCTGGAGGAGTGGCCGGAGGAGTACCTGGTGCCGCTGCCGCGCGGCATCTCCCGGCACGTGGTGCGCTACTCCCGGGCCGGCGACGAGGTGATCGCCGTCAAGGAACTGGCCGAGCGGCCCGCGCAGCGCGAGTACGACATGCTGCGCGACCTGGACCGGCTCGGCATCCCGTCGGTGGACCCCCTCGCCGTGGTGACCGGCCGCACCACCGCCGACGGCGCCCCGCTGGAGAGTGTCCTGATCACCCGGCACCTGGGCGGCTCGATGCCGTATCGCTCGATGTTCGAGACGACCATGCGCCCGGCCACCATGCACCGGCTGATGGACGCGCTCGCCGTGCTGCTGGTGCGGCTGCACCTGGCCGGGTTCGCCTGGGGCGACTGCTCGCTGTCCAACACCCTCTTCCGGCGGGACGCCGGCGCCTACGCCGCCTATCTGGTGGACGCCGAGACCGGTGATCTGCATCCCCAGCTCAGCGTCGGCCAGCGCGAGTACGACCTGGACCTCGCCCGGGTGAACATCAGCGGGGAGCTGCTGGACCTGGAGGCGTCCGGGGCGCTGCACCCGTCCGTGGACCCCATCGAGTTCGGCATGGAGATCTGCGCCCGCTACCGCACCCTGTGGGACGAGCTGACCCGCACCTCCGTCTATCCGGCCGGCAAGTACCAGTACATCGAGCGCCGGATCCGCCGCCTGAACGAACTCGGCTTCGACGTCGCGGAGATGCAGATCGAGCACGCCTCGAACGGTGACACGGTCAGCTTCGTGCCCAAGGTCGTCGACGCGGGCCACCACCAGCGGCAGTTGCTGCGCCTGACCGGCCTCGACACGGAGGAGAACCAGGCCCGGCGGCTGCTGAACGACCTGGAGAGCTGGATGGCGACCCAGGACGACTACGCGCCGGGCGACCCCCTGGGGGCCCGCCCGGAGGTCCTCGCGCACCGCTGGGTGCGGGAGGTGTTCCGGCCGACCGTGCGGGCCGTGCCGCCCGAACTGCGCGGCGCCGTGGACCCGGCGGAGATCTACCACCAGCTCCTCGAACACCGCTGGTACATGTCCGAGCGGGCCCAGCACGACATCGGCATCGAGACCGCGGTCGAGGACTACATCCAGAACATCCTGCCCAAGGCCCGCAAGACGCTGCAGCCGACCGCGGACTGAGCCGGAGCGTCCGTCAGGCGTGAGTCGGCCTTACGGCACCACGGCGACCGGGCAGTCCGCGTGGTGCAGCATGCCGTGCGCCACCGAGCCGATCCGGGCGCCGACGGCCGTACGGTGCGCCCGGC
This sequence comes from Streptomyces koelreuteriae, assembly GCF_018604545.1. Taxonomy (GTDB): domain Bacteria; phylum Actinomycetota; class Actinomycetes; order Streptomycetales; family Streptomycetaceae; genus Streptomyces; species Streptomyces koelreuteriae. The sequence continues at coordinate 8,407,619 of NZ_CP075896.1, read as the reverse complement.
GGCCCACGACCATGAGCTGGGCCGTCCCGGCCACCGACAGCAGGACCTGGGAGGCGCTGCCCATCTCCACGTGCTCCTCCACCGGCACGTCGGGGAAGCGGTCCCGCCACGGCCGGACCGCCGCGTCCAGGCTCTTCCTCTCGTACGGCTCCAGTCCCCCGGCCTCGTCGAGGAGCTTCAGCGAGCCCGGGCTGTAGGCGAACACGGGCGGCAGGGTCCAGGCCCGTACGACCCGCACGGTCGCGCCGCGCGCGGCCGCCGTCTCGAAGGCGAAGCGCAGCGCGTCGGCACTGTCCTCCGGGTCGCCCTGCTGGCCCACGACGATCTCGCGCCCGGCGGCCTCGGCGGAGGGTGCGTCGCCCGCGCGGACGAGGACGACGGGCCGGGCGGCCTCGGCGATCACCTGCTGGCCGACCGAGCCGAGCAGGAAGCCGACGATCCGCCCGTGCCCGCGCGAGCCCAGCACCAGCAGCTCGGCGTCGGCAGCGGCGGCGAGCAGGGTGTCGACGGCCGGCCCCTCCACGATGTCGGTGGACACGTCGAGGTCCGGGTGCCGTTCGGTGACGGTCCCGACGGCCTCGTTCACCGCGGCGCGCACCCATTCCGCCTGGCCGTCGGCGTCCCCGGCGATCCGCGCTTCGGGCGCCTCCTGCGGCTGGGGCCGCCAGGCGTGCACCACCCGCAGTGCCAGCCCGCGCCGCTCCGCCTCCCGGGCCGCCCAGGACAGAGCGGCGAGGCTCTCCTGCGATCCGTCGACTCCTGCGGTGATCGGGCGTGTCATCCGGCTGCCTCCCTGAGAAACGGTCACTGCGTGCGTCCAGTCTTCACTACCCCCCTTCGCCACCCCTACGGGTTCCGGACCGCCCGGGATGATCTCCGTTTCGAAAGCGCCGCGCGGCGATCGAACATACGATGGGCGAAGGCCGGCGCGGCGCCCCGGGACGCCGCGTCGTGAGTCGACCGCCCGGTGTGGGGGACGTATGGCACAGGCCGCCGACGCGGCGCGGACCGTCATATTGACCGTGGACGACGACCCGGGGGTCTCCCGGGCGGTGGCCCGGGATCTGCGGCGGCGGTACGGCGCCTCGTACCGGATCGTGCGCGCGGAGTCCGGCGAGTCCGCGCTCGACGCGCTGCGGGAGCTGAAGCTGCGCGGCGATCTCGTGGCGGTGATCCTGGCCGACTACCGGATGCCGCAGATGAACGGCATCGAGTTCCTCGAACAGGCCCTGGACGTGTACCCGGGCGCGCGGCGGGTGCTGCTGACGGCGTACGCGGACACCAACGCGGCGATCGACGCGATCAACGTCGTCGACCTCGACCACTACCTCCTCAAGCCGTGGGACCCGCCCGAGGAGAAGCTCTACCCGGTCGTGGACGACCTGCTCCAGGCGTGGCGGACCAGCGACTTCCGGCCGGTGCCCAGCACCAAGGTCGTCGGGCACCGCTGGTCGTCGCGGTCCTCGGACGTACGGGAGTTCCTGGCCCGCAACCAGGTGCCGTACCGCTGGTACTCCGCCGAGGAACCGGAGGGCCGGCGGCTGCTGGCCGCGGCCGGCACGGACGGGATGCGGCTGCCGGTGGTCATCACGCCGGACGGGACGCCCCTGGTCGAACCGGAGGCAGTCGACCTCGCCGCCCGGGTCGGTCTCGCGACGACCCCGACGGCCGACTTCTACGACCTGGTCGTGATCGGCGGCGGACCGGCCGGGCTCGGCGCGGCCGTCTACGGTGCCTCCGAGGGGCTGCGCACCGTGCTGGTGGAGCGGTCGGCGACCGGCGGCCAGGCGGGGCAGAGCTCACGCATCGAGAACTACCTGGGCTTCCCCGACGGCGTGTCGGGCGGGCAGCTCACCGACCGGGCACGGCGGCAGGCGGCGAAGTTCGGCGCCGAGATCCTCACCGCGCGCGAGGTGACGGCGCTGGAGGTCAACGGCGCCGCCCGGATCGTCCGGTTCTCCGACGGCTCGGCGGTCGCCGCGCACAGCGTGATCCTCGCGACCGGCGTGTCCTACCGGCAGCTCGCCGCGCCCGGCTGCGACGACCTGACCGGCTGCGGGGTGTTCTACGGGTCGGCCCTGACGGAGGCCCCCTCCTGCCAGGGGCAGGACGTGTACATCGTGGGCGGTGCCAACTCCGCCGGGCAGGCGGCGATGTATCTGTCCCGGGGCGCCAAGTCGGTGACGCTGCTGGTGCGGGGCGAGTCGCTGTCGGCGTCGATGTCGCACTACCTGATCCAGCAGATAGACGACGCGCCCAACATCCAGGTGCGCTCCCGTACGGTCGTCGAGGCCGCGCACGGCGACGGGCATCTGGAGCGGCTGACCCTGCGGGACGTGGAGAGCGGTCAGACCGAACAGGTCGACGCGCAGTGGGTGTTCGTTTTCATCGGCGCCGCCCCGCTGACCGACTGGCTGGACGGCACGGTGCTGCGGGACGAACGGGGTTTCATCCTCGCCGGGCCCGACCTGACCTCCGACGGCCGCCCGCCCGAGGACTGGGAGCTGGACCGGCCGCCGTACCACCTGGAGACGAATGTGCCCGGCGTGTTCGTGGCGGGCGACGCCCGTGCCGAGTCCGCCAAGCGCGTCGCGTCCGCCGTCGGAGAGGGAGCCATGGCCGTGATGCTCGTCCACCGGTATCTGGAGCAGTCATGAGCGGGCAGTCGATGCCCTGCAACCCCCAGGAGATCGGGGCGCTGTTCCTGTTCGAGAAGCTCACGCCCGAGCAGCTCGGCAGGCTGTGCGGCGAGGGGCGGGTGGAGCGCTTCGAGCCCGGCCCGGTGTACACCGAGGGCGATCCCGCCACCTGCTTCTATGTGATGCTCGAGGGCACGGTCGTGCTGTACCGCCGGGTCGGCGGGGACGATGTGGAGGTGTCCCGGACCTCGCAGCGCGGGGTGTACGCGGGGTCCATGCAGGCGTATCTGGGCGACCGGGTGCGGCAGGTCTACAACAACTCCATGCGCGTCACCGAGCCGACGCGGTTCTTCGTGCTGCCCGCCGACACGTTCGCGGACATCATGCAGGAGTGGTTCCCGATGGCGGTGCATCTGCTGGAGGGGCTGTTCTTCGGCTCGAAGAGCACCCAGCGGGCCATCGGGCAGCGCGAGCGGCTGCTGGCGCTGGGCTCGTTGTCCGCGGGGCTCACCCACGAGCTCAACAACCCCGCCGCGGCGGCGGTACGGGCGACCGCGACCTTGCGGGAGCGGGTCGGCAAGATGCGGCACAAGCTGGCGATCATCGCGCAGGGTTCCTACTCCCCCGAGGTCATGGCGAACCTCATCGACATCCAGGAGCGCACCGCCGAGCGGGTCGCCAAGGCACCCGTGCTGAGCCCGCTGGAGGCCTCCGACCGGGAGGACGTGCTCAGCGACTGGCTCGACGACCGGGGTATCCCGGACGGCTGGCGGATCGCGCCGACGTTCGTCCAGGCCGGTCTCGACGAGGACTGGCTGGACCAGGTCGCGGCGGCCGTCGACGAGGACATGCTGCCGAGCGCGATCGGGTGGCTCAACTACACCGTCGAGACCGAGCTGCTGATGGACGAGATCAACGACTCGACCACCCGCATCTCGCATCTCGTCGACGCGGCGAAGCAGTACTCGCAGCTCGACCGGGCGCCCTTCCAGAACGCCGATGTGCACGAACTCCTCGACTCCACGCTACTGATGCTGTCGGCCAAGATCGGCAAGGAGATCAAGGTCGTCAAGGAGTACGACCGGACGCTGCCGAGGATCCCGGCGTACCCGGCCGAGCTCAACCAGGTGTGGACGAACCTCATCGACAACGCGGTGTCGGCCATCAACAGCGCGGGCGGTGAGGGGACGTTGACCGTGCGGACGGCTCCGGACCACGACCGGCTGCTGGTGGAGTTCCGGGACAGCGGCGTCGGGATCCCGGCGGCCGACCGGGGGCGGATCTTCGATCCCTTCTTCACGACGAAACCCGTGGGTGAGGGGACCGGGCTCGGGCTCGACATCTCCTGGCGGATCGTGGTCAACAAGCACCACGGGAGCATCCAGGTGGAGTCGGAGCCGGGGGACACACGCTTCCAGGTGCTGCTTCCGCTCACATCGGTCGAGGAGGAGCCTTCATGAGTGGCGACAGTGGTGACAGTCGTGACAACGGGATCGACCCGGGTGTGCCGCCGAGCGGCAACGGGTGCGTGGAGTGCGAGGCCGGTGGCGGGTGGTGGTTCCATCTGCGGCGATGTGCGCAGTGCGGGCATGTGGGGTGCTGTGACAGTTCGCCCGCGAAGCATGCGACGGGGCATTTCCGGGCGACCGGGCATCCCTTGGTGCAGAGCTTCGAGCCCGGTGAGAACTGGTACTGGGACTACTCGGCGAACGAGTTGTACGAGGCCGGCCCGGAGTTGGCTCCGCCGGGGAGTCATCCTGCGGATCAGCCCACGCCGGGGCCTGCGGGGCGGGTGCCGGTCGACTGGGCGAAGGTGTTGCGGGCCTAGGAGCTCGGGACTGTCTGTTCGGTGGCGGCTGCGGGTTGTTGGGGGTTGATCGCGCAGTTCCCCGCGCCCCCAAGAAAAGAGGGTTGGTTCAGTGCCGCTTGGTTCATTCGTCACGCCGGTTGTGGGGCGGGAGTCCGAACTCGCCCGGCTGAGTGGCGTGCTGGAGCGTGCCCGGGGTGGGGAGGCGCGTGCGGTACTCGTCGCCGGGGACGCCGGAGTCGGTAAGACGCGGGTCCTGGAGGAGGTGTCCGGGCAGGCCGCCGCAACCGGGATGGTCGTTGTCACCGGGCACTGCGTGGACCTCGGGGACGTCGGGCTGCCGTATCTGCCGTTCACCGAGGTGCTGGGGGTGCTCGCGGGCGATGAGCGGTTCCGGGCCGCTCTGGCCGCGCACCCTGTCGTCGAGCGGTTGCTGGGGGCCGGGTCCGACGGTGTGCGGGACGTGGACGGACGGCTGCGGCTGTTCGAGGGGATGGCGGGGCTGCTGGCCGATGTCGCCGATGTCGCCCCGTTGCTGCTCGTGCTGGAGGATCTGCACTGGGCCGACCAGTCGTCGCGGGATCTGCTGCGGTTCCTGCTCGGCCGGGGTGTCCTCAGGCACCGGCTGGCGGTTCTCGCCTCGTACCGGGCCGACGATCTGCACCGACGGCATCCGCTGCGGCCGCTGCTCGCGGAGTTGATACGGCTGCCCGCCGTGGAGCGGCTGGAGCTGCGGCCGCTGGCCGATCCCGATGTGGCCCGGCTGGTGCGCGCGTTGGAGGACCGGCCGCTGCCGGACACCACCGTGCGGCGGATCGTGGAGCGCGCCGAGGGGAACGCCTTCTACGCGGAGGAACTGCTCGCGGCCACCGACTCGGAGCCCGGCGGGGTGCCGGGCGGACTCGCCGATGTGCTGCTGATCCGCTTCGAGCAGCTCTCCGACACCGCGCAACAGGTGCTGCGGACCGCGGCCGTGGCCGGGCGCCGGGTGGAGCACGACGTGCTGCGGGAGGCGGCCGGGCTGCCCGAGGAGGAGCTGGAGTCGGCGCTGCGCGAGGCGGTGGGACGGCAGCTTCTCGTGGCCGGGGACGACGACACGTACTCGTTCCGGCACGCCCTGGCCCGCGAGGCCGTCTACGCCGATCTGCTGCCCGGGGAACGGGCGAGGCTGCACGGCGCGTTCGCACGGCTGCTCGCCGGGCGCGGCCGGACCGCCGAGAGCGCCGCCGAGCGCGCCCACCACTACCGGGAGAGCCACGACCTGGCCGAAGCGCTGACCGCTTCCCTGGAGGCCGCCGACCACGCCCAGCGGGTCGGTGCGCCCGCCGAGGAGCAGCGGCATCTCGAAGCGGCCCTGGACCTGTGGCCGGCGGTGGGTCCCGAGGCGCGGCCCTCGGACCGAGGCGTCGACCGGGTGACGCTGACGCTGCGTGCCTCCGCGGCGGCCGTGCACGCCGGGGAGCTGCACCGCGCCGTCTCCCTCACCCGGTCCGCGCTGTCCGAGCTCGGCCAGGACGCCGACTCCGAACTCGCCGCCCGGGTCCGCTACACCCTCGCCGGGAACCTGCTGAGCGTGGACAGCCTGACGGCGGCGTTCGCCTACAGCAGCGAGGCCCTGGGGATGATCCCCGAGGATCCGCCCTCGACCACCTGGGTGTGGGCGGCGGCCATGCATGTCATGGCCGCACGCCACGTCGGGGAGAACGAGACCGCGGTGCGGGTCGCCCGCCGGGCCCTGGAGGTGGCGGAGGGGCTGCGGGTGACCGACGCCCAGGCGGACCTGCTGATCTCCCTGGCCGTGTTCGACGGTGGCGGGCGGCGCGGCTCCGAGGGCCGTGAGCGGCTGCTCAAGGCCCGGGAGCTGGCCCGGAGTTCGGGCAACGCGCCGGTGGAGCTGCGCGCCCTGTTCAACCTGGCCATGGGCTGCTACGAGTCCGGTGAGCTGGCGGAGTGCCTGCCCTGGCTGACGGAGGGCCTGGACCGGGCCCGGCGCGCCGGGCTGCTGTCGTCGCCGTACCCGCTGGAGATGCGGTACCTGCGGCTGCTGGTGCTGCATGTGCTGGGCCGCTGGGACGAGTGCGTGCGCGCGGCGGCGACGGACGCGGACGTGCTGCCGGCGGCCGGCGGCTATACGAGCGGTCCGGCGCTGTCGGTGGCGCTGGCGCGCGGCGATCTCGCCGCCGCCGACCGGGCGCGGGCGCTGCTGGAGGGGCCGTTCGACTGGATGGGCACCCTGGTCGCGGGCATCGTGCTCACCGACGCAGCCGGGCTGCGCGGCGATCCCGAGGACGCGGTGCGGTGGATGCGGTCCACGGTCAGGACGCTCACCGACGAGGCGGGCACCCGGCCGGACGTCACGGTCCGGCTCGCCGCCCTGGCGTTGTCGGCGGTGGCCGACGCCGCGGCCGGGCTGCGGCTGACCGGCGACGAGGCCGGGGCCCGCCGCTGGACGGACACCGCGGCCGACCTGGTGGAGCTGGCGCGGGCCACCGCCGCCCACGGCGAGACCGGCATGCCCCAGGGCCCCGAGGGGCAGGCCTGGCTGGCCAGGGCGGAGGCGGAACATCTCCGGGCGGTCTCGGGGCCGGACCCGGCGGCCTGGTCGGCGGCGGTGGAGGCGTTCGGCTACGGCGATGTCTACGAGCGGACGCGCTGCCGGTTGCGGTATGCCGAGGCCTTGGTGGCGGCGGGGCGTCGCGAAGAGGCAGTGGCTCAGGCGCGGACGGTCCGGGAGGCCGCCGACGCCCTCGGCGCCACGCCGCTGCGGGAGCAGGTCGACGCCCTGGTCCGGCGCGGCCGGCTCTCGGACGCACCGGGCGCCGAGGACCGGGCCGGTGTGCTCACGGCACGCGAGCAGGAGGTGCTGCGGCTGCTCGCCCTCGGCCGCAGCAACCGGCAGATCGGTGACGAGTTGTTCATCAGCGGCAAGACGGCGAGCGTCCATGTCTCCAACATCCTCGCCAAGCTGGGCGCGTCGAGCCGGGGCGAGGCGGTGGCGATCGCCTACCGGGAGGGTCTGATCACCCCGGAGCCGTCGGCGTCCGGCTGACGGACACGACCGGCGCAACCGGCGTGACCGGCGTGACCGGGTGAGCACGCGGTCGAGGCGCCGGACGGACCGGGCTAACGGCTCCCGCAGTCGAGGCTCTCGAGATCGACGGCGTCGGCCATCGCCCGCATCCCCTTGTCGTTGGGGTGCAGATGGTCGCCGCCGTCGTAGGCGGGGAGGATCGACTCGGGGTCGTCGGGGCTGCGCAGGACGCGGTCGAAGTCGGCGACCGCGTCGAACTCGCCGCTGGTGCGGATGAAGGCGTTGACCTTCCGGCGCACCGCCTCCCCGGCGGGGTCCCATTCCTGCCAGCCCTTGAAGGGGGCGATCGTGGCGCCGACGACGCACTTGCCGTCCCCGTGCACCCGGTCGATCAGGGTGCGGTACCCGGCGATCAGCTGGGCGGCCGTGACGCCCGGCTCGAACTTGATGTCGTTGACGCCCTGGAAGAGGAACACCGTGCGCACGCCCGGCAGCGACAGCGCGTCCCGGGAAAGGCGGTTCAGGGCGCTCTGCCCGGCACCGTCGGTCAGGACCCTGTTGCCGGCGATCCCCGCGTTGGCCACCCCCTTGACGCTCGTCGTGGGGGACGTGGCCAGCCGGCGGGCGAGGTAGTCGGGCCAGCGACGGTTGAGGTCGGTGGTGGACTGCCAGCCGTCGGTGACGGAGTCGCCCAGGGCGACCACGGCGCCCGCCGCGGGCCGAGGCCGCACGGTGACGGCGTCGAGGTAGAACCGGGAGCGGGTCCGCTGTTTCCAGTGGGCCGCGCTCTCCTCCGCGGTGTGGTCGCCCCTGGTGGTGTACGAGGTCTGCATCGCCAGCCAGTGCCCGGTGAGCGCGCCGCCCGCCCGGGCGACGTACAGGCTGACGGCGAGCGAGCTCGCGGCGGGAACATGGCCGGGCAGCGGGTCGCTGTGGACGATGCCGCCGGGCGGGACGGTGACGGAGCGCGCTCCGTCGAAGGTCAGGCGTCTGTTGCTGCCGGGGACGAGCGCGGCCCCCTGCCGCTGCAGGCCTGCGTGGACGTTGCCGAAGGTCACCGGCTGGTCGCCGAAGGCGTTGGACAGCCGCACCCGCAGTCCGCTGCCGCCGACGCTGGTGTGCACCACCATCCGGTAGCCGCGGCCGTCGACCGCCTCGCCGAAGCGGTCGGCCGAGGAGGCCCAGGTGACCACGCCGTCCCCCGGCTCCGCCGGGGCGGCGGGCGGCCGGGCCTCCTCGGCCCCCTGGGGTGTCGCACCGGCCCCGCAGCCCAGCACGAGGCAGGTGGAGAGGGCGGCCAGGGCGGTGCGTCGGCGGGGGCGGGCGGTGCGGGGCATCGTCGGCGCTCCTTCGGCCGGTCGGCGGGCGATCGTCCGGGGCGGTCCCGGCGTACGACACGGTAGTGGTGCGACCTCCGACGCCGCGCACACGCCCCTGCCACGACCGGGACGAGTCGGGCATGGCGGTCAGGACGGCTTCGGTACGTCGATCCGGCCGATGCCGTAGGAGTCGAGGCGGGTGAGGTCGTCGCCGGTGAAGCAACCGGATCGTTCCCGAAGCCCTGGGGGCCGACCTCCGGTGGGAACCCCCGCTCTCCCCAGGCCGTTGTCCGGACGTGTTCAGCGAGTTGGTCCCCGGTGGGAATCTGGCGTTGCCGGGCGGTGCGGTGACCGTCCGGGTGCCCGGGCCGTTCGACGTGTCCGCGTTGATCACGGACGACAGCGGAAAGGTCGCAGGCGACGGCGACTTCGTCTTCTACAACCAGCCGGGCGCGCCGGGGGCCGTGCTGCGGGGCGACACCCTCACCGTGGACCCGGCGAGGCTGCGTGCCGGCGCCACCCGGGTCACGGTCGCCGTCAGCCCCGCCGAACCCGGAACCGCTCTCGGCCGCCTGCCCTCCCCCACACTCCACGTCACCGACTCCGGCGGGCGCCCGCTCACCCGGTTCACCCCGCCGCGCCCCCGAGAGGAGAGGGTGCTGCTGCTCGCGGAGCTCTACCGGCGCGGCGACCGCTGGAAGCTGCGGGCGCTGGGCCAGGGGTACGCCGACGGACTGGCGGGAGTGGCACGGGACTTCGGCGTCGATGTCATGGACGACAAGCCCGCGTCGGAGCCGTGCGGGTTCGACAGCGGGGCGCGCCGAGCGGCGTTCGCAGCTGACGGTGCCGCCCACTCCCCCAGCGCTCCCGCCTCCGCGCCCGACCCCGACGGCTTCGCCGCCCTGGTCAACTCCGCACGGGCCGAAGCCGGTTCACCCCCTACGGCCTTCGACACGCGCCTGGCCTCCGCCGCCCGAGAGCACGCCGCCGCCATGGCGATGGCGGGACGCCTCGGCGTCGAGAGCCGGGACGGTGTCTCCGTCTATCAGCGCGTCACCGGCGCCGGGTACGCGTACCTGACCATCGGCGAGCACCTCGTGTCCGGCCCGCGCACACCGGCCGAGTTCGTCGCGTACTGTCTGCGCACCGACGCGGCGCGCCGCACCCTGCTCGACCCTGCGTTCACCCACACCGGAGTGGCCCACGTCCACGACGGCCCCTCCGGTGACACCTACTGGACCGCCCTGTGGGCCCGGCCGTTCACGGCGGACGGACTGCTGGGCACAGCGGCGGCCGTCACCGACCTCACCAACCGGGAGCGGGACCGTGCCGGACTCCCGCCCCTGGCCGTCGACCCTCTGCTCACCACCGCCGCGCAAGCGCACAGCGCCGACATGGTGGCCCGGGCCTTCTACTCGCACACCGGGCCGGACGGCAGCCAACCCTGGGACCGGGCCGCCGCGGCGGGGTCCACCCGGCGCTCCATCGGCGAGAACATAGCCTGCGGGCAACGCTCCCCCGCCGAGGTCGTGGAGGGCTGGATGAACAGCCCGGGGCACCGGGCCAACATCCTCAAGCCCGGCTTCACCCACATCGGCGTCGGCTTCGCCGGCGGCGGCCGGGCGGGCACCTACTGGACGCAGCTCTTCGGCGCCTGACACCGCACCACATCGCTCGGGCCGTCGCCCCCGCCGGCGATCTTGGCGGAGCGAGACCCTCCGGGCGAGGATGCCCGTATGAAGGGTGATCTGTTTTCCAGCGAGCACATGGCCCAGCCGCCCGTCGCGGCGGGGATGACGATCGAGAACGCCAAGTGCGTCCGGTACACGGTGAACGGCGAGATGCTCGCCCGGCAGGGCGCGATGATCGCCTACCGCGGCAACCTCCAGTTCGAGCGCAAAGGCCAGGGCATGGGCGGCATGCTCAAGCGCGCGGTCACCGGGGAGGGACTGCCGCTGATGGCGGTGCGCGGACAGGGCGAGGCCTGGTTCGCCCACGAGGCGCAGAACTGCTTCATCGTCGACGTCGAACCCGGCGACGAGTTCACCGTCAACGGCCGCAACGTCCTGTGCTTCGACGCCACGTTGTCGTACCGCATCGCGACCGTGAAGGGCGCCGGCATGACCGGCGGCGGCCTGTTCAACAGCGTCTTCTCCGGGCACGGCAAACTGGCCCTGGTCTGCGAGGGCACTCCGCTCGTCATCCCGGTCTCCGCGCACTACCCGGTGTACGTCGACACCGACGCGATCGTCGGCTGGACGGCCGGCCTGCAGACCTCCCTGCATCGCTCCCAGTCCATCGGGTCGATGCTGCGCGGCGGCTCCGGCGAGGCCGTGCAACTGCTGCTCCAGGGCGAGGGGTACGTCGTCGTGCGGCCGAGCGAGGCGACTCCGCAGAAGGCCGGGCAGCACTGATCGAAGTACTGAAGCCCCTCGGGTGATCTACGCCTCACAGGCAACCCGGTCCGTTCACTCGACGTCTTGATCGACAACAGGTGTGCCCTGGCCCTTGTGGCCAGGGCCGGTTTCCCCCCTTCTATACGCACCATGTATACACAGCGCGTATACATGGTGCGTATACGGACCGAAAGGCATCGATGTACGGCAAGGCATTCGCCCCGGAGTACCAGGGCGCGCTCACCACCCTGTCCGTCAACTCCTCACTGACCGACGTACTGGCCGCCGGCACCGAGCAGTTGAAAGCGGCCGAGCGCGCCGGTGAGCCCGGGGAGGTGGCGCGTTCCGGGCTCGCGGTGGCCGAGGCGCAGCGCCGGCTGGGCCGGGTCGCGGACGCTGACCGGGCCTGGAAAGCGAGTTACCGCGCCGCCCGCGAGGCCGAGGACACCGGGGCGATGGCCTGGGCCCTGTGGAGCGGCGGCACGCTGGCCCGGCAGCGCGGCGCGCTCCGGCTGGCCCGCCGTCTCCTCCAGCTCGCGGCCGACCTGGGCGAACGCGGCGGGGACATCGTCGTACGCGGCTACTCGCTGGCGGGCCTGGCCGAGACCGGCCGTATCCAGGGCGACTACGAGGCCGTCGGCCGGCTGCACGAGCAGTTGCTCGCCGAGGCCCGGCGGCGCGGGGAGGCGCGGCACACGGTGTGGGCGCTGGAGGGCATCGCGCAGATGCACCGCAACACCGGCGACTACGACAGGGCGTACGCCCTGTTCGAGGAGTCCGCCGAGATCGCCGCGCGCGCCGACGACCGGCGTGGTCACGCCTGGGCGCTGCGCGGACTGGCCGATGTGGTGTCGGTGCGCGACGGGGACACCGAGCGGGCCCTGGAGCTGCTGAGCGAGGCGGAGACGTCATGCCGGGCGATGAAGCTGTCCAGCGCGCTGGCCTACAACCACAAGATGCGCGGCAACGTGCTGTACCGGGCCGGGCGTTACGCCGAGGCACGCGCCCTGTACGAGCAGGCGCTCGCGGAGTTCCGCGAGATGAGCGAGCCGCGCGGGGAGGCACTCTCGCGTCTCGGCCTGGCCAAGTCCCTGGCCCGGCTGGGCCGCGACCGCGGTGAGACGGCGGCCGAGCTGGCCGACCTCGCCGGCGTGCTGGAGCGGATCGGCCTCCAGCACGCCCGCAAGATGGTGGCCCGCGCCCATGAGGAGCTCGGCATACCGGACACGGGGCTCGCTCTCGCGGGGACGGAGGCGGCCCGATGACGGCGCTCCCCCTGGAGATACGGACGACACCGCGGGACCTCGCGCCCGAGGCGCCCACCACCCGCTCAGCGGACGCCCACCAGGTCCTCGATCGCTGCCGTTCCCTCGTGCGCCCCGCCCTCGCCGAGGCCGTCGGGCGACTGCACCCCTGGATCGGCGAGATGGCCGCGTACTCCTTCGGCTGGTGCGAGGTGGGCGGGGCCCCTGCCGCCGCCTCCGGTGGCAAGGGCGTACGGCAGGCCCTCGCGGTGCTCGGCGCCGAGGCGGCCGGTGCGCCCGGCAGGGCTGGGGTCGCCGCGGCGGTGGCGGTGGAGCTGGTGCACACCTTCTCCCTGCTGCACGACGACATCATGGACGGCGACGCGGACCGGCGCCGCCGCCCGACCGTGTGGAAGGCCTACGGCACGGGACCGGCGGTGCTCGCGGGTGACGCCCTGTTCGCGCTGGCGGTCGAGACGCTCGCCGCACAGCCGGGCGGCGGCGGTGCCGTACGGACGCTGTCCGGGGCGCTGGGCGACCTGGTGCGCGGGCAGGCGGACGACCTGCTGTTCGCCGAGCGGCCCTGGACGGGGCCGCGGCGGGTGCGGCCCGACGAGTACCGGACGATGGCGGAGCAGAAGACGGGCGCCCTGCTGGGCTGCGCGGCCGCGCTGGGTGCCGTGCTCGGGGGTGCCGCGCCGGAGACGGTCACCGCGCTCGACCGGGCGGGCCGGGACCTCGGGGTCGCCTTCCAGATCGTCGACGACGTGCTGGGCATCTGGGGTGACCCCCGGGTCACCGGCAAGCCGGTCCACGGCGATCTGCGGGAGCGCAAGAGGACGTTCCCGGTGCTGGTCGCGCTCGACTCCCCGAGCGGCGGCGCACTCGCCGCGCTCCTGGAGAGCGGCGAGGATCCCGCCGCGGCGGCGGCGCTGATCGAGGAGGCCGGCGGCCGTTCCGCGGCCCTCGCCGAGGCCCGGCGTCACATCGCCGCCGTCGAGACGGCGCTCGCCGGGGCACCGCTGGCGGCGGGGGCTGTGAGCGAGCTGCGGTCGCTGCTCGCCTTCCTGGTACGACGCGACGTCTGATCCGGTGACTGGCGTCCGATCCGGCGGCTGACATCTGATCCGGCGGCCGACGTCCGATCCGGCGGCTCGCGCGCCCGGCCGGATTGACCTCGGCCGGGTCGGCGGGCCAGGCTGCGACCAGGCGTGTTCCGCGACCCCGCGCCGGAAGGACGACAGCCGTGATCGGCATCTCGGAGATCGAAACCGCGGCCGGGCGGATCGCCGGACACGTCGTGCGCACCCCGACCGTGCCGAGCCCGGGGCTGTCGGAGCTGCTCGGGGTCCCGGTCACGGCGAAGCTGGAACTACTGCAGCACACCGGCTCGTTCAAGGCGCGCGGGGCGACGGCGAAGCTGCTCTCGCTGGGCGAGGCCGAGCGGGCCGCCGGAGTGGTGGCGGTCAGCGGCGGCAACCACGGGATCGCCGTCGCGGTCATGGCCGCGGCCCTCGATGTGAAGGCCACGATCGTCATGCCCCGCTCGGCGCCCGCCCGCGCCGTGGAGATCGCGGAGGCGTCGGGCGCGTCGGTGCGGCTGACCGACGACATGGACGGCGCGTTCGCGCTCATGACGCGGCTTCAGCAGGAGGGGCTGACCCTGGTCCACCCCTTCGACGACCCGGTAGTGATCGCCGGACAGGGCACGGTCGGCCTGGAGTTCGCCGCCGACGCCGGGGAGCTCACCGACGTACTGGTCAGCATCGGGGGCGGCGCGCTGATCTCCGGTGTCGCCGCGGCGCTGCGGGCGCTCCGGCCGGGGGTGCGGATCTGGGGCGTGGAGACCGAGGGAGCGCAGGCCATGTCCGAGGCGCTGGCGGCGGGCGGCCCGCTGCCGGTCGCCCTGTCCTCGATCGTCTCCACGCTCAGCGCCCCGGCGGTGTCGCAGCTGACCTACGACCATGTGTCGGCCCTGGTCACCGAGGTGCTCGTGGTCCCGGACCGGGAAGCCGTGCGGGGCTCGCTGGAGCTGGCCGAGCATGCCAAGGTGTGGGCCGAACCGGCCGCCGGCTGTCTGCTGCCCGCCGCCCGGCAGGTCCGGGAGCGGGTCGGTGACGGAGCCCGGCTCGGCCTGGTGGTGTGCGGGGGCAACGCGACCACGGGGGACATGATCGCCTGGTCGCGTCGCTTCGGTCTGCGCTGAGGATCCGGCCGCCTGCGGGGAATCCGTCGCGGAATTCATCGGAGGGGTCTGAGTTCAGGTGTTGTACACCGCCGCATTTACCGGCGGTTACCACCAGGCCAGCCCGGAATTTGCGAATCCGCGGGCGGCGGCGGGCGAATTCGCCGAGCACGTGGAGGACCGGGCGACCGAGGTGAGCCGTGCCTGACCCCGTGAAAGACCGTTTTTCCTCGCACACTTGCACCCATCCCTTGAACAAAAGACAAGAATGAACACGGAGTTGCGATCCGTTTGAACGGAGTGCGCCTCACTCCCCGTACCTCTGGAAAAGGTTGAAAGCCAGGATTCCAGTCGAGGGATGGCCATGGGCAGGGCGCACGTCTCCACACACCAGTTGGTCGCCGGCCGGTACCGGCTGCTCGAGATCATCCAGCGCGAGACCAACCGCATCTGCTGGTACGCCGAGGACACCGGCGCCGGCGAGGTCTCGCGGCCGTGTCTCGTCACCCAGATCGGGCTTCCGGACGACCCCCTCGAACCCGAACGCCGGGCTTCCGCCCGGCTGCTGCGCACCTCCGAGAACATGGCGCTGCTGTGCCCGGGCCGGATCGCCAGGGTCGTCGACACCATCGAGGAGGCCGGCGCCCTGTGGACCGTCAACGAGTGGATCGACGGCACGCCCCTGGGCGAACTCCTCTCGGAGCAGGGCACGTTCAACTACGTGCGGGCCGCGCGCGTCGGCCTGGCGCTGCTCGACGTCCTGGACGCCGCGCACAGCGAGGGCATCACGCACGGCGAACTCAGCCCCGGCCAGGTGTTCGTACGCGAGGACCACTCGGTCGTCGTCACCGGCTACGGCCTGGTCGGCGCCACCCTCGCGCCCCGGCTCACGGCCCCCGCGTACGCCTCTCCGGAACAGGCCCGGAACGAGCGCATCGGCCCGGCGGCCGACCTGTGGGCGCTCGGCGCGATCCTCTACACGATGGTCGAGGGACGCCCGCCCTTCCGCGACCGGGGGCGCCCGGAGAACACCCTGAAGGCCGTGGACCGGCTGCCGCTGCGCTCGCCGGTGCGCTCCGGGCCGCTCACCCAGGCCGTGCAGGGGCTCCTCCGCAAGGACTCACGGGAGCGGCTGACCCGCCCGGTGGTCCGTGAGGCGCTGAACCGCGCGCTGAGCGAGGACCCGGAAGCGGCCATGGCCTCGGTGCAGGCCCCGCCGCGGCTGCGCGGCGCGTACGCGGCGATGCTGCCGGGGAACCCGGCCTGGAGCAGACGGACCATGGTGGCCGGGACGGCCCTGGCGGTGGTCACCGTCGCGGTCGCCGTGCTCGCCGCCACCCAGGGGCTGCCCGGCAGTGACACCGGCGGCGAGGCGGCCGACTCGCCGGCCCGGCCACCGGCCTCCGCCGCCTCGCCGGGCGAGAGCGCCGGCGGTGGTGGCGGTTCCGAGCCGTCCGGGAAGCCCAGCCCGACCGGGACGCCCGCCTCCCCCACGCCCACCCCGTCGTCCCCCGAGCCCACCCCCTCCGCCCCGGCCAACGGCCTGCCGCCCGGCTTCCACCGCTACCACGCGCCTGAGGGCTTCTCCGTCGCGCTGTCAGAGGACTGGAAGCGGCTGGACACCGACCGCGACGGCCCGGCGTACCGGGTCGTCTTCGGCGCCGAAGGCGACGACCGCACACTGGCCGTCACCTACAGCGCGGACGCGGGCCCGGACCCCGTGGCCGTGTGGCGGGACGACGTCGAGCCGAACCTGAAGCAGTCCGGTGACTACGAGCGGATCGGCGCGATCCGCGCGACGACGTACCAGGGGCGCAAGGCCGCCGACATGGAGTGGACGGCGGACGTCGGCGACACCCGTGTGCGCACCTTCGGCCGGGGCTTCCTGCTGGGCGAGGGCCGGAGCTTCTCGCTGCGCTGGACGACCCCCGCCGCCGACTGGGAGGACCGCGCGAACGAGGAGACGTTGCGCACCTTCCTCAAGACGTTCCGGCCGGACTCAGACTGAGCCGCGCGGCGCGCGCAGCGACGTGAGCGGTCCGGGCCGCAGGGGCTGGGTGCGCCAGCCCCTGGTGAGCGTACGGTCCGCGAGGGAGCAGGTGAGCGCCAGTCGGTGCGGGGTCTCCAGGAACGCGACCTCCACGGCCAGCGTGCCGGCATCGGTCCAGCCGCCGCTCACCGCGGTCGGGAGCGGCCCCTCCGCCACCGTCCAGTCGGCCCTCCCGATCGGCAGGTCCAGCCGGGCCTCCCCCTCGGTGAGCCCGAGCGTCCAGGCGTCCGCGTCCCGCGCGAGTGCGGCCGACAGGGCCGGACCGTCCGCCCCCGCGGAGCCGAACTCGGCGGCGGCCCAGTCCTCGGCCTGTCCTGGCGGTACGGGAGCGCCCGGGGCGGGTGGCAGCGCGAGCCCGGCGAGGCGCTCGCGCAGGGCCGCGTCGGCGGTCTCCCGGCCGGTCAGCGGCTCGGGGCCGAAGGCGGGCAGCAGATGCTTCCAGACGAGGTCCAGGTAGTCCTGCATCCGCTCGGTCGCCGTGGTCGTGGCGATCACCGCGTCGTGCTCGGGCAGCACCAGGCAGTACTGGCCGTAGGCGCCGTCGCCCCGGTAGCCGTGCCGTGAGGTCCAGAACTGGTAGCCGTAGCCCCGGTCCCAGTCCTGCCGGTCCGCGTCTCCCATGGCCCCGGCGGTCGCGATGTGCGGATGCGCGGCCCGGGCCGCCCACCCCTCGGGCAGCAGCCGCTTGCCCTCCCATACCCCGTCGCGCAGATACAGCTCGCCGAGCCGGGCGATCGCGTCGGTGGTGGCGTGCAGACCGCTGTAGCCGATCTCGCGGCCGGCGCGGTCCCGCTGCCAGAACACCTCGCCGATGCCGAGCGGATCCAGCAGCCGGGGGCGCAGATAGTCGGTGAGCCGCTGTCCGGTCACCCGCTGGACGATCGCGCCGAGGGTGTAGGTGGTGGGCTGGTTGTAGGCGAAGACGGTGCCGGGGTCGCGGTCCGGCGGAAGGAGCAGGAACCCGCGCACGGGCTCCGCCCGGTCCAGCCCGTAGGTCTCCTCGACGGTCTCCCGCTCGTGGCCGCTCGACATGGACGCCACGTGCCGGACCAGCATGGCGCGGCTGCGGGGGTCGGTGATGTCGGCCTCGAACTCCGGGAAGTAGGAGATCACGGGCGCGTCGAAGTCGAGCAGTCCCTCGGCCTCGGCCAGGGCGGCGGCGGTCCCGGTGAAGCTCTTGCTGAGCGAGTACAGCAGGTGGGGGCGGGCGGGGGTGTAGGGCGCCCACCAGCCGGAGGCGACCAGGTGTCCGTGCCGCATGATCATCAGGCTGTGCGGCTCGATCTCCGGGGCCGCTTCGAGGGCGTCGAGGAAGGCGTGGACGCCGGAGGCGTCGACACCCTGGGAGGCGGGGCTGCCGGTCGGCAGGGCGGAGGCACTCATGGAGGCATCCTCCCCCTGCCGCCGGACCTTGATCGAGCCGTTTTCACGCCCGCTGTCCGGGGACTCGCCGGTTATGGTGCAAATCGGATACACGATGATGACCGAACAGGCCGGCCCCCGAGAGCTCGTCGACCATGTGGTGCGGGCCGAGGAGGCGGGCTTCGACTTCTCGGTGACCTCCGACCACTACTTCCCGTGGCTGCGCTCGCAGGGCCACTCGCCCTACGCGTGGGCCGTGCTCGGCGCGGCCGCCCAGGCCACGTCCCGTATCCCGTTGATGACGTACGTGACATGCCCGACGTTCCGCTACCACCCGGCGGTGGTGGCGCAGAAGGCGGCGACGCTGCAGTTGCTGTCCGAGGGCCGGTTCCGGCTGGGACTCGGCTCCGGTGAGAACCTCAACGAGCATGTGGTGGGCGGCGGCTGGCCGTCGGTCGACGTACGGCACGAGATGTTCGAGGAGGCCGTGGAGATCATCCGGGCCCTCTTCGAGGGCGGCCACGTCAATCACCGCGGCACGCACTTCGACGTGGAGTCGGCCCGGCTGTGGGACCTGCCGGACGAGGCGCCGCGGATCGGCGTCGCGGTCTCCGGGGAGCGGTCGTGCGCACTCGCGGGCCGGCTCGGCGACGCGGTGATCGCCACCGAGCCCAAGCCGGGGCTGCTGGAGGCCTTCGACCGGCACGGCGGCGCGGGCAAGCCCCGCATCGGCCAACTGCCGGTCTGCTACGACCCCGACCGGGACGCGGCCGTCGAGCGCGCCCACTCCCAGTTCCGCTGGTTCGGCAGCGGCTGGAAGGTCAACTCGGAGCTGCCGCACCCGGATTCCTTCGAGGCCGCGACCCAGTTCGTCAC
The DNA here is from genome assembly GCF_018604545.1 of Streptomyces koelreuteriae. Classification (GTDB taxonomy): domain Bacteria; phylum Actinomycetota; class Actinomycetes; order Streptomycetales; family Streptomycetaceae; genus Streptomyces; species Streptomyces koelreuteriae. Next base: position 8,388,710 of record NZ_CP075896.1, on the reverse strand, counting down.
GCCCGACGACGTCGCCGACGCGATCCCGTGCGGTGACGACCCGGACGCGTTCGTCGAGGCCGTCCGCCCGTACGCCGAGGCGGGCTTCACCGAGATCGCCCTGGTCCAGATCGGCGGCGAGTCGCAGCCGGCGTACCTGGACTGGTCGGAGAAGACCCTGCTGCCCGCGCTGCGGGACGCGTTCGGCTGAGGCCGGTGGCGGCACAGGCTCTCCGAGGGTGGAGATAGGCTGCTGGCCTGCACGTACTCGATACAGCCAACCCCCTCAGGAGAGTCGTCCGTGACCGTAGCCATCACCCCGCCCGAGACCTCCCCGGCGCCCGTCTCCGACCTGGTCGCGCTGGACGCGCGGGAGTTCGGGGCGTACGCCCGGACCGGAGGGTGGGCCTTCGGGCTGAAGGTGGCGCGCAGCGTGCGGCCCGGCGGGCAGGGCGCGGACGAGACGCCGAAGGTGTCGGCGAAGGAGTTCGCGGAGCTCGCCGGATGCTCTCCGGAGCGGGTCATGCGCTACTACAAGGCGTGGGACCGGGCCGCGGACGACGGTCTGGTCCCGCAGTTCGAGGCGCTGACGCCGGGTGAGGACGTGGAACTGCCGGACGCGGACGTGTGGCTGAGCTACTACGTCTCCCGCAACAGCGCCACCTCCGAGCGCGGCACCGCCATCACCGAGGCCGCCGAGGCGGAGGGCATCCGGCCCACGAAGGCGCTGGAGGTCGCGGAGAACCCCACCGCCCTGCGTGCCGCGATCCTCGCCGACCCCTCCACCGCCCGCGCGGCCCGCCAGGCCCTGCTGGACCGGGTCCGGGAGGACCCCGACCTGCAGGCCGAGCTGGCCCGTGACGTCGTGCGCACCGACGAGCTGAAGAAGGCCGTCGCCGGCGAGAGCAGGGCGGCCGACCGCATCGGATACGTGCGCCAGATCGCCGAGTCGGGCCAGATCAAGACGCCCGCCGGGCAGACGCTCGACGCTCCCGCCGATCTGCGTCAGGAGGCCGAACGGCACCTGTCGCTCATCGACGAGCTGGACGAGAACGAGGACTCCGGCGAGTGGGCCACCGAGGCGTACGACACGATGAAGTCCCTCGTCGTCGAGACCGTGGAGGCCGACCCGGGGCTGCGGGTGCAGGAGCGGCGCACGAAGTTCTACAGCAGCCTGCAGAAGGCGACCAAGGTGTTCGAGGAGCTGACCTTCGACGACACCCCGGAGTTCTATGAGGACGACATGGTCGAGCGCCTGGAGGAACTGCAGCGGGCCGTGGCCGTGTGCATCGAGTCCCTGCGCGGTACCCGGGGGAATCACCCGCAGGGCTGAGCATCTTGCGCGTATGAGGGGTACTAGAGGGCTCTACGTCGGTTCATCCCGGAGGCCCTTTCGTGAACTCCTTCGTGCACAAGACCCTGGTGGTGCAGCTCCAGGCCGGTGACACGGACCGTTTCTCGGTACTCGCCCACCTCAGCTACGACGCCGCGGACCCGTTCGCCGTGACCCTCGTGTTCAGCCACGACGGCCGGGTCCTCGCCCGGTGGCAGCTGGACCGCGAGATGCTCGCCGACGGTCTGCGGCGTCCGGTCGGGCTGGGCGATGTGCGGATCCGCCCGGTGGCGCGGGGCATGTGGCAGGAGCTGCGCCTGGAGTTCCTCGGTGACGCCCGACCCGACGGCGGCCGTCACCACGCCCTGGTGTTCGGGTGGGCGCCGGGGTTCGCGGCGTTCCTGCGGGAGACTCACGAGGTGGTGCCGCCGGGCCGCGAGGAGGTCCGCGTGGACGATTTCCTGGCGGACGTCATCGCCGGGGGCTGAACCCCGGGGCCGCGGCCGTCCCGGCGGCGACCGCCGTCACTCCGACGTATGGCGGTACCGGGTCCACAGGGGCAGGACCAACCAGCACAGCAGGTACCAGCCGACCACTCCGGCGACCAGGTAGGGCACGAAACCGTTGTGCGTGGCCACGCGCAGGATCAGCAGCAGAGAGGCGGTCGTCGTGGCCAGCAGCAGCGCGAGGCCGAGCAGCGTCAGCCGTGAGGCCAGCCGCACCGCCTGCGGCTTGACGCGCCGCCCGGAGACGATGCGGTGCAGGGACACCGGCCCTATGAGCGCCCCGGTCGCGCACGCCCCGAGGACGACGGTCACGAGGTAGATCGTCTGATCCGTGTTGGTCAGATCGTCGTACTTCTCGGTGAACACCACGGTGAGCAGGAACCCGAAGAGGATCTGCACGCCCATCTGGGCCACGCGGACCTCCTGGATGAGCTCCTGCCACATCCGGTCCGCTCTCTCCTCCTCCGTCTCGTCCCGCCCCCGGCGCCTGGCCCCGCCCTCTACCGCGTCCGACACTGTTCCTCCCGGTGTGAGACCTCGCGTCCTTCTCTCCCGCGAGTTCCCCGTAAAACGCCGTCGTCCCGGGCGGCGGGGCGGTTTGAGCGATCAGGCGACGGTTACACGGACGACGCGAAGGACGCAGAACCCCGAGGAGGTCGTGGACGCATGTCCGGTACGCAACTCACCGTGACGCTCAGCGGCGGCGGTACGGACGACGCACGAGCGGTCGTCCGCACGTTGGAAGGCACATTCGGGGCGTCGGACGAGCTTCCCGCCGACGAGAACGCGACGGTGCACACGGCGACCTTCGGCAACGCGGAGGCCGGCGTCTCCGGAGGCGCCGCGGTGAGCGCCGAGCGCCTGTCCGCGCCGGTGACCGTCACCGTGCAGGGCACCCCGGAGGCGGTGCGGCGGGCGAGCGACACGCTCACCCGGGCCTTCACGGCCCGAGACGACGGTGTCGCCTCCGGCGACCAGGAGCAGGAACGGCAGCTGCTCCTGGTGCCGTGAGGGGCCATGGGGCCGTAAGCGGGGCAGCCCTTACCAGCGGGATTCGACCTGGTCCTTGATCCGCTGCTCGTAGAGGTCGCGAATCGCCGTCAGCGTCTGGCCGGACAGTTCCGGCAGACGGGCGGCGTTCGCGTTGGCACGGGCCTGCTCGGGTGAGCGGGCGCCGGGGATCACGGTCGTGACGCCGGGCTGCTCGACGATCCAGCGCAGGGCCAGCTGGGCCGGGGTGTATCCCTCGGGGGCGAGCGCCGAGAACTCTGCGGCGGCCTCGACGCCGGTGGCGTAGTCGACGCCGGAGAAGGTCTCCCCCACGTCGAAGGCCTCGCCGTGCCGGTTGTAGGCGCGGTGGTCGTTCTCGGGGAAGACCGTCTCCCGCGTGTACTTGCCGGACAGCAGGCCGGAGGCGAGCGGGACGCGGGCGATGATGCCGACGCCCGCCTCACGGGCGGCCGGGAGCACCTCGCGCAGGGGCTTCATGCGGAACGGGTTGAGGATGATCTGCACGCTCGCCACGTTCGGCCGGGCGATCGCGGTCAGGGCCTCCTCGCAGGTCTCGACGCTGACGCCGTACGCGGCGACGCGCTCCTCCTCGACCAGGGTGTCGAGGGCGTCGAACACCTCGTCCGTGGAGTAGACGGACGTCGGCGGGCAGTGGAGCTGCACCAGGTCGATCCGGTCGACGCCGAGGTTGCGCCGGGAGCGGTCGTTCCAGTCGCGGAAGTTGTCGAGCACGTAGTTCTCGGGGATCTGGTCGACCCGGCGGCCCATCTTCGTGGCGACCAGGACGTGCAGGTCCGGCCTGCCGCTGAGGAACGTGGCGATGGTCTGCTCGCTGCGGCCGTCGCCGTACACGTCGGCGGTGTCGAAGAAGGTCACTCCGGACTCGGCCGCCGTCTCCAGTACCGAGAGGGCCTCCTTGTCGTCGACGTCACCCCAGTCGGCTCCAAGTTGCCATGTGCCCAGGCCCACGACGGAGGCGTGCTGACCCGACCTGTCGAATGTGCGCTCGTCCATGGGCGTCAGTCTGTCATCCGTCACGGCTCCGCGCGGAACGTGTCGCTCCGGCCCGCGGACCCTGCAAGATTCACTCACACGAGTGAATAGATGCGACAGGAACGTGTCACGTGTCAACGGGGCCCCTAGCGTGACTCCACGTGACTACCGGTTCCACGGGCAACTGCCCTTCCCAGCAACCGCATTGGACGCGTCGAGGATTCCTCCTCACTGCGGCCGCCCTAGCCGCCGTGCCGGGTCTGCCGGCGGATCCGGCGGCCGCGGCGGCGGAGTTGCCGGACTTCCCGGCGGATGTCGCGCTGTACCGCTCGGCGTACCGGAACTGGGTCGGCGAGATCACCGCCGACGGGCTGTGGGCCTGTGCGCCGGACAGCGCGGAGCAGGTGGCCGAGGTCGTCAACTGGGCCTGGCGGCAAGGGTGGCGGGTGCGTGCCCGGGGCGCCGCGCACGGCTGGTCGCCCCTGACCGTGACGGAGGGGACGCCGTCCGGCGCGCCCGTGCTCCTCGTCGACACCACGCCTCATCTGACCGGCCTCGCGCTGGACTCGCCGACAGCTGTGCGCGCCGGTACCGGCGTGACCATGGAGGCCCTGCTGACCTTCCTGGAGGAACACGGCCTCGGCGTCACGGCCGCTCCCGCCCCCGGTGTCCTGACTCTGGGCGGCGCCCTGGCGATCGACGCGCACGGCACGGCCGTCCCCGCGCGGGGCGAACACCGGCGGGCCGGGCACACCTACGGCTCGCTCAGCAATCTGATCCTGTCCCTGACGGCGATCGTCTGGGACTCCCGTGCCGGCGCGTACGTGGTGCGCACGTTCCGCCGCGACGAGGCGGACTGCGCCGCGCTGCTGACCCATCTCGGACGGTCCCTCGTGACCGAGGTGGTGCTGCGGGCCGGCGCGAACACCAACCTGCGGTGTGTGAGCCGTACGGACATCCCGGCGGGCGAGCTGTTCGCCGCACCCGGCTCCGACGGGCGTACCCTCGCGCGCTACCTCGACGAGGCCGGGCGGGTCGAGGCGATCTGGTTCGCCTTCACCGAGCATCCCTGGCTGAAGGTGTGGAGCGTCTCCCCCACCCGGCCGCTGACCTCGCGGCGGGTGACGCGGCCGTACAACTACCCCTTCTCCGACAACATCCCGACGCCGGTGGCGGAACTGGTCGGACGGATGACGTCGGACGCGGCCTGGTATCTGGCGCCGGTGCTGGGCACCGCACAGTACGAGGCGGCCGCGCTCGGGCTGGTGACGACACTGTCCGCCGACCTCTGGGGACCGTCCAAGAACACGCTGCTGTATCTGAAGCCGAGCACCCTGCGGGTGCACGCCGACGGCTACGCGGTCCTCACCTCGCGGGAGCAAGTGCAGCGGGTGGTCTCCGAGTTCGCCGCCTTCTACCGGGAGCGGCTGGCGGCGTACGCGGCCCGGGGCAGCTTCCCGGTCAACGGCTCGGTGGAGATCCGGGTGACCGGCCTGGACCAACCGGGCGACGCCGCGGTGGCCGGGGCGCGTGCGCCGCTGCTGTCCGCGCTCCGGCCGCGCGAGGACCACCCCGAGTGGGACACGGCCGTGTGGCTGGACGTCCTGACACTGCCGGGCACTCCGGACGCGGAGGCGTTCCTGCGCGAGATCGAGCGGTTCCTGCTGCGCACCTTCGACGGCGGGTTCGCGCTGACCCGGGTGGAGTGGTCCAAGGGGTGGGCGTACACGGACGACGGGGTGTGGAGCGACCAGGAGGTGCTGGGCTCGGTGGTGCCGGCCGCGGTCGGTACGGCGGAGTGGGCCGAGGCGGACGCGGTGCTGGACCGGCTCGACCCGCACCGCGTGTACGGCAACGCCTTCCTGGACCGGCTGTTCGGCCCGGGCGCTACGGGGTGAGGTGCGCCTGCACCGACGGGGCGTAGCGGCCGACCAGGGCGTCGACCGTGCTGGCCCGCACCTCGGTGCCGCGGGCGATGCCGTACATCACGCCCAGGCCGAGCAGCGTGGCGACGGCCAGTTCGGCGCGCAGGCCGGCGTCGGGGCCGGTGAGGCGGTCGGTGAGGCGATCGGTCACCTGGGTGCGGAAGTTGGCGCGCAGGATGTCGCCCTGCTCGCCGTGCAGGGGCGCGAAGACGATCCGCAGCAGCGGGTCGGCGCCCTGCTCGGACTGGCTGACCAGGACGTGCCGAACCATGTGCGCTCCGAGTTCGTCGAGCGGCGCGGCCAGCAGGGCATCGGCGTCGCTCTCGAAGGACATGACCCGGGCGAACAGCGTGTCCTTGTTGCCGAAGTACTTCAGGATCAGCGGCGGGCTCACACCGGCGCGCTCGGCGACGGCCTTGAGCGTGATGTCGGCGTGCGCGTGCCGGGCCAGCAGATGACGGGCCGCCTTCAGAATGGCCGCCTTGGTCGCCTCGGCGTCCCTGCGGGCCGGCGTGGGCGTGACGGGTGGAGTGCTCACGGCACTCATGCTCCCTCCATCGCCCGGTCGTGCGCTCCCGGGGTGCGGTCCCCGGCCGGTTCGGGACCGTCCGGCGCGTCGGACCCGGAGTCGCCGGGGATGCACAGCGCCGCCGCGACGGCCAGGAGCGCGACCGCGCCGGCCATCGCGAAGGCCAGCAGGTATCCGTGCAGGGTGGGCACCGGCGCCCCGCCGACGAGACTGGTGTGGTGCACCAGGACGGCGGCCACGGCGGCACTCGAGCAGGCCTGGCCGATCGTCCGCATCAGGACGTTGACGCCGTTGGCGGACGCGGTCTGCCCGGCCGGCACGGCACGCAGGATCAGGGTGGGCAGCGCCGAGTAGGCCAGGGTGGTGCCGGTCGCCACGACCGTGGCCCCACCGATGATCATCCACAGGTCGCGGCTGTCGGCGATACGGACCGCGTACCCGGCGGCGATGACCGCCGCCCCGAGGGCGAGCGTGACGCGCGGCCCGCGCGCGGCGGAGATCCGCGCGGAGACGGGCGACAGCAGCAGCATGATCACGCCGCTGGGCAGCAGGCACAGACCGGTGGCGACGATGGACAGACCGAGCCCGTACCCGGTCGCCTCGGGCGCCTGCACGAGCTGGGCGGTGACCAGGGTGTTGGCGTAGAAGGCGAACCCGGCGAGCAGCGCGGCCACATGGGACAGTCCGACCCGGGGCCGGGCCACCAACCGCAGGTCCACCAGCGGCTGTTCGGCCCGTAGCTGCTGCCACCACCACAGCGCGAGTACGACGGCGGCGGCAAGGAACAGGCCCACGACACGCGGGCCGCCCCAGCCCCACTGCCCGCCCTGGGACACCCCGAGCAGCAGGCAGACCAGTCCGACGGCCAGTCCCAGGGCGCCCGGCACGTCGAACCGGCCCGGTTCGCGCACCGGCGATTCCCGTACCGCCCACCACACCAGGGTCACGCCCGCCGCTCCGAGGGCGCTGGTCACCCAGAACATGGTGTGCCAGTCGGCGTACTGCACGATCACCGCGGCCAGCGGCAGGCCGAGCGCGGCGCCGATGCCGACGGTGGAGCTCATCAGCGCCACGGCCGAGCCCCGGCGCTCGGGCGGCAGCTCGTCCCGCAGGATGCTGATGGACAGCGGGACGACCGCGGCGGCGGCCCCGGACAGGGTGCGGGCGGCGATCAGCACACCGATGTCGGAGGTCAGGGCGCACAGGACCGAGCCCAGGGTCATCAGCGCGAGGGCCGCCATGAGCACCCGTCGCTTGCCGTACATGTCGCCGGCCCGGCCCAGGACCGGGGTGAGGACGGCGCCGGAGAGCAGGGTGGCCGTGACCATCCAGGAGACCGTGCCGGCCGAGGCGCCGGTCAGCCGGGGCAGGTCGGGCAGCAGGGGCACGACCACGGTCTGCATGACGGCCATGAGGATGCCGCCGAAGGCGAGCACCGGGACGGTGAGCCGGTTGCGTATCGCGGCGGTCCGGTCCATCGGCACTCCAGCGGGCGGCGCCTGGGCGAGGCGGCGGGTGAATGGTAATTCACCTTAGCTGGTGAATTACCATTCACCCAGCCGGGAGGTCCGGTCGGCCTCGGGGCGCCGGGAGGGCGGACCGCCGAATCGCGCCAGTTTCGCGGCGTGACGTGCACCACGGACAGCGGGCCTCGCGGGGAGGAACCACCGCCGCGCCGCCCCAAGCGGGCGGAATCTCCCCCTCCGCGCCCGCGCCCCGCCCCGTGGGGGCAAGATCACCTTCGTTCAACCTTGCATGACATAAGGGGAATTGCCCGAATCGCAGCCAACCGGCTCGCGCGGATTTCTCCCGGTACCGGACGGACCTGTAGGCATGCCCAGGTCAACACCCGAACCGACCCAGGAGGTCCGTATGCCGGAACTCACCCGTCGCCGCGCGCTCACCGCCGCGGCCGTCCTCGCCGGGGCGGCCGGCGCCCTGCCCGCCATCGCACCCGCCACGGCCGCCCCCGAGCACGGGCACCACAACACCCCCGGGACCTTCGACGAGGTCTACAAGGGCCGCCGGATACAGGGCCGCCCGGCCACCGGGTCCGGTCATCACCACCACGGCGCCGGATACGCGGTCTTCGTCGACGGTGTGGAACTGCACGTGATGCGCAACGCCGACGGCACCTGGATCAGCGTCGTCAGCCACTACGACCCGGTGTCCACCCCGCGCGCCGTCGCCCGCGCCGCGGTGGACGAGCTGCAGGGCGCGCCGCTGCTGCCCTTCCCCGCCAACTGACCCGCCCCGAAAGGCTCTGGAGCATCCGCACATGACCGTCCGCAAGAACCAGTCCGCCCTGACCGCCGACGAGAAGCGGCGTTTCGTCGCCGCCCTCATGGAGCTGAAGCGCAGCGGCCGCTACGACGAGTTCGTCACGACGCACAACGAATTCATCGTCTCCGACACCGACAACGGCGAGCGGACGGGCCACCGCTCACCGTCCTTCCTGCCCTGGCACCGAAGATTCCTCCTGGAGTTCGAGCGGGCGCTGCAGTCGGTGGACGCGTCGGTGGCCCTGCCGTACTGGGACTGGACCGTGGACCGTTCGCCGCGCGCCTCCCTGTGGGCGCCCGACTTCCTCGGCGGCACCGGGCGCGACCGGGACGGCCGGGTGCCGGACGGGCCGTTCGCCTCGTCCGCCGGGAACTGGCAGATCAATGTGCGGGTCGACGGCCGTACGTTCCTGCGGCGCTCCCTCGGTTCCGGGGGACGCCAGCTGCCGACGGCGGCCGAGGTCGAGTCGGTGCTGTCGATGGCGACGTACGACATGGCGCCCTGGAACAGCGGCTCGGACGGTTTCCGCAACCATCTCGAAGGCTGGCGCGGGGTCAATCTGCACAACCGCGTCCATGTCTGGGTGGGCGGGCACATGGCCACCGGCGCCTCGCCCAACGACCCGGTGTTCTGGCTGCACCACGCCTATATCGACAAGCTGTGGGCCGAGTGGCAGCGGCGGCACCCCGGCTCCGGCTATCTGCCGGTGTCGGGCACGCCGAACGTGATCGACCTCAACGAGACGATGCGGCCGTGGCACGACACGAGCCCGGCGGATCTGCTGGACCACACGCCGCACTACACCTTCGACGTCTGATCAGGCGGTCGCGGCCGTGCGGCACTCCGGGTGTCCCCAGCCGGTGTCGTTCTTGGCGATGGACTCGCCCGCCGCGTAGGAGCGGCCGCACTGGCAGCGGCCGGGGAACTTCGCCTTGATGGTGCGCGAGGAGCCCTTGGCTCCGGAGGTCCTGGCGCCGGCGGCCTTCGCGGTGCGGGCCGAGCCGACGCGCGGGCGGGAGCGGGGCGCCTTGACCGGGGTGTCCGGGGCGGGCGGCGGCTCGGGGGAACCGAGCTCGCTGCCCGCGGGCTCCTGGACGGTGGCGGCCTGGCTGGCGGCGCGGTCGGCGAAGTCGTTGAGCCGGTCGCCGTCGACCTGGTGGGCGGGCACGTAGCGGAACTCCACCGAGCGCCCGTCCAGCAGCTCGTCGATGCGCACCACGAGGTCCTGGTTGGCGACCGGCTTGCCGGCGGACGTCTTCCAGCCGTTGCGCTTCCAGCCGGGCAGCCAGGTGGTGACCGCCTTCATCGCGTACTGCGAGTCCATCCGGATCTCGAGCGGTACACCGGGGTCGGTCGCCGTCAGCAGGCGCTCCAGCGCGGTCAGTTCCGCGACGTTGTTGGTGGCCTTGCCGAGCGGCCCGGCCTCCCAGCTCACCGGGCTCTCGGAAGCGTCGGCGACGACCCAGGCCCAGCCCGCGGGCCCCGGGTTTCCCTTCGAAGCCCCGTCACACGCGGCCACAACACGTTCAGGCATGCGCTCGATCATGCCATGGCCGCGGGGTCCGCCCGGCCGGGAGGGTCGGGTGGCTACGACACGTCGGACAGCTTCGGCATGTCCCCCTCGGTCGTCGTGACGTCGATCACCGAGAACATCGCGCCCTGCGGATCGCTGATGGCGGCGAACCGGCCGAACGGCGTGGTCATCGGGCCGAACCGCAGGATGCCGCCGAGCTTGGTCGCCTTCGCCACGGCGTCGTCGCAGTCCTCGACGGTGAAGTAGACGTTGATGTACGGCGGCACCTCGGGCGGGAATTCCTCGGTCATCTGCATCCGGCCCAGCACGGTGCGCTCGCCGAGGTCGTAGATGCGGAAGTCGATGTCGCCGTCCTTCATGTCCCGCTGCCGGTAGGAGAAGACGGCGGGGAAGAACGCGTCGGACTTCTCGGGCTCGCGGGTGAAGACCTCGGCCCAGGTGTAGGCACCCGGCTCGGCCATCACCTCGAAACCCTCGTGGGTGCCCGCCTGCCAGACGCCGAAGACGACACCGCTCGGGTCGCGGGCCAGGCACATGGTGCCGAAGTCGCCGACCTGCATCGGCTCCATCAGCACCTCGCCGCCCTTGTCGCGGATCCGGGCCGCGGTGGCGGCGGTGTCCCGGGCGGCGAAGTACAGGCACCACTGCGACGGGGCCTCCGGCTGGCCGGGCATGGGCGGGACGACGGCGGCGACCGCCTTGCCGTCCGCGTAGGCCTGGGTGTAGTCGCCGTACTCCGGGGACGCCTCGGCGAAGGTCCAGCCGAGGACCTCTCCGTAGAAGTTCTTGGCCCCTTCGAGATCACTGAACGTCGCGTCGGCCCAGCAAGGGGTTCCTTCAGGTTGCACGGCCATGGCTGCGGCCCTCTCCGGATGGGTGGATGGTCCGTTTCCTCACGCTAGTCACCCTCGCGTCGGCCCGCGCGCCGAACGGGCGGGGTTCCGCGCGCCGCCGTGTGGGCGGGGTTCCGCGCGCCGCCGTGTGTGATCCGCCCGCCGAGTGGCGATGGCGCGAGGAGGCGTGAGGCGCGAGGGGGTGTGCGCCGGGGAGAGACGGGCGGTGGGTCCGGCGGTACGGCGGCGTCCGTGCGCCCCGGGCTCCCTGTGCGCCCTGCGCGCCGGGCGGATCCGGGTGGGCGACCGGCGTGGGGGCACACGCCCGCTCGTCGTCCGCACCCATCGCGGGTTTGCCACCTCCGGCGCGAGAATCCGCCCCCTTCACGCGGTTATCCAGGCGCCTCTGCCGCTGTTTGGCTATGCCTCGCGGCGCGTCCGGCTCACGGGCGTCACGAGGCCGCCGCCTTCGCCGGCCACCCCACCGTCCCTGCCACCACTCCGCCTCTACGGCCGACCACTCACCTCAGGCCCCCGCTGCCACCTCTGCTCGGCAAAGGCTCCGCACCGCTCGCCCAGCGAACACCTCGTTCGATCCCAGGGAGGGAATGTGTCCGCCCCCGAAAGCACCACCGGCCCCGCCACCGACGACCCCGCCCCCGAGCCCGCCGCCCGCCCCGGCGCGGCCGAGGCCCGGCTCACCAGTCTCGGCACGCAGGCGGCGCGCCAGCTCGCCACCACCACCAAGTCCGTGCCGCAGATGCAGGCCATCACCTCGCGCTGGCTGCTCAAGATGCTGCCGTGGGTCGATGTCAGGGGCGGCGCCTACCGGGTCAACCGGCGTCTGACGTTGCGTCTCGGACGCGGCCGGGTGCAGTTCGAGCAGAACGGTGCCGACGACATCAGGGTCATCCCCGAGACGCTCACCGAACTGCCCGTGCTGCGCGGCTACTCCGACGGCGAGGTGCTGAAGCAGATCGCGTCGCGCTTCGAGGTCCGTGAGGTGCGCGTCGGCGAGGTGCTCTTCGAGGCCGGACAGCCCGTGACCGAGGCCTATCTGATCGTGCACGGCCGTTTCACCCGGTACGCCACCGGCAAGTACGGCGAGGAGGAGGTCATCGGGGTCGTCGCGGACGGCGAGGGGCTCGGTGACGAGGCCGTGGGGCGGGCCGACCCGCTGTGGCTCACGTCCGTACGGGCGGAGACCTCGGGCGTCGTGCTGGTGCTGTCCTGGGACGCGCTGCGGGAGTACACGGACCGCGTCCCGTCCTTCGCGGCCCATCTGGAGGCCTACGCGGAGCGGCAGAGCAAGCCGATGAACCGCAAGGGCGAGGCGGATGTGCCGGTGCAGGCCGGGCATGTGGGCGAGCCGGTGCTGACGGGCGGGTTCGTGGACTACGAACTCGCGCCGCGCGAGTACGAGTTGTCGCTCACGCAGACCGTGCTGCGTGTCCACTCGCGGGTCGCCGACCTCTACAACGACCCGATGGACCAGACCGAGCAGCAGCTCCGGCTGACCATCGAGGAGATCCGTGAGCGGCAGGAGTGGGAGCTGGTCAACAACCGCGAGTTCGGGCTGCTGCACAACATCGACTACAGCCAGCGCATCAGCACGTTCTCGGGGCCGCCGACCCCGGACGACCTGGACGAGCTGCTGTCGATGCGGCGCAAGACGCGGCTGTTCCTCGCCCATCCCAAGGCGATCGCGGCGTTCTTCCGGCAGTGCAACAAGCGCGGGCTGGTGCCGGGCACGGCGAACGTGGACGGGCATGAGGTGCCCGCCTGGCGGGGTGTGCCGTTCTTCCCGTGCGGCAAGATCCCGGTCAGCGACCACCACACCAGCAGCATCATCGCGCTGCGCACGGGCGAGGCCGACCAGGGGGTCGTCGGACTGTTCCAGACCGGGATCCCGGAGGAGTACCAGCCCGGCCTGAACGTACGGTTCATGGGCGTCGACGAGACCGCGATCATCCGCTACCTGGTCACCGCGTACTACTCGATGGCCATTCTGGTCCCCGACGCCGCGGGCGTCCTGGAGAACGTCCAGATCGGCCGGACGGCCGGCTGACGGGGTGGAATCGAGCACGCCCATGAACACGCCCCGGCCCCCCGGCCCCCACATCCCCGCCTCCAAGCCCGACCAGCTCTCCGACACCGAGCCACGACTGCCTTCGGGCTCCACGCCCCGGACGTCACCCGGCCTTCCGGTCCCGTCGACCCTTGACACTCCGGCCCAACCAACCGTCGGGACTCCGGCCCCACCGGCACTCGGGGCTCCGGCTCCACCGGCCCCCGGGACTCCGGACCCGCTGCCCTCGGGCTCCACGCACCGGACGTCGCCCGGCCTTCCGGTCCCGTCGGCCCTTGGGACTCCAGCCCCACCTACCTTCGGGACTCCGGCCCCACAGGCACTCCGGGCTCCGGCTCCGCAGTCCTCGGGCTCCACGCCCCCACCATCTCTTGGCCTCCCGGCCCCGCCGCCCTCCGGGTCCGCGCATCGCCCGGCCCCCGGGGCTTCGTCCCCCATGCCCCCGGGCCCCGCCAGCCAACCCGGCCCACCGGCCCCACGAGATCCGAGCCCACCGATCCCCGACTTGTCGGCCCAACCGGCCGCCGACCCCCCGGCCCAATCGCGCTCCGGCTCCGCAGCCGCGCCGAGTTCCGGGCACCGGCCGGCCTTCCGCCCTCCGGCCCCACCAACCTTCGGCTACTCGGCCCCACCGGCCCTCGGAACGCCCGCCGCACGGCCGTCGGACTGCGCGATCCCGTCGGGCCCCACGACCTGTCCGGTCCTGGATACTCCCAGCCCCGCGGACCTCGGCCTCCGGCTCGCCCCGACCGCCGAATCCCCGCTCCCATCACCCCCGAGTCCCACGACCCCTCCGGCACCCTCGACCCGGCCGGCCTTCCGCCCTCCCGCTCCACCGACCTTCAGGTTCCCGGCCCCCAGCGTCTCGGGCTCCGTGATCTCCCCGCCCCCGAGTTCCACAGACCGACCAGCCTCCATCTCCCGCCGCACCCCACCCGGCCCCCCGAGCCTCGGCCGGACCGGACGGGCCCGGCGCGGGGGGCCCGTGCCCGGGCTTCGGTATCGGGCCGCCGTGCCCGCCGATCCCGCGAAGGTCGTGGAGGTCGACCGGAGGCTGGAGGCCTGGGCGCGGGAGCTCGAGCTGTTTCCGCCGGCGTGGACGGGGGACTTCGCGGGGTTCCAGTTCGGCCGGGCCGTGGTGCTCCAGCATCCGGGGGCCGTCGATCTGGACCGCCTCACCGTCGCGGGCGAGCTGTTGCTGGCCGAGAACCTCGTCGACAGCTGCTACTGCTCGGAGGACGAGGACCGCGGCGGATCGTCTCGCGGTCTGGGCGGACGGCTGGTCATCGCCCAGTCGGCACTCGACCCCTTCCACGGGCCGCCCGAGGCGGAGAGGGAGTGGCGCCAGGGCCTGACGGCCGACGGGCCGCTGCGCTCGTACCACCGCGCGCTGCGGGACTACGCCGGTTTCGCCACACCCAGCCAGACCGACCGGTTCGTGCACGACATCGCCCGGCTGCACCTCGGGTACGTCGCCGAGGCCGCCTGGGCGGAGACGCGGTACGTGCCGCGCGTCTGGGAGTACCTGGTGATGCGGCAGTTCAACAACTTCCGCCCCTGCCTGTCGATCGTCGACGCCGTGGACGGCTACGAACTGCCCGAGGCGGTCTACGCCCGACCGGAGATCCAGCGGATCACGGCGCTGGCGTGCAACGCCACCACGATCGTCAACGACCTGTACTCCTTCACCAAGGAGCTGGCGGCCGAGCCGGACCATCTCAACCTGCCGCTGGTCATCGCCGCCGACGAGCGGTGCGGACTCAAGGCCGCCTATCTGAAGGCCGTCGAGATCCACAACCAGATCATGGACGCCTTCGAGGAGGAGTCCGCGGCCCTGTCCGCCGCCTCACCGCTCGTCGAGCGTTACGCCGGGAGCCTGGCCGCCTGGGTCTCCGGCAACCACGAGTGGCACGCCACCAACACCCACCGCTACCACCTGCCCGACTACTGGTAGAGCACAGTCCCTTGACGTCACGCAAGAAGCACGAGGAGCCGTCCTTGACCACCACCGCCGACGCCGCCACCGCATCCCTTCAGCCCGCGTCCGCCGCCGATTCGACGTACCAGACCCGCGTGGCCGACTACTGGAACGCGGAGGAGAACCCGGTCAACCTCGAACTGGGGAAGATCGACGACCTGTACCACCATCACTACGGCGTCGGAGAGGCCGACTGGTCCGTGCTCGACGAGCCCGACCCGGCGCTGCTCCGCGAGCGGGTCACCACGGAACTGCACCGCCTGGAGCACGCCCAGGCGGAACTGCTCGCCGCCCACCTCGGCCCCGTGACTCCCGCCGACCGCGTCTTCGACGCCGGCTGCGGACGCGGCGGCGGCAGCGTCGTGGCGAACCTGCGGTACGGCTGCCGCGCCGACGGTGTGACCCTCTCGGCCAAGCAGGCGGACTTCGCGAACGAGCAGGCCCGGCAGCGCGGCATCGACGGCAAGGTCCGCTACCACTGCCGGAACATGCTCGACACGGGCTTCACCTCGGGCGCGTTCGCCGCGTCGTGGAACAACGAGTCGACCATGTACGTGGAACTGGACCTGCTGTTCGCCGAGCACGCCCGGCTGCTGCGCCGCGGCGGACGCTATGTGGTGATCACCGGCTGCTACAACGACACCTACGGGCGGGCCTCGCGCGAGGTGTCCCTGATCAACGCCCACTACATCTGCGACATCCACCCGCGCTCGGAGTACTTCCGGGCGATGGCCCGCAACCGTCTGGTCCCCGTCCATGTGCAGGACCTCACCGCCACGGCCATCCCCTACTGGGAGCTGCGCAGGCGGGCCGACCATCTCGTCACGGGCATCGAGGACACGTTCCTGACCGCGTACAAGAACGGCAGCTTCCAGTACCTGATGATCGTGGCCGACCGCGTCTGACCGTTCGTCAAGTCGTCGGTCACGGCCACTCCGTGGCCGACGCGCGTCTTCCGCCCCGGGCCCGGCTGTGCTTGCCTGGGAGCCTTTTCACCGGCCGGGGCGGGAGTTGCGGGATGCGCGGACCGTGGATCGTGGGTGTCCTGCTGGCCGGGCTGCTGCTCGGGGCGTGCGGGGATCCGTCGTCCGGACCCGGCACGTCCCCGCCGTCCGCGCCGGAGGTGTCCACGACCACGCATCAGCGGGCCCCGGCCTCACCGAGCCCCCGCGCCCCGGCGAAGGCGCCCCGCGTGCTGTATCTCGGCGATTCCCTCGCCATGGAGAACCAGAAGGTCCTCGGCCAGGAGCTGCGCCGGGACCTGCGCGCCAAATACACGAGCGCCCCCTATTCGGGCACCACCCTGTGCGACTACCTGGAGGGCACGGCCGAGCGCTCGCTCGTCCCGGCACGGGACAAGGCGGCGGCCCTGGTGCGATCGCTGCGGCCGGACTTCGTGGTGCTGCAGTTCTGGGGCAACGCCTGGGACTTCACCTGGTGCATGGACAAGATCACGTACGACGGTTCGCGGGAGAGGTACTTCGAGCGGTACGAGGCCGACGCGCGCCGGCTCATCGAGCAGATCTCGACGGCCGGCGGAGCGCACCGGCCGCGGATCGTGTGGGTGCTGCAAGGTCCGGACCCGATCACACCCGACCGGGTGCGGCGCGTGAACGGGCTGTACGAGCGGCTGGCCGCCGGCTCGGACGACATCGTCGCGGACGCCGGGGGGACGGTGAGTCCCGCCTCGGACCGCTACACGTGGACGCAGCACCTGCCCTGCACGGCCTACGAGCGGGCCCACCCCGACTACTGCACCCAGCCCGGCCGCGACCGGACGGCCCTGCACCGCGACGACGACTATCTGCATTTCTGTCTGGCTCCCACGACGTCCACGCCGAAGCCCTGCCCGGTGCGCTCTCCCGGCATCCTGCGCATCGCCCGGGAGATCACCAAAACCATTCGACAGCCGGGGAATTGACCGTTCGAATGGGCGTCATGTGCGCTGTGCGAATGCATGAGGACGAACGAGAGGTCGACGTCCCGCTCGTCGGCCGACTGATCGCGGGACAGTTCCCCCAGTGGGCGGGGCTGCCCCTACGACGCGTGGAGTCCTCCGGGAGCGAGAACGCCATGTTCCGCCTCGGCGCGGACAAGGTCGTGCGGCTCCCCCGGCATCCCCGCGCCGTCGAGGCCATCAGCCACGAACTGCGGTGGCTGCCCCGGCTGAGCCCTGGCCTGCCCGTCGCCTCCCCCGAACCCCTCGGACGGGGCGAGCCCGGCGAGGGCTTCCCGTGGCCCTGGTCGGTGTACGGCTGGCTGGACGGCCGCAACCCGGTGCCCGGCGCGCTCGACGAGCCGCGTCTGCTCGCCGAGGACCTGGGCGCGTACGTCGCGGCCCTGCGCCGGACCGACCCGGCAGAGGGCCCGACCGGTTACCGGGGAGTGCCGCTGGCGGCCCGGGACCCCTTCGTGCGCGAGGCGCTCGCCCAGCTCACGGGGCGGATCGACACCGCAGCCGTGACGGAGGCGTGGGAGGAGGCCCTGCGCGCCCCCGAGTACGCCGGGCCGCCGGTCTGGGCGCACGGCGATCTGATGGCCGGGAATCTTCTGGTCACGGCCGGACGGCTGAGCGCCGTGATCGACTTCGGCACCGTGGGGGTGGGGGATCCCGCCGACGACCTCATCAGCGCCTGGTGTGTACTGCCGACCGATGCGCGCGATGCCTTCCGCAAGGCCGTGGGCGCCGGCGAGGCCGAGTGGGCGCGGGGCCGGGGCTGGGCCCTGTCGATCGCGGTCATCGCCCTGCCGTACTACTGGGACACGAACCCACCGGTCGCGGAGAACTCCCGGCATGTGATCCGGGAGATCCTGGCCGAGACGGCGTAGGGGCAGACTCGGCCGGGTCTGCCCCCTGACCGGGGGGCGTCACTCGCCCGCGTAGGCCTGGTCCAGGGTCGCGATGTCGAACTTGGTCATCGCCATGAACGCCTCGGTCACCCGGGCCACCTTCGCCGGGTCCGGGTCGGTGATCATGTCCTGGAGCCGGTCGGGGACGACCTGCCAGGACACTCCGTACTTGTCCTTGAGCCAGCCGCAGGGTCCGGGCTCGCCGTCCTCGGTGAGCTTGGTCCAGTAGTAGTCGATCTCCTCCTGGTCCGCGCAGAAGATCATGAAGGAGACCGCCTCGGTGAACTTGAACTGAGGGCCGCCGTTGAGCGCGAGGAACTTGTGGCCGTTGGCCGTGAACTCGACGGTCATGACGGTGCCCGCCCGGTGAGGTGTTCCCTCGGGGTAGCGGGCGACGTCGCCGATGCTGGAGTTCTTGAAGATCGAGACGTAGTGGTGGGCGGCCTCCTCGGCCTGGTCGTCGTACCAGAGACACGTGGTGAAACCGTCGGTGGCCATGGGTACCTCCTGGGCGCGTGGAACGCTGTCACCACTGTCGACCGGCGCTCGCCCCGGAACTCATCGGTGGACCGGCCGGCAAATTCAGGTGGCCGTTACACCGTTCGGAACTAGCATCCCGGGTCATGACGTCTTCGCCCGCTGACAGCGGCAGCAGTCTCCGTCCGTTCCGTATCGACATCCCGCAGAGCGACCTCGACGACCTTTACGACCGTCTCGACCGGATCCGGTGGCCCGACGAGCTGCCCGGGGTGGGATGGACATACGGCGTTCCGTCGGGCTATCTGCGCGAGCTGGTGCGGTACTGGCGGCACTCGTACGACTGGCGGGCGGCGGAGGCGCGGCTGAACGCGTGGCCGCAGTTCACGACCGAGATCGACGGCGCGCGGGTGCACTTCGCGCACATCCGCTCCCCCGAACCGGGCGCCACCCCGCTGGTCGTCACGCACGGATGGCCGGGGTCGATCGTCGAGTTCCTCGACATCGTCGGGCCGTTGACGGACCCGGCCGCGCACGGCGGTGATCCGGCCGACGCCTTCCATGTGGTGCTGCCGAGCATCCCCGGCTTCGGGTTCTCCGGACCCACCCGGGAGACCGGCTGGGAGGCGCGCCGGATCGCGGACGCGTGGGCCGAGCTGATGACGCGCCTCGGCTACGAGCGGTTCGGCGCCCAGGGCGGCGACTGGGGCGCGGCCATCTCCCGCGAGCTGGGCCGAGTCCACCCCGGCCGGGTCACCGGCGTCCACCTCAATCTGCTGCCCGGCGGCCAGGCCACCACCGAGCCGACCGCCGAAGAGCTGGACGCGCTGAGTCCCGCGGAACGGGAGCGCACGCTCACCTCCTGGCGCCGGTGGGAGAAGTGGTCGCGCGACGGGACGGGCTACTTCCATGTGCAGTCCACCCGGCCGCAGACCCTCTCCTACGCGCTCACGGACTCGCCGGTGGGCCAACTCGCCTGGATCGTCGAGAAGTTCCGGGAGTGGACGGACTCCGACGAGCTGCCCGAGGAGGCCGTGGACCGGGACCTGATGCTCACGAACGTGATGCTGTACTGGCTGACGGGCACGGCGGGTTCGTCCGCCCGGGTCTACTACGAGCGCGCCCACGCCCGGGGCGAGCGGATCGCCGCCCCGCACGAGCCCTCCAGCGCGCCGACCGCGGTGGCGTCCTTCTCCGGCGACCCCCAGATCCCGCTGCGCCACAAGGCGGAGCGGACGGAGAACATCGTCCGCTGGACGGAGTTCGACCGGGGCGGGCACTTCGCCGCCATGGAGCAACCGGGCCTGCTGGTGGAGGACGTGCGGGCGTTCTTCCGGCAGCTGCGCGAGAAGGGCTGACGCCCGCTCTGCCCGTAGCGAATCTGCCGCGGGCAGAGAATCCGCACAACGGCGTCGTTCGAGGTCAACAGTGGAGTCGAGAGCATCCCCGACCACCAGGAGAACCGATGACTCCACACACGGCCTTCGCCCCGCGGGCGGAGGAGGGCGACACCTCCCCGACCCGCTTCGACGATCAGCTGGCCGCCCAGTTGCTCGCACAGCGCATCGTGCTGCTGGGCACCCAGGTCGACGAGGTCTCCGCGAACCGGGTCTGCGCCCAGCTGCTGATCCTGTCCGCCGAGGACCCGCGCACCGACATCAGCCTGTACATCAACAGCCCCGGCGGGGCGGTGCACGCGGGCCTCGCCATCTACGACACGATGCGGCTCATCCCCAACGACGTCTCCACCCTGGCCATGGGCTTCGCCGCGAGCATGGGCCAGTTCCTGCTCAGCGTCGGCGCGCCCGGCAAGCGCTACGCCCTGCCCAACGCGCGGATCATGATGCACCAGCCGTCGGCCGGAATCGGCGGGACCACCGCCGACATCGAGATCCAGGCGGAGAACCTGGAGCACACCAAGCGGACCATCGAGCGGCTCACCGCCGAGCACACCGGCCAGAGCGAGGAGACCATCTCCCGGGACGGCGACCGGGACCGCTGGTTCACGGCCGAGGAGGCCAAGGAGTACGGCATGGTCGACCGGGTCGTGGAGTCCCTCGCGGACGTCCGCCCGACGGCCGGCCGACGCAGGATGGGGCTGCAGTGATGGGGACCTACACGATTCCGAACGTCGTCGAGCGCACCCCGCAGGGCGAGCGGTCCTACGACGTGTTCAGCCGGCTGCTGTCCGAGCGGATCATCTTCCTCGGCACGGAGATCGACGACGGTGTCGCCAACGTCGTCATCGCGCAGCTTCTCCATCTGGAGTCCTCGTCCCCGGAGAGCGAGATCGCGATCTACCTCAACTCGCCCGGGGGATCGTTCACTTCGCTCATGGCCATCTACGACACGATGTCGTACGTGCGGGCGCCGATCTCGACGTTCTGTGTCGGGCAGGCGGCCTCCACGGCGGCCGTGCTGCTGGCGGGCGGGGACCCGGGGCGGCGGTTCGTGCTGGAGCACGCGCGTGTGCTGCTCGGCCAGCCGGCGAGCGGAGGACAGCGCGGCATGGTCTCCGACCTGGCGCTCCAGGCCAGGGAGATGGTGCGGATCCGCTCCCAGGTGGAGGAGGTGCTGGCGCGGCACACCCACCACGAGGTGGCGACCCTTCGGGCCGACATGGACCGCGACAAGGTGTTCAGCGCGCAGGAGGCGGTGGACTACGGGCTGGCCGACGAGGTGCTCAGCCGGCGCCTCGTGCAGGTCTGAGGCGCCGGCCGGCAGGCGGACTCAGGCGGCCAGGCACATTCCGTCGTGCGACGACGGGGCCGCCGCCCGGCGGCGGCCGGGGGCGCCCGTGTACCGCGCGGTGACGCGGGTCAGTTCGCCCTGTGTCCTCGACAGCAGGTCGCCGAGGCTCAGTCCGAGGGCGCGGGCGGCGGCCGCGAGGACCTCCGAGGAGGCCTCCTTGCGGCCGCGCTCGACCTCCGACAGATACGGCATGGAGATCCGTGCCTCGTCGGCGACGTCCTTCAACGTGCGCTCCTGCGCGAGGCGTTCACGGCGCAGGACGTCGCCGACCAGGTCGCGCCACAGCGGCTCCTTCACGGCGGGGGCCGGAGGGCTCGCACCTTGCGGGCGCAGGGGGATGACGCGGGCTTCGTTCGGCACAAGGTTGGTCACCGCTCCAGCCTAGGAGCGCCGGCCGCCAGGGGAAGGGTCCGGCGTTCCGCCCTCGGTGGAATCCCGGGAGGGCACGCCGGTTTGACTCCGCCTGCCGGGCCGCGTCCTGCCTCTTGCCCCCTGTCGGCCGTTCGGGTGAGCATGGGCGGACCGGAATGCCATGCTCCACCGATTTTCCGTCCGCTCGGCATTCGGGGGCATGTGTTGCGCCTGGCCGGGTACCCGCAACCCGGAAGGACCTAGGCAGATGTAGCCGTGACTTCGTGGGGAGAGGTAATGGAGACCGCCGTGATCCGGTCGAAGGCAGAGGTCGCCGGGGAGAACGCCGAGGCCGGGACGGGTGACGGAGCACTGCCGGTCGTGGACCCGCGGTCCGTGGCCCCGCGGGACGCCAGGGCGCTGTCCCGCCAGTTCTTCCAGCGCCTGACGGAACTCGAAGAGGGCACGCACGAGTACCAGTACGCGCGCAACACGCTCATCGAGATGAACATGTCGCTCGTGCGCTTCGCGGCCGGCCGTTTCCGGGGCCGCGGCGACGACATGGAGGACATCGTCCAGACCGGCATGATCGGTCTGATCAAGGCCATCGACCGGTTCGAGCTGTCGCGCGAGGTCGAGTTCACCTCCTTCGCGCTGCCGTACATCGTCGGTGAGATCAAGCGGTTCTTCCGGGACACGACCTGGGCGGTGCATGTGCCGCGGCGGCTGCAGGAGCTGCGCGTGGAGCTGGCCAAGGCCCGTGAGGAACTCGCCAGCCGGCTGGACCGTGAGCCGACCGTCGCCGAGCTGGCCACGCTGATGAACATCTCCGAGAACGAGGTCGTCGAGGGGCAGATCGCCGCGAACGGGTACAACTCGTCCTCGCTGGACGCCGCGCTCACCGGCGACGGCCCGGAGGGCGGCGAGGCGGTTCTGGCCGACTTCATCGGTGTCGAGGAGAACGGGCTGCGGCTGGTGGAGGACTTCCACTCGCTCGCCCCGCTCATGGCGGAGCTCAGCGAGCGCGACCGGCAGATCATCCACATGCGGTTCGTGGAGGAGGCCACCCAGGCGGAGATCGGCGAGGAGCTCGGCTGCTCGCAGATGCACGTCTCGCGTCTGATCAAGCGGATCATCACCCGGCTGCGGCAGGGCATGCTGGGCGAGCTCGGCTGCGCCTGACACAGTCGGCGGACCGGCCGGGCATACCGGCGAGACCAGCGGGTGCTGTCCCCCATGCGGGAGTGGGACGGCACCCGCGACTGTGTGGGCTGTTGTGGCACCGCGACGGTGTCGGGTCCAATGACGTTCGATGGCGCGCGAGCGCCGTCCGGGGGAGGCTTCACCCGGTCGGCTCAGGCTGGCAAGCTGACGACTGCCGACGGCTACCGCTCAGGCGCCGGTCGCCCCGGCGAGCGGCAGCACGGCGCGTACCCGCTTGCCCACCGGCACCCGCTCCACGCTGACCTGCTCCGCGAGCGCGTGGACGATCTCCAGGCCGTGCCGGCCGACGCGCTCCGGGTTGCGTGGGAAGATGCGGGGCAGGGCTGAGCTGCTGTCGTAGACCGACACGGTCACGGCGGTGTCCGTGCCCACGAGCTCAAGGATGTACGGCCCGTTGCTGTGCCGGTCGGCGTTGGTGACCAGCTCGCTGACCACGAGCTGCACCGCGCCGTCGGCCCGGTCGTCGATGCTCGCGCACCACTCGGTCCTGAGCTGATCCAGGAAGAGCGCGGCGAAGGACCGCGCCTCGGCGATGCATCCCTGCTCGCCTGTGTAGTGTGCCGCCCGCCTCAGCGGTTCCACGGGCACGTCGAAACCAGTCGGTATCACTGCCCCGTCCAGGTGGTCGATCATTTGTTTCTTTCTGGGAAGAAGCCGGACTGGCCGGACGCTCTGCACCAGTGCTCGTACCCCGAGCCGGGCTTCGCAGTCCTGACACGTTTTTCGTCCGTCTCACACCCGGGGCATTCTCCCCCGAGCGCGGGGCACTCGGGAATCAGGACCGGCCGAGGGCGGCCGGGCCGATCGCCGGAGGTGTGCGGTGGCCTGGTGGATATGGGTGGTCGTGGTGCTCGCGGTGCTCGTCGGCGTCGTCGCGATGACGCTCGCCGTGCAGGCCGGCCGGCGGTCCGGAAGGGTCATCGCGGTCCGGCGCCGGCCCGGCGGGAAGGGCCTCCGATGAACCAGCTGATGGCGGCGCGGAGCCTGACGACCCTGCCGGTGGTCACCCTGGGCGGCGACGCCGTCGCCCAGATCAAGGACACCGTCTTCGACGCCGCGGCCGGACGGATCACCGGGTTCACGCTCAGCGGCCGGGGTCTGCTCTCGGGCCCGCTGAAGCAGAGCCTGCCCTGGCCGGCGGTGCACGCGCTGGGCCCCCACGCGGTCATGATCGTCGACGCCGGCGCCCTGGCGGACACGCCCGTCGTGGTGGCACGCCGCGAGGCCCAGCAGGGCCGGGTCCTGCACGCCAAGGTGCTGACCGACGAGGGCGCCGAGGTCGGCACGGTGCTGGACGTCGTCGTCGAGGGCGGCACCAGCGGCCGGGTCGTGGGATTCCGGATCGCCGCGGCCAAGGCGCTGGTGAAGGGCACCCGGCGGCGCCGGCACCGGGTGTACGTGCCGCGCGGGGAGACGCTGGCGGTCTCCGGCCGCGCCCTGGTCATCCCGGCGGACGCCACCCGCTACGTCGCCGACGACCTGCCGGCCTTCGTCGCCCGGGTGGGTGCCTTCCGGCAGGGGCACGAGGGGACGCCGTCATGATGCTGTTCTCGCAGGCGCGGGGCCTGCCGGTGCTGACCCTGGCCGAGGCGGAAGAACTCGGCGTCGTGAATTCGCTGACGGTCGACGCGGCGGCCGGGGTGGTCACGCATGTCCGGGTGCGGGGCAGGCGCTCCCGCAAGGAGACCGTGCTGGCCTGGGGTGCTCTGCACGCCCTCGGCCCGGACGCCGTGCTCGTGCGCTCCGCCGCCGCCCCGGCCGAGGTCCCGCGGCACCACGAGCTGCCGGGCCTGAGGATCCTCACCGAGACGGGCGACTGGCTCGGCACGGTCCAGGACGTCGCGTTCGAACCGGACACCGGCCGCGTCGAGGCGGTCGTCACCGCCCAGGGCGATGTGCCGGCCGGTCGGCTGCTCGGGCTCGGGGACTACGCCCTGGTGGTCCGCGCCGGGTGACTCAGGAGGCCGGGGCCTGGTCCGTCGTGTCACCCACGGTGCCGCCTCCGGTGTCCTCGCCCGTGCCGTCCCCGGGCGGGGGCGGCGAGTCGTCCGCGGGCGGCGATTGGTCCGTCGGCGATTCAGAGGTCGTCTCCGTCGTCGGCGGTTCGCTCGTGGTCGGCTGCGACGAGGTCGCGTCGGTCGGTGTGGAGACGTCGGCCGACGGGGTGGGCTTGCTCGGCGGGGAGGTCTTGCGGTCGTTCTCGCCCGTGTCGCCCTTGTCGCGCTTGAACCACTCGCCGTCGGGTTCGCACATGACGAAGACGTCGACCGGCTCCTCGGCGGGCCTGACCTCGACGACGTCAGACGCCTTGTACCCGGGCCACTTCTCTCCGGTCGTCTTCTTCTGCTGGGGGGCCGGCGGGCTCAGCGGGTTGCCGCAGGCACAGCGCACCCGGGGCACACCGCGGTCGTCGACGAGGACGGCCGTGCCCGCCTGGAGGACGGCCTGGTACTGCGTGGGGCGGCCGCTGCGGTAGCCGTGGTTGGTGACCCAGGTGTCCATCCGCAGCTGCACGGGGGTGAGCGAGCGCAGGTAGGCGGGGACCTCGGACGGGTCGATGCCCTGGACCGACGCGAACGCGCGCTGCTTGTCCGGAGCCCCCTTGAGGTACGTGATCTGCTTCTCCACGTCGCAACTGGCGACGTTGCGGGTGCCGCCGTACAGGCCGGGCGTTCCGCCCCGTACGGCCCGGACGGTGTTCGGCGAAGCCGTTCCGGCGGGCGTCGGCGTGACCGACGGGGCGGAACTCTCCTTGGCCGTCGAGTCGGTGAACGGGTCCGGGCCGGTGTCGGCCGCGGGCTGCAGCAGCACGTCGCCGTCGGAGGTGCCGGTCCCTCCGTCGGACGCGCCGGTGCCGCCGTCGGGGCGGGTGAACACCACGGCCAGGACCACGGCGGCCACCACCGCGCCGGCGATCAGCGCGACCCGGGGCACGGAGCCCCACCACGGGCGGCGGGGCTCCGGCGGCTCACCACCCCCGCTCGGGGGTTCGGAGGGCGGGCCGCCGCCTCCCGAGGGCGGCTGGGAGGGGCCCGACAGCGGGCCCGAGGGAGGTCCTGTGGGGCGACCGGACGACGGCGGTTCGACGCTCACGAGCTCTTCTCCCGACGTGGGTTCTGTACGGCCTGCGCACACCCGAGGCGATCAGTCCTGGATCAGTCCTGGTATATACCGCTTCTTCCGTTACGAGTTCATTGTGTGCCCCGGTCCCGTACGGCCCGCAAGCCGACGCGGACGGACCTCCCGACGGGCGCCCGGCGCGGGCGCTGCTTAGCGTGGCAGCGTGAGTTCGCGCACCTCCTCCGGCCAGGCACGTACCTCCGGCGCGCGGGCCGTCGCCCGGCACGGCTGGGTGCACGCCCTCGTCACGGTGCTCGGCGGGCTGCTCGCCATGATGGTGGTGGCCACGCTCGGCCTGTGGGCCGCAGGGGCGGCGGACCTGCCGGACGGCGCGTTCGCCCCGGTCGTCATGGCGACCGTGGTCACCGCCGTCGGGGGCACGGTGAAGCTCTCCGGAAGCGCCGGCGACTTCGCCGACACGCAGGCGGGACTGACCGTGATCCCGCTGTCCGTCACGCTGACCGGGGCGCTGGTGATCGCCTGGGGATTCCTGCGGCCGCTGCGCCATCGCGCGGTCGCCGAAGCCAGGGAGCTGGCCGGCTGGGCCGCCAGGATCGCGGCCCTGTGGCTGCTCGCCCTGATCGGTCTGACGCTCGCCGCCCGCCACACGTTCGAGATCTCCCTCGGCGACCAGGAGCTGGGCGAACTCGGCGACCTGTTCGGTGCCTCGCCGAAGATCGGTTTCACCACCGACGTTCCGCTGTCCGTGTTCGTCGGCCTGGTGTGGCTGGCCGGTGTGCTGGTGCTGGCCCTGCTGGTGTCGCGCGGCGCCCCGTTGCCGGCCGGACTGCTGCGCTTCCAGGCGTCGGTGCGGCCGGCCGCGTACGCGATGGTCGCCCTGCTGCTGGCGTATGTCGTCATCGGCGTGGTCATCGCACTGGTCGTCGCGGCGACGCGGGGCCATGCGGCGGAGACGTTCGCCGTGATTCTGCTCGGCATGCCCAATCTGGTGTGGATGGCGCTGACGATCGGGCTCGGCGCGACCTGGACCGGCCGGGTGGAGGGGCCGTTCGGGCTGCCCATGCCGCAGGTGCTCGACGAGGTGCTGCGTACCCCCGACATCTCGGAGCTGAATCTGCGGACGCTGTCCGAGCACGACGGCCGGGTGTGGTGGCTGCTGGTCATCGACGTGGTGCTGCTGCTGGCCGCCGCGTTCGTGATGGCGGCCCGCTCACCGGCCCGGGTGCGGGCGTGGCAGCACGCCGTGCACATGGCGGTCGCCCTCATGCTCACGGTGTTCATGATCTGCCTCGTCGGACGCATCTCCGCGCACTACGGCCTGTCCGTGCTCGGCATCGGCGACCTGGGCGGGGGACTCGGGGGCGAGCTCTTCCTCAGACCCCGGCTGTGGGGAGCCGTCGGCCTGGCCGTCCCCTGGGGTCTGGTGACCGGATTCGCCGGAGCGCTGCTGGCGCGGCACGTACGGCGCCGGGGTGAGGTCCGCTCGGACAGCGAGAGCTGACGCCGGGGCGCTGCGTCTCGCGCTACATCCGCTGCCGGAAGACCGGTTCGGCCCAGCGCGGCGGCGGCTTCGGCCCCTCCTCCCCCGGCCCCCGGCCCGCCCGGGTGGGGGTGTGTCCGGCGGCGGGCGCGCCGCCGGTCGTCGCGGCGCGCAGGGCGGCGACGAAGGCGAGGCAGGACGGGTACCGGTCGTCGGGGCTCTTGGCGAGGGCCTTGGCGAGGACGGGGTCGGCCTGCGCGGCGAGGTCCGGCCGGGCCTCGGTCAGCGGCGGGGCCTCGTCGTACTGGTGCGCCCACAGCAGGGCCATGTCGTCGTCCCGGCGGAAGGGCGGATGGCCGGCCAGGATCTCGTAGACGACACAGCCGAAGCCGTACACGTCGCAGCGGGCGTCGACCGGGCGGCCCGAGATCTGCTCGGGGGCGACGTAGTCGAGCGTGCCGACGAACTGGCCGACGGTGGTGAAGCCGGTCAGCGACAGCGACTTCTTCGTCAGTCCGAAGTCGGTGAGGTAGGCGTGTTCGGGGTGGTCGCTGTCGGTGCCGCGGGCCACCAGGATGTTGCCGGGCTTCACGTCCCGGTGCACCAGGCCGTGGTCGTGGGCGGCGTCGAGCGCGGAGGCGACCTGGGCGGCGATCCGCAGGGTGGTGGCGGGTGACAGCGGGCCCTCCCGGTCGAGGAGATGACGCAGGTCGCTGCCGACGACGTATCGCATGGCGATGTACAGCACGCCGTCCGTCTCACCGGCCTCGAAGACCGGCACGATGTGCGGGTGGTCGATCGCGGCGGCGGCCCGGGACTCGTGGGTGAAGCGGCGCCGGAAGGTGTCGTTGCGGGCGAGTTCGGGGGCGAGCAGCTTCAGGGCGACGGTGCGTTCCAGACGCAGGTCGCGGGCCCGGTAGACCACGGCCATGCCGCCGCGGCCGATCTCCTTCTCGATCCGGTACCCGGCGATCTGCTGCCCGAGCAGCTCGGAGGGCCGCCCCGAGAACAGGCTCGTCTCGCGGGTCAACGGGTGTCACCCTCAGGCGAAACGACCCGGGTGGGCTCGGACCCCACGACGCGCGTGGGCGGCGCCTCGGCGGGGCTGTCGGGTCCCTCTTGCTCTTCCTCCGCCTCGTCGGGAGCCACCACACGGGTGGGCGGGGCGGCCGCGGGACGGGCGCCTCCCTCGGCTTCCTCGGGTGCCACGAGCCGGGTGGCCTCGGGGACATCGGCGGACACGACGCGGGTCGGCTCAGGAGCCTCGGGAGCCACCACGCGGGTCGGCTCAGGAGCCTCGGGCTGCGCCGCACGCTCCGGTTCAGGGCCCTCGGGCGACACGACCCGCGTCGGCTCAGGCGCCGAAGGCGGCCCGGCACGCGCTGATTCAGGTCCCTCGGGCGACACCACCCGCGTCGGGTCGGGCGGAACGACCGGCGTGGCACGCGCCGGTTCCGGCGCCTCGGAAGCCACCACCCGCGTCGGCTCGGGCGCCTCAGGCTGCGCGGCACGCGCCGGTTCAGACGCCTCCGGCGACACCACACGCGTCGGCTCAGGCGCCTCAGGCGGCCAGGCACGCGCCGGCTCAGGTCCCTCGGGCGACACCACCCGCGTCGGCTCAGGAGGAACGACCGGCGTGGGCGGTTCCTCGGCCCGGAACGGCTCCTCGACACGGGACGGTTCGTCGGCCCGGGGCGGCCCCTCTGCCCGAGGCGGCTCCTCTGCCGCGTCCGCGGGCACCACCCGCGTCGGGGTGGGTGTCGGGGCCGGGGGCTCGGACGGTCGGGGCTCCGGGCGGGAGCTCGGGGTCTCGTCCGCCGCGTACGGGGTCGCCCGGGTGCCCTCCGCGTACACCCAGTGCCCGTGCGCGGCGTCGTAGAGCCACACCGACTCGCCGTCGACGACGACGCCGATCCGCAGCCCGTGGGTGCGGGCGTGGAAGGACTCCCGGTCGAGGCCGCCCGCGAGGTCCTCCACCGCGGACCGGTAGCGCGCCAGGGCCTCCTGCGCACGGGTCAGCAGCGGACGCGAGTCGGCGGTCCGGGTGAGCGGCCCGTCCGCGGCGGGCGGATCCTGCGGTACGGCGACCAGCCGGCGGCCGTCGACCCAGGCCGACCAGCCGTTGAAGCACAGCACATGCCCCCAGTCGCCCTGCCGCTCGACGAGCTGCACCGGCAGCAGGGGATCGAGGTCGACGGTGGGCCGGGCCGGGTCGGGTGCCTCCCAGGCGGGCATCCCGTGCTGCGGGACGACGTGCGTGGGCCGGAAACCGGGAGTCGTCACAGTCGCTCCCTACTTCCGCATCACGGCCGGTTCGTGCCGGCGCAGCAGCCGGGAGACGAGGAAGCCGAAGAGCACCGACAGCACGACGAGCATCCCGACGTCGAGCAGCCACATGCCCGCCGAGTGCTCGAAGAGCGGATCCTTGGTCAGCTCGTCGGGCACGATCCGGGCCAGCCCGACGGTCCCGGCCATCGCGGCCAGCGCCCAGCGCGCCGGCACCAGCCAGCCGAGCTGCTCCAGTCCGGGAACGCCGTCCAGTTTCAGCAGGGCACCGCAGAAGACGACCTGGACGATGGCGACGAGCACCAGCAGCGGCATCGTCACCTCTTCCTTGCGCACCAGCGCCGAGATGAGCAGCCCCAGCATCATCGCGGTGAACGCCAACAGGGCGACGGCGACCGCGATTTCGACCAGGGGCGGCATCAGCACGCCTTCGCCGCCGGGCGCGCCGAGGTCCACGCCGAGCAGGGCGACCAGGGTGAGCACCACCGCCTGGAGCACGGTGATGACGCCGAGGACGACGACCTTCGACATCAGGTACGCCGATCTGGACAGGCCCACCGTGCGTTCCCGCTGGTAGATGACGCGTTCCTTGACGAGTTCGCGCACGGCGTTGGCGGCGCCGGTGAGGACCGCGCCGACGCACAGGATGAGCAGCGTGTTCATCGCCGTGTCGAAGGTCAGCTTGCCGCCCGACAGGGCCCGCGCCATCACGCCCATCACGAACGGCAGGGCGATCATGATGATCAGGAAGGTGCGGTCGGCGCTGAGCGCGGAGGCGTACCGGCGCACGAGGGTGCCGAGCTGGGCGGACCGGCTGCGCGGCCGGGGCGGCGCGGTGATGACGACGGGCCCGGACCGGGGCTGCCGGGGCTGGGCGGTGGCCTCGGCGACGTAGTGGTCCCGGAACGGCGAGGTGCGGTAGTCCCCCGCCCAGTCCCGGTCCTTGTCCCGCTCGAAGGCCTCGAAGGCCTCGGGCCACTGCTCGAAGCCGAAGTAGGCCAGGGCGTCCTCGGGCGGTCCGTAGTAGGCGATCTTCCCGCCGGGCGCGAGCACCAGGAGCCGGTCGCACACGTCCAGGCTGAGGACGCTGTGGGTGACGACGATGACGGTCCTGCCGTCGTCGGCGAGGCCGCGCAGCATGTGCATCACCGAGCGGTCCATGCCGGGGTCGAGGCCGGAGGTCGGCTCGTCGAGGAAGAGCAACGACGGCTTGGTCAGCAGTTCCAGGGCCACGCTGACGCGCTTGCGCTGGCCGCCCGAGAGGCTGTGCACGGGCTGGTCGACGCGTTCCTCCAGGCCCAGTTCGCGGATCACCTCGTCGACCCGGGCACGCCGTTCGGCCTTGGCGGTGTCCTGCGGGAAGCGCAGCTCGGCGGCGTAGGAGAGGGCTTTGCGGACGGTCAGCTGGGCGTGCAGGATGTCGTCCTGCGGGACGAGGCCGATGCGCTGGCGCAGCTCTGCGTAGTCGCGGTAGAGGTCGCGGCCGTCGTAGAGGACGGTGCCGTGGTCGGCGGGCCGCTGGCCGGTGAGGGCGTTGAGGAGCGTGGACTTTCCGGCGCCGCTCGGGCCGACGACGGCGAGCAGGCACTTCTCCCCCACCGGGAACGACACATGGTCCAGCAGTGTCTTGCGGCCCCGGTCGACGGTGACCGCGAGGTCCTGGACGTCGAGGGAGATCTCGCCGGTGTCGACGTACTCCTGGAGTTCGTCGCCGACGAGGCAGAACACCGAGTGACCGATGCCGACGATGTCGCCCTGGCCGACGGGGGCGCTGGTGACGGCGCTGCCGTTGAGGTAGGTGCCGTTGTGGCTGCCCAGGTCGGTGATCTGGTAGGTGCCGTCGGGCAGGGCGCGCAGCTCGGCGTGCCGGCGGGAGACCACCAGGTCGTCGATGACCAGGTCGTTGTCGGTGGCGCGCCCGATGCGGACGGTGCGGGCGGGCAGCGGCCGTACGGTGGTGGGCTGCTTGTAGGTGCCGGTGGCCGCGGGCATGGAGACGGCGGAGGGGCGTTCCGGGGCCGGTGCGGGGCGGCCCAGCAGGACCACGCGCGGTCCGTCGGCCGGGTTGCCGAAGCGGATGACCGTGCCGGGGCCGACGTCCCACTCGTGGACGCGGCGGCCCTCGGCGTAGGTGCCGTTGGTGCTGTTCTCGTCCTCGAGGGTCCAGTGGCCGTCGGTGGGCCGCAGCACGGCGTGGTGCCAGGAGACCCGGTCGTCGTCGATGACGACATCGCTCAACGGGTCGCGTCCGACGTGGTAGTCGTGACCCGGAATCATCACGGTGGAGCCCGTCTCGGTCTCCAGGACGAGTTCTGGTGCTACCGACGACTGCGCCATGACCAAGATTCTACCGATTTGCCTGGTGTGTGCCTCTGCGAGCGGGTCAGGCCACGGGGATGCCCAGGCCGGAGGCCGTCCGCTGCATCCGCAGGGCGTCCACGGACTCGGCGAGCAGTTCGTACTCGGTGGTGTCGTCGCTGGTGGCGATGCGCACCAGCCGTCCGGCCGCCAACTCCTCGGCGACCCGCTCCTGGTGGCCGGGGTCCGCGCACCAGGCGCGCAGTTGTGTGGGCACGTCGGGCACGGTGGCGGCGACCGGCACGAGCGCGCCCGGCGGTAAGTGCTCGGCGTCGGGCTGGGGGTCGAGACGCTGGGCGATCCAGGAGGCACGGTCGCGCAGCCACCACAGGGCGAGGGCGAGGGTGGGCGCCCGGTAGGTTCCCAGGGGGACTCCGATGCGGCGGCCGTCGCAGACCCCGTACGCAGTGACGTGACACAGGAACTCGTCGTGCACGTGACCTCCCCCGTTGCCCTGCCCGCCTGCCGGACTCACTCCACCGCGGCTCGCGTGCTGTGCGTGAGGACACCGTCGCTGGATGTGAAAGCGCTCTCGCTGGTCAGTATGTTCACTGCTGAATCACTGTCACCACGACTTTCCGGCCACTCTCCTGGCATATTCACAGCCCGAGTTGGCCGAAACCCGGCAGGGTGGGTCGTGCCGGGTTCGCCACGTGCGGTGATCCGGGCCCTGACCAGCGGGCACGGCCCACCGGGCGCCGACTGGGACGTGCGGGGCGATGAGTTCTCCGGTGTCCGGCGGTCTGATGGAGGAGAGGCCGCCGAGCACCGGAGGACGCCATGGCCACGACCACAGATCTGGACGCGGAGTTCACCGCGGTCCTGCGCAGGAGCCCCGCCGAGGGCGGCTGGACCTATCTGGTCTGGCCCCGGTCCGTCGAGTTCTTCGGCACCCGCGGCCTGGTCAAGGTCCGCGGGACGATCGACGGGCATCCGTTCCGCAGCTCGTTCATGGCGCTGGGCGACGGCACGCACAAGCTGCCCGTGAAGGCCGACATCCGCAAGGCCATCGGCAAGGAGGAGGGCGACACGGTGACCGTGCGCCTGGAGGAGCGGATCAGCTCCTAGACGGTTCCTGGACGGCCCGGCCGGGGGCGGGGGACCGCCCCCGGCCGGGGAGACCGCTACTGCTTGACGATCGCGTCGATCCGGGCCAGCTCGTCCGCGTCGAAGTCCAGGTTGCGGATGGCGCCGACGCTGTCCTCGATCTGCTGCGCGCTGCTCGCGCCGACCAGCGCGGAGGTGACCCGGCCGCCGCGCAGCACCCAGGCCAGCGCCATCTGGGCCAGGGTCTGGCCGCGCGACTTGGCGATGTCGTTCAGGTCGCGCAGCCGTCCCACCAGGTCCTCGGTGAGCGCGTCGGAGTTCAGGAACGGGCTGTCGCTCGCGGCCCGGGAACCCTCCGGGATGCCGTCGAGGTAGCGGGCGGAGAGCAGGCCCTGCTCCAGCGGGGAGAAGACGATGGAGCCGACCTGGAGCTCGTCGAGGGCGTCCAGCACGCCCTGGTCCTCGGGGCGGCGGTCCAGCATCGAGTAGCGCGGCTGGTGGATGAGGAGCGGGGTGCCCAGCTCGCCCAGGATGCGGGCGGCCTCGCGGGTCTGCTCGGCGGAGTAGTTCGAGACACCGACGTACAGCGCCTTGCCCTGCTGCACCGCCGTGTGCAGGGCGCCCATCGTCTCCTCCAGCGGAGTGTCCGGGTCGGGGCGGTGCGAGTAGAAGATGTCGACGTAGTCGAGGCCCATCCGCTCAAGGCTCTGGTCCAGCGAGGACAGCACGTACTTGCGCGAGCCCCACTCGCCGTACGGGCCGGGCCACATCAGGTAGCCGGCCTTGGTGGAGATGACCAGCTCGTCGCGGTACGCCGCGAAGTCCGACTTCAGGAACCCGCCCAGCGCGGACTCGGCGGAGCCGGGCGGCGGTCCGTAGTTGTTGGCGAGGTCGAAGTGGGTGACGCCGAGGTCGAAGGCGCGGCGCAGGATGGCGCGCTGGGTCTCGACGGATCGGTCCGGGCCGAAGTTGTGCCACAGACCGAGTGAGAGCGCGGGGAGCTTCAGGCCGCTGCGTCCGGTGCGCCGGTAGGGCATGTCCGCGTAGCGGTCGGGGTGTGCGGTGTACAACGCGACTCCAGAGGGGTTGGCCGGGACGGTCGGATGAAACCGGTGTCCACTCTGGCGTGACCTGCTCCCATGCGTCCAACAGAAGAATCCGATGGAATTCAGCGGTTACGCTTCTCAGTCATGGAACTGCGCCACTTGCAGCACTTCGTCGCGGTCGCCGAGGACCAGCACTTCACCCGGGCGGCGGAACGCCTCCTGGTCTCCCAGTCGGGCCTGTCGGCCTCGATCAGGGCACTGGAGCGGGAGCTGCAGACGCCCCTGTTCGTGCGGACGACCCGCCGGGTGACGCTGACCCCGGCCGGGCGGGCGCTGCTCGGTGAGGCGGAGCGGATCCTGGCGCAGGTGCGGACGGCCCACGAGGCGGTGGCTGCGGTGCAGGGCGTGCTGCGCGGCATGCTGGCGCTCGGCAGCGAGCAGTGCATCGCCGGGGTGCATGTGGCGGGGCTGCTGGCCGCGTTCCGGCACCGTCATCCGGATGTGGAGATCTGTCTGCGGCAGGCCGGGTCGGGGGCCCTCGCCGAGGACGTCGCGGCGGGCCGGCTCGACCTGGCCTTCGCCGTGCGCACGCAGGAGGACAGCGACCAGCTCCGGTCGGTGTCGCTGACCAGCGAGCCGATGACGCTGCTGTGCCACTCCAGTCACCGGCTGGCCGCCGCCGGGGCGGCCGTCACGCCGGAGGAGCTGGGGAAGGAGGTGTTCGTGGACTTCCACCCGGACTGGGGGCCGCGCCGCAGCACCGACACGGTGTTCGCCGCAGCGGGCGTACGGCGGACCGTGGCCCTGGAGGTGAACGACGTGCACACCCTGCTCGACCTGGTCGACGAGAACCTCGGCGTCGCCGTGGTGCCGCGGCACTTCGCGCACAAGCGCGCCTCCCTGACCGCGCTGCCCGTCAAGGGCACCGGCGAGGCGGTGTACGAGACGGTGGCCCTGCTGCCACCTCCGCAGGCCACCAGTCCGGCGGCCCGGGCGCTGATGGGGCTGCTGGAGACCAGCGGAGCCTGAGCGGGGGCGCACGCCGAGCGGCGATGCGCCATGGTGGAGCCATGCATGCGAAGGACATCCTCATCGACGGCTACGACCGGATCCGGGAAGAAGTCCACGCCACCGTCGAGGGTCTCGGGCCCGACGAACTGGCCGCCCGCCCCTCCCCCGACGCCAACTCCGTCGCCTGGCTGGTCTGGCACCTCACCCGCGTCCAGGACGACCACCTCGCCGATGCCTTCGGCCTCGATCAGGTGTGGCTCTCCCAGGAGTGGGACAAGCGCTTCGGGCTGGGCCTGCCCCGCCACGACACGGGCTACGGCCACAGCCCCGCCAAGGTCGCCAAGGTCCGCGTCGACTCGGGCGAACTGCTGACCGGCTACTACGACGCCGTGCACGACCAGAGCCTCACCGCCCTGCGCGGCCTGGCCGCCAAGGATCTGGAGCGCGTCGTCGACGAGCGCTGGGACCCGCCGGTCACCCTGGGGGTCCGGCTGGTCAGCGTCCTGTCCGACGACCTCCAGCACATCGGACAGGCCGCCTACCTGCGGGGACTCCTTCAGAGCGCGGCTGCGTAGCCGGGCAGCACGACGTCCCGGATGAGGGCGTTGCGCTCGTCGAAGGGGAGGAACGCGCTCTTCACGGCGTTCACCGTGACCGTGCGCAGGTCCTCGACGCTCCAGCCCGCCTGCTCCACCAGCAGGGACATCTCGCGGGTCATCGTCGTGCCCGACACCAGCCGGTTGTCGGTGTTGAGGGTGACGCGGAAGCCGAGGTTCTTCAGCGGGGTGATCGGGTGCTCGGCGATGGAGGTCGCGGCGCCGGTCTGGAGGTTGGAGGTCGGGCACATCTCCAGGGCGATGCGCCGGTCGCGCACCCAGCCGGCGAGACGGCCGAGCTTGCCCGCCGCGAGGTCGGGGATGTCGTCGGTGATGCGCACGCCGTGCCCGATGCGCTGGGCGCCGCACACCTGGAGGGCCTGGTGGATGCTGGGCAGGCCGTGGGCCTCCCCGGCGTGGATGGTGAACGGCACGTTCTCGCGGCGCAGGTGCTCGAAGGCAGCGAGGTGGTCGGCGGGCGGGAAGCCGTCCTCGGCGCCGGCGATGTCGAAGCCGACGACACCGGCGTCCCGGAAGGCCACGGCCAGGTCGGCGGCCTCGCGCACCCGGTCGAACATCCGCATGCCGCACAGCAGGGTGCCGACGCGGACCGGGGTGCCCGCGGCCGCGGCCTTCGCCATACCGGCCGCGAGGCCCTCCTGCACCGTCTCGACAACCTCGGCGAGGGTCAGCCCGCCGTTGGTGTTCAGCTCGGGGGCGTAGCGCACCTCGCCGTAGACGACGCCGTCGGCGGCGAGGTCCAGGACGTACTCCTCGGCGGTGCGCAGCAGGCCCTCGCGGGTCTGCATGACGGCGAGGGTGTGCTCGAAGGTGGCGATGTAGCGCACCAGGTCACCGGAGTTGGCGGCCTCGTAGTACCAGGCGGCGAGCTCGTCGGGGTCGGTGGTGGGCAGGGTGTGACCGACCGCGTCCGCGAGCTCCACGACGGTGGCGGGGCGCAGGCCGCCGTCGAGGTGGTCGTGCAGCACGGCCTTCGGAAGCCGGCGGATCAGTGCGTCGTCTACGCGCGTAGCAGTCATGGCGGGTCTTTCCTTGAGCGGGCGGTTCGAAGCGGAGCGAGAGGGGTCAGCCGACGGGCTGGAGGAGATCCCAGCGGTTGCCGTACAGGTCCTGGAAGACGACGACGGTGCCGTACGGCTCGTGCCGCGGCTCCTCCAGGAAGGTGACGCCCGCGGCGGTCATCCGGGCGTGGTCGCGGGCGAAGTCGTCGGTGTGCAGGAAGAACCCGACCCGCCCTCCGGTCTGGTCCCCGACCCGGGCGGCCTGCGCCTCCCCCTTGGCGCGGGCGAGCAGCAGACCGCCACCGGCTCCCGGGGCACCGGGTTCGACGACGACCCAGCGGGATCCGTCGGGCCGGGGCGCGTCCTCGACGAGCCGGAATCCGAGGGCCTCGGTGTAGAAGCGGATCGCCTCGTCGTAGTCGTCGACGACGAGGGTGACCAGGGCGATACGACTCATCGGGACCTCTCGGAGCGTGCGGTTGACGGGAGAGGTTATACGTAAAACTCTCCGGACGCCAGTCACATCCCGCACTACTGTAACTACTAGTATGTACACTCCTGGTCCAGCACCATCCCGGAGGCCCCATGCCCTTGGTCCGCATCGACACGCTCCGCGCCGGTCCCGAGCGCCTCGCCGCGATCGGCCGTGCCGTCCACGACGCCCTGCGGGAGACGATCGGCATTCCGCCCGACGACCGGTTCCAGATCCTTCGGGACCACGACGGCATGAGCGGCACGCTGCGGTACGACGACTACCTCGGCGTGTCCCGCGACGAGGGCATCGTCTACGTCGCGATCACCCTCCGCTCCGGCCGCTCGCCCGAGCGGAAGCAGGCGCTGTACCGGAGAATCGCCGAGCTCGCCCAGGCGTACGCGGGCACCGAGCCGAGGAACGTCTTCGTGGCCCTGACGGAGAACGAGTCGGCCGACTGGTCGCTGGGCGAGGGGCTGGCCCAGTACCTCGATGTCCCGGCAGACACGGCCTAGGCCCTCGGCCTACGACCGCAGCCCGAGGCGGCACCCACGGTCCGGCCGCTAGCGTCCCACCCATGAAGATCACCGAGCCACCTCGTACCCCCGCGCGGCGCAAGGCGGACCTGCTGGTCCGGCTGGAGCGGGAAATCGACATCTGGGTCGCCACGGCCGACACCGATGGGCTGCCGTGTCTGGTCCCGCTGTGGTTCGTGTGGCACGACGAGGCCGTGTGGCTGTGCACCCGGCTGACCAATCCGACCGGCCGCAATCTGCGGGACGGCCGGAGCACGCGGCTGGCCCTCGGGGACACCCGGGATGTCGTGCTGGTCGACGGCGACGTGGAGACCTTCCCGTCCGCCGAGGTGCCGCCCGCCGCGGCCGAGGCCTTCCGTGCGAAGACCGGCTGGGATCCGCGCGAGGACCACGCGTCGTACGCGTTCTTCCGGGTACGGCCGCGTGCGGTGCAGGCGTGGTGCGAGCAGCACGAGTTGCCCCGCAGGCATCTCATGCGGGACGGGGTCTGGGCGGTCTAGCCGGTCACCCCGGCCCTTTGCCGGGGTGCGCTCAGCCGGTCCAGTTCCTCGGCGGTGAGGCGGATCGCACCCGCCGCCACGTTCTCCGCGAGGTGGTCGGGGTTGCCGGTGCCGGGGATGGCGAGGACGTGCGGACCCTGGTGCAGCGTCCAGGCGAGGCGGATCTGCGCGGGGCTCGCACCGTGGGCGCGGGCCACGGCTCGCACTGCCTCGTCGTGCGCGATGGTGGCTCCGTGCTCCCCGCTCTCGCCGGCGACGGCGTAGAACGGCACGAAGGCGATGCCCTGTTCGCCGCAGATCCGCAGCAGTTCGTCGGCCGCCGGGTCGGGACGGTCGAGGGCGTACCGGTTCTGCACGCAGACCACGGGCGCGATGGCCCGCGCCTCGGCGAGGTGGCGGGGCTCGATGTTGGAGACCCCCAGGTGCCGGATCAGGCCCGCGTCCTGGAGTTCCGCGAGGGCCCCGAAGTGCTCGGCGATCGAGTCGCACTTCGGCATCCGGCGCAGGTTGACGACGTCCAGATGGTCGCGGCCGAGCTGGCGCAGATTCTCCTCGACGTGGCCGCGCAGCTCCTCGGGGCGTGCCGAGGTGCCCCACTGCCCGTCGTAGGTCCGGTGCGGTCCCACCTTGGTGACGATGACCAGGTCGTCGGGGTACGGCGCCAGCGCGCTGTTGATGATCTCGTTGGCGGAGCGCAATGACGAGAAGTAGAAGGCGGCCGTGTCGATGTGGTTCACACCGAGGTCGACCGCCTTGCGCAGGACGGCGATCGACCGGTCGCGGTCGCTCGGTGTGCCGTGGTGGAAGGCGGCGCTGCCCGTCAGCCGCATCGCGCCGAAGCCGAGGCGGTGGACGGGCAGGTCGCCGAGTTTCCAGGTGCCGGCGGCGTCCGCGGTGATCGTCTGTGAGTTCATCGGCGGAGTCTCACACACGCGGCGCGGACCGGTGCGGGGGTATTACGGATACGTGTACGAATTGAGGGTGGCGACGGCGGAGGCCGGGTTGCCGAGGTCGTAGTGGTCCACGGCGAGGAAGTTGGGCTTCTTGCGGGCCGCCGGCCGGCAGAACCGCTGTGCTCGGTCGGCGAGTTTGGTGTTGTCCGTCGTGGCGGTGGAGGTGATCCCGGCGTCACGGAAGTGGTTCATGACGAACAGCGGCCGGAAACCGGGTTCGGTGCGGGTCAGCGGGATGTTGGTGCCGGCGTCGTACCAGCGGCTGTAGCAGGACCAGTCGGAGGTCCCGAGGCCCGAGCCCATGGACCAGTAGTTCTCGACGGTCCATTCGCGCTGGTACATGACGCCAAAGCTGTCCCGGGTCAGGCCGGCCGCCTGGTCGGCGGAGCGGCTGTGGTCGGTGAAGATCAGCAGCCGGTCGCCGGCGGCGGCCAGGTCCGCCATCGTCGGCCAGCCGTTCTGCCGTACGCCGGTGCGGTCGGGCCGGTACAGCACGTCCGACAGGCCGTTGACCCGGGCGAGTTCCGCGCGCAGGACGCCCGGGTCGACGTAGTCCTCCAGGAAGACGGTGACGAACTGGTCCGGGTGGGCCTTGAGGAAGTCCACCATGCGCTGGAGGTCGACCCAGAGGGCGACCGGCCTGCTGACCAGGGTGCAGCTGTTGTGGCAGAGGATCGCGCCGTCCGGGGTCTGATGGATGTCCAGCATGAATCCGCGGACTCCGTCGGCGAGTTGCCGCTCGATGCCGCGTCTCTGGTTGGGCACGAGATTGATGAAGGGCGGGGCGAAGCCGCCGTCGACGCCGTTGGCGTAGGCGTTGTGCGCGGTGAGGAACGTGACCTGGTCCAGGGTGCGCTGGTCCTGTGGCGGCATGGGGTTGGTGGCGGGGTCGACGGGGGTGAGGTACCAGGCGGCGAGGTCGCCCGCCCCGCCGACGGCGAGCCGGGCGGGGTAGGTGGCGTCGGACGGCTTGGGGGCCACCGTGAGATGGCGTGCGGTGCCCGGGGCCTTGAGGGTGTAGCGGTCGGTGCCGGCCGGGGCGATCTCCCAGGCGGCGTCGGCGCTCGTACAGGCGACGGTCGCGGCCTGGTCGCCGTTGCGGCCGAGGCAGGTGCCCGGTGTGTCGGTGTTCTCGAGGAGGGAGGAGGACCCGTTCGCCTTCAGCCGCCACTGCTGGCGGTCCTCGTTGCCGCGGGGTCTGTGCTGCTCGACCGCTCCGCCGCTGTCGGCCGCGTTGAGCCCGGTCGTGGCGCTCTGGACGTAGTACGCGCCCGGGGCCGGAACAGCGGCGGCGGTGGCGGGCGGTGGGGCCACGACCGCGGCGGCCAGCGCGGCGGTCGTGGCGAGCAGGGCGTGGGGGGTGCGCAGACGCATGAGGGATGCCCTTCATCGGACTGATCAGGACCGATCGAGACTGACCAGCTGAAGACTGATCAGGTGCATGACATCCCGTATGACACCACGCCCCGGGGTCCGGCGTCAGCAGTAGAGGTTGCCGCCGGGTGATGTCCCGAGGATCTGTGTAAACCGCTGGTAGTTGTTGACGCGGCTCTGCACCTGCGCCGGGTTCTTGCCGTCGCACTCCAGGGAGCCGTTGATGCTGCGGATGGTCTGGCCGAAGCCGGCGCCGTTCACCATGGCGTTGTGCGGGGTCATGCTGCCGGGGCCGGTCTGGGTGTTCCAGTACCACAGGGCCGTCTTCCAGGCGACGGCCGAGTCGTTCTGCACCAGCCAGGGGTTGCCCAGCAGGTCGATGCCGAGCGCGTCGCCCGCGGCCTTGTAGTTGAAGTTCCAGCTCAACTGGATCGGACCGCGGCCGTAGTAGGCGGCCTGTCCGGCCGGACAGCCGTAGGGGCGGCTCCAGTCGCAGTAGTGGGGGTAGTTGGCCTGGTTCTGCTCCACCACGTGCACCAAGCCGCCGGTCTCATGGCTGACGTTGGCGAGGAAGGCGGCGGCCTCCTGCTTCTTCACCGTGTCGCTGCCGGTGTTGGCGAAGCCGGGGTAGGCGCTCAGAGCCGCGGTGAGCCCGCTGTACGTGTAGAAGGAATTCCGGTTCGGGAACATCTGGTTGAACTGCGCCTCGGTGACGACGAAGCGCGCGTTGGGCGTGCCCGGCCCGCTGTCGCAGGCGTACGGCTCCCAGTACCAGGTGCTGATGACCGGGTCGTAGCCCGGGTTGGCGTGCTCGGCGATGTACGCCTTGCCGTCGGTGTAACGGACGATGTCGCCGGCCGCGTACGACTTGCCCGCCACCCAGCTCGGATAGCTGGAGCAGGCGGCGGCGGAGGCGTGGGAGGCGGGAAGCAGCACCGGGGCGGTGCCCGCGAGGGCGAGGGTGACCAGGACTGCGGACAGACGGCGTCTCGACACGGGATCGACTCCTTTGCGGAGCACGGCCGCACCCGGCAAGGCAGGGCGGAGCAGGGCCTTGGCGCA
The DNA here is from genome assembly GCF_018604545.1 of Streptomyces koelreuteriae. GTDB lineage: Bacteria > Actinomycetota > Actinomycetes > Streptomycetales > Streptomycetaceae > Streptomyces > Streptomyces koelreuteriae. The sequence goes on along the minus strand of NZ_CP075896.1, from coordinate 8,347,240 downwards.
CGCGCCGGCCGGGCCGGTCACGGCGTGGGGGCGGCCGTGGTGGGGGGTGTGGAGGCACACTCAACCGCGTTGGTCTGTACCAGTCAAGGGTGTAGACCAGTCAACGATGTCAAAGGTGTCAGGGGTGTCGGAGGTGCCGGGGGCTCACACGTGGGCCGACTCGCCCAGCGTCGCCGTGAGTCGGTCCAGCAGGGACCGCAGCAGTTCGTCGTCACCGTCGCCGAGCGTGGGCCGGCCGGCGCGGACCGCCTCGTCGACGCGCTGCCAGTACTCTCGGCCGCGCGGAGTGAGATGGGCGAGGACGCGGCGGCGGTCGAACGGGTCGACCCGGCGGTGCACCAGGTTCTGGTCGACGAGCTGGTCGACGAGCTTGGTCAGCGTCGGGGGCGGCAGGAAGGCGGCCTCCGCGATCGCCGTCATGTGGTGCCCCTCGCCGTCGGACAGCAGGGCCAGCACCCGCCACGCGTCGAGCGAGCAGCCCTCCTCCTCCAGAACGGCCTGCAACCGCCGCGCCGCGAGCCGCTCGGCCCGCGTCAGCGACTGCACGAGGTCGTCGGACCGACGCGGGGGTGGGGTGGGCATGCCGCTCCTAGCTAGAGGTGCGTCCATGGTAAGAGACGCACTGGAGTTCGTACGGTGGAGCCGGAATCATGACGCCATGTTCCGGCACGACCTCCCCGCGCCCGAGTGGTTCACGGCCGACGACTCCGTGCTCGGCGTGGCCCTCGTGTTCCCCCTGCGGGGGCCGGCCGGGATCTTCGGGCCGACGTGCGAGCTGTGCGCGCGGCTGGCGGCCGAGGAGGTCAACCGGGACGGCGGCGTCCTCGGCAGGGAGCTGCGCCTGGTGCCCGTCGACGGCTCGGGCCCGCCGCACGAGGTCGCCGGGCAGGTGGAGGCCCTGGTGGACCTGGGCGTCGTGCAGGGCGTCACGGGCTGGCACATCTCCTCGGTGCGCCGGGCGCTGGCGCCGAGGATCGCGCACCGCGTCCCGTACGTGTACACGGCGCTGTACGAGGGCGGGGAGGACACGGCGGGCGTGTTCCTGACGAGCGAGACCCCGCGCGATCAACTGCGGCCCGCGATGGACCTGCTGGCGCGCGAGCGCGGGGTGCGGCGGTGGTTCGTCGTCGGGAACGACTATGTGTGGCCGCGGCGCACGGCGCGTGCGGCCCGGGGGTACGCCCGCGCGTCCGGCGGGTGTGTCGCCGGTGAGGCCTATCTCCCGCTCGGCACCGACGACTTCGTGCCGGTGCTGCGCCGCGTCGAGCAAGCGGACGCCGACGGGGTGCTGATGCTGCTCGTCGGCAGCGACGCGGTGCGCTTCAACCGGGCGTTCGCGGCGCACGGCCTGCACGCGCGCTGTCTGCGGCTGAGCACGCTGATGGACGAGAACATGCTGATGGCGAGCGGCCCGGCGGCCACCGAGGACCTCTACAGCACGGCCGGCTTCTTCGCCTCCCTGGCCAACGGGGACACCCTCGACTTCCACGGGCGGTACGCCACCCGCTACGGCGTCGAGGCACCCGCCCTCGGCAGCCTCGGCGAGTCCTGCTACGAGGGCGTGCTGCTGCTGGCCGCGCTGCTGCGGCGGGCCGGGACGCTGGACGTCTCCGCGATCGGCGCGGCGGCGGGCGCGGTGTCGTACGAGGGCCCGCGCGGGCTGCTGCGTCTGCGGGACAGTCATGTGCGCCAGCGCATCTATCTGGCCCGTGCCGAAGGCCTCGACTTCGATGTGCTCACCGAGCTCGACGTACGTCTTTGAAACGACACACCCCCGCATCGGCACCCCACGCCGTGCGACCGGGAGAATTTCTCCCATGACCACCACACCTCACCCCCTTGTCTCCCGCGCGCGGCGGCTGGCGCACGATCTCCTCGTCCCGGACGCCGAGCGCGTCGACCAGGAGGGTGTGCCGGCGAGTCACATCGAGGCGGTGAAGCGGTCGGGGCTGCTCGGGGTGGGCGCGCCGAAGGAGTACGGCGGGGCGGGCGCGTCCGTCGGCGTGGCGCGGGAGACCGCGGAGATCCTGGCCGGGGCGTGCTGCTCCACATGGTTCGTGCAGACACAGCACCACACTCCGGTGAAGCTGCTCGCCACCTATGACTCGCCCGTCCGTGAGAAGCTTCTGCGTCCGCTGGCGACCGGCGAGCTGATGGCCGGTATCGCGTTCGCCCATGTCCGTGCCTTTCCCCGGGTCCCCGTGCGGGCGGTGCCGGAGCGGGGCGGCTGGCGCTTCGGGGGAACGGTGCCCTGGTTCACCGGCTGGGGCCTGAACGACGTGATGCTGCTGGCCGGTGTGACGGAGACGGCCGAGGTGGTGTTCGTCCTCGCCGAGGCCCGTGAGCAGCCGGGGCTGTCCCCGTCGGCGCCGATGCGGCTCGCGGCGCTGACCGCCGCCCGTACGGTCTCCCTGGAACTGGACGGCCTGTGGGTGCCGGACGACGCGGTCGTGCTGCGTGTGCCGCAGAAGGAGTTCGCCCTGGTCGACCTGCCGAGGGCCGCCAACGCCAGTCCGGCCGTCTTCGGGGTGGCGGACGCGGCGCTGGACCTGGTGGCGGACACCCCGGACGGCCAGGACCCGGCCCGCTCGCTGCGGGCCCGGCTCGACGACGTCCGGCGGGAGGCCTACGCGCTGGCCGATCACCCGGTCCCCCACGAGTGCGTCCCGGAACGCCTGGCCGTGAAGACACGCGCCTACGACCTCATGCGCGCGGCCACGACCGCGGCGGTCGTGACCGGCGGCGGCCGGTCCATGGCCCTGGACAGCCGGGCGCAGCGGCTGGCCCGCGAGGGGATGTTCCTGCTGGTCCAGGGCCAGACGGCCGAGGCACGCCGCACGCACCTCGGCGCGCTGGCCTCCGGCTAGCCGAGCGGCGTCAGGGACGGTTCGGCGTCCCGGGACGGGACCTTGCCGCAGAACTCCGCTTCGATCACGCCGACGTAGAGCGACGGGTCCGGCAGCCAGTCGCCGTTGATGTTGAACGTCAGCTGGTGCTCACCGTCCTGGGTGCCCACCATCGCGGACAGGGAGCCGTTCGTACGGCCGGTCTTGCCCACCACCTTCACGCCGCAGGACAGTTCCGCGAACTCGACGCCGAGCCCGAACCCGAGCCCCTGACCCGACGGGACCTCGTCGAGCATCTCCTTCAGCTGGGCCGGTGGCAGCACCTTGCCCTTGATCAGGGCCCGTTGGAATCGGTTGAGGTCGCCGCTGGTGGAGATGACGTCGCCGGCCGCGCCCAGCCAGGTCATGTTCTGTTCGGTGGCGTCATGGATCGCGGCGTCCGGGGCCTCCTCGTGGAGCCGGGAGTAGGCGACGGGGTGCGGTTTCGGCATCTTCGGCGAGGCTCCGGGGAAGGACGTCCCGCGCAGCTTCAGCGGCCGGATGACGCGGCGGGTGATCTCCTTCGCGTACGAGCGGCCCGTCGCCTTCTCGATGACCATCCCGGCGATGACGAAGTTGGTGTTGGAGTACACCGGCGCCTTCTCCGGCTTTGGCAGGGGCGGGTACTTCAGCGCGATCGCCACGAGTTCTTCGGGCGTGTGGGTGTCGTAGCGGTGCTCCGGGAAGCCGGGGCCGGCGGCGCCGTGGAGGAACGCGGGGTCGTCGGTGTAGTTGGCGATGCCGCTGGTGTGGTTGAGGAGCCGGCGCAACGTGATCTGGTTTCCGTCGTAGCCGTTGCCCCGCACCAGGCCGGGCAGCCAGGACTCGACGGTGTCGTCCAGGCTGAGTCTGCCTTCGGCCTCCAGTTGGAGCAGGACGGTCGCCACGAACGTCTTGGTGATGCTGGCGCCGCGGAAGTGGTCGGAGGGCGAACGCTTGCGGCCGGTGCCGGTGTCCGCGTGGCCGTACGCGGCCGACCAACTCTCCTCGCCGTCACGGACCTTGGCCGCCACGCCGGGGAGTCCGCCCTTCTCGACGAGATCCCGCAGGGCTGTTCGGGTCGCCTCGTGGCTGTGCCCGGACTGTGCCGCGTGTGCGGACGGGGCGAGTGCCGCCGTGCCGGTGGACAACGCCACGGCCAGGGCTAATGAGACGGTGCGTGCGGTCCGCTGCTTCATGCGTGTGTGCCTCCTGGTCACCGAGGGGCAGGGCCTGCCCCTCGGTGCGGAGGACGCCGAAGTCGGCCTCCAGGGTTGATCTTTGGAAGGCCGGAGGGGTCAGCCCGCCACGGCCAGCAGCGGGGTGCGGCCGAGCGCCGCGGAGAACTGGTCCACCACCTGGGCCAGTGCCTCGGCGGCGGCCGGCGCGACGGTCAGGGAGCCGTCGTCCCGCACGGTGAGGTCCTTGTCGAGGGTGAACCAGCCCTGCACGGTGTGGGCCGCCCCCATGGAGGTGAGCACCGGGCGCAGGGCGTAGTCGATGGCCAGGACATGGGCGATGCTGCCACCGGTGGCGAGCGGCAGCACGGTCTTGCCGGTGAGGGCGTACTGCGGGAGCAGGTCCAGCAGGGCCTTGAGGACACCGGAGTAGGAGGCCTTGTAGACGGGGGTGCCGATGACGACGCCGTCGGCACGCGCGAACAGTTCGGTGGCCTCGACGATGGCGGGGTGGCGGAAGTCCGCGCCGAGCAGGGCCTCGGCCGGGATGGTGCGGACGTCGAGCGGGATGACGTCATGGCCCTGCGCGGCCAGCCGCTCGTCCAGTTGGCGCAGCAGTCGGCTGGTGCGGGAGGAGGCGGAGGGGCTGCCGGAGACGGACAGGACGGTGGCCATGGGTTCTCTTTCCGGGAGAAGGCGCGACTGCGCGCGGCAGAGCCGCATTCGGGGACGCCGTATTCAGCCGCGATCTGCCGGGTGTGCCTCGTTCAACGGGCGTGACAGAGCGACGAATTCAGGCGTACGGGAAAGCTGCGAGCGGGAACGCTCAGGCTGCTGCGCGACAGGAGGCGCTGGAGACGCGTGCCAGGTCGACGTGGCGTCGCCGCGTGAGGTCCAGTCGCATGGTCATGCCATGGATCGTCGCAAGGGGGGACGAGGACCGTCAAGGAACGCGCGGCTCGTCTCGTATCCCGGACCCCGGATTCCGGATTCCGGCCGGATTCAGTCCTCGTCGTCCGACGGAACCACCACGAGGAAGGCGTCCGCCTCCAGGTCCATCACGACGGTGGCGGGCTCGCCCTCGGCGCGGCGGCGTGCCGCGTACTCCTCCGCCGGCCACGATCCGCGCGGGGCTCCCGCCGGGAACCGCTCCAACACCTTCGCGCTGATCGCCGTAGACATGTCCACTGCCCTCCGCTGTCCCGCGCCGCCCGCCGGGCGGCCTCGATCGGTCACTGCCGTATCCCTCCTGTTGCCCGCGATCCGCCCGGACATGTACCGCCCGGTAGGAGTCCGCATCCCTGCACAACCCCTACACATAAAGGAAAAATAAGAGCAGACTGTGCTTACGCGGCGCTTACCGCATACCCCACCAGACGCGGTCGCCCTGTAAGACGAAGGAGACGAGTCATGGCCAACGTCTCGCCCACCAGAGGTGACATCACCAGCCACCCTGATGCCTCCGAGATGCGGGATCGGTACGCCCGCATGCTCGGTGGTCGCGATGTGGCGCTCGTGGACGGACCGGTGTTCCTGCTGGGTCTGTACTGCGCGGCCTCCCCGTGGATAGTCCACTACACGACCAGCCAGCCGTCGCTCGTGACGCACAACCTGATCATGGGTATCGCGATCGGCATGCTGGCACTCGGGTTCACTCGTGCTCCGGAGCGTATGTACGGGCTGAGCTGGGCCATGTGCGCCCTCGGGGTGTGGATGATCGTCTCGCCGTGGATCGTCGGCGAGAGTCCGGACGCCGGGGTCGTGTGGAACAACATCATCATCGGTGCACTGGCCGTGCTGCTGGGTCTGGTGTGCGCCGGCACGGCGGCGAAGGCCTCCCCGAAGCCGTAGCCCCCGCCGGAAGCGAAACGAAGGCCGGTCCGCGCTCCCGGACCGGCCCTTCCGTGTCCGCGTCCGCGCGGTGCGCGGCCCCGGGGCCCGGCACCCGGAGTGTCCCGGCCGCCAGGGGGCACAAGCACTGCAGCGGGGATCCCAAGGAGAAGGGGCGGAGATGGAAGTCGACGGCATCATCAGTGCCATCGTGATCGGCATCGTCATCGGCGTCCTGGGCCGGCTCGTGGTCCCGGGCCGCCAGCGCATCGGAATCCTGTGGACGATCGTCGTCGGCATCATCGCCGCGCTGATCGGCTCCGCACTCGCCGGCGCGTTCGGCGTGGCCGACACCAAGGGTGTCGACTGGGTCGAATGGCTCATCCAGATCGGTCTCGCCGCGCTCGGCGTCGCCGCGCTGGACCGCTCGAAGGCAGGCCGCTGACGGCGTAGTGAGCGACGACGGCGTATCGACAGCACGTGCGCGACATCAGGAAGCATCTGGCACCCGGTGTGCCGGCCCGACGGCCCGGCACACCGGGTGCGCCTGTGGGTGCCCCCGGCATCAGCGGCCTGACCGCCGCATCGCGGCGAGTCCCTCGCCGCTGGAGGGGTGGCGCGGAGTCCAGCCCAGTTCGCGTTCCGCCTTGGCGCAGGACACCCGCAGCCGCGACGCCATCACGGTGTGCGCGTACGACATGGGTCTCATCAGCCACAGCGGCACGGTCATCGGCTTCGGCAGCCCGAACGTCCCGGCCACGTCCTCGATGTGGGCGCGGAAGCCGAGCGGGGTCAGGTCGGCGATGTTGTACGCCTGTCCCGGCCTGCCGCGTTCCACGGCGGCGGCCACCGCGCGGGCCGCGTCGGTGAGTTCCACCCACGGCAGCACCCGGTCGCGGTCGCGGGGCAGGGGCAACTGCCGCCTGCGCAGCAGCGGCAGCAGGGCGTCGGTGCCGCCGGGGCCGTAGAACAGGCCGAAGCGGAGCGCGATGCCCTCCAGCGCCTCCGACTCGAAGGTGAGCCGCTCCTTGGTCCGCATGCCGGCGATGTGCCGCTCCAGCGGCGGTGTCCTGCCGAGCGGGCCGAAGGGGTCGTCCTCGGTGAGGGGGCGGTCGCCGTGATACCCGTAGCCGTAGCCGAAGACCATGGACTCCGCGACGAAGCGGCGGGCCCCGGTGGCGTGGGCGGCCTCGACGAGGTGGGCCGTGCCCCGGTTGCGCAGCGCGTCGGTGGCGTCCATGTCGCGGTCGCGCATCGGGGGTTTGCGCAGGGCGGTCGCGGCGTGGATCACGGTGTCGAAGTGGTGTCCGTCGACGGCGCGCAGCAGCGCCTCGCGGTCCATGAGGTCGGCGCGGATGCCGTTGTCCCGGCTCCGGCCGAGTCCGGTGACCTTGTGGCCCGCCTCGGTGAGCGCGTGGGCGATGTGCCGGCCGAGGACACCGCTCGCGCCGGCGAGGAGGATGCTCTGGTTCTTCCGGTTCGTCGTCATGTCCGTGCGACGGATCGGAGGGGCGTGGATGTGACATCCGCCGGGATATCCGGGGCGGCCGGCGTCGATGCCGCCGTACAGTCCTGTTGATCACTTCGTCTCGAGGAAGGGCCCGGCACCATGGTCGTGAAGGACTCGGAACTGCCTCACCTGCGCCGCTGCGTGGAGCTCGCGGCCGAGGCGCTGGACGCCGGGGACGAACCGTTCGGTTCGGTTCTGGTCGGGAAGGACGGCACGGTCCTCGCCGAGGACCACAACCGCGTGGCCTCGGGCGACCGCACCCGGCACCCCGAGTTCGAACTGGCGCGCTGGTCGGCGGCTCACCTCACGCCCGAGGAGCGGGCGGCGGCCACGGTCTACACCTCCGGCGAGCACTGCCCGATGTGCGCGGCCGCGCACGCCTGGGTCGGCTTGGGACGCATCGCCTACGTCGCCTCGTCCGAGCAACTCGTATCCTGGCTGGGCGAGTTGGGCGTCCCCGCGCCGCCGGTGCGGACACTCCCCGTCCACGAGGTCGCCCCCGATGTGATCGTGGACGGTCCGGTGCCGGAACTGACGGATCGGATCCGGGAGCTGCACATGCGGTTCCATCGCGGGCGCGGCTGAACCGCCCCGGGATTCCCCGGCCCCCCTTGCAAGGGCGCGGCCCGCCCGAGATGCAGGGCCGGATGGGCGAATCTACGATCGAATTCAACTGGACCAGGCGTCACGCCACGGTCTCCCCAACGGGGGGAGGCGCATGTCTACGCTGCCTGCACGGCCCTTGACGACCGCCTACATCGCCCTCGTCGCGGTGGCCACCCTCGTCTACCTGACCGTCCCGGCGGCGCGTCCCGCCCTGTGGGCCGCCATCGGGCTCGCGGGCGTAACCGCCGTCCTGACCGGCACACGCCTGCACCGCCCCGCCCATCGGTGGCCCTGGTGGGCCCTGGCCGGCGGGCTGCTCACCTTCATCGCGGGCGACACCTACTACAACGTGATGGAGGAGTACTTCGACGCCTCCAACCCCTTCCCGTCCCCCGCCGACGCCTGCTACCTCGCCACCTATCCGCTCTTCGCGATCGGGCTGTCGGGCCTGGTGCGCCACCGGTGGGCCGACCGCGACCTGCCCAGCCTGCTCGACGCCCTGATCATCACCGCGGGCCTCGCCCTCCCCGTGTGGGTGTACCTGGTGCAGCCGCTGACGGTGGTGGAGGGTCTGACATGGCAGCAGCGCGCCATCAGCATCGCCTATCCCCTGGGTGACGTCCTCGTGCTGGCCCTCCTCGCCCGGCTGCTGACCCCGAGTCGGGTCACCGGTCCCCACCGTGCCGTGACGCTGCTGGTCGCCGGCACCGTGACGCTGCTCGGCTTCGACATCGCGTACGGGATCCTGCAACTCAACGACCTGTGGCGGACGGGCACCCTGCTGGACACCGGCTGGATCGTCTTCTACACCGCGTGGGGCCTCGCCGCGCTGCACCCGTCCATGGTCGAGCTGACCGCCGCCGTACCGCAGCGGGAGTCCCTGCTGCCGCCGCCGCGTCGGCTGGTCGTCCTCACCGTGGCCACGCTGATCGCACCGGGGATCCTCCTGTACGAGGGGCTGCGCAACGAGACGCGGGACGCCGCCGTGATCGCGGTCTTCTCGGGAGTGTTGTTCCTGCTGGTCATCCTGCGGCTGACGGGGATGGTCGTGGCGCATCGCCGTGCGGTGACACGAGAGCTCGCGCTCCGCGGGGCCGCCGCCTCGCTGGTCTCGGCCTTCCGGCAGGAGGAGGTCGACCGGTCCTGCCGTACGGCGGTCGACCGGCTGCTGGGCCCGGACGTACCGCACCGGACCGTGCTGCTGCCGGCGGAGGGCGACCCGGACCTCGGGGCGCACGGCACCCGACTGGTGACCACGGCCGCCCTCGAACCCGGCATCGCCGCCGGGCTGGACGGCCTGCCCTCGGTCCTGGTGTGCCCCATGACCCAGCCGGACCGGCCGGCCGGAGCGGTCCCGGGCGTCCTGCTCGTCGCCGCACCGGAGCGGCAGCTCACCGAGACCTCGGGCTCCCTGGAGATCCTGGCGTCCCACGCGGGCCTGGCCATGGAGCGGGTCTCACTGCGCCAGGAGGTCGTGGCGCGGGAGAACGAGGCATACTTCCGCACCCTCGTGCGCAACACCTCCGACGTCATCCTCATCCTCGAGGCCGACGACACGATCCGGTACGCCAGCCCGTCCGCGCTGTCCGTGCTCGGCACCGGCGACCTCGTCGGCGTACCGCTGCCGGAGCTGGTGGCCCCCGTGGACCGGAAGCGGGCCGCGCGGGAGCTGGCCGCCGTACGGGAGAGCGGGCCGCGGGCGGGACACGGCCACTGGTGGGTCGGGCGCCGGGACGGGCGCGTCGAGGTGGAGGTGCGCTGCAGCGACTTCCGGCACGAGCGGACCGTGTCCGGGCTGGTGGTGACCCTGCGGGACGTGACCGAGCAGCGGCGACTGGAGAAGGAACTGACGCGGCGCGCCTTCCACGACGCGCTGACCGGTCTGCCCAACCGGACGCTGCTGCTGGAGCGGACCGAACGCGCCCTGCTGCGGGGTCGCCGCGAGTCGTCGCTGACGTGTCTGCTCTTCATCGACCTCGACGACTTCAAGCAGGTCAACGACACGAAGGGGCACCGGGCGGGCGACCTCCTGCTGGTCGCCGTCGGCAACCGGCTGTCCGGGACGCTGCGGCGCACCGACACCGCGGCCCGGCTCGGCGGTGACGAGTTCGCCGTCCTGATGGAGGACGCCAGACGGCCGATCGACGCCGAGCTGCTGGCGGCCCAGGTGATCCGGACGCTCGGCCGGCCGTTCGACCTGGCGGGCACGTCGGTGACGGTGTCCGCGAGTGTGGGGGTGGCCACCGCGCGCGACAGCACGGACGCGGAGGAACTGCTGGGCCACGCCGATCTCGCGCTGTACGCGGCGAAGGCGGCGGGCAAACGGCAGTGGCGCCGCTTCCGCCCACTGCTTCCCCGCCGCACGGCCGGGCGGAACGGCGCCCTGTCCCGGCCGGACCGGGCGCTCGCCGACCCGGCGCGCGCGCTGCGCTACCAGCCCGTCGTGGACATCACGGCCGGTGAGGTCGTCGGGTTCGAGGCCCTGGTCCGGCACACCGCCCCATCCGGCTCCTGGGTGCTGCAGAACGCGGTCAGCGACATCGCCGGGCTGCAACGCCTGCCGGGCCCCGGCCGCCCGCCGTACGTCAGCGTGAACGTCTCCGCACGGCAGTTCCGCGACGCCGGGTTCGTCGAGCAGGTCGGCCGGGTGCTGCGCACGCCCGGGCTGGAGCCCGGGTCACTCCAGCTGGAGCTGACGCAGACGGCGCTGCTCCACCATGACGACCGTCTCCGCCCGGTTCTGCACACGCTCAAGGACCTCGGGGTGCGCATCGCGGTCGACGACTTCGGCCCCGGCTTCTCCTCGCTGCCCCGCCTCCGGGACCTCCCCGTCGACGTGCTGAAGATCGACAAGTCGGTCATCGACGGCATCGCCCGCGACAGCCGGCAGGTCGCCCTGGTCGAGGGCATCGTGCGGACCGCCGACACCCTGGGCCTGCGGGTCGTCGCGGACGGCATCGAGAACGCCGCGCAGCGGGATCTGCTGGCCGGGATGGGGTGCCGCTTCGGGCAGGGTCGGCTGTTCGCCCGGCCCTTGACGGTGGAGCAGAGCGCGCGTGTGCTGCGGCGGCCGGGCGGCGGCATGCCCTTCGCGCCGCCCCGGACACACCGGCCTCGGACGGACTCCGCCCGGGGCCGCCGGGAGGCACGCCGGGCGGACCTGGAGCGGCTGCGGCGCACCAGCCCCATGAGCGACGCGGTGCTCGACGAGGTGCGCGGCCGGCACATCCGCAGCGGCGACCACTGGCTGATCGACTTCGCCTCGTGCAACTACCTCGGCTTCGACCGGGATCCGGACGTCCTGGACGCCGTCGACCCCGCGGTACGGGCCTGGGGCACGCACCCCGGCTGGTCACGGCTGCTGGGCAGCCCGCGGCTGTACCCCGACATCGAGGAGCGGCTCGCCGCGCTGCTGGGCGCCCCGGACGCGCTGCTGCTGCCGACGCTGACGCTCATCCACTCCTCGGTGATCCCGGCGCTGGCGGAGGACGGGCACGTCTTCGTCGAGGCCACCGCCCACCGCACGATCCACGACGGCGCTGTGGTGGCCCGCGCCCAGGGAGCCACCCTGCACCGCTTCCACGCCGGGCGGCTCGACGACCTGCGCGCTCTGCTCGCCGGGGTGCCGCCGGGGACGCCCCGGCTGGTGTGCCTGGACGGCGTCGACAGCATGAGCGGCAACATCCCCGACCTGCCCGGCCTCGCGGCGCTGTGCCGCGCCGAGGGAGCAACGCTGTACGTCGACGACGCGCACGGCTTCGGGGTGATCGGAGAGCGCGGGCCGGGCGAGTCGTGCCCGTACGGCATGCGCGGCAACTGCGTGGTCCGGCACACCGGGGAGTCCTACGACGGGATCGTGCTGGCCGGCGGCTTCTCCAAGGCGTACTCGTCCCTGCTCGCGTTCCTCGCGCTGCCCTCGGAGCTGAAGAACCGGCTGAAGACCACGGCGGCTCCCTATCTGTACTCGGGTCCGTCGCCGACGGCGTCCCTGGCCACCGCGCTGGCCGGGCTGGACGTCAACGAGCGCCGGGGCGACGTCATCCGTGCCGAGCTGTACCGCAAGACGGGCCGGGTGCTCGATCACCTGGACGCCCTGGGCGTGCGCACCCTGAACCGGGACCGGCTGCCCATCGTGGAGGTGCCCCTGGCAAACCCCGCGGACCTGGACGCGGTGGCGGCGTTCCTCTGGCAGGAGGGCGTCTACGTGACGCTCGCCGCCCACCCCCTCGTCCCCCGTGACCGGGTGGGCTTCCGCGTCCAGCTCACCGCGCTGAACTCCGACGCCGACATCGATCACCTCAACGGGACCCTGACCCGGCTGTCCGAGCGATTCCCGCTGCGGCTGAAGGGCTGAACGGCCATGACGACGCACAACGACGACGTGGACTGGGACCGCTGGCCGGTCGCGGACTACCTCGCGGAGAACTACCGCGAGGTGCATCCCTCGGACGCGGCGATCATCGCGCACCACAGCGCCTTCTACCGGCGCTTTCCGCCCGGCGGCATCACCCGCTCGGTGGAGTTCGGGGCGGGCCCCAACCTCTATCCCCTGATCCTGGCGTCCGCCGCGTGCCGCAGGATCGACGCCGTGGAGGCGGGGGCGAGCAGTGTCGCCTATCTCCAGGAGCAGATCTGTCACCGCCTCGACGCGAGCTGGATTCCCTTCCACGCGCTGTGCCGGGAGCTCAACCCCGAGGTGCCGGCGACCCTGGCCGGGGCGCTGGCGCCGGTGAACGTCGTCCACGCCGACGTCCGGTCCCTGCCGCCCGGCTTCTACGAACTCGCCTCCATGCACTTCGTCGCCGAGGGCGCCACGGAGGACTTCGCCGAGTTCGCCGACTTCTGCCGCACCTTCGTCCGCACGGTCACACCGGGCGGCCACCTGGTCGCCGCCTTCATGGAGAACCTGCCGACCTACCGCATCGGCCCGGCGTCCCACTGGCCGGGCTGTCCGGTGAACCCGACGACGGTCACCGAGGTCTTCACGCCCCTGACCCGCGACCTGGACGTCACCCACATCGACCCCGACCACACCCTGCCGAACTACGGCGACTCGGGGATGGTGCTGCTCACGGGGGTGGCGGAGCCGGTCTGACGACCAGCGGTCGCCGAGGGCGCTCCTACGACGCTGCCGCGGCCGGGGCCACCCGCCGGTCCGCGGCCCCGGCAGGTCCGGCGGGCTCAGGGCAGCGCCCTACCAGGCCCGGGAGCACGGTGGGCGCGGCGCTGCCGCTGCGGAGACACAGCGCGCCACAGCTTCCGGGCCCGGGAGCAGTGTCGCGTGCCGTCACCCACGCGGCGCGGCTCCGAAGCCCTCGGGCCCCGGAGCCGCGTCGCATGCCGCCGTCCGCGGAAGCGCGAGGGCCGGCGGCTTCCCGCCCGGGAGCCCTCGCGTCGGCCACCACCCGGCAGTGCCGCCCGGGTGCCCGGCTCCCGGGCCTGAGGGGTTCGGTGTCGCCTGCCACCGACCGGCGGGGCCGCGAGGGTCGGCGGCTTCCCGCCCGGGAGCCCTCGCGTCGGCCACCACCCGGCAGTGCCGCCCGGGTGCCCGGCTCCCGGGCCTGAGGGGTTCGGTGTCGCCTGCCACCGACCGGCTGGGGCCGCGAGGGCGCCGCCGTCACCGGGCCCGGGAGGGGTATCGCGTGCGGGCTACGCCGGCCTCAGCGCCGCTGCGAAGCCTCCGCCGCCGGGCGGAACCTCCGGCGCAGCACCACTCCCCCGAGCACCAGCGCCGCGCTCGCCGCGACGGCCGGCAGGGTGTGGTCCGAGCCCGTGTGGGCGAGGGCGCCCGTGGCCCGCGGCGCGGAGTCCGGAGCGGGGGCGGGGTCGGGGGCCGGGTGGGCCCGGGGCGGGACGGACGGCTTCGGGGCCGTCGGCTTCGGCGGCTGGTGGGGGCGGACCGGCCGGTCGCCGGGGGTGTTCGAGGACTCGTTGCCGGCCGCCGCGTTGCCGATGCCGACCACGTTCACGCTGTTGCCGGTCACATTGACCGGGACATCGACCGGGAGCTGTACGCCGTTGCCGGAGACCACACCCGGTGAATCCTTTCCGCTGCCCTCGGCGACCGCACCGCCGGGCTTGCCCGGCCGGCCCGCCCGCCCGTCGCCCTTGTTCGCGCAACTGTTGCCCGCGGCGGGGTTCAGGAGCCCCACCACGTTCACCGTGTTCCCGCACACGTTCACCGGGACATGCACCGGTAGCTGAACGGTGTTGCCGGAGACCACCCCTGGCGAACCTGCCGCCGATCCGTCCGCCGCGGAATCCGCGTACGCGGGGACGGCCAGGGCCATCGCGCCCGAGGCGGCGGCGACGGCGATCACACCGTTTCGGGTAACCCTTCTCATAGGTTCCCTGCCTTCCAGACATCGTCGCGGGCACTCACCCGCACGGGATAGAACGCGGGGCGCACGATCCGAGTTATGGCTTATCGGCCTTTCACTCCATCGAGCGGCCCGGTTGTCGAACTAGCGGTAAAGCCCTTCGTATGTGCCACGCGGCAGCGCGCCCCGAGCCGCTTCGAGCGGGCCCCACCTGCCCGGAGGCGCCGCTTCCGGGGCCCGCTTATGGTGGGCGAGGGCGCCGTCCCGGTCCGCTGTGGGGCGCCCCTGGAGGCATCGATGCTGGCCAAGCTGTCCACGCACCTCTCGATCCGGCGCTGCGCCGTCACCGGCGTGGCCGGGCTGGCCCTGCTGGGCGCGGGCCTGCCGGCCGCGGCCGACGACGCCCCTCCCGGGCTGGCGCGCTTCTACGACCAGAAGGTCACGTGGTCGGCCTGCGAGGGCATGGACATGCCCAAGGACCTGCAGTGCGGCAAGGTCACCGTCCCCCTCGACTACGCCAAGCCCGACAAGGGGACTCTCGACCTCGCCCTGGCCCGCTACCGGGCCACCGGCAAGTCCCGGGGCTCGGTGCTGCTGAACTTCGGCGGCCCGGGCGTCCCGGGCGTGACCCAACTCGCCCTCGGCGGGAAACACTTCATGGGCCTGACGAACGGCCACGACGTCGTCGGCTTCGACCCTCGCGGCGTCGGCCGCTCGGCACCGGTGAGCTGCGGAAACGCCACCACCGACGCGCTGGAGGCGACCGACGGCAACGCCGAGGTCGCCGATCCGCGGGCCGTGCTCGAGAAGCTGCGCGCCGCGGCGGCCGAGTGCGCCGAGCACTCGGGCCCCGTCCTGCGCCACATGGGCACGGTGAACGCCGCCCGCGACATGGACGTCATGCGCGACGCGCTCGGCGACGACAAGCTCAACTACCTGGGTTTCTCCTACGGAAGCCGGCTCGGGGCGGTGTACGCGGCCCGGTTCCCCGAGAAGGTCGGCAGGGTGGCGCTGGACGGTGTGGACACGCTGACCGAGCCGCTGTCCGAGCAGGGTGTGGTGATCGCCCGGGGCCAGCAGACCGCGCTGGAGAACTTCCTGACCTGGTGCACGGAGGACATCGCCTGCCCGTTCGGGCAGGATCCGCGCACGGCCAGGGAGAACGTGGTGAAGGTGGTCGAGTCGCTGGACGAGGACCCGGTGCCGACGGACTTCGGCGAGGCGTTCTCCGGCCAGGACTTCGCGGGCGCGCTCGGGCAGGGCCTCTACAGCAGAGAGCTGTGGCCCTCGCTGCAGCGGGCGGTCGCCCAGCTGCTCGAAGAGGGCGACACGCGCGGCCTGGAGGCCTTCGCGTCCGGAGGTGTCACGCTCCCGCCGCTGCGGGGCGAGCACCGCGGACTCGTCGACCCGGAGGACGTGCCCCTGGACAACCTGCCGGCGGCGCTGATGGCGGTCAATTGCGCGGACGATCCCGACCGCCCCGCCGCCGCGCAGGTCACCGAGGACCTCGGCCGGCTGCGCGCCCGGTACGAGCAGGCGTCACCGGTCTTCGGCCGCTACCGGCTCACCCAGGTGCTGCTGTGCTACGGCCGCCCCAAGGGCACCGATTTCATCCGCGACGAGGTCAAGGACGTCGACTCGGCACGGATGCTGCTCATCGGCACCCGGGGCGACCCGGCCACGCCGTACCGCTGGACGGTGGAGACGGCCGAGCGGCTCGGCTCCTCGGCCGTGGTGCTCGACAACCGGGGCGAGGGCCACACCGGCTACGGCTCCTCCAAGTGCGTGCACGGCAAGGTCGACGCCTTCCTGCTGTACGGCACCCTCCCGCCGGACGGCAGCTCCTGCGGCTCCGACCACGACACGGAGTGAGCCGCCGCTCCCTCACTCGAACCGGTGAACCGATTGCCCCAAATGCCCCCATCGCGAATCGGCTCTATCGTTCTGTCATGGAGCACGTTCTGAGTCCCGCGACCCTTGCCGAGCTGCGGCGCCCGCGCCCCTACCCCGCGGTCTCCGTGCTGACGCCGACACATCGGCGCGAACCCCACAACGCCCAGGACCAGGTCCGACTGCGCAATGTCGTGGCCGAGGCCAAGAGGCAACTGGAGGTCGATCCCGCCGTCACCCGGGAACGCCGGGCGGAGGTCGCCCGGCACCTCGACCGGGCCCTGTCCGAGGTCGACCTCGCGCACGCCGAGGACGGCCTGGTGATCTTCGCGGCCCCCGGTGAGCACCAGGTGTGGTCGCTGGCCCGGTCGGTGCCCGAACGCGTGGTGCTCTCGGACACCTTCCTGACCCGGAACCTGGTCTCCGCCCAGACGGCCGGGCGGCCGTTCTGGGTGCTGTCGCTCGCCGCGGACCGCGCCACGCTGTGGAAGGGCGGCGCCGACCGGGTCGTCGAGGCGCGCGTCGGCGGTTTCCCGCTGACCAGGCGCGTGGAGAACTTCGACCCGGAGCGGCTGCAGCGGATCGGCGACACACCGAGCGCCTTCCGGGAGGAACGCACCCGCCAGTTCCTGCGCGAGGCCGACATCGCGATGACGGCCGTCCTGCGCGACCATCCGCGACGGCTGTATGTCACCGGCGAGCCGGCCGCCCTCTCGCTGATCGACGAGGCCGGCACCACCGCCAGGGGCGCGGTGCACGTCCCGCACGGCGGCCTCGCCCATGGGACCCCCGACGCGGTGTGGCAGGCCATGCGGCCGGTCTTCGAGGCGGAGGCCCGCAGCAGCACGGACGCCGTGAGCCGCGCCCTGGAAACGGCCCGCGGGCGGCGGGAGTTCGCCGCCGGCGTCGACGAGCTGTGGCAGAGCGCCCGGGACGGCCGCGTCCGGCTGCTGGCCGTCGAGGAGAACTACCGCGTGACCGTTCGGGACGCCGGGGACCATCTGATCCTCACCGAGAGCGGCGACCTCGACTCCCGCGAGGACATCGTGGACGAGATCGTCGAGCAGTGTCTGGAGACGGGCGCCGACGTCCGCTTCGTGCCGGACGGCGCGCTCGGTGAGGCGGACGGCATCGCGGGGGTGCTGCGGTACTGAAGGCCTCGAACGCGGGGCCGTCGAACACGCATGGGAACGGGGTGGGGCGCTACTCACGGGTCGTCAAGTACCCTGTTCAGCCTGCGACTTGGGTATCCGGGCGACACGACTCGCGCCTACCTCGGAGTAACTCCGTGAGACTGTGGCATATGCCAGAAGCACCACCGTATCGTGTGTTGCCAAACCCCTTACAGGGCGTCGCGGGCTGTGCGACAGTCGTAACGGTCCCTCCGTCCGCCTTGGTCGTACCGTCCCCCGCATCGGAGTGCGTCATGCCGTCCCACCTCTCCGCGGACCGCCCAGCCGCCCAGCCGCCCGGACGCGGCTCGGTCGAGGCGCTCATATCGCAGACGCGGCGGCTCAAGGGCGACATGGACGCGGTGCGGCGCGACGCCGAGGGGGACGACGGACCGGACCACCCCCGCGGTCGGTGGCAGCGCGCCCTGTGCGACCTGGCCCTGCACCAGCTCAACGACCTCGACGAGCACCTGGCCCAGCTCCGGGACGGCCCGCCGCCCGCGGCGGCCCCCCTGGAACCCGCCGCGTCCCCGCGGGGCTCACTGCTCAGCCGGGTCGGCAGCGCCGAGTGGAACCTGCTGACGGACGAGGCCAGTTGGTCCGGGGAGCTCTACCAGATCCTGGGCCGCGACCCCGAGGCCCCGCCGCTCACCCTCGACGAGATGCCGTCCCTGGTCCTCGACGAGGACCGGCCGAAGCTGACGGCGATGGTCACGAACTGCCTCGTCGACGCCCGGCCCATCGACGGCGAGTTCCGCATCGCGCGCCGGGACGGCGACGTCCGGACCGTGCACATGATGGGCGAACCGGTGCTCGACACTGACGGCAGCACCGCCTCGATGTGGGCCGTGCTGCGGGACGTCAGCGAACTGCGCCGCAGCCAGCGGGTGGTCAGCGAGACCCGTGACTCGCTCCACCACCAAGGGCCTGCCGCGCGGAGCGAACACCGGCTCGCGGTCGAGCTGCAGGAGGCCATGCTCCCGCCGTGGCGCGGCTCCCTGCGGCTCCCGCACCGGGTCCCCGGGGCCCTCGACCTCGCGGCCCACCACCTTCCGGCGTCCACGAACACGCCGATCGGCGGCGACTGGTACGACGCGCTCGAACTGACCGACGGCGAAACCCTCCTCAGCGTCGGCGACCTCACCGGACACGGAGTCGGTGTCACCTCGAACATGACCATGCTGCTCGGCGCCGTACGCGGCATGGCGATGGCCGGCGCCCCACCGGGACAGCTCATGGCCTGGCTGAACCAGTTACTCGACGCCACCGTGCAACCCGCCCTCGGCAGCGCCGTCTGCTGCCGCTACCGGCCCGGGACCCGCACCCTGGTGTGGGCGCAGGCCGGACACCCCGCCCCGCTGCTGTTCCGCGACGGGACGGGGCGCGTGCTGGACACACCGGACGGCGTCCTGCTCGGCGCCACCTCGGGCGCCGTCTACGGACAGGCCGAAGAGACCCTCGAGGTGGGCGACCTGCTGCTCCTGCACACCGACGGACTGGTCCCCGGGCACACCGGAGCGGCGGCGGTGAACCTCCTCCTCGACCTGGCCCCGCGCATGGCGGGGAACCGCACCGCGGAGGACTGCATACGGACGGTCCTCCAGGAGTTCGGCGAGAGCGCACGCGAGGACAACGCCTGTGTGCTCGTCGCCAAGGTCACGTCATAGGACTCAGGCCCGCGCGCTGTTGCCGCCCCCGCCCTTCGTCTTCGGCAGGGCGAGCTTGATCTCCTCCCGCAGCTCCTGGATCCTCGGGTAGCCGGAGTACTCGGCGGTGAGCCGGTACATCTCACGCAGCCGGTCCCAGGTGCGATGGGAGGAGTTGGATCCCATCGACACCAGGGCCAACCGCGCGTACCGGTCCGCCTGTTCGGGGTCGTCCGCGATGAAGCAGGCCGACGCCATCGACAGATAGTCGAAGATCTTCGAGCGCTGCCGGCCGTCGACCCGCAGGGCCAGTGCCTTCTCCGCGTAGTGCTGGGCATGCGCGGACGCACCCGGCTCGAACTCGGCGAGCGTGCGGTAGGCCAGGGCCTGCATGCCGTAGAGGTCCTCCTCCTTGAACGTCTGCATCCAGTCCGGCGGCGGCACATCGGCCTTGTCGGAGACGAACAGGTCCTCCGCCTGCCCGAGCGTGCGGCGCATCGCCTGGCCCTTGCCCATGGCGGCCTGCGCCCAGGCCTCGATGGTGCAGAGCATCGCCCGGGTGCGGGGCAGCACGTCGTCGCCCGAGCCGGACGTGGCGAGTCTCATCAGGTCCAGGGCCTCGTCCGGCTTGCCCAGATGGACCATCTGGCGGGCCGCACGGGAGAGCGCCTCGCCCGCGCGGGGCCGGTCCCCGCCCTCCCGGGCCGCGTGCGCGGCGATGACGAAGTACTTCTGGGCCGTGGGCTCCAGACCGACGTCGTGCGACATCCAGCCCGCGAGGACGGCCAGGTTGGCGGCGACGCCCCACAGGCGCCGCTGGAGATGGGGTGGGTGACGGTAGGCGAGCATGCCGCCCACCTCGTTGAGCTGGCCCACCACCGCTTTGCGCTGGAGCCCGCCGCCGCGGGCGGCGTCCCAGGCGCGGAACACCTCGACCGAGCGCTCCAGTTCCTCGATCTCCTGCGACCCGATGGGGGCGGCCTCGTAACGGTCGAACCCGGCGGGGTCGGCGTGCAGGGGACGGTCGAGGTCGGGAGCGTCGACAGCCAGGGCAGGGTCGGTGTGCAGCCAGTCGTACATGGCGCTGCTGAGTGCGGATCCCGCGGCGAGCGCGGCGCCCGCGCCCACCAAGCCGCGTCGGTTGAGCATGAGGTCCATTCCCGTGAATTCGGTGAGGACCGCGGCTGTCCGCTCGGGCGCCCACGGCACACCGTCGGGAGGCTCCGCGCTCCCGCCGCCCTGCCGTTTCCCCGCACGCCCGTGCCGGACCAGACCGAGGTCCTCGATGGTCACGACACGGCCGAGACGCTCGGTGAACAGAACCGCCAGCACCCTCGGCACCGGATCGCGCGGGATCTCTCCCGTGTCGATCCAACGCCGCACCCGGGAGGTGTCGGTCGAGAGCTGGGGGTGGCCCATGGCCGCCGCCTGCCGGTTGACCAGCCTCGCGAGTTCGCCCTTCGACCAGCCGGCCAGGCCGAACAGGTCCGAGAGACGGGTGTTGGGTTGTCCGCTCACATCAAGCCCCCAGGTACTCGGCTGAGTTGACAGTAGCCCGGGGAGACTTGCCGGGCGACTATTCGCCAGGGTTCGCCAGGGTTCGCCAGATGGTGTGCCACCGGGCATCCGGTGTCAGGTAGGAACGCGTCACCCCGACCCGGTCGCCGCAGGGACATTCCCCAGGATGCTCCCGGGGGTCCGGGCCGGGTGGGGCGCAGTCGTCGCAGGCACACGAAGGGATCTGTCTCGCCCATGTACGCAGCATCGTCCTCCGTGTCCGCACCGCCCCGGTCGCTGCACCCACGTCCCACGGACAGCGGCCCCTACCTCGCCCCCGCGCGGCCGGCGGCCCCCGTGCTCGGTGCGGGCAGGGCGCGGCGCGGCGCGGTCCTCGGAGCCCAACCGCTCAGCGGAAGACTCGACTTGTCCGGCCCCCAAGGCGCGCAGCTGCGCACCGCCATCGCCTCGGTGCACCGCATCTGCCCGGAGTTCGCCCCGGTGCAGGTGCTGCGCCGCAACGGCCGGTCCGTGCTCCTGGTCGGTACGACCGGTCGGAACACGGCCGTCGCCAAGTGTTTACTGGACCACTCCCCGGCCTGGTCCGAGCGGATCCACCACGAGATAGCGGCGTACCGCTCGTTCGTCCGGCATCGCCCTCCCGTGCGGGTGCCGAGACTGATCGCGGCGGATCCGGACAACTGCACACTGGTCATCGAGCGGATGCCCGGGCGGGTGGCGGCGCTCCAGCGGCACCCGGCCGAGGCGCCGCCGCGGGCGGACATCAGAGCCGCGCTGGGCGCGATCTGCCGGCTGAACGCCTGGCGTCCGCCGGCGGGGACGTTCGACGCCCCGCTCGACTACGCGGCAAGGATCTCGAGGTACCACGAGCTGGGCCTGCTCACCGACCGGGACCTGGGTGATCTGCAGAAGCTGCTGCACGGCATCGCGCAGGCGGCCGGGCGGCAGGGAATGGGCCAGTTCTGCCACGGCGACGCACTGCTGTCGAACATCCTCCTGTCACCAGCCGGTCCAGTGCTGGTGGACTGGGAGCACGCGGGCTGGTACCTGCCGGGCTACGACCTGGCGACGCTGTGGTCGGTACTCGGGGACGCACCGGTGGCCCGTCGCCAGATCAGCCAGATCGCCCAGTCGGCGGGCCCGGCGTCCAGGGACGCCTTCCTGGTGAACCTGATGCTGGTGCTGACCCGTGAGATTCGTACGTACGAGACGGCCGTGCAGCGTTCGATGCACGACGCGGCCCCGGCGGCACCGGGCTCGGCCCATCCTGGTGCTGCGCCGTCCGGCGAGGAGCAGAGGCTGCTGCTGCGGCGGCTGCACGACGACTGCCAGCTGGCCCGGCGGGCCGTGCGCGCGGCGGTCGGCACTCGCTGACGGGGACGAAGCGGCCGCTGTGCGCCTGGTCAGGCGTACAGCGGCCCTTTCGTGTGTGTGGCGTACCGCCGGGCGGTCAGCCCTGCTGGAACAGCTCCGCGGGCAGGGGTTTGAGGAGGGCGTACAGGTCGTCCGTGATGGGGCGGTCCCAGGCGGCGATGGTCACCAGGACGTTGTCGCTGCGGTCGAACTGGACGCAGGAGATCCGGCCCTCGGAGAGCTTGACACGGCGCACGATCAGAAGGTTGTCGCCCTGCATCACCGGCACGTCCTCGGTGCTGACGACGGTGACCTCCTCGTCGTTCTCCAGCGCCAGAAGCAGCTGGGCCACCTCGAAGGGGACCTCCCCCTCGGGGACCTCGCGCGCCGGGGAGCCCTCGGGCAGATTGCCGATGATCATCGCGGGGCCGCGGCCGCCGAACAGGTCGTAGCGCAGGAAGACGCCCTGGCAGGTGCCGTCGGGCGCGGGAAGCAGTCCCGCACCGAGGTTGCCGGGCCAGTCGCCCGGGTCCATGGCCAGTACGTCGAAGTCAGGCCCGGCGGGAGTGGCGCTGCGGCGGCGGAGGAACGACATGTCGCCAATGGTACGTGTCCCGGCCTGCGAAGTGTGGGGCGGGCGGCGGCCCGGTCGGCCCGCGACAGGCCTCAAGTCGTCGCCCGGTGCCGTTGGTGGTGGCGGGCGACCCGGGCGCGGTTGCCGCAGGACGGTTTGCACCACTCCTGGCGTGGGTGCTCCTTGAGGAAGTACCGCACACAGCGCGGTGCGTGGCAGGCTCGCAGCCGGTCGCGGTCGGGGCTCGCGAGGAACGCGATCACGGCGTGCGCGAGGGTCGCCGTCAGATCGCCGGCGCCGTGCACGGGCCGCCTGCGGACGACGGGGGCGGCCGACTGGGGCCAGTGCAGGACCGGCACGGTGGGGGTGCGGGCGGCCGCCTCGTTGAGGCGCCGTACGGCCTCGCCCTCGGGCAGGAGGCGGGTCGCGTCCGCGGGGCTGGGCTCGCCGGGGCGCACGGCGCGTGCGAAGAGCGCGCGGGCGGCGGCGCGCAGCTCTCGGACCTCGGTGAGCCGCGCGGCGTCGGCGGTGAACCCCTCGGTGTCCGGCAGGACCTCGGCGTGTGCCCGGACCCAGGCGGTGAGGCCCGCCGGGTCGGTCAGATCGTCGGCCACGCCGCCCTCGCCGTCGTGCCGGACGGTGAGGGCCAGGTCCAGGGCGAGCCGGGCGTCCCTGCTGATCGGTTCCCGCATGGGGCTAATGATAGGCCCGCCGGTATCCATTACAACGAGGTCAGTCCTGGTGCGGCGTCGGCGGGACCACCGCGACGGGGCTCACGGCGTGCAGCAGGACGGCGTGGGTGACCGAGCCCATCATGCGAGCCGGCGCCAGCAGGTGCCGCCGGTGCCGGCCCACGACGACGAGGTCGGCGTCCTGGGAGGCCGTCACGAGGTGTCCGGCCGCGTCGCCCGCCGCGGCGAGCGGCTCGGCCCGGACGTCGGGGTGCCGTTCGCGGTAGGGGGCGAGGAAGCCCTCGGCGAGGACCCGGGCCTCGTCCTCGATGACGTCCTGGTCGACGACCGGCGGGGGCATCTCGCCGGGCATCATCCAGGGCTGCGCGGGCCACGGGTAGGCGGCGACCGCCTGGAGCCGTGCCCCGCGCCGGGCGGCCTCGGCGAAGGCGAACTCGAGTGTGGCCTCGTCGGGGCCGTCCACCTTGAGGCCGACCACGACCCGCCGGACGGGGCCGTCGTCCCGGACATCGCCTCCGGTCCGGGGCACCACGACGACGGGGCACTCGGCGTCACGGGCTGCGGCCATGCCGTTGGAGCCGAGCAGCAGGCTGGCGAAGCCGCCGCGGCCCCGGGAGCCCAGCACCAGCAGTTGGGCGGAAGCGCCCAGTTCGGGCAGGACGGCGCCGACCGCGCCCTCCAGGGCGAGGTACTCGGTGTCCGGCTGGTCGGAGCGTGCTTCCAGGCGGGTGCGGACCCGGTCGAGGACGGGGTCGTTCCGTGGGTCCGCGGGCCCCGCGGCGAGGACCTCGGGCTGTGCCCAGTGGGCGTACTGGCGTACATGGACCACGCGCAGGGGCGCCGAACGCCGGCGGGCGGCGTCGATGGCCCACTCCAGGGCACGCAGGCTGTCGTCCGAACCGTCGACCGCCGCGATGACCGGCAGGGTGCTCACGGATACCTCACCTCCGGGATACGACCGTCCCTTCCGGGGGCCAGCCTGGCTCAGGCGCCGGCCCCGGGAGGATGTCTCGGGTCGCGTGTCCGGAAATGCGGGCGCAACACCCCCGGATCGGCCGTCGGATCACGGCCGTCCGGGACCATTCACCCGGCCCGCGTCACGTGAGGTCGAACTCCCCTTCCCGCGCTCCCGACACGAACGCGCCCCACTCGTCGGGCGTGAAGATCAGGGAAGGGCTTTCCGGGCGGCCACTGTTCCGCATGGCGATGAAGCCCTCCACGAAGGCGATCTGGACATCCCCCACGCCACGGCTGCTGGACTGCCAGTCGGCGTTGGTGAGGTCCAGCTCCGGCTTGTCCCAGCCCATGAGCGGGCGCTGCTGGGTGGTGGTCTCGGCCACGTCCGTGCTCCTCCCGATTCGTCGTCCGCGGCCAGCCTAGCGATCGTGTCCCACGGCCAACAGGGCACGTGAGGGGGACCTTTCAGGAGTCGTTCCGGGAGTCGTTTCAGGACTCGGGGGGCCGTGCTCCCACGAGCCACATCGAGAAGAACTGCGATCCCCCGCCGTAGGCGTGTCCGAGGACCCTGCGGGCGCCGTCCACCTGGTGTTCCCCGGCCTGTCCGCGCACCTGGAGGGCCGCCTCCGCGAAGCGGATCATGCCGGAGGCGCCGATGGGGTTGGTGGACAGGACGCCGCCCGACATGTTGACGGGCAGGTCACCGTCCAGTTCGGTCACGCCCGCCTCGGTGAGCTTCCAGCCCTCGCCCTCGCCGGCGAAGCCGAGGTTCTCCAGCCACATCGGCTCGTACCAGGAGAAGGGCACGTAGATCTCGGCGCCGTCGATCTCCCGGCGGGGGTCGGTGATCCCGGCCTGCCGGTAGACGTCGGCCGCGCAGTCCTGCCCGGCCTGGGGTGAGACGAAGTCCTTGCCGGCGAAGAGGGTGGGTTCGCTGCGCATCGCGCCGCCGAGCATCCAGGCGGGCGGTCGTGGTGCCCGGGCGGCTCCGGCGCGGTCGGTGAGGATCATGGCGCAGGCGCCGTCGGAGGAGGGGCAGGTCTCGGAGTAGCGGATCGGGTCCCACAGCATGGGCGAGGCCGTCACCTTGTCCAGGGTGATGTCGTGTTCGTGCAGGTGGGCATAGGGGTTCTTGAGCGCGTTGCGCCGGTCCTTGTAGGCGACCAGGGCGCCGATCGACTCGGGTGCGCCGCTGCGTCGCATGTAGGCGCGGATGTGCGGGGCGAAGAAGCCGCCGGCCCCGGCCAGCAGGGGCTGCTGGAAGGGGATCGGCAGGGACAGGCCCCACATGGCGTTCGACTCGGACTGTTTTTCGAAGGCGAGGGTGAGGACGGTGCCGTGGACGCGGGCCGCGACGAGGTTGGCGGCGACGAGCGCGGTGGATCCCCCGACCGAGCCCGCGGTGTGCACCCGGAGCATCGGCTTTCCCACGGCTCCG
Source organism: Streptomyces koelreuteriae (assembly GCF_018604545.1). Taxonomy (GTDB): domain Bacteria; phylum Actinomycetota; class Actinomycetes; order Streptomycetales; family Streptomycetaceae; genus Streptomyces; species Streptomyces koelreuteriae. The sequence continues at coordinate 8,321,692 of NZ_CP075896.1, read as the reverse complement.
AGCGCGTCGGCGAGGTAGAGCTCCGGCATCATGACGCCCTCGAAGAAGTCGGGCGCCTTGCCGATCACGACGGCGTCGATGTCGGCCCAGGTCAGCTCGGCGTCGTCGAGGGCGTGTCGTGCCGCCTCCCGGACCAGTCCAGCGATCGACATGTCCCGGCGCGCCGCGACGTGCTTGGTCTGGCCGATGCCGACGACGGCCACGGGCTCCTTGCTCATCGGGGCTCCCCTTCGAGTACGGCGACCAGGTTCTGCTGCAGGCAGGGGCCGGACGTGGCGTGGGCGAGGGCGCGGTCGGACTCGCCGCGGTGGATGCGGGCGGCGGCCTCTCCGAGGCGGATGAGACCGGCGGCCATGATCGGATTGGCGGCGAGGGCTCCGCCGGAGGGGTTGACGTGCACGCCGTCGTCGAGCCGGAGGGCCTTGCGCAGGACGATCTCCTGCGCGGTGAAGGGCGCGTGCAGCTCGGCGGTGTCGACGGGCCGCTCGAAGGCCCCGGCCCGCTCGGCGGCCAGCCGGGTGGAGGGCGAGTCGGTCAGGTCGCGCACGCCGAGGCCGTGTGCCTCGATGCGGTGGTCGATGCCCCGGATCCAGGCGGGGCGTGCGCACAGTTCACGGGCCCGGTCTCCGGCCGCGAGGATCACGGCGGCGGCACCATCGCCGATGGGCGGGCAGTCGCCGGTGCGCAAGGGGCGTACGAGGTAGTCGCCCTGTGCCACGGCCCCTTTGAGCTGGGCGTGCGGGTTGGCGGAGGCCGCCTCCCGGTTGCGGGTGGCGACGGCAGCGAGGGCGGGCTCGTCGGTGTCGCCGGCGTCGATGAGGGCCTGTGCCTGGAGCGCGGCGAGCGCCACGGAGTCGGGCCACAGGGGTGCCACGTAGTACGGGTCGAGCTGGCGGGTCAGCACGTCGCGGACCGGGCCGGGCGAGGACTTGCCGTACGAGTAGACCAGGGCGGTGTCGGCGTCGCCGGTGAGGAGTTTGGTCCAGGCCTCGTACAGGGCCCAGGCGCCGTCCATCTCGACATGGGACTCGGAGATCGGCGGCCAGGCGCCGACGCCGTCGAGGGCGAGGGTGAAGGAGAAGGCCCGGCCGGCGAGGTAGTCGCTGGAGCCGGAGCAGGTGAAGTCGATGTCGGCGGTCTTCAGGCCGGTCCGGTCGAGGACCTCGTGCAGCACCGGCATCAGCATCTCCACCTCGGAGAGCTCCTCGCTGGTGCGCCGGTGGGCGGTCTGGGCGAAGGCGACGACGGCGATCTCGCGGTCCCGCGGTGCGCTCGTCACAGCAGCTCCTTGTAGGTGTCGTAGTCCGCGTCGGGCTCACCCGTCGGCCGGTAGTGGTCGGGGTAGCGGGCGCCTTCCGTCCACACGGGTTCGACCCGCAGCCCCATGCGGACCTCGTCGTAGGGGATGCCGCCGATCCGGCCGTGCAGGGCGAGGCCGGCGCCGTCGAGGGCGATGTGGGCGTAGACGTAGGGCACCTCGATGTCGAGGTTCTTCGCCTTGATGTTGACGATGCAGAACGTGGTGACCGTGCCGCGCGGCCCGACCTCGACTTGTTCGTCCGTGGCGACCCCGCAGGTGGGGCACGCACCCCTCGGCGGGACGTAGACCTTCCGGCAGGACGGGCAGCGCTCGCCGACGGTGCGTCGGCCGCCGAGGGCGTCGATGTAGGCGGTCTGGGCGCGGCCGGGCGAGTAGGTGTAGTCGAGGCGGGCGGCGGCGACGATGCCGGTGACCGGGTCCTCGAACTCGCCGGTGGCGCCGGTGAGTCGCGGGGCCTCGCCGTCGTACGGCTCGAAGCAGGCGATGTCGGTGATGGCTCCGGTGCGTTCCTCGGCCCAGCGGACGCGGACGCGCATGCCCGTGCGCACGGCATCGGGGCCGGGGGCGTCGAGGGCGTGCAGAAGGGCGGTGTCGGCGCCGTCGAGGCGGACCAGGGCCCAGGCGAAGGGGGTGGTCAGGGGCTGGCCCCGGCGGGGGGCGTGGTTCCAGGCCCAGGTGGTGACGGTGCCGGTGGGGGCGATCTCGACGAGGTCGCGGATCTCCTCGGCGGTGACGGGGTCGTACTCGACGGGCGGGACGAGGACACGGCCGTCACTCGCCCGCACCCCGAGGACGACGCGTTCGCGCAGGCCGGTCAGGAAGGCGCTCTGGACGGGGCCGAGGGAGCGGGTGAAGGGGAACTCGACGACGAGGGGGGCTTTGAGGACTTCGGGCATGCCACGGGGCTCCTTCGGTCGGGCGCGCGGACGGGAGGGGACGGTCAGGCGCGCTTGTAGACGGGCGGTCGCTTCTCCGCGAAGGCGCGGGCGCCCTCCTTGGCGTCGGCGGTGTCGAACACCGGCCAGCCCCGGGTGAGTTCGGCCGCGAGGCCGTCGGATTCGGTCAGCTCCGCGGTCTCGTAGACGGAGGCCTTGACGGCCTCGACGGCCAGCGGGCCGCAGGAGTTGATCTGTTCGGCGATCTCCAGCGCCTTGGCGAGTGCGGTGCCGTCGGGGACGACGTGTCCGACCAGGCCGATGGCGGCGGCCTCACGGGCGCTGTAGGGGCGGCCGGTGAGGAGCATCTCCAGGGCGTGGGTGCGCGGGATCTGGCGTTGCAGCCGGACCGTGGAGCCGCCGATGGGGAACAGGCCGCGCTTGACCTCGAACAGACCGAAGGTGGCCGATGCGCCGGCGACGCGGATGTCGGTGCCCTGGAGCATCTCGGTGCCGCCCGCGACGCAGTACCCCTCGACGGCGGCGATCACCGGTTTACGGGGGCGGTGATGGCGCAGCATCGCCTTCCAGTGCAGGTCGGGGTCGGCCTTGAGCCGGTCGCGGTACTCCTCGCCGGCCATGCCGTTCCCGGCGAGGGCCTTGAGGTCCATGCCCGAGCAGAACGAGCCGCCCGCGCCGGTGAAGACGACCGAGCGGACCGAGTCGTCCGCGTCGGCCTCGAGCCAGCCGTCGTAGAGGCCGACGAGCATCGGCAGCGAGAGCGCGTTCCTGGCCTCCGGCCTGTTGAGCGTGAGCACCAGTGTGGCGCCTTCGCGCTGCACGGTGAGGTGTTCCGTCCCACCCATGGCCAACTCCCCTCTCGAAGAACGAGAACAGGTTGCAGTAGGGCGCTGGGCACTTCAAGGGTTTTCTGACAGATAGTCAGTTTTCTTCGCGCGGACCCTTCACAGTTGGACCGCCCTTTGCTCTGATGACCGGCGAACCGTCCGATGCCAGGCACGTCCCGGGTCAGGAGGAGCGGTGGAGTACAACCTTGCCGACCTGTTCGAGTCGGTCGTCGACGTCGTCCCCGGCCGTGAGGCGCTGGTGTACGCCGACCATCCCGGTACGGGCGCGGAGCGCCGTCTGACGTACGCGGAGCTGGACGCGGCGGCCAACCGCGTCGCCCACCATCTGCTCGACAGCGGGATACGGCCCGGTGAGCACCTCGGCCTCCACCTCTACAACGGGGTGGAGTATCTGCAGACGGTACTCGGCTGCCTGAAGGCCCGGATCGTCCCCGTCAACGTCAACTACCGCTATGTGGAAGAGGAGTTGGTGTACCTCTACCGGGACGCGGATCTGGTGGCGCTGGCCTTCGACGCGGAGTTCACGGACCGGGTGGCGGCGGCGCGACCGCGGGCGGAGCAGCTGCGGCATCTGGTGCGGGTGGGTGCGCCGGTGCCGGGGGCCGCCTCGCTGCCGTGTACGGAGTTCGCGGATGCCGAGGCAGGGGGATCGCCTGAGCGCGGGTTCGCGCCTCGATCTGCCGACGATCAGTTCATCATCTACACCGGCGGTACGACCGGGATGCCCAAGGGTGTGATGTGGCGGCAGGAGGATCTGTTCTTCGCGGGTCTCGGCGGGGGCGCCCCGACCGGTGAGCCGGTGAAGAAGCCGGAGGAGCTGGCCGAGCGCGTGGCGGCGGGTGGGTCCGGGATCACCTTCTTCCCCACGGCTCCGCTGATGCACGGCACCTCCACCCTCACTGCGTTCATCGGGTTCAACTTCGGGCAGCGGGTCGTGATCCACCGCAAGTTCGTGCCCGAGGAGGTGCTGCGGGCCGTGGAGAAGGAGAGGGTCAGCAGCATCTCGCTGGTGGGTGACGCGATGCTGCGGCCGCTGATCGACGCGCTGGGCGGTCCGCTGCGGCACATCGACCGCTCCTCGCTGTTCAGCGTGTCGTCGTCCGGCGCGATCATGTCGGACACGGTGCGCCGGCAGTTCCAGGAGCTGGTGCCGAACGCCATGCTGCTGAACAACTTCGGCTCGTCGGAGTCCGGTTTCAACGGCACGGCGACGGAGGACTCGGGGCCCGAGCGGGGCTTTCGGATCCGGGTCCACGCCCGTACGCAGGTCGTGGACCCGGCCACGTACGAGCCCGTGGCGGCCGGTGAGGTGGGGCGTATCGCCCAGTCCGGACATGTGCCGCTCGGCTACTACAACGACCCCGCCAAGACCGCCGGGACGTTCTTCGAGCGGGGCGGCGAGCGATGGGTGCTGCTCGGTGACATGGCCACCGTCGACGAGGAGGGCGTGGTCACCGTCCTCGGGCGCGGCTCGCAGTGCATCAACACCGGCGGCGAGAAGGTGTACCCGGAGGAGGTCGAGCAGGCCCTCAAGTCCCATCCGGACGTCTACGACGCGCTGGTGGCCGGGGTGCCGGACCCCCAGTGGGGCCACCATGTGGCGGCCGTGGTGCAGCTGCGCGAGGGGGCGGTGCGGCCCTCGCTGGAGGACATCCGGGCGCACTGCCGTGACCGGCTCGCCGGCTACAAGATCCCGCGCCAGCTGGTGATCACGGAGTCGGTCCAGCGGTCGCCGAGCGGCAAGGCGGACTACCGGTGGGCGCGGGAGGTGGCGGTGGCGGCGGACGGGTGATTCTCCGGCCTGTCGATTGAACCTAAGGTGACGTGCGGACGTACTGGTGGTGGCAGGCCCGGCTCACCGGGCTCTGTTTGCCATGCCTAGCAAGACCGCACGGAAGGACCTCCGGGTGTCGCTCTTCACTCGCTCCCGTCAGCAATCGGACCCGGCCGGGGGCGCGGCGGAACCGGATGACGATGCCGGTGGGACGGCTGGGGCGGCCTCGAACGACGGCGAAGGCACTGCGGATTCCGACACCGACTCTGGCACTGCGGATTCGAGCGGCGACACCGACACGGTGGAACCGGCCACCGGCACGACGGAGCCGGACGGTGGCACTGCGACGAAGACGGACCCCGACGACGACACCGGCGCCACCGCCCCGGACGCCGGTACCGCCGCACAAGAAGCAGGCGACGACTCCGAGGCACCGGGCGCGGCAAAGGCCGGCTGGTTCGGCTGGCGGCGGCGCTACCCCCGTACCGCACGCGGCGTCAGCGTCGGGACGACCGTCCTCGCCGGGGCCCTCGTGCTCTTCGCGCTCCTCGTGCCCAACCAGATGGAGAAGATCGAGTTCGCGTCGTTCGTGCGGATTCCCGCCGAGGGTGTGCTGCTCGCGGGCCTGCTGCTCGCGCTGCCGCCGCGGCCCCGGCGCGTCACGGCCGTCGTCTCGGGTGCGTTCCTCGGGCTGCTCACCATCCTGAAATTCGTCGACATGGGCTTCTACCAGATCCTGGCCCGGCCCTTCGATCTGGTCCTGGACTGGATACTGATCGAGAACGCGACGGACTTCCTGAGGGAGACCTTCGGCCGTTCCGGGCAGGTGCTCGCCGTGGTCGGTGTGATCGTCCTGTTCGTCGCGGTGCTGGTCCTCACGACGCTCGCCGTGGTGCGGCTGACGAACCTGATGGTCGGCCACCGTTCCGTCGCCGCCCGTACGACGCTGATCCTCGGCACGGCGTGGATCACGGCCATGACGCTGGGCGTGCAGATCGGCAGCGTGCCGTTCGCCACCAAGGGCAACGCCGAGTTCATCGGCAACCGGGTGGACCAGGTGCAGGCGGGCCTGGCGGACGCGCGGGTCTTCCGGAAGCAGGCCGCCGTGGACGCCTTCGCGAAGACGCCGCCCGATCAGTTGCTCACGGGGCTGCGCGGCAAGGACGTGCTGTTCACGTTCATCGAGAGCTACGGGCGAGTCGCGATCGACGACCCGGCGATGGCACCCCAGATGGACTCGGTGCTCAAGGAGGGCACCAGCTCGCTGAAGGCGGCCGGTTTCGAGTCGCGCAGCGGCTGGCTGCAGTCGCCGGTCACGGGCGCGGGCAGCTGGCTCGCCCACTCGACGTTCCTGTCCGGGCTGTGGATCAAGAACCAGCAGCGGTACCGCAACCTGACCACCAGTGACCGGATGACGCTGACCAACTACTTCGGCAAGACGAAGGCCTGGCGGACCGTCGGCGTCGTGCCCGGGGTGCGCCGGGCGTGGCCGGAGGGGAAGTACTTCGGCCTGGACCACATCTACGACTCCGAGCACCTCGGCTATCACGGCCCGTACTTCAGCTGGACGCCCGTGCCCGACCAGTTCAGCATGGAGGCCTTCCAGCGTCTGGAGCACGGCAAGAAGGACCGTCAGCCGATCATGGCGGAGATCATCCTGGCCTCCAGTCACAACCCGTGGTCGCCCATCGCGCGGATGATCGACTGGGAGAAGCTCGGCGACGGCTCGGTGTTCCACCAGATCAAGAAGGAGGGCACCAACCCCACGGAGGTCTGGAAGGACCCGGAGAAGGTGCGCACCGAGTACCGGAAGGCCATCGAGTACTCGATCCGGAGCCTCACCGAGTGGCTCGAGCGCTACGGCGACGAGGACACGGTCCTCGTGTTCCTGGGCGACCACCAGCCGGTGCCGACCGTCACCGCCGGGGACACCGGCAAGGACGTGCCGATCACCATCGTCGCCAAGGACAAGAAGGTCCTGGACCGGGTCGCCGACTGGGGCTGGACCGACGGTCTCAAGCCCGCGGAGAACGCGCCCCGGTGGGGCATGGACAAGTTCCGCGACCGCTTCATGACGGCGTACGGTCCGCAGGGCTGAGGAACTCCGCCACGGCCGCGAGGAACGCCTCGGGCCGCGCCTCGTGCACGAGATGCCCGGCGTCGATGGTGAGACGCCGGGCATCGGGAAGCAGTTCGGCCAGGGCGACGATCTGCTCTTGAGGGATCGGGCTGGTCGGTCCGCCACCGATCAACAGCGTGGGCATGGTGATCCGCCCCATGTGGTCCCACCACACAGGATCCGGCGCGTTGCGCTGCCGGTCGGTGGCGAGGATCATCGCCCAGTCGTACGGCAGGTCCTCGCCTGGACGTTCGGCGAGCGGGCGCGGCGGGTCCAGGGGGAAGGGCGCGGGTACGTCCTCCAGCACCAGGCGCCGTACGAGGTGCGGGCTGTGCTGGGCGAGCAGGTAGGCGACGGCGCCGCCGAGAGAGTGGCCCACGACGTCGGCGCGGGTGATGCCGAGGGCGCCGAGGAAGGCGTGGACGTCGTCGCGCATGGTCGCGTAGGCGTAGTCGCCGGGCCGGTCGCTGCGGCCGTGCCCGCGAAGGTCGGGGGCGTAGACCCGGCGGGGGCCTGCGGCCAGTGCGGGGGCGATCTCGGACCAGTCGGTGCCGTCGGCTCCGCGGGCGTGGAGGAGCAGGACGGGCGGTGCGTCCCGGGGTCCCCAGGCGCGGTAGGCCAGGGTGATGCCGTTGGCCTGTACGGTGCGCGGTTCTGTGTCCATGCCGGGCACGGTAGCGAGGGATGCCCCGAAGGCCGGGCCGCCTCTGCCGACGGCAGAACGGGGCCTCACTCCCGTCCGGAGCAGCCGGAGAAGAAGGCGGCCACGCGTCGCACGAACCACTCGGGGTCGTCCAGCCACGGGTAGTGCCCCGCTCCCGGCTGCACCGCGAACTCGCCCGCCGGGAAGACCTCGGCGACCCACCGGGCAAGGCCGGGACGCGGTCCGCCGTCGGCCTCGCCGGCCAGGACGAGCACCGGGGCCGTGACGCGGGCGAGCGCGCTCCGGGTCGCGGTCGGGTCGTAGGCGCCGTCCGCGCCGTAGAGGTCCCCCGCCTCGTCGTTGGTCTCGTCCTCTTCGCGCTCGGCGTGGGCCCGCGCGGCCTCGTCCCAGCGTCCGTAGAAGAACGGGAGGAACACGGGGTCGAAGTCCCCGGTACCGGCCAGCCAGGCCTCGAACGCCGGGAAAGCCTCCGCGAACCAGGGTTCCGGCGCCCGCAGCCGGGCCGCCGCCAGCCGGTCCTCGGCGGTCGCCGGCCAGCCCAGCGCCCAGGGGGTGGCGGTGACCAGCGCCAGCCGTCCCAGCCGGTCCGGATACCGGGCCGCGTAGAGCATGGCGAGACTCCCGCCCGCAGAGTGCGCGAGCACGTCCATCCGCTCCAGGCCCAGGTGGCACCGCAACGCCTCGACGTCGTCGACCAGCCGGTCGCAGCGGTAGGTCGCGGGATCCGCCGGTGCCTCGGACCGCCCGGTGCCGCGCAGATCGAGAAGGACCAGCTGCCGGTGGGCGTCGAGTCCGCCCAGGTCGCCGAGGTAGGAGGACGCCCGCATCGGTCCGCCGGGCAGCACGACCAGCGGCTCGCCCGCACCGCGCAGACGGCAGGCGAGTCGGGTTCCGTCCGGGGCTTCAAAGATCGGCATGGTGTGGATCCTCGCGTCCGGGAGGACCTTCGCACAACGGGGTTCTTCGAGGTCACCCTCGGGGCGCCGTGGGTCCTGTGCCGTCTCCGAACCGGTCCCTCAGCTCCCGCTTGAGGATCTTCCCGCTGGCGTTGCGCGGGAGTTCGTCCACGAAGAGCACTCTCTTCGGCGCCTTGAAGTGCGGCAGCGTCTCGCGGACGTGGTCGATCAGTTCCGCCTCCGTGACCTCGCCGCGCGGGACGACGACGGCCGTGACGGCCTCGATCCAGCGGTCGTCGGGGAGGCCGACGACGGCGGTCTCGGCGACCCGGGGGTGGGTGTACAGGACGTCCTCGACCTGGCGGGAGGCGACGAGGACGCCGCCGGAGTTGATGACGTCCTTCACCCGGTCGACGATCGTGAAGTAGCCGTGCGCGTCGCGGATCGCGAGGTCGCCGGAGCGGAACCAGCCGTCGCGGAAGGCCTCGGCGGTCTCCTCGGGCTTGTCCCAGTAGCCCTCGCACAGTTGCGGGGAGCGGTAGACGATCTCGCCGGGGCTGCCGTCGGGTACGTCCTCGCCGTCCTCGTCGACGACCCGGGCCTCGACGAACAGCACGGTACGGCCGCAGGAGTCCATGCGGCCCTTGTGCTCGTCGGGGGCGAGGACCGTGGCGAGGGGGCCGATCTCGCTCTGGCCGAAGCAGTTGTAGAAGGCCAGCTTCGGGAGGCGTTCCTTCAGCCGTTCCAGCACGGGGACCGGCATGATCGACGCCCCGTAGTAGGCCTTGCGCAGGCCGCTGAGGTCGCGGGTAGCGAAGTCGGGGCGGTTGGACAGGGCGATCCAGACGGTGGGCGGGGCGAACAGGCTGTCCACGCGGCCCGCTTCGACCAGGTCGAGGAGCCGGTCGCCGTCGGGTGCGTCGAGGACGAGGTTCGTCGCGCCGACGGCGAGGTAGGGCAGCAGGAAGACGTGCATCTGCGCCGAGTGGTACAGGGGCAGGGAGTGCGCGGGGCGGTCCCCGGCGCTGAGGTCGAGGGCCGAGATGGCGCTCAGGTACTCGTGCACCAGGGCCCGGTGCGTCATCATCGCGCCCTTGGGCAGGGCGGTCGTGCCCGAGGTGTACAGCAGTTGCACGAGATCCTCGGGGCGCGGCTCGGGGCCGTCGTGGGCGGGCGCCTCGGGCAGCCGCGCGAGCAGTGAGCCGTCGGTGTCGCGCAGGGTCAGTGTCCGTACGCCGTCGGGGAGCCGGTCCGCGAGGTCCGGGTCGGTGAGGACCAGGGAGCTGCCGGACTGGCCGACGATGTAGGCGAGGTCGTCGCCGATGAGGTTCTGGTTGACGGGTACGTGCACCAGGCCGGCCCGGGCGCAGGCCAGGAAGGCGATCAGGTAGGCGTCGGAGTTGTGGCCGTAGGCGCCGACGCGGTCCCCGGGGGACAAGCCCTGGTCGAGGAGGACACTCGCCGCGCGGGAGACGGCGGTGTCGAGTTCGTCGTAGGTCCAGGTGCGTTCGCCGTACTCCACCGCGACGCGCGCCGGTGTGCGCCGGGCGCTACGTCGTAGGACTCCGTCGACCGTGCTGCCGTGTCCGGGCGTCGTCATGACAAGTGATCCTCGGTCGGCGGACCGGGGAGGTCAAGGACCGGCCGGCTCAACCCTGCCGTCGCCAGAGGCGTCCGGTGTGATGGTACTGACGTATGAACGCAGAACATTTGTACGCTCAAGTCTCCTATCCCTCAACGATGTTGGAGGGCACCATGCGCAGCCGTCTGAGACGCCTCGTTCTCGGGGCCACGGCCCTGTTCACCGCCGCGTCCGCGTTACCCGCGGCCGCCGCCCCGGGCCAGGGGCGTGCGGAGCAGCACCCTTCCGGTGGCGGCCTGTCCGCCGTCATCCGCTACACCGAGTACGGCATTCCGCACATCCGCGCGAAGAACTACGCCGACCTGGGCTTCGGCACGGGCTGGGCGCAGGCCGCCGACGAGGTCTGCACGCTCGCCGACGGGTTCGTGACCCTGCGGGGCGAGCGCTCCCGGTACTTCGGTGCCGACACGGCCGCCGACGGCGCCCTCTCCGGGGCGAGGACCAACCTCGCCAGTGATCTGTACTTCCGCGGGGTCCGGGAGAGCCGCACCGTGCAGAAGGCGCTCGCCCAGCCCGCTCCCGTGGGGCCGAGCCGCGAGGTGCGGGACATGATGCGGGGCTGGGCGGTCGGGTACAACGCCTGGCTGAAGAAGAACAGGACCACGGATCCCGCCTGTGCGGGTGCCTCCTGGGTCCGCCCGGTCACCGAGCTCGATGTGGCCGCCCGCGGTCTCGCGATCGCCTCCATCGCCGGCGAGGGGCGTTTCGTCGACACGATCACGACCGCGAAGCCCCCTACCGGGGCCACGCCCGCCGCGAGCGGCCCCTCCGTCCGCAAGCCGGACGCCAAGGCCGTGGCGAAGGCGGCGGACGAGCTGTGGGGTGACCCCGGCATGGGCTCCAACGCGGTCGCCTTCCGCGGTGACACGACGGCGAACGGGCGCGGTCTGCTGCTGGGCAACCCGCACTACCCCTGGGAGGGCGGGCGCCGGTTCTGGCAGTCGCAGCAGACGATCCCCGGCGAGCTGAACGTCTCCGGCGGCTCCCTGCTCGGCACCCCCGGGATCTCCATCGGGTTCAACGCACATGTGGCGTGGAGCCACACCGTCTCCACCGGCATTCCGGCCAACTTCCACCGGCTGGACCTGGATCCGGCCGATCCCACGACGTACCTCGTGGACGGCGAGCCGGAGCGCATGAGGAAGCGGACCGTGACGGTCGCGGTGAAGGACGGCGCGCCGGTGACCCGCACCCAGTGGTGGACCCGCTACGGCCCGGTCGTCACCTCGCTCAGCGGCCAGGTCCCGCTGCCGTGGACCGGCACGACGGCATACGCCCTGTATGACCCGAACGCCGCGAACCTCCGCTTCGCCGACGCCTCGCTCGGTTTCGGCAAGGCGAAGAGCACCGACGACGTCCTCGCGTCCCTTGCGCGGCACCAGGGCATCCCATGGGTGAACACGATCGCCGCCGACCGGGCGGGACACTCCCTCTACACCCAGTCCCAGGTACTCCCTCGGATCACCGACGGGCTGGCGGAGCGCTGCTCGACGGAGCTCGGCAGGACCACGTATCCGGCGTCCGGTGTCGCGATCCTCGACGGCTCGCGCGGCGACTGCGCCCTCGGCCGCGACCCCGACGCCGTGGCGCCGGGCATCTTCGGCCCGGCGAGGATGCCGACGCTCGAGAACGCGCCGTACGTGGAGAACTCCAACGGCACCGCGTGGATGACCAACGCCGACCGGCCGATCACCGGCTACGAGCGGGTCTTCGGCACGGTGGGCACACAGCTCGGCCTGCGCACCCGGGGCGGGATCGAGGACGTGGCGGCGATGGCGGACCAGGGCCGGCTGACCGTACGCGACCTGCAACGGCAGCAGTTCGCCAACCGGGTGCCCGCGGGCGATCTCGCCGCCGGGGACGTGGCACGGGCGTGCGCCGCGCTGCCCGGCGGCAGGGCGACGGGCAGCGACGGCACCTCCGTCGACGTGTCGGAGGCCTGTGGGGTGCTGAAGGCGTGGGACCGCACCATGGACACCCGGAGCCGGGGCGCGCTGCTCTTCGACCGGTTCTGGCGGAGGCTGGAGCAGGCGGTGCCACCGGGCCAGTTGTGGAAGGTGCCGTTCTCGGCGGCCGATCCGGTACGGACCCCGAACACACTGAACACGGACGCTCCCGGCCTCGCCACCGCCCTCGCCGACACGGTGACCGAGCTGCGGGCGGCGGACATCGCGCTCGACGCGCCGCTCGGCGCGCACCAGTTCGTCGTCCGCGACGGCGAGCGCCTTCCGGTGCCGGGCGGTGCGGGGCAGCTCGGTGTGTGGAACGTGATCCAGCCGACGTGGGACGCGGCCGGCGGTGGCTACACGGAGGTGCCGTTCGGCTCCAGCCACCTCCAGGCGGTGGGCTGGGACGACAGCCGCTGCCCGGTGGCCCGCACCCTGCTGACGTACTCCCAGTCGTCGAACGCGAAGTCGCCGCACCTCGCCGATCAGACGCGGCTGTTCTCCGGTGAGAAGTGGGTGACGTCGCGCTTCTGCGAGAAGGACATCCTGTCCTCGCCGAAGCTGAAGGTGGTCCGGGTGCACGAGCGGCGCTGACCGTGCGGGGTGGGGTGCCGTTCCCGGTGGGGCGGCACCCCGCTGTTCGTCCCGCCCAGGCGTCCGGCGCGTTCCGGGGCCTGCGCATCGAGGCCACCTATACCGGTCGGTTCCGGCCCTCCCAGTACGGCTCCCGCAGCCGACGCTTGTACAGCTTGCCGTTGGGGTCGCGGGGCATCTCGGTGATGAAGTCGACGCTTCTGGGCCGCTTGTACCCGGCGAGCCGGTGGGTGCAGTGGTCGAGGAGGTCGGCCGCGAGGGCCGGGCCGGGGCGGTGTCCCGGTGCCGCCTCGACGACCGCCTTGACCTCCTCGCCCCAGTCGTCGTGTGGGATGCCGAAGACGGCGGCGTCCGCGACGGCGGGGTGGGCGAGCAGGGCCGACTCGATCTCGGCGGGGTAGATGTTGACGCCGCCGGAGATGATCAGGTCGATCTTGCGGTCGCGCAGGAAGAGGTAGCCGTCCTCGTCGAGGTGGCCGAGGTCGCCGACGGTGAAGAAGTCGCCGATGCGGTTCTTGCGGGTCTTGGCCTCGTCCTTGTGGTACGAGAAGCCGCCGGTGTTCATCTTCATGTAGACGGTGCCGAGTTCGCCGGGCGGCAGCGGGTTGCCGTCGTCGTCGAAGATGGCGAGTTCGCTGATGGGCCAGGCCTTGCCGACGGTGCCGGGTTTCTTCAGCCAGTCCTCGGCGGTGGCGAAGGCCCCGCCGCCCTCGCTGGCCGCGTAGTACTCCTCCACACAGGGGCCCCACCAGTCGAGCATGGCCCGTTTCACATGGTCGGGGCAGGGCGCGGCGCCGTGGATGGCGTGCCGCATGGCGGAGACGTCGTAGCGGTCCTTCTCCTCGTCGGGCAGGGCCAGCAGGCGGTGGAACTGGGTGGGGACCATATGGGTGTGGGTGCAGCGGTGGCGGTCGATAAGGCGGAGCATCTCCTGGGGCGTCCACTTGTCCATCACGACCAGCCGGTGCCCGATGTGCAGGGACGCGCCGGCGAACTGCAGCACGGCCGTGTGGTAGAGCGGCGAGCACACCAAGTGCACGTTGTCGTCGAACGGCCGGATGCCGAAGATGCCGAGGAAGCCGCCGAGGTAGGCCTCCTCCGGCGGCTTGCCGGGCAGGGGGCGGCGGATGCCGCGCGGCCGTCCGGTGGTGCCCGAGGTGTAGTTCATGACCCAGCCGAGGGTGCGGTCGGCGGGCGCCGACTCGGGCTGTCCGTCGAGGAGTTCGGCGTACGGCCGGAAGCCCTCGACCGCGCCTATGGCGTACCGGTGAGTGGCCGGGAGGCCCGCCTCGTCGGCGGCGTCGCGTGCCGCGTCGGCGAAGCGCTCGTGGGCGAGGAGGACCCGGGCGCCGGAGTCGGAGACGATCCACGCGATCTCCGGTCCGACCAGGTGGTGGTTGACGGGGACGAGGTAGAACCCGGCCTGGCTGGCGGCCAGATAGGCGGTCAGGAACTCGACGCCGTTGGGCAGGACCACGGCGAAGGTGTCGCCGCGTTCGAGTCCGGCCGCGCGCAGGCCGTGCACGAGCCGGTTGGCGTCGGCGTGCAGGCGTCCGGCGGTCCACTCCTCGCCGTCGGGCGCGACGAGCACGCTACGGCCGGGGTCCTGTGTGGCCTGGGCCCAGAAGCCCACTGCGGGTGTGCTCACGACTGGCCGCTCCTTCCGGCGATGCGGTTGACGCGGTCCACGGCCTGTTCGAAGCCGCGGGTGAGGTCGTCTAAGACGGCCTGGACGCTGCGTTCGCTGTTCATCCGGCCGACGATCTGCCCGACCGGGGTGCCGAGCAGTGGTTCGACCTCGTGCTTCTGGATGCGCGAGACGGCCTCGGCGACGAGCAGGCCCTGTAGCGGCATGGGCAGGGTGCCGGGCCCGGCCGGGTCGTCCCAGGCGTCGGTCCACTCGGTGCGCAGCTGGCGCGCCGGCTTGCCGGTCAGGGCGCGGGAGCGGACGGTGTCGCCGGAGCCGGCCGCGAGGAGTTTGCGGGTCAGGGCGGGCGAGTGGAGGTCCGCTTCCGTGGTGGTCAGCCATATAGAGCCCAGCCACACACCCTGAGCCCCGAGGCTGAGCGCGGCGGCCACCTGCTGTCCGCTGCCGATACCGCCGGCGGCCAGCACGGGCAGCGGGGCGACGGCGTCGACGACCTCGGGGGTGAGCACCATGGACGCGATCTCACCGGTGTGACCACCGGCCTCGTAGCCCTGCGCCACGACGATGTCGATCCCGGCGTCCTGGTGCTTGCGGGCGTGCCGGGCGCTGCCCGCGAGCGCGGCGACGAGCACGTCCTGGTCGTGGGCGCGGGCGATGACGTCGGCGGGCGGGGAACCGAGGGCGTTGGCCAGGAGCCTGATCGGGTAGTCGAAAGCGACGTCGAGCTGGCTGCGGGCGACCTGCTCCATCCAGCCGGTGATACGCCATCCGGACGCCTCGCCCTCGGCGAGTTCGGGCACACCGTGCTTGGCGAGGGTGTCCAGGACGAACTGCCGGTGCCCCTCGGGGATCATCGCCTCGACCTCGGCTTCGGTCACGCCCTCGACCTTCTTCGCCGGCATCACGACGTCCAGGCCGTACGGCCGTCCGTCCACATGCGCCTCGATCCAGTCCAGGTCGCGTTTGAGCTCGTCGGGGGCGGTGTAGCGGACCGCGCCGAGCACGCCGAAGCCGCCGGCCCGGCTGATGGCCGCGGCGACGGCGGGGAACGGCGTGAAGCCGAAGACGGCGTGCTCGACTCCCAGTTTCTGGCTCAGCTCCGTCTGCATGGGCGCAGGATGCCGTAGTCCTCCGGAGGACGGAAGAGCATTTCTGATACCCCGTCAGATTCTCGGTCAGATTCATGAAGGCGTGCGGCGGACATACTTTCGGGGACATGCGAGACGGTTGAGGCGAAGGGGTGTGCGGTGACCGAGGGAGCGGCAGACAGAGCGGCGACCGCTGAACCGACCCGGCGGCAACTGGGCGCACGGGCCCTGGCCTTGGGCGGTGCGCTCGCCCTCGCCTCCCTGCCCGCGGGGCCCGCCGCGGCCGCCCCGCCGACACGTCACCGCCCCACCCTCCGCCACGGCTCCGCCGCACGCGCCGGACTGCTCTCCTCCCACCTTCGCCGGCTCGTCACCGACGCCGAGACCTTCCTCGGCCCCTCCCCCGCGCACCCCTGGTACGCGGGTGCCGTCCTGCTCGCCGGACGCGGCGGCACCGTCGCCCTGCACCGGCCCCTCGGCATGGCGGTGCGCTACCGGGCCTACGACGAGAAGACCGACACCGGTGTGGAGTTCCCGCCGGACGAGCAGATTCCCATGGCCGAGGACACCGTCTTCGACCTGGCGTCGGTGTCGAAGCTGTTCACCTCGATCCTCGCCGTGCAGCAGATCGAGCGGGGCAGGCTGGAGCTGGAGGGCAAGGTCGCCTCGTACCTGCCTGACTTCGGACGTGCGGGCAAGCAGGACATCACGATCCGTCAGCTCCTCACCCACACCTCCGGTTTCCGCGCCTGGATCCCGCTGTACAAAGCACCGACCTACGAGGAGAAACTCCAGCTCATCTGGAACGAGAAGCCGGTGAGCGCACCGGGCACGGCGTATCTGTACTCGGACCTGAACCTGGTCTCGCTCCAGCTCGTGCTGGAAGGGATCACGGGCCGCTCCCTGGACACCCTCCTGAGGGAGGAGATCACCGCGCCGCTCGGCATGCGCCGCACCCGCTACAACCCACCCGCCTCCTGGCGGCCGAGGATCGCGGCCACGGAGGACGCACGCCCTCCGTGGTCCGGCCTGGACCGTGGCCTGGTGTGGGGCGAGGTGCACGACGAGAACGCCTTCAGCCTGGGCGGGGTCGCGGGGCACGCGGGTGTGTTCTCCGACGCGTGGGACCTCGCGGTCCTCGGCCGGACGCTGCTCAACGGCGGTGTCTACGGGCGGGAGCGGATCCTGAGGCCGGAGTCGGTGGAGCTGATGTTCACCGACTTCAACACCGCCTTCCCCGGCGACGAGCACGGCCTCGGCTTCGAGCTCTACCAGCACTGGTACATGGGCGCGATGGCCACGCCGCGCACGGCCGGGCACACCGGCTTCACGGGCACCTCGCTGGTGCTGGACCCGACGACGGACTCCTTCCTCGTCGTGCTCGGCAACTCCGTTCATCCGGTACGCAGTTGGCGTTCGGGGTCGGCGCCTCGGGTCGCCGCCGCGAACCATCTGGCACGGGCCGTGCCGGTCCGGCCGGTGCGGGGACGCAGCGCCTGGTTCTCCGGGATGGCGGTCTCCTCGACGGCGACGCTCACTCTTCCCGAGCTCGACACGTCCGCCGGCGGGGCGCGGCTGCGCTGCGCGCTGTGGTGGGACACCGAGCCGAAGGCCGACACCCTGGTCCTGGAGGCCACGACCGACGGCGGCACGACGTGGCAGCCGGTGCCCTTCACGACGTCCCGCCGGGGCGAGGAACCCCGGCCGCATCCGTCCGGCTCGGTCACCGGCTGGTCCGGCCGCGCCTGGCACCGCCTCACGGCGGATGTCCCCGCCGCGCGGGGACTCGCCCTGCGCTGGCGGTACGCGACGGACCGGCTGTATGTCGGGCGTGGTTGCTACGTGGACGGGCTCCGGGTCGAGACGGCGGGCGACGTCCTGTTCGACGAGACCCGCCCGGCGGACGCTTCGCGCCTTCAGGCAGTCGGGTGGACGCGGTCGGCGGACTGAGGGCTCACCGGGGATCGTCCTCTAGTACCGCCATCGCCGCGTTGTGCCCGGGCACTCCGCTCACTCCGCCGCCGCGCACCGCACCGGCACCGCACAGCAGCACGTTGGCGTGCCCGGTCTCCACGCCCCAGCGGCCGGTGCCGTCCTGGGCCCAGGGCCAGCTCAGGTCGCGGTGGAAGATGTTGCCGCCCGGCAGGCCGAGGTCCCGCTCCAGGTCGAGCGGCGTCCTGGCCTCGATGCAGGGCCGTCCGTCCGCGTCGGTGGCCAGGCAGTCGGCGATCGGTTCGGCCAGGTGGGCGTCGAGCTGGGCGAGGGTCGACTTCAGCAGCTCTTCGCGTACGGCGTCGTTGTCCCGCTCGAACAGGCGGGCCGGGGTGTGCAGCCCGAAGAGGGTGAGCGTCTGGTAGCCCTGTTCGGCCAGGTCGGGGCCGAGGATGGTCGGGTCGGTGAGCGAGTGGCAGTAGATCTCGGAGGGCGGCGCTGCGGGCAGCTCACCGGCGGCGGCCTGGGCGTGGGCGGCAGCCAGTTGGCCGTAGCCCTCGGCGATGTGGAAGGTGCCGGCGAACGCCTCGCGCGGGTCGACGGAGCTGTCCCGCAGCGTCGGCAGCCGCTTGAGCAGCATGTTCACCTTCAGCTGGGCGCCCTCGGCGAGGGCCGGGGGTGTGTCGCCGGTCAGTTGCGCCAGGGCATGCGGGGAGGCGTTGACCAGGACGTGCCGGGCGGCGACGGTGCCTTCGCTGTCGGCCGTGCGGTAGGTGACCTCGGCGGTTCGGCCGTCCGTGGCGATGCGCAGCGCCTCGTGGCCGGTGGCGATGACCGCGCCGGCGGCGCGTGCCGCGTCGGCGAGTGCGTCGGTGAGGGCGCCCATGCCGCCGACGGGGACGTCCCAGTCGCCGGTGCCGCCGCCGATCACGTGGTAGAGGAAGCAGCGGTTCTGCTTCAGTGAGGGGTCGTGGGCGTCGGCGAACGTGCCGATCAGCGCGTCGGTGAGGACCACGCCGCGCACCAGGTCGTCCGCGAACCGTTCCTCGACGGCGACCCCGATCGGCTCCTCGAACAGCGTCCGCCAGGCCTGCTCGTCGTCGAGCCGGTCGCGGAGTTCCTCCCGGGTGGGCAGCGGCTCGGTGAGGGTCGGGAAGACCCGCTGGGCGACGCGGCCGGTCATGCCGTAGAACTCCTGCCAGGCCTGGTACTCGCGGTCCGAGCCGGTGAGCCGTTCGAAGGCTTCCTGGGTCCGCCGCTCGCCGCCGCCGACGAGGAGCCCGGTGGGCCGGCCGTCGCGCTCTGCGGGTGTGTAGGAGGAGACGGTGCGGGTGCGGACGCGGAAGTCCAGGCCGAGGTCCCGGACGATCTTCTTGGGCAGCAGGCTGACCAGATACGAGTACCGGGACAGCCGCGCGTCGACCCCGGCGAACGGCCGGGTGGACACCGCCGCTCCCCCGGTGTGGTCCAACTGCTCCAGAACCAGCACGGAACGGCCGGCCCGGGCCAGGTAGGCGGCGGCGACCAGGCCGTTGTGTCCACCGCCGACGATGACGGCGTCGTACGTCCGGTGTGCGCGGGGTCCCTCGGGTGCGGTCATGGTTCTTCGTAACACGGGGTGATCCAGGTCGGCCAGACGGGCGGCGAACGGGCCCTTGGGCGGAGGCGTCGAGGTGGGCGGACGGGCCCTTCGGCCGTCGGCGACGGTCCCGGGCGGCAGGCTCATCGGCGTGGGCATCCGCCCGGACGACGGGCTCCGCGGTGCAGGCGTCGAGACAGGCGGTCGGGCCGCCCGGCGGCAGTCGGTGTCCAGGCACGGCCTTCAGCAGTGTGCGGTCACCTGGGTGTTCAGGGCGACCCCGGCCTCCGGCCGACCGACTTCTCGCGCTGCCGACCCGGTTCCGCCCGGGTCACCGCCCGGCCGACGCCCGTTGCTCGCGCAGGGCCGCCACCTGGCGGTAGAGCGCCACGGCTTCGGCGGCGCGGCCGAGTTGTTGGAGGCAGTGTGCCTCGTCGTTGCGGCTGGCGAGGGTGTCGGGGTGGTCCGTGCCGAGGACGCGTTCGCGGGCGGCGGCGACGCGCCGGTATTCGGTGAGCGCGTCGGCCCAGCGGGCCAGCCAGCCCAGGCCGACGGCGACCTCGCGGAGGCTGACCAGGGTGTCCGGATGCTCGGGTCCGAGGATCCGCTCGCGGAGGGCGCCGACGTCCCGGGACTCGGCGAGGGCCTCCTCCCAGCGGCCCAGCCGACCCAGGTTGACGCACCGGCCGTGGCGGGCGCGCAGGGTCTCGGGGTGGGTGGGGCCCTGGACGCGGGTGCGGTCCTCGGCCAGGTCGCGATAGAGGTCCAGGGCCTCCGCGCTGCGGCCGAGGCGGCCCAGGCTGATGCCGATCTCGTGCCGGGCGGCGAGCGTGTCGGGGTGGTCGGCGCCGAGGGCCCTGGCACGGGCCGCGGCGACCTCACGGTAGGTCTCCAGGGCTTCGGCCCAGCGGCCCAATTGGCCGAGGGCGTAGGCGACTTCGTAGCGGGTGACGAGGGTGTCGGGGTGGTCCGGGCCGAGCACCCGGGCGCGGGCGGCGGCCACCTCGCGGGCCATGCGGTAGGAGTCCTCCAGTCGGCCGAGGCGGCTGAGGTTGAAGGCGAGGTTGTGCCGGCAACGCAGGGTGTCGGGGTGGTCGGTCCCCATCGTGCGCTCCCGGGCGGTGAGCACCGAGGTGTACACCCGGTGGGCGTCGAAGGGACGGCCCAACTGACCGAGCACGTAGGCCATCTCCTGGCGCGCGGCGAGCGTGTCGGGATGGTCGGCGCCGTGGCTGCGGATCCTGGCCTCGGTGACGTGCTTGTACTCGCGCAGAGCGTCCGCGGCGCGGCCGGTGCGGCTGAGCGTGAAGGCGACCTCGTAGCGGCTGGCGAGGGTGTCGGGGTGGTCGGGGCCGAGGAGGTGTTCGCGTTCGGCGGCGACCGCCCGGTGCACCTCCCCCGCTTCCGCCCAGCGGCCGAGCCGGCCGAGGCTCAGGCCCGCGTTGTGCCGGCCGGCCAAGGCGGTCAGGGCGTCCGGGGGCGGGGTGGGCCGTTCCTCGGGGACGGGATCCTCGACGGGGCCCGCGGCGGGCCGGGCGATCCATTCGCCGGAGAGTCCGGCCGCCGGGTCCGCCGGTGCGGTGCGCAGCCCGGCACCGGCGGCCTTGTGGCCGGTGGTCATGCCGTGGGTCCAGGACGGCAGCCGTCCCGCTCCCGCAAGCGCGCCGGGCGCGGCACGGGCCGCCAGCACGCTCGGCACATACTGCGGCGCGGCCCGGTGCATGCTGATCCGACGGGCCAGCTCGCGGGCGTCGTCGGGTCTGTGCCCGGGTTCCTTGGCCAGCAGGTCCAGGACGACGCGCTCCAGGTACTCGGGCAGTTCGCGGCGATGTTCGCGCAGCGGCCGGGGCGGGGTGTCGCGGTGGCCGACGAGGATCGCCCAGGGGTCGTCGAGGTCGAACGGCGGCACGCCGGTGGCGATCTCGTAGAGCACGCACCCGAAGGAGTACAGGTCGCTGCGCTGGTCGACCTCGGTGCCGCTGATCTGCTCCGGGGACATGTAGTGCGGGGTGCCCATGGCGATGCCGGTGCCGGTCAGCCGGGAGGTGAAGCCGATGTCGTGGCCGAGGCGGGCTATGCCGAAGTCGCAGATCTTCACGGTGCCGTCGCCGAGCCGCACGATGTTGGCCGGTTTCAGATCGCGGTGGACGATGTTCTGCTCGTGGCAGTACGCCAGCGCGGCGGCGACCTGCTCGGCGATCTCCACCACGTCGGCGACCGGCAGCGGGTGCTGCTTGTTGTCCTCCAGGAGCTGACTGAGATTGCGGCCGTCCAGCAGCTCCATGACGAGGTAGAGGACGCCCTCGGACTCGCCGAAGTCGTGTACGACGGTGATGCCCCGGTGCTGGAGCGCTGCGGCCACCCGGGCCTCACGCCGGAACCGCTCGCGCAGTACGCGCGTGAAGGCGTGGTCGTGGTTGGGGCCCAGCGGTTTGAGGCATTTGACGGCGACGTGCCGGCCGAGGGACTCGTCCCGTGCCCGCCACACCTCGCCCATGCCGCCGCGCCCGATCAGATCGAGCAGCCGGTATCGGCCGTGGATGAGCCTGCTCTCCCCCATGTCGCGCGACGCTCCCCCCGGTAGCTGTTCGCCCGCTCCTCCCACTGGCCCACTCAGTATGGCGGCCTATCGTCCGAGTTTGTACGGTGCCGGGCGCGTGTCCGGGCCGAGCCTCGCCATGGCACGCAGGATGTGTTTGGGCGGGAGTTGCCAGCGCAGACGTGCGGGAATCCGGCGCAACAGGAGACCGGTGAGGCGCAGTTGCCGGGCGGCGGTGGCGGGTGCGGGGGCCGGTCTGCCGTACAACTCGTGGGCGTACGGCGGCAGAGAGGCGTACGCCAGTTGTGCCACGCGCCGCCACAGCACCTCGCGCACCGGTACGAGGAGCGGGTGCGTCGGCGGGTGGAGGAGGAAGTCGTCCACTTCGCGTGCCTCGGGTCCGGCGGCCAGCTCCGGGCGCACCTTCTCGAAGTAGGCGGCCAGCTCGGCCCGGTCGGCCGGTACGGTGCCCGGGTCGAGCCCCACCAGGCGTGCGCTCTGCCGGTGTTCGGCGATGTAGCGGTCGGCCTCGGCGTCGGTGAGCCGGAACCCGGATTCGCGCAGCACGTGCAGGTAGGAGTCGATCTCGGCGCAGTGCACCCACAGGAGCAGACTGGGTTCGTCGACGCCGTAGCGCTCGCCGGTGTCCGGGTCGGTCGCCGTCAGCATGCGGTGGATCTTCCTCACGCGGGCGCCCGCCCGTTCGGCGGCTTCCGTGGTGCCGTATGTCGTGGTGCCGACGAAGTTCGCGGTGCGCATCAGCCGGCCCCAGGCGTCCTGCCGGAAGTCGGAGTTCTGCATGACGCCGCGTACGGCGCGCGGATGCAGGGCCTGGAGGTAGAGCGCCCGGATACCGGCGATCCACATCATGGGGTCGCCGTGCACCTGCCAGGTCACCGAATCAGGGGTGAACAGCCCGGGGTCCGCGCCGGTCATGGACTCACCTCCGCACGGCGCCCACGATGACACAGCTCGAACAACAGGTCGACACCCCTGGGCACCAGCAGTACGGTCCGGTCACTGGGAGCGCTATGGTGCGCTGATGTCATCGATCAAGCAGATCCAGATCACCTTCGACTGCGCGGAGCCCGCGCGCCTCGCTGCCTTCTGGTGCGAGGTGCTGGGATACGTCCTACCGCCGGTCCCGGAGGGGTTCGCCACGTGGGAGGACTACCACCGCTCGCTGCCGCCCGAGGACCAGGTGACCTATTTCGCGTGCAGTGACCCCTCGGGTACGGGCCCGCGCCTGCTCTTCCAGCGCGTACCCGAGGGGAAGGTCGTCAAGAACCGGGTGCACCTGGACGTCCGGGCCGGCATCGGGCTCGTCGGGGAAGAGCGTCTCGCCACGCTGGAGGCCGAGTGCGCACGGCTGGTCTCGCTCGGCGCGGTCCACCTGTACACGCAGCTTGCCGATGGGCAAGAAGAGTCGTGCATCACGATGCAGGACATCGAGGGCAACGAGTTCTGCCTCGACTGAGCCCGGCCCGAGCCGTCAGGCGGTGACCCAGTACGTGCGGGTGTTGGTGAACTCGCGGATGCCGGCGGCGGCCAGTTCGCGGCCGTGGCCGCTGCGCTTGGTGCCGCCGAAGGGCAGGCGCGGGTCGGACGCGACGATCGCGTTGACGAAGGCCGCTCCGCTGGTGACACGGCGGGCCAGGGCGACGCCCCGGCCCGGGTCGGCCGTCCAGACGCTCACCCCGAGTCCGAACGCGGTGGCGTTCGCGAGCCGTACGGCGTCCTCGTCGTCCCGGGCGACGGTGAGGGCGGCGAGCGGTCCGAAGGTCTCCTCGTCGAAGGCGGGCATGCCGGGGCCGGTGTCCGCCAGGACGGTCGGCCGGTAGAAGTACCCGTCGCCGGGCAGGGGTTTGCCTCCGGTGAGGAGCCGGGCCCCGGCGGCGACGGAGTCCTCGACCTGCCGTTGGATCGCCGCTCGCAGGTCATCGCGGGCGAGCGGGCCGATCTGGGTCCGACGGTCGCGCGGATCGCCGACGCGCAGCGCTTCGACGCCGGCCACGAAGGCGGTGGTGAAGGCGTCCGCCACGGTGGCGCTGACGATGAACCGCTTGGCGCAGACGCAGCTCTGGCCCGAGTTGGTGAAGCGAGCCCTCACCGCCGCCGCGGCGGCTGCGTCGATGTCGGCGTCGTCGAGGACCACGAAGGCGTCCGAACCGCCCAGTTCCAGGACGGACTTCTTCGCCGCACGTCCGGCCGCCGATCCGACGGCCGCGCCCGCCCGGTTACTTCCGGTGAGGGTGACGGCGGCGACGCGGTCGTCCTCGATGAGCCGCGCTGTCACCTCGGGTACGTCCGTATCCGCGATGACGAGGGTGGTCACCAGGTGCTCGGGGAAGCCCGCCTCGACAAAGAGGTCCTGCAACGCCAGGGCGCTGCCGGTGACGTTGGAAGCGTGCTTGAGCAGGACACCGTTGCCCGCTACCAGGGAGGGGACGGCGAAGCGCATGACCTGCCAGACGGGGAAGTTCCACGGCATGACGGCCAGGACTAGGCCGGCGGGCTCGTACGCCACCCATGCTCGCGCTCCGTCGACCTCGACCTGCTCGTCGGCGAGGATGCCGGGTCCCTGCAGGGCGTAGTACTCGGCGGTGACCGCCGACTTCTCCACCTCGCCCTCGGCCTCCGCCACCGGTTTGCCCATCTCGGTGACGGCCAGGGAGGCGAGGTGGTCCTGGTGTTCGCGCAGAGTGCGGGCGAGACGGGCGGCGCGCGCGGCCCGCTCGGTCACCGGGACCAGCGCCCAGGCGCGGCTCGCGGCGTGCGCCCGCGCCACGGCGGCCTCGATGCGGCCCGCGTCCCAGCCTTCGTAGGTGGCTGTCTGCTCGCCGGTGGCGGGGTTGATGATCCGGATGGTGGCGCTCATGAGGTGGGGGCCCCTCCCTTGTCGCTCGCGGAGAGGTGCTCGAAGGTCTCGCCGGTGGCGGTGATGGTGCGGGTGACGTCCCGGCCGCCGTAGACCCAGTAGATCCGCATGACGCCCTCGCCGCGGTTGAAGAACCGGTGCGGGATGCCGGCCGGGACCCAGGTCGCCTGGCCGACCTCCAGGTCGAAGAACTCGCCGTCGATCTCGGCGGTCGCCTCGCCTTCGAGGATCAGGACCGACTCCTCGACGTTGTGGCTGTGCAGGGGCAGACCGGTGCCGGGCTGGAAGACGGTCTGCCCGGTGGTGATGACCGCCTTCTCGGAGTTCCACTTGCCGACGTAGGGGACGGTGGCGACGCCGCCGCCGCGGTCGAAGCGTTCGACCTCGTCGGGGCGGATCAGCAGATTCGGCTGGGCGGGCTGGGTGCACATGGGCTGCGGGCTCCGATCGGTCCGTCAGGAGTGGTGGAACAGGCGGCGGGAGAGGGTGTTGACCTGGCTGCCGGGGACGACGTACTGCTCCGCCGCCTCGCGCCAGACCTTGAAGTGGGGAGCGGCGCGATGGGCCTCGACGGCGGTCTCGTCGTCGTAGATCTCGTGGAAGACGAAGTGGTGGTCGTCCGCCAGGTCGCAGACGACGTCGAAGTAACGGCAGCCCGCCTCGTCGGTGAAGGAGCGCTCGGCGTTCTCCTCGATGGCTTTGAGGAAGTCGTCACGGCGGCCCGGGACGACCTGGAGGGATACGGTCAGCGCGATCATGCGGGAAGCTCCTCGGAGGCGGCGGGCAGGGGTACGGCGGTGGCCTCGGCGATGCGCGCGAGGGAGGTCCAGGTGTCGTCGACGACGGTGATGCCTTCGGTGCGCAGGCGCTCGGCGGTGCGGATCTCCGGCTCGCCCGGGACGAAGATCTCGGCTGTGCCCGGGGCGGTGGGGGTGGACTTGGTCTCCTCGATCAGGGCCTCCATCCGGCGCTCGAAGTCGGCCGGGTCCGCCATCGACCGGATGTCGACGCAGATCAGCAGGTGACCGACGCCGCTGCGGCCGGTGGGCCGGTAGGGACCGACCACGGAGGAGCCGAAGGCGCTGCCGGTCAGCACGCCCGCGAGCACGTCGAACATGAAGGAGATGGCGTAGCCCTTGTGGCCCGCCATCGGCAGGATCAGGCCCTCGATGGCGCGGCGCGGGTCGGTGGTCGGCACGCCGTCCGCGTCAGCCGCCCAGCCCTCGGGGATCGGCTCGCCGCGCTCCCCCGCGTGGTAGATCTTGCCGCGCGCGACCGCGGTGTTGGCGATGTCCATCACGACCGTGCCGTAGCGGCCGCCGGGCGCGGCGATCGACCACGGGTTGGTACCGACCCGCTTCTCCTTCCCACCCCACGGCGCCATCGCCGGGCTGGCGTTGGTGGCCAGCAGCGCCACACAGCCCTCCGCCGCGGCCCTGCGCGTGAAGTAGGCAGCCGTTCCGAAGTGCCCGGAGTCGCGCACCGCGACCGCGCTGATCCCATGGCGACGGGCTCGCTCCACGCCCCAGGTGACCGCGCGGTCGGTGAGGACCTGGCCGAGACCGTCGCGACCGTCCACGACGAGGACGGCGCCGTTGTCGCTCACGACCTCGGGGGTGGCGACCGCGGCGGTGGCGCCGCTTTCGATCCGGCTGAGGTACCACGGCAGGCGCAGCATCCCGTGCGACGGGTGCCCCCACAGCTCCGCGGTCACCAGCGTGTCGGCGAGCAGCGCTGCGTCCGCGGGCGGGACGCCGTGGGCTTCGCTGGCGGCCGCGGCGAACTCCAGCAGCTCGGCGGCGCCGACGGTGTACGGCATGAGACGGCCCCTCACTCCAGAACGATGTATCCATTACTGTATACAGCAGTGGATCCAAGAAAACCACAGCAGGGCGAGCGCGTGGAAACCGCCTTCCCCGCCAGGGCTTCGAGCGGCGAATCAGCCCGCGATGTCCACCTGGACACCGACCCCGAGGGCCAGGTCGTGGCTGGTCAGACTGTCGATGAGGGCTTGCAGGGTCTGCGCGAGGTGGTGTCGGCAGGCCGCCTCCGCCGCCTGGGCGTCCCCCTGTGTGATGGCCTTCAGCATCGCGCGATGCTCCTCCAGCGACGTCAGCATGCGGCGCGGCCCGCTGTGCGAGAGGTGCCGCAGCCGCACGGTCTGGCCGCGCAGGTCCCGGATCGTACGGGCGAGGTACGGATTGCGGCAGGCGGCAATGACCGCCTGGTCGAACCCCTCCGTGACCTCGTAGAACTCCTGGTAGGAGCGGACCTGTTCAGCGGCGTCGAGCGCGCGGAAGGACGCGTCGAACTCCTCCAGCCGCTCCAGCAGTCCGCGAAACGGCACCAGCACCCGCTCGTCACCCGTACCCGCCGTCGCGACCGATGCGGCCGCGCGGGGCTCCAGCAGCATGCGGAACTCGAACAGGGCCCGCACCCCGCCCAGCGAGATCGCGGCCACCCTGGCCACCTCACCCGGTACGAAGTCGACCAGGCCGTCCCTGGCCAGCCGCCTGATCGCCTCCCGTACGGGCGTCCGCGAAGCGCCGAGCTCCTCGCTCAGCTGGACCTCGCTGAGCTTGGCGCCCGGGCGCAGCCGCAGCGACTCGATGTCGCTCTTCAGCCGCTCGTAGACCGCTTCGCTCTTACCGGTTGCCCGCGCCATGGAACTCCTCGTCGCTCCGCCACACATCAAGCTGTATACAGCGTAGCGCGCGTCAGCCGGCCCAGCGGGCAGATGTGGCGGTGAGGAGGGCCGGTCCGGGCCGGGGTGCCTCAGTCGTCGGGGACACCGGCACCGCTGAGGGCCCGGACGGTCTTCTCCGGGTGGGCGAGGGAGCGTGCGCCGAGGCGGAACTGGTCGAGCTTGTCGACGATGGTCTGGCCGACCGGTAGGTGGCCCCAGACGCTGATGCCCTGGTGGGTGCCGGGCTCCCAGGTGCTCTCGTCGATGACGATCGGGTTCCAGCCCACCTCCCACTCGAAGCCCGAGGGGGTGCGGGCGTAGTAGGACAGTTCCTTGTCGTTGGTGTGCTGGCCCACGGACAGGGCCATGTCGAAGCCGAGTTCGTGCACGCGCTCGTAGCTGCGGGCGAGGTCGTCGAGACTGGCGGCCTGGATGTTGAGGTGCTGGACCCGGGTGCGGATCGGGTCGATCGGCAGACCGCGGACGGCGGCGATCGCGAGGGAGTGGTGGCGCTCGTTCACGCGCAGAAAACGGATCTTGAGCTTGACGCCGCTGATCGTCTCGTCGATGTAGTCGGTCAGGCGGGCGTCGAAGACCGTGGTGAAGTAGCCGCGCATCAAGGCGGGCTTGGCGGAGGTGATCGCGACGTGCCCCATGCCGGCCTCGCCGGTGACCCATCCGGAGGCGAGCATGCGCAGGGGTTCGGGTGAGGTGACGGGCGTGGTGTAGATCTCCTGGGTGATGCCCTTGGGTCCGGGGAAGCGCAGCAGGCGTTCGACGCCGCGCAGCTCCGCCTCTTCCTCGGTGCCTTGGACGACGGGTACGCCGTGGGCGCGTACGCGGTGCTCGATGCGTTCGAAGGTCGTGTGGTCGTCGATGTGCCAGCCGGTGGCGACGACGTCCTCGGCCGGGCCGCGGCGCAGCAGGAAACGGCATTCCTGGTCGTCGAGGCGGAAGCGCATCACGTCCGTCTCGAGGTCGTCGTGGTGCATGCCGATGGCGTCGGTGCCGAAGCGCCGCCAGTCGGTGAAGCGGTCGGTCTCGATGACGATGTAGCCGAGGTGGACGGCGCCGAAGACGGATGCGCCCGGAGTGATGGTCATCGCCTGCCTGCCAGGAAGTCGGCGCACAGCCGGTTGAACAGCTCGGCGCGTTCGAACTGCACCCAGTGCCCGGTGTTGGCGACCTCGTAGAGATCGCAGTTGGGCATGCGCTCGGCCAGCATCCGGCCGCCGGACGGCCGGTTGACCTTGTCCGCCGCGCCCCACAGCACCAAGGTGGGCACCGGCAGCCTCGACACGCGCCGGTCGCGCGTGAAGTCCATCTTCCACAGCGTGCGCAGAGCGTTCGGGCCGGACGGGCGGCGCAGCGGTGGGGCCGCGACCACCTCGGGGTCGATGCTCGCCTCGTAACGCGCGTCGATCACAGAGTCCGGCACGTCGGCTGCGTTGAAGACCAGGTGGTTGCGGATGAACTTCTCCAGCTTCAGCCGCGAAGGCCCGTCGCCGGAGTAGTAGTCGAGCAGGCTGTTGAGCCCCGGGGTGGGCAGGGCGCGGGTGGTGCCGATGCCGCCGGGGCCCATCAGCACCATGCGGTCTACCCGGTCCGGTGTGTCCAGGGCGAGGCGCAGGGCGCAGGCGCCGCCGTAGGAGTTTCCGACCAAGTGGGCCTTTTCCAGATCGAGTTCGTCCATCAGCCCGCGGATTCCCCCGGCGAGGTAGCCGAAGGGATCGGCGCCGTCCATGCCCTTGGTGCTGCGGCCGTAGCCGGGCAGGTCGGGGACGATGACCCGGTACTCCTCGGCCAACGCGGCGATGTTGCGGGAGTAGTTGGAGACGCCGGAGGCGCCAGGGCCGCCGCCGTGCAGCAGCAGCGTGGGCGGGCCGTCGCCGGTCTCGGCGACGAAGATCTTCTTGCTGTCGATGTCGAGCAGGGACTCCCGCATCGTCGGCAGTGCGGTGTGCGTGGGCATGGCGCTCCTTCAGCTGGAGGTCGAGGCGGTCGCATGCGGGGCCGGCGCGAAACCGGCCGGGGGCGGCGGGAGGGGAACGCCCCGGCCGGCGGCGGCGTACACATAGGCGTCCGGGCGCAGGGCGAGCGTGGCCGCACGGTGTGCGGCCATCCAGGCGAGCAGCACACCGTCGCTGTCGACGACCGCGCCCTCGGCCGGGCGTGAGCCCGCCGGCAGGACGGTCAGCGAGGGGACGCCGGGGCGGTCCCACGCGGGCTGCGGGGCGGACCGTCCACCGTGCAGAAGCAGCCAGCGTCCGCCGAGCACGTCGTCGAGGCGGACCCGGGCCCCGTCGGGGCCGGTCACCCAGGGCTGGGGGATCTGGCGCCCGGAGGCTTTCGTGCGCGGACGGGCCAGGAACCCCTTGGCGTAGCGGGCGACGGGAATCCAGTGCGCGTCGACCAGCCGGCCGCTGAGGGCGGACGCCCGGCGGAGGGCGTGCAGCGTCGTGTCCCGGATCCTGGCGACGGTCAGCCGTCGTTCGGTGATGAGCTTCCCGGTGAAGACGGCCCGCCGCGTGATCTCCTTGACGTGCGGCTTGCGTTCGGTCTCGTAGGAGTCGAGGACGGTCTCGGGCAGTTCGCCGCGCAGGACGGCGGCGAGCTTCCAGCAGAGGTTGGCCGCGTCCCGTACGCCCGCTGCCATGCCCTGGCCGATCCACGGCGGCATGGCGTGCGCCGCGTCGCCCGCGAGGAAGACGCGGCCGGCCCGGAAACGGGCGGCGAAGCGGACGTGGTGACTGTAGACGGTGGCCCGCAGGATCCTGATCTGGTCCCGGTCGATCCCGTACTTGGCCACCATCGAGTAGATCGCGTCGTCGGTGGTCAGATACGCCTCGTCGTCCCCCGGCAGGATCGGGAACTCCCAGCGGTGATGCCCGAGCGGAGTCGGACAGTCCACCGCGGGGCGCGCCGGGTCGCAGCGGAAGCGCAGCCGGTCATGGTCGGGCCAGGGCTTGAGCATCTCGGTGTCGATGACCACCCAGCGGTCCTCGTACGTCTTGCCCTCGTAGCCGATGTTGAGCTGGGCGCGGGTCAGGCTGGAGCCGCCGTCGGCCGCGATCACGTACCTCGCGCGGATCCGTCGTACGGAGTCGTCGGCGGTGCCGACCACCGTCAACTCCACCCCGTCGGCGTCCTGGCGCAGCCGCAGGCACTCGTGGCGCAGCAGGATCTCCACGCGGGGATAGCGATCGACGCCGTCGCGCAGGACCTGCTCCAGCGCCGGCTGGTAGAGGAACATCTGCGGCGGATGACCGTGCCCGCGCGGCGCGGGGCAGGCGCTGAGGAAGGTGCGGCCGCGTGCGTCGACGAAGTCGAGCGGCCGCTCGGCCAGCATGTCCTCCTTCAGCCGGTCCGCCAGCCCGATCCGCTGCCAGATCCGGATGACCTCCTCGTCCGTGGAGATCGCCCGTGCCCGGGAGTAGATCTCGGCGTCGCGCTCCAGCACGACCACCCGCAGGCCCAGCGCGCCCAGCAGATTCGCGGCGGTCACTCCCGTGGGCCCGTAGCCGATCACCGCCACGTCGTACACGCCGGGATCGGCTCCGTCCGCGGGGCTCTCCCCGGCTCTGACCTCGGCACTGGCATCGCTCACCAGGTCACCTCACTGTCCTGCGTCGGCTCTTCGTTGCAGCGGCTTTGCTGTAGCGTTTACTCCAATTGGAACGGTCGCTACGCTAATCCGGGTGCCGGAGGCGGTCAAGAGCCGGTGCGACAGGAAGGGCACGTCACATGACCTGCGGGTACCAGGGCACGTCGATCGCCGCGGTCATCGGGCGCAGCTTCGAGACCTGGCCGGCGGCCGTCGAACTTCCCGGGGAGGAGACCGGAACGCCGGCGGAGCGCATGGCGGTGATGGCGATGCGCGTGGCGGAGTCCCTGGTCGACACCCCGGTCTGTCCTGTCCTCCGATCGCTACCGGGCATCGGCAGCGACTCCAGTCCCACCCGCCACCGACCTCAGTGGGCGGGCTCACCGACACCCCTCTGCCCTCCCTGGACCCTCCCGCCACCGCTCGTCGAGCCCGTCGGCGCGCGGGGCGTCCTACGCCCGGAAAGACTGTGACCGGCGTCGCCTCGACCCGCGTACGCCAGAAAGCCGAGAGGCCTCACCATGACCACCGCACCCCGCCGGATCGACGTCCACCAGCACGTCGTCCCGCCCTTCTACCGTGACGCGCTCACCCGGGCCGGCATCGCCGAGGCAGGCGGGCGCGCCCTGCCCGACTGGAGTCCCGAGGCCGCCCTGGACCTGATGGACCTGCTGCGGACCGAGACGGCGATCCTCTCCGTCTCCACCCCCGGCACGGGCTTCCTCACCGACCCCGGCGAGGCCGCCGGCCTGGCACGGCGTCTCAACGACCACTCCGCCGCCGTCACCGCCGAACACCCCGACCGCTTCGGGTGGTTCGCCACGCTGCCCATGCCCGATCTCGGCGCGTCGGCCAAGGAGGCCGAGCGGGCCTTGGCGGAACTGGGTGCCGACGGGGTCACCCTGCTCTCCAACACGCAGGGCACCTACCTCGGCGGCGAGGGGCAGGACGCGCTGTGGCGGGTCCTGGACGCGCGCGGTGCCGTCGTGTTCGTCCACCCCGCCGACCTCCCGGCACCCGCTGTCGACGGCATCCCGCCGTTCGCCGCCGACTTCCTCCTGGACACCACCCGCGCCGCGTACCTGCTCGTCCGCAACGGCGTCCCGCGCCGTTACCCGAACATCCGGTTCGTCCTCAGCCACGCGGGCGGCTTCGTCCCCTACGCCTCCCATCGCATGGCCGTCGCCATCGCCGCTGACACCGGGCGCAGCCCCCTGGACACCCTGGACGATCTCCGCGGCTTCTACTACGACACCGCCCTCTCCTCCAGCCCCGCCGCCCTGCCCACCCTGCTCGCCTTCGCCCGCCCCGGGCACGTTCTGTTCGGCAGCGACTGGCCCTTCGCACCCGCCCCAGCCGGCCAGTACTTCGCAAGCGGCCTCGACAACTGGGTGGACCCTCACATCCTCACGGCCGTCAACCGCACCAACGCCGAAGCCCTCTTCCCCCGCCTGGCCGCGCGGGCGCCCGCGCAGGCTCCGGCCCGTCCGCTCCCGGTGCGGCTGCGTCAATCCGCCCAGCGGGCCGGCGCCCGCCTCTTCTACAAGCTCATCCAGCCGGGAACCAACTGAGAGCGACCCTCCCCTCAACCACCCCCACGCAGCACACGGGACAGCCCCAGAGCCGCTGTGCGCACGGCGGGGGCGAGTTGGGCGGGGCTGAAGCGGGCGCGGGGTACGGCCACCGAGAGGGCCGCGACCGTGGTGCCGCCGGCGAAGACGGGGGCCGCGATGCAGCTCACGCCCAGGGCGGCCTCCTGCTCCTCGTAGGCGAGACCCGAGACCCGGATCTTCTCCAGGGCCATCCGCAGACGGTCCTGGTCGGTGATCGAGTGGGGTGTGAGGCTCGGCAGCGGCCGGGACAACACCTCCTCGGTCAGCTCGGCGCCCGAGAAGGCGAGCAGGGCCTTGCCTACGCCGGTACAGGTCAGCGGCAGGCTGCCGCCGATACGGGACGGCAATTGCAGGGCCGCGTGGCCGTGGATGCGCTCGAGGTAGACCACCTCCAGGCCCTCCCGTACACCGAGGTGGACCGTCTCGCGGGTTGCCTCGAACAGGTCCTGGAGGAAGGGCAGGGCCGTCTCCCGCAGATCGAGCCGGTGCGGGACGAGCGAACCGAGCTCGAACAGCTTGCCGCCGAGCCGGTACTGGGCACCGGAGCGTTCCAGCCAGCCCAGCCGCACGAGGTCCGCCGCCAGCCGGTGCACCGTGGGCTTGGGCAGGCCCGTGCGCTCCGAAAGTTCCGACAGACGGTACGGTCCGCCACTCGGAGTGAAGGCATCGAGGATGGTAGCGGCCTTCTCCAACATGCTGGCGCCCGCGCTGTTCCGTGTCACGGAACAAAGTTTGTGCCCTCCCCGGGGGCGATGTCTATATCGATGTCCTACCCGATCGATCTCCTATCCGCCGCTTCTCCCGCCTCTTGGAGGTATCCCCGTGTCGACCGTGCCCCACGGCGTCTGTCCGAACGCCGCCCCACCCCCGGCCGTGGTCAAGGCCGCCGACCTGCTGACGGAGGCCGCCCGCACCGGTGCCGCCTGCCCGCCGGTGCGTGAACTGTTCGCCGACGGCGGCGATCTGGAGACCGCGTACGCCGTGCAGCAGCTGAACGTGCGGCGCGGCCTGGACGCCGGCCGGCGGATCGTCGGCCGCAAGATCGGTCTGACCTCCGTGGCCGTTCAGCGCCAACTCGGCGTGGACCGTCCCGATTTCGGTGCGCTGTTCGCCGACATGGCCGTACCGGACGGCGGCGAGGTGCCGGCCGGGCGGCTGCTCCAGCCGAAGGTGGAGGCCGAGGTCGCGCTGGTGCTCGGGCGGGACCTTCCCCACCGCGAGTGCACCGTCGTCGACCTGCTGCGCGCGGTCGACTTCGCACTGCCCGCGCTGGAGATCGTCGACAGCCGGGTGCGGGGGTGGGACATCTCCCTGGTCGACACCGTCGCGGACAACGCCTCGTGCGGGCTGTACGTCCTGGGCGCCACTCCCGTGCCGCTCACCGCGGTGGACCTGCGCGCGGTGACGATGACCATGACCCGTGACGGCGGGACCGTCTCCGAGGGCACCGGCGCCGACTGTCTCGGCAGCCCCCTCAACGCGGCGGTCTGGCTGGCGTCCGCGCTCGCCGAACGGGGCGATCCGCTCCGGGCGGGTGACCTCGTACTGACCGGCGCCCTGGGCCCGATGACGCCCGCCTCCCCCGGCGACGTCTTCGAGGCCCGCGTATCGGGCCTCGGCTCCGTGCGGGTCGGCTTCGCCTCGGAAGGAGACCAGCGGTGAGCACCAAGGTCGCTGTCATCGGCTCGGGCAACATCGGCACGGACCTGATGATCAAGATCCTTCGCCTGTCGGAGAGCCTCGAGATCGCCGCCATGGCAGGCATCGACCCGGCCTCCGACGGCCTGGCCCGGGCCCGCCGTCTCAAGGTGGCCACCACCCACGAGGGCGTCGAGGGCCTCGTCGCACTGGACGAGTTCGCCGATGTCGAGATCGTCTTCGACGCCACCTCGGCCGGCGCCCACCGTCACCACGAGGAGATCCTGCGCCCGCTGGGCCGGACCCTCGTCGACCTCACCCCCGCCGCGCTCGGCCCGTACGTCGTACCGCCGGTGAACGGCGACGCGCACCTGGACGCGCCGAACGTCAACATGGTCACCTGCGGTGGCCAGGCCACGATCCCGGTCGTCGCCGCGGTGAACGCGGTCACGCCGGTCCACTACGGCGAGATCGTCGCCTCCATCGCCTCCCGCTCCGCCGGTCCCGGCACCCGGGCGAACATCGACGAGTTCACCGAGACCACCTCCTCCGCCGTCGAGCAGGTGGGCGGGGCCCGGAAGGGCAAGGCGATCATCGTCCTCAACCCGGCCGAGCCGCCGCTGATCATGCGGGACACGGTGCACTGCCTGGTCTCCGACTGCGCCACCGAGGCCGTCACGGCGTCGGTCGAGGACATGGTCGGCCGTGTGCAGGCCTACGTTCCCGGCTACCGGCTCAAGCAGAGGGTGCAGTTCGAGCGCGTGCGCGCCGACGACCCGCTGCGCACCCTCGCCCCCGGCGCGGGCGAAGCCCTCAAGGTGTCCGTCTTCCTCGAGGTCGAGGGCGCCGCGCACTACCTCCCGGCCTACGCCGGGAACCTCGACATCATGACCTCGGCCGCGCTGCGCACCGCGGAACGCATGGCCGCCCACCAGACCACGGAGGTGGCAGCCCGATGACCCGTCTCTACGTCCAGGACGTGACCTTGCGGGACGGCATGCACGCCGTCCGGCACCGCTACTCCGTCGACCAAGCCCGCGCCATCGCCGCCACCTTGGACGCCGCCGGTGTGGCGGCCATCGAGATCGCCCACGGCGACGGCCTGGCCGGCTCCAGCATCAACTACGGTGTCGGCGCCCACACCGACTGGGAGTGGATCGAGGCCGTCACCGAGGTCACGCAACACGCCGTGCCCACGACGCTGCTGCTGCCCGGCATCGGCACCCTGCACGACCTCAGGCAGGCGCACGCCCTGGGCATCCGCAGCGTCCGCGTCGCGACGCACTGCACCGAGGCCGACATCTCCGCCCAGCACATCGCCGCCGCACGGGACCTGGGCATGGACGTCGCCGGGTTCCTGATGATGTCCCACATGGCCGAGCCGGCTGAACTCGCCCGCCAGGCCAAGCTGATGGAGTCCTACGGCGCCCACTGCGTGTATGTCACCGACTCCGGCGGCCGGTTGACGATGGACGGGGTCCGCGACCGCTTCCGCGCCTACCGGGACGTCCTCGACCCGGCCACCGAACTCGGCATCCACGCCCACCACAACTTCGCCCTGGGCGTCGCCAACACCGTCGTGGCCGTGGAGAGCGGCGCGATCCGGGTCGACGCCTCACTCGCGGGACAGGGCGCGGGGGCGGGCAACTGCCCGCTGGAGGCGTTCATCGCGGTCGCCGACCTCATGGGCTGGGACCACGCCTGCGACCTGTTCCCCCTCATGGACGCCGCCGACGACCTCGTACGCCCCCTGCAGGACCGTGAGGTCCGGGTGGACCGCGAGACCCTCAGCCTGGGCTACGCGGGCGTCTACTCCAGCTTCTTGCGCCACGCCGAGACCGCCGCCGCCCGCCACGGCCTGGACACCCGCGGCATCCTGGTCGAGGTAGGACGACGACGCATGGTCGGCGGCCAGGAGGACATGATCACCGACGTCGCCCTGGACCTGGTGGCCCGGGCGGAGGCGACGCGCTGATCCCGAGGGCGTCAGCGCCGCACTCGCGGCATCCCCAGCCCGATCCACGAGATGATCTCCCGCTGGATCTCGTTGTTGCCGCCGCCGAAGGTGAAGATGACCGCCGAACGGTAGCCGCGTTCCAGTTCGCCGTGCAGGACCGCGCCCGCCGAGCCCTCCTTCAGGGCTCCGGGGGCGGCGACGATCTCCATGAGCCAGGCGTATGCGTCGCGCCGGGCCTCCGAGCCGTAGACCTTGACGGCGGAGGCGTCCTGCGGGGTGAGGGTGCCCTCCTGGACGGAGTTGACCATCTGCCAGTTGAGCAGCTTGAGGGCGTCCAGCCGGGCGTGGGTGCGGGCCAGGAGGCGGCGTACCCAGGGCAGGTCCGCGACGCGGCGGCCGTCGGCGAGCTTGGTCTCCGTCGACCAGCGCTGCACGTCGTGCAGGGCGCGGATGGCCATGGTGCCGTGGGCTGCCAGGGTCACGCGCTCGTGGTTGAGCTGGTTGGTGATCAGCCGCCAGCCCTGGTTCTCGGCGCCGACCCTGCGGGAGACGGGGACGCGGACGTTCTCGTAGTAGCTGGCCGTGGTGTCGTGCGAGGCGAGGGTGTTGATCAGGGTGCAGGAGTAGCCGGGGTCGGTGGTCGGCATCAGCAGCATGGTGATGCCCTTGTGCGGCGGGGCGTCCGGGTCGGTGCGCACGGCCAGCCACACCCAGTCGGCCGTGTCGCCGTTGGTCGTCCAGATCTTCTGGCCGTCGACGATGTACTCTCCCCCACTCTCGGCTTCGCTCGAGCGGGAGGTGCCCCCATCCTCTCGCACCGCACGGGTCCGCAGGGACGCGAGGTCGGTGCCCGCGCCGGGCTCGCTGTAGCCGATGGCGAAGTCGATCTCGCCGGAGAGGATCTTCGGCAGGAAGTAGGCCTTCTGCTCGTCGGTGCCGTACCGCATGATCGTCGGCCCGACGGTGTTCAGGGCCATCAGGGGCAGCGGGACGCCGGCCTGGGCGGCCTCGTCGAAGAAGATGAACTGCTCCATGGCGGTCAGTCCACGCCCGCCGTACTCCTCGGGCCAGCCCACGCCGAGCCAGCCGTCCGTGCCGAGCCGCCGGATCGTCTCGCGGTAGAACCGCTTCTGGGCGGCGGGGTCGCCGTGCCGGGCGTAGGCGCGGTCCGGGACCAGTTCGGCGAAGTAGGCGCGCAGTTCGATGCGCAGTCGCTGCTGCTCGGGCGTGTATTCGAGGTGCACGGCGCCTCCAGGCTCCCCAAGGCCGGTCCTGTCGGCGGACACCGTAGAACGTGTTTCAGAAATAGGGAATGGCGATGTCGGTACAGGTGTCGGTACAGGCGTCAGTTCAGGGTGGCGAGGAAGTCCGTGCACGCCCGCGCGCACGCACGGCATGTCGACGCCGAGTCCTCCGCGCCCGGCTGCCGGTCGAAGGCGTGGGCGGCCTCCAGGCACACGGTCCGGCACCACTCCACCTGGGCGCGGATGGTGCTCTCGTCCACCTGGTTCTGCTCGGACAGCACACGGCACGTCGCGTCGCAGACCTCGGCGCACATGATGCCCTTGCGTCGTACGAGCTCCTGGTTCTCGGTGCCGTCCGGATCCACGAGGCTCGCGCGCAGCGCGCACGCCCGCGCGCACTCTGTGCACGCCTGCGCGCAGGCGAAGCGGTCCTCCAGGAACCGGAACAGCTCCTGCTGGGATGTCGTCGAAGTCACACCGCGCGGGTAGCCCGGGTCGAGGTCCGTCAAACCCGGTGTTCCCAAGGGAGGCGCCCGATGTGGGCAGGTTCGTGGTGAGGGCCAGGGGTACCCGCGCGCCATGACTACCGCATGGATGGAGATGGCCGCGGGCCGTGGCGCCCTCGGCATCGGGCTGGTCGTGGCGGGTGTGGTCGTCGTGGCCCTGCTGCTGGGGGCCTTCGTCCTCGGCGTTCGCATCAAGCGCAGGGAACTGCCCACGCCGCGCCCCGAGGAGCAGCCGCGGCTGCCCGACGACGGCCCGGTCCGCGAGGTCAGTGAGCGCCGGGAGCCCGAGGAGGTGCCGCGGGGCGAGGGCCGCCTGACGCCGCACCGGCTGAAGGCCCACGGCAACGTGAGCGACCGCAGGAGCGCGTCGCAGGAGCGGCCCCGGTGGAACAAGGGCAGCAGCGGTTCGGTCGGCAGCGGAGGCCCGGGCGGCGGGTGATCCCGCGCGGCATCGCCGACCGGGCGGCCAAGCGCCCCCGGAGTACCAGCGCCCACGGCCTGCAGGAAAAGGGCCCGTGCCTGCGCACGGGCCCTTTTCCATGCCCAGGTCAGGCCGGCGTGAGGTGGATCACAGGATCCGGGTGCAGCGTGGGGCGGGGTCCAGCGTCTTCTCACAGGTGTAGGAGGCCACTGAGACGCGGGACGGTGAGGATGGAGCAGGTTCGGGCGGACGGCTTCGACGAGTTCGTGGCCGCCCGTTGGTCGGCGCTGCTCCATGTCGCGCGACTGCTCACGGGGGGCGACCGGCAACGGGCCGAGGACCTGGTGCAGGAGGCCCTGGTGAAGCTGTGGTTCGCCTGGCCGAAGGTCGCGGACCAGGCCCCTGAGGCGTATGTCCGCACGGTGCTGGTGCGGATGGCGGCGCGCTCGGCGCGGCGGCGCTGGTGGGGCGAACGCCCGGTGGAGCAGCTGCCGGACCGGGCCGACCCGGGCGATGTGTCCTCCACCGTGGCGGAGCGCTCGCGGCTGGAGGCCGCGCTGGCGCTGCTGTCGCCGAAACAGCGGGCGGCGGTGGTGCTGCGTTATTACGAGGACCTGCCCGAGGCCCAGGTCGCCCAGGCGCTGGGCTGTCCCGTGGGCACCGCACGGTCCCACGCGTCACGCGGAGTCGCACGGCTCCGCCAGATCCTGTCCGACGCCGTCAGGCCCGTGGGGTGAAGGGAGACACGATGGACGACTTCGAGCGGGACCTGTCGCGGCTGATGCGCGACACCCAGCAGCACACCCCCTACGAGCCCGCGCAGCGGCAGCGGCTGCACCAGGGCATCCGGGCCCGCCGCCGGTCGCGGATGCTGTGGAAGGCGGGCGGCTCCGCAGTGGCGGTGGCCGGGCTCAGCGTCGGGCTCGCGCTGCTGCCCGGCATGCTCACCAAGGCCCAGCCCGCCGATCCCCGGCCGCAGCCCGCCACCAGCCCGACGCCCACGCACGACGACGGGCCGACGACCGGCGCCCCGGATCCGAGCCCTCCTCCGACCGGTTCGGCGACGTCGGTGCCGGCGACCTCACCCGGCAGCAGTACTCCGACCGGGACCACGAGCTCCCCGGCCGGCCCTCCGCCGACCGCCACGCCCTCCGAGAGCAGCACCACCACGACATTCCCCTCCGCACCCCCTCCCCCGACCCGGACGTCGGCCCCGCCGTCCGCCCTGGAGACGACACAGGAGCCCTCAGCATCGGTCAGTTCCGAGTAGCCGCCTGAGAGGCGATTCCCGCCAGGGGCGCCGTCACCCCGCATTCCCTTCACCGCACCACCGACACGGGCGCCTTCGGCATGCCCCGAACCGGCGCTCGCGTATGCCGCGCGCCAGAAAGAGACCGGTAAGCAGCCATGAGAACCGCACGGCGGCTGGCCCTGATCGACCGCCCGACCTCAGAGCTCGCCGCGTTGCCGCGCCGGGCGCCCCTGTCCGCGCACCACCGGGACCCCGTCCTCGACGTGGTCGTGCCCGTGTACAACGAGGAGAACGACCTGGAGCCGTGCGTGCGGCGGCTGCACGCGCACCTCGGTGAGACGTTCCCCTACGCGTTCCGGATCACCATCGCCGACAACGCCAGCACCGACGGGACGCCGCGGATCGCCGCGCGGCTGGCGGCCGAACTGCCGGGCACGGACTGGATCCGGCTGGCCGAGAAGGGGCGGGGCCGGGCGCTGCACACCGCCTGGTCGCGCTCCCGTGCCCCGGTGCTGGCGTATCTGGACGTGGATCTGTCCACCGACCTCGCGGCGCTGCTGCCGTTGGTCGCGCCGCTGATCTCGGGGCACTCGGACATCGCCATCGGCACCCGTCTGGCGCGTGGCGCGAGGGTGGTCCGCGGACCGAAACGGGAGCTCATCTCCCGTTGCTACAACGGGCTGTTGCGCTCGACGCTCGCCGTGGGCTTCTCCGACGCGCAGTGCGGTTTCAAGGCGGTACGGCGGGACGTCGCCGAGCGGCTGCTGCCGCTGGTGGAGGACCAGGGGTGGTTCTTCGACACCGAGTTGCTGGTCATCGCCGAGCGCGCGGGGCTGCGGATCCACGAGGTGCCGGTGGACTGGGTGGACGATCCCGACAGCCGGGTGCGCATCGTCTCCACGGCGCTCGCCGACCTGCGGGGCATGGCGCGGCTGGGCCGGGCCCTGGCCTGCGGCAGGCTGCCGCTGAGCGCGCTGCGCCGCAGCGACGGCGACCTCGCCGGGGAGCTGCCGGCGGGCCTGGCACGGCAGGCGGTGCGTTTCGCCGCCGTCGGTGTCGCCAGCACCCTGTGCTATCTGCTGCTCTACGTCGGGCTCAGACCGGCGACGGGGGCGCAGGCCGCCAACGCGCTCGCCCTGCTCGCCAGCGCGGTCGCCAACACCGCGGCCAACCGGCGGCTCACCTTCGGGGTGCGGGGGCGCGGCGGCGCGCTGCGCCACCATCTCAAGGGCCTGGCGGCGTTCCTGGTCGGGCTGGCCCTGACCAGCGGTTCCCTGGCCGCCCTGCACCGCACCGCGCCCGGGGCCGGCCGTGAGGTGGAGCTCATGGCCCTCGTCGCCGCCAACCTGGCCGCGACGCTGCTGCGTTTCCTCCTCTTCCGGGCCTGGGTTTTCCCCGCCCGCGACAACGACCGCCGTACGACAGGATCCTCATGAGCACCGTCGAGCTGAGCCGACCGCCGTCCGGCCACGGGGCTCCTGAAGTCACCCGTGGATCAGGGGAGTTCCGACGGCGGCTGCGTTGGGCCGCCGTGCGCTACGGTCCCGTGCTGCTGACGTACGGCGTGCTGAAGCTGGCCGGCTTCGCCGTCTTCATGTACCTGCTGGACTCGGCGGGCGACTTCCGGAAGAAGAACCCCCGCTTCGGCGGCGGCGAGCACCCCTGGGACGTCCTGGCGAGCTGGGACGGCTGGTGGTACCAGCAGATAGCCGAGCACGGGTACGACCCCGCCCTGGAACCCGTCCCGGGCGCGACCGGCCTGATCACCCTGGAGGGCAACTCGGCGGCGTTCTTCCCGCTGTACCCGGCGCTGATGCGCCTGGTCTCGGAGTGCACCGGGCTCGGGCTGTTCGGCGCCGGCCTGACGGTCTCCGTGCTCGCCTCGTTCGTGGCGGCGCTCGGCATCTACGCCGTGACGCGTCGGCTGGGCGGCCACCGGGCCGGTCTGGTCGCGGCCGGGCTGTGGGCGGTCTGGCCCGGCTCGGGCACGGAGTGGTCGGGCTACTCGGAATCCCTCTACACCGCTCTCGCCGTGTGGGCCTGCCATGCCGTCATGTCCCGCCGCTGGCTGACGGCCGGTCTGCTGACCTTCGCGGCCGGGCTCTGCCGTCCGACCGCCGCCGCGCTGGTCGCCGCCCTCGCCGTCGCCGCGCTGCTGTCCCTGCGCCGGCGCGCGGACGGTGTCCTGCGCCCGCTGGCCGCCGTGGCGATCGCGCCACTGGGACTGTTCGGCTATCTCGCCTGGGTCAACTACCGCATGGGCGACATCAACGGCTACTCCAAGCTCCAGGACGGCGCGTGGGCCCACAAGTTCGACTGGGGAGCCCATACGTTCAAGGTGCTGACGTCCCTGCCCGTCGGGCACTTCGACTATCTCTTCGCCAGGGCCTTCGAGGACGTCATCGGCGTCTGCGTCGTGCTGGCGGTGCCGGCGCTGACGGTGCTGCTGCTGCGGCTGCGCCCGCCGGCCGTGCTCGTCGTGTACACCGTGCTGTCGTACCTCATGGTGATGACGACCCAGCAGATCTTCGGCAACGTCTCGCGCTATCTGCTGCCGCTCTTCCCGCTGTTCGTCCCCCTCGCTCTCGCGATGAGCAGGCTGGGATGGCCGTCGCTGGTCACGGTCCTCGGCACGGCCGCGCTGGCCTCCGGGTCGTACGCGGGGTATGTGCTCTTCGAACTGGGAGTGCCCTAGAGTGCCGCCGCTGAGGCGTGAGATGCCTCCGAAACATTCCCTTCACGCAGGAAGTATTTAGGGGTAACGCCCGCTGCCTACGGTGCCTGCCTGTCGTCCCCAACCCGCAGCGAGGAGGCGTGGCATGAGTACGGAGCCACGACTGGCAGAAGTCACCGACCCGGAACCGGCGCAGCAGGCGGCGCCGCGTTCCGACCAGGCCGTCAAGGAGACCCTGGAGGACTACACCCTCCGCTTCGCGCCGCGCAGTTACCGGCGCTGGACTCCGATGGTGGTGGCGACGACCGCGCTCGGCGGCATCGCCTACATGGCCGACTTCTCCATCGGCGCCGGCATCGGCCTGGCCCACGGCACCGGCAACGCGCTCCTCGCGATCGGCGTCGCCGCCGTCGTCATCTTCGTGACCGGCTTCCCGCTCGCCTACTACGGGGCCCGCTACAACATCGACCTGGATCTGATCACGCGCGGCTCCGGCTTCGGCTACTTCGGCTCGGTCCTCACCAGCGTCATCTTCGCCAGCTTCACCTTCATCTTCTTCGCCCTCGAAGGCTCGATCATGGCCCAGGGCCTGAAGCTGGGCCTCGGGCTGCCGCTGTGGCTGGGCTATCTGGTCTCCACGCTGATGGTGATCCCGCTGGTGATCTACGGCATGACGGCGCTGAGCAAGCTCCAGGTGTGGACCACGCCGATCTGGCTGCTGCTGATGGTCGGCCCGCTGGTCTATC
The DNA here is from genome assembly GCF_018604545.1 of Streptomyces koelreuteriae. GTDB lineage: Bacteria > Actinomycetota > Actinomycetes > Streptomycetales > Streptomycetaceae > Streptomyces > Streptomyces koelreuteriae. The sequence continues at coordinate 8,278,987 of NZ_CP075896.1, read as the reverse complement.
TGGTCGCCACCGACCCGGGGACCGTCGACCGCTTCCTCGCCTACGCGGGCACCGACGGCGAAGGCGGCGTCAACACCGCTTCCGTGCTGCTGGGCGCGGGCGTGTGCCTGTCGCTGATCGCGCAGATCGGCGAGCAGATCGACTATCTGCGCTTCATGCCGCCGAAGACCGAGGCGAACAAGCGGAGTTGGTGGACGGCCGTGGTGATGGCCGGCCCGGGCTGGGTGGTGCTGGGCGCGCTGAAGCAGGCCATCGGCGTGTTCCTCGCGGTCTACATCATCGCCGAGGTCGGTCCCACGGCGGCGCCCGAGCCGATCCAGCAGTTCAAGCACGCCTTCGACGCGATGATGCCGTCCTGGATCGTCCTCCCGCTGGCCGTGGCCCTGGTCGTGATCAGCCAGATCAAGATCAACGTGACGAACGCGTACTCCGGCTCCCTCGCCTGGACCAACTCCTTCACCCGGGTCACCGGGCGCTACCCGGGCCGGATGGTCTTCGTCCTGGTCAACCTGGGCTTCGCGCTGGTCCTGATGGAGGCCGACATGTTCAGCTTCCTCAACAGCATCCTGGGCTTCTACTCGAACTGCGCGATCGCCTGGGTGGTCACCGTCGCCACCGACATCGGCATCAACAAGTACGTGCTGAAACTGTCCCCGCACGCCCCCGAGTTCCGCCGCGGCATGCTCTACGCCGTCAACCCGGTCGGTGTCGTGGCCTTCGTGGCCGCGTCCGGGCTGTCCATCGCCATGTACTTCCACGCGCTGGGCGACACGCTCCAGCCGTACTCCCCCGTCGCCGCGGCCGTCATCGCCTTCGTCCTCACACCGCTGATGGCCGTCGTCACCAAGGGCAAGTACTACCTGCGGCGCACGGACGACGGCATCCCCGAGCCGCTTCTGGACGAGGACGGCAACCCCAGCGCCGTCACCTACGAGTGCCATGTGTGCCGACAGCAGTTCGAGCGGCCGGACGTGGCCGCCTGCCGGACACACGACGCCGTGGTCTGCTCGCTCTGCCTGAGCACCGACAAGGTCGGCGACCATGTCCTGCCGGCGGCGCCCGCCGTGGTGTGACGCCTGATTTCCCCCTCTCCGGCGAAGCCTTTCGCCTCGCGGGGCGGCATACTGATCTTGCGCTGCGCAGTGATCAGGCCAAGGGTCGGAGAGGGGATGGCGGACATGACCACCGAAGGACCGGGCGGGTCGGGAAAGCCCGACCAGCCGGACGGCGTTCCCTCGATCCCGGACGAGATCTGGCTGAAGTTCCTCTCGGACAGCGAGTACGCCATACGCGCCTCCGCCCCCAGGGAGCCCTCCGCGAAGGAGCGCGCGGCGGGGCGGCTGCTCCAGCCCCCGCACGCCGTCGGCGACCTGTGGCAGCCGGAGGACCTCTGGGTCCGGGTGGCCTGGCGGGACCTGGACCGCCGTGCCAAGGCCCGGCGCGTGGGACGGGTCGTCGCCACCGCGGCCGCCGTGGCCGTGGCCCTCGGCGCCTGGTCCCAGCTGTCGACCGGCGCGGGCACGGGCAGCCGGCCGGGAACGGACACCGTACGGCAGGTGGAGGGGGCGACCGCGAGGCTGCCCTCGGCCACTCCCTTCCCTTCCGGATCGCCCTTCCCGGAGCAGCCCAGGTAGCACACGCGGGACGGGTGCCCTTCCGCCCCGCCGCCTAGGATGAGCCCACAGGCCGGATCCGGTCGCTCGTCCGGGCGCGGCCCCCGCAGGCGAGTCACCGCAACGCGCACGCCGACCGAAGGGGGACAGGGATGAGCGCGCCACGCCTCCGCAGTACGCCGTTGCCGGGCATCGGGGTCCGCTACGACCTGACGACCCGGGAGAGCCGCCGCCTCTCGGTGGTCGCCCACCGCGACGGCCACCGGACGGTGAGCGCCTATCGCAAGGACGACCCGGACGCCTGCGACCTCTCGGTGCGCCTGACGACGGAGGAGGCGGCGACCCTCATCGACGCGCTGATGCCCGCGCACCACACACCGAACCTGCTGTCCACCACCGACCTGGGGCTCGTCGCCGAGCGGATCGAACTGTCCGGCTCCTCGCACTGGAACGGCCGGCTGCTGGGCGAGTCCCGCATCCGTACCGACACCGGCGCGTCCGTCGTGGCGGTGCTGCGCCGGGCCGAGGCGATCCCCTCCCCCGCGCCGGACTTCCGGCTCGCCGGCGGGGACATCCTCATCGTCATCGGGACCCGTGAGGGCGTGGAGGCGGCCGCCGAGATACTCGGGCGGGAGTGACCCGCCATGCACTCCTCCGCGGTCTTCCTGATCGAGTTCGGCTGTCTCATCCTCGGGCTCGGGCTGCTCGGCCGGCTCGCCGGGCGTTTCCGCTTCTCCCCGATCCCCCTCTATCTGCTGGCCGGGCTCGCCTTCGGCAAGGGCGGACTGCTGCCGCTGGGCGCCAGCGAGGACTTCGTCGCCATCGGCGCCGAGATCGGCGTCATCCTGCTGCTGCTCATGCTGGGCCTGGAGTACACGGCCGCCGACCTGGTCTCCAACCTCAGGACCCACTATCGAGCCGGGCTCGTCGACGCCGTCCTCAACGCCCTGCCCGGAGCGGCGCTGGCCCTGCTGCTCGGCTGGGGCCCGGTCGCCGCCGTCGTCCTGGCCGGAGTCACCTGGGTGTCCTCCTCCGGCGTCATCGCCAAGGTGCTCGGTGATCTGGGGCGGCTCGGCAACCGGGAGACCCCGGCCATCCTGAGCATCCTGGTCCTCGAGGACCTCTCCATGGCGATCTACCTGCCCATCGTCACGGCCCTGCTGGCCGGGGTGAGCCTGGCCGCAGGCGCCGTCACGCTGGCCATCGCCCTGGGCGTGGCCACGGTCGTCCTCGTCCTCGCGGTGCGCTACGGCCGCCATGTCTCCCGCTTCGTCTCCAGCGACGACCCCGAGAAGCTGCTGCTGGTGGTGCTCGGTGTCACCCTCGTGGTCGCCGGGCTCGCCCAGCAGCTGCAGGTGTCCGCCGCCGTGGGGGCCTTCCTGGTCGGCATCGCGCTGTCCGGCGAGGTCGCCGAGGGCGCGACGAGCCTGCTCGCGCCGCTGCGGGACCTGTTCGCCGCGGTGTTCTTCGTCTTCTTCGGCCTGCACACCGACCCCGCCAGCATCCCGCCCGTCCTGCTGCCCGCCCTCGCCCTGGCGGCCGTCACCACCGCGACGAAGATCGCCACCGGCTACTGGGCCGCGCGCCGGGCCGGGATCGGGCCCAAGGGCCGCTGGCGGGCGGGCGGCACGCTCGTGGCCCGCGGCGAGTTCTCCATAGTCATCGCGGGGCTCGCCGTCACGGCCGGCATCGAGCCGTCCCTGGGCCCCCTGGCCACGGCGTACGTCCTCATCCTGGTCCTCCTCGGCCCGCTGACCGCCCGCTGGACCGAGCCCGTGGCGACGCTCCTCACGGGGCGGGTGCGCCGGAGGAAGGCCCCGCCGGTCGCTCTCGGCGCTCACGAGAGCATCGAGGGCCAGGACCCGGTCGGCCGCGCCTGACGTGCATCGGCGGTACTGCAGCTGCGGCCCACCGCGAGCCTGACGTCTCCCGTGGGCCGTAGCTCGCGGTCAGCCGGTCTTCCACCCCCGCCGCGCGTCGATCCGCTCCCATTCCGCGTCCCACTGCGCCATGCGCCGCCGGTCCAGGGACAGCCGGATCAGCCAGGACGCGCCCAGGACCGCCCCGCCCGCCAGGGCTCCGGCCAGCGCGCCGCCCATGGTCGTGTGGAGCCAGGCCTCGCCTTCGGAGACCGGTGGGGTCGTGATGTCACCGCTGTTGTTCACCCACACGGGGACCGTGCTCCCGGCGGGAGCCCGGGGCGGCACCCGTGCCTCGTCCTTGTGCGTCGAACCGTCCGGCGCGGTCCACCGCACCTCGCCCCATACCCGGTGGTCACTCGCCGCGCGGGCCGGTGACGGGCCCGGCGCGTCCTTGACGACGACCGCCGAGACCTGGTGGCTCCCGGCCCGCTGCCGCTCGACGGCCTGCTCGACCGCGCCCGCCGCCAGCAGCCCCGCGGCCAGCCCGCCCAGCAGGGCGCACACCCAGCCGGCGAGCACGACCCAGGCTTCGACGACGTCCACGCGCCGCTTGAGCGCGTTGCGTCGCCACCGCCACCACCGCATGGTCGTACGCTCTGACGCTTCCATCGGCCGACACCCCCTCGTGAGCACCGGCAGCACCCTTCCAGTGTGCGCCTGATCGGTGCCCCTGTCGGCGCGGCGCTCAGCCGGGGGACGCGGAGATCCGCACGCGGTCGCTGTCGCCGCCGGAGAGGAAGATCGCCAGCGCCCGTCCCTCCTCTTCGGCGGCGGTGCGTTCGGCCCGCGTGAAGCGGCCCAGCGGGGTGATCCGGACGGTGTCCGCCTCGACGCTCCAGGTCGCGGCGACCCGGCCGTCGACCAGGACGACACGGGCACCGGCGACCGACAGTCCGCGGTGGGCGTCGTCGATGATCCGGCCGCGGTCGTGGTAGCCGAGGATCGCGTTGTCGAAGGCCGGCAGGAATCGCGTCGGGGCGGGGGTGTCGGGGTCGGGTCGGGGCGCGTCGGGGAGGTCCAGCAGTTCCCGGCCGCGTTCGTCGCGGAAGGCGACCAGTTCCTCGCGCAGGGCCGAGACGGCGGCGGGCAGTCCGGCCAGGCCGCACCAGGCACGCAGGTCGGCCGAGGCGGCGGGGCCGAACGCGGCCAGATAGCGCCGTACCAGTGTCTGTCCCACGGGGTCGGAGCCGTCGGGGTCCGGTGGGTCGATCTCGCGGCCCAGCCAGGAGGAGACCAACTCGTAGCGCGCTCCCCCCGTGGTGCGCCACAGCCCGCGTGGCGGGAGCTGCACCGTCGGGAGCAGGCCGGCGATGAGCATTTCGCCGAGCGGCCGGGGTCCCGCCGCCGGCCAGCGGTCGACGACGGCGCGCGCGAGTTCGCCCATCGTGCGGGGTGCGCCGTCGGCCATGACCTTCCGCCCGGCCGCCGCGAGTTCGCCGAGGTCCACCCCTGCCAGCTCGCGACGGTAGGTGCCGAGGACCCGCTGGCGCAGCATGGCGTCGTGGCGCGCACGCCAGGCCACCAGGTCGTCGGCCGTGACGAGGTGGACGGTGCGGCGCATGAGGTGGGTGCGCACCACGCGCCGCCCGGTCAGCAGGTCCGACAGCACCGTCGGTGCGAAGGACCGCAGCCGGGACCAGAGTCCGATGAACGGCTCCTGCGGCTCCTGCGCCTGGAGACCGCACAGGTGCGCGACGGCGTCGAGCACCGGCAGGTCGGCGCGGTCGAGGAGCAACTGCCGCGCCAGGGTGGCTCGGTTGAGCGCGCGGGCGTCGAGAACGGTCAAGGGAGCACCTCGGCCTTCGAGTCGTGTGCCGACCCGTGGTTCGAGTGGTCCGGGCGGCTTGCCCGGTCACCGTCGCACGGGATGCGGTCAGATCGTGACCGCATCCCGTGTGCGCGCCGAGGTGTCACGCCCCTCAGGACGGGGCCGGGTCGCGACCGGCTCAGCGGCGCTGCCATTCCTCCGCGAGGAGTCGGTAGGAGCGCACGCGGTCGGTGTGGTCGTGCGTGATGGTGGTGATGATCAGCTCGTCGGCGCCGGTGGCCTCCTGGAGTTGTTCGAGCTGGTCGGCGACGCGCCCCGGCGAGCCGACGAACTGGGTGTCGACGCGGTCGGCGACCAGCGCGCGATCCTGCTCCGTCCACGCGTGGGCGCGGGCCTGCTCGGGGGTCGGGAAGGGAATCGCGCCCTCGGCGGTGCGGATGCTGCGCACCCACGGTCCGTATCCGGTGGCCAGTTCGCGGGCGGTCGCGTCGTCCTCGGCCACGACGACGTCGGCGGAGACGCTGACGAAGGGCTTCTCGAGAGCGCCGGACGGCTGGAACGCGGCCCGGTAGCCCTCGGCCGCCTCCAGCACGGTGGCCGGGCTGACGTGGTAGTTGGCCGCGAAGCGCAGACCGTTGCGGCCCGCGACCTCGGCGCTCTCGCCGCCGCTGCTGCCGAGGATCCATACCTGCACGTCGGCGCCCTCGCCGGGGACGGCATGTGCTTCGAGACCGTCCGGCGAGCGGTAGTCGCCGCGCAGCAGCGCGAGGATGTCGTCGACCTGTTCGCCGTAGTCCTGGTGGCCTGCGCCCGGCTGCTGCAACAGCCGCTGCTGGAGCTTGAGGCGCGGTGAGCCGCGCAGGTGCTCGAAGGAGAAACGGGGCGGGATCCTCAGGCCGTTCGGGGTGCGCCCGTCGACGACCGGGGTGGTGGTCGGGCGGGGTTCCGCCGTCTGTCCGGGGGGCCGTCCGCCGGAGCGGCCGAGGCCCAGGTCGAGCCGTCCCGGGTGCAGGGCGTCGATCAGGCCGAACTCCTCGACGGTGGACAGGGCGGTGCGGTGGCCGAGTTGCACGGCTCCGGAGCCGATCCTGATCGTGGAGGTCGCGGAGGCGGTCAGGGCCAGTACGACGGCGGGTGAGGTCCCGGCCACACCCGGGTTGAGGTGGTGCTCGGCGAACCAGTAGCGGCTGTAGCCGAACCGCTCGGTCTGCCGGGCGAGGTCGATGGTGTGGTGCAGCGCCTCGGCGGCGGTGGAGCCGGACGGGATCGGGACGAGGTCGAGGACCCCGAGAGGGATGCCGGACATGGTCGGATGCTCCTCAGCGGTCGGGTGGTCGCGGACGGTCTCGGGACGTGACGGCTAGCTGCCGTTCTTCGGCAGGCCGGGCGGGTTGATCTCCGACCTGGTCACGGCCTCGTCGGACAGGCCCCAGCGCTTCAGCACCTTCGCGTAGGTGCCGTTGTCGATGATGTGGTTGATCGCGTCGGCGAGCGGCTCGGCCAGTCCGCTGTCCTTCTTCGTGGTGGCCGCGATGAGGCCCTGGAGGCCCGCGCCGGCCCCGGAGTAGGTGCCGACGACCTCCGTCTTCCCGCTGGTGGCCGCGTGGTAGGCGGCGGTCGGGTTGGGGCCGAGGTAGAGGTCGATCCGGCCGGACTGGAGAGCGAGGTAGGTGTCGCTCTCGTTCTGGTAGTACTTGATGTCCACCGGCTCGCGGCCGGCCTTCTTGTTCTGCGCCGACCACTCGACCAGCAGCTTCTCCTGGTTGGTGCCGCTGCTCACGGCGACGGTCCTGCCCGCCACGTCCTTCGGCCCGGTGATCTTCAGGCCGCTGCCCTTCTTGGCCGCGAACCCGAGGTTGTCCTCGCGGTACGTGGCGAAGTCGTACTTCTCCTTGCGTTCCTCGGTGACGGTGATGTTGCTGAGGCCGGCGTCGTACTTGGCGCTGTCGAGGCCGACGAAGATGTTCTCCCAGGAGACGGTGTTGATGTGGGGCTTGAGGCCCAGTACGTCGGCGACGAGGTGGGCGAGGTCGGGCTCGACGCCGATGACGGTCTTGTTGTCGGTGGCGTAGAAGGTCAGCGGTGCGGCGGAGCCGGCCGAGGAGACGAGTTCCAGGGTGCCTCTCTTGCGGATCTTCTCCGGGACTTCCGCCGCTATGGAGTCGACCTTTCCGGTCGTGATGCGCTTCTGGTCGGGGCTGATGTCGATCTGCGTCTTGCTGCCGTGCTCGGCCGCGACCTCGGTGGTGCCGCCGTCGGTGGGGTTGGCGCAGCCGGCGAGGACGAGGGCGGTGGCGAGGCCGAGCGTTGCGGCGGTGGTGCGGCGGGCGGCGAGGGTGGCCACGGTGGTGCTCCTTGCGTGCGTAGCGTGCGTAACGGGAGGGCGGTCAGAGGACCTTGGAGAGGAAGGCGCGGGTGCGCTCGTGCCGCGGGGCGTCGAGGACGGCCGAGGGCGGGCCCTGTTCCACGACGACTCCGGCGTCCATGAAGACCACGGTGTCGGCGACCTCGCGGGCGAAGCCGATCTCGTGGGTCACGACGATCATGGTGGTGCCGGTGCGGCCGAGGTCCTTGATGACGTCGAGGACCTCGCCGACCAGTTCGGGGTCGAGCGCCGAGGTGGGTTCGTCGAAGAGCAGCACCTTGGGTTCGAGGGCGAGTGCGCGGGCGATGGCGACGCGCTGCTGCTGTCCGCCGGACAACTGCCGTGGATAGGCGTCGGTCTTGTCGGCGAGGCCGACCCGCTCCAACAGCCGGCGGGCGGTCTCCTCCGCCTCCTTGCGCGGGCGGCGCAGCGCGGAGACGGGGGCTTCGACGAGGTTCTCCAGCACGGTCAGGTGCGGGAAGAGGTTGAAGTTCTGGAAGACGAACCCGATGTCGGTCCGCTGCTTCAGAACGTCCTTCTCCTTCAGTTCGTGCAGCTTGTTGCCGGAGCGGCGGTAGCCGATGAGCTCGCCGTCGATGGTGACCCAGCCGCTGTTGACCTTCTCCAGGTGGTTGATGGTGCGCAGCAGTGTGGACTTGCCGGAGCCGGACGGGCCGAGGATCACGGTGACCTCGCCGGCGCGGACCTCCAGGTCGACGCCGCGCAGTACCTCCAGGGGGCCGAAGCTCTTGTGGACGCCGTGGACGTCGACCATGACGGCGTTCATGGGCTCTCCTTCGTCAGGAAGCGCCGGGCGCGCTGGAACGGGGTGGGTGGCGGGGTGCGGTCGGCGCCCCGGGCGTAGCGGCGCTCGACGTAGTACTGGGCGATGGACAGCAGGGAGGTCAGGACGACGTACCAGGCGGTGGCGACGAGCAGCAGCGGGATGACCCGGCCGTTGCGGCCGTAGATCACCTGGACCTGGTAGAAGAGCTCGCCGATGGACATCACGTAGACCACCGAGGTGCCTTTGAGCAGGCCGATGATCTCGTTGCCGGCGGTGGGCAGGATGGCGCGCATGGCCTGCGGCAGGACGATCCGGCGGATCTGGCGCAGCCGGGGGATGCCGAGCGCGGCGGCTGCTTCGAGCTGTCCGTGGTCGACGGCGAGGACACCGCCGCGGACGATCTCGGCGGCGTAGGCGGCCTGATGCAGGGTCAGCCCGATGACGGCGGCGCCGATGGTGCCGATGAGGGTGTTGCTGTCGACGGACCAGAAGACGGGTCCGAAGGGGATGCCGAGGCCCAGCTCCTTGTAGAGGGCGCTGAGGTTGAACCAGAACACGAGCTGGACGATCATCGGGATCGACCGGAAGATCCAGATGTAGGCCCAGGCGACGGTCGACAGCAGCGGGCTGCGTGACAGCCGCATGAAGGCGATCACCGTGCCGAGGAGGAAGCCGAGAACGGTGGCGTAGGCGGTGAGCTGGAGGGTCACCCACACCGCCTGGACGATCGTCTCCGAGAAGACGTACTCGGCGAAGACGTGCCATTCCCAGACGGGGTTCGTGGCCAGGCCGTGGACGAACTGGGCGATCAGTACGAGCACGGCGGCGCCGGCGGCCCAGCGGGCGTAGTGGCGGGTGGGGACGACCTTCAGTTCGGCCGGGTCTTCGACCAGCCGGGGGGCCGGTTCTGTGAGGGTGTCGCTGCTCATGGGTCACCTGTGCTCGGGCGGGTTGATCTGCGACGCGTCGATCGCGGAGGCGGAGGTGCCCCACTTCTTCAGGATCCGGGCGTAGGTGCCGTCCTTGATCAGTGCGTCGACGGCGGCCTGGAAGGCCTTGGTGAGCGGGGAGTTCTTGGCGAAGGCGAAGCCGACGTCGAGGCGGTGGTACTCGCCGAGGAAGGTGGTTTGGGAGGCGGGCTGGGACGCCTGGTAGCGCAGGCCGTTGATGGTCGACATGATCACGTCGATGCGGCCCTGCTGGAGCGCGGTGAGGGTCGCGGCGTTCTCCGAGTAGACCTTCACCTCGTACGGCTTCTTGCCGGCCTTGGCGCAGATGTCCTTCTGGGCGGTGAGGGTCGTCTCGAAGGTGGTGCCGGCGCCGGTGCCGATGGTCAGCCCGCAGAGCTGCTTCAGGTCGGTGACCTTCTTCTTGAGGGTGGTGTCGCCCTTCTTCACGGCGAAGCCCTGGCCGTCGTTGATGTAGGTGACGAAGTCGACGGTCTTCAGGCGCTGGGTGGTGACACCGAAGTTGCCGGTGCCGACGTCGAACTTGCCGCTGCCGAGGGCGGGCAGGATGGTCTCGAAGGAGGCGTCCTGGCGGGCCGGTTTCACGCCGAGGACCTTGGCCACCGCGTCGGCGATGTCGATGTCCTGGCCCGCGGGCGCCTTGCCGGGGCCGTTCGGGTAGTAGGCCCCGGGCGGGAATCCGACGGAGCTGCCGATGCGCAGGGTGCCCGCCTTGCGGACGTCGGCGGGCAGCAGGGCGGCGATGGAGTCCACCTCGCGTACGGCGGCGACCGGGTCGTCGGTGGGTGCGGGGGACGCCTGGGCGCCCGCCGGACTGGTGCCGGGGGTGCCGCCGGAGCCGCAGGCGGTCAGCGCAAGGAGGGGCAGCAGGGCGAGGCCGACGGCGCCGCGCAGAGGGGTTCTGATCGGGCGGATGTTCACGGGTGGGTGGCCTCTCCGAGGTGCTTCTCGAACGGCAGCGGGCCGATGGTCTCCGGGTCGGCCTCGGTGTCGAACAGGGGGGTGTAGCCGGTGGCCAGGTACAGGCCGCGGGCTTCGGGCTGGCGCGGGCCCGTGGTGAGGTAGATCCGGCGGTAGCCGCGGAGGGCCGCCTCGTGCTCCAGCTCGGCGACGACGCGCCGGGCCAGTCCGCGCCGCCGGTGGGCGGAGTGGCTCCAGATCCGCTTCAGCTCGGCGGTGGTGGTGTCGTAGCGGCGGAAGGCGCCGCCCGCGACGGCTTCGCCGTGTTCCAGGAGCAGCAGGAGCAGCCCGCCGTGGGGCTCGGTGAACTCCTCGTCGGGGTAGCGGGCGATCTCGGCGTGCGCGTCCTTGCCGTAGCGTCTGGAGTACTCGTGGCCGAGTTCGCGCAGCAGTGGCTCGACGCGGGGATCGGAGACGGGAACGTGAAGGAACGTCAGTTCCGGGGCGGAGGTCATCCGTTCACCGCCGTGAGGGTCTGGGTGCCGCGCGCCGCACGCTCGGCGTCGCGCTTGGCGACCTCCTCGCGGACGATGGGGATCACATGCCGTCCGAAGTCGATGGCGTCGCCCAGCAGGTCGTAGCCGCGGGCGGAGAGGATGTCGACGCCGAGGTCGTAGTAGTCCAGGAGGGCCTGGGCGACCGTCTCCGGGGTGCCGACCAGGGCGTTGGAGTTGCCCGCGCCGCCGGTCGCGGCGGCCGTCGGGGTCCACAGGGCGCGGTCGTAGCGCTCCCCCGCCTCGGCGATGGCGATGAGCCTTTGGGAACCGGTGTTCTGGGGCTGGGCCAGTCCGTTGTGGCGCTTGGTGATCGCCTCGCCCCGCTCCTTGCGGGCCTTGATCGCGCCGACCGTGCGGTGCGCCTTCTCCCAGGCCAGTTCCTCGGTCGGGGCGATGATCGGGCGGAAGGCCACCTGGATGCGCGGCACATCGGTGCGGCCCGCCGCCTTCGCCGCCGCCTTCACCGTCTCGATCTGCTCGGCGGTCTTCGCCAGGGGCTCGCCCCACAGGCAGTAGACGTCGGCCTCGGCGCCTCCGGCGGCGTACGCGGCGGGCGACGAGCCGCCGAAGGACACGTTCGGGCGCGGCTGCTGGACCGGGAAGACGTCGCTGACGAAGTCGTGGAAGCGGTAGTGCTCGCCCTCGTGGTCGAAGGGCTCGTGCGTGGTCCAGATCTTCTTGACGATCCGGATGTACTCGCGGGTGCGGGCGTAGCGCTCGTCCTTGGTGAGGGTGTCGCCCTCGCGGCCCTGTTCGTGGTCGTTGCCGCCCGTGATGAAGTGCACGGTCAGCCGGCCCTCGCTGATCTGGTCGAGGGTGGTGAAGGTCTTCGCGGCGAAGGTCGGGTACGAGACGTTGGGCCGGTGGGCGAGGAGGATCTGGAGCCGGTCCAGCCTGCTCGCGATGTAGGCGGCGGCCGGCGCCGGGTCGGGCGATCCGGAGCCGTAGGCGAACAGCACCCGGTCCCAGTCGTGGTCCTCGTGCGCGCGGGCGAGGCGGAGCGTGTACTCCTTGTCGAACGCCGCGCCGGAGCGCGGGGTGGTTTCGGAACCGTTGTGGGTGGCGGCGATGCCGAGGAACTCCACGGGCATGGGTACGGCCTTTCCTCAAGTCCTCTGAGACCGCGCCGAGTTCGCGGAAACGGGCACGGCGGGGCGGCCCTCGGGGCGGCCGGGTGTGACGGCGCCTCAGGGCGTGCGGAACCAGGTGGTGAACAGGGGTGATGACGCCGGGGTACGGGCCCCTGGCGGGGTGGGGCGACGGCAGCGCGTGTCAGAAGAGAGACTCGGCCCGCGACGGGGACACCGAGGGAGGGAAGGGCCGGTCAGACGGCCCGCTGCCGTGTCAGGCGCAACACGCCGCGGACCACACTCGACCGAAGTCGATGTGGACCCGGCTGACCAGGCGCTGTCCGGCATTCATGCGACTACTTGAGCAGGACATCTCGCTTTTCGTCAACCACGGCTCGGATGCCGGACGGGAGTTGAACGGTTCCTGTGCGTGGTTGACACCTGTGTGTGTCGGACCTCTACGATCGGGCGCACCGCGTTGAGGGACGCGGCGAGCGTGATGACGCCCCGAGCCGGACTCCGGCCCGTACCCATGCCGCGCCTCCCTCCCTGGAGATCCTTCCGATGGTCTCGCTCCCCGATCTCACCGACTCCGCACCCGCCGCGTCCGCAGGACCTCCGACGGCGTCCTCCGGACTGATTCCGGGTCGGAAGTCCGACGAGGATCCGCCGCGGATCGTGCCGCGCCGGCGCGTCGGCCGGCTGCTGTCCGCGGCCGTCGCGCTGCTGGCCTTCGCGATGGTGGTCAACTCCGTCGTCCGCAACCGCGCCTTCCAATGGGACGTGGTGGGCCTCTACTTCACCAGTGGCGCCGTGCTGGACGGGCTGCTCCTCACCCTGTGGCTGACCGGTGTGGTGATGGTGCTCGGCTTCCTGCTCGGCATCCCGCTGGCGGTGATGCGGCTGTCCGACAACCCCGTGCTGGCCACACTGAGCTGGGGCTTCGTATGGGTCTTCCGGTCCACTCCGCTGCTGGTGCAGCTGCTGTTCTGGTTCAACATCGGCGCCCTCTACCCGACGCTCGGCCTCGGCGTCCCGTTCGGCCCGCAGTTCATCACCGTCAAGACGGTGAACCTGCTCGGCCCGGCGCTCACCGCCGTCATCGGGCTGACGCTGCACGAGGCCGCCTACGCCGCGGAGGTGGTGCGCGGCGGCATCCTGTCGGTGGACGCCGGCCAGACGGAGGCGGCCCAGGCCCTCGGCATCGGCAGGGCGCGCACCTTGCGCCGGATCGTGGTGCCGCAGGCGATGCGCTCCATCGTGCCGACCGCAGGCAACATGCTGATCGGCACCCTGAAGGGCACGAGCATCGTGAGTGTGCTGGCCGTGCACGACCTGCTGTACTCGGCCCAACTGGTCTACAACCAGACCTACCAGGTCATCCCGCTGCTGATGGTCGCCACGCTCTGGTACATCGCCGTCACCACCGTGCTCAGCGTGGGGCAGTTCTATGTGGAGCGGCACTACGCGCGGGGCGCGGCGCGGGCCCTGCCGCCCACGCCCGTGCAGAAGCTGAGGGCCCGGCTGGCCGGATACCGCCGCTCCCCGCGTTCCCTACATTCCCTATAGAATTACTAGGAAAGTATTGACGGCGCCTCGGGCCGCTGCGCAGGATGATGCATGCCCCACACAAGTTGAGGAGACCTCCGCCATGGGCCCAGCCCCTGCGCCGACCGGCCCCGGCTCGGAGTCCGAGCCGACCGGGCCCGGACGTACGCACTGGCTGCACGTGGCCCGTGAGACGGCGGACGACCTCGCCACGGACGCGGTGGCCAGGGACCAGGCCGGCAAGCCCCCGTTCGACGAGGTGGCCCGGCTGCGCGAGTCGGGCCTGCTGACGCTCCTGATACCGGCCGGGCTCGGGGGTGGCGGCGAGGACTGGCCCACGGCGTACTCCGTGGTCCGGGAGATCGCCGCGGCCGACGGCGCGATCGGCCAACTGCTCGGCTGTCACTACTTCATGTCGTGGAGCGCCCGGTTCTTCACCGAACCGGCCCTCGCCGCCCGGCTTGAGCAGCGCTCCGCCGCGGAGCAGTGGTGTTGGGGCGGTGGTCTGGCGCGGCAGGAACCGGCTCTGTCGCTCGCCAGGAACGCGCAGGGGTATGTGCTGAACGGCCGGCAGAGCTACGCCGCCGGCGTCCTGGTCGCCGACCGTCTCGCCGTGCGGGCGGTGCGGGCCGACACCGGCGAGCCGCTGGCCGTCGTGGTCGATCCCTCGCTCCCGGGCGTGGTGATCGACGGCGACGCCGACCCGTTCGGGCAGCGGCTCGCGGCGGGCGGAAGCGCGGAGTTCGACGCCGTACCGATCGCGGCCGGCGATGTGCTGGGCTCCCTGGCCGCGGACGAGGACGTGCTGTCGCCCCGCACCGCTCTGCTCTCACCGGTCGGGCGTCTTCTCTCGGTGCAGCTCCGTCTCGGCATGGCCGAGGGGGTGCTCGCCGAGGCCCGTGAGTACAGCAGGACCGGCCACTCCCACTGGCACCCGGACTGGCCGGTCGGCTCGCCGCAGGACCCGCAGGTGCTGACCGCGTACGGGGAACTCACGGTGCTCACCCGCTCGGCGTCCGCGCTCGCCGACCAGGCGCGGGATGCCGTGCACGGGGGGCTGGCACACGGCGAGGACCTCGGCTACGAGGAGTACGCGGAGATCTCCGTCCTCGTGGCCATGGCCGAAGCCGCCGCGTCCAAGGCCGTGCAGGAGTCCACGGCCCGCGCTCTCGACATCATCGGTGTCCGCTCCGCGTCCGCGCGGCTGGGCTTCGACCGCTTCTGGCGCAATGCCCGCACCCACACCCTGTACGAGCCCGTCGCCCACCGGCTCCGTGATGTCGGGGACTACTTCCTCAACGGCGCGCACCCTCCTTTCGTCCTGCCTGTGTAACCCTCGCCGGCCTGCTCGACGGCGATTGTGAACAGCGCGCTTCACTCTGATGTCGCCTGCCCGATCGCCGTTGACCCGGCCGGATTTCGCTGCGATTCTCCTTCTCGTGAGCAATTTCGGGAACCACTGTCCCCGCTCCCTCTGACAGTCGACCACCACGGCCGTTTCGCCGTCCTCGTCGTCGACCGATTTCTCGCCGGTTTTTTCCTGCCGAGTTTCCCCAGAAGGCATTCAGGCCCTCTCCCCTGCTTTCGAATGGACCTTTTCCATGGCCACGACGGCATCGACCCGACGCCAATTCCTCTCCCTGCTCGGTCTTTCGGCGGTGGCGGTGGGCTGTGGCACGACCGCCGGTGCCACGTCCGGCAAGGGCGGGACCAAGACGCTCCGCTACCAGGGCTGGGCCGGACAGGTCATCCTGCCGGAGCTGGCCGAGGACCTCGGCTATCTCGGGGACGTGAAGCTGGACTGGGTCGGCAACACCATCAGCGGGCCGCAGGACATCCAGTCCGCGGCGACCGGCCAGATCGACTTCGGCGGCGCGTTCAACGGCGCGGTCGTCAAACTGGCCGCGAACAAGGCCCCCATCAAGGCCGTCATCAGCTACTACGGCGCCGACAAGGACGCCTACAACGGCTTCTACGTCCTTGAGGACAGCCCCCTGCGCTCGGCCCGGGACCTGCTCGGCAGGAAGGTAGGGATGAACACCCTCGGAGCCCACTCCGAGGCCATGCTCGACATCTGGCTGCAGCGGGGCGGTCTGTCGGGGTCGGACATCGGCAAGGTCGAGCCGCTGGTCGTCCCGCCGGTCAACACCGAGCAGACCCTGCGTCAGAAGCAGATCGACGTGGCCGTCCTCGGCGGGCTCCTGCGCGACAAGGCCCTGGCCACCGGAGGCATCCGCCCCCTGTTCACCGACTACCAGCTGCTCGGCGCGTTCAGCGCCGGCACCTATGTGATGACCGACCGCTTCCTGCGGCAGAACCCCGACACCGCACGGACCTTCGTCACCGGCGTCGGAAAGGCCATCGAATGGGCCCGTTCCACTCCACGCGAGGAAGTCGTCGCCCGGATGACGGACATCGTGAAGAAGCGCGGCCGCAACGAGGACCCCGCGCCCCTGAAGTACTGGCGGTCCACGGGCGTCGCCGAGAAGGCGGGCCGTATCACCGGCAAGGAACTCCAGCTGTGGGTCGACTGGCTGACCGAGCGCGGCGACATCAAGAAGGACCAGGTCACGTTGTCGGACCTCTACACCAACGAATTCAACGCCGGCGGGAGCTGACCAGCGTGACGGAATCCACCACACCGAAGATCGAATTCGAGAACGTGTCGAAGGAATTCACCGTCAAGGACCGGAAGGGGGCACGGCAGACCACCCGTTTTACCGCACTCGACGGAATCGACCTGCGGATCGCGGCCGGCGAGTTCGTCGTCCTCGTCGGTCCCAGCGGCTGCGGGAAGTCGACCCTGCTGGATCTGCTCGGCGGTCTCACCCGGCCCTCCGGCGGACGCATCCTGCTGGACGGGCGTCCCGTCGACGGACCGGGCCTGGACCGCGGCATCGTGTTCCAGCAGTACGCGCTGCTGCCCTGGCGCACGGCGCAGGGCAACGTCGAGTTCGGCCTGGAGGCCACCGGCGTCCCGCGCCGTCAACGCGCCGCACGGGCACGGGAGTTCCTCGACCTGGTCGGCCTGACCGGATTCGAGGACCGCCATCCGCACGAGCTGTCGGGCGGCATGCGGCAGCGCGTGGCGATCGCCCGCAGTCTCGCCTACGACCCCGATGTGCTGCTGATGGACGAGCCGTTCGCCGCGCTGGACGCCCAGACCCGCGAGTCGCTCCAGGACGAGCTGCTGCGCATCTGGCAGCGCACCGGCAAGACCGTCGTCTTCATCACGCACGGCATCGACGAGGCCGTCTACCTGGGGCAGCGCGTCGCCGTCATGACGTCCAGGCCGGGCCGCGTCAAGCAGATCGTGCCGGTCGCCCTCGGCTCCCGGGACGCGACGGACGACCTGCGCTCCAGTCCCGAGTTCGCACGCCACCGGCACGAGATCTGGTCGCTGCTGCACGACGAGGTCGCAAGGGCCCAGCAGTTGGAGAAGGAGGCGGCCGCCGTATGAGTTCGGCCATCGACACGGTCACCGAGAAGAGCACGACGTCCGGCTCCACCGAGCTCGCCTCGATCCCCTCCCCCGGGGTGTCGCCGCCGCAGGCGCGCCGGGTCCCCGTCACGACGGCCCGGGTGCGCCGGGTGGTGCGCCGGCTGCCGGAACTGCTGGTGAGCGGGGCGACCAGGTCAGCGGCGATCGTGGCTCTGCTGCTGGTGTGGGAGACCGCGCCGCGCCTGGGGCTGGTCGACCGGACGTTCCTGCCGCCGTTCAGCGAGGTCGCCCGCGCCTGGTGGGAGCTGGCCGCCGACGGCTCGCTCGCCGACAACACCTGGGCCAGCCTGGTGCGTTCGTTCAGCGGCTTCGGGCTCGCCGTGGCGGTCGCCGTGCCGCTCGGACTGCTGATCGGGTGGTACCGGCCGGTGGCCGACTTCCTCGGCCCGCTGCTGGAGGTCTTCCGCAACACCGCGGCGCTGGCCTTGCTGCCGGTGTTCGTGCTGCTGCTGGGCATCGGCGAGACCTCGAAGATCTCGATCGTGCTGTACGCCTGCACCTGGCCGATCCTGCTCAACACCATCAGCGCGGTCCGGGGCGTCGACCCGACGCTGCTGAAGCTGGCGAGGTCGATGGACCTGTCCGCGCCCCGGCTGTTCCAGAAGGTCATCCTGCCGTCCGCGGTACCGGTCGTCTTCACCGGCATCCGGCTGGCCGGAGCGGTCTCCATCCTGGTGCTCGTCGCCGCCGAGATGATCGGCGCCAAGGCGGGTCTGGGCTATCTGATCAACGCCTCGCAGTACAACTTCGCGATCCCGCAGATGTACGCGGGCATCGTCACGATCTCCGCCATCGGAGTGGTTTTCAACCAGTTCCTCGTGGCGGTGGAGCGACGGCTCAGCTCCTGGCGGCTGCCGGCGGACGGCTGACCGGGCGCGCCCGGCGGAAACCCACCCCCCACTTCTCACTGGCACCTCTGAAAGGACACCGCTCATGACCACCAGCACCGGCTTCGACATTCGCAGGATCGGCGGCCGCATCGGCGCCGAGATCCTCGGCGTGGACCTCTCCGGCGACCTCGACCCCGCCCTCGTCTCCGAGATCAACTCCGCGCTTCTGGAGCACAAGGCGCTCGTCTTCCGCGACCAGAACCTCGACGACGCGGGCCAGCTCCGCTTCGCCTCCCTCTTCGGTGAACTCACCGCGGCGCACCCCACGGTGCCCTCCGTCGAGGGCCAGCCGCAGATCCTGCCCGTCGACGGCGACGAGGGCATCCGCGCCAACCAGTGGCACACGGACGTCACCTTCGTCCGCACACCCCCCAAGGCCTCGACGCTGCGCAGCATCGTGGTCCCGCCCTACGGCGGCAACACCCTCATCGCCAACTCGGCCGCCGCGTACCGGGATCTGCCCGAGCCGCTGCGCGAGCTGGCCGACAAGCTGTGGGCCGTCCACACCAACGACTACGACTACGCCGCCCCGAAGAGCGAGAAGGCGGCCGAACACCGCAAGCGGTTCGTCTCCCGCAAGTACCGCACCGCGCACCCGTTCGTCCGCGTCCACCCCGAGACCGGCGAACGGGGCCTGTTCATCGGCGGGTTCGCCCAGAGCATCGTCGGCCTGAGCCCGTCCGACTCGCGTGATCTGCTGCGCCTCTTCCAGGCGTACGTCACCCGCCCGGAGAACATCGTGCGCGTCGTCTGGACGCCGGGCGACGTCGTCCTGTTCGACAACCGCATCACCCAGCACTACGCCCCCGACGACTACGGCGACCTGCCCCGGCTGCTCCACCGTGTGACCGTCGCGGGCGATGTCCCCGTCGGTATCGACGGCACCCTCAGCCGGGTCGTCGAGGGGGACGACGCCTCCCACTACACCCCCGCGGTGGCCTGAGCCGCCCCGGCCGCGGGGAGGGGCACACGTCCCCTCCCCGCGGCTGCGCACGCCGAACGTTCCCCGGGCGGGCGGCGTCATAGCGGTGGCCGTCTTCGAAGGGACCACCGCCATGACCGCCGTATCTCTCGCCGCCCGTGCCGTACTGATCGGCGGAGTGATCTGCGCGGCCGCCGGCTGCGGCACGGACACGCCGGCCGGTACACGGGCGCCGGGCCGCGCACCCTGGCAGGAGCCCGCCTCGTACACCTACACGCTCCGCTCCAGTGAGGGAGAGCGGAGTCTGCTCGGCACCTTCCGGATCTCGGTCCGCGACGGTGCCGTGGTCAGGTCGGTGGGCCTCGACGACATGGGCCGACGCGCCCTGGAAAGCGCCCCCGACGCGGCGCCCACCCTCGGGGAACTCCTGAAGGAGCTGGAGCGGGCTCGGCAGGAGGACGCCCACACGGCCGAGGCGGACTACGCCGCCGACGGTCACCCGGTGCGGATATCCCTGGACCGGGAGGAGAACGCGGTCGACGACGAGGCCCGCTACGTCATCAGCTCCTATGAGCGGACGGACGCCTGACGCCGGCCTCACCGAAACGCGGCCACGTGCTGCCGGGCCCATGCCGCGAAGGTGCGAGGGGCGCGGCCGAGGACCCGTTCGATGTCGGGGCTGATCCGCTGCTCGGCGGGCGTGGGCTCACCGAGGATGGCGAGCGTCGTCTCGATGACGGCCTCGGGCATGAACCGGAGCATCTGGTATCGGGCCTCCTCACGGGTCTGCTCGATGAAGCGGACCGGTTCGCCGAGCGCGTCCGCGATCGACGCGGCCCGTTGCCTCGGTGTGCCGAGCTCGGGCCCGGTCAGCTCGTACGTCCGGCCGGCGTGCCCGCTCTCACGCAGCGCCACGGCGGCCGACTCGGCGATGTCGCCCGGGTCCACCGTGGGCAGGCCGATGTCGGCGAACGGCGCGGCGACGGTCCTGTCGGTGCGTACCGACTCGGCCCAGGCGAACATGTTGGAATGGAAGCCGCCGGGGCGCAGGACGGTCCAGTCCAGGCCCGACTGCCGTACGGCGTCCTCGATGGCGCGTGCCGTTCCACCGTGCGAGGCCGACTCAGGCCGGGTGGCGACTCCTTGTGAGGACAGCAGTACGACGCGCTTCACTCCGCCGGCCTTGGCGACGTCCAGGATGTGCCGGGGGTTCAGCAGAGGGGCGCTGGGCCCGCCGTTCTGCAGGAACAGCGCGTCGGCGCCGTCGAGCAGCGGGCGAAGGCTCTCGGCGTCGGTGAGGTCGGCCTTGCGATGCCGGACGCCCTCCGGAACATCCGCTTCGGTGATGCTCCGAGATGTCGCGGTCACCGGCTCACCGGCCGCCGCGAGGGTCCGCATGAGCGAACTGCCGACATTGCCCGTCGCCCCCGTCACTACGAACATGAGTAACTCCCCTTGTGTGCACAGTGGTTGATGCCGCCCGTAGGCCGGGCGGGACAGGGGGACGCTAACACCGGAAGTAAAGTAGGTACCTACAGGAAAGTGACTGTCCGAGGGGGAAGCGCATGGCCGACGACGCCGCACCGACCGCGTCCGACACGACGACCGAGCCGGTGCTCGCCTGCCCGATCTCGCCGGTCGTCGACATCGTCTTCAGCCGGTGGACCACACCTGTCCTGTGGACCCTGCACGCCCACGGCCGGCAGCGCTTCGTGGAACTGCAGCGGCGCATCGCCCGCATCACCCCGAAGGTGCTGACCCAGCGACTGCGCCAACTGGAGCGCGACGGTCTGATCGTGCGTACGTACCACCCGGAGGTGCCCCCTCGCGTCGAGTACGAGATCAGCGAACTCGGCCGCAGCCTCGCCCCGCTCTTCGCGCATCTCTCCGAGTGGGCGGCCGGCAACCTGGACAAGGTCGACCGGGCCCGCCGCGAGTACGACGGCGACCCGGCTCGCTAGTCCGCCGCCCTACCGGCCCGAGAGACCGCGCGTGACCAGGCCGAGCGCGTCCGCGAGGTGGTCGCGATGTCCGTCCAGCGCTTCCGGGGTGATGCCCCGATCGGCCGTTTCCCGGGCGAAGTCGTCGGCCGCGACCTTGAGTACGGCGCTCATGACGGCGGCCTGCACGCGGACGTCGAACGTGTCGGGCCGCATGCCCATGCGTGCGGCGAGCACCTCGGTGAACGTCTTCTCCGCACGCTCCCGGAGCGCCAGATAGGCGGCGCGCAGCGCGGGTTCGTCGTGGGTGAGCCGGACCACCGCGAGAACGGCCTCGACATCGGCGCCTGACGACGAGTCGATGACCGGCCGATAGGCCGTACGCAGGTGCTCGATCAGGCCGAGGTCGGACGGCCAGGCGTGCAACACCCCCCGGAAGGCGTCGATCATCTGCGTGAGCAGCGGCTCGACACAGCTCTCCTTGGTGGGGAAGCAGCGCCACAGCGTGCGTTCGGAGACCCCGGCGGCTTTCGCGATCTGCTCGCCGGACGTGGCGGCCACGCCCTGCTCGGCGAAGAGCCGGACGGCATGACGGGAGATGTCCAGGCGTTGCCGCCCGCGTTGCTCCTCGCTCACCGGCGGCCGTCCCCGGCGGGGCGCGCGCCCGCCGTCCGCCATGAAGTCCTCCATCAGGCGATCTAAACATGCCCGCGACAAGGGAGGACTGACCGAAACTTTAATGACAGTTACTGCCAACAAACTGCTACGGTCGGGGCGGCTCGAAGATCGCATGCGGAGATCACAGGAGGAACGCCGTGAGCGTTGCCGCCGAGCGTCAGCAACTGCCCTTCGCGAGGCCGAACGTGCTCGACCTCGCCCCTCTGTACGACGTGCTGCGCCGGGAGGCGCCCGTCACGCCTGTCACCACCCCGGCCGGGGATCCCGCCTGGCTGGTCACCCGCTTCGAGGAGGTCCGCGACCTGCTCAGCGACAAGCGCCTCGGCCGCTCCCATCCCGAACCGGAACGTGCCTCACGCCTGACGTCCGCCGCCGTACTGGACGGCCCCACCGGCAACTACGCCACCGAGGAGGCCGACCACACACGGATGCGCCGGCTGCTGACCCCGGCGTTCTCGGCCAAGCGGATGCGGATGCTGACCGATCACGTCCAGCACCTGGTCGACGACTGTGTCGACCGGCTGATCACCGAGCACGCGTCCGCCCCGGACGGGGTCGTCGATCTGCAGGCCGGCCTGGCCTTTCCGCTGCCGGTCGCGGTCATCTGCCGGCTGCTCGGGGTGCCCGAGAGCGACCGTGAACACTTCGCCTCACTGTCGGAGCGCATGTCCGACTACGCCATCGGCGACGCGGCCCACGAGGCGCGGGACGAGTTCAACGCGTACATGACGGGACTCGCCGAGTCCAAACGCGGGCAGCCGGGCGAGGACGTGATCTCGGACCTGGTCCGTGCGCAGAGCACCGACGCGGACTACGACTACGCCGACATGATCCAGCTCTGTGTCGGGCTGCTGTTCGCCGGGCACGAGACCACCGTCAACCGCATCGGCCTGGGCACGCTCTTCCTGCTCACCCGTCCCGACCAGTGGCAGAACCTGACCGCCGACCCTGACGGCCGGGTCAACGCCACCGTCGAGGAGATCATGCGCCTCGGCGCACCCGGCGACCTCGGCCTGCTGCGGTACGCCCACACCGATGTCGATGTCGCCGGTGTCACCATCCGGCGCGGCGACGCCGTGGTCCTGTCGATCAACGCCGCCAACCGCGACTCCTCCGTCTACTCCGACGCCGAGACCTTCGATCCCGACCGCCCCGAACGCAACCACCTCGGTTTCGGCCACGGCGTGCACTTCTGCATCGGCGCGAGTCTGGCCCGTGTCGAACTGCGCATCGTGTTCGCCACCCTGGCGCGTCGGCTGCCCGGTCTGCGGCTGGCCAAGGAGCTGGACGAGCTGGAGGTGCGCACGACCCTCACCGGCGGTGTCACCGAGTTGCCCGTGACCTGGTGATTTCCTGAGGTGACCCCGTGTCAGTGCGACTCGCGGGTCACCTCGGAGCCGCTGGAGCCCACGAGGAAGTCGAGATCGGCGCCCGTGTCGGCCTGGAGGACATGGTCCACGTAGAGGCGCTCCCAGCCGCGCCGGGGGTTGGCGAAGCCGGCGACGGTGGCCTTGCCGGGGCTTCTGCGGGCGAGTTCGTCCGCGGGCACGTCGACGTCGATGCGGCGGGCGTCGACGTCGAGCGTGATGAAGTCGCCGGTCCGTACGAGGCCGAGCGGACCCCCGGCCGCGGCCTCGGGCGCGACGTGCAGGACGACCGTGCCGTAGGCCGTGCCGCTCATCCGGCCGTCGCAGACGCGGACCATGTCACGCACCCCCTGCTCCAGCAGCTTCTTCGGCAGGGGCATGTTCGACACCTCGGGCATGCCCGGATAGCCCTTGGGACCGCAGCCGCGCAGGACGAGAACGGAGTCGGCGTCGACGTCGAGTCCGGGGTCGTCGATCCGGGCGTGGAAGTCCTCAATGCTGTCGAAGACGACGGCCCGGCCCCGGTGCCGGAGCAAGTGCGGGGAGGCGGCGGCCGGTTTCACGAGGGCGCCGTCGGGGGCGAGGTTGCCGCGCAGGACGGCGATGCCGCCCTCGGCGACCAGCGGTTCGGCACGGGTGCGGATGACCTCGCCGTCCCAGATCTCGGCGCCGTCGAGGAAGTCGGCCAACGGCCTGCCGGTGACGGTCAGCGCCTCGGGATCCAGCAGATCGCGCACCTCGCGCAGGACGGCGAGCAGCCCGCCGGCGCGATGGAAGTCCTCCATGAGGAAACGCCCGGCCGGCTGGAGGTCCACCAGGACCGGCACCCGGGAGCCGATGCGGTCGAAGTCGTCGAGCGAGAGGTCGATGCCCAACCGGCCCGCGATGGCCAGGAGATGGACGACGGCGTTGGTCGAGCCACCGATCGCGGCCAGCGCGACGATCGCGTTCCGGAAGGACGCCCCGGTCAGGAACGTCCCGGGTCGCCGATCGGCGCCCACCATGTCCACCGCCAGCCGGCCCGTGCGGTGGGCGGCCTCCAGCAGACGGCTGTCCGGGGCGGGGGTGCCGGCCAGGCCGGGGAGCACGGTGCCCAGCGCCTCGGCCACCAGCGCCATCGTCGAGGCCGTGCCCATGGTGTTGCAGTGTCCGCGGCTGCGGATCATCGCCGACTCGGAGCGGGCGAACTGCTCCTGGGAAAGCGTGCCCGCCCGGACCTCCTCCGACAGCTTCCACACGCCGGTGCCGCAGCCCAGCAGGCCGCCGCGGAAGGTGCCGTTCAGCATGGGGCCGCCGGGAACCACGACCGCGGGCAGGTCCACCGAGGCCGCGGCCATCAGCAGCGACGGGATCGTCTTGTCGCAGCCGCCGAGCAGGACCACGCCGTCGACGGGGTTGGCCCTGAGCATCTCCTCCGTGGCCATCGCGGCCATGTTCCGCCACAGCATGGCGGTGGGCCGCACCTGCGTCTCCCCCAGCGACACCACGGGCAGGTCCAGCGGGATGCCGCCCGCCTCGTACACGCCGCCCCGGACCGAGGCCGCGACCTCGTTCAGATGCGCGTTGCAAGGAGTCAGGTCCGAGGCGGTGTTGGCGATCGCGATCTGAGGCCGGCCCGCGAAGGCGTCGTCCGGCACTCCGCGCCGCATCCAGGCCCGGTGTATGTAGGCGTTGCGGTCCTGTCCCTCGTACCACTGCGCGCTGCGGAGCCTCTCCATGGAACCCTTCCGATAGACGGTACGGAGGTCTGAGTTCCGGAACGTGATCAAGCATAAGCAGCCGGTGCGCGGATCGACAGACCCCGTCGAGCGCGTCAGAAACCCGTCAATATTCGCCCGCGGGGCGCCAGAACCCCGTCAGCGGGGGCCACAGAGCCCTGACGGCCGCCTATTTTCAGGGCATGGAACGGAGCTCACCGGCGGCCCCGGTCGGCGACCGCCACTGGCGTGACGGTGCGCGGCTCGCGGTGTGCTGCACGCTGGTGTTCTGTGCCATGTGCCTGCTCGTCGACTGGGACGCCGGAAGCCTGACGCTCACGCGTGCCCTGCTCTGGGGCGTCCTGTCGGCCACGGTGCTCGGCGTCCTGCTGCCGCCGCAGGTGAGCGCGGGCCCCGGCTGGCTGGCGGTACGCACCCCCTGGCGCCGGATCGTCATCCGCACGGACGCGCTGACGGCCGTACGTCAGTACGACGGCGTCTCCTCCCACCTGGTCCTGCGGGACGTCCACGGCCGGCGCCTGGAACTCGACCCCCGGATCCTCGCGGCCAACCCGCTGCTCTGGCACGAACTCGACACGGGCGTCCGCCGCTCCCTGGAGCGTGGCACGCTGCGCCACGGCGCGGATGTCCTGGAGCGGCTCGGCCACCGCATCGACGACGAGACGGGGCACGCGGTGTTCCGGGCCTCCGGGCTCTCCTGACTCCGGCGGCGCTTTCGGGGGCCCGGCCGAGCGCCGGTGCACCTCCCCGGCGCGTGACAGCTCCGGGTCTCTCATCCCTCACACGATGGGTTTGTCCGGGTTCCCCTGGCCTCGTCCGGTTCTGGGATGCGTAACTGCTTGACCGGGGGCGGGAATTCCGCCTCCGCGACCGGAGGTGACCGCTGTGAACGAAGCGCTCATGGCCATGGAGACCGTGGACTTCTACGAGCCGCCGCTGCTGGCCGAGGCCGGGGCGTACGCCGACCTCACCCAGGGCGAGGGAGGCGGCGAGCCCGAAGGCGAGTTCTTCTACCACGACGAGTGACCCACACCCTCGTACCGGTCCGTGGCTCTCACGCCGCGGGCCGGTACCCGGTCCGCCCCCACGTGGTCACCCACCCCCTCTTGGAGAGGCCCATGCACTCCACCCCGGGCTGCTGGTTCGTCGTTCTCCCCGACCGGGACCTCCACCCCCGCGTCATGGCCCGACTCCGGGAAACCGCCCGCCCGGACACGCTCCGGGTCGTGCCGCATCCCTCCGGCCGGCCGTGGCTGGCCGGCCGCTGGACCGGCGAGGAGATGACCGTCTGCACCGCCGGTGCGGTACGGCTGGCCGTCGCCGGCACCTGCTCGCTCGACGCCGGACAACTCGCCGTACGGGCCCGGCGGATCGGCGATCCTGCGCACATCGAGGCGGCCCTGTCGGGCGCCCACGGCTGTTTCCATGTCATCGCCTCGGTCGCCGGGCACACGTATGTGCGGGGCAGTCACTCGGGGCAGCGGAGGGTGTTCCGGGCCGAGGTGGAGGGGGGCACGGTGTGCGCCGACCGCTCCCTGACGCTCGCCCGGCTGACCGGAGCCGCGCCGGACACCGCGCGGCTGGCCCTGCACCTGGCCGGTGGCCGCGTCCCGCACCCGCTCGCCGGGGGTGCGCTGTGGGGCGGGGTGTACGGCGTGCAGCCGGGGCAGGCCCTGGAGTCGGGGCCGGACGGCAGGGTGCGTACCCGCGTCTGGTGGCAGCCGCCCGTGGCCGAACTGCCGCCGGCCGAGGCCGCCGCCGGTCTCAGGGAGGCACTGCGCCGGGCGGTCGCGCTGCGGGTCGGCTCCGGTGAGGTGGCGGGTGCGGATCTGTCCGGCGGTATGGATTCCACCTCCCTGTGCTTCCTGGCCGCCGAGGCGGGCGCGCGGCTGGTCGCCGTCACTCTGGACTGGAGCGCGCCCACCAACCAGGACCGCGCCTACGCGGACCACGCCGCCGCCCGTCTGCCCGGCATCGAGCATCTGGTGTTCCCTTCCGCGGATCTGCCGGGTCACTTCAGCGGCCTCGACGTACGCGGTGAGCCCACCGACGAGCCGACGGCGGCGCCGCGCGACCGGGCACAACAGCGGCACCTGGCCGAGGCCATGCTCACGCGCGGGGCCGGACTGCGGCTGTCGGGGCACGGCGGGGACCAAGTCGTGCAGCCGCCGCCCGCCTATCTGCACGCGCTGCTGCGGCATTCGCCGACGACCGGGCTCAGGCACGCCGCCGGGCGTCGCGCGCGGCACCGATGGCCGCTCGGGGCGATGGTGCGCGCCCTGGTGGACGGCCGCTCGTACGCGGCGTGGCTCACCCAGGCCGCAGAGCACCTGATCGCGCCGGCGGCACCGACCCCGCTGGGCTGGGGCCCGGGCCCGCGGCTCCCGGCGTGGGCGAGCGCACAGGCGGTCGAGCTCTGCCGCGAGCAGTTGCGGGCGGCGGCGCACCGGGCCGAGCCGCTGCACCGCGACCGTGGCCGGCACGCTTGGATCGCCATGGTGCGCCAGGCAGGCCGGGCCGCCGGGCCCCTCAGCCACCGCGCAGCGCTCGCGGGCCTGCCCGCCCATACGCCGTTCTGCGACGACGCCGTCATCGACGCCGCTCTCGCCGCACGCCCGCACGAGGCGTCGACCCCGTGGTCGTACAAGCCGCTGCTCGCCGCCGCCATGAACGGACTGGTCCCCGACCACATCCTGTGCCGGACCACCAAGGACCACTGCGGGGCCGAGTGGCGGGAGGGCCTGCGGCGACAGCGGCGCACCCTGGCCGCCTGGGCCGAGGACTCCCGGCTGGTGGCCGCGGGCGTGGCCGACGCCGATGAGCTGCGCCGGGCACTGCTCTCGCCGCAACTCCTCACCGGCGGGGCCCCGGAACTGGAGGCCACCCTCGGCGCGGAAGCGTGGCTGCGCGACCTGGAACACCACGATGCCCGACACGACGCACAGGAGAAGGACGTTGCACCGACTTCGCCCTGATGTCACCGCCTGCGCCACCGGCGACGGCATGGTGCTGCTCGACGAGCGCACCGGCCGGTACTGGCAGCTCAACGGCACCGGCGCACTCGTCGTCACGGCGCTCCTCGACGGCGCCGCACCGGACGAGGTGGCCGACCGCCTCGCCTCGACCCGCCCGGTGAACCGTGAGCGCGCCGCCGCCGACGTCACCGCCCTGCTCGACCACCTCCTCAAGGAAGCGCTGGTGACCGCCTCGTGAGCCAGGTCCTGGACACCGGCGGCGTCCGGCCGCCGGTGAGCCGCCGTATCGCCGCCCGCACCGCCGTCGCCGCCGCCCGGCTCATCGCGCTCCTGCCGCCCCGCCGCATCCGCACCGCCCTGCGCCTGGCCCGCCGCGGCGCCCGGCCTGCCCGCTACGACGAGGCGCTCCGGGCCCGGCAGGACGTGACCGCCGTCAGCACCCTGTGCGCGGGCCGCTACTGCCTCCCACGCTCCCTGGCCACCGCCTTGCTGTGCCGGATGCGGGGCCACTGGCCCACCTGGTGCTCCGGGGTGCGCACCGCACCCTTCGCCGCCCACGCCTGGGTGGAGGCGGACGGCCGCCCCGTCGGTGAACCCCCGGACACCGCCGCCTACCGGACGCTGATCACGGTGGAGGCGCCGCACGACGGGACAGATCGTCCCGGGAGTGCCGCCGCCATTCGCTGGGGCTGGTGCCGTAGGTCTCGCGGAAGCGGCGGGAGAAGTGGGCGGGATGAGCGAAGCCCCAGGAGCGGGCGATGGCTTCCACCGTGCGATGGGCCTGTTCCGCCGCTGCCAGGTCCTCGCGGGCGCCCTCGAGACGACGGCGGATGACCCATTTCTCGAGGCTCAGTCCGCCTTCCTCGCACAACCGGTAGAGGGTGCGCACGGAGATGCCGTGCGCCCGGGCGACGCGCTGCGGTGTGAGATCCGGCTCGGTGAGATGTGCGCGCAGATAGGCCAGGACCCGGGTGAACAGGGTCTCCCGCGCCACCTCCCGGCGCGTGGGATCGTCTCCGGCGGCCGAGACGATCAGAGCCCGGGTGAGGTGCACGGTCGCGGCGGCGAGGGCTTCCGCCTCGGGGCCGCCGCTGAACCGGTCCGCGTGCCGGCGCAGCCCGCGGATGTGCTGCACCAGCAGCGGTTCGACGGGGCTGTGGTGCAACAGCGGGACGGCGGCCCGCACCGTGTCGACGGGCAGGGCGAGATGGGCGATGTCGAGCGAGAAGGCCACCGAGCGGCCGGTGCCCGACCATCCGTACTCGTGTGAGGCGACCATGTGGGGACTCAGGCCGACGCCGTCCGGCCCCAGCCGCCGCTGATATCCGTCGCAGCCGTAGGCCCCCGTGCCGAACCCTTCGGCCTGCGTCATGATCGAGACGGTGTCCACCAGTTCGCGGCGCGTCTTGCGATAGGAGCGCACGAAGCGCGCCCCCGTGCCGCGGGTGTCGAACAGGGTGAGGGGACCGATGTGCCAGACCTCCAGCCGCTTCCACATCGTCGGCGCCGGTTCGTCCTCCTCGACGACGTCGACTCCGCCCTCCCGCGCGACCACGGTGCGCAGAGCCTCGTAGCGGTCGGCGGCGGGTAAGCCGTCGGTGTCGAGAACCAGCACGGCGCCTCCCAGGCTGCGGTAGCGGCCCGTCGCCGCTGCTTCCCCGAGGAGAAGTCTGCGGCGTGCGAGCCACTCGCGACAAAGGTGGGTTCATCGGACACCTGACTCGGCGGCTCCGTTACGCGGTCCACCGTCGGGTGCGATGCCCGAGAGCGTCGTGGCACAGAGGGGCAAGGCTCCGGCACACAGGGCACAGCCGCCGGGTCGGCGCCCGTGCGATGCTCCCCTTCACCACTGCTTCACGTTCCGCAGAGCCACTGATCGATGAGCCGGAAGATCCCCTGCCACCGGGAGAGTTCCCATGCCATTCGTCACCGCAGCCGACGGAGCGCACCTCCACTACAAGGACTGGGGCGAGGGCCGCCCGGTCGTGCTCAGTCACGGCTGGCCGCTGAACGCCGACAGCTGGGAAGCCCAGCAACTGCTCCTGGCCACCCACGGATTCCGCGCGATCGCGCACGACCGACGCGGACACGGACGTTCCGAGCAGACCTGGACCGGCAACGAGATGGACACCTACGCCGACGATCTGGCCGCCCTCATCGACACGCTCGACCTGCGCGACATCACGCTGGTCGGGTTCTCGACGGGCGGCGGCGAGGTCGCCCGCTACGTCGGCCGGCACGGCACCGCCCGGGTCGCCCAGGTCGTCCTGGTCTCCGCCGTACCGCCGCTCATGCTCAGGACCGACGACAACCCGGGCGGGCTGCCGGTCGAGGTGTTCGACGCGATCCGGGCCGGTTCGCTCGCCGACCGGTCACAGCTCTACCGCGATCTGGCCGACGGGCCGTTCTTCGGCAACAACCGCCCCGGCGCCGCCGTCTCCCAGGGCGTCCGCGACGCCTTCTGGCTCCAGGGACTGCAGGCCGGGCACCGGAACGCCCACGAGTGCGTCGCCGCCTTCTCCGCCACCGACTTCCGCCGGGACCTGGACGCCATCGACGTCCCCACGCTCGTCATCCACGGCGACGACGACCAGATCGTGCCGTTCGAGGTGGGCGGCAAGGCGTCGGCGGCGCGCATCAAGAACGCGACGCTCAAGGTCTACGCGGGCGCTCCGCACGGCATCACGGACACGCACAAGGAGCGGCTCGGAGCGGACCTGCTCGACTTCCTCAACTCCTGACGTCTCAGGGCGACTTCTGGCTTCTGACGTCTCACTCCTGACTTCTCACTCCTGGCTCCTCACTCCTGACTCCGGAAGGAACCACTCGATGATTCCCGAAGGCCGGTCCCGCCGCGGCGTGCTCGGCGGGCTGATCGCGGCGGGCGGCGCCCTGACGCTCGGGGCCGCGGCCACACCCGCCGCAGCCGGTACCGGTGCCGGTGCCGACCGGTCGGGCGCCAAGGCGACCGTCGTCCTCGTCCACGGCGTCTTCGCCGACGCGTCCGGCTGGAACGCCGTCACCGCGCGGCTGCTCAAGGCCGGTCACCAGGTCCTCGCCCCGGCCAACCCGCTGCGCGATCCGGCAGGTGACGCCGCCTACCTCTCCGGCATCCTCGCCGGCCTCTCCGGTCCGGTGATCCTCGTCGGCCACTCCTACGGTGGCGAGGTCATCACCAACGCCGCCCGGGGCCACGCCCACGTCAAGGCGCTCGTCTACGTCGCCGCCTTCGCGCCCGACGAGGGCGAGAGCGCGTTGCAGCTCGCCCGCAAGTTTCCCGGCAGCAGGCTGGAGGACGCACTGGTGCTCCGTCCGCTGCCGGACGGCTCCGACGCCGAAGGCTCCATCGATCCGGCGAAGTTCCACGACGTCTTCGCCCAGGACCTGCCACGCGCCAGCACCGGGGTGATGGCGGTCTCCCAGCGCCCCGGCAGCGTGGGCGGGCTGGCGGGCCCCAGCGGTGTACCGGCGTGGCGGAGCCTGCCCTCCTGGTACGTCGTCGCCGGAGCCGATCGTGTCATTCCGCCCGCCCTTCAGCGGTTCATGGCCGGTCGGGCCGGCAGCAGGACCGTAGAAGTGAAGGGTGCCTCGCACGTCGTGATGATGTCCCGGCCGGACGCCGTCGTGCGGCAGATCGAGGCCGCGTACCGCGCCACCCGCTGAGACCCTCCGGAAGGAACAGCAGCCATGAGCACCCCGGACACCATCGTCCTCATCCACGGCTTCTGGGTGACACCCCGCAGCTGGGAACACTGGATCGACCACTACAAGAAGCGCGGCTACCGCGTCATCGCGCCCGCCTACCCCGGCTTCGAGGTGGAGGTCGAGTCGCTCAACGCCGACACCGCGCCCATCGAGAAGGTCACCGTCGAGGAGATCGTCGCAGGCCTGGAGCAGGAGGTCCGGGCCCTGGACAAGCCACCCATCCTGATCGGCCACTCCGCCGGCGGCGTGTTCGTCCAGCTCCTGCTGGACCGCGGCCTGGGCGCGGCCGGGGTGGCCATGTGCTCCGCGCCCACGGAGGGCGTCGCCGTCGTGCCGCTGACACAGATCAAGGCGGCCTTCCCGGTCCTGAAGAACCCGGCCAACCGGCATCGCGCGGTCGGTCTGACCGCCGAGCAGTGGCACTACGCCTTCACCAACACCTTCTCGGAAGAGGAGTCGAAGGCCCTGTACGAGCGGTACGCGATCCCCGCCTCCGGCGCCATCTTCTGGGACAGCGCCCTGGCCACCCTGCGCCCCGGCCACCAGAGCACCTACGTCGACTACCACAACGACGCCCGTGCGCCGCTGCTGTTCGTCTCGGCGGAGAAGGACCACCTGATGCCGCCCAAGGTGCAGCAGTCCAACGCCCGGCACTACAAGTCGAACACGGTCACCGAGATCAGGGAGATCCCGGGCATGCCGCATCTGCTCCCGGCGGCACCCGGCTGGGAGGAGGTCGCCGACCAGGCCCTCGACTGGGCGCTTGAGCACGCCCGGTAGAACATGAGCCGGAGGGGGCCCGACGCGCGAACGCCCGCCCCGTGTACGCGGGCGGGCGTTCGACCGTCCTCAGGTGTGGTGCGGCAGGTGTCAGTCCACGATCACCCCGGCAGGTGCCACCGGAGCCGGCCCGGCGAGGGCGCCGCCGAAGTTCCCCTCGACCTCTGACTTCTCCGCCGCGTTCGGATACGGGTTCGTGCACGCGGTGCCCGCGGTGGAGCCGGACATCAGGCTGGAGCACGGTCCGGGCTTGCGATCCGGCAGGCCCAGGATGTGTCCGAGTTCGTGGGCGGAGATGCGAATGGTGTTGTAGCCCTGGTCCACGGCCTGGCGCCCGATGTAGACGGTTCCGTTGCCCAGGGTGGTGGGCAGGGCGCGCGGCCAGCCGTTGTCCGCGAGGACCCGGATGTTCGCGCGTTGCCCGGCGGCGACCGGCCGCAACTCGACGGCGTCGACACTCTCGTTCCAGATGGCCGCGCCCCGGTCGACCGCGCTCCTGAACTCCGCGGAACCGCTGGCGTCGTAGAGGAGGACACGGGCGGCGAGGGCCGCACCCTCCGCGTCGGGAGAAGCGGCCACGGCCTGGCCACCGGCCAGGGAGAAGGACACCACCAGGGCAGCGGCCAGACCGCCGGTCAGCTTACGGACGTGCATGATCGACCTCCTTGTGGGGGAAGGCAGTCGTGCTCATGACATTTCCTGGCCCACTGCCCAGCGGAGCCGAAGGTGAATCCGTCAATCGGCTGCGGCGGCCCCGTCGCGCGGGCCGGGGCCGCCGCGTTGGGCGTTGAACACGGCGTTGCGGCGCAGCTGTTCGACGCACCAGCGGAAGTGTCCGTCGCTGTCGTCCGGACCGAAGACGTCGTAGGTGGTGAGGGCGTACGCCGCCTGATAGGCGGTGAGAGTCTCCGGCGCGTATCCGAGCTCGTGGGCGAAGAGCCGGGTGAGTTCCGCGGTGTGCTCCTCGGCGTGCGGCCCGTACATGTCCCAGACGGCGGCGGTGACGGCGGCCTCGAAGGCCGGGTCGCCCGCGGTCGTGCAGAAGCCGAAGTCGAGTACGGCGACGGGCCGACCGGCCGTGTCGACGTGGATGTTGGGCGGGACGAGGTCACCGTGGATCGCCGCCACCGGGGCGTCGGGGAGCGACCGCAGCGCCTCTCGCGTGCGCTCGACCCCCGCGTCGAAGTCCGGCAGATGGACGCCCAGGGCGGCACCGTGGCGCTCCACGGCCCGGGCGACCAGGGCCGCGAGCGCGTTCTGGAAGCGGTCGTGTCACCAGAACGCCGCCCTCGTGCTCCTCGGCGTCGAGGATCTCCGGGGTGGAGAACGGCAGCGCGTGCGCCGCGATGTCCGCGTAGACCTGGCGGGTGAGCTCGAGTCCGGCGGGCGGCCCACCGCTCCACACCTTGGCGACCCGGCCCTCGCGCAGCCCGGATGATCTCCACCCTGGTTCGGGTCGTGCCGAAAAAGCAAAGGCAAGAAGATCGCTCTCCTTGCCACTCTCAACGTATAGCGCACCGGGGGGCTTGCGGCAAGACCCGGGTGGTGGCACAGAATCTCCGGCCGAGGCCACAACCTGCGGGTATGGGGGCCACGGAATGCGACACGACCGCCTCGGAGGCATCGCGAATGATCCAGAAGTATGTGTGGGACCTTCAGGAGGCCGACGAGACGCGGGGCTCGGTCGTCGGCGGCAAGGGCGCGCACCTGGGCGGGCTGTCGCGGATCGAAGGGGTCCGCGTGCCCGCCGGCTTCTGCGTGACGACGGACGCCTTCCGGCGGATCATGGCGGAAGTGCCCTCGATCGACGAGCGGATCGATCGGCTGGTGCGGCTGAACCCCGACGACCGGGACGCGATCCGCGCCCTCAGCGCGGAGATTCGTCGGACCATCGAGGAAACCGCCGTCCCGGACGATCTCGCGGCGGCGATCACCCGCCCGCTCGCCCGGCTCGGCGAGCAGTCCGCCTACGCCGTCCGGTCCAGCGCGACGGCGGAGGACCTGCCGACCGCGTCCTTCGCCGGCCAGCAGGACACGTACCTGAACGTCGTGGGAGCGGCGGCGGTCCTCCGGCACGTCAGCCGGTGCTGGGCCTCGCTGTTCACCGAGCGGGCCGTGACCTACCGTCAGCGCAACGGCATCGACCACCGTACGGTCCAGATGGCCGTGGTCGTGCAGCGGATGGTCTTCCCGCAGGCGTCCGGCATCCTGTTCACGGCCGACCCCGTCACGGGCAACCGGAAGGTCGCCACCGTGGACGCCGGCTTCGGCCTCGGCGAGGCCCTGGTCTCCGGACTGGTGAACCCGGACGTGTTCAAGGTGCGCGGCGGCGAGGTCGTCGCAAGGACGATCGCCGCCAAACAGCGAGCCGTTCAGGCCCTGCCGGACGGCGGTACGCGGGAAGTGGCGATCGACGCGCGGCGGCAGGAGCAGCCGTCCCTGACGGATGAACAGGTCGTGCGGCTCGTACAGCTCGGGCGGCGGATCGAAGCGCACTTCGGCCGGCCGCAGGACATCGAATGGTGCCTGGCCGACGATGACTTCCAGATCGTGCAGAGCCGGCCGATCACGACGCTGTTCCCCGTCCCCGAGGCCGACGACCAGGAGAATCACGTCTATGTCTCCGTCGGTCATCAGCAGATGATGACCGACCCGATGAAGCCGCTGGGCCTGTCCATGTGGCAGCTGATGGCGATGGTGCCGATGCATGAGGCCGCCGGGAGGCTGTTCGTCGACGTCACCCGGCGCCTGTCCTCGCCCGCGAGCCGCGCCGGCCTCCTGGACGTCATCGGGAAGGGCGATCCGCTGACCCGGGACGCTCTGGAGACCGTCCTCGACCACGACGGCTTCGTGCCGTCGCTCCCGGACACGGGCCCCGGCGGGCCGCCCGTCGGCGGCGAGAGCGCCCCGGTCGAGACCGATCCGGCCGTAGTCACCGAGTTGATCGAGCGCAGCCAGGCGTCCGTCGCCGCCCTGGAGCGGGACATCCGGACGAAGACCGGACCGGCGCTGTTCGACTTCCTGCTGGAGGCCTTCGAGGAGCACAAGCGGGTCCTCAGCGATCCGCTGAGCATGCGGGCCCTCATGGCGGGGATGGACGCCACCTGGTGGCTCAACGACAAGCTGCGGGAGTGGCTGGGCGAGAAGAACGCCGCCGACACGCTCACGCTGTCCGCTCCCGACAACGTGACGTCGGAGATGGGGCTGGCGCTGCTCGATGTCGCCGATGTGATCCGCCCGTATCCGGAGCTGGTGGCGTTCCTGAAGGGCGTCGAGGACGACGATTTCCTCGACGAGCTGCCGAAGCTCGCGGGCGGGACCGAGGCGCGCGACGCCATCGAGGCCTACCTCGACCGGTACGGCATGCGCTGCGTCGGCGAGATCGACATCACGAGGCCGCGCTGGCGCGAGCGCCCCGCCACACTCGTCCCGGTGATCCTCGACAACGTCAGGAACTTCGAGCCGGGCGCCGCCGAGCGGCGTTTCGAGGAAGGCCGGGAGAAGGCGCGGCAGAAGGAACAGGACGTGCTGTCGCGCCTGCGGGCCCTGCCGGACGGGGAGCGCAAGGCCGACGAGGCCAAGCGGATGATCGACCGGGTCAGAACGTTCATCGGGTACCGGGAGTACCCGAAGTACGGCATCGTCAGCCGCTCCTTCGTCTACAAGCGGGCCCTGTTGGAGGAGGCCGAGCGTCTCGTGCGGGCCGAGGTGCTTGCCGAGAAGGAGGACATCTTCTACCTCACGTTCCAGGAACTCCACGACGTGGTGCGCTCGCACCGGGTGGACGGGCGGCTTGTCCAGGAGCGCAAGGAGGCCTTCCGGTCGTACCACGCGCTCACACCGCCCCGGGTGCTCACCTCGGACGGTGAGGCCCTCACCGGGGCGTACCGGCGCGACGACGTGCCGCCCGGCGCCCTGATCGGCCTTCCGGTTTCCGCGGGGACCGTCGAGGGGCGGGCCCGCGTCGTCCTCGACATGGCGGACGCCGATCTCGAAGCGGGCGACATCCTGGTCACGCCTTTCACGGACCCGAGCTGGTCGCCGCTGTTCGTCGGGATCGCGGGTCTGGTGACGGAGGTGGGCGGTTTGATGACCCATGGCGCGGTGATCGCCCGGGAGTACGGGCTTCCGGCCGTGGTGGGCGTGGAGGGGGCGACCCGGCTGATCCGGGACGGGCAGCTGATCCGGGTGCACGGAACCGACGGGTACATCGAGATCCTGTCCTGACCCGCCGGGGCAACTACCGTGCGGTTGGCCTGATTTGACGCCAGAGGCGATCAACTTCGAGCAACCCCGCACCCTTTGTTTCTCATCTTCTCCCAAGGAACGAAAGAGGCGCCTGGGACACCTGGGACATCTGTGGTGTCCGGGCGCAGCCCATCCAGAGGAGAAGCACGTTGAGCCATGCTCGGCGCACATGGGTCGCGGCCGCGGCCCTGTTCGCGGTGGTGGTGGGGTCGCCAGGACTGGCGCAGGCCCAACCGGCCGCCGATCCCACCCCGTCCACCCCGTCCGCTCCATCCACTCCGTCCACCCCGTCCGCCGCCGACCCCGGTCCCGGCCGTGGCCTGCCGGCCGGCTGGCAGATCACCGGCGAGAGATCCGGTCAGCAGCTCACCTGGCGCTCGGACAGACCCGTCCCCATGGGCGACGCGGCCGTCGAGTTCTACTCCGGAGACCGGCTCCTGGGCCGGCCCGCTCCCGGGAAGGACGGGCGTACGTTCCGCCTCGGCCTCGAAGGCGTGGCGCTCGGGTCCGCGCAGGACCTCCAGGTGCGGGCCGCGGGGCGCCGTCTCGACGAGGCCGGCGTCAAGGCCGACGCGAAGCGCCGCTCCGCTCAGAAGCAGGCGAAGCCCGTGCAGCCGGGGAAACCCGTCCAGCCGGGGAAGCCGTCGGCCCGGCCGCCGGCCAACCCCGTGGACCCCGGTGTCCCCGGCCGGTACCGCACGGTCAGCGGCGAGTACACGCTGAAGTCGGTGCGACTGCCCGACTTCCCCGCCCCGGTGGAGATGCGCGCGACCGTCACCGCACCCGTCGGCGCCCTCGGCAAGCGGCCGCTGGCCCTCTTCCTGCACGGCCGCCACGCCACCTGCTTCACCGGAGGAGCGAACGGTGAGGCGCTCGGCGAGTGGCCCTGCCCCACCGGCTCGAAGCCGATACCGAGCTACCGCGGCTATCTGCACGACCAGAAACTCCTGGCGTCCCAGGGATATGTGACGGTGTCCATATCCGCCAACGGCATCAACGGCCAGGACTACGCGGCGCAGGACGCCGGAACCCAGGCCCGCTCCTCCCTCGTACGGCAGCACCTCGCCCGCTGGGCCGACTGGTCGGGCGCCGGACGGGCCGAGGCACCGGCGATCGTACGGAAGGCCGCGCGGGCCGACCTGTCGCGCGTCCTCCTGGTCGGTCACTCGCGCGGCGGCGAGGGCGTGAACCGGGCCGCGATGGACAGCCTCTCCAAGCCGCCCGCGGACAAGGACGGCTACCGGGGTCCGGTGCGCTGGAAGATCCGGGGCAATGTCCTCATCGGCCCCACCGTCTTCGGCCAGAACCCGGCACCCGATGTGCCCTCGATGACGATCCTGCCGGGCTGCGACGGCGATGTGTCCGACCTGCAGGGCGAGATCTACGTGGACGGAACGCGCGGCGTGAGCCGTGGCGCCGCCCTGCACAGCGCGGTCTACATGGTCGGCGCCAACCACAACTACTTCAACACCGAGTGGACGCCGGGTCAGGCCGAGGCGCCGGCCGTGGACGACTTCTGGTCCGACGAGGAGACGCCGCCGGACCCGGTGTGCGCGCAGGGCACGGCGACCCGGCTGACGGCCGAGCGGCAGCAGACCGCCGGTTCCACGTACATCGCCGCCGCGGCCCGGCTGTTCGTCGCGGGCGACGACCGGGTCCGGCCGCTGCTGGACGGCTCGGGCGTCCGGGCCGCGTCCGCGGGTCCCGCGCGTGTCCTGACCCACGCCGTCGGTGCCCGTCGTAGCGGCGCGTTCCTGCCGGGCGCCGGGGTCACGGTGGACGGCGGGCGGCTGTGCGCGCAGGTGGATCCCGACCCCGCCGCCGCCTGTCTGAAGCCCGGGACCCTCGGTGGGTCACCGCACTTCGCCTCGTGGGAGACGGAGCGGGAACCGGGCCGCGACGCCGTGGCGTTCGACTGGTCGGCGCCGGGCTCCGCGGTCCGGGTGCGGCCGGGGAAGCCGGTCTCCCTGAGCGGGGCCAAGTCTCTCGCCCTGCGGGTCATCGTGCCGCCGAACACCACCGGCACCCGGTTGGACGTCTCCGTCACGGACACGGCGGGCCGGCACGCGAGGCTCGGTGCCGTCCGCCTCGACGGACTGCCCGGCTCCGACCGGACGGCCTCGTACTGGGGGCAGGAGGTGCGCGTACCGCTGACCGCGGCGACGGCGGCCGGGCTGGACCTGAAGCGCGTGAAGTCCCTGGCACTGACCCCGCGCAGCGGATCGGGACAGGCGTGGCTGATGGACGCCTGGGGCTGGCGTCCCGGCATGGCGCCGGTTCGGCCGGCCGCGCTGCCTCGCGTGGACATCGGCCGGTTGACGGCCGACGAGGGCGACCGCGGAGTCCGGACCCTCAAGGTGCCGGTGCGGCTCTCCGGGCAGGGCAGTGGCCGGATCCGGCTCTTCGTCGCGGACCCCGAGACCCTTGAGGTCACGTCCCGGCTGGTGACGGTGCGCCCCGGCGGCGGCAGCGTGGACGTGCCCGTCGAGGTGCGCGGCAACACCCGCTTCAGCTACGGCACGACGCACCAGGTGTTCGCGAAGGCCGTCCGGGGCGCCGTGGTCGGCAATCACCTCGGCGGACTGACCGTGCGGGACGACGACCCGATGCCCACGTTCAAGGCGACGCCGCTCGCGGGCCGGGTCACCGAGGGCCAGAGCATGAGGTGGCGGATCGAGCAGTCCGCGGTCGCCGACACGGACCTCTGGCTCGGGGCCGCGTTCGTGCCGGTCGACGGCGGCGCGGAACTGTCCAGCGCCGACGTCGACCCGCAGTGGTTCGAGGAGAACACCGGCGGGTCACCGAGCCCGGCCCGGCCGTTGTCCGAGGTGGAGGTGTTCTACCCGGACATCACCGTTCCCGCGGGGAAGCTGAGCACGGAGGTGACCGTTCCCACCGTCGTGGACGGGGTGAGCGAGCCGGCGGAGTCACTGCGGATGCGGATCTCCCTCTGGGAGGACGACGGCGACCAAGTGGAGGGCCCGGTGCTCGACGGCACGGTGGTGGACGCGCCGTAGGCGAAGTGGACGCGAGGGCCCGATTGCACGGCCCTCGCGTCCCTCGCCTCCCTAGCGTCTTCTGTGTCACGTCACCGGGACTTGCCAGGCTTCACCTTCTTGTCGACGCCGTTCACCCGCACCGTGACCTTCCTCTGGTTCCGCGCCCGGTCGGCGACGATCGCGTAGGACGTGACCTTTCCGTCGCGCCACTCGCAGCTCACCTCGTAGCCGCCACGGGCGCGGAGTCCGGTGAAGGAGCCCTGGGGCTTCCAGCCGTCCGGGAGCGCGGGCAGCAGGTGGATGACGCCCTCGTGGCTCTGCAGGAGCATCTCCGCCACGGCGCCCGAGATACCGAAGTTGCCGTCCATCTGGAAGGGCGGGTGGTCGCAGAACAGGTTGGGCAGCGTGTTGTAGGTGAGCAGTCCGCGCAGCATGATCTGGGCGCGATGCCCATCGCCCAGCCGGGCGAAGAGAGCCGCCCGCCAGGGCCAGGTCCATGATCGGCGGCTGTCGCCCGACACCGTCGCGGCCGTGAAGGGCACGCCTTCCTTCTCGCCGCAGCGCGCCTTGAGGGAGACGAGGGCGGCGGCTGCGAACTCGGGTGTCTTCGGGGTGATCTGACGACCTGGGTAGACGGCGAAGAGGTGCGAGGTGTGGCGGTGGATGTCGGTGGGGCTGTCGATGTCCTCCTGCCACTCCTGCAACTGCCCCCATTTGCCTATCTTGTTCGGCGCGAGGCGCGCCTGCATGTCCTGGACCTTGGCCCGGTAGGCGGGGTCCGCCTTGAGCACCGCTTCACAGTCGAGGTAGTTCTGGAACAGGTCCCAGATGATCTGCTGGTCGTACATCACGCCGTCCTCGCGCGGCCCGTGCTCGGGTGACCAGCCGTTCGGCGCGACGAGGAGTCCGTCCTCGCGTTCCTTGAGATGGTCCTCCCAGAACTGGCAGATCTCCTTGATCATCGGGTGGGCGAGGGTGCGGAGGTAGTCCAGGTCCTGGGTGAACGCCCAGTGTTCGTAGAGGTGTTGCGCGTACCAGGCGCTCGCGACGGTGTTCCACTCCCACGCGTTGCCGCCGAAGACGCTCTGGCTGGTGCGGGCGGTCCAGCCGCGGGTGTCCTCGCCGAAGGCGTTGCGGGTCGCCACGCGGCTGGGCACGGCCACCTGCTCGATGAACCGGACGAGCGCCTCATGGCACTCCGGCAGGTTCGTCGTCTCGGCTCCCCAATAGTTCATCTGGATATTGATGTTGGTGTGGTAGTCGGAGGCCCATGCCGGCTGGTTGCTGTCGTTCCACAGACCCTGGAGGTTGGCGGGCAGGCCGCCCGGGCGCGAGGAGCTGATCAGCAGGTAGCGGCCGTAGTCGAACATCGCCTGCTCGAGTGTGGGGTCCTGGCCGCCCGCCGCGTAGCGCGCCAGCCGGGCATCGGTCGGCAGAGCGAGGACCGCGGCGTCGGAGGTGCCCCAGTCGACCGAGACGCGGTTCATGAGGGCGCGCGTGTCGGCGATGTGCTTCTCGCGCAGCGTGTCGTAGGGCCGGGAGGCCGCCTTGCCGAGTGCCCTGGCGATGCCCGGTCCCGGATCGGGTCCGCGCCACCCGGCGGCGGCATCGAGCTTGTAGTCGGTGCGGGCGTCCAGGAGCAGGGTGAGGGTGGTGCAGCCGCTGAAGCGGAGCTCGGATCCGTCGGCGCGGAAGTCGCCGTCGGTGTGCACGGCCTGGACGGTGCAGGCGTGCTTGAGGCCGTTGCCCATGACGCCGCTGAAGGCGATCCGGCGGGCGCGGGCGTCGACGGTCGTCGGCGCGTTCTCCTGTGCGGACGTCAGCGATATCGCTCCGGTGAGGCCGTGGGCGCGGTCCGATGTGTAGCGGAGGACCAGGACGTCCGCGGAGCGGCTCGCGAACGCCTCCCGCAGGACGCGCCGTCCCGGCGGGCCGAAGCGGGTGGTGTGCAGTCCTGTGGCGAAGTCGAGGGTGCGCCGGTAGTCGACGACCGTCCGCTGCCTACGCGTGTCGAAGCCCCTGCCCTCCAGCGCGACCTCCCCGACCTGGAAACCGGTGGACGACGCGCCGGGGGTCAGGGTGAGCCGGTAGAGGCGGTAGGCCGTGCTGTTGGTGATCCGGAAGGTCCGGGTCTCGCCGCGGCCGGCGAAGGGCGCTCCGGGGTCCTGCGTGTCCAGGGTCGTCCAGGCGGCCCCGTCCCGCGACGCCTCCAGCCGCCATCGCCGGGGGTCGTCCTTCGGACGGTCCGGGGCCGCCGTCAGCGCGTATGAGGTGACGACGACGGCGCGGGGCAGCTCTGCCTGCCAGACGACCGCTCGTGCGGGGGCGTCGACCCGCCAGACCGTGGCCGGATCACCGTCCACCGAACTGGAGATGCCCGTGTCCCGGGAGGCGGACCCGGAGCCATGTGAATGCCCGCTCGGCGACGACACGTACATCGCGCCGCCCGCGCGGAGGTCGACGCCGGACAGGCCGATCTCGCTCACTGGAAGTGGCTGACGCCTGCCTTGGGGACGAAGTCGAACCGGTAGAAGCGGTAGGCCGCAGGGTGGGCGCAGGTGAATTCCTTCGTCTGGAAGCGGCTTTCGAAGGGCGCTTCCAGCGTGCGTCTGTCGAGCGTGGTCCACGTGTCGCCGTCGATGGAACCGGAGAGCGCCCACTCCTGCGGATCGCGCTGCGGCACGTCGTCGGCACTCGTCAGACGGTAGGACGCGACCGCGACGGGTTCGGGAAGCTCGACCTGCCAACGCACCGTCGAACCCGGCCCTTCGACGCACCACTTGGTGCCCGGGTCGCCGTCGTACGTCTTGTCGACACCCTCCGTGGCGGAGCTGCTGTACGGTCCCCCGGGGGCCGTGACCTTCGGACTCGCGCGGAGAGCGAAGCTGACGACGACATCGCCGAAGTTCCGGTACGAGCCGAAGCCGGTCATGCCGGTGTCGAACGCGCTGTCCGGCTTGCCCGCGAGGGCGTTGTCGTAGTCGTTGACACCGCCCCACAGGCTCTGTTCGTTGAACTGGACGCGCTCCTCGTAGGGATCGGCGAAGAGCATGGCACCGAGTCGGCCGTTGCCGATCGGCAGGGCCTGCGACTGCCAGTCCAGGGCCGGTACGGAGTAGGTCAGCGCCTCGCGCGACAGCGTCGGCCAGGGGGCGGCCCCCGCCGCGTCGGCCCCGGCGGCAACGGCCTGTGCCACGGGAGTTCCGCCGGTCAGCTGAGCGAGCAGAGGTGCGAAGGCGAGGCCACCGCCGGCCTTGAGGATGCTGCGTCGCTGCGGTTGGGATTCATTCACCACGTTGAGATCTCCCGGCCCATTCATCGGCTCTTTCACGGGCGAAGTGACAGCCGCATCGATCCATGTCGAGGGCGCGAACATCGTCGCCGGGGAAGAGATCGGATGTCTAGAGGCGTGCGCCACTGACTCATCTGACCCCCGAGCCCCAAGAGTTGTGAACATGGGATTCAGCCGGGAACACACGGGCACCAAGGTGAACACCTACGCCTACAGCCCCCGCGGGTGCGGCAGGTGCGGCCTCGGTGGGTACGTCGGCCTGCCCACCTTTTCAGGAAGGACGGGAGCATGAATTCTGAAGGCGGACGGACCACCAACCCCTGGGTCAGTTTTGTCCTTGCCTTTGTCGCCCTCTATGCCGTGATCGCCGTCGTCATGTTCCTGAGCGGCTCCGGCGCCGCACAGGCCTTGGGAACACCGGCGGCCATCCTCATCGGCCCGGCGGTGGGTATCGGAGTCGTCCGTTATCGGAAGACGCGATGAGGTGAGGTGAGCTGATCCCCGCACGGCCTGGCGGCTGAAGCGCCGGCACAGCTCCGGCGC
The DNA here is from genome assembly GCF_018604545.1 of Streptomyces koelreuteriae. Taxonomy (GTDB): domain Bacteria; phylum Actinomycetota; class Actinomycetes; order Streptomycetales; family Streptomycetaceae; genus Streptomyces; species Streptomyces koelreuteriae. The sequence continues at coordinate 8,235,930 of NZ_CP075896.1, read as the reverse complement.
GGACGGAACAAAGTCGCCCCATGCCGAATCCAAGGGATGTCAGTGGTCGTCGCGAACGACCGCGGGTGTCGCGAGGCGGAGGACGGCATGGAACGACTCGATACGGACGCGCCGGCGGCCCGGACCGCGCGTGTGTTGGAGCACCTGGCCGCCGCGGCGGGCAAGAGGGCGCTGGCGGAGACCGAGTCGCGGCTGCGCGACGCCGCGCGCAGGCTCGCCGACGGCCGGATCGTCGTGGTGGTCTGCGGCGAGTTCAACCGCGGCAAGTCCAGCCTCGTCAACGCTCTGGTGGAGCGCAAGGGCCTCCTCCCCGTCGATGTGCTGCAGACCACCAGCGTGGTCACCACGGTCGGCTGGGGCCCGCGGGAACAGGCCACGGCCCGGTTGCGCGACGCGGGCGGCGGGACCGAGGAGCGGGTGATCCCCCTCGACGAGGTGGCTCGCTACGTCACGGAGAGCACCAACCCGGGCAACCGGCACCGGGCCGAGCTCATCGAAGTACTGTTGCCCCACCCGAAGCTGGCCGACGGAGTCACCCTGGTCGACACACCGGGCGTGGGGGGCGTGTTCCCCGAGCACACCGCGATGACCACGGGGTTCCTCGCCTCGGCCGACGCGGTGGTGTTCGTCGCCGACATGACCTCACCGCTGACGGCGAGCGAACTGCGCTTCCTGGGGCATGCCGTCACCGCGACGGACTCCGGGCCCGACGAGGACGGGCTGCTCGTCGTCCTCACCCGGGCGGATCAGGCCGCCCCCGCCGACCGGGGCGAGATGCTGGCCAACACCCGTGCCAAGCTCGCCGAGCTGACCGGCAGGCCCACGGGTGACACCTCCGTGCTGCCGGTCTCGACCCGCCTCAGGCTCCGGTATCTCGGCTCCGGTTCCGACGCGCCGGACGAGGACAGCGGCTACCCCTTGTTCGAGGCCGTCCTCTGGAGGGGTCTGCGGCGGCGCCGTGCCCGGTTGCTGCTGGCGCGCCCCCTGGAAGAGGCCGGTGCCGCGGTGCAGGCGCTGCTGGGCCCGCTGACTGCGGAACAGGAGGCACTCGCCCGGGAGACGGACGAGACGCTCTCCCGGATGCGGGCGGAGGCCGAGGCCGGGCAGCGGCGCATCACCGAGTTGAGGAGCACCGGGGCACAGTGGCGCACGGAACTGCGGACGCAGCTCAGGGAGTTGCGCAGGGAGCTGGTCATGGCCCTGCACGACGAACTCGACACCGTGTGGCAGCGCGTGTGCACGGAGTACCTCTACGACGAGGCGCTGCAGGACGACATGGACGAGTTGGCCGCACAGGTGTCGGCGGCCTACGCGGCGGTGGCCGGTGCCACGGCGCGCCGCGCGGAGACCGAACTGAACGCCCTGGTCACCGGATTCGCGCAGCGCCACGGCATCGGTCTCACCCCCACCGCCAACAGCCGGATCGACACCGTCGGCCCGCTGCGGCTGGAGCCGGACCTCGGTGCCGAGGAACAGCCGGGCAAGGCGATGCCCATCGGCCGCGACGGAGCGTTCGGGGCGTCGATGGGGGCGGCGATCGGCGGCACCGTGTTCGGCCCGCTGGGCGCGGCGATCGGGGCCGCGGCCGGGCTTCTGGCAGGTCTGCTGCGCGGGGTCAAGGCCGCCCGCCACCAGGAGCTGCAGACACGTCGCCGGAACCTGCGGGACCAGCTCGGCATGGCCCGCGGGCGCCAGCAGCGGGTCATCGTCCATGGGCTCGGCAACCTGCTGGACTCGGCGGCCGAGAGGGCGGAGCAGGAGCTCGACAGCCTGCTGCGGCAGCAGACCGAGACGGTGGGCGACACCCTCGAACGGTTGAAGGCGACCGCCGACGCCACGCGTGAGCAGGCCCGCGCCCGTCACGACACGCTGGCGAAGGAGCACTCGGAACTGCTCGCCACCGGGCAGGAGGTGGCCACGCTCGCGGCCCTCGTCGCCGAACTCGTCACGGAAGCGGACACGGACCTGCCGCCCGCACCGCACTCGAAGGAAGCCGGGGCGGCCGGGCGTGCGGCCGAAGGACACGAGGCGTCGGACGACACGCCGCCCACGTCCCAGCAGCCGGCGGAGCAGCCGGGAACAGAGCGGGACACGGAGCCAGGCCCGAAGCCGAAGCCGGAATCGGAGACGGAACCGGAACCGCAACCGGAGTCGGAGTCGAGGCCGGACGCGTGAGCGGCTCCGCCGCTCTCCGGCGGGCCGCACTGGACGTCCTCCGGGACAGCGCGACCACGGACGGCCTGCCGGAGACCTTTCGCCGCACCCTCGCCGACCAGGCCGAGCGGCTGTCCGCACCGTTCTCCGTGGCCCTGGTCGGCCGGGTCAGCGCGGGCAAGTCCACCCTGGTCAACGCGCTGCTCGGCGAGCGGATCGCACCGACCGGGGTCACCGAGCTGACGATGACGGTCAACCGTTTCCGCCACGGCACCGAGCCCTCGCTGACGGTGCGCCATCTGGACGGCACCGTGACCCGGCACCGGCACCTGTCCGACCTGGAGTCGCTCACCGTACGGTCGGCCGACGACCCTGACCGGCAGGCGCTGCTACGGCGGATCGACCACCTGGAGACCCGTCACCCGCATGGGCAGCTCGCCGAGCTGGAGATCATCGACACTCCCGGCCTCGACTCCTTCACCGGCCCGGAGTCGGCGTCCACGCTGCGTCTGCTGGGCCGGACCGGGCAGGACCTCACCGACTCGACGCTCGCGGAGAGCGCGAGGGCCGACGCCATGGTCCTGACGTTCACCGCGCGCGGCGCCCACCGGGACGACATACGGCTCACCGCCGAGTTCATGACGCAGGTGCCCGGCCTCGGCCCACTCAACACCGTCGGTGTCCTCAACAAGGTGGAGCTGCTGTGGGACCCGGACGACGCGCCCGATCCGATGCGGCCCGCCGGGCGGGTCGCCGACCAGCTCATCCGCACCGCGGGGACCTCCCGGCTGCTGTACTCGGTGGTCCCGGTGGCGGGACTGCTCGGCTCCGGGGCCGCCTGTATGGACGCCGCCGACCTCGACGGCCTCTCCCACCTGGCCACGACGACGGCTCCACGACTGCTGGCCGAACGTGCCGCGGACAGCGACGCGTTCACCGGCAAGGACACCGGTCTCCCGCTCTCCCCCGAGGAACGCGCCCGGCTGTTCGGGCGCTTCGGCGGCTGGGGCGTGGTGCGGGCGTGCCGGTCGATTCGCGAGGGAGCCGACACCGTGGACACGCTACGGGGCGAACTCCTCCGGGTGTCCGGCGTCGACTCCCTGCGCGCCCTGCTGCGCGACCACTTCGGCGGCCGGGCCGATCTCATCAAGGCCGCGCAGGCGTTCCGTACGGTGCCGCGTCTCGCCGAGCGGACCGCCCGGTCACTGCGGGGTGAACCGGCGCGGGCGGTGGAGGCGGTGGCCGGCGCGCTGACCGCCGTGGAACTGCGGCACTGCCTGGCGTACGCGGAACTACGGGCGCTGCGCGACCACTTCGACGGACGGCTCGACCTCCCCGCCGAGCAGACCGAGGAACTCCTCCGGGTGACCGGCGAGCACGGCACCGGCGCGGCCGCCCGGCTCGGACTGCCCGCCGACGCGGACCACCCGCTGCTGCTGCGCACGGCGCGCGCCCGGCTGGACCGCTGGCACGCGGAGTTGTCGGCACCCACGGCGTACGGGGCCTCACGTCAAGCTCAGTTGACGATTCGTCAGTCCTATGAGGCTCTCCACCACCACATCGCCTCCGGGCAGGAAGGAATGGCCGAATGAGCCCGACCGAAACCCCCTCGGAGACGGAAGCGGTCCTGGTCGTCGACTTCGGGACGACGACCACCCAGGCGGCTGTGGTGGAGGGGGACACGACACGCATCCTGCACGAGCCGACCACCGGGGCGGTGTTCTGGCCCTCGTCGGTGCTCGCCGACGGGGCGGGCGGACTGCTCGTCGGGTCCGTGGCGGAGCGGGGCAAGCGGCTGCGCCCGACCCGCTACCGCTCGGAGATCAAGCGGGACGTCGGCAGTACCGTGCCGCTCCTGGTCGACGGGACGCCCTACCCGGCGACGGAGCTCGTGAGCGCCGTGCTGCGGGCGGTCGCCGCCGAGGCGCGGCGCGTGCTGGGCCGGCCACCGCGCCATGTGCTCCTCACCGTCCCCGCCGCGTACGGCCCCGCCGATCCCCGCCGCGACGCGATGATCGGGGCAGCGGCCGAGGCCGGGCTCGACCGGGCGGAACTGCTCGTGGAGCCGGTGGCCGCGGCGTACTCCCGTCCCGTGGGAGCCCCGTTCACCGCCGGGGACGTGATCCTCGTGCACGACTTCGGAGGGGGCACCTTCGACGCCGCCGTGGTGCGCATCGGGGCAGGGCAGCACGAGGTGCTCGGCCATGCCTCACTGGAGGACTGCGGGGGCCGGGACCTGGACGCGGCGCTCCTGCGGCATCTGACCGAGCGCCACTCGGGCCTGTCCGGGGTGCCGGAGGGCGCCGACGAGGTGACGGCGCTGCGAGGGGGGATCGCGGCGGGCGACTTCGTGCGCGAGCTGAAGCACGACCTCAGCACCGCCGGACAGGTGGAGGACCTCTCCCCCGGCGGCGAGGTCGTACTCCTGGAGCGCGGCGTACTGGACTCCATGGCGGACCAGCTCATCGGCCGGACCGTGGAATGCTGCCGCGACCTGCTCGCGAAGGCGGAGGTCCGGCCGGAGGAGATCGCGGCCGTGCTGATGGCCGGCGGCAGCAGCCGCAGCCCGGTGGTCCGGGAGCACCTCGAACGGACCCTGGGCATCCGGGTGCGGCACGTGGAGAACCCCCAACTCGCCGTGGTGCGGGGTGCGGCGGCCTGGGCCACGCGGGCCCCGTCCCGTGATCTGCGGCCGACCGTCAGGCCACCCGGGACGGAACCTCTGGCGTGGGCGGTACCGGGGGGCTCCGGGGTCTTCCTCGGTCCGGTGGTCGCGGAGGGGCAGGCGTACGAGGCGGGCGCCGTGGTCGCGGACGTACGGTCGGTCGAGGGCACCCTGCACCGGCTGCGGGCGGAGCGCCGCGGCGCGATCCGGCGCTGGCACGCGGAGCCCGGCGGACGGTTCCTCTCGGGGGACTGGCTGGTCACGACGTCGGAGGCGGCACCGGACACGCAGGGGCCGCTGCGACGGGCGGACGCGGACCAGGTCAGGGCGATGGGCTGGACGCGTGAGGGGGCGCTGCGGTTGGCGTTCGCGGACGGCGTGCGGGAATGGGCGGAAGGCGCGAGAGCCCGTACGGTCGCGGCGTGCCGCCTGCCGGAAGGGGAAGCACTGTTCGAACCCGGGGGCGAGGCCTTGGTGGTGGCCGACCCGGGCTCCAGGACCGCGCTCCTGCTCACGCTGAACGGCGCGCGGTCGGGGCGTGAACGGCAGGTCGGACTGGTTCCCCCCGGCTGCGCCCATGGTGTTCGCGTAGTGCAGGCCCTCCCGGCGGGCCCGGATCAACTGGTCGTGGCCGTCACGCAGAATCCGGATGCGCCGAAGCCCTCGGTCTCCCTCTGGACCATCGACACGGCTCGCGGAGAAGGCCGGCATGTGCTGAACCTGACGGCCCGGAAGGCAGCGGTGCCCGAGCGACTGCTGATGGGGTGTTCAGGACGGCGCGGTGTCATCTGGGTGGCGCGACAGGCCGCTGTCGCACTGGTCGCGTACGGCGAGGGCGACGAGCGGATCATCCGCCAGATTCCTCTCGTCGCGCGCAGGAATGTGCGGATAGCGGCGGTGCACCCCGATGGACCGGTCGCGGTGACCCACTCGCTCCCGCACAGCCGGTCCGAATCCACCACGACGATTCGAGTGGGTGAGGCGGAGCTGACGACAACTCCCCCGACTGCCCTGGAGTTCTCGCCGGACGGCCGGATGCTGGCGATCTCGCTGCGGACCGGCTGGTGCCGGATCGTGGACAGCAAGACCTGCGCACCCCTAGCCGAACTCGCCCACTCCCCCGCCCCGATCACCCATCTCGCCTGGTCCCACGACGGAACGCGACTGGCCCTGGCCGGTGGCGGAAAAGTATCCGTGTGGAACGGGGAACTTTTCCGCCCTTAGCCCGATCTATGGGCCATCGGGCGTCGGTTCTCCGCCACGCGGTCGGCGGACGCGACTGACGAGGGCACACCTGTGGGGGGTCGGTGTTGGGGAACGTGATGTCGCAGGACCTGGCGGGTCTGAGCGACGAGGAACTCGTACCACGCGCGGTGCAGGGCGACCGGCACGCGCTCGAACAACTACTGCGCCGGCATCGCACCACGGTGCTGACCGTGTGCGCGGGCATCACCGGCAACCGGGAGGACGCCCTGGACGCCTGCCAGAACGCGCTGATACGCGTGACCGGCGCCATCGGCGGCTTCCGCTCCGAGGCCCGCTTCACGACATGGCTGCGCGCCATCGCCGTCAACGCCGCCAAGGCCGAGATCGCGCAGCGGGGCCGTCGCCCGTACCCCGTCGGCGACGACGTCCTGCCCACGGAGCCCGTCCGTGCGGTGGACGGACGCGTCACCGACGGTCTGCGCGTGCGGCAGGCGCTGGCCGCGCTGGACGTCGACTTCCGCGCGGTCGTCGTCTTACGGCATCTGTGCGGGTGCAGCTACGAGGAGATCGCGCATGTGCTCCAGATACCGATGGGCACCGTCAAGAGCCGTCTGTCCCGGGCCCGGATGGATCTGCTGGAGCTGCTCCGGCTCGACTGAACCACGACCGCGGTACGGAGCACGACCCAACCGATCCCCGCCCCGTTGCGAAGAGGAGACCGAGATGAACGAGGAGCGGCGGGACCGCCTGCCGAACCCCCCGGAACCACCGGAGACGGACCCGGACACGGTGGCCACGCCCGAGATCCTGGCCCGGCTGCACGCCCTGCTCACCGTCCTGCCCCTGCCGGAGATCGACGACGCGTCCTGGGGCGCGCTGGTCGCCGACGCGCTGGACCACATGCCTGCCCGTCAGCTCTGAAGCGAATTCCGTACCGGCCCGAACGAAAGGCGGCTCCCTCCCCATGGCGCACGAACCCGTCCTCGCCATCGACTTCGGCACCTCCACCTCGGCCGTGGCGCTGCTCGCCGACGGCCGGGTCCGCATGGTCAAGGAGCCCTCGGGCGACTCCTGGGCGTGGCCCTCGGCCGTGTCCTGGGACGGCTCGCGGCTGCTGGTCGGCACACCGGCCGAGCACCGCAAGGCCATGTACCCGTCCTCCTTCCGCGGCGAGTTCAAACGGAACCTCGGCGAGAGCGCCCCGCTGGTGCTCGGCGACGCCTCCTACCAGGCGGAGCAGTTGGTGACCGCGCTGATCTCCGCCATGCGCGGGGAGGCGGAACGCCTGTACGGCCGGCCCATCACACGGGCCGTGCTGACCTGCCCCGCCTCCTACGGCCCCGGTGACCCGCGCCGCGGCCTGCTCATCGGCGCCGGCGAGGCGGCGGGGCTCACGGCCGTCGATCTGCTGCCGGAGCCGGTGGCCGCGGCGTTCGCCCCGCTGGCCGGAGCCGCCTTCGAACCGGGACGCCTTGTTCTGGTGTACGACTTCGGCGGCGGCACCTTCGACGCGGCACTGATCAGGACCACGGAGCAGGACGACGCGGAGGGGACCGTGGAGGTGCTGGGACACGCGGCACTGGACGACTGCGGCGGCCACGACATCGACGTCCTGCTCGCGGAGGAACTCGTACGGCGCGGTGGCGCCGCGCTCTCGTCCTGGCTGCGCCCGGGGCCGGAGCAGGACGACGAGAAGGGCGGCGCCAAGGCCTCCGGGAGGTCCGCCGCGAAGTCCTCCGGCCCGACGGCGAACGCGGAGGACGGGCTGCGGCGCACGCTCGACCTCGGCGATTTCGCGCACCGGTTCAAGCACCGGCTGAGCGTGGAGGCGGAGATCGAGGACTTCTTCCGCTCCGCGGGCCTGCCCGTCGGCCTCGACCGCGCCCGGCTGGCCGAACTCACCGCGCCCCTCGTCACCCGTACCGTCGCCTGCTGCCGGGACCTCCTCGACCGCTGCGGACGGAGCGCCGACCGGCTGGCGGCCGTACTGCTGGTCGGCGGCACCACCCGGATGCCGGCGGTGCGGGACGCGCTGGAGCAGGCGTTCCCGGGGCTGCTGCGCGGCGTGGAGGACCCGGAGCTGGCGGTGGCGCAGGGCGCGGCCGCGTGGGCGGGGACGGCCACCGAGAGGTACTCGGTCGCCGGGCGGCCCGCCGGTCTCAGTGTCCCGCTCTCCTGGGAGTTGCCGGGTGGAGGAACCGGGAAGTTGCTGCAGTGGTACGTCGGACCCGGTGACGACTACCCCGCCGACGCGGTGTTCGCCCTGGTCCGGCTGACCGACGGAGGGCTGTGGGAACTCCGCGCGGACGGGCGCCCCGGCAGGGTGGCGCAGCTGCACTCGGAGGCCGGCTCCGACATCTCCTCCGGCGACTGGCTGGTCACGACCGGACGGGACGAGCCGGCCGGGCGGGGGCGGCGGCGCGGTACCCGCGCGGGCGCCCTGCCGTCGTGGGAGGACCTGGCACCCCCGCCGAGCACCGCCCTGCCCATCGGTGACGGTGCCACGGCCTACGGACGCGTCCTGCTGGTGCCCGGCGGCCGCCATGTCGTGACCCAGCACGGTCAGGGGACGGTGGGCTGGGAACTGAACCCGGACGGGCTCAAGCCGCTGTGGGAACTGCCCTCGGTCTTCCGGGTGGTGTCCGCCGGATGCTCGGGGACGCTCCTCGCCGTCGTACCGGTGGAGGGCACCGGCCACGCCCAGAGGGTCGACGTCGTCGATGTCGTCTCCGGTGAGGTACGGGGGTCCGTCCCCTTCGACGGGGCCTGCCTCACCGCCGCCTTCTCCTCCGACGGCACCCGGCTCGCCGTACTCAGCAATCAGCGGCGCCTTCGGATCTTCGCTCTCGCCGGCGGGGACGTGCTCACCGAGGCCGATCTGTCGCGCTACAGCATGACCGGTGAGCAGCTGGTCCTCGATCCGGCGCTGGAGTTCGCCGCGTTCCCCGTCGGCAACAGTGTGATCATCTGCCATGTGCAGGGGCGTCAGCTCGCGCAGCCCCCGCACCTCACCGTCAACGACCCGCGCAAACTGCTCGCCCTGCCGTCCACGGCCGGGTTCGCCTCGGGGTCGAGTGTCCCGCAGGCGGTGGACGTGTGGAGCCTCGACGGGCATGCCTTCCGCCTGCACGACCCGGCCCTGGTCAAGCCGCACCTCCTGGCCGTCAGCGCGGACGAGCGTCTGCTCGCGGCCGCCGACCCCGGTGGCCTCGTCGCGGTCTGGGAACTTCCGCACCCCGCGACGGCCGATGAGGTGCGGGAGGTCCCCCGCTCCGCACAGCGCATGCTCTTCCCGATGCCCGTCCGCGACCTGGCCTTCGGCGCGGACGCCACCACCCTGATCGCCGCCACCGACCGCGAGATCCACGTCTGGGATCTCTGACCTGTGACCGGAGGGGATCTCGGACCAGGGATCTCCACCCGGAGAAGAGGACGGATATGGCCGACTACGAGTCCATCCGCGATGAGATCCTGGCCGTCTTCGGCACCGTCGTCGAGGTGGCCCGGGACCGGGCCGCCGAGCAGACGGCGGACCGGCTGTACGGGGCGCAGGAGCGGCTGCGTTCCGGCGAGCTGACCGTGGTGGTGTGCGGGGAGTTCAACCGCGGCAAGTCCAGTCTGCTCAACGCCCTGCTGGACCGCCCCAACATCCTCCCGGTCGACCACTACTTCGCGACCTGCATCGCCGCCACGATCCGGCGCGGTGAGACCGAGGCCGCCGATGTCACCCTGAAGGCGCCGGACGGTTCGCTCGTCGTCAAGCCCATCAGGCTCGAACAGATCGGCGAGTACGCGGCCGAGAGCGGCAGCCGGAAGGACGAGGCGGTCCTCCTCGATCTGAGGCTGGACTCGCACCGCCTCAAGTCCGGTCTGGTGCTGGTGGACACCCCCGGAGTCGGGGGCGTCTACCACGAACACACGCTGGTGACGCAGGAGCAGCTTCCCACCGCCGACGCGATCCTCTTCGTCGTCTCGGCCGAGGAGCCGCTCACCGAGAGCGAGACGGTCTTCCTGCGCGAGGCGGCGCACGCCGTCAAGGCGGCCGACCACCCCGACGCGATGTTCTACGTGCTCACGAAGTCGGACCGCAGGGCGGACATCGACACCGACCTGGCCGCCAACCGCAAGAAGATCGCCGCGATCACGGGCAGGTCCCCGGAGGACGTGCTGATCGTGCCGGTCTCCAGCAAGCTCAAGCAGCAGTATCTGGCCGGGATCGGCGGCGACGACCCCGAGCTGCGCGCGGAGCTGCTCCACAACTCCGGTTTCCCCCAACTCGAGGAGGTCCTCTGGGCGCGGCTGGCCCGGCACCGTGCCCGGGTCCTGCTCGGCGGCGCGCTGGGCGAGGCGGACGCGGCCGTCCGTACGCTGCTGGATCCGCTGCTGGCGGAGGAGAGCGCGCTGCGCGACACCAGCAAGGCCCGGCTGGACGAGCTCAACCGGGAGACGGAGCGGGAGTCGGCCCGGCTGGCGGAGCTGTCCTCCGGCGCGGCTCCTTGGCGCAAGCGCCTTGAGGACGAACTGGACGGACTGCGCGCCAAGGTGAGCGAGCGCACGGCGCGCGAGTTCGACCGGGTGTGGAGCCGGGCGGAGACGGAGTATCTGTCGGTGCGCATGCATCTGGAGCAGCCCGACCTGCTGGCCCTGCGGGTCAACGGCGATCTGGGCATGGCCCGTACGACGGTCTCCGAATGGGCGGCGCGGCGGGCCGCTGAGCTGCAGCGGGGGCTGGCGCGGGACATCGGCCTGGAGCTGGGCGGCAGCGAACTCGGCGAGATGCCGGCGCCGCCCGTGGTGGACCTCGCCGCGTTCGGGCGGCTGCACAAGCCCACCGAGCGTGTGGGGCACGTCATCCCGGCCACCTACCGCAAGGAGACCAGGACCCGGGAGAAGAAGCGGGCCTCCGGCCCTCCGCCGTCCGGTTTCTGGAACAAGGTCAAGCACGGCTGGAACCGGACGAAGGACTTCTTCTCCCCGGTGTACGAGACCTACGAGAAGAAGGTGCTCGACACCCCGGAACAGCGTTGGTACGAGACGGTCGAGCGGGAGATCCCCGAGCATGTCATCGAGCAGCGGCGTCGTGAACTCGCCGACTCCGTCCAGCGGGCCCGGCGCGACCAGACGCCCCGGATCGAGCAGGCCGCGCAGGAGGCGATCGGCGACTTCTCCCGGGAGATCACGGCCGAGTTGGACAGCCGGATCGCCCGCGAGCAGGAACGCACCGCCGACACCCTGAAGCGGCTGAAGGACAGCGCCCAGCGCACGGCGGAGGAGGCGGTCCGGCGGCTGGGCGAACTCGAGACCGAGCAGCGGCCGCTCAAGGACGGCCGCGAGCGGATCGCCGCCCTGGTGCGCGCGGTCAACCGGCTCGCCGAGGGGCGGTCCGGCCCCGGACCGGACGCGGAGGGCGAAGCCGCATGAGCGACGGTCTGGCGGACCGGGTGAAGGCGGCCTTCGAGTCCGCGCTGCGGCTGATGGCCCGCGGCGGCGGCTCCGCGGAGGTGCTGCGGGCCGCGTTCGAGGCGGAACGGGGGCGTGCCGGGAAGAAGATGAGTGTCGCCGTGGTCGGCCGTATCAGCACCGGCAAGTCCACGCTGGTCAACGCGCTGATCGGCGAGGAGCGGGTGGCCACCGGCTCGCAGGAGCTGACCTTCAACGTCAACCGGCTGCGGTACTCCGAGACACCCCGGCTGCTCGTCCGATACAAGGACGGCCGCCCCTCGGTCCCGTACTCGCCGGAGCGGCTGGAGGAGCTGACGGCGCGCCGGGAGGACCATCTGGAGGAGCTGCGGGGCATCGCGGAGGTCGTGGTCGAGATCCCGGCCCCCTATCTGGAGGACTTCGAACTCATCGACACCCCGGGGCTGGACTGTGTCTTCGGGGAGGACTCGCTCAACACCCTGGAGTTCCTGCGGCTGCGGCCGGAGGACGTGATGGACGCCAGCCTCCGCCACGCCTCGGCGGCGGACGCCCTGATCCTGGTCCTCCCGGTGCGTGGTCCCTCCCGGACCGACGCGGATGTCGTCGCGCAGTTCCTCGGCCCCGACTTCGCCACCTCGACACCGCTGACGACGCTGGGGGTGCTCACCAAGTGCGAGTACCTGTGGGAGGAGGGCGGCCCGCATCCACTGGTGCTGGGCCGCCGCCAGGCGGACCGCATCATGCGGGACGCGCCCGGCATGCGCCGGCGGCTCTTCGACCTGACGCCGGTGTGCGGCCTGCTCGGCCAGGCGGCGGCCACCCTCGACGAGGAGACCGTCGCCACCTTCGAAGAGCTGGCGAAGGCTCCCTCGGCGGCCCTGTCGCTCCGCCTGTCGGACGCCAAGATGTTCGTGAACGCCGGGGACGGATTCCCGCTCGACGCGGCACGCCGCCGGGCCCTGTGGAACCGCTTCGGCCCGTACGGCATCCACACCGTCTGCGGACTGCTGCGGGACGGCGTACGGGATCCCGCGAAGCTGCGCGCGATCCTGCTGGACGACAGCGGGCTGACCGGTCTGCGGGGCAGACTGACCGACCACTTCGGCCACCGCTCCGCGCTGCTGAAGCTCGACGGATCGCTGGAACGCATCCGGCGGATGCCCAAGGACCTGGCGGCCGGCGCCGGCCCCCGCGAGCGGTCGCTGCTGGACGCGGCCCTCGGCGGCTTCGAGGCCCTGGCCCTGAACGAACCCGGCTTCGCGGAGCTGCGGACCCTGCGTGAGCTGTACAGCGGGCGGCTGCGGCTCGGTGTCGAGGAGAACGAGGAACTACGGCGTGCCCTGGGCGAGTTCGGCCGTAGCCCTGCCGCCCGGCTGGGACTGCCCGAGGGCGCCGGCGCGGACGCGCTGCGTGCGGAGGCGCGGCGCCGGCACTCCGTCTGGCTGGTGCGCTGGCAGTCCGGGATGCTGTACGGCCCGTCCCGGGAGGCGGCGCGGACGGTGGTACGCGCGTACGAGCATCTGCTGCACGAGTTGGAGGAGTCGCACGGGCCGGACGCGCGCGGAGAGGGCGGCGGCCGGGAGGTCTGAGGCGGGAGGCGGGGCGGGGCAAGGGCCGCCATGCCCGTCCCGTACCCGCCCGTCCCGTACCCGCCCGTCCGCTCAGCCGTCGTCGCCGCGGACCACGGTCAGCAGCCACTCCCCGTCCCGCACACGGTCGCCGGGACGGGCATGGTGGGCCCGTACTCGTCCCGCCGACAGGGCTGACAGTTGGATGAGCGAGCCTTCCTCGGTCCGTACCCGGCCGAGGACGGCGCCCGCTTCGTAGCGGGCGCCGGGTGCCACGTACCAGTCGACCAGGGTCGAGGCCCCCGGGGGCAGGGGCCAGCACAGCGGGGTGCGTCCGGGAACAGGGCCGGTCGCCGCGACCGTGCGCACCGTCCTGGCCCTTCCCCAGGCGGCAGCCCCCTCCGCGACGGCGGTACGCGGATCCTCGGCGCGGTACAAGGGCAGTCCGAGGGCTTCCTCCACATGAGCGGCCAGCCCGGGCAGCCGGCTCGATCCCCCCACGAGGACCACGGCGTCGGCCTTCGGCGGGCGGTCGGAGGAGTCCAGGAGAGCGGCCTCGGCGAGCAGCCGTGCGCAGCACCGGGTGGTGCGTTCGTAGAGCGGTCCGGCGAGGTCCAGGAAACGGTCCCGGTGCAGGGTGAAGGTGCGCTCGGCCGGCGTGAACACATCGGACGGGGCGCTCTCGGTCGCGAGCCGGTGCTTGAGCTGCCGGGCGAGATCGATCAGTTCGATGCGGTGGCGCAGCGCGCGGACGGTCAGCTCGCCCTCGGGCGGCGGGAGCAGTTCGGCCAGCTCCGGGCCGCCCTGCGCCCGCAGTTCGGCGACGACGATGCCGTCGAGGTCCCGGCCCCCGCATTCCTCACCCGCGTGCGCGAGGACCGTGTGCTCCCCGTCGCCGCCGTCCACGTCCTTCCCGGACGCCAGACGCACCAGCGCGGTGTCGAAGGTGCCTCCCCCGAAGTCGTGCACCAGGACGGTGGCGCCCGGCGGCAGGGGGCCTCCGGCGAGGGGCGCGAGGGCCGCGGCGACCGGTTCGGGGCACAGCTCCACAGCGGGCAGACCGGCCGACCGGGCGGCGCCGAGCAGTTCCTCGCGCCGCGGATCGGCGGGGCCGTACGCGGCGGGGACGGTGAGCACCGTACGGCTGACGGGGCCGCCGCCCACGCGTTCCGCCTCGGCCCGTACGGCCTGGAGGAGGAGCGAGACGAGGAGCCCGGGCCGGTGTCCGCGCCCCGCCAGGTCGACGGGCGTGCCCTGGCCCAGGGTGCACTTGATCTCGTCGCGGTACGCGGCCGGAGCGAGCCGGCGGCGCCGCTCGGCCGCGGTGCCGACGTACGGCATGGTGCCGTCGAACAGGACGGCGGACGGCCAGCACCATCCGTCGCCGATGTGCTCGCGCAGCCGGTGCACGGTCCCGTTCCTGACGAGCGCGGCGCAGGTGCTCGTGGTGCCGAAGTCGATGGCGAGGACGGATGGCGCGGTCGTGCCGCTCATGGGGCTGTCTCCTGCCGCTCGTCGCTGCGGAAGACGCTGTCGGCCACGGCGGGGGCGGCGGTCCGGGTCAGCGTCCAGATGACGGTCGTGCCGTCCGAGAGTCCGGCGGCCAGCCTGCTGCCGTCGGGGGCGAAGGCGAGGCAGAGCGCGTCGTCCTCCACCGGGAGGGTGCGCAGGAGCCGGCCGTCCTCCAGGCTCCACACCGTCACCCCCGCTGCCGGGGCGCAGGTGGCGAGGAGGCCCGCGGCGGACGAGCAGGCGAAGAGGGTGACGCCCCGGGCCGGAATCTTCAGGACGCCGTCCGGGCGGTGGCCCGCGACGAACAGGACGGCCGGCGTGGCCAAGACGGTGGGCCGGGCGTGCGCGCCGAACAGGTCGTCGTAGGCGTCCGCCAGTCTGGCGAAGTCGTCCTGATCGTCGAACTCCTCCAATATCCGCCAGAAGGAGGGACTGCTGAGTGTGGCGCACTCGTCGTCCAGCAGTACCAGCACGGGAGGGATGCCGTCCGGCAGGCTGTCGAAGTCCCCCGGCTCGGCTTCCTTCCAGGTGTCCGTGAACCACACCGCGTCGAAGCCGGTGTGCTCCGGCTCCACGGCGACCAGCAGTCCGCCGTCATCGGTGAAGACGAGGTCGCCGCCCTCGCTCAGTGACTCCTCGACGAACACCGGCGCCTCCTGCTCGTGGTCGAGCACCACCAGCCCGCCGGCCACGTCCCTGGCGGCGGCCAACGGCCGCGTGGGAGAGAAGGTGACGGCGGTGACGTCGTCGTCCAGTTCCGCGGACGCCCGCTCGCCTCCGGTCCCCAGGTCCCAGACGCTCACCGACCGGTCCGCGCCGCCCGTGCCGAGGAAGCGGCCGTCCGGGCTGAAGGCGACGGCGGTCACGGCCTCCGCGTGTGTCCGCCAGACGGCCCGTCCCGTGGGAGCGGGCATACCGGCCCCGGCCGCCGGCCGGTCCGCGCTCACGGTGAGCAGCCAGTCTCCGGTGAACACCTCGTCGTCCACGGCGGCGTGCCAGGCGGTGATCCGGCCACCGGCGTCCGCCACGAGCTGGTGCAGGGAACCGTCCGGCACCCGGACCCGGGCCAGCAGCTCGCCCTCAGCGAACGCCGCCCCCGCCTCGACGCGCCGTTCGACGAGAACGCCACGGCCTCCGGGCAGGTCCCAGGTGAGCGGCACCGCGCCCGCGGCGGGGCGGCGAGGGCGGGCGGTGCGGCGCGCGCTGTACACGGCCCGGACACAGGCTCCCCGTACGACCGCGTGCAAGGGCCGCTCGACGGCCCGTACCGGGATGCCGAGCCGGTGGGTGAGATGGCCCAGCACCACCGGGCTGCCCCCGCCGCCGCCCACCGGCAGCACCGCGGCGACCCGGCCCGGCTCCACGCGTGCGGTGTCCAGGACCTCCTCGCAGCACGCCGCGGCCCGGTCGAGGAAAGGCGCCGCGATCTCGGCGAAGCGGGCGGCGCCCGCCGCTTTCAGCAGACGGTCCCGGTACGCCTGTCCCCCGTCCGCGTCGCTGTGCGCCGGATGGCCCCACGGTCCGTCGGCCGCAGGGCCCGCGAAGCCCGGGGCGCCGTCCGCGCGGAGCGTGGCCTGGGCCGCGCCCTCGATGTCCCGCATCCCGCAGCCGTCCAGCGTGAGTCGGCCGAGTACATCGTGATCGGCACGGCCAGGGCCGCGCATCCGGACGAGGGCCGCCGTGAAGGTCGAGCCGCCCAGGTCGTGGACGAGGACCAGGTCGCCGTCCCGCAGCCCTCCCCCGTCCCCGAGGGCGAGGGTCGCGGCGACCGGTTCGGCCAGTAGCTCGACCGTCGTGAGCCCGGCCCGCCGGGCTGCGGAGAGCATCCCCGCGCGCCACGGGTCCGCGGCGCCCGTTCCCGCCGGGACGGTCAGCAGGGCCGTGGTGACGGGCCGGTCCGCGATCGTCTCCGCCTGGTCCCGCAGCACCCGCAGGAGCGCCCCCACCAACTCGTCCGGCAGCCAGGACCGTTCCCCCGCCCGGACCCGGGCCCGGCGGCCGAGGTCCCCGGGCAGCTCCCCGCGCAGCGCTTCCGGCCGCTCGCGTCCCCGCAGTACGGCGGCCCGTCCGACGAGGAGGCCCGTTCCGTCCGCGAACACCGCGGTGGGCCAGTCCGCCGCGCTGCCGTCGGGGTCGCGAAGCATCCGTATCCGGGTGCCGATGAGGAGAGCGGCCCGCGTGGCGGTCGCCCCCATGTCCACGCACAGCACCGGTTCCTCCACCGCCGCACCCCCGCCCGTGTCAGCCGGCCCGCTGGCCGCACCCCGGTCTTCGGTCTTCATGGATCCGGGCCGGGCGCCTTTTGTTCCCGCAGGACGTGTCAGTTGTGCTCATGGGGTTGCACGAATCCCGCCCGACGGGCTGAACTTGGGCATATGAGTCAGCCCGAGTGGCCCGCCGGCCGGCGAGGTGCGGGTGCCCTGCTGCCCCGGCTGCCCGCCGCCGCCGTCGCGGAACTGCGGGGCATCGGACGCCGGGTGACGTTCCGTCCGGGCGCCGTCCTGCTCACCGAGGGGGAACGGTCGCGGCACGCGCTGCTGCTGTGGGCGGGCTGGGTCAAGGTCATGGCCGCCCGGGGCCGTCCGCAGCCGACGCTGCTCGCCCTGCGGGGCCCGGGAGACATGGTGGGAGAACTGGGGGCGCTGGACGGCCGTCCGCGCACCGCGTCGGTACTGGCCGTGTCGCCGGTGACCGCCCTGCGGGTGGCGGAGAACGATCTGCACGGCTGGCTCCGCCGGGCACCGGAAGCCGGACTGGTCCTGCACCAGTACATGAGCTCCAAGCTGCGCGAGGCGACGCACTTCCGGTTGCGGGCGACGGACCCGGTGGAGATGCGGACGGCCGGGCTGCTGCGTTCGCTGTCCGGCGCGTACGGCAGCGAGGAGGCGGGCGGCACAGTGATCACCGCGCCGCTCACCCAGCAGGAGATCGCCGCCCTGGTCGGCGCGTCCCGCGCGCAGGTGCAGCGCGCGCTCGCGGCCCTGCGCGGCGCCGGGGCCATCAGCACCGGATACCGCAGCATCGTGATCCTGGACGGGCACGGGTTGGCCCGTCTGGCGGGGGAGGCCGGATGAACGCGGGGGCGGCATGAACGCGGGGACCACATGGCCGGGAGGCGTCAGGCGGCTGGCGTTCGTGGTGGACACGGCGGACTCGGGGGCCCGCACCGTGCCCCGCCAAGCGGTGGCCCAGAAGCGGCTGTTGGGTGCTCTGGAGGAAGCGTGCGCGGCGGCCGGGGTCGACCGGGGCACCTGCGACCGGCAGGACCGTGGTGACGGCGAGTTGCTGATCCTGCCGCCCGGGGTCGTGGAGACCACGGTGGTGCCGGAGCTGCTGCGGGTCCTGACGCTGGCGCTGCGACGCGACAACCAGGGCCGTACGGAACCCGAGCGGCTGCGGGTACGGACCGCGGCCGCGGTGGGCATCGTGCACCGTTCGGCGCTGGGCTTCGCGGGGGACGGCGTCGTCGAGGCGTGCCGGCTGGTCGACGCGGACGCGCTGAAGGAAGCCTTCCGGGCGGCGCCGTGGGCGGAGGTGAGTTTCGCGGTCGGCGAGGAGCTCTACCGGGATCTGGTGCGGCACGGCTACGACGGCCTGCCTCCGGACAGCTTCCGGCCGCTGACACCGGTCGTGGACGGTCGTCCGTTCCCTGCCTGGCTGAGCCTGTTCGGGCCCGGCGGGGAGCTGTCCCCCGCGCCCGACCGCCCCGCCGACCCCAGCCGGCCGGTCTCCCCACCGAAGGCCTCGGGCACGTGGATCGAACCACGGTTCGACCTGGGGGCGCCGTTCACGACCGTGGGCCTCTGGGCGCTGGAACACCATGGAGGTCAAGGCACGGACGCCGAGGGATACCAGAACCACTCGGACGACGGCCGGGCGCCGGGCGGCTCGACGGCCGCCGGCTCGTCCGGTCACCGAGCCGTACAGCAGACGCGTTCCGGACACCTGGCCGATCCGGAGGATCTGCACGAACAGCGGGACGCGTTCCACGACTCCGACATCGGAACATTCGAAGACAACGGGGATACCCCGGCGGACAGTTGGGAAGGCGACGACTCCTCGCCCGACGACGACGGCTGGCCCTGAGCCGTCAACTGCCCCAGCAGCGCGGACCCGCCGAGAAGCAGTTCGCAACGCACCGCGGACTCCGGAATGTCCAGCGCCCTGGCGGTCTCCCGGCACGTCAGCCCGATCCGGTACCGCAGGACGAGCACGGCACGCGTCTCGGCGTGCAGGACGATCAGAGGCGGACGCCCCGGCACGCGGGGTTCCGGCCCCTGCGCCGGACCGGCCGGGCGAGCCCGTCGCTCGGCGGCCGCCGCGACCGCCCCGAACAGCCGGATCCGGTCGGCCGTCGCATCCTCCGCGCAAGCGGTCCGCAGCCCGTCCCGCAGTGCGTCGCGTACGTCGTCCACACCGCCGCAGGTGATGAGCGCTGCGACAGCGACGAGTTCCCCCCGCTCGGAGTCGATCAGTCGTGCGGCTTCCCTCTCGTCGATGCGCATGGCTCTCCTCTGTACCCACGGGCGGAACGGGATCTGCCCAGGAACCTAGGGCGAGGCGGCCCGCCCCCGCACGGGCAAATGCCTCGAATGAGCCTGTGCGCTAGGAGTTGATGCCGGGTGCGCTCAGTCGTCGTCGGCGGTCTGAGGGTGGGGGTCCGGGGTGAGGGCGTTGTGGTCGTGGATGTAGTCGTCCATGGAGAGGTATCCCTGGTGATCGGCGGCCTCGATCACCTCGTCGGAGGTGTACTCCCCGTCTTCCCAGGTGTCGATCGTGGGTTCCGTCATGCTCCTTGGACTCCGGCCGGCAGGCCGATGTTCCCGGGAACCTTCCTCATTTCGCCGGGTCCCGTCACCGGTTTCGTGCGAAGATCTACCGGCCCTTTCGGGCACCACCCCGCCGCAGCAGTCATCCCTCGGAGAGTCCATGCGCCGTGCCCACCTTCTCTTCGCCGCTGTCCTCCTGCTCTGCACCGCCTGTTCCGGCGATACGGAGAGCGACTCGGGGAAGAGTGCGAAGGCCGTGGAGCACGGTGCGGCCGTGCGGGCCGCGATCGAGAGGACGAGCGCGGACCGTGTCCGCGTGGACCAGAAGATCGAGTTGCGGGACGTCGACCGCCCCACGACCTACGTGTTCACGATCTCCGGCGCCTTCGACCTGGCGGGTGACAGGGGCCGGCTCACGGTGGAGTTCGAGGACAGTGGCATGGACCCCGTCGAGGAGGTCTTCGTCGGTGACACCGTCTATCTGCGGGGCTCGCGGCTGGTGGGCGAGGGCGAGTGGGCCTCGGCCGTCCGGAGCGAGGCACGGACCCGCTTCTTCCTGCGGGCGCCGCTGAACGACCCCGAGCACCTGCTCCGCCAGGTGAAGGCGATGCGGCAGGTGTCGAACGAGGGCGAGGAGAAGGTGAACGGCGCCCGGGCGGTGCACTACCGGGGCACGATCGACCATGCCACGGCGTCGCTGGGGATGACGGCGAAGACGAAGCAGGGGCTGAACGAAATACGCGAGACGCTGGGCGACGACATGCCCGTCTACGCGGACGTGTGGGTCGACGCGAAGGGGCGCGCCGTCCAGGCCCGGCTGTCCTGCTTCGGCGGTGTGGAGGCCATGACGACGCTGACGCTGTCGGACTTCGGGACGCAGGTGAAGGCCGAGGCGCCGTCGGCCGAGCGGATCGTCCCCGTGACGGCGGGCGAGGATGTCCTGCTGGCCTGAGCGGGTGCGCGCCCGGTCCCGGGTCGCCCTGCCCTGAAGTCGTGCGCCCCAGCCGCGTGGTGCTGCATCAAGTCAAAGTGACGTCGGCCGTCTTCCGGGTTCGCCGCCTCACCCCTATCCTCATGCGCCGATGTTACCGACGGTAAGGGGTAGCGATGAGCGGCACCACGCGCAGAGGGTTCCTGGGCACGGCCGCAGCCGCCGCCGGCGGCGGGGTCGCCCTCGGAACCGCCCGGCGGGCCTCGGCCGCGAACGGCTCGGCGGCGCGGACCGTGGCCGTCCTGGGCGGCGGCGTCGCCGGGCTCACGGCCGCGCACGAACTCGCCGAGCGCGGCTTCCGGGTCACGGTCTACGAACGCAAGGCGCTGGGCGGCAAGGCCCGCAGCATGGACGTACCGGACAGCGGCACGGGTGGCCGCCGCCCGCTGCCGGGAGAACACGGCTTCCGCTTCATCCCCGGCATCTATCACAACCTGCCCGACACCATGCGGCGCATCCCCTTCCCCGGCAACCCGAACGGTGTCCACGACAACCTCGTCGCCCCGAAGGAGATGCTGTTCGCCCGGTCGGGCGGCCGCGAGGACATCCGGCTCCCACTCCCCTGGCCCGGCCACACCCCGGCGGAACTCACCCCGGACGAGATCCGCCGCGCCCTCACCTCGGTCCTGGACACGGCCTTCAACCTCCCCCTCCACGAGGCCCTCTACTTCGCGGGCCGCTTCCTGGTCTTCCTCACGAGCTGCGACGAGCGCCGCGACGAGGTGTGGGAGCGGACGCCGTGGTGGGAGTTCGTACGGGCCGGACGGATGTCCCAGGACTACCAGCGGATCCTCGCCGTCGGCATCACCCGCAACATCGTGGCCACCAAGGCGGAGGAGGCCAGCACCCGTACGGTCGCCACCCTGATGGAGGCCTTCGTCTTCAACCTCCTCGGACGGGGCGCGGACGGACCGCTGGACCGGATCCTCAACGCACCCACCAACGAGGCCTGGATCGACCCGTGGGTGACGTACCTGACGTCCCTCGGGGTCGAGTTCCGCGTCGGCTGGACCGTACGGGATCTGACCCTGGACTCGGGTGCGATCGCCGGGGCCGTCGTGGAGGAGCCCGGAGGCGCGCGCCGTACGGTCACCGCCGACCACTACATCTCGGCCATGCCGGTCGAACACGCCCGCCGCACCTGGAACTCCGCCGTACGGGCCGCCGACCCCCAACTGGCCGAGTGCGACCGGCTGAAGACGGACTGGATGACCGGCATGCAGTTCTATCTGACCGAACGTACGCCGATCCTGCACGGTCACCTCAACCTCATTGACTCCCCGTGGTCGCTGACCGCGATCGCCCAGGCCCAGCACTGGCCGGGCCACGACTTCCCCGCCGACTTCGGCGACGGCACGGTCGCGGACTGTCTGTCCGTCGACGTCTCGGAGTGGGACCGTCCGGGCATCCTGTACGGCAAGACGGCCAAGCAGTGCACCCGTACCGAAGTCGCCCGCGAGGTGTGGGCGCAGCTGAAGGCGGCGCTCAACGACACCGGCCGTACGGTCCTGAAGGACTCGGTGCTGCACTCGTGGTTCCTCGACCCGGCCGTGGACGGACTCGGCACGCCCCACCCCGTCAACGAGGAGCAGTTGCTCATCCACCCGGTGGGGACCTTCCACCACCGCCCGCGCTCGGCCACGAAGATCCCGAACCTCTTCCTGGCCGGCGACTACGTGGCCGTGCCCATCGATCTCGCCACCATGGAGGGCGCCAACTCCTCGGCCCGGCAGGCCGTCAACGCCCTGCTGGACCAGATCGACTCGACCGCCGAACGGTGCACCGTGACCCCCTTGTACCGGGCCCCCGAGCTGGAGGCACTCAAGCGGCACGACCGCACGCGCCACCTCCTCCGGCTGCCGAACGTCTTCGACATCGGCTGAACGCCGTACGTCACCCAGCCGTCCGGTATCAGCCGGCCGCCCGGTAGAGGGCGCGGGCGCGGCTCAGGTCGGTGGGGCCGTCCTGGTCGAGGTCGAAGAAGTGGTTCGCCTGCCATGCCTGGGTGCTGCGGGCCTGCCGGCTGGTCGTGGCCACCCAGGGCGGATAGACACGGAATCCGCGCTTCCCGGAGGAGCCGTCGCGGGAGACGATGCCGCGCTCGCACAACACCTCGCTCGGGAACACGAACTGTCCGAAGCCGTCGTCGTCGCGGCTGCCGATGACGAAGAGATCCACTCCGTCGTCGGTGTCGAAGGGCCGGATCGGCCCTTCGACGGACCGCTGCCACACGGTGACGAACTGGCCCGCCTTCGTCGGGGTGGTCTTGGCCACGCGGAACCGCACCGAGCGGCCGTCGAGCGTGAACGCGCAAGCCGCGTACTCCGCGCTCTCCGGCTCCGGCACCGGCGGCGAGCAGGACAGACCGAGCGGGTCGTAGACCGACACCTTCGCCGCCAGCAGGTCACCGTGAAGCCCCGCCCACGGCTGATTCGTCACCATGGCGCCATCCTGTCATCACGCCCTCGCGCCGGGCCTTGTGTCCCGGTGCCGGAGGGGAGGCAACCCGTCCGGCCAGGGCGCCACGCACTATCGTGAGAAAGGAAGGCGCCTGATCCGGGTGCGTCCGCGTGAGCCGGTCGGAGGCGACGATGAGCGGGGAACGGCCCGGTCGATCGGAGCAGCACCTGCCCAAGCTGCGGCTGGACGAACTGCTGGACGAGCTTCAGGCGCGGATCGACGCGGCGCGGGGCACCCGGGATCGTGTGCACAGCCTGCTGGAGGCGGTGCTGTCGGTCGGGCGGGAACTGGATCTCGCCCAGGTGCTCCGGCGAATCGTCGAGGCGGCCGTGGTGCTCGTGGACGCCGAGTACGGGGCCCTGGGAGTGATCGGCGACGACCGTATGCTCTCCGCGTTCCACACCGTCGGCATCAGCGACGAGCAGCGGGCCCGGATCGGGGACCTGCCCAGCGGGCACGGCATCCTGGGCGAGCTGATCCGGCACCCCGAGCCGCTGCGGCTGACGGAGATCTCCGAGCACCCGGCCTCGTACGGCTTCCCGCCGCACCACCCTCCGATGCACTCCTTCCTGGGTGTGCCCATCCGGGTGCGTGACCAGGTGTTCGGCAACCTCTACCTCACGGAGAAGCGCAGCGCGCAGGAGTTCGACGCCGAGGACGAGTCGGTGCTCGCCACCCTCGCGGTGGCGGCGGGCGTGGCCATCGAGAACGCCCGTCTGTACGAGGAGACGCGGCTGCGTGAGCGGTGGCTGGGGGCGAGTTCCGAGGTCACGCGTGCCCTGCTGTCGGGCGCTCCGAGCACGGACGTCCTCGAACTGATCGTGGAGCAGGCGCGTCAGATCGCCGACGCCGATGCCGGGATGATCGCCGAGCGGGTGCCCGAGGAGACCGCGCTGCGGCCGTTGCTCGCCGTCGGGCGGGACGCCGAGCGGCGCAGTGGCCTGGTGATGTCCGGGCAGGACGGGTTCGTGGCCGCCGTCCTCACGACGGCGGAGCCGGCGGTGAGCGCCGACATCCAGGAGGATCCACGGACCTGCGGGGACGCGGCGCAGTGGGCCGGGCTCGGGCCCGTGGTCGGCGTACCGCTGGAGGCCGGAGGCAAGGCCGGGGGCGTGCTGCTGCTGGGGCGCGAGGCGGGGCGTACGCCGTTCACGGACGCCGACACGCGCCCCCTGCTCGGGTTCGCCGGGCAGGCGGCGCTGGCACTGGAGCTGGCCGAGCGGCGTCGGGACGCCGAGCAGATCGTGCTCCTGCGGGACCGTGACCGCATCGCCCGCGACCTGCACGATCTCGCCATTCAGCGACTGTTCGCGGCCGGGATGACGCTGCAGAGCACCCAGCGTTTCATCGACCATCCGGAGGCCGTGGAGCGGCTGTCGCGGACCGTGGACGATCTGGACGAGACCATCAAGATCATTCGGTCCACGATCTTCGGGCTGCGGACGCACGGGGGCGGGACGAGGGAAGGCGGCGGCCTGCGCGGCCGGGTGTCGGACGCGGTGACGGCGGCGGCCTCGTCCCTGGGCTTCGCTCCCGCGGTGCGGATCGAAGGCCTGGTGGACACGGATGTGCCGGGCGATGTCGCTGATCACACGCTGGCGGTGCTCGGCGAGGCGCTGAGCAATGTGGCCCGGCACTCCGGGGCCCGCTCCGTGGACGTGCACCTGAGGTGTGCGCAGGGCGAGTTGACGCTCGTGGTGACCGATGACGGTCGCGGGATACCCGAAGGTGCCGCGCGCAGCGGTCTGAAGAACATGGAGGAGCGGGCCGTCACGCTCGGCGGCGACCTCCGGCTCGGCGAGCGCCCGGAAGGCGGCGGGACCCGGGTGGTGTGGCGGGTGCCGGTGCGGCCGCCCCGAGGCTGACCGTGGCTTGCCGGCTGCCCGGGTCAGTGGGGCCGGTGCTCGCCGGTCCCGGCGTGGTCCCACTGCGACGCGAGGACCGCGGCCTGAACCCGTCGCTGGACGCCGAGCTTGGCCAGCAGCCGGGAGATGTGGTTCTTGACGGTCTTCTCCGACAGGTAGAGCTTCGTGCCGATCTCGCGGTTGGTGAGCCCGTCCCCGATCAGGGCGAGAATCTCCCGCTCGCGCGGCGACAGGCTCGCCAGCTCGGGGGCGACGGCCGGTTCCTCGGACGGGTCGGCGCGCAGCGAGCGCATCAGCCGGGCCGTGGTCTCCGGGTCCAGCATGGACCGCCCGGAGGCGACCGTGCGTACCGCCGAGACCAGGTCGGAGCCCTTGATCTGCTTGAGGACATAGCCGGAGGCTCCCGCCATGATCGCGTCGAGCAGGGCCTCCTCGTCGTCGAACGAGGTCAGCATCAGACAGGCCAGCCCGGGCATCCGGCTGCGCAGCTCACGGCAGACGGTGATGCCGTCGCCGTCCGGCAGGCGCACGTCGAGGACGGCGACGTCGGGGCGGAGCGCCGGGCCCCGGGCGAGCGCCTGCCCGACGTTCTCGGCGTCCCCGACCACCGCGATGTCGGGCTCGGCGTCCAGCAGGTCGGACAGGCCGCGGCGCACGACCTCGTGGTCGTCGAGCAGGAAGACCCGGATCGGGTGTTCCTCGGTGAAGGTGCGCGGCTCGGTCATCTCGACCCCTCGTCGGCCGGGGGCGGACTGCGGACCGCCCGTGACCACGATCATCACGCGCGGCGGCCGGATGCACCAGGGCCGATCGGCCCAAGGCGTGCCGTGGACGGAGTACCGCCGCGCCCGCTGGTCCGGCCGTGCGGCAGGGCCCTTCGGCCCCGCAGGGGGACCTATGGCCCCTCCACCGCGGCGGCCGGGAGAGGCGACGCTGGAATCGAGAGCTTCTACTCCGGAGGTGGAGACCATGTCCCGCACGATCACCGTGGGTCTCGACGGCTCGCCCGAGAGCCGTGCCGCCGCCGAATGGGCGGCCCGCGAGGCGGCGCAGCGGCGGCTGCCGCTGAGGCTCCTGCACGTGTGGGAGCCGGCGCCGGAGCCCATCGAGCAGGCACCGCAGCTGGGTGCCGAGACCCGGCAGGACTGGGGCGAGAGGATTCCCCGCGACACCGCGGACGGTGTCGGTCTGCGTCACCCCGGCGTCGAGGTGACCACGGAACACCTGACCGGCCACCCCGGCAAGGTGCTGTGCGAAGCCGCCAAGGACGCCGACCTGCTCGTCCTGGGCTCACGGGGGCTGAGCGGCATCGGCGGCTTCCTGGTGGGTTCGGTCGGCCTGGCCGTGGTGGCGCGTGCCGAGCGTCCCGTGGTCCTGGTCCGGGCCGGTGAGCAGGCGGCCGACGAGCACGAGAGGGACGCGACGGGCATTCCCTCGGCCGCCACGCGGTACCGGCCGGTCGTCCTCGGCGTCGACGTCGACCACCTCGACGCGACGGTGATCGGCTTCGCCTTCGACGCGGCCGCCCGGCGCGGGACCTCCCTGTGGGCCGTACACGGCTGGCATCTGCCCTTGTGGTTCGTCTACGGCGGAGCCGGCGACCTGTACCGCTACGAACAGGTCGTCCGCTCGCACGCCGACACGCTCACCGACGCACTGCGTCCGTGGCGGGAGAAGTATCCGTCCGTCGAGGTGGTGGAGGTGTCCCGCTCGGGCGGTGCGGCGGCTCAGCTGATCGAGGCCTCCCACCAGGCGTCGCTGGTCGTCGTGGGACGGCGGATTCACCGCCACCCGTTCGGGACGCGTATCGGTTCCGTCACGCATGCGGTGCTGCACCATGTCGCCGCCCCCGTCGTGGTGGTTCCGCACGACTGACGCGACTGAGACCTACCGTCACAACGGTGAATCACCCGCTGCCGGCGCTGCCGCTGGAGGAGCGGCGGCAGCGGACCCGATCGCCCCGGATCACGGTCTGAGATCACGGTCCGACACGAGAAGGCCGTGGCACTCGACGTCCACCACGCCCTCGACGGAGCGGACCAGACGGGCCGCGACGGGTACGAGGGAGGTGTCCCGGATGCGGCCGGTGAGGGTGACGACTCCGTCCCGCACGTCCACGCCGATGGGCTCGACGGGGGCGGGGAAGAGGCAGGCCACGACCTGGCGGCGGATCTCCTCGGCGAGTTCCTCGTCAGCGCGCAGGAAGACCTTGAGCAGGTCCGCGCGGCTGACGACGCCCTCGAGGACGCCCTGCCCGTCGACGACCGGCAGCCGCTTGACCCGGCGTTGGGCCATGATGCGTGCGGCCTGGGCGAGGGTGGCGTCGGAGTGGACGGTCACGGCCGGGGAGCTCATCAGCTCGTCCGCCCTGAGCGCGCCCGCCTTGGCCAGGTCGGAGAGCCGGCGCCGCTGCGTATAGCGGTCCGGATCGGTGTCGCGGAACTCCTCCTTGGGCAGCAGATCGGCCTCGGAGACGACCCCGATCACCCGGCCGTCGCCCTCGAGGACGGGTACCGCACTGACCTTCCACTGCTCCATGACCTCGACGATGTCCTTGAACAGGGCCTCACGGCCGATCGCCACGACGGCGTGCGTCATGACATCGCTGACAAGGTGCGGGCTGCCGTGCATGGTTGCTCTCCTCGGGTCTCGGTGCGGCCGTGGCACCTCGCTCATGCCGGGCTCCCGCTGCCGTACGGGGCGTACAGATCGAGCAACCGGATGCGCGACGTGTGCAGCCTGTCCGCGACCACACGGCCGACCCAGTCCGCGATCGCGCGGCCGAACTCGGCGTCCTGCGCGCATATCGCCCGCACGGCTTCCGCGTCGAACTCGAAGGCCCGCACCGGGCTCATCGCCTCTCCGCCGAGGTGCCACACGTGCGGCGGGAAGTGCCACGACCAGCCGACCAGTTCGCCCTGTCCCAGGGACGCGACGGCAGCGGCCCGCCGGCCCGGGACATGGAGGTCGAGCACGACGGTCCCCGTCCGCACGATCCAGAACCGGTCGGCCCGCCGGCCTTCCTCGAAGAGGCGTGCGCCCGCGTCGAAGGACACCTCGCGTGCGAGGCGCATCAGCCGTTCGCGCTGCGCGGCCGGGAGGGCCACGGACAGGGTGGTGGTGGAGGTCATCGCTCAGACTCCCTTCCGCCGCCCTGCGGCAGCGGGGCGGCGAGTTCCTCGCGCGGGCCCGCGGTCTGTTTCCGGCGCTGCCGGTCGCCACGGGTTCGTTGACTTCAGGGTGTGCCGAACCACCGCGGGCCCACTAGGGCCGAACGTCCCTGGCGGGGGCCGGTCAGTCCCTCGAACTGGCTGATGACTCCGTCGTGGAAGAACTCGACCGGGACGACTTCCGCCGGCGGTACGACGACATCCGGCCCTCCAGAGCACCCGTGAGGGCCGGCCATGCGCCGTCCGCTCACCCTCGCTAACATCGATGAGCGGGACAAAACTAGCCAAAGTGTCACAGGGGAGACTCATGGAGTCCTCCGATGGTTCCTCTGGTTCCTCGTCCGCCGCGGAAGGACGCGACCGTGCGGCCGCCGGCCCTCCGCTGAACTCCACGGAACGGGAAGAGTACGAACGGCTGCGCACAGCGGCCTCCGTTCACCACCGGCGTCTGCGCTACTCGGCGACCTCCGTACTGCTGATCCTGACCTTCCTCCTGGCACCACTGGCCGTGGTCGCCGCCTGGGTGGACTCGGAGGTGGCCGACACCGACCGGTACGTCCAGACCGTCGCTCCGATCGCCACGGAGCCCTCCGTCCAGAACACCGTGACCGACCGGCTCACCAAGCGCGTGGTCGACAACGTCGATGTCGCCGCCTTCACCGACGCCGTCGGGCGGACCTTGCAGCGGGAAGGCGCACCCCCGCGCGTGGTGCAGGGCGCCGACGCGCTGACCGGCCCGCTGACGAGCGCGCTCACCTCGGCCGTCCACAGCATCGTCCACCGGGTGGTGACCAGCGACCAGTTCGCCGAGGTGTGGGACGACGCCAACCGGCGGGCCCACGCCGCCGTCGTCAAGGTCCTCACCGGGGAGGGCGGCAGCGCCGTCCAGGCCGGTGACGACAGCATCGACCTGAACATCGGCACCGTCGTCGACAACGTCAAGCAGCGACTGGTGGACGCCGGGTTCGATCAGGCCTCGAAGATCCCCGACGTCGACAAGACGATCACCCTGTTCCAGACCGACAAGCTCAACGAGGCCCAGGGCGCCATGCGCCTGCTGAACATCCTCGGCGTCTGGCTCCCGGTCCTCGTCCTGGTCCTGGCGGCACTCGCCGTCTGGAGCGGGCCCGCGCACCGCGTCGCCCTGATGACCACGGCCATCGGCATCGGGGTCATGATGATCGTGCTGCTCGTCGGCCTCGCCGTGATGCGGCAGATCTATCTGGACTCCGTCGCCACGACCGCCCTGCCGCAGGACACCGCCGCCGACATCTACGACATCTTCCTGCGCTTCCTCAAGAACAGCACGGTCACGGTCCTGGTCATCGCGGTCATCACCGCGCTGGCCGCCTACCTGTACGGGCCCGGACGCGGTGCCCGGTGGATCAGACGCGCGGCGACGGGCGGGACCGGGGCGACGGGCCGGGCCATGGCGCGCCACGGCATGCGCACCGGGGGCCCCGGCCACTGGCTGGACGCGCACCGCAAGTGGACCACCGGCATCGTCATCGCCGGCGGGGCGCTCGCCCTGGTGCTGTGGAACTACCCCACGCCCGGGTCCGTGGCGCTCGTCCTCGGCATCGTCCTCCTCGTACTGATCCTCCTCGGAATCCTCGCCGCGGCCTCCGGGAGGGCGCAGCCGAGCCGTATGTCGCATCAAACCCCAGGGAAAGGAGCCTGAGATGGCTGAGCAAGAGACAGGGGCGGGCGGCGTCGCCGCTCTCGCCGAGGCGAACGCGCCCGTGTTCGAAACGCTCGTCCAGATGACGCTCGACACGTTCGAGCGGTCCGGACTGGACGAGGAGACGTACCTGCTGGCACGTATCGCCGCTCTGGTGGCCATGGACGCCTCCGCTCCCTCGTACCTCCTCAACATCGGCACCGCCGCGGACGTCGGCGTACCGCTGGAGAAGATCCAGGGAACGCTCGTGGCGATCGCCCCCGTGGTGGGCAGCGCCCGCGTGGTGTCCGCCGCGCGCGCCATCGGCGAAGCGTTCGGGCTGGACCTCCCCGGAGAGGAGGAGCGGTGATGGGCGGCTATGTGAACCTGGCCTACGACTACCCGGTCCTCGGCGCCTTCTGGACGATCATGTGGATCTTCCTGTGGGTCATGTGGATCTTCCTGCTCTTCCGGGTCATCGTCGACATCTTCCGTGACGACTCCCTGAGCGGCTGGGCCAAGACGGGTTGGCTGGTCTTCACGATCGTCCTCCCCTTCCTGGGCGTCTTCGTCTACGTCGTCGCCCGGGGCAAGGGCATGGGCAAGCGTGAACAGGACCACGTCAAGGCCAAGATGGACGAGACGGACCGCTACATCCGCGAGACCGTCGGCGCCACCGGCCCTCCCAGCGAGGTGGACCAGCTGGAGAAGCTCTCGCAGGTCCGGGCCCGTGGCGACCTCTCCGAGGAGGAGTTCCGCCAGGCCAAGGAGAAGGTCCTGCACTCGTGACCGCACGCCCTGACGGGTGAGGCACGGTGAGCGGCAGCGTGTGGGCGGGGGCGGCCGTGGTCGCCGTGACGGCGGGGTACGCCCTCTTCTCCCGGCGGCTGGCCACGACCGTCGTGTCGGCGCCGATGGTGTTCACCGGCTGCGGGATCGCCATCGGCCCGATCGGGCTCGGCCTGCTCGACCTGGAGCAGGACGCGGGGCCGGTGCTCACCCTGGTCGAAGCCGCCCTGACGCTGGTCCTGTTCACCGACGCGATGTCCGTACGGCGACGGGATCTGCGCCTGGGCGGCTTCCTCCCCGGCCGTCTGCTGGGGATCGGTCTGCCCTTGACCATCGGGGCGGGCTGGCTGCTGGCGTGGCCCCTGCTGCCGGGGCTGACGCTGTGGGAACTGGCCCTGCTCGGTGCGGTTCTCGCGCCGACCGACGCCGCTCTCGGCAAGACGGCGGTGTCCGACCGGCGTGTCCCGCCGCTGGTGCGCGGCGGACTGAACGTCGAATCCGGCCTCAACGACGGTATGGCGCTGCCCTTCTTCGTGCTCTTCCTCGCGGCTCTGCCGGGAACGATGGCCTCGGAGGAGGGAGCCGGCGGAGTCTTCTGGCGCGCGCTCGTGCTCAGCACCGTATGGGGCCTTATCGCGGGAGGCCTCGGCGGGTGGCTGTTGCGCTGGTCGCGTGCGAAGGGCTGGATCAGCGGTGACTGGCGGCAGACCTTCGTCCTGGCCGTGGCCGGGGGCTCGTACACCGTGGCCGTCGCCTTCGACGGAAGCGGCTTCATCGCGGCCTGGGTGGCCGGGTTCGCCTTCGGTGTGGCCCTGCGGCGCAGCGGACCGGCGAAGACGGCGGCGGCACCTCCCCGGGAACCCACTGAGACGCCCCGGAAGACACCGGCTCAGGAACCGGACGCCGTCGACGACTCCGCCGGTCTCGCCGGTCATCTCGCCGACCTGCTCGCCTCGTTGAGCTTCCTGGTCTTCGGTGCCGTTCTGCTCGGGCCGACGCTGGACGACCTCGACTGGCGGATCGTCGTCTACGCCGTACTGAGCCTCACCGTGATCCGGATGCTGCCGGTCGCCCTCTCCCTGACCGGGTCCGGCCTGGCCCTTCCCACGATCGCCTACATCGGATGGTTCGGACCGCGCGGCCTCGCCTCCGTCGTCTTCGGACTCCTCCTGGTGGAGGAACACGTCCCGGGCGTTCAGCTCCTCGGCCGGGTCATCGCGGTCACCGTCGCGCTCAGCATCCTCCTGCACGGCATGTCGGCCGTGGTCCTCGCGAAGCGCTACGGCACCTGGTATCGGAAAGCCACCGCCCGGCGACCACACCTGCGCGAGAACCTGCCCGGGGAGGGAGAGACCGGGCACGCGCCGCCCTAGGCACGATAGGGAGAGCGGACGGACCCAGCGACGAGGACACGCAGTCGCTTCGACCGAGAGGCCATGACCGCGGAGGACACCGGGCGCCCGAGCTCGTCGCGCACCGCCCAGAGCACCACAGCCTTCCAGGTATGGGAGAACCTACGAACCTTGGCCCTTGCTGGGGGAGGCCGGGAAGGATGCCTCGTCGCGGTCCGTGCCATCGGTGATCCACCATCCGTCACCGCCGAGAAGGGCCAGTTCCGCGCGGCCGTCGCCGTCCCAGTCGTGGACGGCGAAGAGTCCGGCGTCGACGGGGCCGTCGTCGCCCGGCACGGAGCGCTTGGTGGTGCGCCAGGGCTTCGATCCGAGCCCGTGCTCGGAGCCGCCCCGCAGCACCTCGATCCGCGCGTCCCCCGCCTCCTTCTTCCTGGTGAGCTGCACGGCCAGGTCGTCGCAGCCGTCGCCGTCGAAGTCTCCGGCGGCGAGCCTGGCGCCGAAGCCCTCCTTGAAGTCGCCGCCGTCCATGGTGACCCACTCCCCCGGCTCCTTCCCGTAGCGGACGCTGACCTGGCCGCGCCGGTGAGGTGTGTCGACCTCGTCGTAGCTGTCGACGAAGCTCCGGCCGATGGCGACGTCCTGCCGCCCGTCGCCGTCGAAGTCGCCGAAGACGACGTTCTCGCCTTCCGGCAGCCGCTCGGGCTCCTTGCTCAGGCCGCCGGCGGTACGGGCGCCGCCCGTGAACAGCAGGGGCGGATCCCACGGGGAGTCGTAGAGCGCGAGATCGGTGGCGCGGTCGTCGTTCGCGTCCCCGGCGACCAGCACGGGTGACGCGCCCTCGTGGACCGGGCTGGGGATCTCCACGGTCCTGGTGGGAGCACCGGAGCGCTTGAACGGCCCCTTGAGGACGACCAGTTCCTGATCCTCGTTCGAGAACCTGAAGACCGCGAGGTCGGTGTGGCCGTCCCCGTCGAAGTCGCCGGCGATCGGCGCGGTGCTGTATCCGCTGCCCGGCAGTGGGACACGCCCCTGCGGTCCGCCGGCCTGCGGGCCCTTGGGGCCTCCCCACAGCACCTGGGCGGCGCCGCTGACGACGAGGTCGGCATGACCGTCCTCATCCAGGTCGGCGACCGTGGGCTGCCACGGATCGTCGCCCGTCTGGATGTCGTCCGGCAGACCGAGGTCGTCGTGGGTGAGGACGGTCGTGCGGTCGTGGTCCGGTCCGTGCTCGGAGCCGGGCACGACGGTCACGTCGAAGCTCTCCGCCCTGTCGGAGATCTCATGCACCAGATCATCGAAGCCGTCCCCGTCGAGGTCGAGGGCCGCGGGCGTGTCCTCGCGCGCCGAATCGGCCGGTCGGCAGGGGCTGTTGGGCACCGAGCGCGCGCCGTCGGACGGAAGAAGGGCGACGAACGCCACGACGGCCACCACGACGAGAAAGGCCGGCACGGCGTGCCACATGCGCAGGTGGAGGAAGAACGGACCGCCTGCTTTCGGAAAGTGCATCAGCCCACTTCACGGGCGTGGCCGCGGCCCGCACAAGGAAGCTGATCATTTTGTTACGGGGGTGATGCACGGCCCCGGGCCGACGTCTTCGACCCTGTGGCCGAGCGACAGGTCCCATCGGCTTGGTCCGGTGTTCTCGGGAGCGGTGACGCACGCGATCACGTGGCGCAGGAATCCGGCCGCGGGCCGCGGTGCCGCCGGTGAGGTGGCAGGCGGGGACCGTGTCACGCCGGGCGAGGTCGGTGAGGCGGCGCAGGTCGGCGGCGAGAGTGTCGAGGGGCAGCCGGTCGGCGTTCCGTATGACGGGAACGCCCAGGCCGTGCTCGGTCTGGGCGGCGAACCCGAGGTGCACGTGCGGCAGCCGGACGATCTCCGCCCGGCTGGTGTCCACCGGTGCGTTCAGTTCGGGGAAGGCGGCGAGCCCGGAGAGGCAGGCCCGTGTCGCGGGTGTCACGGGCGGCGAGCAGGCCGGTGGCATCGGCGTCCGCCCAGATGGTGACGGAGGGTGTGTGGCGGTGGGCATGGAGGAACTTCTCCGCGGCCGCGTCGAGGGGGATGCGGACGCCTGACCGATGAGTGGCTTCGCGTTCACGGTGCTCCGAGTGGCCAGCCTTGTTCACCTCGAGGCCACTGCGGTCTCCGGTTCCGCTGTCACGCGATGCGCGTCCGCCCGGCCCCCTCCCAGCAACCCACCGGCACGCAGGGGCTGTGGATCGAGGACGTCCCCGTTCCGTCCAGGGACCCGCTCGCCGAACGCCGCCGCGTCACCGAACTCGCCCGCCTCCTGCTGGAGGACCCCGACGTGCGCACCGCGGCCGTCGTGGTACTCCGCGACGACCCGACCGATGCCGCCACGGCCACGATGGACGCCTACGTGGTCCTGTCGCCCGGGGCCGACCCCACCACGATCCGCGAACGGGACGCAGGTGTCTTGCCCGACTACATGCTCCCCGCCACCGATGACCTCACCATGACGCTCACGGAGATCTGGAGCGACGTCCTCGGCGTCCCGGTCGGCCCGGACGATGACTTGTTCGAACTCGGCGGCAACTCCCTCTTCGCCGTCCGCATCGCCGCCGCCCAACGCACCCGCGGCGTCACACCCCTGCGCCTGCGGGAGCTGTACCGTCACCCGAAGATCCGCGAATCGGTGGGGATTCTCAGGTCTTTGGACGGGTGACGGGCGCCCACGACGTGCACCGACTCCGGCTCACGGTGCCCACACACTCCAGGAGTCGAGGCTGATCACGGCCGGAAATGAGTATGCGGCTGCGTGGCGTCCGCCGATCATGTGTGGATGACCGATCAGATGGCGATCAGCACCTTGACTTTGCGGCACAGGATCCCGGACGACTGGGCGGCGGATCCATGGGCCGAGGTACGACCCCTGATTGACGGCGTAGACGTTCTGGAGGGCGTCCACCCGGAAGGGGTGGCACCCAATTGCCGACACTGGACAGGCCCGGCCGAGAGCTGGCCGCTGACGGTCACGAAGGAGCCGCGCAGAGTCATGATCACCGAGCCGCCCTGCACCGCCGGCTGCTGCGGCGCCCTGTACGTCACCATGCGCCGCGAGGGCGACCGGGTGATCTGGGACGCCTGGGAGAACACCAGCGACGTCACTGCCGTGCCTGCGGACATCCGCTTCGATGCCGCCCAGTACGAAGCCGAACTCGCGCGGGCTGCAGCGGACCGCAGCTGGGAAGAGCCGGTGGACACCGTTGCCCGCCTGCTGGAGCAGACCCTTACCGACAGCGGCTGGTTCGAGCAATGGGGCTGCGTTCTCACGGGTGTATGGCCACGACGCGCGGAGCCCGACATCCCCGAGGAGTTCACCAGCCCCGAGGGGGTCGATGTCGAGTTCCACGAGGTCCTCCAGGCTCCTGGGGAGCGTGCGTGTTCCTACGGGTACGAATTGTTCGTCACGCACGATCAGCCCGTGGAGGAGCAGGCACGACAGCTCGCGGCCCGCATTCTGGCGGACGATCCGCGGAAGACTGCTGAGCTTCGAGGTTGAGACTGCCGACGGGCCCGGCTGGCGGGCACCACGTCAGGATGGTGCACTCGGCATTGAGCGTGCGCTGTCCAGCTCGCGACAAGGCCCTGCACTCATCAGCATTTCCATGCTCTCCCGGTCATCACACTTCGTGGCCGCCGCGAGCGGGGCCTGCTCGGTCGCTCGGCGCTGCATGATGCCGGAGCGGTACGTCGGCCTGTTCCTGGAGGACCCGCGATCGGTGCCGTGCCGGTGGTCGAGCACCTGGCCGCGCAGTCGGCATCGAGGCCCCGTAGATGCCGGGCAGCACTGGTCGACGTGCACGAGCCGGGCCCGGTCGGCGGGGGCAAGGCTCGCAACCTCCTGGCCGAGGGCGGTTCGGCGCCTGCGGAGACTCGTATCGCCTCGTACCCTTCACTTATCCACAGCGCCACTAGCGGGCGCGAAATCACTGGAGGCAACACCCCGTGCTGATCGCTCAGCGTCCATCCCTGGCCGAAGAGGTCGTCGACGAATTCCGCTCCCGGTTCGTGATCGAGCCGCTGGAGCCGGGCTTCGGCTACACCCTCGGCAACTCCCTGCGCCGGACCCTGCTGTCCTCGATCCCGGGTGCGGCGGTCACGTCCATCCGCATCGACGGTGTCCTGCACGAGTTCACCACCGTGCCGGGCGTCAAGGAGGACGTCACCGACCTGATCCTCAACATCAAGCAGCTGGTCGTCTCCTCGGAGCACGACGAGCCGGTCGTGATGTACCTGCGCAAGCAGGGCCCGGGTCTGGTCACCGCCGCCGACATCGCGCCCCCGGCCGGTGTCGAGGTGCACAACCCCGACCTCGTCCTCGCCACGCTCAACGGCAAGGGCAAGCTGGAGATGGAGCTGACGGTCGAGCGTGGCCGCGGCTATGTCTCCGCCGTGCAGAACAAGCAGGTCGGCCAGGAGATCGGCCGGATCCCGGTCGACTCGATCTACTCGCCGGTGCTCAAGGTCACGTACAAGGTCGAGGCCACGCGTGTCGAGCAGCGGACCGACTTCGACAAGCTGATCGTCGACGTCGAGACCAAGCAGGCCATGCGTCCGCGTGACGCCATGGCGTCGGCCGGCAAGACCCTGGTCGAGCTGTTCGGTCTGGCCCGTGAGCTCAACATCGACGCCGAGGGCATCGACGTAGGCCCGTCCCCGACGGACGCCGCCCTGGCCGCCGACTTGGCGCTGCCGATCGAGCAGCTCGACCTCACGGTCCGCTCCTACAACTGCCTCAAGCGCGAGGGCATCCACTCCGTGGGTGAGCTCATGGCGCGTTCCGAGGCGGACCTGCTCGACATCCGCAACTTCGGTACGAAGTCCATTGACGAGATCAAGGCCAAACTGGCCGGCATGGGCCTGGGCCTCAAGGACAGCCCGCCCGGAATCGACCCGACCGCTGCAGCCGACGCCTTCGGTGCACACGACGACGAGAACGGGCCTTTTATGGAGACCGAGCAGTACTGAATGCCGCGCTGGGCTCAGCGCCAGGTCTGGCCGTCCGGTTCCTTGATGGTGCGGTTGATCCTGTTGAAGAAGTTGGTCAGCGCGATCTCCAAGTTGATCGCGCCGAGCTGCTCCTCAGTGAAATGGGCGTTGACCTCTTCCCAGATCTCGTCGGTGACTCCCTCCGCACCGTCCTGCAGCCGGGTGGCGGCCTCGGCCGGCGCCAGTGCCGCGCGCTCCGCATGGGTGTAGAACGGAGCCTCACGCCACGCCGCTACGTTGTGCAGCCGCTCGTCGGTGTCACCGGCCTTCTTCCCTCCGGCGACACCGGCGTGGACGCACGCCGAGCAGGTGTTGATCTGGCTGGCGCGCAGGTGGACCAGCGCAAGCAGCTTCGGGTCGACGCCCCCGGCGGCGATCGCCTTCTGCAGGTCCCCGACCGCTTTCCACACGCCGGGGTTGTCGGTGCCGATCCGATCGCCGAGGCCTTCGAGGCGCACAGCGACCGGCTCACAGCCGTTGCCTACTGCGTGCTCGGCTCGCACGCCGACGCGGACGACGTCGTACAGGAGGCGTGGCTGCGTCTGTCCCGCCAGGACGCCGACGCCATCGACAATCTCGGCGGCTGGCTGACCACCATGGTCGGCCGCATCAGCCTCGATCTTCTACGCTCGGGCCGCACGCGCCCGACAGTTCCCCTCGACGACCGGCCGCCCGAACTCACCGTGACGCTCGACGATGGCCCGGCTCCGGAAGAGCTTGTGGCACTGGGCGACTCGGTGGGCCTGGCGCTGTTGACGGTCCTGGACTCGCTGCGCCCCGACGAGCGCCTGGCGTTCGTGCTGCACGACGTGTTCGCCGTGCCCCACGGGGAGATCAGCACCGTCCCCGGCAGGTCGGTCCACCGACGCGACCAAGATGCTCACCAGCCGCGCCCGCCGGAAGGTGCAGGCGGCGCGGCAGTCGGCAAGCGACCGACAGCACCAACGCGAGGTGGTCGGGGCGTTCTTGGCCGCGGCCCGCGAGGGCCGGTTCGAACGGCTGCTGGAAGTCCTCCACCCCGAGGTGGAGTTCACCGTCCACACCCCCGGCGGACGTTTCGTCACCATCGGGGCCACCAGGGTCACCGGCCGCGCCCGAGTGGCCGGCGGCACGGCCCACGGACATGCGGCGACCGTCAACGGGCGCCCCGGCGTCATTGCCTGGAACGAGGACGGCACCCCGCTGTCCCTGCTCGCCTTCACCGTCACCGACGGCCGCATCACCGAGATCACCGCCATGGTCGACCCGGCCGAACTCACGCTCACGGACCTGCCGGAACCGGTGTGACTCTCCACCGGCGAACTGCCGTGAGTGCCCCGCACCGATCGGCGGAGAGTCCTGAAGTACAACGACCGCCCGCACGGACCGGGTGGACGTCGACGCGTTACTCATCCGGCCCGACGGCTGTGTCGCCTGAGCCTTGCCTCCCGGGCAGGACCTCGACGCCACCACGCTGGTGCGTGCGCTGGGCACATGGTTCGGCCAACCGGCCTGAGCACCGTATTAACAGTCGCCTCAGGTTCGCTCGGTACGAAGTAGGCGTCCAGACAAGCGATGTAACGCGTATGTAGGAGGCCAGTGATGGCAGTCAACGCAGCGCCGTCCGGGGAAGCGCCGGCCGGTCGGTTGGCAGGCCGGTGGGTGCCGTGGTTAGTGATCGGATTGTGGCTGGTGCTGGCGGCGGGCATGGTGCCGCTGAGCGGAAAGCTGAGCTCGGTCACCACCGACAGCGCCGTGGACACCCTGCCGGCCAGTGCCGAGTCCACCAAGGTGGCGGTGCTGGAGGACAGTCTCCCCGACGGTGAGAGCAACACGTTCGTCTTCGTGTACCACCGCGCCGGCGGCATGACCGACGCCGACCGCGCGACGGTCGAGCGCCACTACGAAACCCTTGCCAAGCGGTACCCGCCGAAGGCGACGGCGGCGGCCGGCGAGGACGACGAGGGCTCACCGACGAGCCCCTCCACCGACCGCGAGGCGATGATGTTCACCCTCGAGGTGAGCACGACCCACGGCGAACCGGAGGCCATCGTCGGCCCGTTGCGTAACGCCG
Source organism: Streptomyces koelreuteriae (assembly GCF_018604545.1). GTDB lineage: Bacteria > Actinomycetota > Actinomycetes > Streptomycetales > Streptomycetaceae > Streptomyces > Streptomyces koelreuteriae. The sequence continues at coordinate 8,197,282 of NZ_CP075896.1, read as the reverse complement.
CGAAGGACCGCCCCTTGGGCCTGGAACTCGACGTGACCGGCCCGGGCGCGATCGACGGCGACATGGACGCCGTCTTCGACGGCATCGACGAGCAGGTCCTCCTCACCACCATCGCCGTCGTCACGCTCCTGCTCATTCTCACCTACCGCAGCCCGGTGTTGTGGATCATCCCGCTGGTGGCCGTGGGCGCGGCCGCACTGACCTCGATGGGGACCGTCTACCTGCTCGTCAAGGGCTTCGGCATCGTGGTCAACGACCAGAACTCGGCGCTGCTGACGATCCTGGTATTCGGCGTCGGCACGGACTACGCGCTGCTGCTCATCGCTCGATATCGGGAGACACTGCACCATCATGAGAACGTCCGGGTCGCGATGGTCCACGCGCTCCGCGGGGCGGCGCCGGCCATCGTCGCGTCCGCGGCCACCGTGGTCGCCGGCCTGCTCTGCCTGCTCGTCGCGGACCTGAACAGCACCAGCGGGTTGGGCCCGATCGGCGCGGCCGGCATCCTGTGCGCGCTGGTGGCCATGCTGACGCTGTTCCCGGCAGTGCTCGTGGTGCTCGGCAGGCGGATCTTCTGGCCGGCCATCCCGCGGTTCAGCACGGCCGTGGAGGAGAAGCCGGGGCTGTGGGGACGGCTCGGCACGGCCATCAGCCGCCGCCGGTGGGTGGCGACGCTCGGCTCGCTCGGAGTCCTCGGCGTGCTCGCCCTCGGACTGGCGGGCAACACCGGCGCCCTGCGGGAGCAGGACCAGTTCCTGTCCGCGCCGGAGTCGGTCACCGGCTTCACCGTTCTCCGCCAGCACTTCCCGGAGCTCGGCGGCCAGCCGATGACGGTCCTCACGCGACCGGCGCAGCAAGAGCGGGTGCTCGACATCGTCAAGGACACTCGCGGTGTGGCCCTGGCCGTCCCGGAGCAGACCAGCGGTGGCTGGGCCAACATCTCCGTGTTCCCGAAGGACGCGCCGGACACCGTCGCGGAGTACGACACGATCAAGAGGGTGCGCACCGCCGTGCACGCGGTGAGCGGGGCGGAGGCGATCGTCGGCGGGCCGAGTGCGGAGAACCTCGACACCGAGGTGACCACCAAGCGCGACGAGAAGCTGGTGATCCCGCTGGTGCTCGCCGTCGTCCTGATCGTCCTCGGGCTGCTGCTGCGCGCGATCCTGGCCCCGCTGGTCCTGATGGCCACCGTGATCGTCTCATTCGCCGCGGCCTTCGGCGGCAGCGTATTCGTCTTCGACACGATCCTCGGGTTCAAGGGGATCGACTATTCGGTGCCGCTGCTGGCATTCCTGTTCCTGGTGGCGCTCGGCGTCGACTACAACATCTTCCTGGCCAGCCGGGCCCGGGAGGAGACCGTGCGTCTCGGCACCAGAGAGGGCATGCTCAAAGCCCTCTCGGCCACCGGTGGCGTCATCACCTCGGCAGGCCTGGTCCTGGCGGCCACGTTCGCGGTCCTCGTCACACTTCCGCTGGTGATGCTGGTGGAGGTCGGGTTCCTGGTCGCCTTCGGCGTGCTGCTCGACGCCCTGCTGGTGCGGTCGGTCCTGGTGCCCGCCCTCACCTTGCTGATCGACCGGCGGATGTGGTGGCCGAGCCGGCTGTCCCGGCCGGCGGCGGAGCTGCCGGACGGTCAACAGCCGCTCGCCGACGACGAGGAGCCCGCGCTGCAACGGTGAGCGCGGCGGCACGAACGAGATCCGGGACGGGCCCCAGGCCCGTCCCGGATCTTTCTCATGGGCCCGACGGCCGCCGCCCTTTGGTCTCCTGCGCCACGCGGCCGGGCCGTGCGGCCGGGGCTGGGGTCGGGCCGTGCGGCCGGGGCTGGGGTCGGGCCGTGCGGCCGGGGCTGAGGTCGGGCCGTGCGGCCGGGGCTGAGGTCGGGCCGTGCGGCCGGGGCTGAGGTCGGGCCGTGCGGCCGGGGCTGAGGTCGGGCCGTGCGGCCGGGGCTGAGGTCGGGCCGTGCGGCCGGGGCTGAGGTCGGCGCACCGCGGTGTCCTGCCCTGCCGGTGAGCCGCGCGGGGCCATGCCGAGGGCCGCCGTCCCTTGTTCTGCGCCGCGCCGCCGGGGCGGGTCAGCGAACCGCGGTGTCATCCCCGGTGGTGAGCCGATCGATCGGGGCGGGCGGGGCCGCGGCCGGGAGGTCGACCCGAAGGAGCGCGCCACCGCGTGCGGAGCGGGCGACGGTGGCCCGGCCGCCGTGGGCGTCGACGACCCGCTGCACGATCGACAGCCCCAGACCGGATCCCGGCAACGCCCGGGCGCTGTCGGCACGGTAGAACCGGTCGAACACCCGCGGTACGTCGGCGGCGTCGATGCCCGGCCCGGCGTCGTCGACCTCGAGCACCGCCGACGTGCCCTCGGCACTCAGCCGGACCTGGACCGGCTGGTCCGCGGGAGACCACTTGCCGGCGTTGTCGATGAGGTTGAGCACCGCCCGCTCGAGCGCAGCGGGACGCCCGCTCACCCACACAGAGGTCACATCGAGCGCGACCTCGATGTCGGGCATGCGGGAACGCGCCCGGGTCGCGGCGGCCACCACCACGTCGGCGAGGTCGAGCAGCTCGGTGCTCTCGTCGCTGATGTCACCGCGCGCCAGGTCGGTCAGCTCGGCGACAAGGGTGCTCAACTCGGCCACCTGGGCGCCGAGATCGTTGAGCAGCCGGGTCCGGCTCTCCGCCGGCAGTGCGCTGTCCAGGGTGCCGCGCTGATCGAGCCGGATCAGCAGCTCGACGTTGAGGCGCAGGCTGGTGAGCGGGGTCTTGAGCTCGTGGGCGGCGTCCTCGGCGAGCAGCCGCTGGGCCCGCCGGGAGTCCCGGAGCGCGGCGAGCATGTCGTTGATCGACTGGATCAGCCGCCGGATCTCCCCACCGCCCTCATCCGGGATGTCGGCGTCGAGCTCCCGGGTGTGCGCGACACGTACCGCGGCGGCGGTCAGCCGGTCGATCGGTGCCAGCCCGGTCCGCGCCACGGTCCGCCCGACAAGGGCGCCACCGACCACGCAGAGCAGCCCGATCAGCAGCATGCCGAACCCGAACTGGTTGATCGGGCTGTCGTCGGCGACGTGGGCCACCTGGACCGCGCCGTCGCCCGCCCGCAGCGTGTAGATGAGGTAGCCGTCGTCGTCGCTGTCGTTCGACTCCATCAGGTCGGCCGACGCGCCCTGCGCCACGCGCCCGGCGTGCTCGCTGACCGGGGGCAGCGCGGGTTGGCCGGCCGGCGTCCGGGTCGAGCCGTCGGGCAGGATGACCCGCACCAGCCGACCGGCTCCGGGATACGGCGGTAGCTGGACCCGCGCCAGACCGGCGCGCTCCGCGGTCGTCGCCAGGACGCGGGAGTCGGCGCGCAGCTGATTCTCGGCGGTGTCCTGCAGCTCCCAGCCCAGTAGCTCGCTGGCCACCTGGAAGGCCACGAACACGCTGACCGCGATGGCCGTCGCCGCGATCACCGTCAGCCTGGTCCGCAGGGACCGCCGGCGCCACCATCGGGTCAGCCGGCGCGGTTCCCGGGCGGCGGGCCTGCTCACGGAGGAGTCTCCCGCAACGTGTATCCCAGGCCGCGCAGCGTGTAGATCAATCGCGGCTCACCCTCGGCCTCCAACTTGCGACGCAGGTAGCTCACGTACACCTGGAGGTTGTTGGCGGTGGAACTCATGCCGAAGCCCCAGATCGCCTCGAACAGCGCGTCGCGGGTCACGACCCGGGTCGCGTTGCACATGAGGACCTGCAGGAGGGAGAACTCGGTCCGGGTCAGGTGCAGCGGCCGCCCGCCCCGCCACGCCTCGAACCTGTCGGGGTCGAGCCGGACGTCGGCGAACGACAGGATCTGCGACTCCTCGTCGGTCGGCGTGCGCCGGCGCAGCAGGGCCCGCACCCGGGCCAGTAACTCCTCGGTGGCGAACGGCTTGGGCAGGTAGTCGTCGGCGCCCGCGTCCAGCCCCGCGACCCGGTCGGAGACCTGGTCACGGGCGGTCAGCATCAGCACCGGCAGATCCTGACCCGCGGCCCGCAACCGCCGGCAGGTCTCCAACCCGCCGAGGCGGGGCATCATCACGTCGAGGAGCAGCAGATCCAGCGTGTCACCGCCGGCCCCACCGACCCCGTCGAGCACGGCGAAACCGTTGGCGACGGTGCTGGTGTCGTAACCCTCGACCTGGAGCACCCGCTCCAGCGACTCACGGATGGACACGTCATCATCCGCGATCATGATCCGCACGCCGGCCCGCCCCCTTCCAGTCGATGCTTTTTCCGCTCATTGTCCCCGATCAACCTGAGGCGAGGATTAGAGCGTCGCTGGGGACCGCGCTCTTACGGATACCTAAGAAATGGAACCTGCCTTGGCTCTTGAGCAGGGGAGGACCAGATGACCAGCATCGCACCCGGCAATCAGAGGACGTCGGCGCCGGCCGCCCTGGGCTGAAGGCACGGTTGCACGGCATGACGAACACCGAGCCGCCGCACGAATGGGACCGGACGCTCATGGACGCTGGCTTCACCGTGGACGCGCGCGGGGCCCTTCGAGATCCGCCTCACCGCCTCCCAGGCCGGTCCGGCGTTGGGCCGCTACGCGCAGATCTGTCTGACCATGCTGCGCTCCCACGCCGACGACACGTTGGAAGCGGATGACCTGGCCGCCCTCGACCCTCTTGAACGAGACCCACCCGCTCGGCATCGTGCGCCGTGGTGACCTGAGCATCCGCACGACACGCACCACCCGGTTTCTCCGATGCCGAGTCCCGCTCTTGGGGCTCGCCCATGGCCTGAGGCTGCTGTGGCAGCGCGACGCTCCTCACATGGCCAGCGCGGTGCGCGCCAGCCCGCGCAGCCAGGCGTGGGCGTGATCGGTGTCGTAGCGCTGATGCCACGACAGATATATCGGTGCCGACGGCAATTCGAGCGGGAGGGGGAGCACGACCAGGCCGAGGTCGGCGACCGCTGACCTCGTGGTGGCTTCGGGGACGCTGACCAGGAGATCGGAGCCGCGCGCGAACTCCAGCGCGGCCGCTTCCGTGGGCGCGGTCGCCACCACGCGGCGGGTGAGATCGAGTCGCACGAGGGCGTCGTCGAGGGCGTTGCTGAGGTTTCCACGGCGCGAAACGGTGACGTGCTCGGCGGCGGCGTACCGCTTCGCGGTGACGGTCCTGACGCGGGTGAGGGGGTGCCCCTGCCTCACGACGATGACAAGGCTGGTCTCGCCCACCTTCTCGGCACGGATGTCCGGTGCGCTCGGGCGGTTGGCGTTCGCCTCCAGGTCGACCTCGCCGCGCCGCAACTCGGGGGTGTCGATGCTCGATTCCGCGACGAAGCGCAATCGCACGCCCGGCGCCTGTCCACGCACGGCCGCGAGCAGTGCGGGGCCGCTCAAGGCGACCAGGGAATCGTGCCAGCGGAGGGTGAAAGTGCGCTCCAACGTCGCCAGATCGAGTTCACGGCTCGGTGCCAGCACCCCCTGGACCTGGTGCAGCAGCTCGTGCACCTGCTCCCGGACGGCGATCGCGTACGGCGTCGGGGTCATCGTGCGGCCGGTGCGCACCAGGATCTGATCCCCGGTCGTGCGCCGGATTCGGCCCAGACTCCGGCTCATCGCGGGGGCGGTGACGTGCAGGCGCGCGGCCGCCCCGCCCACACTTCCCTCCTCCAGCAGCGCGTCGAGCGCGGCGAGGAGATTCAAATCCAATTGCATACGAGTAATCCTAGCCGTGCTTTACATGCATTTGAAGTTAATGATTGCGCTCTATACCTTCGAGACGAAAGCGCAAGAAGCAAGGCGCAGTTCGGGCCGCGACCGGCCCCATCACCCCTCCTCACACAGGAGCACCACCATGTCCGAAACGCTTCAGACCACTGACCTCCCCGCCACCGACGCCGACCTGCTCGCCCAGACCGCGATCGCCGTCCGCGCGGCCGGTGCAGCGCTGCGCGAGCGCTTCGGCGAGATGGTCCGCTACCAGACCCGCGAAGAGCTGATGCGCGCGCTCGCCGCCAACGACGACACGGCCCTCGACATCCTGCGCCCCCGCCTCACGCGCCTGCGTCCGGACGCCGGCTGGGTGGAGGACGAGCTGGACGGCGGGGCGCTGCCGCCCGGCGAATGGTGGGTCGTGGATCCGGCCGAAGGCAACGTCAACCACCTGCACGCCCTGCCGGACTGGGCGGTGACCGCCACCCTCGTGCGTGAGAACCAGCCGGTGCTCACCGCCGTCCACCTGCCGTTGACCGGCGAGACCTACACCGCGCTCACCGGCGCGGGCGCCCACCTCGACGGCCGGCCGCTGCACGTCTCCCGGACCGCGGACCTCGGCCTGAGCATCGTGGCCACCAGCCAGGCCCGGCCGGACGAGGACGAGAAGGTTGTGCGGCGCGTCGGTTCCTCGATCACCGCGATGCTCTTCGACGCGCTCGTCGTCCGCACCTCCGTGCCCGCGACCCTGCACCTGCTGAACGTGGCCGCCGGCCGGATCGACGCCTTCTGGCAGTTCGCCGGCGCCCGCGCGGACCTGCTGCCCGGGGCGCTGCTCGTCACCGAGGCCGGCGGACGGATCTCCGACACCGAGGGCCGCCCCTGGACCCCGCAGAGCGAGAGCTTCCTGGCCACCGCACCCGGCGTCCACGCCGAGGCCGTCGCCACGCTCTCACGCTGACCGCGCACCACAACCTGCACCTCAGGAAGGACCAGATCACCATGACCACGATCGCAGTTCTCGGAAACGGCCGCGTCGGCGGCAACCTGGCCACAGCCCTCACCCGGGCAGGGCATGAGGTGACCGTGGCGGACCGCACGCCGGGCGCCGCCGCCGACGCCGCCCGGACAGCCCAGATCGTCATCAACGCCACCCCGGGCGCCGGCTCGCTGGACCGGCTCGTCGCCCTGCGCGAGGAACTGCGCGACAAGATCCTCGTCGACGTCTCCAACGCCACCGTCGACGGACCGGACGGACTGCCCGTCGACCTGATCTACCGCGGCTCCAGCCTCGCCGAGCAACTCCAGGAAGCGCTCCCCGAATCGCGCGTCGTCAAGACCCTCAACACCATGCTCTTCCCGGTGATGACCGCACCGGCCACGCTCACCCAGGCGCCCGATGCCTTCCTCTCCGGCGAGGACCCGCAGGCCAAGCAGACCGTCCGCCACCTGCTCATCGAGCTCGGCTGGCGCAAGGAGTGGATCACCGACCTCGGCGGGATCCAGACCGCCCGCGCCACGGAGGCCGCCATACTGTTCGTACCGCACGTGATCCGCTCCAGCGGATTCACGCCCTTCGCGATCTCGATCGCCCGCTGATCCGCACACAGTGCACCCCCGGCGGGCCCGCATCCAGAACGGATACGACAGCTCAGCCAGGGCCGGCGATTCAGCGCCGGACGGCGACCCATGGCTCCCTTCCGGCAGTCGGCCTCGCACAGAGAAATCGGCCCATCTCACGGCGGACGCGCTTGCGAAGCTAAATCCAACAAGCCATCTCATTTGGCGGGGCGGGTAGCCTTCCGGTGTGGGAATTGTTGAGCGGCTCGTGCCGGATGAGCTGTGGAAGTTGTTCCAGCGGGTGGTGCCGGAGGCGCCGACTCGTGTTCGTCGCGTCGTCGGGCTGCACGTGGCAGCAGTTGCCGTCCGGCTCGTTCGGGCCGTCGGGGCAACCGCTCACCGGCGATTCACTGAGTGGTCGAAGGCTCGGGTGTGGGCTAAGCTCCACCGCCTGGTTCTCGACGAGCTCGGGTTCCGTCGCGAGCTGGACTGGTCCCGCTGTGCGATCGACTCGGTGAATATGCGGGCTCTGAAAAGGGGGAGGTGACAGGCCCGAATCCTGTGGACCGAGGCAAGTACGGCTCGAAGATCCACTTGATCACTGAGCGGACCGGTCTGCCTCTGTCCGTCGGTATTTCCGGTGCAAATCTGCACGACAGTCAAGCCCTCGTCCCGCTGGTTCAGGGCATACCACCGATCCGGTCTCGGCGCGGCCGACGACGACGTCGTCCAGGCAAGCTGCACGGTAACAAGGGCTGCGACTACAACCATCTGCGGCGATGGTTACGCAGTCGCGGGATCACGCCCCGGCTCGCCCGCAAGGGAAAGGACTCCAGCCAGCGGCTGGGCCAGCACCGCTGGGCCATCGAACGCACCATGGCCTGGCTCGGCGGGTGCCGGCGCCCGCACCGGCGCTACGAACGCAAGGCCAGCCACTTCCTGGCCTCCGTCAGCATCGCCTGCACCCTCATCTGCTACCGCAGACTCACCAGCACGGACGATCTTCAGGACGCGTCGGCGTAGGCGAGGTGGGCTCCGCAGACGGTGCAGCGGAAGAGCATGGCGGTTGCCCCTTCGCCCAAGCTGGTCAGGAAGCGCTCAAGTCGGCTTTCGTCGTGCCAGCTGTCGGCGTACTCCTCTGAGTGCGCCACGGAGTACGGAGATATCTGCACCAGTGTCTGCGAGTCAGGCCAGCGTGATGGGACCTTGGGATATCCGATTGCCACTGATACCCGCGGTGCCGATCATGTGCACTGAAGAGGAGGGGGTGCCGTGGGACTGTGCCTGTTCGCTGGTGATGAGGACGTCAACGGACCGGATGCTTGCTTCTCGTATGGAGGCTTCGCCCAGTTCCGTCGCCGTCTGGCTCTCGAGGAGGGGTTTGTCCTCGACGAGATGATCGGCTTCGGCGGGGACCGGCCGTGGACAGATCTCTCAACCCCTCTGGAGCCGTTTCTCAACCACCCAGATGATCACAGTGAGGACTTGTCAGTAGAGGACTGCTTTGCGGTCCTGCCGCGGCTGGAGGCCATCCTCGAACACTGGTCGAGCGAGGAGCCTCCCGATCAGGGCATGGAAAGACACATCGAGGACGCCCAGCGCCTAACAGCCGTGCTGCGCATCTGTATTGAGAAGAACGTCGATCTCTTCTTCGGATGACGAGGATCCCCACGGGGCGTCCGACCGCAGGCAGACGGAGTCGACCGGCTACTCGCTCAGGCCGCGTCATCCCGTTCGCGTTCGATGGCTGCGAGTCGGTTCTTGAGGCGGTAGCTTGGGCCGTTGATGGAGATGACTCCGCAGTGGTGGAGGAGCCGGTCGAGGATGGCGGTGGCGAGGACTTCGTCGCCGAACACCTGTCCCCATTCGCTGAATGTCTTGTTCGAAGTCAGGATGATAGAGCCTTTTTCGTATCGCTTTGAGATCACCTGGAAGACCAGGTTCGCCTCAGCGCGAGCGAGCGGCTGGTAGCCAACCTCGTCCAGAACGAGAACAGCGGGCCGCAGGTAGCTGCCGAGTTTGCTGGTCAGGCGCCCGGCCGCTTCGGCGGCGGTGAGGTTGCGGACCATGTCATCGAGGCTGGTGAAGTAGATCGAGTAGCCGGCCCGGCAGGCCGCGACTGCCAGAGCGACGGCGATGTGCGTCTTGCCCACCCCCGGCGGCCCCAGCAGGGCAGCGTTGGCCTTGGCCTCGACGAACGAGAGGGTGGCGAGGTCTTTGACCTTGCGGGGTCGAGCTCGGGCTGGAACGAGAAATCGTAGTCATCGAGCGTCTTGTGGTGCGGCAGCTTCGACAGCCGCAGGCCCTGGCGGAAGCGACGGTCGTCACGAACAGCGAGTTCTTCGGAGAGGACCAGGTCGATGAAGTCGAGGTAGCCCATCTTGGCCTCGTCGGCCCGCTGTGCGTACTGGGCCAGGGCCTCGGCCAGGTGGGGCAGACCCAGCTTGGCGGCCGTGTTGCGGATGCGGGTGGAGACCAGCTCGCTCAAGACGATTCCTTCGTGCTCGGGTGGGTGGTGAAGGGGCGGGTGCCGGTCAGCTCGTCATAGACCGACAATGGCCTTCGTCCGACCTCGACCTGGGTGGCCGCGGCCCGGTTCAGCAGGGCCAGCAGCGATCCCGCCTCGGATCCGCCGTTCTGCTGGCGCGGTGCGGGCAGATCTCCGCCGGCCGTGACGCGGCGGCCGGCTCCGGTGGGCAGACCGTCCCAGTGCCGTTCGTCCACGACCCGAGCCCCGCGGCCAGCCGCCCGCGGATGTGTGGCAAGCAGGGTCTCTCCCCGGCGGTCAGGTGTGGTGGCATGCAGGATGACCTGGGACTTCGTGGCTCTGATCTCGACCAGCTGCCGCGGCCGGATGCGTAGAGCCGGCACCGAGTAGAGGTTCGCTTCGAAGGCGACGAGACAGTCCTTGCCGACGTAGCGAAGGTGCCTCTGGGTGACCACGTATGGAGTGGCGGGCAGTGGGCGGAGGGCCATGTGATCACGGACCGCCCGCAGTCCGATGACCTCACCGTGGGTGCCGTGGACCTTGGCCCGCCGCAGCGGAACCCAGGCCGTGAACGCGGCGTTCAGTTCCTCGACGGAGGAGAAGGCGCGGCCGGCCAGGACGTGGTCGCGGACGATCAGGACCTGGCGCTCGACCCTGCCCTTCTTCACGGTTACGGACATCGGTTTTCTCCTGCGTCGTCGGGGTGGAAACGGCGTTGCCCCCGCCTGCCGGTGGTGCCGGCGGGCGGGGGCTGCGGGGGGAACGGCTAGAAGCGGAAGTACTGGTCGCCGTGGTGGAGGTCCCGGAGACGCCCTAGCGGTCCCCGTTGACGGTGACAGTGGTGCTTGAGTTGCTGTCGCGCGAGGTGGTCGTCGTGGTGGGGGCCTGGCCGTTGCCGTACCGGGGGACGTCGGGCTGCGTCGCCTCGCGGAGCGCGTCGGCTACTTGCATGGTGCCGTTGCATACGAGCGCAGGAATAGACCGCCATTACCCAGTGGCTGCGGCGCAGTAAGCCGCGACGCCTTCCTTTGGGTGCCGAGCTGTTCCGTGATCGCCTCTTCGTGGTTCGAATTCTGAGCAACGGCCAGGGTGATCGGGCTTCTTGTCATCCTGATCGAGCAGTAGAAGACACATGCAGAGACCTAATCTGCGGTCCATCACACGGCTTTCGCTCCGAGTTCAGCCATACAAGGCGGTTGCGCCCTGAACCTTCTCTCTGTGATCCACTGCTGGCAACGATCAGAGCAGCCGCGCGTTTTCCCGGATCGTCAGATCCGACTTTCCGATCCGAAGAGCACCTCAGATGCTGAAAGGTGGGGCAACGCACCACCCTCTTCACTCCCCCCCCCGAGCACCAGAAGTGTGACCTTCGCTCCTGCAAGGTCGATACTGCCGACGACAGGATCGCCAGCCGGCTCGCCCCGGTCACCCATCCATACCTGACACCCCGTCACCGAAGTCGGCATGAGGTCAGCATGAGTACTGCCACGACGCGCCACGGAGGGCCAGAGACCACCAAGATCGAAAACTGGTCAAACACAAGCTGGCCTGCGAAGCTGGAGTTCGAGGGCTCATCTACTAGTTTCCCTAGGAGGTACCCGTGAAGATGCTGATCAACGTCCCGGAGACCGTGGTCGCGGACGCGCTGCGTGGTCTGGCGGCTGCCCACCCGGAGCTGACCGTGGACGTGGAGAACCGGGTGATCGTGCGGCGGGACGCTCCCGTGGCCGGAAAAGTGGGGCTGGTCTCGGGCGGAGGCTCGGGGCACGAGCCGTTGCACGGGGGTTTCGTGGGTCCCGGCATGCTGTCGGCGGCCTGTCCGGGCGAGGTGTTCACCTCCCCCGTTCCCGACCAGATGCTGCGCGCGGCCGCCGCCGTGGACAGCGGGGCCGGGGTGCTGTTCATCGTGAAGAACTACACCGGCGACGTGCTCAACTTCGACATGGCCGCCGAGCTGGCCGAGGACGAGGGCATCCAGGTCGCGAAGGTGCTGGTCAACGATGACGTGGCGGTGACCGACAGTCTCTACACGGCCGGCCGGCGTGGCACCGGTGCGACCCTGTTCGTGGAGAAGATCGCCGGTGCCGCCGCCGACGAGGGCATGCCGCTGGAGCGGGTGGAGGCCATCGCCCGGCAGGTCAACGAGAACTCGCGCAGTTTCGGTATCGCGCTGAGCGCCTGCAGCACACCGGCCAAGGGCAGCCCCACCTTCGATCTGCCGACCGGTGAGCTGGAGTTGGGCATCGGCATCCACGGCGAGCCCGGCCGGGAGCGGCGCGCGATGATGACCTCCGGCGAGATCGCCGAGGCCGCCGTCGAGGCCGTGGTGGAGGACCTCCAGCCGCGCAATCCTGTGCTGGTCCTCGTCAACGGCATGGGGGCGACGCCCCTGCTCGAGCTGTACGGCTTCAACGCCGAGGTGCACCGGGTGCTCGCCCAGCGCGGTGTACCCGTGGCCCGGGTCCTCGTGGGCAACTACGTCACCTCCCTCGACATGGCGGGCGCCTCGCTCACCCTGTGCCAGGTCGACGAGGAGCTGCTGCGGCTGTGGGACGCGCCGGTGAAGACGGCGGGTCTGCGCTGGGGCATGTGACACAGGGGGTAGAGGATCACCCCGTATCTACCAGGCAAGGAGATCCAGTGCTCGATGCCGCTTTCTTCCGCCGTTGGATGACGGCGACCGCCGCGTCCGTCGACCGTGAGGCGGAACGGCTCACCGCCCTCGACTCCCCCATCGGGGACGCCGACCACGGCAGCAACCTCCAGCGCGGGTTCACGGCCGTGGCGGCCGCCCTGGAGAAGGAGGCCCCCGACACGCCCGGCGGGGTTCTCACGCTGGCCGGACGCCAGCTCATCTCGACGGTCGGCGGTGCCTCGGGGCCGCTCTACGGCACGCTGCTGCGCCGTGCCGGCAAGGCGCTCGGGGATGCCTCCGAGGTCAGTGCGGAGCAGCTGGCCGAGGCGCTGCGGACCGGGGTGGACGCGGTCATGACGCTCGGCGGTGCCGCTCCCGGCGACAAGACCATGATCGACGCGTTGGTACCGGCGGTGGACGCGCTCGGTGACTCGTTCGCGGCGTCGCGGACCGCCGCGGAGGAGGGCGCCGTGGCGACGACGCCCTTGCAGGCGCGCAAGGGCCGGGCCAGCTATCTGGGTGAGCGCAGCATCGGACACCAGGACCCGGGCGCCACCTCGGCGGCGCTGCTCGTCGCCGCGCTCGCGGAGGCCGCCGATGAGTGACGAGCGGCTTGTGGGAATCGTGCTGGTGTCGCACAGCGCGGAGGTGGCCGCGTCGGTCGCCGCGCTGGCGAAGGGGCTCGCAGGCGGCGGCCCGGCGGTACCCGTCGCCCCGGCGGGCGGTACCGAGGGCGGTGGGATCGGCACCAGCGCCGAACTGATCGCCGCGGCGGCCGCGTCCGTCGATCGCGGTGCGGGCGTCGCCGTCCTCACCGATCTGGGCAGCGCGGTGCTCACCGTGAAGGCGCTGCTCGCGGAGGGCGACGAACTCCCGGAGCAGACGCGGCTGGTGGACGCGCCGTTCGTGGAGGGGGCCGTGGCCGCCGTCGTCACGGCGGGCACCGGGGCGGATCTGGCGGCGGTGGAGTCGGCCGCCGCGGAGGCGTACACGTACCGGAAGGTGTGAGACCGGACCCGGGCACGCCGGTCGACGGTGTGCCCGGCCGGCCTGAACGGCAGCTGATGCGCCGTCACTCGCTCAGCTCCCGTCGACGAATCGCCTCGCCGCCCGCTCCCCCGCCGTCACGGCCGCCTCGTGGTCCTCGATGGGTGACACCCGGGTGTCCTTGAAGACGATGTAGGTGACACCCGAGGCGGTGCCGCCCCGGAGCGGGTGGGGGCGGATACCGAGGGCCTCGGCCGTGGCGTAGGACGCCTCCCCGATGACACCCCGCGGGCCCGTGTCACCGACGACCGCGTACTGCACCTGGTCGCGGTAGACGACGGCCACGATCGAACCACCGCCCACACCGTGGTCCCGGTAGTCCCAGATGCGGCTCGGGGCGGGCACCACGACGAAGGGGAGACGTTCGGCGCTCAAGGGGCGGCCGTCGGACTGGGAGTAGGCCGTACTGGCGGCGAAATAGGGGTCGGTGCGGTGGTTGCAGCGGGGGCCGGGGCGGCCGTCGCAGTCGATGTCCATGTCCGCCTTCCAGAAGACGGCGTCGCGGGTACCGCAGACCGGGATCTTCGCGGAGCCGCCGCTGTCCTTGCGGTACCGGCCGCGGGAGACGGGGGCGCAGTCCCGTGCCCTGGCCAGCAGGTCGGCGGCGCTGACGGAGGCCTCGCGCCCTACGGCCGGACGCCCCACCACGGGACGCCCCACCACCGGGCGCCCCACCACCGGCTGGGTACGCGGCTGTGCCGGCGTGGCGGGCGGTGTCGTCGGGACGAGCAGGGCGGCACTGGCCGCGGCCAGTGTGAGCGACTGGACACGCACGATGGGAGCCTCTCCTGAGGGGACCTGACGGACAATCAGCCCCATCTGTTCCCCCGGGGTGTTCATCCGGTCACCCTCGAAGGGCCGGACGGCTCACTCCCCCAACCACCGACAGGGGCCGGGGGCCTGAGTCCGTGTGGGACCCGGGCACCCCGGCCACCTGCGCCGACGCGGGATCTGCGACGACAGCGGTCCGCGCGACAGGCTCGAACTCCCTGGTGTTCGCCAGGAGTTCGGCCATGAGGAACCTCAGCATACGTAACCCTTCCGGGTGGCCACTAACCGCGGGGGTGACGTGCGACCGCCATGGCGATCCGTGTCACCCTCCACCACCCGCCCCCTTGATGTGGCCGCGTCAGCCGCGTCATATTGGTCCGGACCATTCCCGAGTCCCGTCCCGGGAGGCAGTGTCGTGCGACGCGTTCTCGTCCCGTTCCCCGCTCCCGCCCCGCTCCTGTGGCGCGTCGCGCTCTGCGGGGCCCTCGCCCTGCTCGCCGCCTGCGGCTGGACCGGAGCGGAGGACAAGGACGTCGGTGGTGAGCCCGGGGCGCCGACGGGCGTCACCGCACAGGCGGGCAGCGCGACGAGCGTGCACGTCATGTGGAACGTGACCGCGCGGGCCGATGTCTACGAGGTGTATCGCGGCACCACGAAGGTCAGGGAAGTGCCGGGTCCGACGCACATGGTGGACGTCACCAGGCTCCGGCCGTCCACGCTGTACGTCTTCACCGTACGGGCGAGGGACGCCGACGGTCGGCTCGGCCCGCCCAGCCGTCAGGTCCGGGCGCGGACCCCCGCGGCCGTGGCGGACGACCGCTCGGCGCCGACCCGCCCCTCGGCGCCCGGCGGACGCGCGGCCGGAAGCCGGGCGGTCCAGCTGTCCTGGTCCGCATCGACGGACGACCGGGACGTGGTGTCCTACGACATCCACCAGGGGGCCGCGAAGATCCACAGCGTGAGCGGGGACCAGACGGCCGCCGTCGTCACGGGGCTGCGGCCAGGCACGTCCTACGCGTTCACCGTCCGGGCCAGGGACGCCGCGGGCAACGTCTCCCCCGCCAGCACCGCCGTCCGCCTCACCACCCCGGGCACGGACGACGGCCGCGCCACGGCCCCCACCGGCTTCCGGGCGACGACCCACCGCGAGGACGGGGCGTACCACGTCGATCTGAGCTGGGTGCCGCCGCGTGTGGACGGCGAGATCACCGAGTACCAGATCCAGCTCGACGGCCGCCCGGCCACATCCCTCGTGTACGGCGGGAGCGCCCCGCGCGAGCGGGCGACGCACAGTTTCTACGTCGGGCAGGACGCCGGTATCACCCACCGCGTCCGCCTCCGGGCGATGCTGCCGGACGGCACCTGGGGCGGCTTCTCGGCCGAGCGGAAGGTGACCACGGGCACGCGGCGGCAGTAGCGACGGGCGCGTGGCGATAGCGACAGGCGCGTGGCGGCAACGCGGGAGCACGCCGGCCCTCGGCGATGCGGCGATGCGGCGATGACACAGACACCACCGCGTCGCCGCCACCCCTACGGCGACGCCGCAACCGCGCCGGCCGGCCACTGACCGCCGTCACCTGCACGGCGGCACCCGGCGTGCGGCCCGGGCCCCGGGAGCTTTGGCTGGCCCCTGAGGCAGCACGGGCGATTCCCGACCCTCGGCGGCGCTAGGGATGTACCGCCAACCGTGCCGCCGGAGGGCAGTCCACATGCGCAAATCATCGTCAGTTCTCCGCTCCGGCCTGACCGTGGCAGCCGCCGCTCTGCCCCTCGCCCTGGCCGCGGTCCCCGCAGCGGCGGGCCCGGGCATCTCCGTGAGCACCACGGGCAACACGGTGTCGGTCACGACCAGCGCGTGCACCCAGATCAACGGCAGTTGGGGCACCGCCTCGCTGCTAACCAGCAGCCAGGGCAGCTTCGCCCAAGGGCGCCAGGTGACCCTGTCGGGGACGTCCACAAGTCAGTCCGCCGCCTGGTCGAGTGTCAGCGCGGGGACGTACACCGTCATCGTGATCTGCTCGGACGGCACGACCGCCGGGACCCAGTCCGTCGTCGTCTCCCCGACCCCCTCCCCCTCGAGGTCCGCGTCCCCGTCGGCGTCGGCGTCGCCCTCTCGCGGCGTGATGGGCGGTAGCGGCGGAAGCGCCACGGACTACGGGACCGTCACGCTGGTCGCGGGCGGCACGCTGGTCGGGGCCGGGCTGCTCGGGACTGCCTGGTACCTGCGCCGGCGCAACAAGCCGTACCGGTTCTGACCCGGTACGGACGGCGGCCCGCCCTCCCGAAGCGCTCCGGCCGGGCGGGCCACCGTCACATCCCGGTCCCGGTCAGGCCGGGCTGGTCGGCTCGCCGTCCGGGAGTTCGGCGAATTCCGCCACGGCACGGCTGAGCCACTGGGTCCAGAAGGTCTCCAGGTCGATACCGGCCCGCAGCACCAGATGCCGCAACCGGTCCTCGGTGCCGTCCCGGCCGGGCGGGAAGTCGCGCTCCTCGATCTCCCGGTACTCCGCCAACTGCCGCTCGTGCAGCCGCAGATGGCGTCGCAGATCCGCCTCCAAGCCCGCCGTGCCGACCACGGCCGCCGCCCTCAGCCGCAGCAACAGCGTGTCGCGGTGCGGCTTGGGGTCCTGGGAGGCGGCGGTCCAGCGGGCCAGTTCGGCGCGGCCCGCGGTCAGGACCTCGTAGCTCTTCTTCTGCCCGCGCGCCGGCTGCTCGGACGGCAGGGCCCGGATCAGGCCGTCGGCCTCCAGTTTTCCCAGCTCGCGATAGATCTGCTGGTGCGTCGCGGACCAGAAGTACCCGATCGACCGGTCGAACCGGCGGGTCAGCTCCAGGCCCGACGACGGCTTCTCGAGCAGGGCAGTGAGGATCGCGTGCGGGAGTGACATACCAGCCATCCTAGGGACGGACGGCAGGCCCCCTACAGCGCCGCCGCCAGCTCGGTGCCCTGCTTGATGGCGCGCTTGGCGTCCAGCTCCGCGGCCACGTCGGCGCCGCCGATCAGGTGCGTGCTGCGCCCGGCGGCGACCAGTTCCTCGTACAGACCCCGGCGCGGCTCCTGGCCGGTGCACAGCACGATCGTGTCGACCTCCAGCACCGTGCTGGCGCCGTCGACCGTGACATGCAGTCCGGCGTCGTCGATCCGGTCGTACTGAACACCCGGGACCATGGTGACGCCGCGGTGCTTGAGTTCGGCGCGGTGGATCCAGCCGGTGGTCTTGCCGAGTCCGGCGCCGACCTTGGAGGTCTTGCGCTGGAGCAGGTGGACGGTGCGCGGCGGGGCGGGCCGCTCGGGCGCGGCGAGGCCGCCGGGGGCGCGGTAGTCGAGGTCGACGCCCCACTGGCGGAAGTACGTCGCCGGGTTCTCGTGGGCCTTGTCGCCGGAGTCCGTGAGGTACTCGGCGACGTCGAAGCCGATGCCGCCCGCGCCGAGGATCGCGACCCGGTCGCCGACGGGGGCGCCGTCGCGCAGGACGTCGAGGTAGCCGAGGACGCTCGGGTGGTCGACGCCGGGGATGTCGGGGGTGCGCGGGCTGACGCCGGTGGCGACGACGACCTCGTCGAAGCCGTCGACGTCGGCGACCGTCACGGGGGTGTTCAGCCGTACATCGACGCCGTGCCAGTCGAGCTGGGTGCGGAAGTAGCGGAGCGTCTCGTCGAACTCCTGCTTGCCGGGGACCTTGCGGGCGACGTTGAGCTGCCCGCCGATCTCGCTCGCGGCGTCGAAGAGGGTGACGTCGTGGCCGCGCTCGGCCGCCGAGACCGCGCAGGCGAGGCCGGCCGGTCCGGCGCCGACGACGGCGACGCGTTTGCGCAGCCGGGTCGGGGAGAGCACGAGTTCCGTCTCGTGGCAGGCGCGCGGGTTGACCAGGCAGGAGGTGATCAGGCCGCTGAAGGTGTGGTCGAGGCAGGCCTGGTTGCAGCCGATGCAGGTGTTGATCGCCTCGGGCCGGCCGGCCTCCGCCTTGATGACGAAGTCCGGGTCGGCGAGCATCGGGCGGGCCATCGACACCATGTCGGCCGCGCCCTCGGCGAGCAGTTCCTCGGCGAGTTCGGGGGTGTTGATGCGGTTGGTGGTGACGAGCGGGACGGACACCTCGCCCATGAGCCGCTTGGTCACCCAGGTGTAGGCGCCGCGCGGCACGGAGGTGGCGATGGTGGGGATGCGGGCCTCGTGCCAGCCGATGCCGGTGTTGATGATCGTCGCCCCGGCGGCCTCGACGGCCTTGGCCAGGGTGATCACCTCGTCGAGCGTCGAGCCGCCCGGGACGAGGTCGAGCATGGAGAGCCGGTAGACGACGATGAAGTCCTCGCCGACCGCCTCGCGCACCCGGCGCACGATCTCGAGCGGGAAGCGGGTGCGGTTCTCGTACGAGCCGCCCCAGCGGTCGGTGCGCTGGTTGGTGTGCCGGGCGATGAACTCGTTGATGAGGTAGCCCTCGGAGCCCATGATCTCCACGCCGTCGTAGCCGGCGTGCCGGGCCAGGCGGGCGGCGCGGACGTAGTCGTCGATGGTCCGCTCGATGTCGGCGTCGCTCAGTTCGCGGGGCGGGAAGGGGCTGATCGGCGCCTGGATCGGGCTGGGCGCGACGAGGTCCTGGTGGTAGGCGTAGCGGCCGAAGTGCAGGATCTGCATCGCGATCCGGCCGCCCGCGTGGTGCACGGCGTCGGTGATGACCCGGTGCCGCTCGGCCTCCTCCTCGGTGGTGAGCTTCGCACCGCCCTCGTAGGGACGTCCCTCGTCGTTGGGTGCGATGCCGCCGGTGACGATCAGGCCCACTCCCCCGCGGGCGCGGGCGGCGTAGAAGGCGGCCATGCGCTCGAAACCGCCGTCGGCCTCCTCCAGGCCGACGTGCATGGAGCCCATGAGGACCCGGTTGGGAAGGGTCGTGAAGCCCAGGTCGAGGGGGGTCAGCAGGTGCGGGTAATGGCTCATCGGGGGCCCTCCGTGCGCGGTGTCGTCCCCGTAGTTGTAGAGGCTACCGACGCTTTATGCAACTAGTTGCATAAGGTGATGGAGGGCACAGCAGGGCTACGACCTGGGGATCACCGGCTCTCGAGGCGTACGTGCAGTTCCTTCTCCTGGTCGCCGGGGACCGTGGTCAGGTCCTGCACGGCGAACAGGGAGTCCAGCCTCATGCGGAACTGTTCGATCGCCCAGTAACCGCCGTGCAGATCGGCGTCGACGGAGGACGACAGCCGGGCCGGCCGGGCGCCCTCGTGTGTGTCGGCGACGTCGAAGGTGCCGAGCCACACGGTCGGACGGGTCTCGTGCAGTTCCTCGGGCACGTCGTCGGCGCACCGGTCCGACTCGAAGCAGGCGCACAGCGTGTCGAACACGATCCGTGCGTCGTGCTTGCTGCATCCGCTGATCTCCACCGACACGGAGTGGGGGTGCGGTCGCTCAAGGTCCATCGTGACCCTCCTCTGTAGGCCCCGCTGCCGAATCCACCCCTACCCCAGCAAAGCACCACCTTCCGGCGAGCACTACCGGCGGGAGCTCCGGTTGTGGTGACCGGTTTGCGGGGCGGTGCGCGCCGTGTTGGGAGATGGTGGAAGGTGACGGAAGGGGCCTCGAGAAACGGCTCCGCGCGGTAGAACATGGGGTGTCGGCACCATGGCGTGCCGCGAGGATCGGCGAAGGCGGGGCATGGGATGAGTGCAGCCGGGTCTCCCGTGGCCGAGGGCGACGAGCCCCCGCGCGGGTCGGCGCGACCGAGCGGGCTGCTCGACGTCCTGCGCGTGGCCTCGGTGGTCCTCGACTCCGAGGGCCGCATCGTGCTGTGGAGCCCGCAGGCCGAGGAGCTGTTCGGGTACGACGCGCGCGAGGCGCTCGGCGAGTACGCCGCCCGGATCATGGTCCACGAGGAGCACGTCGACCTCGTGGTCAAACTGTTCGCGGACGTCATGAGCACCGGGCAGAGCTGGGCCGGGGCCTTCCCCATCCGCCGCAAGGACGGCGGCACCCGGCTCGTGGAGTTCCGCAACATGCGGCTGCTGGACGACGAGGGCGATGTCTACGCGCTCGGTCTGTGCGCCGACCAGACGACCGTGCACCGGCTGGAGCGGGAGGTGGCGCTGTCCACCCGGATGATCGCGCAGTCCCCGATCGGGCTGGCCGTGCTGGACACCGGGCTGCGGTACGTCTCGGTCAACGCGGCGCTGGAGGAGATCAACGGCGTACCGACCGAGGAGCACCTGGGCCGCACGGTCCACGAGGTGGTGCCGCAGATGGACGTCGAGGCCCTGGAGGCCGCGGCGCGCCGGGTCCTGGAGACCGGCACGCCGGTCGTCGACCAGTCCACGATCGGCCGCACCCCGGCCGACCCGGACCAGGACCACGCCTGGTCGATCTCGCTGTACCGGCTGGAGAACGCCTTCGGGACCGTGCTGGGCGTGGCCGTCTCGATCGTCGACGTCACCGAGCAGTACCGGGCGGGCATCGAGGCCGAGGCCGCGCGGCGGCGTCTGGCCCTGATCGCGGACGCCTCCGGACGGATCGGCACCTCGCTGGACCTGGACCGCACGGCCCACGAGCTCGCCGAGGTGGCCGTGCCGGAACTCGCCGACATCGCGGCCGTCGACCTGCTGGACGCGGTGGTGCGGGGCCGGCGCACCAGCCTCGGCCCCGCCGAGTCGGCCGTGATCCGCGCGCTGGCGGTCCAGGGGTACGAGTCGGCCGAGGCCCTGGAGGCGGCCGACCCGCCGGGGCAGGTGGCCCGGTACGGGCCCGACCGGCTGGTCACCGAATGCGTGCGTACGGCCCGTCCCGTGATGCTGCCGCAGGTCAAGGACACGGATCTGCCGCGGATCGCCCGTTCCCCGCAGGCCGCGGAGCTGCTGGGCCGGGCCGGGGTGCACTCCTATCTGGCGGTGCCGCTGATCGCGCGCGGTGAGGTGCTGGGCGCGCTGGATCTCAAGCGCACCCGCAATCCGCTGCCGTTCTCCGAGGACGACCTGCTGCTGGCGCGCGAGCTGGCCGCCCGGGCGGCGGTGCAGATCGACAACGCCCGCTGGTACCAGAGCGCCCGCGACACCGCGCTCACCCTCCAGCGCAGCCTGCTGCCCAGCCATCCGCCGGTGACGGGCGGTCTCGAGGTCGCCTCCCGCTACCAGCCGGCCGGGGCCACGAGCGAGGTCGGCGGCGACTGGTTCGACGTCATCCCGCTGGACGGCGGCAAGACCGCGCTCGTCGTGGGCGACGTGATGGGCAGCGGCATCCCCGCGGCTGCGACCATGGGCCGGCTGCGTACGGCGACCAACACGCTGGCCTCCCTCGACCTCGACCCGGCCCGGCTCCTGGAACACCTCGACAAGATCACCGAAGGGCTGGAGCAGGCCATCGCCACCTGCGTCTACGCCGTCCACGACCCGCATCTGCGGCAGTGCCGGATCGCCAACGCCGGACATCTGCCCCCGGTACGCGTCCGGGCCGGCCGGCCTCCCGAACTGCTCGACCTGCCGACCGGGGTGCCGCTCGGCGTGGGCGGCGTGCCCTTCTCGACGACCACGGTCGACCTCGAGCCGGGCGACCGCCTGGTCTTCTACACGGACGGCCTGGTCGAGACCCGCCGCGACCCGCTCGACGACCGCCTCGACACCCTCCTGTCCCTCCTCGACAGCCCCGACCGCCCCCTGGAGGAGGTCTGCGACCTGCTCCTGCGCACCCTCCACGAGCCGGACAACTTCGACGACGTGGCCCTGCTCATCGCACGGGCCACGGACCCGGACCGATCGGCACCTACCGCCTGACCCCGATCACCACGTGCGCGTACAGCTCCTCGGAGACGGCCAGGCGGGCCGTCAGACCGCTGCGTTCGAAGGCGGTGACCGCGGCCGGTGCCTGGTGGCGGCTGGTCTCCACCAGGACGCAGCCGCCGGGGGCGAGCCAGCGGGAGGCCTCGGCGGCGACCCTGCGCAGGACGTCGAGGCCGTCCGCGCCGCCGTCGAGGGCGACCAGGGGCTCGTGGTCACGGGCCTCCAGGGGCAGCAGGCCTATCTCGTCGCTGGGCACGTACGGCACGTTGGCCGCGAGGATGCCGACGCGGCCGAGCAGCTCAGCTGGCAGCGCCTCGAACAGGTCGCCCTGGTGGACGTGACCACCGGCGGCGGCGACATTGCCGCGGGCGCAGCGCACGGCGACGGGATCGATGTCGGCGGCATGCAGCTCGACGCGGCCCAGCCCGGCGGCGAGCGCCGCACCGACGGCACCCGAGCCGCAGCACAGGTCCACGACGACGGCGGCGCCGGGCGCCTGGGCAAGGGCCTGTTCCACCAGGAACTCAGTGCGGCGGCGCGGAACGAAGACACCGGGGGCGACGGTGACACGCAGGCCCCAAAACCCTGCCCAGCCGACGACGAGTTCGAGGGGCAGCCCCTCCACCCGGCGCTCGACCATGACGGCGGCTTCGGCCGGGGTGCGCGCGGCGGAGAGGATCAACTCGGCCTCGTCCTCGGCGAAGACGCACCCGGCGGTGCGCAGGGCGTCGGCCATCGAGTCACGGGACAACGGCGCGGAGGGCGGGACAGAAGACACAGACGGCATGGAAGCCAAGAGCCTTTCGAGAGCCGAAGGGCGCTCCGGCGGCCGCCTACAGGCGGCGATCCGCGCGACATCGAGGAGTGAGCACCCGAGCTGACACAGCGGTAATGGGTCTCACCTCCTCGTCTTCCGACGGCCGGGATGGTCCACAGCCGGACGGCAACACTACCCGACGGACCGGCCGCCCGGTACGGGACCGGGACCGGCCCCCACGGGCAATGGTTGGCCCATGCAACCATGGATGGTGAGCAGCAGCGCAGTGCGGCAGGACCGCGAAGGAGGCCTGGTGGACGCAGCGGACGCCGTGGAGACCATCCAGCGGGAGATGACGGCCTTCGCCCGCCGTGCCCGTGCCGCCGCGGGTCGGATGCACCCCGAGCTGTCGCTGGTGTCGTACACGCTGCTCGGGCATCTGGAGGAGAGCGGCGGCTGCCGTGCCACCGACCTGGCCGCCCACTACGCCCTGGACAAGTCCACCGTCAGCCGCCAGGTGGCCGCCCTGGAACGGGCCGGTCTCATCGCGCGCCGCCCCGACGCGGAGGACCAGCGCGTCCTGGAGCTGCATCTGACGGTCGCCGGCCGGCGCATCCTGGCCCAGGTCACCGAGAGCCGCCGGAGAGCCTTCCGGGAGCGGCTGGCGGACTGGCCGGCCGAGGATCTGACGCGGTTCGCCGAGTGCCTCGTGCGCTACAACGCGGACTCCGGGCCCGGCCGGAAGGGCTAGGGCGCACCGCGCGTACGGTTGAATGCGCAATCACTGATCACCCCGGCCCGGCGGGGCACCGTCGGCCCGGTCCGGAGGCAGCCACCCATGCACATCACCAGAGGCTTCACCGGGCGACCGCGCGTCGACGACCCCGGTCTGCCGCCCGGCCAGTACGACGCGGGCGACGACTGGCCCGTCCTGTCCGCCGAGGTCACCCCCGACCTGGCACCCGCCGACTGGACGTTCCGCGTCGACGGCCTGGTGGACGCGCCCCGCACCTGGGACTGGGAGGAGGCGCACCGGCTGCCGCCGTCGGCGTACGAGGGCGCCGTCCACTGCGTGACGAGCTGGTCGAAGTTCGGGGTGCGGTTCTCGGGTGTGTCCCTGGACGCCTTCCTCGATGTGGTCAGGCCCCATGGGTCGGCGACCCATGCCGTCGCCTACTCGCACACCGGCTACACCACGAACCTCCCGCTCGCCGACCTGACCGGCGGGCGGGCCTGGATCGCCTGGGAGTACGACGGCAGGCCGCTCGCCCCCGAGCACGGCGGTCCGGCGCGACTGCTGGTGCCGCATCTGTACTTCTGGAAGAGCGCCAAGTGGATCGCGGGCCTGCGGCTCCTCGACCATGAGGAGCCGGGTTTCTGGGAGCAGAACGGCTATCACGGGCGGGGCAACCCCTGGGAGGAGCAGAGGTACTCCGGTGACTGACACCTTTGTGCCGCCCACGCGGTTCGCCGTGCCCGGGCGCATCGCCGTGGGCGAGCAGGCCGCCGCCGTGTGGCAGACCGCCACGCTGACCGAGATCCGCCGCGAGACCCCGCGCGCCGCCACCTTCCGCCTCGCCGTGCCCGGCTGGCCGGGGCACCTGCCCGGCCAGCACCTGATGGTGCGGCTGACCGCCGAGGACGGCTACGCGGCCCAGCGCCACTACTCGATCGCGTCCGCCCCGGACGACTCCGGGCACATCGAGCTGACCTTGGACCATGTCGAGGGCGGCGAGGTCTCGGGCTGGTTCCACACCGTCGCCCGGGTCGGCGACCGGGTCGAGGTGCGGGGCCCGGTGAGCGGCTTCTTCGCCTGGCCCGGCGACCGGCCCGCGCTGCTCATCGGCGCCGGTTCCGGTGTCGTACCGCTGATGTCGATGGTCCGGCACCACCGGGCGCGCAACCTGACCGTGCCGCTGCGGCTGGTGGTGTCCGCGCGCAGCCCCGAGGAGCTGATCTACGCCCGGGAGTTCGGCGCGGAGACGACGCCCGTCTTCACCCGCGCCGCGCCGGAGGGTGTGCCGGTGGGACGTATGGCCGCGGCACATGTGGCGCCGCTCCTGGCCGAGCGGCCACCGGGTGGGTGGGAGGCCTATGTGTGCGGCTCCAACTCCTTCGCCGAGCATGCCTCCCGGCTGCTGGTGACGGCCGGTCAGCCCGTGGATCGCGTTCGGATCGAGCGTTTCGGCTGATCTCCGGGATCGGACCGACGGCCCGGCGCCCCGTACCGGAGCCACGACGAGCGATCGATGCGCGTCGGAGGGGGTACCCGACTCCTGCGGGCACTCGCTCGCGTGGCATGACGCGGAGGGAGCGGCACCGCCACCGCACGGCCGGTCCTGCGGCCGCGGTGACGGCGAGGAGGTCGACATGCGAACCCGGGTGCGCGGCTGGCGCCTGCGGAGCAGTCCGCTGCGGCGCCGGTCCGATGTCGTCGAGGCGTGGACGGTGCTGGTGGTCGCCGTCCTGCTGCTTGTGGGCGCGCCGCTGGCGGGCGTGGCGGCGGCCTGGTGGGCCCATGACGAGGCGGTGTCGGTCTCGGCGGAGCAGCGCGCCGAGCGGCACCGTGTCCGGGCCGAGGTCGTCGGCGGGAAGGACGACTCGCTGCCGTCGGCAGAGGCCGGCGGGCAGCACGCGTTCCGCGCGACCGTGCGCTGGACGGAGCCGGGCGAGGGGACCCGCACCGCGACGGCACGGGTCGCGGCGGGCACCCGGCAGGGTGAGGTCGTGGACGTCTGGTTCGACTCCCGGGGGCGGAACGTGCCCCCGCCGGTGGACGGCACCGAGGTCTGGCAGCACACCCTCACCATCGGCACGTGTGCCGCGGGCGGTGCGGTGCTCGTGGTGCTTCTCGGCCATGTCGCCGTGCGCCGGGTGGCGCTACGCCGCAGGCTCGCCGAGTGGGACCGCGCGTGGGCCCGGACGGAACCGGAGTGGACGCACCGCGGCGCATGACGCACAAAAGGCCTGGCGAGTCCTCCGACCGCCCCCATAGTGTGATCATCCGCTCTGTCTCCTCAGCTGTTCCTCACCCAAGGCGGTCCTGCATGGCCCTGTTCGACCTTCCTCTCGATGAACTCCGCGAGTACCGCAGCGCGTCCCCCGAGCCCGAGGACTTCGACGCGTTCTGGTCCAAGACGCTCCAGGAGGCCCGTCAGCACGATCTGGACGCCCGCTTCGAACCGGTCGACACGGGCCTGTCCACCGTGCAGGTGTTTGACGTGACGTTCGCCGGCTTCGGTGGTCATCCGGTCAAGGGCTGGCTGACGCTGCCGGCCGGGGCGGACGGGCCGCTGCCGCTGGTCGTGGAGTTCATCGGCTACGGCGGAGGGCGCGGACTGCCGCACGAGCATCTGCTGTGGGCGTCCTCGGGTCGGGCGCACTTCGTGATGGACACCCGGGGTCAGGGCAGCGCCTGGGGCGCGGGCGGCGGTACGGCGGACCCGGTGGGCGGCGCGCCGGCCTTCCCGGGCTTCATGACGCGCGGTATCGACGCGCCGGAGAACTACTACTACCGCCGGGTGTTCACGGACGCCGTGCGGGCCGTGGAAGCGGCCCGTTCGCACCCCCTCACCGACGCCACGCGCACGGTGGCCGTCGGCGCGAGCCAGGGCGGCGGCATCACGATCGCGGTCGGCGGCCTGGTCCCCGACCTGGCGGCCATCGCGCCGGACGTGCCCTTCCTGTGCGACTACCCGCGCGCGGCGACACTCACGGACCGTCACCCGTACCGGGAGATCGGCCTGTATCTCAAGACGCACCGCGGTCGCGCCGCGGACGCCCTGCGCACGCTCTCCTACTTCGACGCCGTCCACTTCGCCGCCCGCGGCAACGCCCCCGCGCTCTTCTCGGCGGCCCTGGAGGACCAGACCTGCCCGCCCTCGACGGTCTTCGCGGCATTCAACGCCTGGAGCCACGAGGACAAGGAGATCGAGGTGTACGACTTCAACGACCACGAGGGCGGCGGCCCCTTCCAGGAGGCGGCCAAGCTGCGCTGGATGCGCTCGTACATCTGATCCGGCCGTTCACCGCGGGCGGGCTTTCGCACGGTCCCGACCAGTCGGTACGTTCTTCGCGGCCGGGCCTCTCCATGGCGGCCCGGCCCCGAGACGGTCGGCGGAGGGGCTCATGTCCGAGAACGAGACACAGGTGCGCGGGCACTGCGACGCGCGGTTCACGGCGGTACGCAGGGCGTTCGAGGAGAACTTCCGGGAGCGGGGCGAGCTGGGCGCCGCGGTGGCCGTCACCGTCGGCGGGGCGACGGTGGTGGAGCTGTGGGGCGGCTGGGCCGACGCGGAGCGCTCCCGGCCGTGGGAGCGGGACACGCTGGTCAACGTGTGGTCCACGACCAAGGGCCCGGTGGCGCTGTGCGCGCACATCCTCGCCGACCGGGGACTGCTGGACCTCGACGCGCCGGTCGCCGAGTACTGGCCCGAGTTCGCGGCGGCGGGCAAGGAGAAGGTCCTCGTACGGCATCTGCTGTCCCACCGGGCCGGTCTGGCCGGGCTGCGCGAACCGCACTCGCTGGAGCAGCTCTGCGACTGGGAGCTGACGACGCAGCGGCTCGCGGCGACACAGCCCTGGTGGGAACCGGGGACCCGGTCGGGCTATCACGCGCTGACCTACGGCCATCTGGTCGGCGAGGTCGTACGGCGGGTCTCGGGGCTGCGCCCCGGGGCCTTCCTGGAGCGGGAGGTGGCCGCGCCGCTCGGGATCGACTTCCGCATCGGACTGCCGGAGAAGGACTTCGGCCGGGTGGCCGAGCTGGTCCAGCCGCCGGTGGCGGCGAGCAGTGAACAGGCCGCCGTCTTCGCCCAGTTGGCCCCGGCGGCGGTCGCGGCGCTGACGAACCCGCCGGTGTCCGCCGCCGGGGCCGGGACCCACGGGTGGCGGACCGCCGAGATTCCCGCGGCGAACGGGCACGGCACCGCGCTCGCGGTCGCCGAGCTCTACGGCGTCTTCGCGGGGCGCGGGTCGTACGGAGACCACCGCGTCCTGTCCCCCGAGGCGGCCGAGCGGGCGCGCGAGGGGCAGGGAAGCTGCCGGGACCTGGTGCTCGGCGCCGGGTTCGAGCACGAGACGGAGGCGGGGCTCGGGCTGTGGCTCAGCGGTGCCAACGGCTCCTACGGACCCAACCCGCGCGCTTTCGGTCATGACGGCTTCGGCGGCTCCTGTGGGCTCGCCGACCCGGAGGCGGAGGTGTCCCTGGGGTATGTGATGAACCGTATGGGGCCTCATATCGCGGACGACCCGCGGAAGACGGCACTGGTCGACGCCCTGTACAGCGTGCTGTGACGGCGGGCCCGGGCGGTCCGGTTTCGGCCGAACCGCCCGGCCACCCTTCCGGTCTGGTTTAGACCAATGCTAGATCTGGTGGCGCACCGAGTCCGTACCACTACCGCACGTCACCACCAGGAGGCGCGGCATGGCCCGCACCACCCCGCACGACCACCCTCCGGCCGAGGAAGAGCCCCTGTACCGGCGGATCGCGACCCAGTTGCTCGGCGAGCTGCGCGAGGGCCGCATCCCGCCCGGTGAACGGCTGCCGGGCGAACGGCGCCTCGCCGAGCACTTCGGGGTCAGCCGGGAGACCGTACGGCAGGCGCTGGAGCTGCTGCGCCGAGACGGTCTGGTCGCCACCGACCGGCGCGGCAGCCATGCCACGCTGTCCGGGCTGCCCGTGGAGGCCCCGGCTTCGCTCGCCTTCCCGGTCGGAGCGGCGGCAGCGGCGCCGGGCACGGTGGCGCGCGCCACCGTCACCTGGGAGCCGCCCCCGCCGGACCACGCCGAGGTGCTGGGGCTGGCCCCGGGCCGGCCCACCCTCGTCCACACCTACCGGTACGCGACCGCCGACGGACGCGGACTGCGGACCGCCGTGACGTCCTTCTCGGCCGTGGCCCTGGCCGAGGTCGAGGAGCTGGCCCGCTACCGCGACCGCGCCGACGGCACGGCGACGGCCCATCTGCGGCGGGCCTACGACTGGATGCGCCGGGCCGGTCTGACCCTGCATCACCGCGACGCCATCACCCGTCTCGCGAGCACGCCGTCGGTGCGGGTGACCCGGCAGGTGCACGACCAGTACGCGCGCCCGCTGGAGATCACCGACCTCGTCGTGGACGCCCAGAAGGACGCGCTGGTCTACGAGTTCACCCTGCCGGGCCGGGCCGACTAGACCGGCAGCCGGGCCACGACGAGCCGTACCCGCGGGCTGCCGTCGCGTCGCGGGCCGAACTCCGGCAGGGCGTGGAGGTCCACCCGGAATCCTGCGCGGGCCAGCTCGCGCTGTACGTCCCCGAAGCGGAACGCGCGGTAGTACATGACGAACGGAGGCCGCCACAGCGCGTTCCGCACCCGCATCACCGTGTCGAAGCCGAGCAGCATCCAGTAGCCGAGCGAGCCCGGGCGGGGCGGGGCGACCAGCGGGAACGCGAAGCTGCCGCCCGGTCGCAGCACCGAGCGGACCTGCGCGAACAGGGCGGGCAGTTCACGGGGCAGGAAGTGTCCGAAGGCGCCGAAGCTGACCACCAGGTCGAAGGCGGGCGCGAAGGGCAGGGCGCGGGCGTCCGCCCGGACCCAGGAGACCGGCGGCCCCGCCGGGCGGACCCGCTCCCGGGCGATGTCGAGCATGCCCGCGCTGAAGTCGACGCCGGTGACCCGCTCCCGGCACACCCCCGCCAGCACGCCGACGCCCGCGCCGGTGCCGCAGCACAGGTCGAGGCCGGTGCCGAAGGGTCCCAGGCGCCGCAGTGCCGATCCGACGGCGTCGAGGACCGCGTCGGGTGTCCGGAAGGGCGTGTGGTCGAACTTCGGCGCGAGGAGGTCGTAGCCGCGCTCGACGGAGGACAGAGCCTGGACGGCGAGCTCGCGCAGGGTGGGACCTTCGGGGCTGAACATCGGCTCAGCCTAGGGGAGCCCGCTGCTTGAGGACCGTGAGTACGCGCTCGCACCAGCGGAGGTTCTCCTCCTCGAAGCCGATGCCTCCCATCAGGGTGAGGTACGGGCCGACGCGGTCGGTCTCCCGCAGGTACTCCTCCTCACTGCGGCCTGCCAGCAGGCGTTCGCGGACGCGCCGGTAGCGGGCGAGCTTGCCACGGGACCAGGTCTCGCGCTCCTGGACCAGCGCGCGGGTGGCCTCGGGGTCCACGCCGTCCATGGCCTGGATCTTGATGAGGAGTTCGTCCCGGATGGCGGTGGGCCGCCGGGGCGGTGTGGCGGCGAACGCGCCCAGATCAGCCCGGCCCGCCTCGGTGAGCGTGAACATCCGCTTGTCGGGCCGCCGTTCCTGGCGTACGACCCTGGCCTCGATCAGTCCGTCCCCCGCGAGGCGCTCCAGCTCCCGGTAGAGCTGCTGCGGCGTCGAGGCCCAGAAGTTCGCGAGCGACACGTCGAACACCTTGGAGAGCTCGTAGCCCGAGGCCTCTCCCTCCAGGAGAGCGGCCAGGACGGCGTACTTCAGCGACATATGGACACGGTAACAGCGGTTGACTAATCTCATCCGCACCTACTCAATAAATTGACTAAGGCAGGTTCGATGCGTGCATTCCGTGAGGCCATCGAGGCGGACGACCTCGACGCCGCCGAGGCGCTTCTGGCGCCGGACGTCGTGTTCACCAGCCCGGTCGTGTTCAAGCCGTACGCCGGGAAGGCGATCACGGCGGCGATCCTGCGCGCCGTCGCCGGTGTCTTCGAGGACTTCCGCTACGTGCGCGAGATCAACGACGCGGACGGCCGTGACCACGCCCTCGTGTTCACCGCGCGGGTGGGCGACCGGGAGATCAACGGCTGCGACTTCATCCATGTCGACGACAACGGGCTGATCGACGAATTCACCGTGATGGTGCGCCCGTTGTCGGGGGCGCAGGCGCTCGCGGCGGCCATGGGCGCGCAGTTCGAGCGGATCGCCGAGGAGGCACGAGCCCGCTCGGTGTGAGCGACGCGTCTGGTTGGATGACCCCATGACGTCCGCCGAGCACGACGCGCTGATGCGGGCCAACCAGGCCAACTGGGACGCCCGCACACCCGTCCATCTCGCCAGCCGCTTCTACGGCCTCGACCAGGACCTCGACCCCGAGCGCTGGTTCGCCTCCTTCGAGTGGGAGGACCTCGGCGAGCTGACCGGGCGTGACGTGCTGCATCTGCAGTGCCATCT
Organism: Streptomyces koelreuteriae; assembly: GCF_018604545.1. GTDB lineage: Bacteria > Actinomycetota > Actinomycetes > Streptomycetales > Streptomycetaceae > Streptomyces > Streptomyces koelreuteriae. The sequence goes on along the minus strand of NZ_CP075896.1, from coordinate 8,166,438 downwards.
CGGCACCGAGACCATCGCCTTGGCCCGGCGCGGGGCCCGTGCCGTCGGCCTCGACTTCTCCGAGGCGTCGATCGCGGCCGCGACCGGCATCGCCGCGAAGGCCGGGACGGACGTGACCTACGTACAGGCGAACGTGTACGACGCCGCCGAGGCCCTGGACGGGCGGCAGTTCGACGTCGTCTACACCGGCAAGGGCGCCCTGTGTTATCTGCCCGACCTGGACCGATGGGCGGAGGTCGTCGGCCGACTCCTGCGGCCGGGCGGCCGGTTGTACGTCGTCGAGTTCCACCCCCTCCTCAACTCCCTCGGCCCGAAACCGGCTCCGGGCGAAGGCCCCGAGCTGCTGCTGCGCCATGACTACCTGAGCGGTGGCGGTCCGGTACGCCGGGACGCGACCCGCACCTACACGGACGGCCCGGCCGTCGAGGGCGCCACGGACAGTTACGAGTGGATGCACGGAATAGGAGAGGTCGTCAACGCGTTGACCGGAGCGGGACTCACCGTGCGGCGGCTGCGGGAAGGCGACGAACTTCCCTGGCCGCGCTGGCCGCAGATGGTCCGTACGGAGTCCGGCTGGTGGCGGCTGCCCGAACCGCGGATCCCCCTGCTGTACGGGCTGTTGGCCGGCCGCTGAGGCTTCTGAGGCACAGGTCACTCCCCCGGCACCTCGCGCCGTGGTACAGTCCGAACAGCACTCGTGCACGCCCCGGTTTTGGGCGCCGGTGCCAGTTCATTTCTTTCTTTCTCTCTTCATTTCCAGCACCACCTCGCTGAGCAGGACGTTCTTCGTCGTAGCCACGGTGCTGTGCTGTTCCCGCCGCCCGGAGGCGTGCCCCAGGCCCCTCCCCTCGCGGCTCTCTCCCCCTCCCCTTCGCATGTCTCATGCCGTCCGTCCGTGAAAGGACACACCACCATGACCACCACACTCGAAAACCCACCCGTCCAGCAGCAGGCCCAGGCCCAGACCGCGACCGGCGTCCTCGACATCGACGCGGCCGGGAAGGGGCATCTGCGCGAGGCGGGCCTCCTGCCCACGCCCGCCGACCTCGCGGTCTCCCCCGCGCTGATCCGCCGGTACGGCCTGCGCAAGGGCGACCTCGTCGAGGGCGTGCGCGGCGACCGGCGCGGCCTGACCGACGTCGTGCGGGTCGACGGCCGTGAGCCGGGCGAAGTGCGCGGCCGGCGACACTTCCGGGACCTGACACCGCTGCATCCGCACGAGCGGCTGCGTCTGGAGCACCCGGCCGCCGGACCGACCGGACGGGTCGTCGACCTGATCTCACCGGTCGGCAAGGGCCAGCGCGGACTCCTCGTGGCCCCGCCCAAGACCGGCAAGACCGTCATCCTGCAGCAGCTCGCGGCCGCCGTCGCCGGCAACCATCCCGAGAGCCGGCTGATGGTGCTGCTGCTCGACGAGCGGCCCGAGGAGGTCACCGACATGCGGCGCGGTGTGCGGGGCGAGGTCTACGCCTCGACCTTCGACCGCAGCGCCAAGCAGCACATCGCGCTCGCCGAGCTCGTGATCGAACGGGCCAAGCGGCGCGTCGAGGCCGGTGAGGACGTCGTCGTCCTCCTCGACTCGCTGACCCGGCTGTGCCGGGCGCACAACAACGCGGCCGCGTCCGGTGGCCGCATCATGACCGGGGGCGTCGACGCGTCCGCCCTGATCGGCCCCAAGCGGTTCTTCGGCGCCGCCCGGGCCGCCGAGGAGGGCGGCTCTCTCACGATCCTCGCCACCGCCCTGGTGGAGACCGGCTCCCGGGCCGACGACTTCTACTTCGAGGAGCTGAAGAGCACCGGCAACATGGAGCTGCGTCTGAGCCGCGACCCGGCGTCCCGCCGCGTGTTCCCGGCCGTCGACATCACACCCTCCGGCACCCGCCGTGAGGAACTCCTGCTGCCCCCGGCCGAGTTGGCGGCCGTGCACGGCCTGCGGCGCGTGTTGCAGGGCCGGGACGGCCAGGGTGGTCTGGAGACCCTTCTGGAGCGGCTGCGCGAGACACCGGACAACGCGACGTTCCTGCGGCGCATCCAGCCGACCCTGCCCTCGGGCTGACGGACCTGCCCCGGCCTCCCCGTGCCGGGGCGCCGCCGGTGTGGCATCCGGGTGCTCGCGGACGCTGTTCGGCCCGGTCATCGCCGTGCGGAGCGCATCCGTTTCTACGTTAATCATATGATCCTCGGATTTTCTTTCCGGATGGCCGTATCGGCCGGTGTGCTCTGTGCCGTGGGGCTCCTGGCGGTGGTGCCCGCCGCGGCGGACGTCTCCGGCAGGGCGGAGCCCAGTGCGCCGGCCGGGCCGAGGGCGGCGGCCCCGCACCCCTCGCTGCTGTACCGGCCCGGTACCCATGTCCGCCCGCTTGCCGCGGTGCCCCGTCTCCCGGAGGTCTCCGCCCTGTCGTGGCTGGTGGCCGACGCCCGCAGCGGCGAGGTGCTCGCCGCCCACAACGCGCACCGCAGACTGCCCCCGGCCAGCACCCTGAAGACCCTGTTCGCCCTCACGGTGCTGCCCGCGCTGCCGTCGAGCGGCCGGCACACGGTCCGCGCGGAGGAGCTCCGGGGCGTCGGCGCCGGCAGCAGCCTGGTCGGGGTCGCGGAGGGCCGCACCTACCGGGTCGCCGACCTCTGGCGCGGTGTCTTCCTCAACTCCGGCAACGACGCCGTGCACGTCCTGGCCGAACTGAACGGCGGCTGGCGGGCCACGGCCCGGCGGATGCAGGCCGAGGCCCGCTCCCTGGGCGCCCACGACACGCGCGTGCTGTCGCCGGACGGCTACGACACGCCGGGCCAGGTGTCGTCGGCGTTCGACCTGGCGATCTTCGGCCGGGTGGGGCTGCGCAACCCGGACTTCGCCCGGTACTGCGCCACGGTCGAGGCCAGATTCCCGGGCGGGGGCGGCTGGTCGTACGCCATCCGCAACACCAACCGGCTGCTGAGCGGCACCCGTGGTGTGAAGCCGTACCGGGGACTGATCGGCATCAAGAACGGCTACACCAGCAAGGCGGGCAGCACGCTCGTCGCGGCGGCGCGCCGGGGCGAGCGCACCCTCGTCGTGACGGTGATGAACCCTCAGGCGGGCGGCGGGGCCGCCGTCTACGAGGAAGCGCGCTCGCTGCTCGACTGGGGGTTCCGGTCGGCCGGGAGGGTCGAACCGGTGGGCTCGCTCGAGACCCGGCGGGCACCCGCGCGGCCGGGAGCGACGACGCTGCCCGCGGCCGCCGCCGCGGCCGTGCCGGAGGAAGCCGCCTCCGCCTGGACCGAGGCGGGGCTGATCGTGGGCGCCGTCGGACTCGGCGCGGCGGTCGTGGTGCTGGTACTGCGCGTGCCGGTCCGCCGGTCCGAAGGGAGTTGACCGGCCGGCAGCCACAGCAGCAGGCCCAGGGTGATCCAGGCGTAGATGTTGCTGCCCAGGAACCCGTCGACGCCGGACGCGTCGTCGAACCACAGCCACACCACGCTGGTGCACAGCACCGCGTACAGGGCGCCCGCGACGCGCGGGTGCCCTGTACGGACCAGCACGGCGAAGGACGGCAGCAGCCACACCAGATGGTGCACCCAGGTGATCGGGCTGACGAGACAGGCGGCGAGGCCGGTCAGGGCGAACGCGGCCGTCCAGTCCCCCGCGCCGACCGCCCGTCGCACCCGCACGGCCCACACGCCGAGGATCAGCAGGACCGCCACCGCCCACACCGCCCGGTCCGGTTCGCCGAGCCGGGCCAGGATGCCCTGCACCGACTGGTTCGAGACGTAGCCGAGGCGCCCGATGCGGCTGGTGTCCCACAGCGCGTCGGTCCAGTAGAAGCGCGAGGCGTCCACGTCGACCCAGGCCGCGAGGCCCGTGGCCCCAAGGGCGACGGCCGTGGCGAGAGCCGCCGCGCGCCACCGCCGGGCGACCAGCAGGAGTCCGATGAACAGCGCCGGGGTGAGCTTGATCGCGGCCGCGAGCCCGATGCCGATGCCCGCCCAGCGTCCGCACCGACGTCCGGTGGCGAGCAGCGCCGCGTCGGTGAGCACGAGAGCCAGCAGCAGCAGATTGACCTGACCGAAGCTGAGGGTGTCGCGGAGCGGTTCGAACAGTGCGAGCAGGCAGGCGATCAGGGCCCAGCCGTACCAGCCGTGGCGGCGCCGTTCGGGGCCGGTGAGCAGGCGCAGGATCACGGCCAGGGCCGCCAGGTTGAGCAGCAGGGCGGCGGCGATCGCGGTGCGCAGGTCCAGCAGGGCCATCGGCAGCATGGCGACCGCGGCGAACGGCGGGTAGGTGAAGCCGTACGTCGTGCCGGGCACCCGGTAGTCGTAGATCCGGCCCCCGTGATGGACCCAGGTGTCGATGCTGCCGTAGTAGACGCGCAGGTCGAACCAGTCGCGCAGCAGGGGCACGGTGGCGGTGAAGACGGTCACCACCGTGGCGAGGGCGAGCAGGAGCAGCAGTCGTCCGCGGTCGGTGCGCGGCAGGCCCGGGGTCATGCCGCGCGTCCCAGCGCCGGGGCGAGTTCGGCCTGGCGGGCCTGCCACAGGACGACGACCGCGAGCACGCCGCCGGAGACGGCGAGGACGAGTTGCCCCGTGTCCGCCGCGCCGCCGCTGGGCAGGACGCAGAGCGCGAGCACACCGGTCACGGCCGCCGTGCGGTGGCGTACGGAGGTGCTGGGCGTGGCGGCGGCGATGAGGAACAGGCCCCACAGGGCGTACCAGGGTCGGATCGCCGGGCCGAGGGCGGCCACCGCGGCGAGGCTCAGGCCCAGGGCGTAGACCGGCCGTGGGCGCAGCCGGAGCCATATCAGCACGATCGCGACCACGGCCGCCGCGATGCCGAGCGCGTGCCAGGCGGGGATCGCCAGGGGCGCGAGGTCGCTGCCGAGGTGTTCCAGCAGGGCCCGGGTGGCGCGGCCGAGCAGGGTGGTCAGGGCCCAGTTCTGGGGTGAGACGGGGGTGTTCAGGGCGCCTATCCAGCCGTATCCGGTGCCGGCCACGGCCGTGGCGGCGACGGTGGTCCCGGCGGCCGCGACGGTGGTGGTCAGGACCGCCTTCGCGGGACCGCGGCCCGCGCGGACCTGGAGGACGACGACGGCGGCGAGTCCGAGGACGGCGGGCGCCTTGACCAGGGCGGCGAGCGTGACGAGGACGGCGCCGAGGACCGGCCACCGGCCGAGCGCCGCCACCAGGCCGACGCCGAGCAGGCCGAGCATGACGGCGTCGTTGTGGGCGCCCGCCACCAGGTGCAGCAGGACGAGCGGGTTGAGGGCGCCCAGCCACAGCGCGGCGGACGGGTCGGCGCCGCTGTGCCGGGCGAGCCGGGGCAGTGCGGCCGCCATCAGGGCCACGCCGGCGAGCGCGACGAGCCGCATCCCGAACAGCCCGGCGGGCAGTTCCCCCCGGGTCAGAGCGGACAGGGCCGCCGCGACGGCGAGGAACACCGGGCCGTACGGGGCTCCGGTGTGCCGCCAGAGCGGGGCGACCTCGTCGGCGAGCGGGCCGCCGAGCCGGGCCGGTCCGTGCGCGTAGACGTCCATGTGCGCCTCGATCATCGCCCCCTGGGCGAGGTAGCTGTAGACGTCCCGGCTGAACAGCGGCGGGGCGAGCAGCAACGGCGCCGCCCAGACGGCGAGGACGAGCAGCAGGGCACGGGGAGTGGGCGGCCTCGGCCCGCGCACCAGGCGGCCCAGCAGTGCCCAGGCCGCGATCAGCAGGACGACGCCGAAGTACACACCGACCAGTCCGAGGGCCGCGCCGGCGGAGGACGGGTGGAGGAGGTCCCGTACGGGCAGGGCGCCGGCCGTCTCACCGCCCGCCGCGAGGAAGGCGGTTCCGGCCAGACCGAGTATCTGGCAGCGGCGGAGATCGACGGGGAAAGCCATGGCCAACACTCAGTCAGGGTGTCGAGGTTGTGTGGCCGGAAGCTTTCGGGGTCTGTTCCGGGAGGAAGCGGCAGTGTGACCGGCCGGTGATCAGGTGCCGGCTTCAGAAGACGGAGAGGCCGGTCAGCGTCGTGAACCGGTCGAGGGCCGCCACTCCCGCCACCGAATTGCCGCGTTCGTCCAGGCCCGGGCTCCATACGCACAGGGTGCAGCGGCCCGGGACGACGGCGATGATGCCGCCGCCCACGCCGCTCTTGCCGGGCAGTCCGACGCGGTAGGCGAAGTCGCCCGCCGCGTCGTACGTGCCGCAGGTCAGCATGATCGCGTTGATCTGCTTGGCCTGGCTGCGGGTCAGCAGCCGGGTGCCGTCGGCGCGGAGACCGTGGCGGGCCAGGAAGGTCGTGGCGAGGGCGAGGTCGGCGCAGGACGCGGTGAGCGAGCACTGCCGGAAGTACTCGTCGAGCAGGACCGGCACCGGGTTGTCGATGTTGCCGTAGGCCGCCATGAAGTGGCCGAGGGCGGCGTTGCGATCGCCGTGCGCCGTCTCGGAGGCGGCGACCTCCTCGTCGAAGTCCAGGCCGGGGTTGCCGCTCTCCGCCCGCAGGAACGCCAGCAGCTCGCCGGAGGCGTCGCCGGTACGGGTGTGCAGCCGGTCGGTGACGACGAGGGCGCCCGCGTTGATGAACGGGTTGCGCGGGATGCCGTTCTCGTACTCCAGCTGGACGAGGGAGTTGAAGGGGTTGCCGGAGGGCTCGCGGCCGACGTGCTCCCACAGGGCGTCGCCCTCGCGGGCCAGGTCGAGGGCGAGGGTGAAGACCTTGGTGAGGGACTGCGCGGAGAACGGCTCCCGCCAGTCCCCCACGCCGTACACCGTGCCGTCGGGCTCGGCGACGGCCATGCCGAACCGGCGCGGGTCGCGGGCCGCGAGCGCCGGGATGTAGTCGGCGGGCCGGCCTCGGCCGGGGGTCCGCTCGATCTCCTCGGCGATGCGCTCCAGGACCGGCTGGAAGGTCGTCGACGATGTCATGATCACCATTGTCCCTCGGTGCCGGTCCCGGTGCGCTCGGCAGGGCCCCGGGTCAGGCCGTCGGAGCCGGGCCGCTGCCCGCCAGGACCTCCGGGCGCAGCAGGCCGGCGAGGGTCTCGGCGGGTAGCAGGCCCTTCTCCAGGACGAGTTCGGCGACGCCCCGGCCGGAGACGAGGGCCTCCTTGGCGATGTCGGTGGCCGCCGTGTAGCCGATGTGCGGGTTGAGGGCGGTGACCAGGCCGATGGAGTTCTCGACGGTGGCGCGCAGCGCCTCGGTGTTGGCGGTGATGCCGGCCACGCAGCGCTCGGCGAGGGTGAGGCAGGCCGCGCGCAGATGGGTGATGGACTCCGACAGGGAGTGCAGGATGATCGGCTCGAACGCGTTGAGCTGGAGCTGTCCGGCCTCGGCGGCCATGGTGATGGTGACGTCGTTGCCGATCACCTCGAAGGCGACCTGGTTGACGACCTCGGGGATCACCGGGTTGACCTTGCCGGGCATGATGGACGAGCCGGCCTGCACCGGCGGCAGGTTGATCTCGTTGAGGCCGGCGCGCGGGCCGGAGGACAGCAGCCGCAGGTCGTTGCAGCTCTTGGAGAGCTTGACCGCGATGCGCTTGAGCACGCCCGACATCTGGACGAAGGCACCGCAGTCCTGGGTCGCCTCGACCAGGTTGGCCGCGGTCACCAAGGGCAGGCCCGTGAGGGCGGCCAGGTGGCGGCGGGCCGACTCCGCGTATCCGGCGGGGGCGTTGAGGCCGGTGCCGATCGCCGTGGCACCCAGGTTGATCTCATGGATCAACTCGACGGCCTCGGCAAGACGGGACCGGTCCTCGTCAATCATGACCGCGTATGCGGAGAACTCCTGCCCGAGGGTCATCGGGACCGCGTCCTGCAACTGTGTACGGCCCATCTTGAGCACATCGTGGAACTCGACGGCCTTGCCGGCGAACGTGTCCTGCAGGACGGACATCGCCGAGAGCAGCCCACGCACCGCGAACACCGTCGCGATCTTGACCGCGGTCGGGTAGACGTCATTGGTGGACTGGCCGAGGTTGACGTCCTCGTTCGGGTGCAAGTACCGGTACTCGCCCTTGGCGTGGCCCAGCAGTTCCAGCGCCCGGTTGGCCACGACCTCGTTGGCGTTCATGTTGGTGGACGTGCCGGCGCCGCCCTGGACGACGTCGACCACGAACTGGTCGTGCAGCTTGCCGTCGCGTATCTCGCGGCAGGCGGCGACGATGGCTGCGGCCTTCTTCGGCTCCAGCAGCCCGAGTTCCTCGTTGGCGAGGGCGGCGGCCTCCTTGACGGCGGCCAGGGCCTCGATCAGGTGGGGGTAGGAGGAGATGGGCATGCCCGTGATGGGGAAGTTCTCCGTGGCCCGCAGGGTGTGGACACCCCAGTAGGCGTCGGCGGGAACGTCACGGTCGCCGAGCAGATCGTGTTCGGAGCGGGTGGCGGCGGTCATGAGAGTTCTTTCTGAGGTGAGGGGTGGGTGAGCGCCCATTCAGGGGCGCGAGGAACTGCGCGATCAGCCACAACCAGCCCGCGGACCGGCTACCACCCGCAGTCCCCCATCGGTTCGGCGCGGTTAGACGCACGCCGTGGACGGAACCGGATCCAGCGCACGCACCGGCCGCACACAGCCCACCGGTTCGCCACCCCCGAGCAGCGGCTCACCCGCGAACTCTGTGAGCAGTTCCGGGTTGACGCCCGCACGGGCCAACGCGGCGGCGGTGACCGGGACACGAGCCCGATTCGCACCGTCGGCGATCTTCACCGCCACGGCCCGCCCGTCCGCCAGCGCGGCGACCTGCACGCCCTCGAAGCCGTCCTTGCTGAGCAGCCCGGGAACGGCCCGCATCAGCGCCGCGACGTCCCGGCCCGAGCCGGACGCCATCTCGGCGTGCTCACGCATCGCGTCGGCCACCCTCGCCTCGGGCGTGCCCGGCACCGCGGTGGTGATGCGGGCGGTGGCGCGGGCGAGACCGTGCAGGGAGATGGAGAACAGGGGCGCGCCGCAGCCGTCGACGGTCACCCGGGCGACGCGCTGCCCGGTGAGGTCCTCGACGATCTCGGCGACGGCCTGCTGGAGCGGGTGGCCCGGGTCGAGGTAGTCCTCCAGGGACCAGCCGTTGAGCATGCAGGTGTAGAGCATGGCGGCGTGCTTGCCGGAGCAGTTCTGGGCGAGCCGGGAGGGCATCCGGCCCTCACGCACCCAGGCGTCCCGGACGACCGGGTCGTAGGGCAGGTCCGGCACGTTGCGCAGATGGCCCTCGGTGAGCCCGGCGAGTTCGAGGATGCGCCGGGAGCCGGCGAGGTGGCGTTCCTCGCCGGAGTGGCTGGCCGCGGTCAGCGACAGCAGCTCGCCGTCGAGCGGGAGCCCGGCCCGGACCATGGCCACGGCCTGGAGGGGCTTGAGCGCGGAGCGCGGGTAGAAGGCGGCCTCGATGTCGCCGAGCTGGAGCTGTACCTCCTGGTCGGCGCCGAGGACGACGACGGAGCCGTAGTGGATGCCTTCGACGATGCCACCGCGGATGAGGTGGGCGACGGGGGCGTGGACGGGTTCACGGACAAGGGGTGCGTCCGCCGGGGAACTGCTGTACATCACTGCCTGCTTCTCGGGGAGCGGCGCGTCGGTCACGCGTCGGCTCCGGTGGTGGACTTGGCGGCGACACGGCCTCGGATGGCGAACCATCCGACGACCAGTGCCCCGACGATCAGCGGCAGGCACAGCACGGTGGTGCGTCCCGCGCCGCCGTCGGCGTACATGAGGACCAGGACGGAGGCGAGGAACGCCAGCGTCACGATCTCGGTCCAGGGGGAGCCCGGAAGCCGGTAGTCCGGGCGGGTCAGCTCGCCCTTCTGGGTCTTCTGCCAGAAGAGGAGGTGACAGATCATGATCAGGCCCCAGGTGGCGAGGATGCCGATCGCGGCGAAGTTCAGCACGATCTCGAACGCCTCGGCGGGCACGACGAAGTTGAGACCGACGCCCAGGACGCAGATGCCGCTGGTGAGCAGGATGCCGCCGTAGGGGACCTGGCTGCGGCTCATCACGGCGGTGAACCTGGGCGCGGATCCGGCCATGGCCATGGAGCGCAGGATGCGGCCGGTGGAGTAGAGGCCGGAGTTGAGGGAGGACATCGCGGCGGTGAGGACGACGAGGTTCATCACGTCACCGGCCGCCGGGATGCCGATGTTGCCCAGCACGGTCACGAAGGGGCTCTCGCCGGCGGTGTACTTGTTCCACGGCAGCAGCATCGACAGCAGGACGACCGAGCCGACGTAGAACAGGCCGACGCGCCACATGATCGAGTTGATCGCCTTGGGCATGATCTTCTCGGGGTTCTCGGTCTCACCGGCGGCGACGCCGACCAGCTCGACGGAGGCGTAGGCGAAGACGACGCCCTGGATGATCAGCAGCATGGGAAGCAGGCCGTTCGGGAAGACGCCGCCGCTGTCGCTGATGAGGGACGGGCCGGGGCTGTGGCCGTCGACGGGGTGCTGCGTGACCAGCAGGAAGATGCCGATGCACATGAAGAGGACGAGCGCGCCGACCTTGATGATCGCGAACCAGAACTCCAGCTCGCCGAAGATCTTCACCGAGATCAGGTTGACGGTGAGGACGACGGCCAGCGCGATGAGGGCGATCACCCACTGCGGTATGTCGGAGAACATGCCCCAGTAGTGGGTGTAGGTGGCGACGGCGGTGATGTCGGCGATGCCGGTGGTCGCCCAGTTGAGGAAGTACATCCAGCCCGCGGTGTAGGCGCCCTTCTCCCCCATGAACTCACGGGCGTACGACACGAAGGCGCCGGAGGAGGGCCGGTACAGCACGAGTTCGCCGAGGGCGCGTACGACGAGGAAGGCGAAGATGCCGCAGACCGCGTAGGCGATGAAGAGGGACGGGCCCGCGTCGGCGAGGCGGCCGCCGGCGCCGAGGAAGAGGCCGGTGCCGATGGCTCCGCCGATGGCGATCATGTTGACGTGCCGGGACTTCAGGGACTTGCTGTAGCCCGCGTCTCCGGCGTCGACATGGCCGGAACGTTTCTGCACGCCTTCGTGCAGGGATTGCTCACTCACGCCTCGGTTCCGCCTTCCGTGGGGGTGTGCGTGCGCGCGGAACGCACGATGTCGGTGAGGGTGGTCTCGACGCGGTCGAGGTGGTGGGCCATGGCCTCCACCGCGTCGTTCTCGGAACCGTCGATCAGCGCCTCGACGATCGCGCGGTGCTCGCGATTGGACTGCTCGCGGCGGCCGCCCAGCTCGTTGAGGAAGGCGGACTGGCGGGCCAGGGCGTCCCGGATCTCCTCGATGACCCGGCGGAAGACCGGGTTCTGGGCGGCCTCGGCCACGGCGAGATGGAACAGCGTGTCCATGGCGACCCACGCGGTGGTGTCCGTCTCCTTCTCCATCCGGTCCAGGATGTGGGCCAGGTGGTCGAGGTTCTCCGGGGTGCGGCGCCGGGCCGCGTAGCCCGCGACCGGGATCTCGACGTGGCGGCGCACCTCCAGCAGGTCGCTCGCCGAGTAGTCGCCGAAGGTGGGGTCCTCGACGGTACTGGCGACGACGAAGGTGCCCTTGCCGGTCCTGGACACGGTCAGGCCCATGGTCTGCAGGGCCCGCAGGGCCTCGCGCAGCACGGGCCGGGAGACCTCCAGGGTGCGGCACAGCTCCGCCTCGGAGGGGAGCTTGTCGCCGATGGCGTACTCGCCCCGCTCGATGGCGCCGCGCAGATGCGCCAGCACCGCTTCCATGGCACTGACGCGACGCACAGGCTGTCCGGCTGTCCGGCTGTCTGACAGGTTCACGGGAGAGATACTCCGGGCGACGGCGGATGCTGTCAAGGGCGAGGAAGACCGCGCCCCCAAGGGGCGCGGGGAACAGCGCAACCGGCCACGACGCTGTCGCGGACCGACCACGGTGCTTCCCGGCGGAGGGCTCAGCTGCTGATCACACCCGCTCCGAGCAGGCCGAACAGCAGCACCCCCACCACGATCCGGTAGATCACGAACGCGTTGAAGGAGTGCTTGGCGACGAACTTCAGCAGCCAGGCGATGGAGGCGTACGCCACGACGAACGACACGAGTGTGCCGGCCGCGAGCGGGGCCGCGCCCACCCCGACGCCCAGGGCGTCCTTGAGCTCGTAGAGGCCGGCGCCGGTCAGGGCGGGGATGCCGAGGAAGAAGGAGAGCCGGGTGGCCGCCACGCGGTCCAGGTCGAGGAGCAGCGCGGTGGACATGGTGGCGCCGGATCGGGAGAAGCCGGGGAAGAGCAGGGCGAGGATCTGGGAGCTGCCGACCAGCATGGCGTCCTTGAACGAGGTGTCGTCCTCGCCGCGCTTGTGCCGGCCGAGCTGGTCCGCCGCCCACATCACCCCGCTGCCGGCGATCAGCGAGCCGGCCACCACCCACAGTGAGGCGAGGGGGCCCTGGATGAGCGGCTTGGCGGCGAGTCCGACGAGGACGATCGGGATGGTCGCGTAGATGACCCACCAGGCGAATTTGTAGTCGTGGTGGTACCGCTCCTCGCGGTCGCGCAGTCCCCTCCCCCAGGCGGAGAGGATCCGCACGATGTCCTTGAAGAAGTACACGAGCACCGCGGCGATCGCACCGACCTGGATGACCGCCGAGAACCCGACCACGGCGTGGTCGTCGACGGGGATGCCCATGAGCCCCTCGACGATCTTCAGATGGCCGGTGGAGGAGACGGGCAGGAACTCGGTCACCCCCTCGACGGCTCCGAGGACGATGGCCTGACCGACGCTGATGACGCTCATGGGATCCAGTTCTGCTCGGGGGGCGGGAGCGGAGAGGACCGTCTTACTACAGGCGGGCGTGAACGGATCTCATCCACGCGGCTCGGCCGCGCGCGGTTCACACACGCGCGAGCGCGACGCCCGCGAACGCCGCCCCGAGACCGGCCGCCACACTCACCGCCACATTGACGGCGGCCTGGAGGCGGGCCCCCGTCTCCGCCAGCCGCAGCGTCTCGTAGGAGAACGTCGAGTACGTCGTCAGGGCCCCGCACAGACCGGTGCCGAGCAGCAGCTGGAGCTGCGAGGCCGCGCCGGTGAGCAGGCCGAGGACCAGGCAGCCGGTGACGTTCACCGTGAGAGTGCCCCAGGGGAAGGCCGAGCCGTGCCGGGACTGGACCGCCCGGTCGGTGAGGTAGCGCAGCGGGGCGCCGACGATCGCGCCGCCGATGACCAGCAGCCAGTTCACAACGACTCCTTACCCACGGTGTCCGCTCGGCCCGCTCTGCCCGCTCCGCTGCCCAGGAGCCGGCGGGTCGACCGGGCCCCGAGCCAGACCGCCGCGAGAGCCGCGAGCGGGGTCGCCGCGAGGTAGGCCAGGCCGGTGCCGACATGGCGGCCTTCGAGCAGCTTCTGGAGGTCGACGGCGTACGTCGAGAAGGTGGTGAAGCCGCCGAGGACGCCGGTGCCGAAGAAGGGCCGGACGAGGGGGTGGGCGGTCCGGATCTCGGTGACGGCCACCATGAGCACACCGATCACGGCACAGCCGGCGATGTTGACCCAGAGGGTCGTCCAGGGGAAACCGCCCGGAGCGGTGGGCCACCACAGCGCGGCCGCGTACCGGGCGGCCGCACCCGCTCCCCCGCCGAGCGCCACCGCGGTCACGACGGGCACCTGGGCGCGCCAGGAGGGCGGACGTGGGGTGGGGGCCTGAACGCGCAGGTCCTCGGGGGCTGTCATGGGGGTACGTCTCCTACTCGCCGGGGCCCGGGTCGTGCGGGCGCGTGCCGTCGCAAGTAGGGACCGTTGGCGGCGTCCTCGCCGCGGTTCGGGTACGGCGGGCCCCACCGCCGCGCCGCGAGCGGTGTCGCGGCCGGGGTTCAGACTAACCCCGGGTTCGGGGCGGGGTCATTTTCCAGGCGGGGTCACTTCGGGGCGGGCGGCTCGCAGATCGCCACGCCGGGCTCCCAGAGGCTGCCCAGCACGAGGTGGCCGTCCGCTTCGCACACGCTGGTGACCATGCGGTAGCCGGAGCGGCGGCGGGTGAGGTGGTGGAGGACGCGGCCCTCGTCGTCGAAGGCCAGCACGGCGATCGTGCCGGTGGGGCGGAACGGGGCGTGCATGGCCACGCGGGCGGCGGCGCGGCGGACCGGGGGTGCGCTGCGGTGGAGGAGGTCGAGGGGCGGGACGCGGGGTCCGGCCAGCGCGACCCAGACCGGTCCGTCCGGGGCGCCGCGCCAGAGGTTGTCGGGCATGCCCGGGAGGTTCTCGGCGAAGGGTTCGCTGCGTCCGGCCTCGGGCCCGGTGAGCCAGTGGCGGACGAGCCGGCAGGCTCCGGTCTCGGCGACGACGAGGAAGGACTCGGCGGCGCCGACGGCGAGGCCGTTGGCGAACTGAAGCCCGTCCAGCACCACCTCGGGAGTGTCGTCGCCCGGCGCCAGCCGCAGCAGCCGTCCCGTTCCGATGTGCTCGACGATGTCGCCGATCCAGTGCTCCAGGGGATGGCGGCGGCTGGAGACGGTGAAGTAGACGGTGCCGTCGGAGAGGGACACGACGTTGCTGCAGAACCGCAGCGGCTCCCCCGCCACCGAGTCGGCGAGGATACGGACTGTGCCGTCGCCGGTGTCGACGCGCAGCAGGCCGCGTTCGGCGTCGCACACCAACAGGTCGCCGTCCGGGAGGAGTTCGAGGCCCAGCGGCCTGCCGCCGGTCTCGGCGATCACCTCGGTGCGGGCCGTGACGGGGTCCGCCAGACCGTCCAGGCGCAGGATGCGGCCGTCCGCCACGCCGGCCAGCACACGGCCGCGCGGGTCGGCGACCACGTCCTCGGGGCCGTGGCCCAACGCGATGTAGTGGCGTGGGACCAGTGCCGTGGGACGGTTCATGGTGTGCGTGTCCTTCACCGTAGGGGGATACCGCCGGACCGGGTCGCCTACCAGCCCTTCTCAAACATGCGGGCGACCTCGGCGATCCGTACTTCGTCGCGGTGGTAGCGCACGCGGCCCGCGGACCGGCTGGTGCGCAGCATGCCGGTGGCTTCGAGCAGCCGGAGGTGGGTCACGGCGACCGGGCGGGCCAGCGAGAATCTCTCGGCGACGGCGTCCGCGGTGACCCCGCCCTCGGCGGGGCCGGTTTCCTTCAGCCAGGCCAGGATGCGCAGCCGTGTCTCGTCCGTGGGAGTCCTCAGCATGTCGTGCCCCTGCCTCGCGGCTCTCGCCCTCTCACCGCGTTCTTCCCACTGTCTCGCAGCCCAAGCCGCCGCGTACGGCAGTCGGCATCGTTGACCGATACCGAACTGCCGTACGTCTTGGCGAAGTTGGAGGCCCGGCTCCTGGGGCGTCGCCCTGCCCCGTGTGGTCAGCGGTGGCGGAACCAGGACATCGACGAGAGTGCCCGGTCGTCGTAGCCGAACAGCGCCTGGTTCTCCCAGCCGTTGCCGGAGGAGGCGTCGGTCGGGTCCCAGCCGTTGCCTCCCACCGCGGTCCAGGTGGCCTCCCAGTAGAAGATGCCGAGGCCCCGGCCGTTCGGGACGGCCTCCACGATGCTCGCCACGTCGTTCATCCACCGGGTCTGGCCGGCCACGCTCGCCGGATAGCCGGGGACCAGCTCGCCGGTGAGGTCGATGATGTTCTCGTGCGCGTCCTCGCTGTCCAGGCGGAACGGGTAGGCGGTCTCGGCGACGTACACCGGCTTGCCGTAGCGGGAGGCCGCGTCGTCGAGGGTGGTCTGGAAGTCGGCCAGTGTGCCGTGCCAGTAGCCGTAGTACGACAGGCCGATCACGTCGAACCTCACGCCGTTGGACCGCGCGCTGTCGAACCACCAGCGGGTGCCCTCCAGATCACCGCCCTCGGCGAGGTGCAGGGCGACGGTGGTGGACGAGTCGACCGCCTTGACGGCGTCGTAGCCGGAGTTGAGCAGGCCGGCCAGTTGTGTCCAGTTGGAGGTGGATCCCTCGGTCCACAGCATGCCGCCGTTGATCTCATTGCCCACCTGGACCATGTCGGCGGTGGTGCCCTGAGCCTTCAAGGCGTTCAACACGTCGTGCGTGTGGTTGTACACGTCCGTCCTGAGTTGACTGTACGAGTGTCCGGCCCAGGCGGCGGGCTTGTCCTGGCGGCCGGGGTCGGCCCAGAAGTCCGAGTAGTGGAAGTCGACCAGCAGCTTCATGCCCTGCGCCTTGACGCGCTTGGCCATGGCCAGGACGCGTGCCTTGTTGTTGTAGCCGTCGGCCGGGTTCACCCACACCTTGAGGCGCGCGTAGTTCATGCCGGACGACTTGAGGACGGCCAGGGCGTCGCCGGCCGTTCCGGAACTGTTGCGGTAGACGCCGCCCTTGGCCTCGCTCTTGGCCAGGGAGGAGATGTCGGCGCCCTTGATCGACGTACCGGACGTGCCCGACGTGAAGGTCAGGTCGTCAACATTGATCCAGTTGCCGGCATTCGCGTCACTGTTGATGCTGATGGTGCATTGGTTGCCGGTCACATGGACCGGCACGACGATCCGGATCCACCCACTGGACGAGACCGGCAGATCGGTGCGCTGCTCGGCGCCGCCGCAGTTCTTCAGCGCTATGTACGCGGACTTCTGCCCGCCGCCGGAGCGCACCCAGGCGGTGAGCTTGTACTGGCCGTTGGTGAGTCCGGACAGGTACTGCCAGGTCTCCGTCTTGTAGGCGGTGGAGGCCCAGTGGCTCAGGCGGTGGCTCCCGCCGTGGCCGCCGGACTCGACGAACGAGGCGCCGGTGGCGCCGGACTCGGACCAACCGCTCGGCGTGGCCGCGCCCGAACCGTCGGTCTCGAAGCCTCCGTTGGTGAGGGTGCTCGCGGCCTGGGCGGTCTGCGCGGGCAGAGCGGTGAGGGCGAGCCCCGCTGCGAGCGGCAGCAGCAGGGCTCTGAGCGTGCGTCTGGGATGGAACATCGTCGTCCGTCGTCCCTTCGACGTCGGGGATGGGGGCGCCCCTCACCAGGGGGACAGTGAGGGGCCCCTCCGCCCGCGGCTCGTGCGGCTCGCACGGGCGGAGGGAGTCGGTTCAGCCGTCGAGCCGGACGACCCGGACGGCTCCGGCCGGGACCACCAGGCGGCCCGCGGCGCGTTCTCCGGTCAGCAGCTCGGTGCCCGGGGTCTCCAGGGGCACCTTGGCGTCCGCGCCGGTGTGGTTGACGGCGAACAGGTAGGTGCCCGACTCACCGGTGCGGCGTACGACTTCGACGTCCCTGGGCAGGTCGGCGCGCGGGGCGAGGCGCGCGTCCTCGATCGCCAGGCCAAGCAGCGTGTCGAGGCCGTCGGTGCCGAGCCGGGTGGAGACGTACCAGGCGGTGCCCTCGCCGAGGCTGTGCCGGGTGATGGCCGGGTGGCCCGCGGTGAGGCCGTCGGCGTAGGTGCAGACGGTCTCGGCGCCGCGCGGCATCACGAACTCGGTCCATACGTCGGCGCCCAGTTCGGATCCGTCGGGTCCGGTGACACGGACCCGTTCGCCGGGCAGCAGCGGCGAGAACTCCTCGACGGTGAGGCCGAGGACGTCCCGCAGCGGGCCCGGGTAGGCGCCCTCGTGGACGGCGTCGTGCTCGTCGACGATCCCCGAGAAGTACGAGACGACCAGCGTGCCGCCGTTCTCCACGTAGGCCTTGAGGTTGTTCCCGGCCGTCTGCGTCATCAGGTAGAGGGCCGGTACGACGACAAGGGGATACCTCGACAAGTCGGCTTCCGGGTGGGCGAAGTCGACCGTGAGGTGGCGGTCGTAGAGGGCCTCGTAGAAGGCGTCGGCGCGTTCGCGGGCGTCATGGTCCTCGCTGGGACGCCAGTCGAGGTTCTGTGCCCACCAGGAGTGCCAGTCCCACAGCACGGCCACGTCGGCGACGGTGCGGGTGCCCCGTATGGCGGCCAACGCGTCGACGGCCGAACCGAGTTCGGTGACCTCGCGCCAGACGCGGGTGCCGGTGCCGCCGTGCGGGAGCATCGCCGAGTGGAACTTCTCGGCGCCGCGCCGGGACTGGCGCCACTGGAAGAACAGGGCGCCCTCGGAGCCGCGCGCCACATGGGCGAGGGAGTTGCGGGCCATCTGGCCGGGGGCCTTGGCGGGGTTGCGGGGCTGCCAGTTGACGCCCGAGGTGGAGTGCTCCAGGAGCAGCCAGGGGGCACCGCCCGCCACCGAGCGGGTGAGGTCGGCGGCCATCGCGAGGTTGACGTGGGTGCGGCGGCCGTCGGTGATCAGATAGTGGTCGTTGGTGACGATGTCGACCTCGCGGCCCCAGGCCCAGTAGTCGACGGAGTCGCACTGGCTCAGGGCCGTCATGAAGTTGGTGGTGACCGGGACGCCCGGTGAGAGGCGGTGCAGAATGTCCCGCTCCGCCACGAAGTTCTCGCGCATGGTGGCGTCGGCGAACCGCTTGTAGTCCAGCGCCTGGCCCGGGTTCACCGATGTCGGGGTGAGCCGGGGCGGGTTGATCTGCTCGAGGTCCGTGTAGCGCTGGCCCCAGAAGGCCGTGCCCCAGGCCGCGTTGACGGCGTCGACCGTGCCGTAGGTCGTCGCGAGCCAGCGACGGAAGTGCGCGGCGCAGGAGTCGCAGTAGCAGGCCGAGACGGGGACGCCGTACTCGTTGTGCACGTGCCACATCGCCAGGGCCGGGTGGTCGCCGTAGTGCTCGGCAAGCTTGGTGGTGATGGCCGCCGCGGCCGAGCGGTAGTCGGTGTTGCTGTGGCAGATCGCGGCGCGGGAGCCGAACTCGTGGCGCACGCCCTCCGGTGTCACCGGCAGGGCCTCGGGGTGGGCGCGGTAGAACCAGACCGGCGGGCAGACGGTGGGCGTGCCGAGGTCGACGCGGATGCCGTTCTCGTGCAGCAGGTCGAGCACGCGGTCGAGCCAGCCGAAGTCGTAGACGCCGGGCGACGGCTCCAGCAGTGCCCAGGAGAAGATCCCGACGCTCACCATCGTGACGCCGGCCTCCCGCATCAGCCGGACGTCCTCCTGCCAGACGCTCTCCGGCCACTGCTCGGGGTTGTAGTCCCCGCCGAAGGCGAGCCTGGTGAGGCCCCTGGGGGTGGTCTCCGGCATGGATGGTCTCCCGGTCGATCGATCAATTGGGAACGTGCACACACCTCAGCGCGGTGCGGAGGCCAACATAACCGCACAGCAACAACCATTGACAAGTGTCCGGGATGTTTCTCTACTGTGAACGCTCACAGAAGCATGGCAGGTCTTCGCAGCAGGCGAGGACCCCAGGTCAGGGGAGAGATCCATGCCGTACACGAAGCGCCGCCGCCTCGTGAGAACCGCCGTCGCCGTCGCGCTCGGCGCCACCACACTCGCCGCCTGCGGGACGGAGTCCGCGGACAGCGAGACCGAGTCGGGCCCGGCGTCGCTGACGTACTGGACCTGGACACCCGGCATGGACAAGGTCGTGGACCTGTGGAACAAGGGCCCGGGCAAGAAGGACCGGATCACCGTCACGGTGAAGAAGCAGGCGTCCGGCGACACGCTGGTCACCAAGATCCTCACCGCGCACAAGGCGGGCAAGGCGCCCGACCTGGTGCAGGCGGAGTACCAGGCGCTGCCCACCCTGGTCAGCAATGACGCGCTGGCGGACATATCGAAGAGCGTGGGCGAGGCGAAGGGCAGCTTCGCCGACGGCGTCTGGCAGCAGACGACGCTGGGCACGGACGCGGTCTACGCGGTCCCGCAGGACATCGGGCCGATGATGTTCTACTACCGCGAGGACCTGTTCAAGGAGTACGGCCTGACGGTGCCGACGACCTGGGACGAGTTCGCCGAGACCGCCCGCAAGCTCAAGAAGGCGGCGCCCGACAAGGACCTGACCACCTTCTCCGCCAACGACTCCGGCCTCTTCGCGGGCCTCGCCCAGCAGGCGGGCGCCAAGTGGTGGACGACCTCCGGCGACCAGTGGAAGGTCGCCATCGACGACGCGGCGACGCAGAAGGTCGCGAAGTTCTGGGGCGGCCTGGTCGAGGAGGGCGCCGTCGACAACCAGCCGATGTACACGCCGGCCTGGAACAAGGCGATCAACACCGGCAAGCAGATCGCCTGGGTCAGCGCCGTGTGGGCTCCCGGCACCCTGACCACCGCCGCCCCCGACACCAAGGGCAAGTGGGCCATGGCCCCACTCCCCCAGTGGTCCGCGAGCGAGACCCGCACCGGCAGCTGGGGCGGCTCCTCCACCGCCGTCACCACGGACTCCAAGCACCAGGGCGCCGCCGCGAAGTTCGCCGCCTGGCTGAACACCGACAGCGAGGCCCTCAACGCGCTGGCGAAGGAGAGCGGCATCTACCCGGCCGCCACGAACGCCCAGACCAGCGGGGCCTTCCTCAAGCCGCCGGCCTACTTCTCGAACCAGGCCGACTTCTACACCAAGGCCGCCGACATCGCGGAGACCACGGCACCGTCCGCCTGGGGCCCCAACGTGAACGTCGCCTACACCACGTTCAAGGACGCCTTCGGCGCCGCCGCGAAGAACAAGTCCGACTTCGGCGCGGCCCTGAAGAAGATGCAGGACGACACCGTCGCCGACATGAAGAAGCAGGGCTTCGGGGTCGCTCGGTGAAAAGCACGGCACGCCGGCAGGCGTACGGGGTCAAGGGCGCCCCGTACGCCTTCCTCCTCCCCGCGACGATCCTGTTCGCGCTGTTCTTCGCACTCCCCATCGGCTACGCGATCTGGCTCAGCTTCCACAAGGTGAAGGTCTCCGGCCTGGGTCTCGGCTCAGGGGCCCGCAAGGAGGTCTGGGCCGGTCTGGAGAACTACACCGACGCCCTCACCGACAGCGAGCTCCTGCACGGGACGCTGCGCGTACTGGGCTACGGCTGCGTCGTGGTACCCGTCATGCTCGGCCTCGCCCTGCTGTTCGCGCTGATGCTGGACTCCGAGAAGGTGCGGCTGGCACCCTTCACCCGGCTCGCGATCTTCCTGCCGTACGCCATCCCCGGCGTGGTGGCGGCGCTGCTGTGGGGCTTCCTGTACCTGCCGGACGTGAGCCCCTTCTACTTCGTGCTCGACAAGCTGGGCATGCCGCAGCCGGATCTGCTGGACGGCGGGCCGCTGTACCTCGCCCTCTCCAACATCGCGGTGTGGGGCGGCACCGGATTCAACATGATCGTCATCTACACCTCGCTCCAGGCGATCCCGGCGGAGGTGTACGAGGCGGCGAAGCTGGACGGCGCGACGCCCACACAGATCGCGCTGCGGATCAAGATCCCGATGGTGGCGCCCTCGCTGGTGCTGACCTTCTTCTTCTCGATCATCGCCACGCTCCAGGTGTTCAACGAGCCGACCACCCTCAAGCCGCTCACCAACTCCGTGTCCACGACGTGGAGTCCGCTGATGAAGGTGTACCGGGACGCGTTCGGCGAGGGCGACATCCACAGCGCCGCCGCGCAGGCCGTGATCATCGCCTTCGCCACACTCCTGCTGTCCTTCGGCTTCCTGCGAGCCGCGAACCGTCGTCAGAAGCAGGAGGCCACTCGATGAGTTCCCTTGCCGTCCCGAAGGCCGAGCCCGTGGCCGGCAGCACGCCCACCGCCGACCAGGGCCGCCCGCCGCTGCGCCGCCGGATCGCCCTGATCCCGACGGTCACCCTGCTCCTGGGCGCGGTCTACTGTCTGCTGCCGGTGGCCTGGGTGGTCATCGCGGCCACCAAGTCCGGACGTGAGCTGTTCTCCACGTTCACCTTCCTGCCGGGCTCGGGATTCGCCGAGAACTTCCGGGACCTCAGCGCCTACCGCGACGGCGTGTACTGGGCGTGGATGGGCAACTCCGCCCTGTACGCCGGCCTGGGTGCCCTGCTGTCGACCTGCGTCTCGGCGATCAGCGGCTACGCGCTGGCGACGTACCGCTTCCGGGGCCGCGAGACGATCTTCAACGTGCTGCTCGCGGGCGTGCTGATGCCGCCGGTGATCCTGGCCGTCCCCCAGTACCTGCTGCTGGCCGAGGTCGACCTCACCGACTCCTACCTGTCCGTACTGCTGCCGCAGATCCTCTTCCCGTACGGCGTCTATCTCGCGCGGATCTACGCCGCAGCGGCGGTGCCCGCCGACGTGGTCGAGGCCGGGCGGATGGACGGGGCGAGCGAGTGGCGGATCTTCACGCGGATCGCGCTGCCGATGATGATCCCCGGCATGGTGACGGTGTTCCTGTTCCAGTTCGTGGCGATCTGGAACAACTTCCTGCTGCCGTACATCATGCTCAGCGACGACGAGAAGTTCCCGATCACGCTCGGTCTGTTCACCTTGCTGGAGCAGGGGGCCAACACCCCGGCGCTGTACACGCTGGTGATCACGGGCGCGTTCCTCGCGGTGCTCCCGCTGGTCGCCCTGTTCCTGGTCATCCAGCGCTTCTGGAGTCTGGATCTGCTGTCCGGAGCCGTAAAGTCATGACCATGAACGCTGCGGGAGGCAGGCGCAGGCCGCCCACGATCCACGATGTGGCGCGCGAGGCGGGGGTCTCGCGCGGCACCGTCTCTCGGGTGCTCAACGGCGGCCACTACGTCAGCCCGGCCGCCCAGGAGGCGGTCAACGCGGCCATCCGCAGGACGGGTTACGTCGTCAACCGGCACGCCCGCTCCCTGATCACCGGGCGGTCCGACTCGATCGGCTTCCTGCTCACGGAGCCGCAGGAGCGGTTCTTCGAGGACCCCAACTTCAATGTCCTGCTGCGCGGCTGCACCCAGGCGCTCGCCGCGCACGACATCCCGCTGCTGCTGATGCTGGCGGGAACCGAGGACGAACGCCGGCGCATCACGCGGTACATCACCGCCGGGCATGTCGACGGGGTGCTGCTGGTCTCCAGCCACTCCGGTGATCCCGTCGCCGAGGAGCTGCGCGGGGCGGGGGTGCCGCTGGTGGCGTGCGGGAAGCCGATCGGGCTGGCCTCCAAGGTGAGCTACGTGGCCGCCGACGACCGCGACGGTGCCCGCGACATGGTGCGTCATCTGCTGTCGCTCGGGCGGCGGCGGGTGGGCATGGTGACCGGCCCGCTGGACACGCCGGGCGGTGTGGAGCGCCTGGCCGGCTACAAGGAGGTGCTGGCGGAGGCGGGCCTGGAGTTCGACGAGCGGCTCGTCGTCTCCGGCGACTACAGCCGGGCCAGCGGCGAGGCGGGGGCCGAGCGGCTGCTGGGGCAGGCCCCGGACATGGACGCGGTCTTCGTCGCCTCGGACCTGATGGCCCAGGGGGTGCTGGCGGCGCTGCAGCGGGCGGGCAGGCGGGTGCCGCAGGACGTCGCGGTGGGCGGCTTCGACGACTCACCGGCCGCGCTGGCCGCCAGCCCCGAGCTGACGACCATCCGGCAGCCGTGGGACCGCATCAGCACCGAGATGGTGCGGGTGCTGCTCGCGCAGATCGGGGGCGAGGATCCGGCGGCGGTGATCCTGCCGACGGAGTTGGTGAAGCGGGAGTCGACGTAGGTCCCTGCCCGGTGCCGACCCCTGAGGGAAGCGCTCGGGAGAGGCCACTTCATGCACAGTCATTGAAGCTCTGACCGGTGTACCGTTCGCTTATGGCGGCGAAAACGGCTGGTGCGCGGCTCGAGGAACGGTGGCGGGACATCCTGTCGGCGCACGCGCGCACGATGTGCGAGATCGACCGGGCGCTGCATCCGCACGGTCTCGGTGCCTCCGATTTCGAGGTCCTGGACATGCTGGCGACCGCCGCGCCCGAGGAGGGCGAGCAGTGCCGGGTGCAGAATCTGGTCGGGCGGGTCCATCTGAGCCAGAGCGCGCTGTCGCGGCTGATCGCCCGGCTGGAGAAGGACGGTCTGGTGACACGTTCGGTGTGCGTGGAGGACCGGCGCGGCGTGTGGGTCTCCCTGACCTCCAGGGGCCGTGACCTGCACGCCGAGGTGCTGCCGCTGCAGCGGGCGGCGCTGGCCCGGACGCTGGGCGCGTAAGCCGCTGCCCAGGCCCGGACCGGGCCGATCGCCCTACGGACGTGCCAGCAGGGTGCGGACTCCCTCCGAGGTGAGCGTCAGGCGGTGCTCCGAGCTGCCGTCGATGGTGAGCGACAGGTCGTCGGCCGGCCACTGCGCGGCGAGGGCGCCGAGCGGCACCATGCGGTAGCGGGAGACGAACGGCAGCAGCCCGGCCATCTCCACCTCGGAGGTGAACACGGGCACCACCGGTTCGCCGCCGGGCTGCTCCAGCACCGGCAGCGCCACCGCGGAGGGGTTGGCGGCGTCGGCGTCGTTCGCGTCGTCGGGCACGGGGATGAGCACGTCGCTGTCGGCGAGCGCGTTCAGAGCCGCCGCGTCCTCGGTGTTCTCGGCGAGGACGTCCAGAGCCCGCTGGGCGGGCGTGGGCGTGGGGTTGTTTGCGGGTGTCTCCATGGCAGATTCCCTGATAGCGGCGGTCTTGCGGCCCACCCGGGACATGATCCGCCCCGGGCGCGGTCCTGCTCGCGTACCCGATCGTGCCCGGGACAATCCTGGTGGATCACATCCATACGCGGTGCCGATCACTGCTCGGTGCGCGGACGGGGGCGGACGGCGTGAGAACCCGGCAGCGCAGCCCCTGCTCACGCACCCCGCCGCTCCCGTCCGGCTCCACGCGGTACACCTCTGCTCCGGGCACCCGGGTGACGGCCTCCGTCGGCACCCCCTGGGTGAAGAGCACTCCGGCCCCGTCCTCCACCGCCCACCCCGCCGGCAGCCGCCCCGCCGCTACGGCTGCCCGGTACGACGGCCGCCGGCCCGGTTCACTGTCGTAGTGCGGGCAGACGGATCGGAACGCCGTCCGGAACTGTTCGACGTAGGCCGGTGCGTCTCCGCTGGCCGTGGGAACGAAGCACACCTTGGGGCGGGGCACGCGCGCCCGGGCCAGGACCCAGTCGTCCAGGAGACCGTCGTCGTCGGTGGAGAATCCGCCGCCGAGGAGGGCTAGACGCTGCGGGGGTTGTACGGCCATGGCGGTTCCTGTGGAGGCTAGGTACGGGGACCAGCGTGCAGAACGGCCAGGACACCCCGGGCACGCGTACCGTCCGGCAGTTGCCAGCAGCCGGTGACGTGGCCGGTCGCTCCCCGGGCGGGGGTCAACGGGCCGTCCGGGGCGGGCTGGAGGACCCGGTGCAGGTGGAGGGTCGTGCCCTGGGGCGTGGTCAGCAGGGTGCCGTCGTGATCGTCGCCGGCGGTGAAGTCCGTGGGGAGGGGCCCCGCCCCGGTGTAGGAGGTGGTGACCTCCCGGTCTGGGACGTCGCTGATGTTCTGGTCCTGGGCCTGCACCCGTCCCTCGATCAAGGCCGCCAACTGGCCGACCATCACGGGGTCGTGGCAGCCGTCGTAGGCCCAGCGCTTCCCGAGCACACCGTGCTCCATGGTGCCGACGAGGGCGCTCTCCACACCGTCGAGCGGGGCGCCGCGGTACGTGAGCGGCACCAGGTAGCCGGTCGGGCGGTTGCCAGACGTGTCGGTGACGACCAGGAACTCGATCCCGACCTCGCCCTGCGGATCGTCCAGCCGGAACCCGCCGGCCTTGACCAGCTCCGGCTCGGCCGGGCCAGCGCGGTACCAGGGGCGGGACGGGAGCCAGGAGGCGAGCAGTTCCACCTTGGACGGTGTCAGCGTGGTGTGGTGGATGACGGCCATGCCGGTCCCCTCCCCGAACGGGTCGATGCGAGCCGAGAGAACACGCAGCATACGTTCGAGAAGATCCGGGGGATGTTGACCCGCCGCATGTTACCGGTAACATCAGCCGCGTGACCGACCAGCCGATCGCGCAGCTCGACTCTCACCCCTCCCTCACCTCGCCCGCCCCGGTCTTCAGCGGGGCCGCTGTCGTGGCGTCCTGTGCCGGCTTTGTTCTCATCGGGGCGTTGCAGGCGCTGTACGGGCCCGCGATCCCGGCGTTTCGTGGGGAGTTCGGGCTGTCGCCGTCTGCTGCGGGGCTGGGGCTGAGTGCGCATTTCGTCGGTGGTGTGGTCGGGGTGCTGCTGTTCGACCGGCTCTTCGGCCGGGTCGGGAACCGGCTCGTCCTCGGCAGTTCGTACGCGCTGATGGCCGTCGGCGCGGCGGGGTTCGCGCTGGCGCCCGAGTGGTCCGCCGCCCTCGCGGCGGCCCTGCTCGCGGGGGTCGGTTTCGGTGGCGTCGACTACGGTCTCAACCAGCTGTTCGCCGTGGGCTTCGGTCACCGTTCGACCGCGATGCTGAACATCCTCAACGCCCACTTCGGCATCGGCGCCATCCTCGGCCCCGCACTGATCGGCGTGGTCGGCTCGGAGCACTACCCGGCCGTCTTTCTCTGCTTCGCCCTCGCCAATCTGCCCTTGCTGCTGTGTCTGAGGGGAGTCCGGAACGAGGTGCCCCTGCCGGGCGGAGGCGAGGGCGGCGGACGTGGGCAGGTTCTGGGCCGGAGTCTCCGTTGCGTGCTCGGCGTCTTCGTCGCGCTCTACGTCCTGCATGTCGCCGTCGAGGCCGGTGTCGGCGGCTGGGAGCCGACCCATCTGGAGACCGTCGGCTACGGCGCGGGCGTCGCGGCCACCGCGACCTCGGTGTACTGGCTGATGATGACCGTCGGGCGCTTCCTGGTCGCCCCGCTCGCGTTGCGGTTCTCCGCGCAGGCCATCATCACCGTCTCGTGCGCGGGCATGACGGTGTGTCTGCTGGCCGCGTCCGTGCCGGCGCTGGCTCCGTACGCGTACGCCGGTGTCGGTCTGTTCATCGCGCCGATCTTCCCCACCGGGCTGCCCTGGCTGAACCGGGCCGCGCCGCGCGCCCGGCGGGCCGGTGCCGTGGTCATCGCGGCCTCCATGGTCGGCGGTGTCGCCGCGGGGCCGGCGCTGGGCAAGGCCATCGAGTGGTCCGGGATCCGTGCGGTGCCGCTTCTGCTGTGCGGAGTCTCCGCGCTGTGCCTCGCCGCCACGCTCTGGCTCATCCGCGCCACCCGATCTCAGTGACTGCCCCTGCCTCGAATACTTCGAAGGGAAGCCTCGCATGCCCGCTCTGACGACGACGTCCGACGGATTCCTGCTGCACGGCGAGCCGTTCCGGATCCTCTCCGGCGCGCTGCACTACTTCCGTGTCCACCCCGACCTGTGGGCCGACCGGTTGCGCAAGGCCCGGCTGATGGGCCTCAACACGGTGGAGACGTACCTTCCGTGGAACCACCACCAGCCGGATCCCGACGGGCCCCTCGTGCTCGACGGCTTCCTCGACCTGCCCCGGTTCCTGCGGCTCGCCCGGGACGAGGGGCTGCGTGTGCTGCTGCGTCCGGGTCCGTTCATCTGCGCCGAATGGGACGGGGGCGGCCTGCCCGACTGGCTGACCTCGGACCCGGACATCCGGCTGCGGACCAGCGATCCGCGCTTCACCGGGGCCGTCGACCGCTATCTCGACCTGCTGCTGCCCGCGCTCCGCCCCTACATGGCGGCGGCGGGCGGTCCCGTCATCGCGGTGCAGGTGGAGAACGAGTACGGGGCCTACGGCGACGACAGCGCGTATCTGAAGCACCTGGCCGACGCGTTCCGCTCCCGAGGGGTGGAGGAACTGCTCTTCACCTGCGACCAGGCCGACCCAGAGCACTTGGCCACCGGAACCCTGCCCGGCGTCCTGGCCGCCAGCACCTTCGGCAGCCGTGTCGAGCAGTCCCTCGGGCGGCTGCGCGAGCACCGGAGTGAAGGGCCCCTGTTCTGCGCGGAGTTCTGGATCGGCTGGTTCGACCACTGGGGCGGTCCGCACCATGTGCGGGACGCGGCCGACGCCGCCGCGGACCTGGACCGGCTGCTGTCCGCCGGGGCGTCCGTGAACATCTACATGTTCCACGGCGGCACCAACTTCGGCTTCGCCAACGGGGCCAACCACAAGCACGCCTACACCCCGACCATCACGTCCTACGACTACGACGCCGCGCTCACCGAGTGCGGCGACCCGGGGCCGAAGTACCACGCCTTCCGCGAGGTCATCGCCCGCCATGCCGGCGTTCCCGACGAGCCCTTCCCGGACCCGGGACCCAAACTCCCGCCCACCGATGTGAAGTTGGCTGGCCGGGCGCCCCTGCTGCCGCTCGCCGATACGCTCGCCCCACCCGTGCACGCCGACGACCCCGTGACCATGGACGAGCTCGGGCAGCGCACCGGCTACGCGCTCTACCGCACCACCCTTCCCACTGCCGGTGACGGTCTGCTGCACTTCTCCGGCGGTGTCGGCGACCGCGCCCAGGTCTTCGTCGACGGCGCCCCGGTCGGTGTACTGGAGCGCGAACGCCACGACGAGACACTGCCCGTGCGCGTCCCCCGCTCCGGCGCGACGCTGGAGGTCCTCGTCGAGAACCTGGGCGGCGTCAACTACGGGCCTCGTATCGGCGCGCCCAAGGGCCTGCTCGGGCCCGTCTCCTTCAGCGGCGCCGCCCTGCGGGGCTGGGACTGCCGCCCGCTGCCGCTGGACGACGTGGAGGGGCTGCCGTTCGTACCGGCCGACGGGTCCACGGTCACCGTGCCGGCCTTCCATCGCGGCACCTTCGCGGTGGACACGCCCGCCGACGCCTTCCTCGCCCTGCCCGGCTGGACGAAGGGCCAGGCGTGGGTCAACGGCTTCCACCTCGGCCGCTACTGGAACCGGGGCCCGCAGCACACCCTGTACCTCCCCGCACCGGTTCTGCGGCCGGGCGCCAACGAGCTGGTCCTGCTGGAGCTGCACGGCACGACCGTCACCCGCGCCCAACTCACCGACACCCCCGACCTCGGCCCGGAGAACACCTGGTGACCCCGCACCGACTGCGCGTTCCCACGCCCTCCGCTCCCCCGCTGACCGGCCATCTGCCCTTCGCGGACGCGCCGGGCGTGCCCGACCCGATCGAGGTCACGAGCCGCTGGCTCACCCGTGGCGGCCGCCCCTGGTTCCCGGTCTCCGGCGAGTTCCACTACTCCCGCTACCCGCACGGGGAGTGGGAGGAGGAGTTGCTGAAGATGAAGGCGGGCGGGGTGACCGCCGTCGCCTCCTATGTGATCTGGATCCACCACGAGGAGATCGAGGGCCGGGTCCGCTTCGACGGCGACCGCGACCTCCGGCGCTTCGCCGGGCTGTGCGCCCGCCACGGCCTGGACTTCGTCCCGCGCATCGGCCCCTGGTCGCACGCGGAGGTGCGCAACGGCGGCCTGCCCGACTGGCTGCTCGCCCGCGCCTGCACGCCGCGTACCGACGACCCGGCGTACTTGGAGCCCGTACGCGCCTGGTTCCAGGCCGTCGCGGAGCAACTGCGCGGTCTGGACCGGGCGCACGGCGGGCCGATCGTCGCGATCCAGATCGAGAACGAGTTGTATGACCAGCCCGGCCATCTGCGCACGCTCAAGCGTCTCGCTCAGGAGGTCGGGCTGAGCGCACCGTTGTGGACGTCGACCGCCTGGGGCGGGGTGCGGCTCCCGGGCGAGGAGCTGCTTCCGCTGTACGGCGGGTATCCCGAGGCGTTCTGGACGGAGGCGGACGGCGGCTGGCCCGACACCTGTCGCAAGCACTTCTTCTTCACGCACGAGCGCGACGACGAGGGCATCGGCGCCGACCTGCGGCCCACGGCCGTGCGCGGCGCCGGGCCGGCTCCGACGGATCGGTTCCCCTGGGTCACCTGTGAGTTGGGAGGGGGTATGGCGGTGGCCTATCACCGGCGGCCCCGGGTGGAGGCGGCCGACGTGGGCGCGCTCGGGCTGACCAAGATCGGCTGCGGTTCGGTGTGGCAGGGCTACTACATGTTCCACGGCGGTACGAATCCGCAGGGAGAGCTGACCACCCTTCAGGAGTCGCACGCCACCGGCTACCCCAACGACCTGCCGGTCCTGAGCTACGACTTCCAGGCCCCGCTCGGCGAGTACGGCCAGGTGCGGCCCTCGTACCACGAACTGCGGCTCCAGCACCTGCTGCTGGCCGAATTCGGGCACCGGATCGCGCCCATGGAGTCCGTGCTGCCCGAGCGGCTGCCGGCCGGGCAGCACGACCGTGACACCCTGCGCTGGGCAGTGCGCACCGACGGCACCTCGGGCTTCCTGTTCGTGACCAACCACCAGCCGCACGAGCCGCTGCCGGACCACCCGGGCACGACGTTCACGATCGACTTTCCGGGCGCGCGTGCGCTCACGCTGCCGAGCGCTCCCGTGACGGTGCCCTCCGGCGCCTTCTTCTGCTGGCCGCTGCGGTTGGACGTGGCCGGGGTGCGGCTGGAGTGGGCCTCCGCGCAGCCGGTGTGCACGGTCGAGGCGGACGGCCGTACGGTCCTGGTGCTGGCCGCGACCGACGGCATCGCGCCCGAACTCGCCCTGGACGCGGATACGGTGGCGTCCGTCGCCGTGCCGTCCGGTGACGGGGAGGTCACGCCGGTCGACGGCCGGGTCCTGGTCACCGGTCTGCGGCCGGGCACCGATGCCCTGGTCGAGGTGGACGCGGCCGACGGTTCCCGCGTCGGCCTGCTGGTCCTGGACGCGGCGACGGCCCGTACGGCCTACCGAGGTGTCGCGTGGGGAGCGGAGCGGCTGGTGCTCTGCGGGGACGGGGTCGTCTTCGACGGTGACGAGGTACGGCTGCACAGCCCGGCCGCCGAGCCGTCGTTCGCGGTGCTGCCCGCGCCCGGTTCCGCCCTGGTGGTGGAGGGGGAACGGGTGCGGGAGGAGGCGGACGGTGTGTGCACGCGCTACACCGTCGAAGCCGGGGGCGTCGGTGACACCGCCGCGCGGGTCACCCTGGTCAGGCCGGCCGGTCCGGCCCCCGAGCCCGTGACCGGTGTGCAGGGCCGGGCGAGTGTGCCGGCCGACAAGCATGTGGACGCCGCGGCCGCCGAGTACCGGGTCGACGTACCGGAGGAACTGCTGCGGGCGCCCGCCGGTGTGCTGCTGCGGCTGCACTGGACCGGTGATCTGGCACGGGCCTACGCGGGGGACGTCCTGGTCGCCGACCAGTTCTACTCGGGGCGGGTCTGGGACATCGGCCTCGACCGGATTCCGGCCGAGGAGTTGCGTGCGCGGGGGCTACGGCTGAAGGTGCTGCCGCTGGCGGCGGACGCGGCGGTGCATGTGCCGGGGCAGGTGGGTGATGCCTGGCGGGCGGCCGGGGTGGGGCGGGCCGAGTGGGTGGTCACGCGTGTGTGGACGGTCCGGACCGGCTGAGGCCGCCGCGGGCACTGCCCCGCCTATGCTGGGCTCCTGCCGGGCGGGTTCAGGACCGCCGTACCCGACGTCGAGGAATCACCCGCCATGACACCGAGCGCCACCGACGGCCCGGTTCCCAAGGGCCGCAGCAGGCGCAACTTCGCGGGGACGCGGCCGGTGATGGCCGACGTGGCCCGGCTGGCCGGCGTCTCCAAGCAGACCGTCTCCCGCGTGCTCAACGACCACCCGGCCGTCCGCCCCGAGACGCGTGAGGCGGTCCTGGAGGCGATGCGGACGCTCGGCTACCGGCCCAGCCGCAGCGCGCGGTCCCTGGCCAGCGGCAGGACCCGGATGCTCGGCGTGATCTCCTTCGACGCCGCACGGTACGGGCCCGCCTCCATCCTGACCGCGATCAACACCGCGGCGCAGGAGGCCGGTTACCTCGTCAGCTCCATCGCCCTGGACACGGCCGACCACGGGACCGTCGTCGAGGCCGTGAACCGGCTGTCGGCCGAGGGGGCGGACGGCGTCATCGCGATCGCCCCGCAGCAGTGGGTGGGCCGCGCGCTGGCGGAGACCGAGCTCGGCACTCCCCTGGTGGTGCTGGAGAGCGCCCTCGACGACAGCACTCCCCTGGTCACGGGTGATTCCCGTACCGGCGCCCGTAAGGCCACCGAGCATCTCCTCGGCCTGGGGCACGCCACCGTCTGGCACATCGCGGGTCCGACCGGCTGGACCTCCGCCGACCATCGGCTGGCGAGCTGGCAGGAGACGCTCCAGGCGGCCGGTGCCGATGTCCCGGCACCCCTCGTCGGGGACTGGGGCGCCGACTCCGGTTACGAACTGGGCCGTCGGCTGGCCCGGCGCCCGGAGGTGACGGCCGTGTTCGCCTCCAACGACCAGATGGCGCTGGGCCTGCTGCACGCCCTGCACGAATCCGGGCGGTCCGTCCCCGGGGAGGTCAGTGTCGTCGGCTACGACGACATCCCCGAGGCCGCGCATCTGCTGCCCCCGCTGACCACTGTCCGCACCGACTTCGCCGAGATCGGCACGCGGTCCCTGCGTCTTCTCCTGGACCGTATCGACGGCCCGGGCGAGCGGCCCCGTGTGGACAGCCTCGTCCCCGTGGACCTCGTCGTGCGCGCGAGCAGCGGTCCGCCGCCGGTGGGCTGACGGGCTCAGGCGCTCCCCTCGGCGGCGGCCTTCTGCCAGGCCGATTCCCTCAGCAGCCGCAGGCCGTTCAGTCCGACGAGGACCGTGGAGCCCTCGTGGCCGGCGACCCCCAGGGGCAGCGGCAGGTCGCCCGCCAGGTCCCAGACGACGAGGCCGGCGATGAACACCCCGGCGATCACGAGGTTCTGGACGACCAGTCGGCGGGCGCGACGGGAGAGGGCGACGGTGGCGGGGACGGCGGCGAGTTCGTCGCGCACGATCACGGCGTCTGCGGTCTCCAGGGCGAGGTCGGAGCCCGCCCGGCCCATGGCGATTCCGGTGTGGGCGGCGGCCAGGGCGGGTGCGTCGTTGACGCCGTCCCCGACGACCAGCACCTTGCGGCCCGCGCTCGCCATCTCCTGGACGGCGGCCAGCTTGTCCTGCGGCAGCAGCCCGGCGCGCACGTCGTCGATGCCGGTCTCGGCGGCGAGGTGCGCGGCGGCCCGGGGGTTGTCGCCGGTGAGAAGGGTCGGGGCGGCGCCGGTGAGCGTGGTGAGGGCGGCGACCGTGGCGGCGGCGTCCGGGCGCGGCCGGTCGGCGATGCCGAGCAGTCCGGCGGGGGTGCCGTCGACGACGACCAGGACGGCGGTACGGCCGGACTCCTCCAGTTCCGCGACCCCGTCGAGGGCGTCGTCCGTCAGCCGGGCCGGGGCACCCACCGCGACCGCACGGCCGTCGACGACGGCGGTCACTCCCACGCCCGGCGCGGAGGTGAAGTCCTGCGCTTCGGGCAGGTCGAGGCCCTGCTCGCGGGCCGCGTCGACGATCGCCCGGGCCAGCGGGTGCTCGCTGGGCCGCTCGGCGGCTGCCGCCAGGGTCAGCAACTCGCCCTCGTCCAGCCGTGATCCGGGCAGCGGACGGACGTCGGTGACGCGCGGGCTGCCTTCGGTCAGGGTGCCGGTCTTGTCCAGTGCGACCGCGTCCACCTGGCCGATCCGCTCCATCACCACGGCCGACTTCACCAGCACACCGTGCCGCCCGGCGTTGGCGATGGCCGACAGCAGGGGCGGCATGGTGGCCAGCACGACCGCGCACGGCGAGGCCACGATCATGAAGGTCATGGCCCGCAGCAGCGCGTCGTTGAGCTGTTCGCCGAAGGCCAGCGGCACCAGGAAGACGGCCAGGGTCGCGGCCACCATGCCCAGCGAATAGCGCTGCTCGACCTTCTCGATGAACAGTTGCGTGGGCGCCTTGGTCTCGGACGCCTCCTGCACCATCCGGACGATCCGGGCGATCACCGAGTCGGACGCGTCGCGCTCGACCCGGACCCGCAGGGCGCCGGTGCCGTTGAGTGTGCCCGCGAAGACCTCGTCGCCCCGCTCCTTCGGCACGGGGAGCGGCTCGCCGGTGATGGTCGCCTGGTCCACCTCGCTCGCCCCGTCCAGCACC
The DNA here is from genome assembly GCF_018604545.1 of Streptomyces koelreuteriae. GTDB lineage: Bacteria > Actinomycetota > Actinomycetes > Streptomycetales > Streptomycetaceae > Streptomyces > Streptomyces koelreuteriae. The sequence goes on along the minus strand of NZ_CP075896.1, from coordinate 8,132,924 downwards.
CGGCCGTCGGCGCCGACGCGCTCCCCGGGGCGGACGAGGACGGTGTCGCCGACCGTCAGCTCCTCGACGGGGACGACCTGTTCCCCGCCGTCGGGAGAGAGCCGGGTGGCCGTGGCGGGGGCCAGGTCGAGCAGGCCGCGGACGGAGTCGGCGGTGCGGGCCGTGGCCAGCGCCTCCAAGGCGCCGGAGGTGGCGAAGATGACGATGAGCAGGGCGCCGTCCATGACCTGCCCGATCGCGGCCGCGCCCAGTGCGGCGACCACCATCAGCAGGTCGACGTCGAGGGTGCGGTCCTTGAGCGCCTTCAGCCCCTCCCAGCCCGGCTCCCAGCCGCCCGTGGCGTACGCCGCCGCGTACAGCGGGCCCCAGGTCCAGGCGGGGGCGCCGGTCAGCTGGAGCGGCAGCGCGAGCAGGAAGCAGGCGGTGGCCGCCGCGGCCCAGCGCGCCTCGGGAAGCGCGAGGACACGGGTGCGCCGCCGCGGCACGGTCCCGGGGCGTGCGGGCTCCGCCTCCTGGACCGGCCGCGGCGTGAGGGTGGAAGTCAAGGGGGGGGTCCTTCTGGCGGGGGCGCGTGAACGCGCCTCACCATACAGGAACACATGAAGACTCATTCATTTCTTCATGTACCCCGCTGCGGCCCGGAAGGGGCGTCAGCGCAGCTTGTCCTTGGCCTTGTAGTAGGCGCCGCCGAACGGCAGGAACCAGGGGGTGCCGTTGTAGAAGGGCACCGGGACCTTCGGGAAGCCGAGGCCGCGCAGCGGGTTGGCCTCCGGGCGGCCGTCCATCATCTCGGCGACCGCGCGGCCCATGTAGGTGGCCATCTGGACCCCGTGGCCGCAGTACCCCATCGAGTAGTACAGGCCGTCGGTCTCGCCCGCGTGCGGGAGGCGGTCCCAGGAGAAGCCGACCATGCCGCCCCACACGTAGTCGATCCGCACCCCGGCGAGCTGCGGGAAGATCTCGGTCATCTCCCGCTTCAGGATGTCGCCGCTCTTGACGTCGGAGGCCGGGTTGGACGGGGCGAAGCGGGCCCGGCCGCCGAAGGCGAGGCGGTGGTCCGGGGTGAGGCGGATGTAGTGGCCGATGTTCTTGGAGTCCACCACCAGACGGCCGTTCGGGATGAGTGACTTGGCACGCTCCTCGCCCAGCGGCTCGGTGACGACGATGAAGCTGCCGACGTTGATGAGCCGCTTGCGGAACCACGGCATCGCCTTGTCGGTGTAGGCGTCGGTCGCCGCCATCACCTGCTTGGCGCGGATGGTGCCGTGGAGCGTCTCGACCACGAAGCCGCCGCCGGGGAGGCGGGTGAGGCCGGTGGCGGCGTTGCGTTCGTGGATCTCCGCGCCGGCCCGTTCGGCGGCCTCGGCGAGTCCGTGGACGTACTTGCCGACGTGCAGGGCGGCGCTGAGCGGGTCGAGCAGGGCGCCGTGGTAGTAGTCCGAGTTCAGTTCCGACTTCAGCTCGGCGCGGGTCAGGAGCCGGGTCTCGTGGCCGAAGTTGTCGGCCAGGTCGCGCTGGGTGGCCCGCATGCCCTCGAAGTGCTGCGGTTTGAAGGCGACTCCGAGGCGGCCGGCGCGGTGGAAGTCGCAGTCGATCCGCTCGGTCCGGGTGATCTCCTCGACCACGTCGACCGCCTCGCGGAAGGCGTCGTACAGCTCCCGGGCGCGCTCCTGGCCGTAGCGTTTGCGGGCCTCGCCGACGCCGATGGTGAGGCCCTGGGTACACATGCTGCCGTTGCGTCCGGAGGCGCCCGAGCCGACCTTGTCCTTCTCTACGAGGACGACCCGGGCGCCCTTGCGGGCGGCGTGGTAGGCGGTGGACAGGCCGGTGAGGCCGCCGCCGATCACGACCACGTCCGCCTCGTCGGGCAGGTCCTTTCCGGAGCGGTCGGGCAGGGCGGGGGCGGTGTCGAGCCAGTAGGGGATCTGCTTCATGGCGTGCGTCCTCACATCCGTCCGTCGGGTCAGCAGCCGAGCAGCTTCGGCAGGCCCGTCATGTCGCGCAGCTCGTCGTAGGGCTGGTAGTCGGCGCTGCCGGGGCGGCCGAAGCGGTTGATCCATACCCGGCGCTTCAGGCCGAGGTCGCGGGTCGGGATGTGGTCGTACTCCCAGCCCTGGGCGGTGTGGATGACCTGGGAGGGTTCGACGCCCATGGTCTTGAAGGCGTGCTCGAAGGTCTGCCGGTCCGGCTTGTAGGCGCCGGCCTGCTGGGCGGTGATGACGTGGTCGAACTCGACGCCGATGTTCTCGACGTTCCGCGCGATCAGGTTGTCGTCGGTGTTGGAGATGATGGCGATCTCGTACCTGGTCTTCAGGGCGCGCAGGGCGTCCGGGACCTCCGGGAACGGGCCGAAGGTGGGGACGGCCTCCACGAGGGCGTCGCCGTCGGAGGTGCGGTACTCCAGGCCGTGCAACCGCATGGCGTTGCGCAGGCTGGAGTGCAGGACCTCGTGGTAGGGGCGGTAGGCCTCCAGGACGGCCTGGAAGCGCATGACGCGGAAGTCGTCGAGGAACTCGTCGACGTCCAGGTTGTCCAGGTCGAGACGGTCCTCAAGGACCTTCAGGGTGGTGGGGCCGAGCTGGAAGTCGACCAGGGTGCCGTAGGCGTCGAAGGTGACGATCTCTCGCATGGTGTTCAGCCTCGTTTCGCGGGGTTCGGTAAGTGGGGGCGGTCGTCAGACGACGCGTTCGCCGGGCGTGACGATCGCGTCGAGTGCGGCCAGGTCGGCGGGGTCGGGGACCCAGTCGGCCGCCGCCGCGTTGGCGGTGACCTGCGCGGGGGTCATGGCGCCGCAGATGACCGAGCCGACCGCGGGCAGTGCGGCCAGTGCGCCCACGGCGACCTGAAGCAGGGTCAGGCCGCGCTCGGCGCCGTACGCGGTGAGTGCCTCGACGCGGTCGAGGGCGGCGTCGGTGAGCCAGCCCTGCCGCCAGGACAGCCGGCTGCCGGGCGGGGGCTCCTCGCCGCGCCGGTACTTGCCGCTGAGCAGGCCGTTGGCCAGCGGGTAGTACGGCAGCAGCCCCAGGCCGTGGCGCAGACAGGCGGGGACGAGGTCGGCCTCCGCGCTCCGGTCGAGCAGGTGGTAGCGGGCCTGTGTCGACACGAACGCGTCGGTGAGCTCCTCCGCCGGGAGGTTGGAGCAGCCGAGGTACCGGATCTTGCCCTCGTCCACGAGTTCGGTCAGGGCGGCGACGGTCTCCTCCAGCGGGGTGAGGCCGTCGGGCTCGTGGTACTGGTACAGGTCGATCCGGTCGGTGCCGAGCCGGCGCAGGGAGGACTCGACGGCGTACCGGATGTAGGGGCCGGCGCCGCGTCTGCCGTACAGGTCGGCGTCGGGGCCCATCTCCATGCCGAACTTGGTGGCGAGGACGACGTCGTCGCGGCGGCCCTTGAGGGCGGCGCCGAGGAGGCGTTCGCCGTCGCCGCGCTCCCCGCCGCGCTCACCGAACCCGCCGTACATGTCGGCGGTGTCGAACAGGGTGATCCCGGCGTCGAGGGCGGCGTGGACGACCCCGTTCGTGCCCTCCTCGTCGAGGCGGGAGCCGAAGTTGTTGCCGCCGACACCGACCGCCGAGACGACCGGGCCGTGTTCACCGAGCGTGCGATACCTCATGACCGGTCCCCGAATCCGATGCAGACGTTCTTCGTCTGGGTGTAGCTCGCCAGCGCCTCAAGGCCCTTCTCCCGGCCCCAGCCGCTGTGCTTGTAGCCGCCGAAGGGAAGCTCGATGCCGCTGCCGGCGCTGGTGACGTTGACGTAGACCTGGCCGGCCCGGATGCCTTCGGCGAGGCGCATAGCCCGGTCGAGGTCGCGGCTCCAGACGTAGGAGGACAGGCCGTACGGGCTGTCGTTGGCGATCCGCAGGGCCTCGTCGGCGTCGTCGAAGTCGATGACGGTGACGACGGGGCCGAAGATCTCCTCGCGGGCGCACCGGGCCTCATTGGTCAGGCCGGTGAGGACGGTCGGCTCGATGTAGTAGCCGTCGGCGAGTTCCGGGGCGGTGGGGGCGCCGCCGCCGACCCGGGCCACGGCGCCTTCCTGCCGGGCCAGTTCCAGGTAGCCGAGGACACGGTCGCGCTGCCGGGCGGCGACCAGCGGGCCGATGTCCGGGTCAGTGAGGCCGGGTCCGACGCGCAGGGCGGCGATCTTCTCGACCAGCCGGTCCAGGAACTCCTCGGCGCCGCGCTGGAGCAGCAGCCGGGTGCCGGCCGAGCACATCTGGCCGGCGTTGCTGAACGACCAGCCGAGGATCGCGCTCAGCGCCAGGTCGAAGTCGGCGTCGGCGAAGACGATGAACGGCGACTTGCCGCCCAGTTCGGTGACGGAGGGCACCACGTTGGCGGCGGCGGCCTGCGCGACCTTGATGCCGGTGGGGACCGAGCCGGTGAAGGTGACCTGGTCGATGCCCGGGTGCCCGGCGAGGGCCGCGCCGGTCTCGGCGTCGCCGGGTACGACGTTCAGCACGCCCGGCGGCAGCCCGCACTCCAGCGCGATCCGGCCGATCTCCAGCGGGGTGAGGGGCGCCTCCGGGGAGGGCTTGAGCACCACCGTGCAGCCTGCCGCGAGGGCCGGGGCGGAACCGCGGGCGGTGTTCTGGAGGGGGTAGTTGAACGGGATGATCTGGCCGGAGACGCCGATGGGTTCACGGACGGTGTAGTCGATCAGGCCGGGCCCGAGGGGGATCGTGGAGCCGCCGAGCTTGTCGGCGATGCCCGCGTAGAACTCGAAGTAGCGGGCGGCGGACTCGACGTCGGCCCTGGCCTGGCGGAGCGGCTTGCCGACGTCCTGGCACTCCAGGCGCGCCAGCCGCTCGCCCTCGCCGCGTATCGCGTCCGCGATGCGGGTCAGCAGCCTGCCCCGGTCGGCGGCGCGCATCCGGGCCCACTCGGGCGCGGTGAAGGCCGCGCGGGCCGCCGCCACGGCCTGGTCCACGTCCGCCGGTCCGGCCAGCGCCACCTGGGTGAGGGCCGTGCCGTCCGCCGGGTCGAGGACAGTGAAGGTACGTCCGTCGGCGGCGGGGATCCGCTTGCCGTCGACGAGCAGCAGCTCGGGCTCGCCGCTCATGGCTGGATCTCTCCCTGCACCTCGCCGAAGATGACGACCTCGTCGCCGGGCCGGACGGTGCGGATCCGGCGCACCCAGAGCACGATGCCGTCCTGCGGGGCGCGGACCTCCTCCAGCGTGTTGCCGTAGTGGTCGACGATGTGGGCGATCAGGTCGCCTTGCTTGCACGTCTCGCCCGGTGCGGCGTGGCCGAGGAAGAAGCCGCCGGCGGCGGAGCGGGCGAAGGTGCCGGAGACGGCGATGTAGTCGTCCCGCAGTTCGGCACCGCCGTCGGTCATGTTCAGCTGCCGCATGATGTTGAGGACGGAGTCGATGTGCAGTCGGACGTTCTCCTCGCGGTAGGTGCCGCCGCCCGCCTCGATGGTGATGGCCGGCTTGCCCGCAGCCAGGGTGGGGTGGCGGACCGTGCCGCCCCACTTGCCGCCCTTCCAGATCAGCCGGTGCCCGGCGGCCAGGCCGATGCCGGTGGCCAGGTCCTCGTAGCCGCCCTGGACGATGGTGAGCGGGGCGATCTCGCCGAAGGTGCCGCCGGTGTGCAGGTCGACCAGGGCGTCGATGGCCGGGACGACCTGCTCGACGAAGGTGGCGGCCAGGCGCAGCGAGTAGGAGCCGTCCGCGTCGCCCGGGAAGATCCGGTTGAGGTTCAGGTGATCGAGGCCGCTGGTGCGGGCCGCCGCCTCGAAGGCGGGGGTGTTCATGCAGGGGATGCCGACGAGCGTGCCGCGCAGGCCCACCGGGTCGACCTCGGCGAGCACGCGGCGGATGGCCTCCTGGCCGTCGTACTCGTCGCCGTGCACACCGGCGTCCACACACAGGACCGGGCCGTCCTCGGTTCCGTTGACGACGATCAGCGGGATGCCGAGCTCCACGCCGTAGGTGCTGGTGCCGACGGGGATCAGACCCTGCGCGCGCTCGCCGGGGGCGACGGTCAGGGGGCCGATGGAGTACATGGGGTTCCTTTCCAGGACGGGTGTGAGGCGGGTGTCAGAGGCGGGCGGAGGCCTCGTCGAGGGTGGCCGCGATGATGTCGCCGATACGGTCGAGGAGTTCGCGGTCGCTGATCAGCGGCGGCGCGATCTGGACCAGTGGGGCGGCGCGGTTGTAGACGCGGGCGAGCAGCCCTGCCTCGCGCAGCCGGCGCGGGATCAGGTCGGCGACGAGCGCGGTGCGGGCTGTGTCGCCGAAGCCGCCGTCGTCGAGGTCTCCGGTGAGTTCGACGGCGTAGAAGAAGCCGGCGCCGCGGACGTCTCCGACGATCGGCAGGTCGGTCAGGGCGTCCATGCGCCGGGCCAGATGCGCCTGGTGGCCGCGGACGTTGTCCAGGATCCGGTCCCGCTCCATGATGTCCAGGCTGCGCAGGGCGATGGCGGCGCTGAGCGGGTGGCCGGCGAAGGTGTAGCCGTGGTTGAGGACGGCGCCGGGCCGGTTGATGACCTCGGTGACGCGGTCGCTGACGAGCGTCGCTCCCATGGGGGCGTAGCCGGCGGTGATGCCCTTGGCGACGGTGACGATGTCGGGGCGGGCCCCGTACAGGTCGCCGCCGAACCACTCCCCCAGCCGTCCGAAGGCCGTGATGACCTCGTCGGTGACGAGCAGGAAGCCGTACCGGTCGGCCAGGGCGCGCAGGCCCGGCCAGTAGCCCTCGGGCGGGGTGATGCAGCCGCCCCGGTTCTGCACCGGCTCGGCGATCAGCATCGCGACGGTGTCCGGGCCCTCGGCCAGGATCGCGGCCTCCAGCTCGGCGAGCAGGTGGGAGGTGAACGTCTCGTCGTCCATGCGCTCGGGGGCCTCGGGAGCCCCGGGTGCCTCGGGGGCGAGGCCGAAGCGGTTGGTGTTGGAGACGAACCGGGTCTCGATCGCGCCCGGTCCGTACGGTTCGCGCAGCCCGGGGTCGTCGGTGAGGGAGAGGGCGCCGAGGGTCAGGCCGTGGTAGGCGCCGCGGCGGGCGATGGCCTTGGTGCGGCCCGCTTCGCCACGCAGGGCGTGGTAGCGGCGGGCGATCTTCCAGGCGGTCTCGACGGCTTCGGCGCCGCCGCCGGAGAAGAAGGTGTGCTCGATGTCGACGGGGGCGATGCGCGCAAGGCGCTCCGACAGCTCGATGGCCGTGGGGTGCGCGGAGGAGGACCACAGGGGGCTGAAGCACAGCTCGCGCAGCTGGCGGTCGGCGGCCTCGGCGAACTCGGGGGCGTAGGAGTAGCCGAGCTGGCAGCAGTACAGGCCGGAGAGGCCGTCGATGTAGCGCTTGCCGTCCGCGTCGTCGACGTACGGTCCCTCGCCGCGCCGGACGACGAAGAGGTTCTCGCCGGAGCGGCCGAGCGAGCCGTTGGGGGTCATGTTGAGGAGCAGGTGTCTGGCCGCGGTGGCGGAGAGTTCACCGGCCGGGGCCTGGGTGCTGATGGTCATCGGGTCTCACTTCCGGCGGGGAGGCTCACGGCGGATTCCGTGGGCAGCAGGCCCGCCTGCTTGCCCGGGCCGCCCAGTCGGCGCACGGCGACGACCAGGGCGAGGGCGACGACGGCGACCGCGATGAGGATCGCGCTGACGGCGGTCACCGACGGATCGACGTTGTACTGGAGGACGTTGAACACCTGGACGGGCAGCGTCACGGTGTCCACGGAGGACAGGAACTGCGAGATGAAGAACTCGTCGAAGCTGGTGATGAAGGAGAAGATCGCGGCGGCGATCATGCCCGGCGCGGCGAGGGGGAAGGTGATGCGTCGCCAGACGGTCAGGCGGCTGGCGCCCATGCTGGCGGCCGCGTCCTCCAGGCGTTCGTCGATGCCCTTCAGCGTGGCCATGAGGATCATGACCGCGATGGGCGAGGCCAGCACGGTGTGGCCGAAGGCGATGGCGATGGGGCTGCCGAGCATCGCGGCCGGTTCGAAGAGCAGGAACAGGCCGAGGGCGATGACGACCTGAGGGATCACCAGCGGGGCGAGGACCAGGCCGTAGACCGCGGAGCGCAGGGGCAGGTCGCTGCGGACCAGTGCCGTGGCCGCCGTGATGCCGAGGACGAGGGAGAAGACGGTGGTCAGGGAGGCGACCAGCACGCTCAACGAGAGCGCGGCCGGCCATTTGCTGCCGTCGGCGAACAACTGCTCGTACCAGCCGAGCGTCCAGGCCTCCGGAGGGAACGAGCCGAAGGCGTCCTTGCCGAAGGAGGTGACCACGATGACGATGATCGGCATCGCCAGGAACAGCAGGATCAGGGTGGACAGGACGGCCAGGGCGATGCGTCCGGCCAGGGTGGCACGCAGCTCGATCATGACGCCGTCCCCCGGTTCCGGTAGGCCTCGCCCGCCGACTTCAGCAGCCGCAGCAGGATCAGCCCGGCGAAGGTGAAGAGCAGCAGGATGATGCCGAGCGCCGAGGCGCCGTTCCACTGGTTCTGCTTCATGACCTGTTCGTCGATGAGCGAGGCGACCATGGTCTGCTTCTCGCCGCCCATCAGGGCGGGTGTGAGGTAGTAGCCGAGGCAGAGGATGAAGCACAGGACACCGGCGTTGACCAGGCCGGGTGCCACCAGGGGAACGTAGACACGGCGGAAGATGGTGATCTTTCCGGCGCCCATGCTGGCCGCGGCGGCCAGGAGCCGTCGGTCGATGCCCTTCATGACGGCGTACAGCAGCAGCACGGTGTACGGCAGCATCACGGCGGTGGTGCCGATGACGACGCCGATCTCGTTGTAGAGCAGTTGGAAGGGTGCGCCGGGGAAGCGCGAGTCGGTGAGGGCGTTGTTCACCACGCCGTTGTCACCGAGCAGGATGATCCAGCCGTAGGTGCGCACCAGGGCGCTGATGAAGTGCGGGACGACCACCACGAGCATCGCGAGGCCCGCCCACAGGGGCTTGAGCCGGCAGATCGCGGAGGCCAGCACGAAACCGACGACCAGGCTGATCAGTGAGGTCTCGGCGGAGATCCGCAGGGTGGTGAGCAGGATCTCCAGGTTGGCGCCGCGGAAGGCGTCGGCGTACCAGTGGAGGGTGAAGCCGCCGGCCTGGTCCTTGAGGCTCAGCATCAGGGTGCTGAAGATCGGATAGACGAAGAGGATCAGCAGATAGAGGACGACGGGCGCGGCGTTGAGCAGTCCGAAGCGGGTGCGGCGGTCGGAGAGCAGGCGGGCCTGTCGTTTCCTGCGGGGCACCGGGGCGGCGGGCCGGGATGCCGGAGCGAGTACGGCCACGTCGTCACCCCCCGTTTTCCGTGTCGGGGAAGACGCTGACGTTCGCGGGGTCCGCGGTGAGGCCGACGCGCTCGCCGAAGGAGGGGGCGCGTCCGGCGGGCAGTTCGAGCCGTACGGGTTCGGTGTCGGCGCCGCCCAGGGGACGGACGGTGACGCGTACGAGGGTCCCGACGTAGGTGACCGTCTCGACGGTCCCGGTACAGAAGCCCTGGTCGGGCGGGCACAGGACGAGCCGGCCGGGCTGGACCGCAGCGCGCACCCGCGCTCCGTCCGGGACGGCCTGCGGACGGGCCGTGATCAGGCCGCCCGAGTCGAGCCGGACGGTGGTGATCTCCCCCGTGTGCGCTTCCAGGCGGCCCGGGAGGAAGTTGGCGGCGCCGAGGAAGTCGGCCACGAACGGGGTGCGCGGGCGTTCGAAGAGTTCCTGCGGGGTGTCGAACTGGTCGATCCGCCCGTCCCGCATGACCGCGATGCGGTCGGAGAGGACCAGGGCCTCTTCCTGGTCGTGCGTCACATAGATGACGGTCAGGCCGAGTTCCTGCTGGATGCGCTTGATCTCGGTCTGGAGCTGGTCGCGCAGCTTCTTGTCGAGGGCGCCCAGCGGTTCGTCCATCAGGATGACCGGGGGCCGGTAGACCAGGGCCCGGCACAGCGCGACGCGCTGCTGCTGGCCGCCGGAGAGTTCGCGTGGCCGGCGGCGGGCCATGGCCGACAGTCCGGCCATCTCCAGGGTCTCGCCGACCCGGCGGCGCTGGTCCGCCTTGGACACACCGCGCAGGGTCAGCGGGAAGGCGACGTTGTCCCACACCGTCATGTGCGGGAAGAGCAGGTACTGCTGGAAGACGAAGCCCAGTCCGCGTTTCTGCGGGGCGAGGCGGGTGACGTCACGGCCGCCGACGACGATGCTGCCGGAGTCGGGCTCGCAGAACCCGGCGATCATCATCAGGGTGGTGGTCTTGCCGGAGCCGGACGCTCCGAGGAAGGTGACGAACTCGCCCGCCGCGATCTCCATGGAGACCTCGTCGACGGCGGTGACGCCCCCGTAGGTCTTGCGAAGTCGCGTGACGGACAGGGGTTTTCCGGTGCCGGTCGGCATCGACGGGACGGTGAGCGAGGGGTCGGGCATCACGTTCAGGTCAGGCATGCGTCCACTCCTGCCAGCGCTTGGACACGGCGTCCTGGTTCTTGATCCACCACTCGACGTCCAGGTCGAAGCCGCTCTTCAGGTGCTCGGGCGAGCTGCCCAGGTTGGCGGCGGTGGCGGGCTTGAGCCTCTTGTAGGCGGCGGGCACCGAGGGGGCCATGGGGTAGATCTCGGCGTAGGCGGCCTGTACTTCGGGGCGCAGCGAGAAGTCGACGAGTCGGTAGGCGGCGTCGAGGTTGGCGGCTCCCTTGGGGATGCCGAGCCCGTTGCTCTGGCGGCGGGCGCCGTTCCACTGGTAGGCGAGGGGTGCGCCGCCCTTGATCAGGGCGTCCAGGCGGCCGTGCCAGACGCTGGAGGCGTCGACCTCCTTGCGGCCCAGCAGCACGCCGGGCAGGGCGCCGGTGTCCCAGAACTTCCGGACGTGGGGCTTGATCTCGCCGAGGACCTTGAAGGCACGGTCGACGTCGAGGGGGTAGAGCTTGTCGAGGGGCACGCCGTCGGCGAGGAGGGCGAACTCCAGCTCGGGCAGGTCGGCGTCCAGGGCCTGGAGGGCGCGGTTGCCTGGGAAGGCCTTGGTGTCCCAGAAGTCGGCCCAGGAGGAGGGCTTGCTCTTGCCGAAGGAGTCCGTGCGGTACGCCATCACGCTGGCCCAGTAGTTCTTGCCGACGGCGTTGGAGGTGACGAGGTTCTTGGCGACGCCGGCCTTCTTGAAGTTCTTCAGCCGGTCGTAGTCCAGGGCCTCGGTGGCGTCCTCCTGCTGGAAGAGCACGAAGTCGGCCATCGAGTCGTCGATGACGTCGAACTCGGGGCGGCCCTGCTTGATCTGGGCGAGCATCTGGGCGTACTCGATGTTCACCACCTTGACCTGGATGCCGGTCTCCTTGGTGAACGGCTCGTAGATCGCCTGCTGGTTGGCGTCGCCGTAGGAGCCGCCGCTGTTGCGGACGACGAGCGTCTTGGAGCTCTTGGAGCCGCTGCCGACGGAGCGGCTGGTGCCGGTGCCGCAGGCGCTGAGCGTGCCGGCGGCGGCGATGCCTGCGGCAACCGAGCCGACGCCGCGCAGGAACACTCTGCGGTCGATCCGGGTGCCACGCGGCGGAGCCGCGAATCGATGCGTCACGGGGGCCTCCTGGATGTGCTGTGCGGAAAGGGGGAGCGTGGGGTGGGGCGTGTAGCGGGGTCTCGATCTGTGGGGTGCGGGCTGTGGGGGGAGCTGCGGGCGTACGTCAGGGGGGTGGGGTCAGGGGGCCGGTTCCCGGGGAGCGGGTGCGGCGATGGCGGCGAGTTCGGTGCCGGGGGCGACGGTCAGTCCGTGCATCCCGTAGAAGACGCGTCCGGAGGCGGGGGTGTGGATCTTGTGCTCCCGGCCGTCGGCGGGGTCGATGACACGGCCGATGACCTGGCCCTCGGTCACGTCGTCGCCGAGGGAGAACTCGGGGTACCAGAGGCCGGTGGCGTCGGAGGTGACGCCCGCGACCCAGACCCACTCGCGGACGGCGGTGCTGTTCCGGGTCTCCGACTCCAGGACACCGAGCCGGGCCAGCACTCCGTACAGGCCGTCGACCAAGCGGCGGGCGATGGCCGGGTCCCGCTCGCCGAGGTCGCCCGTCTCGACGAGGATCGCCGGGATGCCCTGGCGGGCGGCGGCAGCGTGGCTGTTGCCGCCCTCGGCGTTCAGACCGAGGATGACGTCCTCGATGCCGACCGAGTGGGCCATGTCGGCGGTCCTGGCGTCGAGTTCGGGGTTGCCGGTGAGGCGGTAGCCGACGAAGTCGCGCAGGACCTCGTCGATGCCGCCGGAGTGCAGGTCGATGTAGGCCTCGGCGCCGTCCAGCAGGTGTGTGAAGAGCCAGGCGGCGAGCCGCTCGGTGGGGCCGCCCTCGGGGTCGCCGGGGAAGACGCGGTTGATGTTGACGCCGTCGACCGGGGAGACACCGAGTCGGCCCTGGTAGACGGCAGGGGGGTTGGCGACCGGGCAGAGGACGATCTGGCCGCGCACCTCGCCGGGTTCCAGCAGGGCCGCGAGCCGGGTGGCGGCGTCGATGCCGGTGAACTCGCCGCCGTGCACGCCCGCCGTGATGACGACGCGGGGGCCGGGCCGGGCGCCGTTGACCAGGGTCAGCGGGATGTCGACGGTGAGGGTGCCGAGGTCGGCGGGGACGGTGCCGCGGGTCTTGGTGCCGGGCTCGGCGCTCAGGGTCCCGACGGTCAGCGTGCCCAGGGTCAGCTTCTCGGTCATGGTCGTCACGCCTCCGCGCGGTCCTGGGTGGAGAGGAAGTCGATGGGCTGCGCCGAGGTGCCGTCCAGCGCCAGGTCCGCCGCGATGTCGCCGAAGGCGGGCGAGAGCTTGAAGCCGTGGCCGGAAAAGCCGGCGAGCAGGACGACATCGCTGGTGCCCGGCAGGGGGCCGACGAGCGGGCGGCTGCTCTCGGTGTAGCCCTCCATGTAGACGGAGAGGCGGACCGGGTCGGGGTTCAGATCCGGCATGTAGCGGCCCATCAGCTCCGTGAAGATCTCCAGCTCTTCGGGCGCCACCGTGCGGTCGAGGCGGTTCGGGTCGCCGGCGGGGCGGTGCAGGGCGCGGGACAGGCCGAGCTTCACGGAGACGCCGTCCGGGGAGGGCAGTCCGTAGCAGTGGGTGGGGGCGGTGCGGATGAACGCCGGGCGCTCCTCGCCGAACCAGGCGTCGCTGGTGGGCACGTACCAGGCGCTGAGCAGGCGGCGGATGTCCACCTCCCACGGCAGGTCGGGCAGCAGGTCGTTCACCCACGGGCCGGGGCTGACCACGGCCGCGTCGAACCGCTCGCTCCCGGCGTCGGTGCGGATCTCCACGCCGCTGCCGGTGGGCACGATCTCGCGGACGGTGGTGTAGCGGTGGATGCGGGCGCCGAGTTCCTCGGCGCGGCGGGCGGCGGTCTGGATGGTCAGTTCGGGCCGGATGAAGCCCGCGCGCCGGTCGAGCACGGCGGCGTCGCCGTCCTCGATCCGGAACTGCGGGAAACGCTTGGCGAGCGCCTCGGTGTCGAGCACCTCGTGGTCGAGGCCGTGCTCGGCGATCGACTGCAGGACGGTGGCCATCTGGTGGTGGGCGGTGGGCCCCATCAGCAGGCATCCGGTCAACCGGCGCAGCTCGCGGCCGGTCTCCCGCTGGAGCGTCTCCCACAGGGTGTCGGCGTGCTGGAGCAGCGGCACATAGCGGGAGTCCTCGAAGTGGGCGCTGCGGAAGATCCGGGTCTCGCCGCCGGCGGCACTGCGGTCGTGGCCCGGGGCGAAACGGTCGTAGCCGACGACCTCGGCTCCGCGGGCGGCCAGGCGCCAGGCGGCCTGAGCGCCCATCGTTCCGACGCCGACGACGGCGACGCGCTTCTTGGCAGACACGAGGGGGTTCCTTTCGTCTCCCGGAGCGCGGATGCTGTACGCCCGGTATGCGGACTCTGGAATTCCGGAAGGGACGGCGTAGGCGATGGGCCGAGGGCCATGGCTCGCACTGTCCGGGGGGAGGGGGCTCAGGCTGTTCTCTTCGTCAGCCTGCTGTGCCACATTGTGGAACGGTGTGCTAGAATCTGGCACGAGAATGGCAGTGGCGAGGAGGGGAGTCAAGGGGTGTACGCAAGGGATTCCGCGAGTTAACGGGGGAAATCAGATGGAAATGAAGAGCGTGACCAGGTCGTTGCGGATCCTGGAAGCGGTCGCGCAGCACCAGCCGGTCACGGTGGGGGAACTGACCAAGCTGTTCGGGCTGCCCAAGTCGACCGTGCAGCGCACGCTGGTCACTCTGAACGAGGCCGGGTGGCTGCGGGCGAACCGCAAGGACACCACGCGCTGGGAGATCGGCGCGCGCGTGCTCGCCGTACGGCCGGCGGCGCTTCAGGGATCGAGTCTGTTCGCGGCCGCGCGGGAGCCCATGATCCGGCTGCGGGACGCGCTGAACGAGACGATCCACCTGTCGGTGCCGGACGCGCTGCAGTGCATGGTCGTCGTGGACCGGGTGGACTGCCACCACGCGGTGCGCACGTTCCACGCGATCGGCGACACCTCGCCGCTGCACGCCACCGCGACGGGACGCACGGTCCTGGCCCATCTGCCGTCCGCCGACGTCGAGGAGCTGGTGGAGCGCGGGCTGGAGAGCTACAGCGACGCCACACTCGTCGATCCGGGCGAGCTGCGCGCCGAGCTGAAGCGGGTGCGCACCGACGGCTACGCGCTCAACCGCAACCAGTACCGCCCGGACGTCTGCGCGATCGCCGCGCCCGTCCTCGACGAGGACGGCACACCGCTCGCCTCCGTGGCCGTCTCGCTGCCCGACTCGCGCTACGACGAGGCGCGGCTGCCCGAGTGGGGCCGTCTGGTCGCCGACACGGCGAAGGAGATCACCGACCGCCGCCTGGGCGCGTGACGGACCGGCACGCGTGACGGGCCCCCTGGTGACGACCGGCACCAGGGGGCGTGGCATGTCACGGGGTCAGGCGCTCGCGCGCCCGGACGTGTCGGAGGATGCGGCTGTCATCGGACGGGCACCGCGATGTACTGGTACTCCAGGAACTCGTCGATCCCGACCCGGCCGCCCTCACGGCCGAGCCCGGACTGCTTGACCCCGCCGAAGGGCGCGGCCGGATTGGAGACCAGGCCGGTGTTCAGGCCCACCATGCCCACCTCCAGGCCCTCGCTGACGCGCAGGCCGCGGTCGAGCCCCTCGGTGAAGACGTAGCCGACGAGACCCCAGGGCGTGTCGTTGGCCCGGCGCAGGACCTCGTCCTCGTCGTCGAAGGTGAGGATCGCGGCGACCGGGCCGAAGATCTCCGTGTCCATGAGGCGGCTCTCGGGGGAGACCTCCGCGAGCACGGTCGGCGGGTAGAAACAGCCGGGCCCTTCTGGCGTCTGGCCGCCGACCAGCACCTCGGCGCCGCGCTCCACCGCGTCGGCGACCAGCTCCTCGACCTTGGCGCGCCCGACGATGTCGATCAGCGGGCCGACGTCCACACCGTCCCGGGTACCGGGGCCGACCTCGAGCGCGCCCATCCGCTCGGCGAGCCGCCGTCCGAACTCCTCGGCGACCGACCGGTGGACGAAGAAACGGTTCGCGGCGGTGCAGGCCTCGCCCATGTTGCGCATCTTGGCGACCATCGCGCCGTCCACGGCCACGTCCAGGTCGGCGTCGTCGAAGACGATGAACGGCGCGTTGCCGCCCAGCTCCATCGACGTCCGTACGACGGCGTCGGCGCACTGCGCGAGCAGCAGCCGGCCGACGGCCGTGGAGCCGGTGAAGGACAGCTTGCGGATCCGGCCGCCGCGCAGCAGGGGTTCGCAGACCTCTCCGGCGCGGGAGGTGGTGACGACGTTCAGCACGCCGTCGGGCAGCCCGGCCTCCTTCAGGATCCCGGCCAGGGCGAGGCTGGACAGCGGGGTCTGCGGGGCCGGCTTGAGGATCATCGTGCAGCCCGCTGCGATCGCCGGGCCGATCTTGCGGGTGCCCATGGCCAGCGGGAAGTTCCACGGCGTGATCAACAGACAGGGGCCCACCGGGCGGCGGGAGAGGAACATGCGGTTGCGGCCGTCGGGCAGCGTGCCGCACCCCCCGTCGATCCGCACGGCCTCCTCGGAGAACCAGCGGAAGAACTCGGCGGCGTACGCCACCTCTCCCCTGGCCTCGGCGAGCGGCTTGCCCATCTCGGAGGTCATGAGGCGGGCGAGTTCGTCGGTGCGTTCGAGGATGATCTCGTGCGCGCGGCGCAGGATCTCGCTGCGCGCCCGGGGTGCCGTACGGGCCCACTCGGCCTGGGCCTGGACGGCCGCCTCCTCCGCGAGCCTGGCGTCCTTGGCACCGGCGTCGGCGACCTGGCTGAGGATCTCGCCGGTGGCGGGATCGTCGACGGGCATGGTGGCGCCGTCCGCGGCGTCCACCCAGGCACCGCCGATGAACAGCTGGTTCAGTACCTCGGTCATGATGTCTCTCCTGGTCGGTCGGCGCAGGGGTCGAGGAGCTCCGCGAGGTGCAGGGCGCGGATGCCCCGGTCACCGGCGAGGTGGTCGATCTGGGTGGCACAGCTGAAGCCGTCGGCGACGACGGGTCGTCCGTCGAGGGCGTCGAGGCGCGGTGTGAGAGCCAGGTCCGCGACGGCCATCGAGGTGTCGTAGTGCTCCGCCTCGAAACCGAAGTTCCCGGCGAGTCCGCAGCAGCCCTCGGCCTCGTCCACCGTACCGACGCCGAGGCGGCGCAGCAGGTCGGCGGGGCGGCGGCCCTTGAAGGTGGCGTACTCGTGACAGTGGGTCTGCAGGACGACGTCCTGCGGCAGCGGTGGCGGGGTCCAGCCCTGGTCGGCGAGGTCGGTGAGGGCCCCGGTGAAGGTGTGGACGCGGTCCGCGACGCGCTGTGCGGCCTCGGTGCCGAGCAGTTCGGGCACGTCGCGTTTGAGGGCTGCGGCGCAG
Source organism: Streptomyces koelreuteriae (assembly GCF_018604545.1). Classification (GTDB taxonomy): domain Bacteria; phylum Actinomycetota; class Actinomycetes; order Streptomycetales; family Streptomycetaceae; genus Streptomyces; species Streptomyces koelreuteriae. The sequence goes on along the minus strand of NZ_CP075896.1, from coordinate 8,116,107 downwards.
CTCGGCTCGGCCACGATGATCGGCCGGTCGTCGCCGTCGTCGAGGGCGGCGACCGTACGGGCCATGATCCTGCGGGCCACGGACAGCTGGCCGGTGCTGACCCAGGTCAGTCCGCAGCACAGGCCCTCGCGCGGGGTGCAGGGAACACCGGCTTCGGCGAGGACCCGGCTCGCCGCCCCCGCGACCTGAGGGCGGAAGGCCCGGGTGAAGCTGTCGACGAAGAGCAGGGCCTTCGCCGGCCCCGGAGCCGCGCTCAGGGTCTTCGCCGCGCGCAGGGTCTTCCGCAGGGCGCGCCGGGAGGCGAAGGCGGGGATCCTGCGCTCGGTGGTCACGCCGCCGAGGCGGGCGAGGAGCCTGCCGAGCGGTCCGCGCAGCAGGGCGTTGACCGGTCGGGCCGCGTATCCGGCGAGTGCGGAGGTCCTGGGCAGCCAGCCGAGCGAGTAGTGGGAGCGGGGCCTCAAGCGGCCCTTGTAGTGCTGGTGCAGGAACTCCGCCTTGTACGTCGCCATGTCGACGCCCACCGGGCAGTCGCTGGAGCAGGCCTTGCAGGACAGGCACAGATCGAGGGCGTCCTTGACCTCGGTCGAGCGCCAGCCGTCCTGGACGGCCTCGCCGCGCACCATCTCCTGGAGCATGCGGGCCCGGCCGCGGGTGGAGTCGTTCTCCTCCCCCGTGGCCCGGTAGCTCGGGCACATCACGCCGCCGGAGTCGCTGCGGCAGCGGCCGATGCCGACACAGCGGCGCACCGCGCCCGTGAAACCGTCGGTGTCGTGCGGGAAGGTGAACGACGTGTCCACGAGCGGGAGTTCACGCAGGGCGAGGTCGGCGTCCAGGGGTGCCGGCTCGACGATGACCCCGGGGTTGAGCAGTCCGTCCGGGTCGAAGATCCGCTTGAAGGCGGCGAAGGCGCTGATCATGCGGTGGCTGTACATGACCTCCAGCAGTTCGCTGCGGGCCCGGCCGTCGCCGTGCTCGCCCGAGAGGGTGCCGCCGTGCGAGACGACGAGCGTGGCCGCCTCGGAGAGGAACCGCCGCATGACGGCCCGGCCGGTGTCCGTGGCCTGGTCGAAGTCGATCCGCACGTGGACGCAGCCCGCGCCGAAGTGCCCGTACAGCACACCGGTCAGCGCGTGCGCGGCCAGCAGCTCGCGGAAGTCGCGCAGATAGGCGGCGAGGTTCTCGGGGGCGACGGCCGCGTCCTCCCAGCCGGGCCAGGACTCCCCGCCGTCCACCAGCCGGGCGGCCAGCCCCGCCCCGTCCTCCCGGACCCGCCACAGCGAGCGCCGCTCGGCCGGGCTCTCGACGACCCGTCCGCCGGTCAGCCGGCCCTGTGCCTTCAGCACGTCGAGCAGTTCGGCGGCACGGCCGTCGACCGCGGCCTGGTCCTCGCCCTCGAGTTCGACGTAGAGCCAGGCGCGGCCCTCGGGCAGGCCGGTGACGGAGTCCGGGCCGCGGCGGACGCGCATGGTGGCGACGATCGCCTCGTCCATGCCCTCCACGGCGCTCGGCGAGAAGCGCAGGATCTCCGGCACGTCCTCGGCCGCGTCGACGACGTCGTCGTAGCCGAGGGTCAGCAGCGCCGAGGCCTGTGCGGTCGCCACCAGGCGGACCGTCGCGGCGGTGACGACCGCACAGGTGCCTTCGGTGCCCACGAGCGCGCGGGCCATGTCGAAGCCGTTCTCCGGCAGCAGGCGGTGCAGCTGGTAGCCGGAGACCTGGCGCGGGATCCGGCCCAGTTCGGTGCGGATCGGCGCCAGGTTGTCCTCGATCAGCTTCCGGAGGTCGGATTCGAGCCGGGCGACGACTCCGGCGTCGCGGGGCTCGGCCGGGTGCAGGCCGGTGCGGTCGGCGACGGCCCGCACGCCGTCGGCCGTGACGATCTCCAGGGCCTCGACATGGCCGCTGGTCCGCCCGTCGCGCACCGACCGGTTGCCGCACGCGTCGTTGCCGATCATGCCGCCGAGGGTGCAGCGGCTGTGCGAGGACGGGTCGGGGCCGAAGTCGAGCCCGTGCGGGGCGGTCGCGGCGCGCAGCGCGTCGAGGACGACACCGGCCTCGACGCGTGCGGTGCGGGTCTCGGGGTCGATGTCCAGGATCCGGTTCATGTACCGGGAGAAGTCCAGGACGACCCCGAGTCCGACGGCGTTGCCCGCCATGCTGGTGCCGCCGCCCCGGGCCGTGACCGGGACGCCGGTCTCCCGGCAGGCCCGCAGCACCGCGACCACGTCGTCGGCGGTGCGCGGGAAGGCCACGGCCCAGGGCAGCACCCGGTAGTTGGAGGCGTCGTAGGCGTAGGGGCCCGTCGCCCCCGGGCCGGTCTCCACCCGCAGACCGGGCGCGGTCTCGGCGATCCGGGCCGTCAGACCGGCCAGGTCGCGGGTGGCGGTGGTCATCGGTCCCCGGCTCCCGACGTGCCGGCCTCGACCGCCTTCGCCCAGGCCCGCAGGCCCTCGTCCACGCCCGCCTCGTCGATGACGAGCGCCGGGATCATCCGGACCACCTGGTTCCAGGCGCCGCACAGCAGCAGGAGCAGACCCTCGTCGACGGCGGCGCGCTGCACGCGGGCGGCGGTCTCGGGGTCGGGGCTGCCGTCCTCGGTGACGAACTCGCTGGCGAGCATGAGGCCGAGGCCGCGGACGTCGCCGATGCCCGGGGTGCGGTCGGCCACCGCCTCCAGGCCCTGGCGCAGCCGCTGGCCCATCGTCTCGGCGTTCTCGACGAGCTTCTCGTCGCGTACGACGTCGAGGGTGGCGCAGGCCGCGGCGCAGGCGACGGCGTTGGCGCCGTAGGTGCCGCCCTGCGAGCCGGGCCAGGCCTTGGTCATCAGTTCCTCGGAGGCGGCGATGCCGGAGATGGGGAAGCCGCTGGCGATTCCCTTGGCGGTGACGAGGATGTCGGGGGTGACGCCGAAGTGGTCGTGGCCCCAGAAGCGGCCGGTGCGGCCGACGCCGGTCTGCACCTCGTCGAGGATCAGCAGGAAGCCGTGCCGGTCCGCCCGCTCCCGCAGCCCTTCGAGGAAGGCGCGGTTCGCGGGCACGTACCCGCCCTCGCCGAGCACCGGCTCGACGATGATCGCGGCCGTGTCGGCGGGCGAGGAGATCGTCTGGAGGGTGTAGTCGAGTTCCTTCAGGGCGAAGCGGGTGGCGGCTTCTTCGTCCCAGCCGTACCGGTAGGCCGTCGGGAACGGTATGACGACCACACCGCTCATCAGCGGGGAGAAGCCGGACCGGAAGCGGATCCCGGAGGTCGTCATGGAGGCGGCGGCGACCGTACGGCCGTGGAAGCCGCCGTGACAGACCAGGACGTTGGGCCGGCCGGTGGCCTGGCGGGCCAGCCGCAGCGCCGACTCGACGGCCTCGCTGCCGGAGTTGGTGAAGAACAGGCTGTCCAGGCCGGCCGGCAGCACCTCGCCGAGCTTCTCCACGAGGCGGCGCAGCGGCTGGTGCATGACGGTCGTGTACTGGCCGTGGATGAGCGTGCCCACCTGCTCCTGTGCCGCCGCCACGACCTTGGGGTGGCAGTGCCCGGTGCTGGTGACGCCGATGCCGGCGGTGAAGTCGAGGTAGCGGCGGCCGTCCTCACCGTAGAGATGGACGCCCTCGCCCCGGGCGGCCACCACGGGCGTGGCCTGGCGAAGGTGCGGCGACAGTGCGGTCATGTTCGTCTCCCGGCCGTACGTCGAGGTCTGCTTGCGGTGATCCGCGGTACTGGTCCGACAACCCCGAGCATCCGGGCCGTCGCGGGGCGCGACAACGCGTGATCTGTCCAGCCGGAACGCGTTGTTCGGACGTTGTGTCAACCACCGGACCCCCCTGACACCCCCTGTCCCTCCCATGGACAGCTCTTGCGCAGGTCAGTGCGGCTTGTCAGAGTGACCAGGCATGCAGGGAGCCATCGTGAACCCACACCCGCCGAGCGTCGCCGACATCCTGGCCCTGCCCGTCCTGGCCGCCGGGCAGCCCCAGGTCGTCACCGGGCCGGCCGGGCTGGACCGGCCGGTGCGCTGGGTGCACATCACCGAGCTGACGGACCCGGCGTCCTTCCTCAAGGGCGGCGAGCTGGTCCTGACCACGGGCATGCCCCTGCCCGACGACACGGCGGGGGTGCGCCGGTACGTCGACGAACTCACGGATGTGGGCGCGGCCGCCCTGGTCATCGAGCTGGTACGGCGCTACCACCGGCCGCCCGACGCCCTGGTCCAGGCGTGCCGGGCGCGGGGGCTGCCGCTGGTCACCCTCGCGCGGGACGTCAACTTCCTGGAGGTCACGCAGGTCGTCCACGCCCTCATTCTCGGCAGCCAGGCCGACGCGATGCGCCGAACGCAGCGGATCCACGAGGCGTTCACCGGGCTGACGCTGCGCGGCGCGGGCCCTGAGGACGTGGTGCGCGCGGCGGCGGAGATGAGCGGCCGCACGGTCGTCCTGGAGAATCTGGTGCACCAGGCGCTGATCTGCGAACCGTCGGGGAGCACGGTGGAGGAGGCGCTCGGCGACTGGGAACAGCGCTCCCGGGCCACCGAACCCGGCGACCACACCGGGGCGAGCGGCCCGGAGGGCTGGCTGACGGCGCCCGTCTCCTACCAGGGCGAACAGTGGGGCCGCCTGGCCATGCTCCGGGGGGCCGCCGACGGCGGCCCGGCGTTCGGGCCGGAGCATGTCACCGTCCTGGAGCGGACGGCGATGGCCCTGACCGTCGCCCGGCTGATCCACTCCACGCCCTGGGAGCACACGGCCCATCGCTCCGCCCTGCGGGAGCTGGCGGAGCAGCGCCACCACTCCCCCGAGGATGCCCGCGCCCGCTGTGCCGCGCTGGGCCTGCCCACGGAGGGCGTCGGCTATCTGGCGATCCTCCTCGACCTGGGCCCGGGTGCCGAGGGAGGCGAGCTGGAGACCCGGCTGCACGGCGAACTCCGGTCGGCGGGGATCCCGGCCCTCGTCGGCGAACTCGCCCCCGGGCGCCTCGGCATCCTGCCCGCCCTGCGCCCCGACCGGCCCTGGCGCCCCGTGGCGGAACGGCTGTCCGGCACCGCGCTGGGTCTGGTCCCCGGGGCGATCGTCGGCGTCGGCTCGGAGGTGACCGACCTCGCCGACACGGCACGCTCCTTCCGGGAGGCGGCCAGGGTCATAGAGGCCACCCCGCCCGGCCAGCCCCTCCCCCCGGACCGCTCCTTCCACGAACTGCCGGACATCGACCTGCGCCGTCTGCTGTACGCCCTGCGCGAGGACACGCGCGTCCAGGACTACACCGAGCGCCGCCTCGGCCGGCTCATCGACCACGACACCAAGCACGGCACCGACCTGCTCACGACACTGGGCCACTACCTCGACGCCGCCGGCAACAAGACGACAGCGGCCCGTCGCGGCGGCTTGTCCCGGGAGACCATGTACCAGCGCCTGCGCACCATCGAGCGACTCCTCGAGTCCGACCTGGAATCCGGGGAGCGGCGCACCGAACTCCATGTGGCACTCACGGCGTTGCGCGTGCTGCGCGCCGGGTGAAGGATGCCTCAGTGCCGAGGCGTCGGCACCATCTCTTGAGGGGGTTCGATGAAGGTCGAGCACGATGGAAGGGGCGGCACTTGAGTACCCGTCGGCGGATCGTCGTCGTCTGGGCGGGGGCGTGCCTGGCCGGGCTCGCCGCCACCTCCACGCTCAACTCCGGTTCCTATACGGACGATTCAAACACTCCGGCCCAAGAAGCCACACCGACCGGCACGTACGACTGCCAGGAGATCTACGACTCCATCGAGCAGGCCCGGGCCGAGGCCAGGCGCGAGCAGCAGGACATGATCGACGCCTCGCCGGACGTCGCGTACCAGTCGGTCATCGTGGGGGACGTGGCCGTGCCGGAGGAGTGTCTCGGCGAAGCGAAGTCCCCCTGAGAAACACCCACTTGCGAGAAGGCGACCGGCACCTCAGGTGTCGAAATCCACCGTCAGCGCGTCGGAGACCGGGAACGACTGGCAGGTGAGGACGTAGCCGGCGTCGACCTCGGCCGGTTCGAGGGCGAAGTTGCGGCGCATGTCGGCCTTGCCGTCGGTGACCAGGGCGCGGCAGGTGCCGCAGACGCCGCCCTTGCAGGCGAACGGCAGGTCCGGGCGGGTCTGCTGGGCGCCTTCGAGGATGCTCCGTTCCCGGGGGAGGGCGGAGGTGGTGGAGCGGCCGTCGAGGGTGACGGTGACCTGGCTGACCGGGCCGGTCGGGCCGGTGTCAGCGTGGTGGACCTCGCGCACGGGCTCGTCGTCGGCGTAGAACAGCTCTTGGTGGACGCGGTCGGCGGGCACGCCGAGGCCGGTCAGGACCTGCTGGGCGGCTCGGACCATGCCGTGCGGGCCGCACAGCCACCAGTGGTCGGCGGAGTCCACGTCCACCAGCGCGTCGACGAGGGCCGACAGCCGGTCGGCGTCGAGGCGGCCGGAGAGCACCTCGGCCTCGCGGGGCTCGCGGGAGAGGACATGGGCGAGCTGGAAGCGCGTCGGGTGGAGGTCCTTCAGGTCGGCGAGCTCGTCGGCGAACATCACGGTGCCGGTGCGGCGGTTGCCGTAGAGGAGGGTGACCGTCGAGCGGGAGTCGGCGGCCAGGACGGACTCGGCGATGGAGACCATCGGCGTGATTCCGGAGCCGGCGGCGATCAGGACGTGGTGGCCGGGGGCGGTGAGGTCGGGTGTGAAGGCGCCGGTGGGGGCCATCACCTCGACGGTGTCGCCGGGGCGTACGTCGCGCACCAGCCAGGAGGAGAACAGGCCGCCCGGTACGACCCGGACGCCGATGCGCGGGGCGGTGCCGGCGGGTGAGCAGATCGAGTAGGAGCGGCGCTCGTCGCGGCCGTCGATGTCGCGTCGCAGGGTGAGCGACTGGCCGGGCTCGAAGGTGAACTCTTCGGCGAGTTCGGCCGGGATGTCGAAGCTGACGGCGGCCGCGTCCTCGCACAGCGGCCGCACGGCGGCGACCCGCAGGGGGTGGAAGACCGGACGTCGGCGGGCACGCGCGCGTGCCGCCGGGGCGGGGGCGGGCTCCATCAGGTCGTCCATCAGATCTCCTTGACGTACTCGAACGGCTCGCGGCAGGCGAGGCAGCGCCACAGGGACTTGCAGGACGTGGCGGCGAAGCGGGAGGTCTCCTCGGTGTCGTGGAAACCGCAGCGCGGGCAGGGCACCGAGCGGCGGGTCGGTGACAGCACGAGCGGTACTGGGCCGGGGTTACGCGCGGGCGCGGCCCCGGGCGGGGCGATGCCGTGCTCGGCGAGCTTGCGCCGGCCGTCCGGGGTGATCCAGTCGCTGGTCCAGGGCGGGTCGAGGACGGTGCGGATCTCCACACGCGCGTAGCCCGCGTCCCTCAGCCGGGCGGCGACCCCGGCGCGCATCTCCGCCATCGCCGGGCAGCCCGAGTAGGTCGGGGTGAGGCTCGCGACCACCGTCCCGTCCGGGGTCAGGGACACGTCGCGCAGCACTCCGAGGTCGGCCAGGGTGAGCATGGGCAGCTCGGGGTCGGGCACCTGCTCGGCGATGCGCCGGGCCCGCCGCTCGTCCAGGAGTGTCGTCACCATGTCGCCTCCGGGTGGGCGCGGGCGATGCCCTGCAACTCGGCCAGCAGCGGGGCGAGATGCTCGGTGTGCTCGCCGGTGCGGCCCGAGCCGGGCAGCGGCCGGTAGACGGGCATGGGCAGTCCGGCCGCCTCGGTGACCTGGCGCAGGACGGCGACGACCTCGTCCCGTACGTCGTACGCCGTGAACAGCTCGCCCAGATACGGTGCCACCTGTTCCAGCGCCGCGCGCGTCCGGCTGTGCGACTCCTCGGTGCCGTCGCCGAGGCGGACCACCCACTCGGCCGCGTACTGCCGGTGGTACGCCAGCTCCTTCACGCCCTTGGCGGCGATCGCCGCAAGCACCGGGTCCCGGTGGGCGGTGAGCCGCTCGAAGTACGCCAGGCGCCAGCTCGCGAACACCAGGAGCCGTACGGTCGAGAACGCGAAGTCGCCGTTGGGCAGTTCGGCCAGGCGTACGTTGTGGAAGTCGCCGGCGTCCCGGAAGTAGGCGTAGGCGTCCTCGCCGCGGCCGGTGCCGTCGACCTGGCCGGCGCGGGCGTAGAGCAGACGGGCCTGGCCGAGCAGATCGAGTCCGATGTTGGCCAGGGCCACCTCCTCCTCCAGCTCGGGGGCCCGGGTGGTCCACTCGGCGAGCCGCTGCGCCGAGACCAAGGCGTCGTCGGCCAGGGTGACGCAGAGGGCGGCCAGTTCACCGGCGTCGACACCGTCGGGCACGGTCGTGTCCACGCCGTGCAGCGGGTCCTCGAAGCCGGTGCCGTAGGCCCAGCGGGTGTCGTCCTCGTGTCCCTCGGCGAGGGTCATGTAGACGTGGTCGTCGCTCATGCCCTCTCCTTCAGATGTGCGGGACGTCGTCGGGGATGTCGTAGAAGGTCGGGTGCCGGTAGACCTTGTCGGCGCTGGGCTCGAAGAACGGGTCCTTCTCGTCGCGGGTGGAGGCGGTGATGTGCCCGGAGAGCACCACCCAGATGCTCACGCCCTCGTTGCGCCGCGTGTAGAGGTCGCGGGCGTGGGTGAGGGCCATGCGGTCGTCGGCGGCGTGCAGCGAGCCCACGTGGACGTGGTTCAGGCCGCGCTTGCCGCGCACGAACACCTCGTACAGCGGCCAGTCCTTCTTGTCGGCGGCGCTCATGCCACCGCTCCCTTCTGTGCGCGGGCCGCCTGTTTGGCGGCGTGGGCGGTGGCCGCCTCGCGCACCCAGGTGCCCTCCTCGTGGGCCGTGCGGCGCCGCTCCGTCCGCTGGTCGTTGCACGGGCCGTCGCCCTTGATGACCCGCATCAGCTCGTCCCAGTCGGGGGTGCCGAAGTCGTGGTGTTCCCGCTCTTCGTTCCAGCGGAGCTCCGGGTCCGGGAGCGTGACGCCGAGCTTGTCGGCCTGCGGGACGGTCATGTCGACGAAACGCTGCCGCAGTTCGTCGTTGCTGTGCCGCTTGATCTTCCAGGCCATCGACTGCGCGGAGTTGGGCGAGGCGTCGTCGGGCGGGCCGAACATCATCAGGGACGGCCACCACCAGCGGTCCACCGCGTCCTGCACCATCTCCCGCTGTGCCGCGGTGCCGCGCATCATCGTCATCAGCAGCTCGTAGCCCTGCCGCTGGTGGAACGACTCCTCCTTGCAGATCCGCACCATCGCGCGGGCGTACGGCCCGTACGAGGACCTGCACAGCGGCACCTGGTTGCAGATCGCGGCGCCGTCCACGAACCAGCCGATCACCCCGACGTCCGCGAAGCTCAGCGTGGGGTAGTTGAAGATCGACGAGTACTTCTGGCGGCCCTCGATGAGCCGCTCCGTGAGATCCGCGCGGTCCGCGCCGAGCGTCTCCGCCGCCGAGTACAGATACAGCCCGTGCCCGGCCTCGTCCTGGACCTTGGCGAACAGAATGGCCTTGCGGCGCAGCGACGGCGCGCGCGTGATCCACTCGCCCTCCGGCTGCATGCCGATGATCTCCGAGTGAGCATGCTGCGCGATCTGACGGATCAGTGTCTTCCGGTAGCCCTCCGGCATCCAGTCGCGCGGTTCGATCCGCTGGTCCCGCGCGATCGTCGCGTCGAAGTGCTGCTGGAGAACCGGCTCGGAGCCGTCCGTCCCCGCGGGGCTGGAGCGTGTCGTATCCATCCGTCCCACTTCCCAACCGACCATTCGTTCGGTCCATGATAGGACAGGCCAGGCCCCCTTGGTAAGCCCCCGACCCTTGACATGCGCGGAGCCGATGGGATTACTTGGCAACGCCGAAGCTAACCGAATGTTCGGTCGGTAGACAAGGTGGTGCGAGAGGTGACCCATACCGCTGACGCGAGGCCGGCCGCGGAGGCGATGTTCGCCGCGGACCGGGCCTCACACGGGCTCGGTGTCGAGCTGCTGGAGCAGGGCGAGGGGACCGCCGTGCTCCGGATGACCGTGACCCCGGCCATGGTGAACGGACACGGGATCGCCCACGGGGGCTACGTCTTCCTCCTCGCCGACAGCGCCTTCGCCTGCGCTTGCAACAGCCACGGCCCGGTGACCGTAGCGGCCGGGGCCGACGTCACCTTCGTGGCCCCGGCGTACGAGGGAGACGTGCTCGTGGCGCGGGCCGAGGAACGCACCCGGTTCGGCCGCAGCGGCCTCTACGACGTGAGCGTGCTGCGGGGCGAGGAGGTCATCGCGGAGTTCCGGGGGCGCAGCCGCACCATCGGGAGCATGAGTGCGAGTACGGCAGCGAGTACGGCAGCGAGCACTCCCGCGCGTACGACGTCGAAGGAGTCGCGATGACCGGTGAGCCGCTCCCCCACGACCTGCTGGACGACGCCGAGCGCCTCACTCGCGAGCAGCTGCGCGAGCTCCAGCTCGACCGGCTGCGCCGGAGCCTGCGGCATGCCTACGACAACGTGGAGACGTACCGGAAGAAGTTCGACGCCGCCGGGGTCACACCCGAGGACTGCCGGTCGCTGGAGGACCTGGCCCGGTTCCCCTTCACGACCAAGGCCGATCTGCGCGACACCTACCCCTTCGGCATGTTCGCCGTCCCCATGGACCAGGTCAGCCGCGTCCACGCCTCCAGCGGCACCACGGGCCGCCCCACGGTCGTCGGCTACACGGAGAACGACATCTCGATGTGGGCGGACCTCGTCGCCCGCTCGATCCGCGCCGCCGGCGGACGCCCGGGCCACAAGGTGCACATCTCCTACGGATACGGCCTGTTCACCGGGGGCCTCGGTGCGCACTACGGCGCCGAACGCGCCGGGTGTCTGGTGATCCCGGCCTCCGGGGGCATGACCGCACGCCAGGTGCAGATCATCCAGGACTTCGAGCCCGAGATCATCATGGTCACGCCGTCCTACATGCTGACGCTCCTCGACGAGTTCGAGCGCCAGGGCGTCGACCCGCGCTCCACGTCCCTGCGGGTGGGCATCTTCGGCGCCGAGCCCTGGACGGAGGAGATGCGCCGCGAGATCGAGGAGCGCATGGACCTCCACGCCGTCGACATATACGGGCTGTCCGAGGTGATCGGGCCGGGTGTCGCGCAGGAGTGTGTGGAGACCAAGGACGGGCTGCACGTGTGGGAGGACCACTTCTACCCGGAGGTCGTCGACCCGATCACGGGTGAGGTGCTGCCCGAGGGCGAGGAGGGCGAGCTGGTCTTCACGTCCCTGACCAAGGAGGCGCTGCCGGTCGTCCGCTACCGCACCCGCGACCTGACCCGCCTGCTGCCCGGCACAGCCCGGCCCGCCTTCCGCCGCATCCAGAAGATCACCGGCCGCTGCGACGACATGATCATCCTGCGCGGGGTGAACGTCTTCCCCAGCCAGATCGAGGAGATCGTCCTGCGCACGCCGGGTGTCGCCCCGCACTTCCAGATCCAGCTGACCCGGCGCGGTCGCATGGACCACATGACCGTCCATGTCGAGAGCCGCCCCGGCGCAGCTGCTGAGCAGCGCGAGGCCGCCGCCCGTGCGATCGCGCAGGACGTCAAGGATGGCGTCGGTGTCACCGTCGACGTGGAGGTCGTGGAACCGGAGACGCTGGAGCGGTCGGTGGGCAAGCTCCGGCGGGTGAAGGATCTGCGGTGACGGCCTATCGCCCGGCCGGGCAGCCGGTTTCAGCGGACTGGTCGGGCAGGTAGCGGGACCGTTCCAGCGGGGTGAGCGTGGTGTCGATGGCCCCGCAGATGTCGCGGATCGCGCGGGCCGGGTCGGGGAGGTCGACGTTCCACAGCTCGACGGAGGTGCCCGCGCTGATGGCCAGGGTGTGACCGTCCCGGCTGAACGTCACGGCTTCTGCGGGCGAGCGGGTCGGCAGGGTGCTTCTGATCTGGCTGGTGGAGAGGTCCCAGAGGTGGACTCCTCGTTCGTTGCTCGCCGCCAGGGTGCGGCTATCGGAGCTGAAGGCCAGCGCCGCTACCTCACCGCTGACACTGAAGCTGTCCTGGAGCTGACCGGTGCGTGCGTTCCACGTCTTCACGGTTCCCTTGGCGCTGCTCGCGGTGGCCAGGGTGTGGCCGTTCGGGCTGAAGGCGAGGGACAGCACCATTCGGGAGCTCGGCTTGATGATGCGCTGGGTCCGGCCATTGGCTGCGTCGAGCAGCTTGACCTGTTCGTGGCCTGCCCGGACGTGCGCGACGGCGAGTGTACGGCCGTCCGGGGTGAACGCCAGCGTCCTGACGGGTTCGCCGTGGCCCGGGTCTACGGTGCGTAGTGCGCCGGTCGAAAGGTGCCAGATCCGAACGGATCCGTCATGGCCGATGAGCGCGAGCCGTGTTCCGTCGGGGCTGAAGACCGCCTCGCCGGTGTCGCCCCGGGCACGGCTTTGGCGAAGGCGGCCCGTGGCGACCTCCCGGACCTCGATCACGCCGTTCTCGGTGGCCCGGACGGCCAGGGCGCGCCCGGTCGGGCCGAACCCTGCGGCTTTGAGGCGAGAAGTCGCGATCAGCAGTCGGTTTCCCCGGCGCACCGGGCCGGTGTCGAGCGTCAGTGTGGCTTCGCGATCGCCGGTCCTGGCATCCCAAAGCTGTACCGAGCCACGGCCGGGCCGCTCTTGGCGAACCGCGGCAACCGTGCGTCCATCCGGACCCAATGCCAGGCCCGCGATGTACGCGCCCTCGTGGCCTCGCAGAGTGGTACGCGGGTGATACGCAGTCAGACGGTGGACGCGAATGGTGGGGTCTGAGTTGCCGCTGGTGACCAGATTGCGGCCGTCCGCACTGAGGGCCACCGTCGTGAGTCCGCGCCCATGGCGACCGGCGGTCACGGTGCCTCGGGCCGCGCCGGAGGCGGTGTCCCACAGGTGCACCGTGTCCCCATGGTCCGGGATGGCGAGGGTCCGCCCGTCCGGGGTGAAGGCCAGTCCGTCCAAGTTCATGGGAAGACCGTCACTGATGGTGCGCCGGAGGGCGCCGGTGTCCACCTCCCGCAGTTGCACCGAACCGTCGGTGCGGACAAACACGTATGTCCGGCCGTCAGGGCTGATGGCCACGGCACGGCCCTCGATGTGGCTGTCGTGGGTGATCCGGGTGCGGCCGGTGGCAACGTCCCACACCCGCACCAGTCCGTTGAAGCCTACGGCGGCGACGGTACGTCCGTCCGAGCCGAAGGAGACGGCTTCCGGATCGGGGAGACTGGTGAAGCTGTGCCTCGTGCGGCCGGTGGCCACGTCCCACACTCGTACAGCGGCCGGGGAGGTGGCGGCCACGGTACGACCGTCAGCGCTGAAGGCCAACCCGCCTACCGCACCGTCTGGGATGGCGAGGGTCCCGAGTTTCCTGCCGGTGACCGGATCCCACATACCTATCTCCGTGCCGGATTCACGGGCCATAGCGACAGCGAGGGTGCGTCCGTCGGGGCTGAACGCCGCGACTTGGTCAGTGTCGTGGCCGGTGAACGTCTGTCGGAGTCGGCCTCCGGGCAGATCCCAGATCCGAACTTTGCCATCTCTGCTGTGTGTGGCGACGGTGCGTCCGTCCGGGCTGAGGGCGATGGAACCCACGGGCTCGGTGCCGCTGACCAGACGCTCACTCAGCGGTAACGCCGCAGCGGCATACAGCGCCGCGGCGGCCTCACGCGTCGGACTGATGCGGTACGCATGCACAGCGAGCAACGAAGCCAGATCAGGTTCAGAATCCAGCAGCGCCCCGGACTGAGCCGCCAACTGCCGTGACTGGGCCACATGCTGGGCACTCACCGCGCTCTGCCACTGCCCCACAGCGAGACCGGCGGCGACAAGCGCGAGGCACAGCGCGGCGGTGACCGCCGTGAGCACCAGCCGGTACCGGCGACGGCCCCTCCGCTCGTGGCCACCACTCGCGTCGAGGAAGGCACGCTCCAGGTCGGTCAGCTCCTCGCGCGGTGCGTCACCGAAGTGCTCGCGGGCGGCGGCGAGCCGACTCCCCCGGTACAACGCGCCCTCCTCACGACCCAGTTCCTGCCAGGCGTGGGCCGCTTCGGTGAGGTCCCGGTGCGCACGCAGGCGTTCGCGGTCGTCCTCGATCCACCGCCGCAGCCGGGGCCAGGCCGTGATCAGGGCCTCGTGGGCCATCTCGACCGTGTCACCGTCCAGGGTGAGCAGCCGAGCCCCGGCAAGTGCGTCGACCACCTGGGCGGTGCCCGGCAGTTCCGCGCGGTCGACGGGACGGCGAGTGTCGGGGGTGCCGTCGCCGGGGGCCACCAGGCGGAGCAACACGCGGCGGGCGGCGGTCGCCTGTTCGTCGGTGAACCGGCCGTAGGCCTCCTCGGCGGTCCGGGCGATCGCACCGTCCAGGCATCCGGCCGCCTCGTACCCCGCCAGAGTCAGTGTCTTGCCGCGGCGGCGGCGCCAGGTCTCCAGCAGCGCGTGGGACAGCAGCGGCAGTCCGCCCGGCGCGTCGGCGACCTCCTCGACCAGCCGGCCGGTGAGGGCGCGTTCCACGGTCAGTCCGGCGGCCTGGGCAGGTTTGACGACGGCGGCCCGCAGTTCGGCCCGGCTCATCGCTCCGGCCAGGAGGTTGGCGTCGCGCAGTGCGTCGGCCAGGTCGCGGGCCTCGGCGCAGCGGCCGTAGAAGTCGCCGCGTACCGCCAGCAGCACCCGCAGGCGGCTCTCCGGCTGCCGGGCCCTCAGCAACAGGTCGATGAAGCGGGCGCGTTCGGCCGGGTCGTGGCAGAGCGTGAAGACCTCCTCGAACTGGTCGACCATGAGGAAGGTGTCCGCTCCGGCGCTGCCGTCGGGGGGTGTCGCGGGGATCAACAGGGATGCGTGGTTGCGGGCGGGGCGTTCGCCCGGTGTGAGGATCCGGATCGCGGCCGGGCGCAGGTCCGGCTCCTGGGCGTGCCGGAGCACGGGTATCAGGCCGGCCCGTAACAGGGAGGACTTGCCGCTGCCGGAGGGTCCGAAGACCGCGGCGAACCGCCGTCGGCGCAACAGCTCGACCAGGTCGTCGGTGAGCTGCTCCCGGCCGAAGAACAGCCCGCTGTCCCCGGTCTCGAACCGTGCCAGCCCCCGGTACGGCGGGAGGGATCCGTCGTCGCCCCGGGAGCCGTCACCGGCGGACTCCTCCACCGCCTCCTTCCACCGGGCCTCCCACTCGGCCGGGTCCCCGCCGCACGCCTCCGCGTAGGCGAGGGCCACCGGCAGCGTCGGCAACCGCTCGCCACCCGCCGCCTGGGACAGCGTGGTCACCGAGTAGCCCGCCCGCCGGGCCAGCGCCCGGTAGGTGATCCCGTCCGCCTCCGCCCGAAGCTTGCGCAACTCGAACGCGAACCGCTGCACCGGACCCGCCGCCGGATCCACCGGCACCTCATGCCGCCCCGCCACGCCCGCACCCCCTCCGGCCCGCCCATTGTCAGGCCGCCAGAACGGTACTGCCGAACAATGATCCGGCCGCTGAACTCGGCCGCATGGAATCCCCACCCCTCGTCCCCGCCGCCCCGACGCATCTCTCGCGGTTGGGCTGGCTGGACGCGTTGCGCGGCATCGCCGCACTCGTCGTGGTGTTCGACCACTCGTCGTACACCTTCATGCCGGAACTCAGGCGGGAGCTGATGCCCGAGTTCAACACCAGCCGCTACGGGATCATGGTGTTCTTCCTGGTGAGCGGCTACATCATCCCCGCCTCGCTGGAACGCCGGGGCTGCGTCCGGACGTTCTGGATCGGGCGGATCTTCCGCGTGTATCCGCTGTGGGCGGCCGTCGTCGCCGTGCTGTGCGCCCTCGGCCTCATAGGCGTCGCGGAGTTGCGTGACTTCGGTGGGCTGGGCGTCGTCACCGTGGCGGTCGCCCACGCCACGATGCTCCAGGAGTTACTGGGGACACCCAATCTCCTGCTCGTCCTGTGGACGCTCTCGTACGAGATGTCCTTCTACCTGCTGGTCGTCGCCCTGTTCACGGTCCGTCTGCACCAGCGGTCCTCGGCGGTCTCGGTCGTCCTGGCCGGGCTCGCCGCCGTGAGCGTGGCGGCAGGGGTGGTGCTGCCGGTCTCCGCTCTGTCCGGGCTGGTCGGCACCGGCCCGCTGGTCGCGTGCGCCTCGATCGCCATGATGGTCGCCATCGGCTGCGCGAGTTCCGGCTCACCCGCGCTGCGGGTGTTCGGAGGTGTGCTGGGCGGGGTCCTGGCGTTCGTCCTGGTCCTGTTCAACGGCACGGTCCCAGTGTGGGAGGGTCTGGTGATTCTCGCCGTGATGTTCCTCGGCACCGCCGTCCACCGTGCCGAGCACGGTCGGAGCACCTGGCGCGCCACGGCTGTCACTGCCCTCTTGGTGGTCGTCTGTGCCGTGGGGAGTGCCTACCGGTACGGCGACGGTGACCACTTCACTCGGCGCGGCTGGATCGTCGCGTTCCTGCTGGCCGTGCTCACCTTCGGCGCCGGACTGTGGTTCCGCCGCCGACGCGCACCCCGGATGCTGACCGTCTTGGGAACGATCAGCTACTCGGTCTATCTGGTGCACCCCGTGCTGCTGGCGGTGATCGACGGCACGATGGGCCGACGGCGGCAGGACAGTCTCGCGCTGGAAGTGGCGTTCTTCGCCGTGCTGTTGCCCCTGTGCCTGCTGACCCACCGTCGCGTCGAAATGCCCGGCCAGACCTGGGGCCACCGGCTCACCCACCGCCTGCGGCCACGCGACGAGCGTCAGCGGCACCCCGCCTCGCACACCGGAACCTGAGCCGGGCTGCCCGGATCGATCGCCGCCGCGACGTCCGCCTCGGACGCGGCGGGCTTGCGGATCAGGAGCAGGGCCGCGTCGTCGTGCAGCCGTCCTCCGACGTGGGCCAGCAGTTCGTCGTGGAGTGCGCCGAGGGTGCGGGCCGGCTCGTGGGAGACATGGCGCTCCAGGCCTTCGGCGAGCGGGTAGAAGGTCCGGCCGTGGTCGCGGGCCTCGGTGACACCGTCGGTGTAGAGCAGGAGCTGGTCGCCGTCGGCGAACGGGATGGCCTGGAGGCCGGGCGCGTGACCGGCCAGGGCGCGCAGGCCGAGGGGCGGGGACGGCAGGTCGGGCTCGACCGGGGTGACGCGCCCCGAGGCGCTGACCAGCAGCGGAGGCGTGTGCCCGCAGTTCACCACCTCCAGATGCCCGCCCGACGGATATCCGGCGACTATGGCGGTCACGAAGTCGTCGTGGCCGAGGTTGCGCGTCAGGCTGCGCTCGATCCTCTCGACCACGGCGAGCAGGTCGGGCTCGTCATGGGCGGCCTCGCGGAAGACACCCAGCACCAGCGCGGCCGTCCCCACGGCGGGCAGGCCCTTGCCGCGTACGTCGCCGACGATCAGCCGTACCCCGTGCCGGGTGGGTATCAGGGCATAGAGGTCGCCGCCGATGCGGGCCTCGGCGGCCGCGGCGCTGTAGCGGACGGCCACCTGGAAGGGACCGACGTTCGCCGGTACGGGCCTGAGCAGCGCGTGCTGGGCGGTCTCCGCGACCGAGCGGACTGCTGCGAGCACCCGTTCGCGGCGCCCGCGCAGGACACTGGCCAGGCCGCTCGCGAGCGTGACGGCCAGCAGGGCCGTCAGTACCGCGGCCAGTTCACGGCTCGGAACGCCGTCCCGGACCCCGAGCAGCGCGCCGAGCACCGCGGCGAGGAGACCCACGCAGACGACACCGCGCGGCCCGTTGGTCGTGGCCGCGAGGGCGGGGCCGGCGGCGAGCAGGGGCAGCCAGATCATCCCCGCGCCGTCGGCGAGATCGGCGAGCAGGACGGCTGTGACGACCAGGACGGGCAGGACGGGCATACCGGCGGCCAGCTGCGCGAAGGCGCGCCTGCGGGCCGAATCCCCGGCACCGGCCACTCGACTGCTGGACGGCCCCGCAGGCCGGTGGTCGGCACCGAGGTCACGCGCATGGCTCATGTTGGTATCCGGGTCCCTCACCTGTGCGCGGGGCGCGACTCTGGAAGCACACCCCTGAAATGTCTGTTTCATCCAGATAAAGGGGTGACCTGGGGCACCGGCAAGGAGCGGATTTTCAGATAGTGAGCGAGAGGCTGCGGGTGACCCGGCTCGCGGTCGGGAGCAGCCGCTCGCGGACCTCCTGCAGCCGGGAGAACCGGTTCACCGGCAGGGAGACGCCGAGGGACCCGAGCGTGTCCCCGCTGTAGACGGGGACGGCGACGCAGACGGTGCCGAGGGCGTACTCCTCCAGGTCCGTGACGGCCGGGGCCATGGGCTCGGCCTCCAGTCGGCGCAGCAGCTCCGGCAGGCTGGTGATCGTCCGCGGGGTGAGGTCGGCGAGCTGGTGGCGGGAGAGGTAGTCCTTGCGGGCCTCTTCGTCCAGTTCCCGCAGCACGGTCTTGCCCAGTGCGGTCGCGTGCCCCGCGTCCTCGAAGCCCACCCAGAGATCGACGCGGGGTGTCCCGGGGCCGTCGACGATCTCGGCGACCCGGATCTCGCCGTCCTCGTAGAAGGTGAGGTAGGCGGCCGACGCGAGCTCGTCCCGGAGCGCGCCGAGCGTGGGGCGGACGCGGCTGAGCAGCGCCTGCGCCCGGCCGGTGGTCTTGAGCGTCTGCAGCTTGTCGCCGAGGACGAAGCCGCCGTCGTCCAGCTTCCGCACGTATCCGTCGTGGACCAGGGTCCGCAGCAGGTGATAGGCGGTGGCCAGGGGCAGGCCCGTCTCGCGTGCCAGTTGCTTCGCCGGCGCGCCGTTCTCGTGCGCGCTGACCGCCTCCAGCAGGCGCATGGCCCGCTGGACGGACGTGATCAGCGTAGGCCCGGCTTGCTCAGCCATAGGACCAGCCTGCGTCAGCCGTACGGAGGGGGCAAGGCGGCCGGTCATCCGGCCCGGCCCACCCTCCGGCCTGGAGGCCGGCACCGACTCGGCTCCCCCTCGCCCCCGGAGCCGCCGTTGCGTTTGTGACGACTTCTTCACAGCCGGAAGGGTTGGCTGGAAACCGCCTGCTCGCTATCGTTCACGGACTTCACTCAATCGTTCAGTGAACGAATAGCGACAGGGAAGGTCGGTTCATGTCCGGCATGCACCACCCGGGGCGCCGCTCGGTGCTCGCCGCGGGCACCGCCTGTGCGGCCTCGCTCGGCGCGTCCTGGCTGCTGTCCGGCTGTTCGGGCGCCACCGCCGCACCCGTCCTGCCGGCCGCCGCCCAGCGCGGCGCGCCCGACCGTGGCGGGACCCTGCGGATCGCGCGTCCACCGGCCTCAGACGCCGAGACCCTCGACCCGGCGAGCTCCCTGTCCGCCTACGAGTACCTGGGCGCCCTCTACAACCGGCTGGTCCGCATCGGCGCGGACGGCGAAGTGGCTCCCGATCTCGCCGAGTCCTGGGAGCCGGACGGCGCGGCCCGCACCTGGACCTTCCGGCTGCGCAAGGGCGTCACCTTCCACGACGGCCGGGCCTTCACCTCCGCCGACGCCGCCTACACGCTGCGGCACATCCTGGACAAGGCGACGGCGTCCCCGCAGGCCGGCGTCCTCGCCCCGCTCGTCGACCCGCGGCGGCTGCGCACACCCGACGCGCACACCCTCGTGGTGCCGCTGAAGTCGCCGAACGCCGAGTTCCCGAGCCTGCTCACGCACTACAACTGCTACGTCGTCCCCGAGGGCAGCGGGAAGTCGATCGGCCGCACCGGCATAGGCACCGGCCCGTTCCGGCTGGAGTCCTTCGCACCGGCGGGCCCCGGCCGCGTCACCGCGTACAAGGACCACTGGGCGGGCCGCCCCGTGCTCGACGCGATCGCCTTCTACTCGGTCGCGGACATGTCGGCCCGCTCGAACGCCCTGCTCGCCGGGCAGGTCGACCTGCTGTCGCAGACCAACCTGGACTTCGCCACCGCCCGCGTCGTGGCCGCCTCCGACCTCGCCACCATCGCCCGGGTGAAGAACGCCCAGTGGTACGTGCTGCCGATGCTCACCACCGACAAGCCCTTCACCGATGTCCGGGTCCGCCGGGCCATGAAGCTCGCCTACGACCCCGAGCACATCGTGAAGGCCGCGCTGCAGGGCGCGGGCAGGCCCGGCTGGGACAACCCGGTGCCCCCCGACGACCCGGCACACATCTCCGCGCACCCCGAGCACGATCCCGAGCAGGCGCGGTACCTGCTGAGGAAAGCGGGCCACGAGGACCTGGCCGTCGACCTGTACACCTCCGCGTACGACCCCCTCTTCACACCCATGGCGCTCGCCTACCAGGAGTCGGCGAAGCGGGCGGGCGTCCGGATCCGCGTCAAGACGGCGTCGGCGGACTCGTACTACACACAGATCTGGATGAAGCAGCCGCTGATGGCCACCTACTGGTACACCGGCCGGCCCGTGGACCAGCTCTTCAACCAGGTCTTCCGCAGCGGCTCCTCGTACAACGAGACCGCCTGGTCCGACGAGGGCTTCGACGCGCTGCTCGACCGGGCCCGTGCCGAGACCGACGACGCGAGGCGCCGTGACCTCTACGGCGAGGCGCAGACCTGGGTGATCGACAAGGGCGGCGCGATGACCCCGATGTTCGCCGACCGGCTCGTGGGCATCTCGCGCAAGGTGCGCGGTTACGCCGAGCACGGCTTCGAGTTCGACTACCTCGGCATCGGCCTGAAGGGGGCCTGAGCATGCTCTCCTTCACAGCCCGCCGGATCGCGGCAGCGCTCGGCACGCTGCTGCTCTCCTCGCTGCTGGTCTTCCTCGCCGTCCAGGCACTGCCCGGGGACGTCGCCACCCAGGTCCTCGGCAAGGACGCGACCCCGCAGGCGGTCGCCGAGCTGCGCGGCAGCCTCGGCCTGGACCGGCCCGCCGTCGAACGCTACGGCGACTGGATGTGGGGCGCCCTGCACGGCGACTTCGGCACGTCCCTGGTCTCCGGGACGGCGGTCGGCGGTGAGGTCACCCAGTACCTGGGCAACTCCATGCTCATCGCGGCCCTCACCATCCTGTTCGCGGTGACCGGCTCGCTGCTGCTGGGCATCCTCGCCGGGCTCTACCGCGACCGCTGGCCCGACCACCTCATCTCGACGGTCAGTCTCGTCGGCATGAGC
Organism: Streptomyces koelreuteriae; assembly: GCF_018604545.1. Classification (GTDB taxonomy): domain Bacteria; phylum Actinomycetota; class Actinomycetes; order Streptomycetales; family Streptomycetaceae; genus Streptomyces; species Streptomyces koelreuteriae. The sequence goes on along the minus strand of NZ_CP075896.1, from coordinate 8,095,159 downwards.
GTCCCCGAGTTCGTCGTGGCCACCGTCCTCGTGCTGTGCTTCTCGGTCGCGCTGCCCTGGTTCCCCGCGGTCGTCCTCTACGGCCCCGACGCCACCGTGGGCCAGCTCCTGCCCGCCGTGTGGCTCCCGGCGCTCGCCCTCGCGGTGGTGATGGCCGCCTACATCGTCCGTATGGCCCGCACCTCGGTGATCGACGTGATGGCCAGCGAGTACGTCACCACCGCCCGCCTCAAGGGCCTGTCCACCTGGCGGGTCGTCACCCGGCACGCCCTGCCCAGCGCCCTGCTGCCCGTGCTGCATGTGATCGCGCTCAACGTGGCCTGGCTGCTGGGCGGTGTCGCCGTCGTCGAGAACGTCTTCAACTACCCGGGCATCGGCAAGCTGATGCTCTCCTCGGTGCAGAACCGGGACCTGCCCGTCATCCAGGCCATCGCCCTGATCAGCGCCGTCGTCTACGTCGTGTGCAATCTCGCCGCCGACCTCGGCGCCATGGCCCTCAACCCCAGGCTCCGCACCCGAGGGAGGACCCGATGACCACGCTCGACACCGTCCGGGCCGACGCCCCGGCCTCGCGCGCCGCCCGTGTGTGGCGCACCCTGCGCTCCTCGCGCGCGGCCGTCGTGGGGCTGGCGATCGTCGGCGTCCATGTCGTGATCGCGCTGCTGGCCCCTCTGCTCACCTCCTACGATCCGATCGCGGGCGACGCCTCGCAGGCCCTGCTCGGTCCGGGCGGGGAGCACTGGGCGGGCACCGACCAGTACGGCCGCGATGTCCTCGCGCGTGTGCTGTACGGCGGCCGGTACGCGCTCGGGGTGTCCGTCGCCGCCACCGTCGTGAGCGTCGCCCTCGGCACGGTCATCGGCTGTGCGACCGCCCTGCGCGGCGGCTGGTTCGACGACCTGATCGGGCGGGTGCTGGACGCCGTGCTGGCCATTCCGGCGGTGCTGGCGCTGCTCGTGGTCGTGACCGCCCTCGGCACCGGACCGGCGGTCATCGTCCTCGCCGTCGCCGTCGTGTTCGTGCCCCAGGTGGTGCGGGTGGTGCGTGGCGCCGCCCTGGCGGTGGTGCCCGCCGACTATGTGACCGCCGCCCGGGCGCGCGGGGAGGGCACCTGGCCGATCCTGCGGCGGGAGGTCCTGCCGAACATCGTCGACGTGGTGTGCGTCGAGTTCGCGATGCGTGCCTCCTGGGTCGTGCTGCTGATCTCCTCGCTGTCCTTCCTGGGCTTCGGCGCCGACCCGCCGACGCCGGACTGGGGCCTGATGGTCGCCGAGAACCGCACCGCCATCACCGTCGTGCCGATGGCGAGCGTCGCGCCGATCATCGCCCTGGCCACGCTCGTGATCGGACTCAATCTCGCGGCCGACGGCCTCTCCAAGGCCTGGGGCGTCGACCGGATCAGGGAGGGCCTGTGATGACCCCGCTCGTCTCCGTCGACTCCCTGTCCGTGGCGTACCGCTCCGGCGGCCGTCGGATCCCCGTGGTGCACGAGGTGTCCGTCGAGGCCGCCGCGGGCAGCACGCTCGCGCTGGTCGGCGAGTCCGGCAGCGGCAAGTCGACCCTCGCCGCCGCCCTGCTCGGGCATCTGCGGCACGGCTCCCAGGTCACCGGCGGTTCGGTGACGGTGGACGGCCGGGACGTCTTCGCCCTGTCCGCGCCCGAGCTGCGGCGGCTGCGCGGCCGGACGGTCGCCATGGTCGCCCAGAACGCGGGCCAGGCGCTCACGCCCTCGATGCGCGTCGGCCGGCAGATAGCGGAGGCGGGCGGCGACATCCCCGTCACCGATCTGCTGGACCAGGTCCGGCTGCCGCGTCCCGCCGAGCTGGCCCGCCGCTATCCGCACGAGCTGTCCGGCGGCCAGCAGCAGCGCGTCGCCCTCGCCATGGCCATCGCGGCCCGCCCCAAGGTGCTGGTCCTCGACGAGCCGACGACCGGCCTGGACGTCGTCACCCAGCGGGGTGTGCTGGACCTGATCGCCGCCCTGCGCGACGAACTGGGTCTGGCGGCCGTGCTGGTGAGCCATGATCTGGGCGTCGTCGCGCACCTGGCCGACGAGGTGTGTGTGCTGAAGTCGGGCCGTGTGGTGGAGTCGGCGCCCACGCGGCAGGTGTTCGCGACGCCCCGGGAGCCGTACACGAAGCGGCTGCTGGCGAGCGTGCCCCGTCTGGACGACGCCGGTCTGGCTCTCGTACGGGAGTCGGGCGAGCGCGAGATACGGCCCCGGGCCGTGGTGCCCGAGGACGCGCCGGTCGCCGTCTCGGCCCGTGACGTCACCGTCGACTACGGCAGCTCCCGTGCCGTGGACGGGGTCTCCTTCGAGGTCCGGCGCGGCGAGGTCCTGGCCCTGGTCGGCGAGTCGGGCAGCGGCAAGTCCACGCTGGCCTGGACTCTCGCGGGGCTGCGCACCCCGTCCGGCGGCACCATGACACACGAGTCGGGCGATCTGGCGCGGCCCGCGCAGCGGCGGCCGATGTCCCTGCGGCGGCGGGTGCAGCTGGTCTTCCAGAACGCGGACACCTCGCTCAACCCCCGGCGCTCGGTGAGCGACGCCATCCGGCGTCCGCTGCGGTTCTTCGGCACGGCCGGCGGCCGGGCGGAGTCGGCCGAGCGCGCCCGGCGGCTCATCGCGGACGTACGTCTGGACCCGGCCTTCGCCGACCGGCTGCCCGCGCAGCTCTCCGGCGGCCAGCGGCAGCGCATCGGCATCGCACGGGCGCTGGCGGGCGAGCCGGACGTCCTCATCGCCGACGAGATCACCACCGCGCTGGACGTCTCCGTCCAGGCCGATGTGCTGCACCTCGTCGACGATCTGCGCCGGGAACGCGACCTGGCCTGTCTGTTCATCAGCCATGACCTGGCCGTGGTCCGGGGCATCGCGGACCGTGTCGTCGTCCTGCGGGGCGGTGTCGTGGTCGAGGAGGGTCCGACGGAAGCCGTCTTCTCGGATCCCCGGCACCCCTACACGCGGCAGTTGATGGCGGCCGCCCTCGAACCGGACCCCGACGCCCAGCCGCCGGTGGAGGCGGCCCCCGACTGGGCTGACGCCGCCCGGGAGGGCGAGGTGTGGACCGACCACGGCGACGGCCACCGCGTGCGCCGCTGGCGGCCCGCCGGCACCCCCGACGACACCCCGACCTCTCCCGTCGCAGAAGGAGTTTCGTGAAGTACCGCGACCGGTTCGAACGCCAGGTCGTCCGCGAGGACGTGTGGATCCCCACCCGGGACGGCGACACCCGCCTGCACGCCCGGATCTGGCGCCCGGCCGACGCCGAGTCGGACCCCGTCCCCGCGCTGCTGGAATACCTGCCGTACCGCAAGAGCGACTGGACCGCCCCGCGCGACGCCCAGCGCCATCCCTGGTACGCCGGGCACGGCTACGCCTCCGTCCGGGTCGATGTCCGAGGCCACGGCGACAGCGAGGGCACGCCGGGCGACGAGTACGACGCCCAGGAACTCGCGGACGGCGTGGACGTCGTCAACTGGCTCGCCGCGCAGCCCTGGTGCACCGGCAAGGTCGGCATGTTCGGCATCTCCTGGGGCGGCTTCAACTCCCTCCAGATCGCCGCCCTCGCCCCCGAGCCGCTCAAGGCGGTCGTGACGGTCTGCTCCACCGACGATCGCTACGACAACGATGTGCACTACACGGGCGGTGCCGTCCTCGGTATCGACATGCTCGCGTGGGCCGGCACCATGCTGGCCTTCGCCGCACGCCCGCCGGACCCCGCGAGCGTGGGCGCGGACCGCTGGCTGCCGATGTGGCGCGAGCGCCTGGACGCGCTGGAACCCTTCCTGCACACCTGGCTGGAGCATCAGCAGCGGGACGACTACTGGCGGCACGGCAGCGTCTGCGAGGACTACACGGCGATCGACGCGGCCGTCCTCGCGGTCGGCGGCTGGAACGACCCGTACCGGGACACCGTGCTGCGGCTCGTGGAGCACCTCCCCGGCGATCAGGTGCGGGGCATCGTCGGGCCGTGGTCGCATCAGTACCCCGACCGGGGGCTGCCGCCCGGACCGGCGATCGGGTTCCTCCAGGAGACCCTGCGCTGGTGGGACCAGCATCTCAAGGGCGTCGACACGGGCGTCATGGCTGAGCCGCTGCTGCGCTCCTGGCTGAACGACCCCGTACCGCCCTCCCCGTCGCACGAGGAGATGCCCGGCCGCTGGGTGACCGACGCCGAGTGGCCGAGCCCCGACGTCACCTGGGACACCCGGCCGCTGGGCGAGGGCCGCGACCCGGTCGTGGTGCGCTCTCCGCTGCACACCGGGCTCGACGCCGGACGCTTCTTCCCGTTCGGCAACGCCGCCGACCTGCCGCCCGACCAGCGCGAGGAGGACGGCCGGTCCGTCTGCTTCGACTCCGCGCCCCTGGAGCAGCGCGTGGAGATCCTCGGCCGGCCGCGTGTCCGGCTCCGCCTCGACAGCGACACACCGCGGGCCCATGTCATCGCCCGCGTGTGCGATGTCGCTCCCGACGGCTCGTCCACACTCGTCACCCGGGGCGTGCTCAACCTGCTCAGCAGGAAGGGCCGCGAACACGCCGTCGAGTGGACTCCGGGGACGTACGAGGACGTCGAGTTCGAGCTCAACGGCATCGGCTACGCCTTCCCGCCCGGCCACCGCGTCCGTGTCGCCGTCTCCGACGCGTACTGGCCCTGGGTCTGGCCGCACGGCGAACGCGGGGCGCTGCACGTCGTCCCGGCCGACAGCGCGGTCCTGCTGCCGGTGCGCGAGGCCGCCGACGAGGCCGCCGTCCGCTTCGAGGAACCGGAGCAGGCGGTACCGATGCCGGTCACCTACGACACTCCCCCGGACCCCCGCCCCGAGCGGCTGGTCACACACGACGTCGCCAAGGGCGAGTGGACCCTGGACGTCGACCCCGGATACGGGGGGTCGCGGACGTACCCGGACGGGCTGCGCTACGAGGAGAGCGCCCGCGAGACGTACACCATCCGCACCGACGATCCGCTGTCGGCGCGGGCCGTCTCCGAGTGGCGCATCCGGCTGCGGCGCGGCGATGACTGGGACGCTGAGATCATGGCCCGGACGGAGCTGCGCGCCACGGCCGCGGAGTTCATCATGGACAGCCGTATCGAGGCACGGGGGAACGGAGAGACAGTGGCCGAGCGCGCATGGCACCGCACCACCCCGAGGACATCGGGATGACCGCCGCCGAGCAGCCGCGGCAGGGCGGGAAGGGCCCGCGCCGTGCCGTCGCGGCCCGGGACCGGACCCGGCAGCCCACCGAGGTGCGGCGGCGTCTCATCGTCGACGCGGCCGTGCCGCTGATCGCGGAGCGCGGCTACAAGTCGGTCGGCGTGCGCGACGTGGCAGCGGCGGCCGGAGTGTCCGTCGGCACGGTCACGTACCACTTCGACAGTGTGCAGGAAGTCCTCTCCGAGGCCATGGTGCTGCACATCGAGCAGTACTACGCGGCGCTCAGCGAGGCCGCCGAGCACGCGACCAGCGGGGCCGAGGCGCTCAGGCTGCTCGTCGACGCACTGTTCACGGAGGACACCGACCGGCACTGGCGGATGTGGTTCGACTTCTGGCACGCGGGCGAGCAGAGCACGGACGAGACCTTCGCCCGGGGGCAGGCCGACCGGTACGCGGCCTGGCACCGGCAGATCCGCGCCCTGGCCGAACGGGGCGTCGCAGACGGCGAGTTCATCGGCGACGACCTCGACGGCTTCACGGCCCGCTTCGCCGCCCTCGCCGACGGCCTCGCCCTGCAACGCCTGCGCCAGGCACCTCCCCTGACCACTCAGCAGGCACGGCACCACCTCAACCGATTCATCGAACGGGAGCTTGTTCCCCAGCCCGGTAGGTGACCTCGTCGAAGTCGGCAGGGTGCCCGCCCCCGCCGAGGTCCCAGGCCCACAGGCCGACGAACGCGCCGGTGAAGCCGAGGGAGCGGATCTGTCCGTCCTCGATGTGCTCGGCGTGCTCGTCGGAGAGGACGGTGGCGTCCAGGACGGCACCGAAGGGCTCCCAGCCCCGGCCGGTGTCGTACCGGAAGCGCAGGTCGGCCCCGTCGAAGTCGAGGCCGAGCCGCAGTCGTGCGGCGGGGCCGAGCTGCGCCTGGCCGGTTTCGTCGACGCTGAGCACGCCCCGGTCGCAGCTCGCGACGCGCAGGACGGGCTGACCCTCGTCGTCCACGGTGACGTACAGGTAGTACCAGTTGCGGGTGTTGTAGTACGCGGTGATCCCGGCCAGGTGCTGGAACGCCTCCGGCCGGTACTCCATCGTCGCCTCGAACGAGCAGCGCGCCCCGGTCACGCGGCGGGCCACCAGGCTGGGTTCGACCAGGCTCTGCGGTGACCGGCCGCCCCGGAGCCGCAGATGGGACGGGCGTTCGGTGAGCGAGACCCAGTCGGGGGTCGGAGGTCGGCGCAGGGTCGACCACTGGGGGCCCAGGGCCGGGCCGTCGAATCCGTCGGTGTCCTCCGCGTCCGTGTGGTCCTCGCCCGCCCTGGAGATGCCGGCCGGAACTTCCAGCGCGGGCAGGCCGGTCTCGACACGGGGCCATTCGTCGGCGGTCCAGATCACGGGTGCCAGTGCCGTCTCCCGGCCCAGGACGCACGGTCCTCGCCGCCCGAGGGGCCGGGCCACGAGGTAGGCCAGGTACCAGTCGCCGTCGCCGGTCTCCACCAGGCTGCCGTGCCCGGCCTTCTGCAGCGGTAGGTCGGGATGGTCGCGGGCGGTGAGGAGCGGGCCGTCGGGGTCGCGAGTGTAGGGGCCCGTCAGGGTGCGCGAGCGGGAGACGGTGACCTGGTGGTCGTAGCCCGTGCCGCCGTCCGCGGTGAGCAGGTAGTACCAGTCGCCCCGGCGGTAGAGGTTCGGGCCTTCGATCCAGCCGGACTGCGGCGGCAGCCCGATCCGCACGGGGTCGCCGACGAGGCGGCGTGCGGCACGGTCGTAGCGCCGGGCCTCCAGGCCCGCCGAGCCGCCGTGGCCGGGGCGCCAGTCGTGGACCAGGTTCAGCAGCCGGCTGTCGGAGCCGTCGTGGAAGAGGGAGGCGTCGAAGCCCCGGGCGTGCAGGGGTACCGGATCCGACCAGGGGCCCTCGATGGAGGGAGCGGTGATCAGGTAGTTGGGGCAGTCGGTGAAGCCGCCGACGTAGGTGGAGACGTTGCTGTAGACGAGGTGGAACAGGCCGTCGGCGTGGGTGAGGCTGGGCGCCCAGACGCCGCCCGAGTCCGGGCAGCCGGTCAGGTCGAGCAGGCGGGTGTGGTCGAGGGCGCCGCCGAGGGGGCGCCAGTGCACCAGGTCCGTGGAGTGGTGCAGGCGCACGCCCGGATACCACTCGAACGTCGAGGTGGCCAGGTAGAAGTCCGGCCCCACCCGCAGGATCGACGGGTCCGGGTGGGACCCGGGCAGCACCGGGTTGCGGATGACGCCGGCCGACCGGTTTCGCATGCGATGTCCCCTCGTGACGCCCGCTCCGGCGTACGCCGGGCGATCACCGCAGGACCGTAACGTCGAATACGTTCGCGAGCAACGCCCACCTGAAAGGTTTTCCAACTCAGGGCGCTCCCAATACTCTTGACACTTCATCAGCTCACTTCTACGTTGCGAAAACCTTTTAGGTCGTTTCCGTGCTCTGCAGGTCCGGACAGGGAGCTCCGATGAGAAGACCGCAGACCCTCCTGGCCGCACTGGTACTCGCCGTCTGTTGCGTGGTCCCCGCCACCCCGGCCGCGGCGGCGCAGACCATCGGTTTCCCCAGTTTCAGCGGCCCCGCGATCCCCGCCCCGCCCGTCGCCCACACCTCGGGCGACATGATGCGGGCGATCTACGACGCGGAGAGTTCGGGGACCGACTTCTGGATGGACCGGCTGCTCGCCCGCTCAGGCAACGATCCGGCCGGGCCCTGGCTGATGAGCCGGGGACGCGCACTGTTCATGAAGGAGCACGACCCGGCCCGGTTCGGTTTCGGCGGCAAGGTCGCCTACTGGGAGAACATCAACGGCAACAGCGCCTACACCGTCGCGGTCACCCCGGGGACCTTCACCGAGCAGGTCGCGCAGCGCCGGCAGACGCCCAGCCACTGGAAGAGCGTGCACACCAGCGGCTCGGTCACGGTCGACCAGACGAAGTTCATCACGGACAGCAACGTGGCCGTGACGAACCTGTCGATCAAGAACAACGGCTCGTCCGCCACCACTCTCCAGTTGCGGGCGACCTCGCCCTACACCACCTCGGGCAGCGGCAGCGAGCTGACCGGGCAGGTCAACGCCTACAACAACCTCACGACGCTGCGCCCCCGGCTGACCGGTGACGGGTTCGCCGTCTCCAGCGGCGGCCTCAACCGGTCCGTGACGGTCGCGGCCGGTGCCACGGTGACCGCGAAGGTCGTGATGGGTTTCGTCACCGACGAGATCCCCGAGTCGCGGAGCGAGTACGACGCCTACGCGGGCTACTCGGCGGCCACCGCGTTCGCCACCCATGTCCGGGCCTACAACCGGTGGTGGGCGCAGAACGTGCCGTACATCGACGTGCCCGAGCCCGCGATCAAGAAGAACATCTACTACCGCTGGTGGCTGATGCGCTTCAACCACCTGGACGCCGACATCCCCGGGCAGACCTTCCAGTTCCCGACCTCGACCGAGGGCGTCCTCGGCTACAACAACGCCATCGCGCTCACCCAGCCGATGCACATCGACGATCTGAAGTATCTGCGCGATCCGTCGTACGCCTACGGGGACTGGCTGAGCGTCGGCCAGACCTCCAAGGGCGGCCGGTTCCTGGACAACCCGGGGGACCCGGAGAACTGGTCCAACAGCTACACCCAGTACATCGCAGAGGCGGCGTGGAAGAGCTACCAGATCCACGGCGGCCAGCCGGGCATCGCCGCGAGCCTCGCCCGCTACGCGGAGGGCGATGTCAAGGGCCAGCTCGCGCACTACGACCGTGACAACAACAAGCTCATCGAGTACGACTGGGGCGCTCTGACGGGCAATGACGCCGACGCCGTCTCCTTCCACTGGAAGCCCGGCACCATGGACCGCGCCGAGTCCGCCTACCAGTACAGCGGGGCGCTGGCCGCCGCGCAGGCCTACGAGGCGACCGGCAACACGGCCAAGGCGAGCGAGATGCGCACCCTCGCCAACCAGATCAAGGACGCCATCGTCAACGTGCTCTGGAACCCCAACCGGCAGCTGTTCGAGCACCGGCTGAAGTCGACCAACGAGTGGGTGCCCTGGAAGGAGATCAACAACTACTACCCGTTCTCGGTCGGCGCCGTCCCCGACACGGCGACGTACAAGCAGGCCCTGCGGCTGTTCGACGACCCGGCCCAGTACCCGATCTTCCCGTTCTACACGGCCAACCAGGTCGACAAGAAGGCGGCGGCCGAGGCCGGGGAGCCGGGCTCCAACAACTTCTCCACCATCAACTCCACCGTCCAGTTCCGGCTGTACTCCTCGGTGCTGCGCAACTACTCCAACTCCTGGATGAGCGCCACCGACTACAAGAAGCTCCTCTACTGGAACACCTGGGCGCAGTACGTCGGCGGCAACACCCAGTGGCCGGACGCGAACGAGTTCTGGGCCGACTGGAACGGCAGCTCCGTCAACTACCGCTCGTGGATCCACCACAACATCCTCGGCAGCAGCAACTGGACGGTGATCGAGGACGTGGCGGGGCTGCGGCCGCGCAGCGACGCGAAGGTGGAGCTCTCCCCCATCGACATCGGCTGGTCCCACTTCACGGTCAACAACCTGCGCTACCGGGGCGCCGACCTGTCCGTCGTCTGGGACGACCCGGCCGACGGCGTGGTGCGCTACCCCGGTATCCCGGAGGGCTACTCGATCTACGTCAACGGCACCCGGGCCGCCACCGTCAGCTCCCTGGTGCCCTTCACCTGGGACCCGGCCAGCGGCGAGGTCACTACGAAGGGCACGGTCACCCACCGCACGGCCGTCTCCGGGCTGAAGGCCCCCCACCAGGTCGTGCAGGACAGTCCCCGCATGGTCGACATGCTCGCCAAGGCCGGTGTCGACCTGACCGGCGACCCGGCCAACCTCGCCTCCGGCGCGACCGCGTCCGCCTCCCACACCGGGTCGGGCAGCGCCGTCTCGGGCGCGGTCGACGGGCTTCCCACCAATGAGCCGTTCTGGGGCGCGGGCGGCTCCTCGAACAGCCAGGACTGGTACGAGCTGAACTTCGGCACCGCCCGGACGCTCAACGAGGTGCGCCTGTACTTCAAGGACAGCCGCCCCGCCAGTACGACCTACCGGGCGCCGTCCTCGTACACGATCCAGTACCACAACGGCACGTCCTGGGTGAACGCCGACGGCCAGACCAAGAGCCCGGCCGCGCCCCGCGCCAACTACAACCTGGTGCGGTTCCCGGCGATCAGCGCCCAGCGCATCAGGGTCCTGGCCACCAACGCCTCCGGCGCGAAGACGGGCCTCACCGAGATCAAGGTCCACAACCGGGGCGGCGCCCAGCCACCCGCCAACCTGGCGACGTCCGCGACGGCGTCCGCCTCGTACACCTCCTCCTGGGAGAGCGTCACCGCGATCAACGACGGGGTCGATCCGCCCTCGTCCAACGACACCGTCAACACCCGCTGGGGCACCTGGCCGGAGAGCGGGCAGCAGTGGGCCGAGCTGACCTGGCCGTCGGCAAAGACGGTGAACAAGGCCGAGGTGTACTTCTTCGACGACGACCAGGGCATCGACATGCCCGCCTCGTGGAAGCTCCAGTACTGGAACGGCAGCGCCTATGTCGACGTGCCCGGCGCGAGCGGCTACCCGGTGGCGAAGAACCAGTACAACGCGGTCACGTTCACCGCGACGAACACCACACGACTGCGTGTGCAGCTCACCAGCAACGGCAACAACTCCGTCGGCCTCCTCGAAGCGAAGGTGTACGGCCCGTGACCCGTTTCAGATGTCTGTCCGCGCTCCTCGGCGTCCTCACCATGATGGTCGCCTTCCTTGCGGCACCGCAGCCCGCTGCCGCCGCCGTCGCGTTCACGTCGACGGGGGTGAACCAGAACGGCGGCAACTGCCTTGATCTGCCGGGTGGTTCGTCGACGAACGGGACGCAGTTGCGTGCGTTCGCGTGCGGTTCCGGCGCCAACCAGAGTTTCCGCTTCGCGCCGGTCTCGGGGTCCGGTTCGGGTGACACGTACACCATCACCACGCAGTCCGGGCAGTGCGTCGACGTGTCGGGCGCGTCCACCGCGGACAACGCCACGGTCATCCAGTGGCCCTGCCACGGTGGCACCAACCAGCAGTGGCGGCTGGTGCCGGTGAGCGGCGCCGACAAGGCCTTCAACCTGGTCTCCACGGCCTCGGGCAAGTGCGTGACGCCGAGCGGGGGTTCGTCGGCGTCGAACACCGGCCTGGTGCAGCTGCCGTGCTCCGCCGCGAACGGCAGGGTGTGGCGTCTGGCCGGCTTCACCGGCGGCGGCACGAGCCCGGGCACCTTCACCAACCCGATCGCCCAGCGCGGCCCCGACCCCTGGCTGACCTACCACGACGGTTACTACTACCTCGCCACCACGACGTGGAACTCGACGGTCACCATGCGCAAGTCCCGCACGCTGGGCGGCCTCGCCACGGCCACGGAACAGGTGATCTTCAATCTGACCAGGCCGAACGGGGCGGGCACGATGTGGGCCCCGGAGTTCCATCTGCTCGACGGCCCGAACGGCAAGCGGTGGTACTTCTACTACACGGCCGGGCGGGAGCCCTTCGATCTGGGCACCCAGCGGATCCATGTCCTGGAGAGCGCGGGACTCGACCCGATGGGCCCCTACACCTTCAAGGCCGATCTGCTCGACCCGTCCCAGGACAACACCTGGGAGCTGGACCCGGGCATCCTCCAGCTCAACGGCAAGCTGTATCTGCTCGGTACCTTCTACAACGGCTCGCAGCCGATGTTCATCCGGCCGCTGTCCAACCCGTGGACCGCGAGCGGCACACGCCGGATCCTCTCCACCCCCACATACGGCTGGGAGACGGTGGGCGGCGCGGTCAACGAGGGCGCCGAGGTGCTGCAGCGGAACGGGAAGACCTTCATCGTCTACTCCGCCAGCCACTGCTCCACACCCGACTACAAGCTGGGCATGCTCACCTACAACGGCGGCGACCCGCTCAGCTCCTCCTCCTGGGTCAAGTCACCGAACCCGGTGTTCCAGCGGTCCAACGCCACCGGGGTGTACGGCCCCGGCCACAACGGCTTCTTCAAGTCGCCGGACGGCACAGAGGACTGGATGGTGTACCACGCCAACAGCTCCGCGGGCGGCGGCTGCGACATGAACCGCTCGACCAGGGCACAGAAATTCACCTGGAACGCCGACGGGACACCGAACTTCGGCACCCCGGTCGGCCTGGGGGTTCCGCTGACCGCACCGTCGGGAGAGTAGCCCGGAAGCGGGCGAGGGCCGCGAAACGCCGCGGTGGTCCTTCTCGGCCCTCGTCCGAACGGCGAGCATGCCATGTCATGGACATCTTGCTTGTCGCCAGCGCGTTCAACAGCCTGTCCCAGCGTGTGTACGCGGAACTGTCGGACGAGGGACACCGGGTGGACGTCGTCCTCGCCTCGCACGGCGCCGACGCGGTCCGGGCCGCCGTACAGGAGGTGCGTCCGGACCTGGTCGTCGCCCCGATGCTGAAGACGGCCCTGCCGGAGGACGTGTGGCAGCAGCACACCTGCCTGATCGTGCACCCGGGGCCACCCGGCGACCGGGGGCCGTCCTCCCTGGACTGGGCGATCGCCCAGGAGGCGCCCGAGTGGGGTGTGACGGTGCTTCAGGCCGAGGCGGCGATGGACGCGGGCGACGTGTGGGCGGACGGGTCCTTCACCGTGCCGCCGGCGGGCAAGAGCAGCATGTACGGGGGCGAGGTCGCCGACGCCGCGACCGCCGCGGTCCTCCAGGCCGTGCGGCGCTACGCCGACGGCTCGTACAAGCCGCGTCCGCAGAGCGAGCCCGGGGTCGACGTGGTGTGGCGGGACTTCTTCCGCCAGGAGCGGCGGCGGATCGACTGGGAGCGGGACACCACCCGGACGGTGCTGCGCAAGCTCCGCGGGGCCGACTCGCAGCCCGGCGTCCGGGACGAGATCTGCGGCCGGGAGGTGTTCCTGCACGGCGGGCATCCCGAGGACCGGCTGCGGGGTGAGCCCGGGGAACTGCTCGCGACCCGGTCCGGCGCGGTCTGCCGGGCCACCCGGGACGGCGCGGTGTGGATCCCGGAGCTGCGCCCCCTCAAGAGCTCCGGCGACCCGGCGCCGTTCCGCCGCCCGGCGGCCTCCGTCCTGGCCGGTTTCCCGGCCCCGCCCGGATCCCACGGCATGCCGATCTCGAGCGACCGCCCGCACTGGCTGCCCGAGATCGCCGCGCCGCTCGAGCTGCCCCCGGACCGCAGCACCTGGACCGACATCCGCTACCGGCAGCAGGGCGAGGTCGGCTTCGTGAGCTTCTCGTTCCCCGGCGGGGCGATGAGCACCACCCACTGCCGCAGGCTGCTGGCCGCCTACCGGTACGCGCTCAGCCGCCCCACCTCGGTGCTGGTGCTCGGCGGCGCCCGCGACTTCTTCTCCAACGGCATCCATCTCAACGTCATCGAGGCGTCGAGCGACCCGGCGGGCGAGTCCTGGTCCAACCTCAACGCCATGAACGACCTGGTCGAGGCCGTGCTGCGCACCACCGACCGGCTGGTGGTCTCGGCCCTCGGCGGCAACGCGGCGGCCGGCGGCGTCATGCTCGCCCTGGCCGCGGACGAGGTGTGGTGCCGCACGGGCAGCGTCCTCAATCCGCACTACCGGAACATGGGCCTGTACGGCTCGGAGTTCTGGACGTACTCCCTGCCGCGCCGTGTGGGAGCCGAGACGGCCGAGCGGCTGACCAGCGAGGCGCTGCCGGTGAGCGCGGCGACGGCCGCGCGGATCGGGCTGGTGGATCGTCTGGTGCCCGCCCGGCCGGACGAGTTCACGCCCGAGGTCGAGCGGCTGGCCGCCGCGCTCGCCGACGACCCGGATCTCGCCGGCCGGATCACCGCGAAGACCACGGCTCGGCACTCGGACGAGCTGCAGCGCCCGCTGGCCGAGTACCGGCGGACCGAACTCGCCCGCATGCGCACGATCCTCTTCGACCGCCAGGCCCCGTATCACGCGCTGCGGTCGGCCTTCGTCCGCAAGCTTCCGACCGGCTCCCCGCGGCCCCTGGGAGGTGCGCGATGAGTGCGCGGCTGCTCGTCGCCGGGGTCGGCAACATCTTCCTCGCGGACGACGCCTTCGGCCCCGAGGTGATCCGCGCCCTGGAGCGGAACCCGCTGCCGCCCGAGGTGCGGGTGCGGGACTTCGGCATCCGCGGGATGGATCTGGCGTACGAACTGCTCGACGGCTACGACACGGCCGTCCTGGTCGACGCGGCGGTACGGGGACACGCGCCGGGCACCCTGTCGCTGGTCGAGCCGGACCTGCCCGACGGTGCCTCGGGGGGCGCCCCGCCCGAGGCGCACGGCATGGACCCGGCGAAGGTCCTCGCCCTGGCCGCCCACCTGGGCGACGAGCCGCTGCCGCGTGTCCTCGTCCTGGCCTGCGAGCCCGAGCTGCGGGCACCCGCCGACGAGGACATCGCGCCGGGCATCAGCGCGACGGTGCGCGAAGCGGTCGGGCGGGCCGTCGCGGCGCTGCACACCATGGTCCCGGAGCTGCTCACGGACCCGGCTGCCACGCCCACGTTGAGCCGCCCGGAGGAATCCGCCGCCCTGTCGTCGGCCGGGCTGCCGGGCACGGTGAGCGGTGGCGCGGAGGATCGGTAGCGGACTGATTTCCCTACCGATGTGCTTACCGACCGCGAGGAGCGGCTCCATGTGCGATTCCGTGGACGAGGTCACCCAGGCCGTCCTGGCGAAGAACGACTCCCTGGCCGCGGGGCTGCGCGAGGAGCTGGCCCGGCGGGGCGTGAGCGTGGTCAACCTGCTGTCCAGCCCGGGCAGCGGCAAGACGGAGCTGCTCGGGCGGGTGCTGGCCAGGGCGGTGGAGCGGGGGCTTCCGGTGGCCGCGCTCACCGCCGACCTGGCCACCGAGAACGACGCGCACCGGCTCGCCCGCTCGGGGGCCCCGGTGAAGCAGCTGCTGACGGACGGGCTGTGCCATCTGGAGGCGCGGCAGCTGCGCGGCCATGTGGAGAGCTGGCTGCCCGAGGGCACCTCGCTGCTGTTCGTCGAGAACGTCGGCAACCTCGTCTGTCCGGCCTCCTACGATCTCGGCGAGCGCCTGCGCATCGTGCTGATGGCGGTGACGGAGGGCGAGGACAAGCCGCTGAAGTACCCCACGGCCTTCGGGTCCGCCCATCTGGTGGTGCTCACCAAGGTCGATCTGGCCGGGCCCGCCGATTTCGACCAGGCGGCCTTCGCCGCCAATGTCCAGCGGGTCAACCCCGGGGTGGAGCTGCTGTTCTCCTGCGCCCGGACCGACGACGGTGTCGACACGCTGCTGGAGCGGGTGCTCGCCGTACGGGACGGGGCCCCTGTGCACCGGCCTCCTCTGGCGCCCCGCCCGCACTCCCACTCGCACTCCGACTCCCACTCCCACTCCCACTCCCACGAGGGCACCGAAGCCGGCCTCGTCTCGTGACGGCGCCCGCCGCTCAGGCGGTGCGCCGTCGCGTCACCGTGCGCGGCACGGTGCAGGGCGTGGGGTTCCGCCCCTTTGTGCACCGCCTGGCCACCGATCTCGCGCTCGCCGGGTTCGTGAGCAACACGGCGAGCGGTGTCCTCATCGAGGTGGAGGGACCGCCGGAGGGCGTCGCCGACTTCTGCGACCGGCTGGCCCAGGAGCCGCCGCCGTTGGCCACGGTCACCGGCGTCGGGTTCGAGGACCTGCCCGTCAGCGGCGCCGACGACGCCTTCGGCATCCGTTCCACCGACCGCTCCCCCGGCCGCACCCTCCTCCCGCCCGACACGGCGACCTGCCCCGACTGCCTGCGGGACCTGGCCGATCCGGCCGACCGCCGTCACCGGCACCCGTTCGTCACCTGCACCCACTGCGGGCCCCGCTTCACCATCGCCACGGGCATGCCGTACGACCGGGCGGTCACGACCATGGCCGGCTTCCCGATGTGTACCGGCTGCGCCCGGGAGTACGGCGATCCCGGCGACCGGCGCTTCCACGCCCAGCCCGTGGCCTGCCCCGACTGCGGCCCCCGGCTGCGCCTGCTGCCCGCCTCCGGCAGCGACATCCGCCCGGCGCGGGACGCCGACGCCCTGGCCGGGGCGCGGGCGCTGCTGGCCGCCGGGCGGATCGTCGCCGTCAAGGGCCTCGGCGGCTACCACCTGGCGTGTGACGCCGCCGACGCACGGGCCGTCGAGACGCTGCGCGCCCGCAAGGCGCGCGGCGGCAAGCCGTTCGCGGTGATGTGCGCGGACCTCGACGCCGTACGGCGGATCGCCGACCCCAGTACGACTGAACTGGCCGCCCTCACCAGCGCCCGGCGCCCCATCGTCCTGCTGCGGCGGCGAGCGGAGCGGGCGGGCCTCGCGCCGGGTGTCTGTCCCGGCAGCCCGCACCTCGGCGTCATGCTGCCCTACACGCCCGTGCACACCCTGCTGTTCGGCCTGCCCGGTGATCCGCCGGGCCCGCGCGTGCTGGTGATGACGAGCGGCAACCGCTCCGGCGAACCGATCGTCACGGACGACGACGAGGCACTGACCCGGCTGGCCGGTCTGGCCGACGCCTGGCTCGCCCATGACCGGCCGATCTCCTCGCCCTGCGACGACTCGCTGCTGCGGGTACGCCCCGACGGCACCGAGCAGGTGCTGCGCCGCTCCCGGGGGTATGTGCCCCGACCGCTGCGGCTGCCGGTCCCGGTGCGGCCGACGCTCGCCGTGGGCGGGGATCTGAAGAACGCCCTGTGCCTCGGCGAGGGCGACCACGCCTGGTTCGGGCCGCACATCGGGGACATGGGCGAGCTGACCACCCTGGAGGCGGCCCGGCGGGCCGAGGCGCACCTGCGGTCGCTGACCGGCATCACCCCCGAACTCGTCGCCGCCGACCGGCATCCCGGATACCACTCCGCGCGGTGGGCACGGAGGCGAGCCCACCGGCTGGCGCCCGTCTTCGTCCAGCACCATCACGCGCACATCGCCTCGACGATGGCCCAGCACGGCCTCGACGGCACCGCGCCCGTGATCGGTGTCGCCTTCGACGGCACCGGCTACGGCGACGACGGCACGGTCTGGGGCGGCGAGATCCTGCTCGCCGACTACACCGGCTACCGGCGCCTCGCCCGTCTGGCCCCCGCCCCGCTGCCCGGCGGCGACGCGGGCGTGGCCAACCCCTGCCGCCTGGCCCTGGCCCGGCTGTGGTCGGCGGGCCTGGCGTGGGACGCGGATCTGCCCAGTGCGGCCGCCTGTTCGTCCGAGGAACTGGCCGTTCTGCACCGTCAGTTGACGCGCGGGGTGGCCTGTGTCGCGACCTCCAGCATGGGCCGGCTCTTCGACGCCGTGTCGTCCCTGGTCGGCGTGTGCCATCGCGCGGGGTACGAGGCCCAGGCCGCCCTGGAGCTGGAGGCCGCCGCCGCTTCGGCCTGGGGCGAGGGCACCTCGGCCTACGACTTCGGCTTCACCGCCGGTGCGTACGACCCGGCGCCCGTGCTGAGCGCCCTCGTCGCCGATCTGCGGCGCGGCACCCCGGCCCCCGTGCTCGCCGCCCGCTTCCACCGTGCGGTGGCGAGGGCCGTCGCGGAGGTCTGCCGGCGTGCGCGTCAGGACACCGGCCTGGCGACCGTCGCCCTCAGCGGCGGGGTCTTCGCCAACGCGCTGCTGGAGGAGGAGTGCGCGCGGCTGCTGGCCGAAGCCGGCTTCGCGGTGCTCCGCCACGGCGAAGTCCCGCCGAACGACGGCGGGCTGGCCCTCGGCCAGCTGGTGGTCGCGGCGCACCTACGACAGGAGGAGTGACCCATGTGTTTGGCAGTGCCCGGCAAGGTCGTGTCCATCGACGACAGTTCGGAACCGCTCACCGGGCTGATCGACTTCGGCGGAGTGCAGAAGCAGGCGTGCCTGGAGTACGTGTCCGATGTGCGGGTGGGTGAGTACGTCATCGTGCACGTCGGTTTCGCGCTCCAGCGGCTGGACGAGGAGTCGGCCCTGGCCTCGCTGAAGCTCTTCGAGGAACTGGGTCTGCTGGAGGAGGAGTTCGGGGACGCCTGGGAGCAGGCGGCGAAGGAGGCGGGAACGGCGTGAAGTACATCGACGAGTTCAACGACCCCGGGCTGGCCCGGCGCCTGCTGGACGAGATCCGCGCCACCGCCACCCGGCCGTGGGCCCTGATGGAGGTGTGCGGCGGGCAGACCCACTCGATCATCCGGCACGGCATCGACCAACTGCTGCCCGAGCAGGTGGAGTTGATCCACGGCCCCGGCTGCCCCGTCTGTGTCACGCCCCTCGACGTCATCGACCAGGCGCTGGAGATCGCCTCGCGGCCCGGCGTGATCTTCTGCTCCTTCGGCGACATGCTCCGCGTGCCGGGCACCGACCGCGACCTGTTCCGGGTCAAGGGCGAGGGCGGCGACGTACGGGTGGTGTACTCGCCGCTCGACGCCCTGGAACTGGCCCGCCGCCACCCGGACCGGGAGGTGGTGTTCTTCGCGATCGGCTTCGAGACCACGGCCCCCGCCAACGCGATGGCCGTGCACCAGGCGCGGCGTCTCGGGCTGAACAACTTCAGCCTGCTGGTGTCGCATGTGCGGGTGCCCCCGGCCATCGAGGCGATCATGACGGCGCCCGCCTGCCGGGTGCAGGGCTTTCTGGCCGCCGGGCATGTGTGCAGCGTGATGGGCATGGCGGAGTACCCCGAACTGGCCGCGCGGTTCCGGGTGCCGATGGTGGTGACCGGCTTCGAGCCGCTGGACATCCTGGAGGGCATCCGCCTGGCGGTCCGGCAGCTGGAGCGCGGTGAGCACCGGGTGGAGAACGCCTACCCGCGTGCCGTGCGCGAGGAGGGCAATCCGGCGGCGGTGCGCATGATCGAGGAGGTGTTCGAGGTCACCGACCGGAACTGGCGTGGCATCGGGCCGATCCCGCTGAGCGGCTGGCGGCTGACCGACGCCTTCCGGGCGTACGACGCCGAGCACCGCTTCGACGTCACCGGGATCCGCACCGAGGAGCCCGCCGAGTGCCGCAGCGGCGAAGTGCTCCAAGGGCTGATCAAGCCCACCGAGTGCGAGGCGTTCGGCACCACCTGCACCCCGCGCACCCCGCTCGGCGCCACCATGGTCTCCAGCGAGGGCGCCTGCGCGGCCTACTACCTGTACCGCCGGATGAACGCCGCGACACCGCAGGCCGAGCGGGCCGCGCGGGAGGAGATGAACCCCGTTGCCTGAACAACTCGCGGACACCGTCGACCCGGCGAACTGGACCTGCCCCGCTCCCCTGCGCGACCAGCCGGTGGTGGTGATGGGCCACGGCGGCGGAGGCGCGCTGTCGGCGGAGCTGATGGAGCAGGTCTTCGTCCCCGCCTACGGCAACGCCACGCTGGCTGCTCTCGCCGACTCCGCCGTCCTCGAACTGGGCGGCGCGCGGCTGGCGTTCTCCACCGACTCCTACGTGGTCAGGCCGCTGTTCTTCCCGGGCGGCAGCCTGGGTGACCTCGCGGTCAACGGCACGGTCAACGATCTCGCGATGAGCGGCGCCCGGCCGGCCTACCTCTCCGCAGCCTTCGTGCTGGAGGAGGGCGTGGAGCTGAGCGTCGTCGGACGGATCGCGCGCGCCATGGGGGCTGCGGCCGAGGCTGCCGGGGTCACCATCGCCACCGGTGACACCAAGGTCGTCGAGTCCGGGCACGGCGACGGGGTGTATGTGACCACGGCCGGGGTGGGGCTCGTGCCCGACGGGGTGGACATCCGGCCGCAGCGCGCGCGGCCCGGTGATGCCGTGATCGTCAGCGGGCCGATCGGTCTGCACGGGGTGGCGATCATGAGTGTGCGGGAGGGGCTGGAGTTCGGGGTCGAGATCGCCAGCGACACCGCGCCGCTGGCGGATCTGGTGGCGGCGATGCTGGCCGTCACCCCGGACATCCATGTGCTGCGCGACCCCACCCGGGGTGGCCTCGCGGCGTCCCTCAACGAGATCGCCCGCGCCTCCGGGACCGGGGTCCGGCTCCAGGAGCGGGCCGTTCCGGTGCCGGACGCCGTGGCGAACGCCTGCGGCTTCCTCGGGCTTGATCCCCTGTACGTCGCCAACGAGGGCCGGCTGGTCGCCTTCGTGCCACCGTCGTCGGCGGACGAGGTGCTCGCGACGATGCGGGCCCATCCGCAGGGCGCCGGGGCCACGGTCATCGGCGAGTGCGTCGCCGAGCACCCCGGGATGGTGGTGGTCGCCACCGGTCTGGGCGGGACACGGGTGGTGGATCTGCCGCTCGGCGAGCAGTTGCCGCGCATCTGCTGACCGGGCATGCGCGTGGGCCCCGCCGAAGGTCTCGGCGGGGCCCACGCGCGCTATGCCGAGGCCGGTGCGGGCTCGATGCCCGTGATCTCCAGTTCCCGGCCGCTGCGCAGGTCGCTGGAGGGCTGGTCGCAGCGCGGGCACCAGAAGAACGGGGGCATGCCCACCGGGAACTCCTCGGCGCACGGGCCGCACCAGGCCTGCCCGGGGACCTGCTCGACGACGAGCCGGGCCCCCGCGAGGGCGGTGCCGTCGCGGGCCACCTCGAAGGCGAAACCGAGGGCGTCGGGGACGACGCCCGCCAGCTCGCCGACCCGGACGGTCACGGTCGAGACGGCGTCCGTCCCGTCCGCCCGGGCCAGCTCGTCGGCCCGCTCGATGATCGCGGTCGCGATCGACAGCTCGTGCACGGCCGGCTCACGGATACCGTTTGCCCGCGCGGAGCCCGCCGGACATCCGCCAGATCCGGGCCTCCCGCCTCAGGCTGGGCCACTCCCAGCACAGCAGGGCCAGCACCGCACCGCCCACCAGGACGGCCTCGGCCTTCAGCACCCGCTGTCCGCTCATCCCGTCGCGTCTGCGGGCGACGGGTCTGCGTGCTCGTTTGACCTTCATTGCGACGACTCCCTGCTCCGTCCGGGAACGGCTCTCATCCCGGCGAGATGTTCGGCATGCTCTCCACGAGGGCGTCATGCCGCTTCCAGTGGATCCCCGTGGAGCGGCGCGCGTCGGCGGTGCCGTCCTCGTGGTGGCCCTTCTGCTCCGCGTACCGTCCCTTGTTGCCCTGGTGCAGTCCGGCGACATGCCCGGGGGTGTCGGGCTTCGCCTGGGGCCGGCCCACTCTGATGCTGCCCATGGGGTGTTCTCCTTCCTCGCCTCCGACCTTCGGAGTGCGTGCTCATGGCCGCTCGGTGAGGTCCTCGAAGAACTGCTCGACGACCGGCCAGATCCGGCCTCCGCCGGACAGGCCGCGCCACTCCCGTCGTACGACGGCGACCATCCGGTAGCAGTCGTCGACCGGCACGATCCAGTGGTGGTCGAGACCGTGGACGGTGTTGACCAGCAGGGCCTCCACCTCGGGTTCCACGGTGGCGAGCTCCGGAACCGTCCCGGCCAGTTCCCGCCAGGCCGCCGCGTCCACCTCCCAGCGCATGGCCCCCGCCGGGCTCGGGCCCTGCGCGGTGACGGTGCCGTCCGCCCGGGGGACGAAGAAGACCAGACCGACCGGTACGCCCAGGACCGCCGTGTCGACATGCGGCAGCCGGATTCGGCGCCGGGGCACGAGCCGGTACTGGCCGTCGCCCGCCCCGGCCTCGGCGAACAGCACCGAGCAGGGCCGGCAGGCGCAGCGCACCTCATCCTGCCCGGCGTCGTGCAGATGGGCGTGCTCGTCGGCGAGGGGCGCGGCGCACAGGTCGCACACCTCCTCCGCGGCCGCCGCCGTGCGGTCGGCCGAGGAGCGGATGAGGCGGGCCAGTGCCCCGTCGGTGGTCACCGCGCGTCCCGGGTCGTCAGGGTGGTCAGCGGTACGAACGCGGGGGCCGGCGTGCTCGGCAGTGGTTCCACCGCCGTCAGCTCGGGAGCCACGGCGAGGACCGCGGCCCGGACCGCGTCGGTGACCTCGGATCCTCCGCCGCCGCAGCCGGAGCCGCATCCGCCGCCCGACGTCAGGCGCACCCGGCCGACCCGCCCCTCCACCCCGGCCCACTCCACGTCGCCGCCGCGCTCCTGGACGGCGGGCCGCAGCCGCTCTACGGCACGGGCCGCCCGGCGCTCGGCGGGCTCGGGGTGGATGTCGTGCAGGACCAGCAGATGGCCCAGCAGTTCGTCTCCGGCCAGGTTCCCGGCCAGCGTCCCGTCCGCGTGGTCCATGACGCGGGCCAGTGCCTCGCCGTAGACCTCGGTCAGGAGCGCTACCGCCTCGGTGGCGGAGCGGGTGGTGGGGCCGGGCGCGGACTCCAGGCCTTCCAGCAGGTCGTCGAGCCGGGCGAGCCGGGCCTCCACCTCCGGGTCGGCCAGCCGCGCTCCGGCGGCCTCAGCCATGGTTCGCCCCGTAGGTCGGCGAGTGCAGGGTGGTCAGCGTCTTGCCCTTGCCGACGTACATGTGCACACCGCACGGCAGACAGGGGTCGAAGCTGCGGACGGTGCGCATGATGTCGACGCCCTTGAACTCGTCCGGCCCGTTCTCCTCGAAGATGGGCTGGCCCTGGACGGCGTCCTCGTACGGCCCGGGGGTGCCGTAGATGTCGCGGGGGCTGGCGTTCCACGGGGTGGGCGGGTAGGGGTGGTAGTTGGCGATCTTCTTGTCCTTGATCACCAGGTGGTGGGAGAGGACGCCGCGCACCGCCTCGTGGAAGCCGCAGCCGATCGCCTCGTCGGGCACCTCGTAGTTCTCGAACACCTTGGTCTCGCCCGCGCGCACCATCCCCATGGCCTCCTCCAGGAACTGGAGGGCCATCGCGGCCGCGTACGCGACGAAGTACGGCCGGGCGCGGTCGCGCTCGATGGTGTTGCTCCACTTCGGGATGCGCCACTCCAGAGTGGTCTCCGGCAGCGACTCGCCCTTGGGCAGCGAGATGCGCACGCTGTGGCCGGTGGACTTGACGTACGGGGTGTCGACGATGCCGCTCAGCGCGGTCGACCACAGGCGGGCGAGCGGGCCGCCGCCGGTGTCGAGGGCGAGGTGCGCGTCGGTCCGCTTGTCGTACCAGCGCGGGCTCATGACCCAGCTGTACTTGTCGTCGAAGTCGCGCTTCTGCGGCACCGGGACGGTCGTCTGGTTCCACGGGTGGCGCATGTCGACGGGGTTGCCGAGCGGGTCGTGCGTGACGAAGGGCGATTCGTTGACCCAGTCCTCGTAGTACGAGCTGCCCAGCATGATGCGCAGGCCGAGGTTGATGTCGACGAGGTTGTTGGTGACCAGTTCGCCGTCGACGATGATGCCGGGGGTGACGTACATGTCCTTGCCCCAGGAGTTCATCGTCTCGTAGCGGTAGTCGACGGTCGCGGGGTTCTGGAAGGCGCCCCAGCAGCCCAGCAGGGTGCGGCGGCGGCCGACCTCCTCGTAGCCGGGCATCGCCTCGTAGAAGAAGTCGAAGACGTCGTCGTTCATGGCGACGGACTTCTTCACGAAGTCGATGACCCGCATGAGCCGGCTGAGGTAGTCGGTGAAGGCGGTCGGCTGCGGCATCGTGCCGACACCGCCCGGGTACAGCGTGGAGGGGTGGACGTGCCGCCCCTCCATGAGACAGAACATCTCGCGGGTGATCCGGCTGACCTTCAGGGCCTCCTTGTAGACCTCGCCCTCGAAGGGGTTGAAGGCGCGCATGATGTCGGCGATCGTGCGGTAGCCGTGGGTCTCGCCGCGGGGCGCCTCGGTGCGTTCGGCGCGGGCCAGCACACTGGGGGTGGTGGCCTTGACCATCGCCTCGCAGAAGTCCACGAAGACCAGGTTGTCCTGGAAGATCGTGTGATCGAAGATGTACTCCGCCGCTTCGCCGAGGTTGACGATGTGCTCGGCGAGCGGGGGCGGTTTCACGCCGTAGGCCATCTGCTGGGCGTAGTCGGAGCAGGTGGTGTGGTTGTCGCCGCAGATGCCGCAGATCCGGGACGTGATGAAGCCCGCGTCGCGCGGGTCCTTGCCCTTCATGAACACCGAGTAGCCGCGGAACAGCGACGAGGTGCTGTGGCATTCCACGACTTCCCGGTTGGCGAAGTCGATCTTCGTGTAGATGCCCAGGTTCCCGATGATCCGGGTGATCGGATCCCAGGACATGTCCACGAGTTGGGGCGGCTTGCGCTCCGTGGGCCGGGCCTCGGTGGTCGTCATCTGTGGTACTGCCCCTCGCTGTCGGTGGTGTGGGGGTGGGTGGTGCGGTGGGTGCCGGGCGTCACGAGGACCGCCAGTGCGGGTCGTAGCCGCTGGTCAGCTTGCGCTTGTTGTGGCGCCATCTGGGCTCGTGGTTGACGAGCTCGTTGGTCACGCCGCGCAGCCGGCGGATGACGGATCCGTAGGGCTTGATGACCATGGACGACAGGGTGCTGCCCGGAGGCTCGTCCATGAACGGCATGAACGCGTCGGGGAAGCCGGGCATCGTGCATCCGATGCAGATGCCGCCGACGTTCGGGCAGCCGCCGATGCCGGCCATCCAGCCGCGCTTGGGCACGTTGCAGTTGACGACCGGCCCCCAACAGCCCGTTTTGACCAGGCACTTGGGCGAGTTGTAGTCCTTGGCGAAGCTGGCCTGCTCGTAGTACGAGCCGCGGTCGCAGCCCTCGTGGACCGTCTTCCCGAAGAGCCACTGCGGGCGCAGCATGTGGTCCAGCGGCGGCGGGGGTGCGGAACCGGCCGCGTGGTAGAGGACCCAGACCAGGGTCTCCATGAAGTTCTCGGGCTGGATCGGGCAGCCGGGCACGTTGACGATGGGCAGCCCGCCCTGCGAGGTGTAGTCCCAGCCCAGGTAGTCGGCGAGGCCCATGCAGCCGGTGGGGTTGCCGGACATGGCGTGGATGCCGCCGAAGGTGGCGCAGGTGCCGGCGGCCACCACGGCCCAGGCCTTGGGGGCCAGTTGGTCGATCCACCAGTTCAGGGGCTGCGGCTCGCCGGTCTCCGGGTCGTTGCCGAAGGACGTCCAGTAGCCGTCGCCCTCGATGATGTTCTGGTTGGGGACCGAGCCCTCGATGACGAGGATGAACGGGGCGAGTTCGCCGCGTACGGCGGCCCGGTAGGGGGCGAGGAAGTCCTCGCCGCCCAGGCTCGGGGAGAGCACCTTGTTGACCAGGTTCACCTTCGGCAGGCCCGGGATCAGGCCGAGCACCAGGTCCTCGATGGAGGGCTGGTCGGCGGCGGTCAGCGAGACGGTGTCGCCGTCGCAGCTCATGCCTTCGGAGATCCAGAGGATGGTGATCTCGTCGATGCCCTGACGGTCCTCGGCGCGATCGGGTTCCTTGCTGACCTCGGCTGTACCGCTGTTCGTTGTCATGTCAGTCGGCCTCCGCTGCGGGGGTCTCGGAGTCGGTCGTGTGCCGCGCTGGTGCCGCGGCGGGAGCCGGTGCCGACGGCTCGTCCGGGGTTCCGGCGGGCGCGAGCGGTTCGAGCTCGTCGGGCCGGAAGTAGTGGAAGCGGCCGTACCAGGTGTGCAGTTCGGCCGCGGGGTCGTCGTCGAGGGTGACGGCGAGGTGCACGCTGCCGTCCACGTCGTGGAAGACGGCGGCGACCTCGGCGGTCCGGCCGGCCAGGAACATGTCCTGCGCGTCGGCGCCCCGTACGCGGGGGCGGAGCCGGACGCGGCTGCCGCCGCCGAGGGGCACGCCGTCGACGAGCACGGTGTCGGTGGTCGGCGAGAGACCGTCGTCGGCGCCCTCCTGCCACCAGGCGGGGCGTTCGGCGGCCGCGGCTGCGGCCGCCGCAGGGGCGACCGGTGCCGGGGCGGCCAGTGCCGGGGCGGCGACCGGTGCCAGGGAGCGGACGGCGCCGTGCAGCCGTTCGAAGACCTCCTGCGGCATGGTGTCGACCCGGTCGAGGATCGCGGCCGCCCTGGGATCGGTGGCCCGCGCCTCGCGCTTCTCCTCGTCGGTCAGCAGCATGGTGCGCAGGGTGAGGATCTCGTCGATCTCCGCGGCGTCGTGCAGATCGCCCGGGCTCTCGGGGGCGACCTGGGGGTGGTCGGGCAGGATGATCGGCGCGGACAGCAGGAGGTGCCCGTGCCCGGCGTCCTCGACTGCCCCGTCCTCGGCTCCGCCGTCCTCGGCCGTGCCGCCGAGGACGGGGAAGGTGAACTCGTTGCGGCACGCGCGCGCGGGTGCCGCCAGGTCCGCCGGGGGGTCGATCAGCGAGACGAACTCCACCCCGTCACCGCCGATGAGGGTGTGGGTGGCGATGAGGGCGCGTCGCAAGGCCTCGTCACGTGCGACCCGTCCCTCCGGCGCGGTCCCGGTGTTGGCCGTCCGGACGCGCAGCCGGCAGAGGTCGTCGGTGAGTCGCTCGGCGGTGACGGTGGCCTCGGCCCGCACCTCGTCGCGGTGCCGCACCACCCGCCCGGCGCCCGCGGGCAGCAGCTCGACGTCCACGCCGGCCGCGGCGCCCACGGGAACGGTGCGTCCCGTGCCGAGGAGCTCGTCGAGGGGGACCACGACCTCGCACTCGCGCGGTACCGCCTCGTCGAAGGTCAGATGCACCGTGCCGTCGTCGGTGCGCAGCGACGCGACGGGGTGCCGGCCGCTGTCCTCCACCTGCTTGCGCTGCGTCTGGAGGTAGCGGATCCGCACGCGGACGGAGGCGTCGCCGGGCCGCCGGACGCGCATGAGGCACTCGGTCTGCTGGTACCAGGAGTCGGCGGAGCCCGACACGCCGGGGACGACGGGGCCGTCCGCCTCCACCCAGTCCCGGGGGAAGAGCACCCCGAACTGCCATCGGACGCGGTTCTTGGCCGAGGACCGGCGGTAGGGGTAGAGGAGGTAGCCCTCGTAGAGGACGGCGTCGGCGACGGCGCCGAGCCGCTCGAGGACGCCCCGGGACCGTTCCGGCGGCTGTTGCGCGCCGCCCGTCGTGGCAGCGCTTGCCCTGCCGCCCTCGACCAGTCCCGCCATCGTGCCTCCTCGTCCGTGTACGCAGGCGCGTCCCTTCCACCACGGTCACACCGCTCCCCCGCCCTTGCCTCCTCCGGAGCGTTCGGTTGGGCCGTTCGGGGCGGGGAAGTCGTCACGTCATGGACCAGCCCATGAATCACCACCCCCGCACCACCACGAGCCCCGCCGTCACGACCCTGGCCGACCCGCTGGTCAACAAGGGCACCGCCTTCAGCCGGGAGGAGCGTGCGCGGCTCGGGCTCGACGGGCTGCTGCCGCCCGCCGTGGAGACCCTGGACGAGCAGGTCGCCCGCGCCTACGAGGCGTTCCGCGGCTACGACAAGCCCCTCAACCGGCACATCTATCTGCGGCAGCTGCAGGACACCAACGAGGTGCTCTTCTACCGTCTGGTCACCGAGTACCTGGAGGAGCTGCTGCCCGTCGTCTACACGCCGACGGTGGGTGAGGCCTGTCAGCGGTTCAGCGAGATCTACCGGCGGCCGCGCGGGCTGTTCCTGAGCTGGGAGGACCGGCACCGCTTCCAGGACATCCTGCGCAACCGGCCCTACCCGGACCACGACGTGGACGTCATCGTCGTCACCGACGGGCAGCGCATCCTGGGGCTCGGCGACCAGGGCGTGGGCGGCATGGGCATCCCGATCGGCAAGCTCAGCCTCTACACGGCGATCGGCGGCATCCACCCCGCCCGTACGCTGCCGGTCCTGCTGGACGTCGGCACGGACAACGAGGCCCTGCTGGACAACCCGCGCTACCTGGGCCGGCGTGACCGCAGGCTGACCGGTGCCGAGTACGACGAGATGATCGAGGCCTTCGTGTCGGCGGTCGAGGCGGAGCTGCCCGGGACGCTGCTCCAGTGGGAGGACTTCGCCACCGCCCACGCCCATCCGATCCTGGCCCGCTACCGCGACCGGCTGCTCACGTTCAACGACGACATCCAGGGCACGGCTGCCGTCGCGCTCGGCGCCCTGTCCACCGCGGCGGACGTGGCGGGCACTCCGCTGCCCGACCAGCGGCTGGTGATCCTCGGCGCGGGGTCGGCGGCCATCGGTGTCGCCGACATGATCCGTACGGCGATGGTCGACGAGGGGCTGTCGGAGGACGAGGCCACGGCGCGGTTCTGGATCCTCGACGTCGACGGCCTGCTGGTGCGCTCCCGCGACGAACTGACTCCGCAGCAGCGGGTGTTCGCGCGCGACGACAGCGAGGTGACCGACTGGGACGGCACGGGCCTCGCCGAGGTGGTGCGCCGCGTCGAGCCGACGGCGCTGATCGGGCTGTCGACGGCTCACGGCGCGTTCACCGAGGAGATCGTGCGGCAGATGGCCTCGACATGCGAGCGGCCGGTCGTCTTCCCGCTCTCCAACCCGACCTCCCACTCCGAGGCCGAGCCCGCCGACCTCACCCGCTGGACCGACGGCCGGGCGCTGATCGCC
The DNA here is from genome assembly GCF_018604545.1 of Streptomyces koelreuteriae. Taxonomy (GTDB): domain Bacteria; phylum Actinomycetota; class Actinomycetes; order Streptomycetales; family Streptomycetaceae; genus Streptomyces; species Streptomyces koelreuteriae. The sequence continues at coordinate 8,066,736 of NZ_CP075896.1, read as the reverse complement.
ACCGGCTCGCCCTTCCCGCCGCTGACGGTGGACGGGCACGAGGTGCCGGTGGCGCAGTCCAACAACGTGTACGTCTTCCCGGCCATGGGGCTCGCGGTGACCGCGAGCCGTGCCACCCGCGTCACCGACCGCATGCTCGTGGCCGCCGCCCGTGCCGTCGCCGAATGCGCGGTCCAGGCGGCGGACGGCGTGGACGGGCCCGTGCCGCTGCTGCCGCCCCTGACCGGGATGCGGGACTCCGCCCGCGAGATCGCCCTGGCCGCGGCCCTCGCCGCCGTCGAGGACGGGGTGGCCCCGCACGCGACGGAGGAGGAGCTGCGCAAGGCGGTCGCGCAGGCGCAGTGGACACCCCGCTACGAGGTCTAGGAACCCGTCCGAGCACTCCGGGGGACGTACTGTCGGAGCCACGACGGTCGACCCCGGAGGCATCGGCAGCATGGACCAGCGGCAGCCCCTCGACGACGCGCTGGACGCGGCGGCGGACGCCTTCGAGCGCTTGCGTCCCCGGCTGTTCGGCATCGCCTACCGCGTCCTGGGCAGCGTGTCCGAGGCCGAGGACGTGGTGCAGGACGTGTGGCTGCGCTGGCAGGGCGCCGACCGGAGCGCCGTGCGGGATCACGGGGCGTTCCTGGCGAAGATCACCACCCGGCTGGCGATCAACGTGGCCCAGTCGGCGCGGGTGCGCCGCGAGGCCTATGTCGGGCCGTGGCTGCCGGAGCCCGTGGACACGAGCGTCGATCCGCAGGTCGGCGCGGAACGCGGCGAGGCGCTGGAGCTGGCCGTGCTGCTGGTCCTGGAGCGACTGAATCCGGTGGAGCGGGCGGCGTACGTGCTGCGCGAGGCGTTCGACTACGCGTACGACGAGATCGCGGGCATGCTGGAGCTGAGCCAGGCCAACACCCGGCAGATCGTCAGCCGGGCCCGTAAGCGGCTGTCCGCCGAGCGGCGGGAACCGGTCGACACGGCGCAGCACCGGCGCCTGCTCGACGCCTTCGTGGCCGCCGCGCGGCACGGTGACGTCGCCGCGCTGGAGACCGTGCTGTCGGCCGATGTCGTCGCGTACGCGGACGGCAACGGCATGCGAGGTGTGGCGCGGCTGGAGATCGTGGGGGCCGGGCGCGTGGCCAGGGTGACGGCCTTCGCCCAGAAGTTCTTCCCCGGGGCCGACTACGGCATGGTCCAGGCCAACGGACAGCCCTGCCTGCTGCTCGCCCGGGACGGGGTCGCCGTCGCCCTGGTGAGCGCCACCGTGGGCCCGGACGGCATCGACGGGCTCTACTGGGTGCTGACGCCGGACAAGCTGAGGGCGTACGAGCGGTCGGCCCGCAGGCTCACCGACCGCCCGTAGCCCCTGGCTTCATCAGTGCTGCTGGAGCCACTCCTCGTAGCGGACGGCCGAGAGGTGCGCACTCTCGTCGCCGGTGAGCACGTCGGGCATGCCGGCGAACAGACTGGCGGTCTCGTCCGTGACGACGGTGCGGCCGTCCGGCTTCGCCGCCAGGGTGAGTTCGCCGAACCAGTCCAGGCCGTGGGTCTCGGGTCCGGCGATGTTGCGGATGCCGTTCGACGGTTCGCCCTGCGCCGCCTCGGCGACGGCGGCGGCCACCTCGGCGGAGGCGATCGGACGCAGCCGCAGGGACGGCAGGCGCACCTCGCCGCCCTCGGTGGACATGTCCATCACCGGGGCGATGAACTCGAAGAACTGGGTGGCACGCACGAGGCTGTAGGGCACGCCGCTGCCGCGCACGGCGTTCTCCTGGGCGACCTTGGCCTCGTAGTAGCCGTAGCCGGGCACCTGGTCGACACCCACGATGGACAGTCCGACATGGTGCCGGACGCCCGCCTCCTTCTCGGCGGCGAACAGGTTCCGCGCCGAGCGGGTGAAGAAGTCCAGGGCCGGTTCGGTGTCGAAGGACGGCGAGTTCGACACGTCCACGACCACGTCCGCGCCCTTGAGGACCTCGGCAAGTCCCTCGCCGGTGAGGGTGTCGACGCCCGTGGTGGGGGCGGCGGCCACGGCCTCGTGTCCCTTGTCACGCAGCAGCGTGACCACCTGCGAGCCGATGAGGCCCGTACCGCCGACGACCACGATCTTCATCACTGTCTCCGTTCACTGGTTGACTGACTCACCAGAGAGACAGGGCGGCGTCCGGGTCTGTGACAGCCGGCGGCGATCTCACTCCGTCGGGACGGTGTCCGGCAGGCCGAGTGCGGTAGAGACATGGCGCCATACGGCGGTGAGGGCCGTGTCGAGGGTGACCGTCGGGTCGCGCAGCATGAGGCGGATGCCGTAGCCGTCGCTCAGGGACAGCACGAGCGTGCTGAGGTCGTCGACGTCGGTCGGCGTGAACTCGCCGGAGTCGATACCGCGCCGTACCGCGTCCCCCACCCAGGCGTGCAACTGCGCGTAGAGGTCCACGGCGAAGACCCGGGTGGTCTCGTCGCGCAGCGCCCTGACCCAGAGTTCCTGCCAGAGCCGCCAGTCCTGGTGGAGCTGGGGATCGGTGGGCAGCAGGTTGCGCAGGATGCGGGCCAGGATGACCGCCGCCGGGGCCGTCTCCGCGTCGTGTTCGAGGTCGACGGCGGTGTGGGCGAAGGAGTGGGTCATCGCCTCGGTGAACAGCTTCTCGCGGGTGTCGAAGTGGTAGTGGAGCAGCGCCGTCGACACTCCGGCGCGCTCGGCGACCATGCGCATGCGGATCTTCTCGAACCCGATGTCGGCGATGACCTCGCACGCCGCGGTCAGGATGCGCTCGCGCGTGTCTGCCGTGCGCACCTTGGTGGACACCCTGCGGCTCCCCTCGTTCGGTGGTCGTACGCCATGACCATCTTCCCTCACGGCCGCCTCGCCGGTACGGGGGCCTCGTGCCGCGGCTCTTCGTCGTACGTGTGGAAGCCCCGCCCGGACTTCCGCCCCAGCAGACCGGCCTCCACCATCCGGGACAGCAGCGGGGGCGGCGAGTACTGGGGCTCGCGGAACTCGGCGTACAGCGACTCGGCGATGGCGCGTGTGGTGTCGAGGCCGATGAGGTCCGTCAGGGCCAGCGGGCCCAGCGGATGCGCGCAGCCGAGGACCATGCCCCGGTCGACGTCCTCGACGGTCGCGCTGCCCGACTCCACCATGCGGACGGCCGCCAGCAGATACGGCACGAGCAGCGCGTTGACGACGAACCCGGCCTTGTCGCGGGTCCGGACCACCTCCTTGCCGAGAGTACCGGTGACGAACTCCTCGGCCCGTGCCGCCGTGACGGGCGAGGTGAGCAGCGAGGGCACGAGTTCGACGAGGCGCAGGACCGGTACGGGGTTGAAGAAGTGCACCCCGACGACCCGGTCGGGCCGGGTCGTCGCGGCGGCGAGCCTGATGACCGGGATGGAGGAGGTGTTGGTCGCCAGAATGGTGTGGTCGCCGGTGAGCACGGAGTCGAGGCGGGTGAAGACGTCGACCTTGAGGGCCTCGTCCTCGGCGACCGCTTCGATGACCAGGTCGTGGTCGTGCAGTGCCTCGAGTTCATGCACGACGGTGATCAAGGCGTCGGCGGCCTCCCGTCGTTCGTCGCTCAGTCTGCCGTGTGCGGTGGCCCGGTCGAGCGAGCGGGTGATGCGGAGGCGGCCGGCCCGGGCCGCCTCCGCGTCGCGCTCCACGACCGTGACCGGTACGTCGGCCCGTGCGCAGACCTCGGCGATGCCGGCGCCCATCAGCCCGCAGCCGACGACTCCCACGCGCTTGATGTCGGTCATCCGTCTTCCTCTCTCCGGTCTGCGACGATGCGGCTCAGGCGGCGGGCAGGTCCAGGACGCCCGTGCCGCGCTTGACGAGTTCGTTGGCGATGATCAGCCGCTGGATCTCGGAGGTGCCCTCCCAGATGCGGTCCACGCGCAGCTCGCGATAGAGCCGTTCGACGGCGTAGGAGCGGTCGTAGCCGCGCCCGCCGTGGATCTGGAGGCAGCGGTCGATCACGCGCCCCGAGGCCTCGCTCGCCGAGAGCTTGGCGATGGCCGCCTTGGCGTGCAGGGTCTTGCGGTCCTCCGCCGTGGCCTGGTCGATCTCCCAGGCGACCTGGTGGGTGTAGGCGCGGTTGACGGCGATGTCCACGGCGCAGTCGGCGAGCATGCCCTGGATCAGCTGGTACGAGGAGATCGGCGCCCCGAACTGCTCCCGCTCCACGGCCCAGTCACGGGAGAGTTCCAGCGCCCGCTCGGCCGCGCCGATGGTACGGGCGGCGATCATCAGGCGCTCCTCGGTGAACCAGGAGCGCGTGATGTCGTAGCCCTCGCCGATGCCGCCGAGGACGGCGTCATCGCCGACCTGGACGTCGGTGAAGGTGAACTCGGGGTGCTCGTAGACGAAGGTGTGCATCCAGCGCGGGACCCGGGTCATCTCGATGCCGGGGGTGTCCTTGTCGACCAGGAAGAGGGTCGGTGCGCGCTCCGGGCCCGCCGCCGCGAGGACGATCATGAAGTCGGCGTGGTCGCCGACGGTGACGAACCACTTCTCGCCGTTGAGCACCCAGCCCTGGTCGTTCCGGGTGGCGGTGGTGGCGAGGTTCTGCGGGTCGGACCCGGCGCCGGGCTCGGTGACGGCGTAGCAGTCGCGCCGCTCGCCGTTGATCACCGGGATGAGGAACCGCTCGCGCTGCTCGGGGGTGCAGAAGCGGAGCGCGTTGGCGGGCCGCCACACCATGTCCCACAGGGCGCCGGTGAGCCGCCCCAGCTCCTCCTGCACGGTGGCCTGTTCGGCGATGGTGAGTCCGGCGCCGCCCCACTCGGCGGGCATGTTGACGGCCTGGAGTCCGGCGTCGAGGACGGCGTCACGGACCTTGGCGTGGGCGTCGGCGGGCAGGCCGTTGTCCTCCTCGCACTGGGTCTCGTAGGTGGCGATGAAGTCGGTGAGGGCGCGCGCCTCGGCCTTGAGCTGTGCCTGGCGCGGGGTGAGACGGAAGTCCATGGAAGTCCTCGCTGGTGAAGGATGGGGAGTCAGTGCGTGGGCAGGGCGAGGGCGCGGGTGCCGCGCTTGATGAGCTCGTTGGCGATGATCAGCCGCTGGATCTCGGAGGTGCCCTCCCAGATCCGGTCGACGCGCAGTTCGCGGTACATGCGCTCGACGGGGTAGGTGCGGTCGTAGCCCCGGCCGCCGAAGATCTGCAGACAGCGGTCGGCGACCCGGCCGGCGGCCTCGCTGGCGGCGAGTTTGGCGGTGGAGGCCTTGGCGTGCAGCGTCTTGCGGTCGGTGCCGGGCTGGTCGGCCTCCCAGGCGACCTGGTGGGTGTAGGCGCGGTTGACGGCGATGTCCACGGCGCAGTCCGCGAGCATGCCCTGGATCAGCTGGTACGAGGCGATGGGCGCCCCGAACTGCTCGCGCTCCACGGCCCAGTCACGGGCGAGTCGCAGGGCACGCTCGGCCGCGCCGACGGTCCGGGCCGCGATCATCAGGCGTTCGTCGGTGAACCATTCCTTGGTCAGCTCGTAGCCGTTGCCGACGCCGCCGAGCACGTCCTCGTCGGCCACGAAGACGTCGGTGAAGGTGAACTCGGGGTGCCCGTTGACGGCGGAGTGCATGAAGTGCGGCACCCGGGTCATCTCGACGCCGGGCGCGGCCCGGTCCACGAAGAACAGGGTGGGCTGCCGCTCGGGTCCGGCGTCCGCCTGCACCAGCAGGAAGTCGGCGATGTCGCCGCAGGTGACGAACCACTTCTCGCCGTTGAGCACCCAGCCGCCGTCGGTGCGGTCGGCCGTGGAGGTGCCGGAGGACGGGTCGGATCCCGCGCCCGGCTCGGTCACCGCGAACGCGTCGAACTTCTCCGCGCGGATCACGGGCAGCAGGTACTTCTCGCGCTGCCGCTCGTCGCCGTAGGCCAGGACGTTGGCGGGCCGCCAGGGGATGTCCCACAGGCAGTTGGTGACCTTGCCGAACTCCTCCTCGACGATGACCTGGTCGAGCAGGCTGAGCCCGGCGCCGCCCCATTCGGCGGGCATGTTGATGGCGTAGACGCCGGCGTCCATGGCGGCCCGGGTCAGTTCGGTCACGAGCTGCTGCGGCAGCGGGCCGCCCGCCTGCTCGGACTGGTCCTCGTAGCGCATGAGCAGCCGTGCGTAGTCGGCGGCGCGACGCTTCAGATCGGTCTGCTCGGGGGTGTAGCGCAGGTCCATGGGGGCCTCTTCCAGTGGGGTCAGGCGAGTACGGCTCGGGAGTCGAGGGCGAGCACGCCGTCGGGGCGTACGAGCAGGGGGTTGACCTCGATCTCGGCGATCTCCGGGTGGGCGGCGGCAAACGCCGTGATCGTCTCGACGGCCTTCGCGGCGGCGACGACGTCGACGGGTGGCTTGCCCCGCACCCCGTCGAGCAGAGCGGCGGTGCGCAGTCCGCGCAGCAGGGTCTCGGCCCGGTCGGCGGAGACGGGGGCGAGGGTGAAGGCGACGTCGTGCAGAGCCTCCGCCAGCACACCGCCCAGGCCCACCATGGCGACGGGGCCGAAGCGGGGGTCCCGGTTGACGCCCACGATCAGCTCGATGCCGTCGGTCAGGTCGGCCATGGCCTCCACGGAGTAGGAGGAGGCACCGAGCCGGGCACGCATCTCGCGGAAGGCGGCGAGCAGTTCGCCGGGCCCGGCCAGGCCGAGTGCCACTCCCCCGGCGTCGGACTTGTGCAGGAGGTGGAGGGCCTTGAGGACGTACGGCCCTCCGAACTCCTCTGTGACTGCGTGGAGTTCGGCCTCGTCGTGGACCTCGCGGGCGGCGGGGAAGGCGAGTCCGGCTTCCTCCAGGGCTCTGCGGGTCTCCAGGTAGCCGCTCTCGCGCAGCGGGGACGCCGGCCGGGGCAGCGGTGTGACCCCGGTGCGGCGGCCGACGGGAGCGGTCGCGGCGAGGGCGCGGGCCGCGTCCTCGGTGGCGGCGAAGACCGGTATGCCGGCGGCGGCGAGCGTGCGGCAGCTCGGGGACTCGGGGTACATCGACTGCACCACGATGGGTTTGGCGGTGGCCCGGTGCCGGGCGGCGATGAGGCGCGCGGCGTCCTGTTCCCCGGCCGCGAGCGCCGCACCGCCACCGCCGAGACCGCCTCCGGCGGCCGCGTAGCCGCCGAAGTAGCCGGTCATCAGCACGGCGTCGACCTCCTCGGCCGCCAGGAGGGCATCGACGGTCTCGGCGTACGAGCCGGGGTCCTGCTCGCCCATCCCGGCGAGGTCCACCGGGTTGACGACGGCCGACGGCTCCCAGAGGGCTTCGCGGAGCTGTCGCCTGGTCGGCTCCCGGAGTTCGGGCACGGCCAGCCCGGCCGCCTCCACGGCGTCGGCGGCGACGACGCCGTGCCCGCCGCCGTCCGTGAGTACGGCCACCCGGTCTCCGGCCGCCCGGCGTCCACCGCCCAACGCGGCCAACGCGACGGTGAGTTCACGCGGGGTGGCGACCAGTTCCACACCGGCGTCCCGGCAGGCCGCGCTCACCACATCGGCCGAGGTGGTGAGCGCGCCGGTGTGCGACTGCGCGCTGCGCGCGGAGGCGTCCCCGCGCCCGGCGGTGAGGAGCACCACCGGCTTTCCGGCGTCGGCGGCGGCCTCGGCGAAGGCGCGTCCGTCGCCGAAGTCCTCGGCGTAGACCGCGATGGCCCGGGTGCCCTCGTGGCGGGCGCAGTCGGCGAGCAGGTCGACGAGGGTGACGTCGGCCTGGTTGCCGAGCGACACGAACCGGGAGAAGCCGAGGCCGTGCGGGCGGAAGCGGAGCTGGAGTTCGAGGGCGAGGTTGCCGCTCTGGCTGAGCAGCGCGACACCGCCCGGGGTGAAGGTGTCGGAGGCCAGGAAGAGGTCGGTGGTGTTGTCGGCGATCCCCAGGCAGTTGGGGCCGACCATCACGGCACCGGCGGCGCGGACGCGTTCGGCGACGGCCTGCTGCCGTGTCCGGCCCGCCTCGCCGGTCTCGGCGAAGCCGGCGGTGATCGCGACGATCGCCCGGGCCCCGCACCGCAGGGCCTCGTCGACGGCGTCCTCGAAACCGGCGGCGGGCACGGAGACCACCGCCAGGTCGACGGGTTCGCCGATGGCGCTGAGGCTGGGGGCGACGGTGCGGCCGAGCACCGTGCCGCCACGGCGGTTGACCATGTGCACGGGGCGCCGGCCGCCTGCACGGACGGCCTGGGCGGCGATGGCGTGGCCGTACTTGGCCGGGTCGTCGCTGGCTCCGACGACGGCGACGGAGACGGGGTCGAAGAGGGCGGAGAGGTCGCGTCCCATGTCACTTCTCCAGTCGCAGCGCGGAGTTGGGGCAGGCGGCGACGGCGGCCTCGGCGGCGTCCTCGTCGCCGTGCGACACCTCGGCCGGGCGGACCTGCGCGTAGCCCCACTCGTCGAGCTCGATCAGCTCGGGTGCGGGTTCCTGGCAGAGGCCGTAGCCATGGCAGCGGGTCGAGTCCAGCAGGAGTTTCACGGCGGGTCCTTTCGGAGCGGCGGGGGCCGGGGGACGTAAGGGAAGAGCGGGGTATGGCTCAGGGCACCGGCACGGTGAAGCGGCGCCCGTCCTCGGGTGCGGCGCCCGCGCAGGCGGGGCAGCCGGGGCGGTGGTGGGTGTCGATCCGGTCCGGGAAGTGGGTGAGGAGGGTGCCCGCGATCCGGGCGGCGGCGTCGAGCAGCCCGCAGGCCCCGCGGCCGGGCAGTTGCTCCGACCAGCGGCGCAGCTTGCCGACCGCGTCATCGCCGGCCTCGCCGCGTGCGACCGCCGCGAGGGTGTCGGCCAGCGCCCCGGTGCCGGAGACGCACACCCCGCACTGCCGGGCGCTCTGGGCCGCGAGATAGGAGACGGCCTCCACGGCCACGGCGAGCGGGCAGTCGCGCGGACCGGTGAAGTACAGCGCTCCGCACCCGAGCGCACCCCCGGCCGCGCGCATCTGGTCGTGATCGAGCGGCAGGTCCGTCCAGCCCTCGCCGTACAGACCGCCGAACAGGCCGCCCAGCAGGACCGCTTCCGCCCTGCCGTATCCGCGGAGGTCGGCGAGGACCTTCAGATGCGTACCGGCGGGCACCTCGACGAGCGCGGCGTCCCCGGCACCCGAGAGGGTCACCAGCTGTGCACCGGCGACGAGGTCCGTGGCGTCGGGCCGCGCGTGGATCAGCGCGATACGGGCCAGGGTCTCCACATTGGCGACGAGGGTGGGCGCACCGCCGACCCCGCTTTCGAACGGGCGCGGTGGTTTCGCGGTGGGCAGGGCAGGACCGCCGTCGATCCGTCGTACGACCGCCGTCTCCTCCCCCGCCACGTAGGTGTGCTCCGTCCGTACGACGTCCACGGGCAGGTCGGAGGGCCGCTCGGCGAGCGCGCGCCGGACCGCCTGCTCGGCCGGGTCGTCGGAGAGGTACACACAGCCGCGTCCCGCCCGGGTGACGGCGGCGGCCAGCCGCAGTCCGTCCAGGACCGCGTGCGGCCGGTGGCGCAGCAGCCAGCGGTCCTTGACAGAGCCTGGTTCGCCCTCTTCGCCGTTGGCGACGACGACGTGCGGGCCCGGTGCGTCACGGACGGCGCGGAGCTTGACGGCGGCGGGGAATCCGGCGCCGCCCCGGCCGCGCAGTCCCGCCGCGCCGATCAGGTCGAGCAACCGGTCGGGCTCGGGCACCGGCGCGTAGCCGCCCCCGGCGAGATACCGGGAGAGGCCCTCGGCGCCGGTGGACGGCGGGATCAGGACGTGTTCGGGGAGGAGGGAGATCACGCCGGTCACAGGGTGCTCCCGAGCTCGGAGTGTCCCAGGGGTTCGCGAGACCTCAGCCGGACCAGCGCCCCCTCCAGCTCTCGCCGCTGTACGGCGGTGCGCTCGTAGCCGGCGCCGGGCAGGCCGATCAGCATGCGGTGGTGGTCGAGGACGACCTCTCCGGCCAGCACGGCCGCCCCCGGGTCGGCGGTCCGGGATCCCGCCGCCTCGACGACCAGATCCGTGACTTCGCGCAGGTAGCGCAGCCAGCCACGCTGTGTGCCGCGCAGCACCAGCCGCTCGACCCGCTGTCGCTCGGCGGCGACGAGGGGCGACGGCGGGCGGCCGTCCGCCCGGGCCCGCAAGGCGGCCACCGCGGTGGGCAGCTCCTGTTCGGGCTCGGGCGTGAGGCCGAGCCAAACCAGACTTCGGCGATCGCTCATGCGTGCCTCCGGGGTCGCGCCGTCTCCGGGTGGTCCGCAGACGGGGGTGGCGCGGCGATGACGGGAGTGGGGATGCTCCGGCGCCGTGAGGAGAGGGGCGGGGAAGCTGTACGGGGGCGGGGTATGCCTGGGCATCCGTCGTCGGATCCCGGCCAGCCGCCTGCCACGAGACTAACTAACCAATTAGTCAGCCCACAAGTCTTGACTTGCCTCCGCGGTGGTCCCAGTCTGACTAACCAATCAGTCAGCCGATCGCGGCAGCTCCTGGCGCCGCACCGGCCACAGCCTCACCGCCCATCGCCGCCGCAGCGGCGCGGAGGAGGACCCCATGCACCCCTCGACCACCCGGGCAGAGAGCCTCGCCTCGTCCCCACCGGAGTCGCCGCTCGAGCACCCCGGGGAAGCGCTGCCCGCCCGCTACTACACCGATCCGGCCGTCGCCGAGGCCGAGACCGAGCGGATCTTCGCCAAGTCCTGGCAGCTCGTCTGCCACGAGTCCGACCTGCCGGGGCCGGGCGCCCGGCTCACCGCCACCGCCGCCGGCCGGGAGGTGCTGGTCGTCCGGACCGAGGACGGCGGCCTCGCGGCCCACCTCAATGTCTGCCGGCACCGCGGCACCCGCCTGGTCTCCGCCCCCGAGCCGTCGGGCAAGGCGATCCGCTGCCCGTACCACGGCTGGACCTACAAACTGGACGGACGGCTGGTCGGCGCCCCCGAGGCCCGCCGGATCCCCTGCCTGGACAAGCCCAAGCTGGGCCTGCATCCGGTCAATGTCGAGTCCTTCCTCGGCTTCGTCTTCGTCAACCTCGACCTGGAGGCGACACCGCTCTCCGAGTCCTGCGCCGGGCTCGCCGAGGCCGTCGGCCGCTACGCGGGGCCCGGTCTGGTACCCGTCGGCAAGCACCGCATCCACGATCTGACCGGCGGCGAGGAGCAGAACGCCAACTGGAAGGTGATCGTCGACAACTATCTGGAGGGCTACCACGTCCCCGTGGCCCACCCCTCCCTCATGCGACTGCTCGACTACCAGGCGTACACGGTGGACGTGCGGGAGAACTACGTTCTGTTCGAGTCCCCGCTGCGCGACAAGCCGTCCTCGAACTGGACCGAGCGGCTCTACCAGCGGCTGGCGACCCCCATGCCGGGGCTGGCCGAGGCCGACCGGCGGGTGTGGCGGTACGCCGTGATCTACCCCAATACGCTCATCGACTTCTACCCTGACCACGTGCTCGCGTGGACCGCCCTGCCCACCGCCCAGGACCGGGCGGCGATCCCCGGCGCCTTCTACACCAAGCACGGCGAGGACGTCCGCACCCGGCTGGCCCGGCGGCTCAACATCCACATCGGCTGGGTCACCAACGACGAGGACGCCGAGCTGGTGGAGCGGGTGCAGGCCGGGATGGGCACCCCCGGTTTCGAGCCGGGCCCGCTCTCGCAGCGCGAGGCCGCCGTCGGCTGGTTCGCGCGCCGGGTCCGGGAGGACCTGGAGGGGATCACCGAGTGAGGCCCTTCGGAGCAGCCGACTCACCGCATCCGCGCGACGCCGCCGTGCGGCTCCTGTCGTCCTTACCGCGCGCCTTCTGAGCCGCGCGTACGCACCCTCCCCAGACCGGTCATCACTGCGGAATCAGGGCCTGAAGTGAGCCGACCAGCCGGTCCCGCCCTGGAGTTGTGCCGTTCCTCGACGGAGAGGACGTTCATGTCCCCCGAGGTAATACCGCCGTCCCGTCGCGCCGTGCTGCGGGCGGGCGCCTGCGGCCTGCTGGGCGCCGCGGCCGGCGGCTGCGGGTTCATGCCCGCGAAGAAACCCGACGCCGACCGGCTCGCTCCGGTCGAGCCGCGCGTCGACGGCGATCTCGTCTACTTCAACTGGGCCGACTACGTCGACCCGGCCGTGTTCAGGGGCTTCGAGAAGGAGTACGGCGTCAAGGTCGTCCAGTCGAACTTCGACTCGATGGAAGGCATGGTCGCCAAGCTCAACGCCGGCAACCGCTACGACGTCGTCTTCCCCTCGGCCAAATGGGCCCAGCGCCTGGTCCGCGGCGGCCGGCTGCGCCGTATCGACCACTCCCGGCTCACCAACGCCCGCGCCGTGTTCGGCACCTACGACTACTTCGCCGACCCCTGGTACGACCCCGGCTCGGCGCACACGGTGCCCTTCACGGCGTACAAGACCGGTATCGGCTGGCGTCGCGACCGGATCGGTGAACTCGCCGACAGCTGGAAGGACCTGTGGAGCGACAGGGGCAAGGGCAAGGTCTTCCTGCTGGACGACCGCGACGAGGTGCTCGGCATGGGCGCCCTCGCGCTCGGCCTCGACGTCAGTTCCGGTGACACCGGCGACCTCGACCGGATCACCTCCCTGCTGGGCACCCTGCGACCGCGGCTGCGCGGCTTCTCCAGCGACAGCTACAACAACCTCCTCAACGGCAACGCGCTGATCCAGCAGGCCTGGAGCGGCGACATGGCCGCCATGCTCAACCAGGCCGAGGACCCGTCGGTGTTCGGCTTCCAGGCCCCCAAGGAGGGCTCGCCGATCAACTCCGACTGCTACGCCATCCCCTGGAACGCGCCCCACCCCGGCACCGCGATGCTGTTCATCGACTACATGCTGCGGCCGGAGAACGTGAAGCGGAACATCGAGTACATCGGCTACCCGATGCCGGTCGCGGGCGCCGAGAAGGTCTACGCCGACCTGGTCGAGCCCTTCCCCGAGTGCCTCGTCACCGAGGCCGATCTGAAGGCCGACCTGTTCTTCCGCAACGGCGGCCGCGCGGCGGAGGACGCCCGCGACGCCGCCTGGACCCATGTGAAGGCGGGCTGAGACATGGCACCGCTCCGCCCCTCCTCCCGCCCCCGCCGCCGGGATACCGACGGCACCCGCGTCTGGACCTGGCTCATGCTGCCCGGCACCATCTGGATGACCGGCTTCCTGATCGCCTCACTGGTCCTCGTCGGCGTCCTCGCGGTCGGCACCACCGACGAGCTGGGCAACCCGCGCTTCGGCTTCGACCTCGCCGGTGTGCGCGCCCTCGCGGACCCCGCCTACACCGAGGTCCTGGCCCGCTCCCTCGGCTACGCGCTGCTGACCTGCGTGGTCTGTCTGCTGATCGCCTATCCGGTGGCGTACACCATCGCCCTGCACGGCGGGCGGTACAAGCACGCGCTGATCGCCGCGATCGTGGTGCCGTTCTTCGCCAACTACCTGGTGCGGATGTACGGCTGGTCGGTGGTCCTCTCCGACGACGGGCCCGTGCTGCGCACGCTGCGCGCGGTGGGTATCGCCGACGCCGGCACGAAGATCCTCCACAGCGGCTTCGGCGTGGTCGCGGGGCTCGTGTACGGCTTCGTCGTCTTCATGATCATCCCGCTGTACGCGGCGCTGGAACGCCTCGACGTCTCCCTCATCGAGGCCGGCCGCGATCTGTACGGCGGCCCGGTCCGCACCTTCTTCTTCGTCACCCTGCCCGCCACCCGGCAGGGCGCGGCGGCCGGGCTCGTCCTGGTCTTCCTGCCCGCGATGGGTGACTTCGTCAGCGCACAGCTCATGGGAGGCCCGGACCAGATCATGATCGGCAACCTCATCCAGGACAAGTTCTTCCAGGGCCAGAACTGGCCGCTCGGCTCCGCCCTCACCATGCTGCTGATGCTGGTCCTGCTGATCGGGATGCTCGGCTATCTGCGGCGGACCCGCAAGGACGAGGCGGAGGCCCGCCGATGACCCTGCTCCGGCTCCCCTCCCCCACCGCCCCGGCCCGTCCGGCCGCCCGGACCCCCGCACGGCGCGGCCGGGCCCACCGCAGGCCCCGCGTCCTCATCGCGGTCACCGGTCTGTTCTTCGCGCTGCTCTATCTGCCCATCGCCGTGGTGGCGCTGTTCTCCTTCAACTCCCAGAAGTCGCTGACGGTGTTCGACGGTTTCAGCCTGCGCTGGTACCGCGCCTTCGCCCACGACGAGGTCCTCCTCGCCTCCCTGGGCACCAGCCTGCGGATCTCCCTGGTGGCGATGGCCGGTTCGCTGCTCCTCGGGGTGGCGCTCGCGCTCGGCCTGGTCCGGTGCCGCACCCGGCTGGGCTCGCTGGCCGGCCTGGTCATGCTGGTGCCGCTGATCACGCCGGAGATCGTCACGGGCGTGGCGTCGATGCTGCTCTTCAAGGGCCTGGGTGTGCCGCTGTCCACGGGCACGGTGATGCTCGCCGAGATCACCTTCTCCATCTCCTACGTCACGGTCGTCCTGCGCTCACGGGTCGCCGCGCTCAACCCGGAGGTGGAGGAGGCCGCGATGGACCTCGGCGCCACACGGTGGCAGGCGGTCCGGCTGGTGACGCTTCCGGCGCTCCTGCCCGCGGTGCTGGCGAGTGCCGTGCTGATCTTCGCGCTGGTCTTCGACGACTTCGTGCTCGCCTACTTCACCACCGGCGTCGACCCGCAGCCGCTGTCGGTGCGGATCTACTCGGCGATCCGTTTCGGGGTGCAGCCCACCATCAACGCGGTCGGCACCCTGATGCTCGCGGGATCCATCGCCCTGATCGCCCTGGCCTTGTTCATCCCGCGCCTCTTCGGCCGCCGCGGCGGCCTCGACCTCTTCTCCGGGAAGTGACCCATGGACGCGACCCCCGCCGTCCGGCTCGACGGCGTCTCCAAGCAGTTCGCCGACTCCTACGCCGTCCACCAGCTCGATCTCGACATCGAGACCGGCGCCTTCTTCTCCCTGCTGGGCCCGTCCGGCTGCGGCAAGACGACCACGCTGCGCATGATCGGCGGGTTCAGCGATCCCACCGAGGGAGCGGTGCTGCTCGGCGGCGAGGACGTGACGGCGCTGCCGCCGAACAAGCGCAACGTCAACACGGTCTTCCAGAGCTACGCCCTCTTCGACCATCTGAGCATCGCCGACAACGTGGGCTTCGGCCTCAAGCGCAAGGGCGTCGACCGGGCGGAGATCCGGCGGCGGGTCGGGGAGATGCTGGAGCTGATCCAGCTCGCCGGGCTGGCCGACCGCAAGCCCGGGACGCTCTCCGGCGGTCAGCGGCAGCGTGTCGCGCTGGCCCGCGCGCTGGTCAACCGTCCGGCCGTCCTGCTCCTCGACGAGCCGTTGGCCGCCCTCGATCTGAAGCTGCGCCGGCAGATGCAGGTGGAGCTGAAGCAGATCCAGCGCGAGGTCGGCATCACCTTCGTCTTCGTCACCCACGACCAGGACGAGGCGCTGACCATGTCCGACCGGATCGCCGTGATGAACGGGGGCCGCATCGAGCAGTGCGGCACCCCCGAGGACATCTACGAGCATCCCGCCACCAGCTTCGTCGCCTCCTTCATGGGCACCTCCAACCTGATGACCGGCACCTACCGGGGCGGTGAGGTGACGCTGGAGAAGGGCCCGGCGCTGCCCGTCGGCTCCCGTTCCGAGATCGCGGACGGCACCGCCGTGAGCGTGTCCGTGCGCCCCGAGAAGATCTGGCTCTCGGACTTCGAGGCCGGTATGTCGATGCTGAGCGGTGTCATCCGCGAGACCGTCTACAGCGGCCCGACCACGACCTATCTGATCGAACTCGCCCCGGGCGTCACGCTGTCGGTGCTGGAGCAGAACACGGACCGGGCGCGCATGGAGGACCGCTGGTGCGGCGGCGAGACGGTGGAGTTCGGCTGGCGGCCGGAGCACTGTCTGGTGCTGGCCTGAACGCCCCGACATCTCTGAAGAAAGCGAACCCATGCATCACGACGTGATCGTGCTCGGGGCCGGACTCGCCGGGCTCGCCGCCGCCCGGGACCTGGCCGCCGCCGGCACCGACGTGCTCGTCCTGGAGGCCCGCGACCGGGTCGGCGGCCGGGTGGAGCAGACCCGTACGTCCGACGGCCGTACCGTCCAGCTGGGCGGTGAGGTCGTCGGCCGCGGGCACACCGCCTATCTCCGGCTCGCCGAGGAACTCGGGCTGAGGCTGGTCCCCAGCTATGTCGCCGAACCCGGCCGCATGACCCGGGCCACCCCGGAGGGCAGCTCGGCGGGCGACCCGCCGCACTGGTTCGGCCCCGGCGACCCGGCCCTGCACGAGCGCATGGGCGCCGAGTTCACGGCTCTCTCCGCCACCGTCGACCCGGACGACCCGTGGTCGCATCCGGAGGCGACCGCCCTGGACCGGCTGTCGGTGGCCGACTGGCTGCGCTCCCGGCAGGCCACACCCGCCGTGGTACGTCTGTGGGACATCGGCCAACTCGCCCTGGCCGGCGGCTCCTACGAGCGGGTCTCCCTGCTGGCGGCGCTGCGCAAGAGCGCGGCGGTCCCCGGGTCGGGCACGGGCGACTACGACTACGAGGACTGGGAGGGGCTGCGCCTGGCCGACGGCTCGGCCACGCTCGCGGAGGTCATGGGTCGCGAACTCGGTCCGCGTATCCGGCTCGGCTCCCCCGTCGCCGCCCTGGACGTCCGCCCCGACCGTTGCGCCGTACGCCTGGTCACCGGCGAGGTCCTCACCGCGACGGCCGTGGTGAGCGCCCTCCCGGTGGGCCCGCTGCGGTCCGTCGCGATCAGCGGGGTGAGCGAGGCCCGGCTCGCCTCACTGCACCGCCAACGCCACGCGACGGCGGCGAAGTTCGCCGCTGTCTACGACCGTCCCTTCTGGCGGGAGGCCGATCTGAACGGCCTGTCCGAGGCCGAGGGCGTCCTGGGCAGCACCTGGCCGCAGAACGAGGGCGTCCTGTCGGCTCTGATCCCGCCCGAGCGCTACGGCGTCCTGCTCGGCACCCCGCCGCACCTGCGCACCCCCGAGCTGCTCGCCGAGATGGCGGGCATGTTCGGCGACGAGGCGCTCCGCCCGAGCGCGTGCCATCTGCGGCTGTGGGGCACCGACCCGTGGACCCAGGGCTATGTCACCCAGTGGCCGCCGGGCGAGGTCATGGCGGTCGGCCCGCTGCACGGCACCCATGAACCGCCGTTCTACGTCTGCGGCTCCGACCAGTGGGTCGCCGGATACATGGAGGGCGCCGTCCGCACCGGCCGCGCCGCCGCCGAGGAGGCACTGCGCCGTGGCTGACAACGACCGCTTCACGATCGTCCTCAACCACATCGGCGGCAAGGAGATACCGGCCGTCTCCGGCGCCACCCTGCGCCTGATCGACCCGGCCACCGGACTCGCGCACGGCACGGCCCCGCTCTCCGGCCCCGAGGACGTGGACGCGGCCTGCCGGGCGGCCGAAGAGGCCTTCCCCGGCTGGTCGGTGACGACTCCGGCGCAGCGGCAGGCAGCGCTGCTGCGGATCGCCGACGCGCTGGAGCGGGAGGCCGGTGCGGTGGCGGACGCCGAGGTGGCCGACACGGGAAAGCCGCGCGCCTTGTTCCTGGGTGACGAACTGCCCGCGATCGTGGATGTGTTGCGGTACTTCGCGGGAGCCGCCCGCAATCTGCCGGGCGCCGCGGCCGCCGAGTACACGCCAGGCCGTACCTCCGTGCTGCGGCGCGAGCCGGTCGGCGTCTGTGCCCAGATCACCCCGTGGAACTATCCGCTGATGATGGCCGTGTGGAAGATCGCCCCGGCGCTGGCCGCCGGCAACACGGTCGTCCTGAAGCCGTCCGACACCACGCCGTCCTCAGCGGTGCTCCTGGCCCGGCTGGGCGCCGAGCATCTGCCGTCAGGGGTGCTCAACGTCGTGTGCGGCGACCGCGACACCGGGCGGTCCCTCGTCGGCCATCCCGACGTCAGGCTGGTGGCCGTCACGGGCAGTGTGCGGGCGGGGCAGGAGATCGCCGCGGCGGCGGCCGGCGACCTCAAGCGGCTGCACCTGGAACTCGGCGGCAACGCGCCGGTGCTGATCCACGCGGACGCCGATCTCGACGACGCGGTGGAGCAGTTGTCGTCGCTGTCCTTCTACAACGCGGGGCAGGACTGCACGGCCGCGACCAGGATCCTGGTCGACCGTCGGATCCACGACGGCTTCCTGGCCCGCTTCGCCGACCGGGCGGCCGACCGACGGCCCGGAGCGCCGGATGACGAACAGGCGGCGTTCGGCCCGCTCGCCAATGCCGCTCAACTCACCCATGTACGCGGTCTGTTGGACCATCTTCCGGCCCACGCCGAGATCGTCACCGGCGGCACGGCTCTGTCCCGCCCCGGGTACTTCCATCAGGCCACGGTGGTCGCCGGGGCACGGCAGGAGGACGAGATCGTACGGGGCGAGGTGTTCGGCCCGGTCGTCACCGTCCAGCCCTTCGCCGACGAGTCCGAGGCCTTCCGCCTGGCCAACGGCGTGCCCCAGGGGCTCGCGGCGAGTGTCTGGACCCGCGACCACGATCGGGCCATGCGGGCGAGCCGCGCGCTGCGGACCGGCATCGTCTGGGTCAACACCCATGGCACGACGGTGTCGGAGATGCCCCACGGCGGTGTACGCCACTCCGGGTACGGCAGCGACCTGTCGCTCACCGGTCTGCTCGACTACACGCAGGTCAAGCATGTGATGCTGTGAGCCACGGTGCGAGCATCCCGCCCCGCTTCAGGGATCCGAGGACCATCGACACATCCACGGACGCCGCCTGGTCCAGCCATGGGGAGCGCGTCACGAAGTCGTGGAGGGCCGCCTCGTCCGGGAAGGCGGTGAGGGCGAGCAGTTGGCGTTCGCCGGTGACGAAGCTGACGTACCGGACGTGCGGGGACTCGGCGAGCGCCGCCGCGACCCTCTCGACCCCCGCCGGGACGGCCCGTACCCACAGCACGGCCTCCACCGGCAGCCCGAGCAGCACCGGTTCGATCACGGCCCGGACGCGGACGCGCCCCTGGCGGCGCAGGGCGCCCAGCCGGCGTCGGGCCGTGGCCTCGGACACCCCGGAGACCCGCGCCAGTTCGTCGTAGGTGCACCGCCCGTCCTCGGCCAGGGTGTTCACCAACAGACGGTCGGAGCGGGTGAGTTCGGTGCCGTCGTGGGCGGGCATGAGGTCCGCCGACGCGGCGGGGGTGCTCGCGGGCGTGCCCTCGGCCAGTGCGGCGATCTCGGTCTCGGTGAGCAGGCCGGCGTGCCACTCGCGGATCGTCCGCGCATGGCGCAGCACCGGCAGCGTCAGGGTCCGGACGACCCCCGGCAGGCCCGGAAGCTCGTCCGTCACAAGTCCCGCGAGCCGGTCGCGGGGGCACTGCACCTCCGCGACACAGTCCCAGGTCCCGGTCAGGACATGGGCGAAGACGCAGTCGGGTCGGCGTGCCAGCGCGGTGGCGACGACGCGGGCCTGGCCGGGTGCGCAGCGCACGCCGATCACAGTGCTGCGGCCGCGCACCACCATGGCGCCGATCCGTACGAGCCCGGAGTCCAGCAGGCGGGTGCCCCGGCGGACGACGGTGCGTTCCGGTTCGCCGAGGGCCGTCGCGATGCGGTGCCAGGAGGCACGGCCGTCGATCTGCAGCGCGCTGATGATGCGCCGGTCCAGCGAATCGGCCACGAATCCGGGGTGCGGTGCGTCCATCGGCCTGAGCGTATGGCCGATTCCGTCGATTTCACAGGGATCGTTGTTCCCTTCCGTCAGCCTGCCCCACTCTGCCGGGAAGCCCGGATCGCATACGGAGGTGGCCGACGTGACCGCGACTCCTGGAAGTCCCCCTCACCACGAGGCGACCGCGCCCCCGCTCGCCCCCGTCTCCCGGCGCGGGCGGCTGGCCGTCCTCGGTCCGGGTCTCGTCCTCGCCGCCACCAGTGTGGGCGCGGGCGACATGGTGACCTCGCTGGCGGGCGCGGCGGGCTACGGCATGGCCCTGCTGTGGGCGATCCTGGTGGGTGTCGTCCTCAAGTACGCGCTGACCGAGGCGGTGGGGCGCCTGTATCTGGGGAGCGGTCTGACCGTGATCGCGAGCCTGCGCGCCGCCGCCCGCTGGCTGCCGTCCGCCTTCTTCGCGTTCGTGCTGGTCATCGGGCTGCTGTACGGGGCGGCCCTGAGTTCGGTGGCCTCGCTCGCGCTGACGACACTGTTCCCCGCGCTGCCGCTGAGGCCACTGGCCGTGGTGATCGCGCTGGCGTCGGCCGGGCTCGTGTACGTGGGCCGGTACGCGCTGTTCGAACGGGTGATGAGCGGGTTCATGCTGGCCAAGTTCGTCGGCATGGTCGTCCTGGCCGTGGTCACGCTCGTCACCCTGGACGACCCGTCCGCCCTGATGTCCTCGCTGCGGCCGCGGCTGCCGGAGGGCGATGTGGTCACCGTGCTGGCCCTGGTCGGCGGGGTGGGCGGCACGGCCGGGGTCGCCTCGTACAGCTACTGGCTGCGGGAGAAGGGCTGGCAGCACCGGAGCTGGCTGCCCGTCATGCGGGCGGACACGGCGGTGAGTTACGGGGTCACGTTCCTGTTCGTGGTGTGCACCTCGATCGTGGGGACCGGACTGCTGTACGGCAGCGGCCGGACGATCACCGGCAACGACGGGCTGGCCGCGCTGGCCGAACCGCTCGGCGCGGACCTCGGGTCGGTGGCACGGGTGCTGTTCCTGGGCACCTTCTTCCTCGTGACCCTGAGCGCCCTGGTCGGCGGCTTCAACGCCCTGTGCTATCTGCTGGCCGATTCGCTGCGCACCCTGCGCGGGATGCCGGACACCGAGGCCGAGCGGCACATGGGCCAGCGTAGCCGTCCGTTCCGCCTGTTCGTCCTGTACTGCGCGGTCACGTCCGTGGCGGTGACCTTCGTGGGCAAGCCGGTCCCGCTGGTGCTCGCCTACGCGGCCGTGGGCTCCCTCGTCCTGCCGCTGCTGTCCGGGGCGCTGCTGGTACTGCTCAACAAGCGCGGCCTGCGCCAGCCGTACCGCAACAAGACCGTCTCCAACGTGCTGCTGTCGAGCTCCTTCGTGCTGTTCGGGGTGCTCGCCGCGGTCCAGATCAAGCAAACCCTGGGAGGACTGTGAACCCCGCCGACCTGTGCTTCACCACCGCGACCGACCTCGCCGACGCCCTGCGCCGCCGCGAGGTGTCCGCGCGTGAGGTCGTCACCGCCCACCTCGAACGCGTCGACCGGGTCAATCCGTCGGTGAACGCGATCGTCACGCTCGTCGCCGACCGGGCGCTGGAGGAGGCGGCGGAGGCGGACGAGCGGCTCGCCTCGGGGGCGGAGGTCGGACCTCTGCACGGGCTGCCCGTCGCGCACAAGGACCTCCACGACACGGCGGGCATCCGCACGACGTACGGCTCACCCGTCTTCGCCGACCACGTCCCCACCCGGGACCATCTGGTCGTCGAACGCCTCAAGGGTGCCGGGGCCATCACACTCGGCAAGACCAATGTGCCCGAACTCGGCATGGGTTCCCACACCGTCAACCCGGTCTTCGGCGCGACCCGCAACCCCTACGACCTCTCGCGCAGCGCGGGCGGCAGCAGCGGCGGCGCCGGGGCCGCCCTGGCCTGCGGCATGCAGCCGCTCGCCGACGGCAGCGACACCGGGGGCTCCCTGCGCAACCCCGCGTCCTTCAACAACGTGGTCGGGCTGCGGCCCTCCCCCGGCCGGGTCCCGTCCTGGCCCGACAAGGCGCCCTGGGGGCAGCTGTCGGTGAAGGGCCCCATGGCGCGCACGGTGCGGGACGTCGCGCTGATGCTGTCCGTCCTCGCCGGACCGGACCCGCGCAGCCCACTCGCCCTCGACACACCGGGTTCCGCCTTCGCGGGCCCGCTCGACGGCGACATCCGTGGCCTGCGGGTCGCCTGGTCGCCCGACCTCGGCGGGAGCGTGCCCGTCGACCCGGAGGTGCGGGACGTGGTGCGGGGCGCGGTGGAGGTGTTCGGCGCGCTGGGCTGCGAGGTCGAGGATGCCTGCCCCGACCTGTCCGGTGCCGACGAGGCCTTTCTCGTCCAGCGCGCCTGGCAGATGGAGCTCGCCTACGGGCCCCTGCTGGGCGAGCACCGGCACCGCATGGCCCCGGACGTGGTGTGGAACATCGAGGAGGGCCGCAAGCTGACGGGCCCGGACCTGGGCCGCGCCGAGCTGCTGCGGGCCGCGCTCTTCCACCGGGTGCGTGAGTTCTTCGCGTCGTACGACGTCCTGCTGCTGCCGGTCAGCCAGGTCGCGCCCTTCGACGTCGAGCTGTCCTACCCCGCCTCCGTGGACGGCACGGCGATGGAGACCTATCTGGACTGGATGCGCTCGGCCTACCTGATCACGATGACCGGCTGCCCGGCCCTGTCGGTCCCGGCCGGTTTCACCCCTTCCGGGCTGCCGGTCGGGCTCCAGGTGGTGGGGCCGCACCGGGGCGACGCCGCCGTGCTGAGGGCGGGGCACGCCTTCGAGCAGGCGACGCGGGTGGGGGAACGGCGGCCGGGGGTCGTCGCCGGGGGCCCGGCGGACGGCGGCGGGCCATGAGGGGCGTGGTCAGCCGAGCGGGACGCCTGTGAGGCGCTCCAGGGTCTCGATGAGGCGGGCCTGGAACGCTTCGTCCCGCGCGGCGGGGTGGGGTGTCTATACCCGCTGGTGGTACCAGTAGCCGCCGGTGCTCGGGGTCGTGTCGGAGTGCGTGGCGAGCCACACCTGGGTCTGATGCCCGGCGGTCAGGTCGTCCGGGGCGCCGCGACCGCCCATCCGGGTGGGGACCCACCCGGGGTCGACCGCGTGGCTGGACGTTCCTTCCCAGCGGGACGCGACAGCGAGCGCGAGGGCGGTGACCCACAGCTTGGTGTCGTCGTAGGAGGCGGAGCCGGAGGTCCGCCGGGCGACAGGCCCTTGGACGCCAGCACCCGCATCGCCTCGCGGACCACGGTCTTGCTGACGCCGAGTTCCGTCTCGAACCTGACCGGGTCGACCACGGAGCCCGGGGGGAGTCGCCGCGGATGATGCGCCGGCCCAGCTCCTCCACGGCTTGGCCGTGCAGCCCCCTAGCGGGATGGGTCACCACGTTCTCCGCTTCCGTTCAGGCCCGGAACCGGGCCTCCATGGACCACGAGGCCCGGGTGGTGAGACCCGCGTCGACTCCCGCCGAGGGGCGATCTACTCGGCGTCGATCTGGTGGTCGGCCCAGACATAGCTCTCGGGGAGCAGGTCGGTGATGCGGACGGTTCGGGCGCGGTCGCCCTCGCCGACAATGACCCCGATGGCGGGAAAGTAGTCGAGAAGGACCTGACGGCACCGGCCGCACGGCGGGACGACGCCCCGGTCCCGGTCTCCCACGGCGACGATGGTGTCCAGGTCGTGGATGCCCTGCGTGGCCGCCACGCCGATGAGGGTGAGTTCGGCGCAGGGGCCTCCGGTGAAGTGGTAGACGTTCACCGCCGTGACGATCCGCCCGTCCTGGGCACGGGCAGCGGCCGCCATGGTGTGCTGGTCGCCCCGGCAGCGCGTGCGGGCGATGTGCGCCGCCGCCTCGATGAGTTCGTGGTCGACGTGGTGCGTCTGCGTGGTCATCGTCTCTGCTTTCGTGAGGTCCGCTGCCGCGAAGGATCCTCACGAGTGTCGGTGATAGGCCTTGTTGGCGATGCGCCAGCCCTCGTCGGCACGGACCAGCAGGAAGATGTCGGTGAAGAGGTCGGCGCCGTGCCGCAGCGTCATGGTGGCGGTCGCGACCGTGCCGTGGACGTCGACGGCGTCGATACGGCGGGAGCGGGCCGGTTCGTCCGGGGCCGGGCGGCCCGGGAAGAGAGCGCAGTACTCGTCCAGGCGCCAGGAGACGAACGCCCGGTCGCGGATTCCCTCGATGTGCGCGGTGGGCAGGAACGCCTCACGGAAGTGGGCGGGGTCGCCGGTGGCGTGTCCGCGTATGTAGGCGCGCAGTGGTTCGAGCACGGTGTCCGCCACGGCGGGAGCAACGGCGGCGACGGCGATGTCGGCCTCGGGGTCGGCGGGGGTGTCGGCCAGGCCGGCTGCGCCGCCCAGCGGGGTCTTCGACGCGGCGGCCAGCAGGGCCATGTCCTTGGCCAGCGCGCCGATCGTGAACTCGGCGGCGCCGACGGCCGATTCACCGGCGAGGAAGGCTTTCTTGGCGGTCACGAGTCCGCCGAGCCGGCCGAGTTCGAGGACGTCCAGCACCCGGGCGCGGGGCAGACCGAGGGCGTCGGCCTGCCGCAGCGAGTCGCGCAGCGCGAGGACCGCCCCGGCGAGACCGCTGTTGGTGATCAGCTTGAGGGCGGCGGCGGTGGAGGCGTCGTCCACGCGGCGCACGGTGCCCAGCGAGTCCAGCACCGGCCGGGCGCGGCCGACCGCGTCGTGATCACCGGCAGCGAGCAGGTGCAAGGCGCCCGCGGCGGCCGCCCGCACGGATCCGAGCACGGGCGTGTGGACGTAGGCGGGGCCGAGTCGCCGGGCCAGGTCCGACGCTTCGGTGGGGGCGACGGTGCTGGTGTTGAGCACGATCGCGTCCGGGCACAGCGCGTCATGGACCTCGTCGAGGACCTGGCGGCAGGCCGAGCCGTCGAACAGCGCCAGGAGCACGAGATCGGCCCTGGCCACGGCCTCGTTCGGATCTGCGGTCGTCTCGACGGTGCCTGCCGTGCGCCCTGAGCGGGTCCAGCCGACGACGTGCCGGCCCTGGGCCGACAGGCGGGTGGCCATCGCGTCGCCCATGCGCCCCAGGCCGAGGACGGCGATCGTGTGTGGTGTGGTCATGCGCGCCAGATTCGTGCACCGTGTCGGCTGCGACAAGCGCAGATCTCGCAGCCCCGCCATGCGGAACTCGCATACCTCCTGGGCATACTGACGGCATGGAGCTGACGGTGTGGCGAACCTTCGTGACCGTGTGCCGCCTGGGTTCGCTGTCGGCGGCGGCCGCCGAACTCCATCACACGCAGTCGGCCGTGTCCCGGCAGATCGCCGGACTGGAGCGGCAGCTCGGTGTACCGCTGATGGAACGTCATGCGCGCGGTGTCCGTCCGACGCCCGCCGGGGAGGTGTTCCGGCGCCACGCGCTGACCACGCTGACCGAGGCCGACCGGGCCGTGCGCGCCGCGCGGGACACTCATGACGGGGCGTCCGGCCGGACGCTGGCCGTGGGTGCGACGCCTTCTCTGGCCACCGGGATCGTGCCCGAAGCCGTCCGGACGTTGTTGCGGCAGGCCGGATCCGTGCGGTGGAGCCTGCTCCCCGCCCTGAGCCCGGAACTGCATCAGCGCGTGCTCGACGGTGCTCTCGACATCGCCGTCGTCACCGACGCGCCGCCGGGGCTGCCCCATGACCAGCGGGTCGAGCGGCGTTTCCTCGGGCTGGACGAGATGGTCGTCGCGCTGCCCGTCGACCATCCGCGGGCCGGGCGCGGCCCGGTGCACATCCACGCCCTGGCCGACCAGATCTGGGCCGAGGACAACGACGGCTCGGCGGCGCTCCTGCTCCAGCACGCCGAGCGCGCCGGGGTCGGCGCCCGTATCGACCTCGTCGCGGCCGATCTGCCCGGCAAGCTGGCCCTGGTCGCGACCGGTCACGCCATCGCGCTCATACCCGGCGTGCTGACACGCGCCCTGCGAACCGACGTCACCACGGTCGGTCTGGTCGACCCTCCGGCCCGGGGCCTCTACACGATCACCCCTCGCCACGATCCGCACCCCTGCGCGGCGCCCCTGCTCGACCACCTCGCCACGGCGTTCACCTCGATCCGCCCGGGGGCGGCCCAGGCCACGCCGCTCAGCGATCCAGCGCGGGCAGCCGGTCCAGGCCGGTCTCGAGCATGATGCGGTCGACGGTCTCGTGCAGGGCGCTGTCGGCGCCGATGACGCTCTCGATCCCGCCGGGCAGCAGATCGAGCGGCCGGTGCCAGTCGCGCAACTGTGCCTCGCCGACCTCGTCGGCGATCGGTTTGCCGGCGTGCCGGGCCAGGGTCTCGGCGAACGGTACGTCCAGGTAGTAGCCGTGGGTCGGGCCGCGGTGCTCGGCGCGCAGCCGGGCCAGCATGTAGCCGTAGCGGTCGGCGTAGAGGATGCCTTCGACGACGACGTGGAATCCGGCGTCCAGGGCGTAGCGGGCCGTCAGGTCGATGAGGCCGATGTTCGCGGCACCGGGCCGGTCGCGCTCGCGCAGGACGATGCGGCGGAGGTTGTCCTGGCCGACCAGGGCCAGGCCGCGGCCGAACCTCTCGCGGAGCGCGGCCGCGACGGACGACTTGCCCGAGGCGCTGTTGCCGCGCAGGACGACCAGCCGGGTTTCTTCTGTGCCCACCATCACGGCGGTCACGTTACCGACGGCGAGCGTCACCTCGTCGGGTCCGCCACCGGATAGGGCACGAACGTGCTGCTGTTCTGGTCGATCCGCAGTGCGCGGCCGAGGGGTGGCACCGCGCGTTGGGGGCATTCGAGGCGTTCGCAGACGCGGCAGCCCATGCCGATGGGGGTGGCGGCCGAGGCGTTGGCGAGGTCGAGGCCGTCGGAATAGACGACCCGGTGGGCGTGGCGGATCTCGCAGCCGAGGCCGATGGCGAAGGTCTTGCCGGGTTCGCCCCAGCCGCCGCGGTGCCGGGTGACCGCCCGGGCGGTCCACAAGTACCGCTGCCCGTCGGGCATTTCGGCGATCTGGACGTGGATGCGGCCGGGGGCGGCGAACGCCTCGTAGACGTTCCACAGCGGGCAGGTGCCCCCGGCCCGGGAGAAGTGGAACCCGGTCGCGGACTGCCGCTTGGACATGTTGCCGGCCCGGTCGACGCGGACGAACGAGAAGGGCACACCGCGCAGCCGGGGGCGTTGCAGAGTGCTCAGCCGGTGGCAGACCGTCTCGTAGCCGAGGCCGTAGCGGTCGGTGAGGCGTTCGATGTCGTAGCGGAACTCCTCGGCCGCCGTGTGGAAGGCGGTGTACGGGAGGATCAGGGCGGCGGCGAAGTAGTTGGCGATGCCGATCCGGGCCAGGGCGTGGGTGGGGGAATCGGCGGGGAAGTCGTCGGCGGCCTGGCGGTCGAGTTCGTCGCCGTATTCGAGCAGGGCGAGTTGGATGGCCATCCGGAACGCCCGCTGTCCCGGGCGGAGTCGGGCCGACAGATGGAGGGTGCGGGCCGCTTCGTCGTAGTGGTGCAGCCGGTCGCCGGTGGTGGCGGCGAGGCGGACGCCGTGGCTGTCGGCGAGTCGGGCGGTGAGGGCGCGGACGACCTCGCCGGGCCGGATGCTGATCTCCCCGGCGAGTTGTTCGGCCGCGAGGTCGGTCTCGTGCAGGTAGTTCTGGCGGCGGTAGAAGAAGTCCCGGATCTCCTCGTGGGGTGAGGACGCCACGCCCTGGCCGTCGGCGGCTCCGACGAGCCGCTCGGACAACCGCTGGTTGCGGCGGCCGAGGTCGAGCAGGACCTGGGCGACCTCCGGCATCCGGGAGGCCAGTTCGGCGAGGTCGTTCGGGGACACCCGGGCCTCGGCGATCTCGCCCGACAGCGTCTCGCGCAGATCCGCCATCAGCCGGCTCGTGTCGCGCTCGGAGAAGAAGCCCGGGTCGACGCCGAAGGCCTCGGTCAGCTTCAGCAGGACCGGGACGGTGAGCGGCCGGGAGTCGTGCTCCATCTGGTTCAGATAGCTGGGCGAGATCGCCAGCACACGGGCCAGCTCCGCCTGGCTCATCCGGCGCTCCTCGCGCAGCCGCCGCAGCCGCGGGCCCGCGTAGATCTTGCTCACCCTGCTCCAACCTCCCCTGAGACGTCCGTCAGCGTACGCGACGCAGAGCCGCCGCGACCCTTCGCAAACTTGGCAAATGCAGCCGTGAAGATTCGCAGAAGTTGGCAGACGTCCACCCTTGATGGCACTGAGTGCCACTGCGAGAGTCTGAGTGCGGCCCGCCGGACCTCCGGCAGCGCAGGCCCTGCACCGGGCACGATTCATGCCCTGACGTCGGATACCCCGGCAGCAGGCAGCGCTTCCGGGCAAGCATTGCTCAGCTCCGCCCTACGGCAGGCGGGCGGGCCGCACTCCAGTAAGAGACACACAGTGCCACCCCTCACAGCGACGAGGTGGGGATTGGCACCCCTTTACATACCGAGGAGACGGTGACAGTCATGGCAGAGGCGAGGACGCAGGCAGCCGAGGAACTCGCGCGGCGCTGGGCCACCGATCCCCGGTGGCAGGGCATCGAGCGCACCTACACCGCCGAGGACGTGGTGCGGCTCTCCGGCAGTGTCCGTGAGGAGCAGACCCTGGCCCGGCGCGGCGCCGAGCGGCTGTGGCGCCAGCTGCACGAGCTCGACTACGTCCACGCCCTGGGCGCGCTCACCGGCGGCCAGGCCGTGCAGCAGGTCAAGGCCGGGCTCCAGGCCATCTACCTCTCCGGCTGGCAGGTCGCGGCCGACGCCAACCAGGCCGGCCACACCTACCCCGACCAGAGCCTGTACCCGGCCAACTCCGTGCCCCAGGTGGTGCGCCGGATCAACAACGCGCTGCTGCGCGCCGACCAGATCGCCACCGCCGAGGGCGCCGGCGACACCACCGACTGGCTCGCCCCGATCGTCGCCGACGCGGAGGCCGGGTTCGGCGGCCCGCTGAACGCCTTCGAGCTGACCAAGGGCATGATCGCGGCGGGCGCGGCCGGCATCCACTACGAGGACCAGCTCGCCTCGGAGAAGAAGTGCGGTCACCTCGGCGGCAAGGTCCTGGTGCCGACCTCCCAGCACGTCCGCACCCTGAACGCGGCCCGGCTCGCCGCCGACCTCTCCGACACGCCCACGGTGATCATCGCCCGCACCGACGCGCTCGCCGCGAACCTGATCACCAGCGATGTCGACGAGCGTGACGCCGAGTTCGTGACCGGTGAGCGCACGGCGGAGGGCTTCTACCGGGTCCGCAACGGCATGGCGTCGGTCATTGCCCGCGGCCTGGCCTACGCCCCCTACGCCGACCTCATCTGGGTCGAGACCGGCACCCCGGACCTCGCGCAGGCCCGTGAGTTCGCCGAGGCGATCCACGCCCAGTACCCGGACAAGATGCTGGCGTACAACTGCTCGCCGTCCTTCAACTGGAAGGCCGCGCTGGACGACGACCAGATCGCCAAGTTCCAGCGCGAACTGGGCGCCATGGGCTACAAGTTCCAGTTCATCACCCTGGCCGGCTTCCACTCCCTCAACCACGGCATGTTCGACCTCGCCCGCGGCTACGCCGAGCACGGCATGACCGCCTATGTCGACCTCCAGGAGCGGGAGTTCGCCGCGCAGGCGCAGGGCTTCACCGCCGTCAAGCACCAGCGCGAGGTCGGCACCGGCTACTTCGACCTGGTCTCCACCGCCGTCAACCCCACCTCCTCCACGACCGCGCTCTCCGGTTCCACGGAGGAGGAGCAGTTCCACTAGGCCGTCCCCGAGGACGCCGCCCGGTCCGCCCCGGCCGAGCGGGGGTCGTACCACCGTCCCGGTACGGCCCCCGCTCTCCTCCCTCCCTCAGGAGCACCCATGTCCACCAGCGCACTGACCCACCACGTCCGCGTCCTCGCGGCTCCGGGCGACCGGCACGACGAGATCCTCACGCCCGCCGCCCTCGACTTCGTCGGCCACCTGGCCGCGGCCTTCGGCGAGCGCCGGCAGTCGCTGCTGAAGGAGCGCCGCCGGCAGGCCCTGCGCCTGGCGAGCGGCTCCCCGCTCGAGTTCCCGCTGGTCACCTCCACCGTCCGCGCGGACCGGTCCTGGCGCGTCGCACCGCCCGCGCCCGGTCTGACCGACCGGCGGGTGGAGATCACCGGCCCGCCCGAGCGCCGTATGACCGTCAATGCCCTGAACTCGGGTGCCAAGGTCTGGCTGGCGGACTTCGAGGACGCCACCTCGCCCACGTGGGACAACATCGTCGGCGGCCAGCTCAATCTGCTCGACGCCATCGAGCGCCGGATCGACTTCACCACGCCCGAGGGCAAGGAGTACCGCCTCAAGGGCCGCGAGCAGCTCGCCACCATCGTCGTCCGCCCCCGTGGCTGGCACCTCGACGAGGAGCACCTGGAGTTCGACGGCCGGCCGGTGCCCGCCGCGCTCGTGGACTTCGGGCTGTACTTCTTCCACTGCGCCCAGCGGCAGATCGACGCCGGCCACGGCCCGTACTTCTACCTGCCCAAGCTTGAGAACCGCTACGAGGCCCGCCTCTGGAACGACATCTTCGTCACCGCCCAGGAGTTGCTCGGCATCCCCCGGGGCACCGTCCGCGCCACCGTTCTCATCGAGACGATCACCGCCGCCTTCGAGATGGAGGAGATCCTCCACGAACTGCGCGAGCACAGCGCGGGGCTGAACGCGGGCCGCTGGGACTACCTGTTCAGCCTGATCAAGACCTTCGGCCACCGTACCGACTTCCTGCTGCCGGACCGGGCCAAGGTCACCATGACCGCGCCCTTCATGCGGGCCTACACCGAGCTGCTCGTGCGCACCTGCCACCGGCGTGGCGCCCATGCGATCGGCGGCATGTCCGCCCAGATCCCCGGCAAGGAACCGGCCGCGCACGAGGCCGCCCTCGCGAAGGTCCGCCTCGACAAGGAACGCGAGGCGGAGGACGGCTTCGACGGCTCCTGGGTCGCCCACCCCGGGCTGATCCCCGTCTGCCGGGAGGTCTTCGACGGTGTCCTCGGCGAACGCCCCCACCAGCTCGACCGCACCCGGGACGACGTGGAGGTCACTCCGGCGGACCTGCTGTCGGTGCGCCGGATCAGCGGACCGCCGACCGCCGAGGGCGTCCGCACCAACATCGCCGTCACGCTGCGCTACTTCGCCGCCTGGCTGCGCGGACAGGGTGCCGTCGCGCTGTACGGCCTGATGGAGGACGCGGCGACCGCCGAGATCGCCCGGGTGCAGATCTGGCAGTGGCTGCGGCACCGCGTCATCGACCGGGAGTCGGTGCTGCGACTGCTCGACGACGAGGTGGACGCGCTGGGCGCCGAGTACCCGTGGGCACCCGTGGACGACATCCGCGCCCTCTTCGAACGGACCGCGCTGACCGGCGAGTTGCCGCTGTTCTTCACCCCGGACGCGTACGCGCGGCACCTGGTGCGGCGGACGGAGGCCGGGGCGTGAGCGGCGGGATCCGGCGTGTCGGAGTGGTCGGCGGCGGACAGATGGGCGCGGGCATCGCCGAGGTGTGCGCCCGGGCCGGCCTCGACACCACGGTCTGCGAAGTGGACGCGATGGCGGCCCGCGCCGCCCGGGAACGGGTGACGGCGTCGCTCGACCGGGCGGTCCGGCGCGGCAAGCTGGAGGAACCGGCAGCCCGGGACGCGCTCGCCCGTCTGACGTTCACCGGCAGCCTGGAGGATCTCGCCGACCGGCAGCTGGTCGTCGAGGCCGTCGTGGAGAACCCCGACGCCAAGACCGAGATCTTCGGCGCCCTCGACAAGATCGTGGAGGATCCGGAGGCGGTGCTGGCCACCAACACCTCCTCCCTCCCGATCATGCGGCTCGGCATGGCGACCGGCAGCGCGGACCGGGTCGTGGGCCTGCACTTCTTCAACCCGGTGCCCGTGCTGCCGCTGGTCGAGGTCGTGACCTCCCTGCACACCTCGCCCCGCACGGTGGCCGTCGTACAGGACTTCGCGACCGGGGCGCTCGGCAAGACGGTCATCCACTCCCGGGACAGGGCCGGGTTCGTCGTCAACGCCCTGCTGATCCCGTATCTGCTCTCGGCCGTCCGCATGGCGGAGTCCGGCTTCGCCACGGCCGCCGACATCGACACCGGCATGGAACTGGGCTGCGCCCACCCGATGGGCCCGCTGAGGCTCGCGGACCTGATCGGCCTCGACACGGTCGCGTCGATCGCCGAGTCGCTCTACGACGAATTCAGGGATCCCCTCTACGCCCCTCCCCCGCTGCTCCAGCGGATGGTGGAGGCGGGACTGCTCGGCAGGAAGACCGGGCGGGGGTTCCACACCTACGACCAGGACTGAGGGCCTGGTACGACGCGGGCTGAGGGGCCCGCGGGGTGTCACAGGGAAGGGCGGGAAGCGCGAGTACGGCGCTTCCCGCCCCGGCATGTCGGCGTCAGGTCACGTCGCCGATCCCGATGCCAGCAGTCCGTTGACCACCAGCGTCGCCAGGGTCTCCGCCGTGGCCGTGAGCTGTTCCGGCGAGGCGTCGTCGGGCCGGCCGAGGCGGCGGGCCAGCGGGACCTCCACCATGCCCGAGACGGGCGGGATGACCGCGAAGAACAGCACGTCCCTCGGGACGGGCGCCATGCGCCCGGCCGCCACGAGCCGCTCGATGCCGGGCTCCATGCGCTGCAGGGTCGGCGCGATGTAGTGCTCGTAGAGGTAGTCCAGCCGCTCGGTGTCCCGGGTGAACTCGTTGACGAAGAGCCGCCCGATCAACGGCTCGTCCACGGCGGTCAGATAGAAGCCGGTGATGATCCGCCGCAGGGCGTCGGCGTCGTCGAGCGTGTCATCCACCTGCGGCAGACGCGCCAGCTGCGCTCCGAGGGCGTGGTCCACCACCGCGCGCCAGAAGGCCGCCTTGGAGCCGTACCGGTCGTTGATGAAGTTGTGGCTGACACCCAGGCGGCGGGCCAGCTCTCGCGCTGAGGCGTGGTCGTAGCCCAGCTCGGCGAAGGCCTCCAGCCCGCGCCGCAGGATGCTCTCCTCGGCGGGAACCGCGGGAGTGTCCGCGCCGGGGCGCCCCGGCCGTCGAGCGGATTCGGCTCTTGCTCCCACGACTGCCTCCATACGTGCGTCCTGCGCCGCTTGTGCTCCGGGCCATCCTAGGGACCCTTCTCCAGCTTACTTGACACCTGTCAGATTCAAACTAATCTGACAGGTGTCAGGCAGTTCGGTGGGTCAGGCAGTCCGCGAGACCACTCAGCCGGATCACGTGACGAGCTCCGTCGACGCAGCCGTCCCGCACCGCATCACCACCGGACATCCGATCCCCTGCCCCGCTTCCTCTGGAGTTCCGTCATGTCCAAGACCTCCACCGACACGGCCGCCACGGCCACCGTGTCCTCACTCCCGACGGCCGGCGCGCCATCGCCGCATCGCTGGTGGATCCTCGCCGTCATCGGACTGGCCCAGCTCATGGTGGTGCTGGACAGCACGATCGTGAACATCGCGCTTCCCTCGGCCCAGAAGGATCTGGGCTTCTCCGACGGGGACCGGCAGTGGGTCGTCACCGCCTACGCGCTCGCCTTCGGCAGCCTGCTGCTGCTCGGCGGCCGCATAGCCGACCTGTTCGGACGGAAGATGACCTTCCTGGTCGGGCTGGTCGGCTTCGCCGGGGCCTCCGCGCTGGGAGGCGCCGCGGGCAGCTTCGAGGTGCTCATCGTCGCGCGGGCCGCGCAGGGTCTGTTCGGCGCCCTGCTCGCCCCGGCCGCCCTGTCCCTGCTGACCACGACCTTCACCGACGCCAAGGAACGCGCCAAGGCCTTCGGCGTGTACGGCGCCATCGCCGGCGCGGGCGGCGCCATCGGCCTGCTCCTCGGCGGCTTCCTGACCGAGCACCTCGACTGGCGGTGGACCCTCTACGTCAACCTGGTCTTCGCCGCGGTCGCCCTCGTCGGCGGCGCCCTCCTGCTCCAGCGCACCACCCGCGACAAGAGCGCCCGCATCGACATCCCCGGCGCCGTCCTCGTCTCCGGCGGCCTGTTCTGCCTGGTCTACGGCTTCTCCAACGCCGAGAGCCACGACTGGAGCTCCGTGCAGACCTGGGGCTTCCTGGTCGCCGGCGCCGTCCTGCTCGCCGCGTTCACCTGGTGGCAGACCCGCGCCGCCCACCCCCTGCTGCCCCTGCGTGTCCTGCTCGACCGCAACCGCGGCGCCTCCTTCGTCTCCATCCTGATCACCGGCGCCGGCATGTTCGGTGTCTTCCTCTTCCTCACCTACTACCTGCAGCAGAGCCTGGGCTACACCCCTATCAAGACCGGGCTGGCCTTCCTACCGATGGTCGCCGCGCTCATGCTGTCCTCCACGCTCGCTTCCACGGTGCTGATCCCCCGCTTCGGCCCCAAGGCCATCGTCCCGCTGGGCATGGGCCTCGCCGCGGCCGGCATGGCGTGGCTGACCGGCCTCGGCCTCGACAGCGGCTACACCACCGACATCCTGCCCCCGCTGATCGTGGCGGGACTCGGCCTCGGCCTGGTGATGGCCCCGGCCATGAGTCTGGCCACGGCCGGGGTGAAGGCCGAGGACGCCGGTGTCGCCTCCGCCGCCGTCAACACCATGCAGCAGGTCGGCGGCTCCCTCGGCACGGCCCTGCTCAACACCCTCTCCACCAGCGCCGTCACCGACTACCTCTCCGGCCGCAACCCCAAGGACCTCACCGTCCTCGCCCAGGCAGGCCTGGAGGGCTACTCCACCGCCTACTGGTGGTCCGCCGCCTTCTTCGCCGCCGGCCTGCTCATCAGCGTCCTCCTCTACCGGCGCGGCACGCCTGCCCACGACCCCGACGCGGCGCCGGTGGTGCACATGTGAGGTCGGGGCGGGGCGTTCCCGGAAGGGGTGAAGGCGCCGACGCCGCCCATCGACACGGGTACGGTACGGCCGGGCGCATCACGAGCAGCGGGCAACGGGAGCGAAATGCGGGCGACGGACACGGCGATACGGACGGTGAACGGCCTGACGGCCCGCTGGGCGTCGGCAGTCCGCGAGGGCACGGTGTTCTCGGCGGCGGGAATCTGGCCGCTGCTCGCCCTCCTCGCGGACGGGGCGACAGAGGAGGTGCGCGAGGAACTGGCGGAGGCGCTGGGCCTACCGTCCGACCGGGCGGGGGCGGAGGGCCGCGAGTTGCTCGCGCTGCTGGCCGGGATCGACGGGCTGGAGTCCGCACTCGGGCTGTGGACCGCACGGACTGTGGAACTGCGCGAAGAATGGGCGACAGCGCTGCCCGTCGAGGCGCACGGCGTGCTCACGGGGGATCCGCAGCGCGACAAGCGGGCCCTGGACGCGTGGGCCGCCCGGCGGACGGGTGGAGCGATCGAACGGATACCTGCGGACCTGAGGCCGGACACGTCCCTGGTACTGACGACCGCGCTGGTCCTGCGGACCGAATGGGAGGTCCCGTTCAAGGGCGACCTCATGCCGTGGCGCGGCCACGACCGGGCCGGCCTCACCCGCACTCACGCCGGCCTGGACGCCGTGGCCGTCGCGCGGACGCCATGCGGTGCTGTGACCGTGGCCACCGTACGCGGCACGAACGGCATCGACGTCCTTCTCCTGCTGGGCGACGAGGAGTTGGCACCCCAGGAGGTCATCGACGCGGGTGTCGGCGTGGTCTCAGGGACCCTGCCGGCCGTTCCCGGGGAGCGGCTGCCGTACGGTCAGGCAGGGCCCGGGCTGCGGCTGGAGCGCGTGAGCACCCTGCGTCCTGAGCCGCCGTCCCTGACGCTCAGAACCGTCGAGTTCACCCTCACCGCCGGTCATGACCTGCTGGCCCAAGCCGAGTTGTTCGGCCTGGCCACGGCCGCCGACGGCTCCCCGGGCCACTTCCCGGGCATCAGTGCCGCACCGCTCGCCTTGGCCTCCGGCCGGCAGTCGGCCACGGCGACCTTCAGCGCCGAGGGGTTCCGGGCAGCGGCCGTGACCCTGATGGAGGCAGTGTGGCTGGGCTGGGAGGACCGGCCCGAGCCGCAGTACGAGACGACCCGGGCCCACGCCGTCTTCGACCGCCCCTTCGGCTTCCTCGCCGTCGATCGAGCGACGGACCTCGTGCTCGCGGCGGGCTGGGTCACCGATCCGAAGCTTTTCCCGGAGGACGAGGACGCCTACGTACTGGACACATCAGGTGGGGCGGATGAATGAACGCTCTGTGCACGCGCCACCGGCGAGGACGCCTTGGAGTGCATTCGGCGGGCTGGGCTCAGACCGACCCACACCCCGGCGGCGCCGCTGTACGAACGAGTCAGGGCGTTTCGTTTGCTGGTCCAGGTCCTGGGACTCGCGGACGCGCGGCGGCGACAGCGCCATTGTGCCAACGGATGCCGGCATGAATGGCACCAGTTGGGACACGGCCGCGATGAGGTTCCCGCCCGGGGTCACGACCCGAAGAAGGGGTTCGCGGCGACATACCCGGTCTCGCACTCGTCGGCGGTTCCGGGCGCGCTGCGGCACACGGTCAGCGTGAGGCTTCTGATGCCGGTCGGGTCGGTGGCGGTGATGTTCTGGAAGTCGGCGGTGGTGTCACAGCCGTCGGTGTTGTGGTTGTCGCCCAGCGGGCGGGCGGCGCCGGATCCGGTCTGGACGGTGAGGGTGGCGTGGACGGACCGGTCGTCGCAGGTCTGGTCGGTGACGGCGAGGACGCCGTCGTGGAAGGAGTTCCGGTCGACCCAGGTCACCTGGACGCGCGCCCGGTCTCCCCAGCTGGTCGTGATGTCGCCACTGGTGGTGTCCGCCCAGCCCTGGCCGGCGGTCCCCAGCGTGAGCGCGGTCGTGGCGGCGACGACGAACCCTGCACGGCGCATGTACATGCCTCCTCCGGCGTGGCGGCCGGCTGTCCTGCCGCACATGTCGCGTCAATCCTCGACCGCTCCCGGCCGTCACTTCTCGCGAAGGACCGCCAAACGCGTGAGCTGCCGGGGAGGAGTGCCGGCTGCGGAGACCGTCGCTGCCGGCGTCGAGGCCTTCCGAGTCTCCTCGGACCGCCGCTGCACCGTCCTCACCCGAGGCCGCGGACCTGCGCCTCCGCCTCCGGTTCCGCCCGGGTGTCGGGGTGGGGCAGGCCGAGGTGGTCGCGGAGGGTGGTGCCCGTGTAGTCGTGGCGGAATACGCCGCGTTCCTGGAGCAGCGGGACGACGGTGTCGGCGAAGTCGTCCAGGCCGCTCGGGGTGATGTGGGGGACGAGGATGAAGCCGTCGGCGGCGTCCGTCTGGACGTAGGTGTTGATGGTCTCGGCGACGGTGGCCGGGGAGCCGATGAACGACTGGCGGCCGGTGGTCTCGATGACCAGGTCGCGGATCGAGAGGTTCTCCGCCTCGGCGCGCTCGCGCCATTGCCGGGCGACGGCGACCGGGTCGCGGAACATGCGGACGCTGGCACGGCCGCGGGCGATGGTGTGCTCGCCGGGGTCCGGGTCGATGTCGGGGAGCGGGCCGTCGGGGTCGTAGCCGGAGAGGTCGCGGTTCCAGACGTGTTCGAGGTACTTGATCGCGGTCTGGCCGCTGACCTGTTGCCGTCGTACCTCGTGCGCCAGCTCCTGGGCCTCGGCGTCGGTGTCGCCGAGTACGAAGGTCGCCGCGGGGAGGATCAGCAACTGGTCGTGGGTACGGCCGTGGTGGGCCAGTCGCCGCTTGACGTCGGTGTAGAACTCCCGGCCCGCCTCCAGGGTGCTGTGCCGGCTGAAGATGGCGTCGGCGCTCGAGGCGGCGAACTCGCGGCCCTCGTCGGAGTCGCCCGCCTGGAAGACGACCGGGCGGCCCTGCGGGCTGCGCGGGACGTTGAAACGGCCCGCGATGTCGAAGTGCTGTCCGCGGTGGACGAAGGCTCCGGCTTGCGCGTCCTTCAGGAAGATGCCGGATTCCTGGTCGGCGACGATCTCGTCGCCGTGCCAGGAGTCGAACAGCTCGGTGGCGGTGGCCAGGAACTCCTTGGCCCTGGAGTAGCGCTCCTCCTGGGGGAGGAAGCCGCCGCGCCGGAAGTTCTCGCCGGTGAAGGCGTCCCAGGAGGTGACGACGTTCCAGGCGGCGCGTCCGGCCGAGAGGTGGTCCAGGCTGGCGAACTGGCGGGCCACCTCGTAGGGCTCGTTGAAGGTGGAGTTGATGGTGCCGGTGAGGCCGATGCGTTCGGTGACGGCCGCGAGGGCGGTCAGGACGGTGAAGGTGTCGGGGCGGCCCACCACGTCCAAGTCGTAGATCTCGCCGCCCTGTTCGCGCAGTCGCAGCCCCTCGGCGAGGAACAGGAAGTCGAACTTGGCGCGTTCGGCGGTGCGGGCGAAGTGCGCGAACGAGCTGAACTCGATGTGGCTGCCCGCGCGTGGGTCGCTCCACACGGTGGTGTTGTTGACGCCGGGGAAGTGGGCCGCGAGATGGATCTGCTTCATGGTCGTTGGACTCCTCCGGCTTCAGACGGCGGCGTAGCGGTTGGCGGGGCGGGCGAGCCCGAGCAGCCCGCGCAGGGTGTCCGCCTCGTAGGCGTGCCGGAAGGCGCCTCGGCGTTGGAGTTCGGGAACCAGGCCACGGGTGATCCGCTCCAGGTCGTGGCCGATCGCTCCGGGGCGCAGCCGGAAGCCGCTCAGGCCGGCCCGGCGGCGCTCCAGCAGCAGGTCCGCCAACTGCCCGGGCGTGCCGGTGAAGATCTGGGCGTCGCTGGTGTACGGGTAGCCGGCCAGGCCGTCCAGTCGGGCCTTGCGGTCCGCAGCCGCTGTGGGATCGTCGTCCAGGAACACGACCAGGTCACCGAAGATGTGCAGTGGTTCCTCCGCCCGGCCTGAATCGGCCCGCGCGGCACGGATCTCGGCGACGACGGCCCGGGCCTCGTCGGTGTCGTGCGGGGTGACGTACCCGATGTCGGCGGAACGGCCCACGAGTTGATACGGCACGCTCTGGTGCGCGAGCGCGCTGACGACGGGCTGTCCCTGCGGCGGCCGAGGGGTGATCGAGGGTCCCTTGACGCTGAAGTGCCTGCCCTCGAAGTCGATGTAGTGCAGCTTGTCGCGGTCGACGAAGCGCCCGGTGACGACGTCGCGGATCTCCGCGTCGTCCTCCCAACTGTCCCACAGGCGGCGTACCACCTCGATGTGGTCGGCGGCCTCCTCGAAGAGCTCGGCGATCAGCTCCCGGCCGGCCGGGGTGTCCCGGTCCTCGGCGCGCAGGGACGGGAAGGTGCGACGGCCGAAGTGCGCGGCCTCGTTCTGGCGTGCCGACACCTGGACGCGCAGGCCGGCGCGGCCGGTGCTGACGTAGTCCAGGGTGGCGATCGCCTTGGAGATGTGGAACGGCTCGGTGTGGGTGGCGACCACGGTCGGCACCAGCCCGATGTGCCGGGTCAGCGGTGCGACCCGGGCGGCGATCAGTACGGCGTCCAGCCGGCCCCGCACCTGGTCGGTGCGCTCGTCCGGCTCTGTGACGTGCGAGGACTGCGGCCCGAAGGCGTCCTCGAAGGTCACGAAGTCGAGCAGGCCGCGTTCGGCCTCCGCCACGAGACCGGCCCAGTATCCGGCGGTGAACACATCGTCGGGACGGGCGCCCGGCTCACGCCATGCCGCCGGGTGCCAGCCCGTGCCGTCCAGCGCCACGGCAAGGTGAAGAGGGGAGGGTGCGGACACGGAGAGGGTGCCTTCCAGGTCGGCCGTACGGGATCACCAGCCCTCCCGAGGAGGGCACGGGGCCCGCCATGTTCCGGTATGGCGGGCCCCATGTCGTCGGAGATTAGGCGGAGTCGGGTCGGCGAAGGTGGAGGGCGTATTGCGGTTCCATGAAGCCGTCCGGGCCCTGCCGGGCGGGCCCGTCCGCGATGTGTTCGGCCCAGTCGAGGATCTGTACCGCCGCCCCCGCGGCCTCCAGCCCCTGGCACCGGTCGTGGTGCCTCATGGCGATGCCGTCCAGGTCGAGATGGCGGCCGAACGCGGGGTGGGCGGCGAGCCGTCGGGCGTAGGTCCACAGGTGCGGATGGTCGGCGATGCGGTGGACCGCGGCGGCGTCCAGATGCAGCCGGTGCACGGTGTCGAGCTGGACCAGGGCCACCCACAACCGTACGTCGGCGGCGGTCAGTTCCTCGCCGAGGACGAAGCCCTGACCGGCGAGACGCCACTCCAGTGAGCCGAGGACCCTCAGGAGAGAACTGAGGGCCGTGTGGCGTGCGGTGGCGTCGGTGTCGGCCTGTCCGGCGCGCTGTGCGGCGTCGTTGATCCGGTCGTCACAGAGGCGTTCGACGGCCTCTATCTCCTCCTCCGCGCCGTGCGGGTAGAGCACGGGCCGGTCGGTGCCGTCGTCGCCGAAGCACCGGGCCAGGTCCCGGAGGATGTGCGAGGAGTGCGTGGTGACGATCCGCCCGGTCCAGGTGTCGCTCAGCACCGGTGCGAGGGCCGGACCTGGATGACGGTGCGAGCTGGCCTCGTACAAGGGGCTCAGCGCGGAGTGTCCGCCGTCGGGCCGGTCGGGGAGGGCCGGCAGCAGCACGACCGGGAGGGTGTCCTCCAGGCCGAGCAGGCTGTGGGTGATGGCGATGCGCAGACAGTTGGGGCACGACAGCGAGAGGTGGAGGCGGTAGCGGCGCGGGGCGGCGTAGTAGCCGCTGCCGGCGTCACAGCCGATCCTGCCCCGGAACGGCGGCGGTGAGGGGAGGGACGGGACGGTGGTCAGGGGTGCGGCGGGCATGTGTCTCCCTGGGTCCGGGTCCGGCTTCTGGGGGTGCGGCGGGCAGGCGCACGCGGGGGGACGGGTGCGCGGCGGCGTCGGCGCATACCCGTGCGCGGCGGGGCGCGGCGCCCGACGGGCGCCGACGGTTCAGCTCTGGGGGTTCGCCGCGCTGCAGACGCGCAGGAGATCGATGTGCCGGCGGGAGGTGAGGAGCAGGGACCAGCGGCCCGCGCGCAACGCGCGGTCGGCGGGCGGCTCCAGTCGCTCCATCATTTCCTACCGATGCACTAGGAATCTCTGCTCTGGAGTGTCAGGCGGCTTTCCCGCCACGTCAAGAGGGCCCGCGCAGGCACGGGCCGCCCTCTGCCGGTGCATCAGTCGTTCGCCAGTTCTCCGAGCAGCTTCCAGGTGCGGCGTCGGTCGGCCTCGCCGCCCAGGTCCGTCATGGTGAGGACCACCTCCGTCGCCCCGGCGTCCCGGTATCGCGCGACCTCGGCGGCGACGGCCTCCTCGTCCCCGATCACGGCCTGGTCGACGGCCCGGGTGCCGCCGGACAGCCCGATGACGCGCTGGTAGGAAGGGAACCGCTCGTAGAACGCGAGCGCCTCGGTCGCCTTCTCCCGCACGCTCTCGGCGTCGGCGGTGACCACGCCGGGGACGAACGCCACGATGCGGGGCGCGGGCCGGCCGGCCGCCTCGGCCGCGGCGGTGACGGCGGGGACGATGTGGTCGGCGAGGGCGCGCGGGCCGGCGAGGTACGGCAGGATGCCGTCGGCGAGTTCGCCGGAGGCGCGCAGTGCCTGCGGTGCCATGGCCGCGACCAGCAGCGGCACGGGCGGTGCGGCACCCGGCACCGCGCCCGGCAGCGGGGTGGTGGCGGTCAGCAGCTCTCCGTGGAAGTCGGCGCTGCCCGTCTCGACGAGTTGGCGCAGGGCGGTGAGGAACTCCCGGAGCAGGCGGATGGGGCGCTCGTGCGGGATTCCGAAGCCGGTCTCCGTCAGGTACTTGGTGCCGAGCGCGAGCCCGAGGTGGTAGCGGCCGCCGGTCGCCGCCTGGGCGGTCTGGGCCTGGCTGGAGATGAGGAGCGGATGGCGGCCGAAGACGGGGATCGCGGAGGTCCCGACCTGCAGCCCTGGTACCTCGCGGCCGACGATCGCGGCGAGCGTGGGTGAGTCGTAGGCGAAGGTCTGCCCGAACCAGGCGGAACGCAATCCGGCTTCGTGGGCTTCCCGTGCCAGCCGCACCGTGCCGTCGATCTCATGGTCAAGGGGAAGCGCTACTCCGATGGTCATGCCCAGGGCAACCGGCCTGCTCTCGACCGGCATTCCTGCTCACGCATGACAAGCTCATGACCGCCTTGTAACGGGGATTTTCTCCTCCGGGCGGCTCGGCTACTTTTCGGGCCATGCAGCGATCCGCACACCTGACGACGCGAGGTCATGTCGACCTGAAGCGTGTGTGCTCCGCGGCGTGTCAGCGGGCCTGAGCGCTTCCTGCCCACCGGGTTCGCGACCTGGGCAGATGCACGCACCGCCAGCACCCGCCCGCCGCCGCTGCCACCGAGCCTGGAAGACAGCCGTGAAGAGTCTCTCCGCGTACCCCCGACGTGCCCCCGCCTCGCTGCGCCGCTCGGACATCCCCGCCCCCGGACCGGCCCGCCGTGTCACGGGTGCGGCATCCGTTCTGAGCGCAGTACTCGACCACGGCCCGGTCGCCCGCTCGACCGTCGCCCGGCTGACGGGCCTCTCCCCCGCGTCCGTGTCCGGCCACTCCGGCCGACTGCTGTCCCGCGGCCTCGTCCGCGAGAGCGCGGAGGCCACCGGACCGACGGGGCTGGGGCGTCCGCACATACCGTTGGACATCGACACCCGGATCAAGATGCACGGACTGCTGCGCGAGCTGTACGAGCGCCATCGCCCTGCCGTGCTGCTGGTCACCCATGACGTGGACGAGGCCGTGGAACTCGCCGACCGGGTGCTGGTCCTGGAGGACGGCCGTATCTCCGTGGACCTCGCCGTCGATCTGCCCACTCCGCGTTCCCCGCGGGACCCGCGCTTCCAGGAACACCGCGACACGCTGCTCGCCGCCCTCGGGGTGGCGCGGCACCGGCCCAGCACCTCTTGAGGAGACGACACCCCATGTCCCGTACGACCGGCGGCCGTGAGCCGCTGCACCTGAACGCGTTCCTCATGTCCACCGGGCACCACGAGGCCTCCTGGCGGCTCCCGGAGAGCCCGGCGGAGGCGAACGCGGACATCGAGCACTACAAGAATCTGGCGCGGATCGCCGAACGCGGCAAGCTGGACTCGCTGTTCCTCGCGGACAGCCCGGTGCTGATGGGCGA
The DNA here is from genome assembly GCF_018604545.1 of Streptomyces koelreuteriae. Classification (GTDB taxonomy): domain Bacteria; phylum Actinomycetota; class Actinomycetes; order Streptomycetales; family Streptomycetaceae; genus Streptomyces; species Streptomyces koelreuteriae. The sequence goes on along the minus strand of NZ_CP075896.1, from coordinate 8,024,232 downwards.
CCCGGGCAGAAGGCCGGCGGCCAAGCTGGAACCGACCGTCCTGCTGACGGCGCTGGCCGGGGCCACCCGGCACATCGGCCTTATCGCCACCGCCTCCACCAGTTACAACGAGCCGTACAACCTGGCCCGCCGGTTCGCCTCGCTGGACCATGTCTCCGGTGGCCGGGCCGGCTGGAACATCGTCACCACCGCGGGCGCCGACGCGGCACGCAACTTCGGCCTCGACGACACGCCGCTGCACAGGGTCCGCTACCGGCGGGCCGCGGAGTTCGTCGAGGTCTCCACCAAGCTGTGGGACAGCTGGGCGGACGACGCGGTGGTCGCCGACAAGGAGCGCGGCGTGCACGCCCTGACCGAGCGGGTGCGCCGTATCGATCACGTGGGTGAGTTCTTCCGGGTCGAGGGGCCGCTGAACGTCCAGCGCCCGCCGCAGGGTTACCCGTTGCTCGTCCAGGCCGGCTCCAGCGAGGACGGCAAGGACTTCGCCGCCCGGTACGCGGAGGCGGTGTTCACCGCGCAGCAGACCTTGGAAGAGGGCATCGCCTTCTACAAGGACGTCAAGCAGCGGGCGCGACTACTCGGCCGCGACCCGGACGGCGTCAAGATCCTGCCCGGCATCGTCCCCGTCATCGGCGACACCGAGACGGAGGCACTGGAGCTGGACGCGGAGCTGGACCGGCTCATCGTCCCCGAGTACGCCAAACGGCAGCTCGCCCAAACGCTGAAGCTCGCCCCCGAGGCACTGGACCTCGACGCGGAACTCCCCGCGGACCTGCCCGGCGAGGACGAGATCGAGGGCGCCAAGAGCCGCTACACGCTCGTCGTCGAACTCGCGCGGCGCGATCGGTTGACGGTACGTCAGCTCATCGGGCGGCTCGGCGGCGGCCGCGGCCATCGCACCTTCGCCGGTACGGCGGAGCAGGTCGCCGACACCATCGAGCACTGGTACGACAGCGGAGCCGCCGACGGCTTCAACATCATGCCCGCCGTACTCCCCTCAGGCCTGGAGGTCTTCGTGGACCGGGTGGTGCCGATCCTCCAGGAACGGGGCCTGTTCCGCACCGAGTACACGGGCTCCACCCTGCGCGCCCACTACGGCCTCCCGCGCCCCGCCAATCGGCTGTTCGACACCGTCGGCTCGGCCGAGGGACACATCGGCGTCGCCCTCGCGTAGCCGCATGCGGCGCTTCACCCCAGCGCCGTCATCACCAGCCCGCGAATCTCCCGTTCCGACACGCTTCCACCGCTCACGAGCCGGTCGAAGACCAGCCCGTCCACACGGCATCCGGACGCCCTGTCCGCGATGCGCCGGCGCTTCGGCGACTGGCACGATCCGATCCCCGCGCTGCTCGACGCCACCCGGCCGGACGCCGTCCTGCACCACGACATCCACGAACTGGCAACGCCCCTGCCGGCGTTCGCCGATGGCCGGGTGGTTCTCCTCGGCGACGCGGCTCACGCCATGACGCCGAACCTCGGCCAGGGCGCCTGCCAGGCCCTGGAGGACACGGCCGCGCTGGCCGCCGCGCTCGCTACCGAGCCCACGGTCGATGCGGCACTGACCCGGTACGACGCCGAGCGCCGCCCGCGCAGCCAGTCCGTAGCCCGCGCCGCCCGCCAGGCCGGTCGGCTGGGCCAGCGACTGACCCACCCCCTGGCCGTCGCCCTGCGCAACACGGCCCTCCGCCTGACCCCCTCCCGCGCGACCGTCCACGCCATCCTGCGCCATGCCGACTGGACCCCACACAGCCTGGAACGGCCCGGCCCGACCGGGGACACACGCCCCGAGACCTGAAACCGCGTCGTGCCCGTCCGCCGCGACCCGGCTTCCACGTGTGCACTCTGCTCGGCTCCGGGTCGGCGGCGATGCCCTGCCGGGGCCTTCGGGAAAAGCCGAGCGGCCTATCGTTGCGGTCATGGTCTTCGAGTCAACGACAGAGCCCGCCGTCTTCCACGCCTCGTTCCGCGATCAGTTCGAGGTCTTCCTCGACGAGCATCGGTCCGCGCTGCACCACAGTCTCGACGGGCTGACCGAGGAGCAGGCGCGCCGGTCGCTGGTCGCGTCCAAGACCACCCTGCTCGGCCTGCTCAAGCACGCCACGTTCGTCGAGAAGGTCTGGTTCGACGAGGCGGTCACCTGCCGTACCCGGAGCGAGATCGGCATTCCGGACACGCCCGACGAGTCGTTCGACCTCCATGACGACGACACGATCGCCTCGGTCCAGAGCGCCCATCAGCAGGCGTGCGCGGCGTCCCGCCAAGCCACGGAGAAGCTGACGCTGGACGACGTCCTCCAGGGCAACCGCCGGGGCCCCCTGCCGCTGCGCTGGATCTACCTCCACACGCTGCGCGAGCTGGCCCAGCACTGCGGCCACGCCGAGATCCTCCGCGAGCAGATCCTCGACGACACGATGCGCCACAGCTAGTCCGGAGCGCCGACCTGGGCGCCGCCGCCACGTCCCGTAGGGTCAACATCGTTGCACCGCGTGGGACTTGGGAGGGCGCAGACATGGGGCGGGACGAGCTGATCCGGCCAGTGCCGGAGCTGTTGCGGCGGCACGCCGAGACGGCCGGGCAGCGGATCGCCTACGCCGATTCCGCGCGCGGCGTCACCTACGCCGAACTGGAGCGCCGCACCCGCTCGCTGGCCTCGTACCTGAGAACCCGGACAGCGCTGCGCGGCGGCGACCGTGTCGCGATCTGCCTCGGCAACTGCGTGGAGTCGGTGGAGAGTTGCCTCGCCGCGCTGCGCGCGGGGATGGTCGGCGTACCGCTCGATCCGCGGTCCTCCGACGCCGAGCTGGCCCACTTCCTCGCGGACAGCGGCGCCGGGTTCGTCATCACCGACGCCGCGCATGCCGCCCGACTGCGCCGCCTGGGGCCGCCGTACGACCGTCTGGGCGTCCTGGTCACCGGGGCCGGCCCGGCTCCGGACGGCGCCGAGTTGTTCCTGAGCGCGGTCGAGAGCGACGCGTCCGCGGAGATCGATCTGCTCGGGCTCGACGATCCGGCCTGGATGCTCTACACCTCCGGCACCACGCACCGGCCCAAGGGCGTGCTGTCCACGCAGCGGGCCGCGTTGTGGTCCGTGGCCGCCTGCTACGCCCCGATCTTCGGCCTCTCGCCCGACGACCGGCTGCTCTGGCCGCTTCCGCTGTTCCACAGCTTCAGCCACTCGCTGGCGATCCTGGGCGTGACCGCTGTGGGCGCGAGCGCCCGGATCGCCGGTGAGCTGCTGCCGCCGGGCGGACTGAGGCAGGAACTGCTCACGGGGTACGAGGGGCTCGGCGGGCCCTTCACCATGCTGGCCGGCGTGCCGACGACGTATCGCCGGCTGGTCGACTCGCCGGGTGAACTCCCCCAGGCGCTGCGGATGTGCGTCGTGGCCGGTGCGCCGAGCGGACCCGCTCTGCGCGCGGCCGTGGAGGAGACTCTCGGTGCGCCGCTGCTCGACGCGTACGGCAGTACCGAGACCTGCGGCATGATCGCGGTGAACCGCCCCGACGGGCCCAGAGTCGACGGCTCCTGCGGGGCGCCCGTCCCCGGCACGGACGTACGCCTGGTCGACCCGCGCGGCGGCGAGGACGTCCCGGACGGGGCCGAGGGCGAGGTCTGGGTGCGGGGGCCGGGCCTGATGACCGGGTACCACGGGCAGCCCGAGGCGACCGCGGCCGCGCTGCGGGACGGCTGGTACCGCACCGGCGACCTCGGACGCCGCGTCGAACACGGCCACCTCCGGCTCACGGGCCGGGTCAGCGAGTTGATCATCCGGGGTGGCGAGAACATCCACCCGACGGAGATCGAGCAGGCCCTGTCGCGGTGCCCGGGCGTGTCCGAGGCCGTCGTCGTGGGTGTGCCGCACGCCGTGCTCGGCGAGGTGCCGGTCGCCTTCGTCGTACCGGGTCCGGAGGGGATGGACGCACGGCGGGTGCTCGCCGAATGCCGCACCAGGCTGGCCGACTTCAAGGTCCCGGCCGAGATCCACGAGATCGCCGCCGTCCCGCGCACCGCGTCCGGCAAGATCGCCCGGCACGCGCTGGCCGTCCCGGCCCCGCCCACGGTCGACACCGCGCCCACCGCCCTGCGCGAGCGGCTCCTGCCCCTCTCACCCGAGGACCAGGAACGCGCGCTCCGCGAAACGGTGCTTGCCGAAACGGCCGGGATCTGCCGTCACACGCCCGGCGAACTGCCCGACGCGGCCGTCCCCTTCACCGAACTCGGCATGACGTCCGTCGGCGCCGTGGAGCTGGTGGACCGGCTCGGCGGGCTGACCGGGCTGGACCTGCCGTCGACGCTGGTCTTCGACCACCCCACACCGGCCGAGGTCGCCCGCCACCTGCGCGTGGCGCTCTTCGAGAGCGCACCTGAGGACCACCCGCGTACGCCCGGTGCACGGGAGTCGTCCTCCGACGACGATCCCGTCGTGATCGTCGCCATGGGCTGCCGGTATCCCGGTGACGTCAACTCCCCCGACGATCTGTGGGAGTTGGTGACTCAGGGGCGGGACGCCGTCTCTGAGTTCCCGACCGACCGCGGCTGGGACCTGGACGCCCTGTACGACCCCGATCCCGACCGGATCGGCACGTCGTACACGCGGCACGGCGGATTCCTGCACCGGGCGGCGGACTTCGACGCCGGGCTGTTCGGCATCTCCCCGCGCGAGGCACTCGCGATGGATCCGCAGCAGCGGCTGCTCCTGGAGACGTCCTGGGAGGTGTGGGAGCGGGCCGGAATCGATCCGGCGTCGGTGCGTGAGAGCGACACCGGCGTGTTCGTGGGCGTGATGTACGCCGACTACTCCGCCCGCCTCAACCGCTCCCACGAGCTGGAGGCCCACCTGGGGCTGGGCTCGGCGGGCAGCGTGGCCTCGGGGAGGATCTCGTACGTCTACGGTCTGCGCGGACCGGCGATCACGGTCGACACCGCGTGCTCGTCCTCGCTGGTGACGCTGCACTGGGCGGCGCGGGCGCTGCGCTCGGGCGAATGCTCGATGGCGCTGGCCGGCGGGGTCACTTTGATGGCGACGCCCAAGCCGTTCCTCGCGTTCAGCCGGCAGCGCGGGCTGTCGCCGGACGGGCGCTGCAAGTCGTTCTCGGCGGCGGCCGACGGCACGGCCTGGGGCGAGGGCGTGGGCCTCGTCCTGCTGGAGCGGTTGTCCGACGCGCGGCGGGGCGGCCATCCGGTCCTGGCCGTGCTGCGCGGCTCCGCCGTGAACTCCGACGGCGCCTCCAACGGGCTCGCCGCGCCCCACGGGCCGGCCCAGCGGCGGCTCATCACCCGGGCGCTCACGGACGCGGGCCTGCGCGCCGGGGACGTGGACGCGGTGGAGGCCCACGGCACCGGCACCAGGCTGGGCGACCCCATCGAGGCACAGGCCCTGCTGGCCACGTACGGACAGGGCCGCGAGCAGCCGCTGTGGCTCGGCTCGGTGAAGTCCAACCTCGGGCACACGCAGGCGGCGGCCGGAGTCGCCGGTGTCATCAAGATGGTGCAGGCCCTGCGCCACGGCGAGTTGCCCCGGACCCTGCACGCCGAATCGCCTTCGCCTCATGTGGACTGGTCGTCCGGCCGCGTGGAACTGCTCACCGACGCCCGGCCCTGGCCGGCTTCGGACCGGCCGCGGCGTGCGGGGGTGTCGGCCTTCGGGATCGGCGGGACCAACGCGCATGTGATTCTGGAGGAGGCGCCGGAGACGAAGACAGCGGCCTCTACCGAGACGATGGCGGCACCGCCCGTGCGGTGGCCGCTCTCCGCCCACGTTCCGTGGCTGCTCTCGGCCGCCGACGAACCCGCCCTGCGCACCCAGGCCGGCCGGCTCGCGGCCGAGGTGGCGAAACGGCCCGGCCTGTCGCCCGCCGACATCGCCTTCTCGCTGGCGGTGTCGCGCTCCGCCCTCCCCCATCGCGCACTCGTGCCGGCCGGTGACCGGGCCCGGACACTGGACGCGCTCAGCGTGTTCGCCCAGGGCGGGGAGGTCCCGGGAGTCGTACGAGGACTGGCGGACCCGGAGATCCGTACGGCCTTCCTGTTCACCGGGCAAGGCGCCCAGCGCCCCCGGATGGGCGCGGAACTGCGCGCCGCCTTCCCCGTGTTCGCCGACGCCTTCGACGAGGTCTGCCGGTACCTGGACGACCGTCTCCCCCGGCCACTCAGCGCGGTGCTGTCCGCCGAACCCGGCTCGCCGGAGGCGGCTCTGGTGGACCGTACGGACTTCGCCCAGGCCGGACTGTTCGCCTTCGAGGTGGCGCTGTTCCGGCTGCTCGAGTCGTGGGGCGTGCGTGCCGACGGCCTGGTGGGCCATTCCGTCGGCGAGCTGGCGGCCGCGCATGTCGCCGGGGTTCTCGATCTGCCCGACGCCGCGAGGCTCGTCGCCGCTCGCGGCCGCCTGATGGGGGCACTGCCCGACGGCGGCGCGATGGTGGCGCTGGACGCGACCGAGGAAGAAGCCGTGGCAGCGGTCGCGGAGTTCGGGGCGCGGGCAGCCGTCGCGTCGGTCAACGGGCCCCGTTCCGTGGTGATCTCGGGCGCGCGGGACGCGGTGCTCGCCGTCGCGGCCGGCTTCGAGGCGCGGGGCCGCAGGGCCGTACGGCTGCGGGTGAGCCACGCCTTCCACTCGCCCCTGGTCGAGCCGATGCTCGACGACTTCCTGCGGGTGGCCGAGGAGTTGACCTTCCGGCCGCCACGCATCCCGATCGTCTCCACCGTGACCGGCCTGCCCGCCGACCCCGCGGAACTGTGCTCGCCCGAGTACTGGGCGCGGCACGCCCGACTGCCCGTGCGCTTCGCCGACGCCGTGCGCCGGCTCGCGGACGACGGCATCTCCGTCTACCTGGAACTCGGCCCCGGGCCCGTCCTCACCGCGGCGGCCACGGAGTGTCTGCCCGACGCGCTCACGACCGGCTCCGTTCTCACCGTGGCGACACGCGGCGGCGCCTACGAACCGGAGACGCTGGTGTCGGCCGTGGCCCGGCTGCATGTGGCCGGGGCCGCTGTCGACTGGGCGGCGGTGTACGCGAGTTCCGGGGCGCGCCGCGTAGATCTGCCGACGTACGCCTTCCAACGGCAGCGGTACTGGCTGGACGCGCCCCGCCCGGGAGCGGCCGACGGCGGGACGGCCCTGCTCAGCCCGGCGTTCCCGGTTCCGGAGACCGGGCGGACGGTGCTCACCGGGCTGCTGTCCCTCACGACCCACCCGTGGCTCGCGGATCATGTCGTCGCCGGGAGGGTCATCGTGCCGGCGACGGTGTTCGTGGAGATGGCCGTACGGGCGGGAGACGAGGTGGGCTGCGGCGCCGTCGACGAACTCGTGCTGCTGTCGCCACTCGCCCTGCCCGGTTCCGCTGGGGTGCGGATCCAGGTCGTGGTGGGCGCGCCGGACGACTCGGGCCGGCGCACCGTCGACATCTACTCCCGGCCGGAGGAGTCCGCCGAGGACGCCTCATGGACCAGGAATGTCACGGGACAGCTGGGCCGGGGTCGCGCCGCGCGGGACGAACTGACCCAGTGGCCGCCCCAGGGCGCCGAGGCGGTGGACCTCACCGGCGCGTACGGCGCCCTCGCCGACGCCGGGCTCGGCTACGGGCCCGCCTTCCAGGGGGTCGGCGCGCTCTGGCGGCGCGGCGACGACGTCTTCGCGGAGGTCGCGCTCCCTCCGTCGCACCGGTCGGAAGCGGACCGCTTCGGACTCCACCCGGCGCTGTTCGACGCCGCGCTGCACGCGCCGCTGCTGGCCGCTCCCGCCGGCACGGGCACGGGCACGGTCCGCGTGCCGTTCGCCTGGAGCGGGGTGAGCCTGCACGCCTCGGGAGCCACGGAGCTGCGGGTCAGGGTGACGTCGACCAGCCCGGACACGGTCTCGCTGACCCTGACCGACCCGTCCGGGGCGCTCGTGGCACGCGTGGACGCACTGACCACCAGGGAACTCCCGCCCGACCAGGCCGACATGGCAGACATGGCTGGCGACACGGCCGACGACATCGTACGAAGGGCTCTGCTGCGTCCCGAGTGGGCCGCCCTCGATGTCTCCGGCGCCACCGATGAGGGCGCCGCCTGGGAGGTACGCGGGCCCGACGAGCTGCACCTCGCCGAGTTCCTGCCCGGCACCGTGAACCCCGACGTCGTCGCGGTCACCGCCCTCGCCCGTGCGACCGGCACCGGCACTGATCCGCTCGCCGCCGTACACGAGCTGACCGGCCGCGTACTCGAAGTGCTCCAGGACTGGCAGAGCGATCCGGGTACGGCGGGCTCCCGGCTGGTGGTGGTGACGCGGGATGCCACCGGGCCGGTGCCGGACCTGGCCGGTGCGGCGGTCTGGGGGCTGGTGCGTGCGGCACAGGCGGAGCTGCCCGGTCGTGTGGTCCTGGTCGATGTGGACGGTCGGCCCGAGTCGCTGCGGAGGCTGCCGTCGGCGGTCGCCACGGGTGAGACACAACTCCGGTTGCGGGACGGGCAGGTGACGGTTCCACGACTGACGGCGGCCACTGCTGCCCCCGACGACGTGACTCCCTTCGACCCGGACGGCACGGTGCTGATCACCGGAGGCACCGGCGCGCTCGGCGCGGAGCTGGCACGCCACCTGGTCGCCGAGCACGGCGTACGGCATCTGCTGCTGACCGGACGCCGTGGGCCGCAGGCGCCCGGAGCCCGGGAACTGCGCAGCGCGCTGGAGGAGTCGGGAGCGCGGGTCACCATCGCCGCCTGCGACGCGGCCGACCGTGCCGCCCTGGCCGAGGTGGTCGAGCGCTGCGATCCGCCGTTGACCGCGGTGGTGCACGCCGCCGGGGTCCTCGACGACGGCGTGCTGGACTCGCTGACCCCCGAGCGGATGGCCGCCGTACTGCGGCCGAAGGCCGATGCGGCCTGGCATCTGCACGAACTGACCCGGGACATGGACCTCTCGGCGTTCGTCGTGTTCTCCTCCGTCTCCGGTCTGCTGGGCCGGGCGGGCCAGGGCAACTACGCGGCGGCGAACGCGTTCCTCGATGCCCTCGTTCAGCGCCGCGTCTCCGAGGGACTCCCGGCGGTGTCGCTGGCGTGGGGCCCTTGGGAGCACACCGACGGCATGGCGGCGGGACTCCCCTCGCCGCGCTCGCAGGCAAGTGACGTGCTCGTGCCGCTGTCGACACGGCAGGGCTTGACCCTGTTCGACGCCGCGCTGCGCTCGACGGAACCGGTCCTGGCGCCGATCCTGCTGGACCGGTCGACGCTTCGGTCCGGGGCGGAGCACCTGCCACCGCCGTTGCGCGGGCTCGTCCGCCAGAACCGGCCGACCGCCGCGGGGACGTCCCCCGGGTCCGCCGGGTCGTCCGGGTCGTCCGGCTCTTCCGGCCAGATGCTGGAGCCGGGAGCCTGGCGGAAGCGGCTGGACCCCGTACCCCCGGGTGAGCGGGAGGCGGCGCTGACGGAACTGCTGCGGGCCGACGTCGCCGCGGTGCTCGGCTACCCGCACGCCGACGCGCTCCCGGTCGGCAAGTCCCTCGCCGACCTGGGGTTCGACTCCCTCACCGCCGTGCAGATCCGCAACCGGCTCAGCATCGCGCTGAAGCTCCGGCTGTCGGCCGCGGTGGTGTTCGAGCACCGTACGGCCGAGGAACTGGCACGCCATCTGCTCGGCCTGCTGGACGACGAACCGACCACGGCGGCGGCCCCCGAGACCACACCACCCGAGCCACAGGCGTACACCCTCTCCTCCCTGTTCCGGACGGTCAGCGCCGCCGGCCAGCCGGTGGCGGCGATGCACCTGCTCGTCACCGCGTCCTGGGCGCTGCCCACCTTCCCGGCCGCACAGGGCCGCGCGCACACGCTGCCCCCGATCCGCCGCTCCCACGGCCGATCCGGGTCCGGCTCCGCGTCCGGATCCGGATCCGGCTCCGGCTCCGGCTCCGGAAGGCCGACGGTCGTCTACTTCCCGGCTTACCACCCCTCGCCCGCATCGGACGGCGGAGACTTCCCCCGCTTCCACAGCGCGTTCCAGGACGACCTGGATGTCCTGGAGTTCCCGCACCCCGGGATCGGCGCCGGTACCGCAGTACCGGAGGACCGTGGCGCGCTGGCGCGTACGCAGGCCGAGAACGTGCTGCGGCACGTCGGGGACGGGCCCTTCGTGGTCGTGGGACGGTCGGCGGGCGGCAATGTGGCGCACCTGGTCGCCCACCAGTTGGAGCGGATGGGCCGGGCCCCGACCGGTCTGGTGCTGCTGGACACGTACCACATCACGCCGGACAACAGCGGCAAGGACTGGCTGCTGTCCCTGGGCGCCCCACCGCCGCAGGACACCGGACGGCCCCTCTTCACCGGGGACGACGACAGCGCCCTGGCAGCGATCGGCGCCTACAACCGGATCTTCCTCGACTGGGATCCGGAGCCGATCGCCACGCCCACGCTCCTGGTGCGCGCGCTGCGGCCCACGCCCGCCATGGCGGCCTCCGCCGACGCCGACCACTGGCGGACGTCCTGGCCGACGGCACACGAGGTCGCGGACGTCCCCGGCGACCATCTGACGATGATGCGGGAACACGCGGAGACCACCGCATCGGCGATCCGTGCCTGGATCGACGCGCGTACGACGAAGGGAGACCAGTGAGTCAGGCCCGTCCTCCGCAGGACTTCGACGTCATCGTGGTCGGTGGCGGCCCGGCCGGGTCGACGGTCTCGGCGGCCGTCGCCCTGCACGGCCATCGCGTCCTCCTCCTCGAGAAGGAGACCTTCCCGCGCTACCAGATCGGCGAGTCGCTGCTCCCCTCCACCGTGCACGGCGTGTGCCGGATCCTCGGTGTCGAGGACGAGATGGCGCGGGCGGGCTTCAAGCCGAAGCGCGGCGGCACGTTCCGCTGGGGCCGCAACCGGGACCCCTGGCAGTTCTCCTTCGCGCTGTCGCCCCGGCTCGCCGACCCGACCTCGTTCGCCTACCAGGTCGAGCGGTCCCGCTTCGACGCGATCCTCCTGGACAACGCCCGCCGGGTCGGGGTCGACGTGCGGGAGGGCTGCCGTGTGACCGGCGTGCTCGCAGACGAGGAGCGGGTCCGGGGGGTGCGCTGGACCGGCCCCGACGGTGAGATCCGCGAGGCCCGCGCCCGCTACGTCGTGGACGCCTCCGGCAACGGCAGCAGGATCCACCCGCACGTCGGCGGAAAGCGGGTCTACTCCGACTTCTTCCGCAACATCGCGGTGTTCGGCTACTTCGCCGGCGGCGCGCGGCTCCCGGCGCCGAACGACGGCAACATCTTCTGCGCCGCCTTCGAGGAGGGCTGGATCTGGTACATCCCGCTCCGGGACGACCTCACCAGCGTCGGTGCCGTGGTCTCCCACGAGAACGCCGAGGCCGTCCAGGGTGATCCGGCGGCCGCGTGGCGCCGGCTGATCGACGCCTGCCCGGAGATACGCGACCTCCTCGACGGCGTCCCGCAGGCCACGGAGGCGCCCTACGACCAGGTCCGCGTCCGCAAGGACTGGTCGTACTGGAAGTCTCAGCTCTGGCGGCCCGGCATGGCGCTCGTCGGAGACGCCGCGTGCTTCGTCGACCCGGTGCTCTCCAGCGGGGTGCATCTGGCGACCTACGGCGGACTGCTCGCCGCCCGGTCCCTCAACGGCTGCCTCGCCGGAACCCTGGACGAGGACCGGCTGTTCGCCGAGTTCGAGGCCCGCTACCGGCACGAGTACGGCCTGTTCCACGAGTTCCTGGTCTCCTTCTACGACATGCACCAGGACGAACGGTCGTACTTCTGGAAGGCGCGCAAGGTCACCAGTATCGGTACGACGGAGCTGGAGGCGTTCGTCGAGCTGGTGGGCGGGCTGGCGTCCGGCGACGCGTCCCTCACCGGGGCCGGACCGGCCGGCGAACGGCTGACCGCGGTCGCCGACGACTTCGAGCGAGCCGTGCGCCGCCTTCCCGAAGCCGATGACCTGCGCAATCCGCTCTACGAGTCCCAGACCTTCCGGCAGGTCTTCCAGGAGGGGACCGTCCTGCAGGAACGCGGGTTGTTCGGCGGCCCGCTGGAGGACGAGGCGCCGCTGCGCCCGGGCGGACTGGTGGCGTCGGAGGACGGGCTGTCCTGGGTCGAACCCGCGCCGTAGGAATCCCGTGGTCGCCGCCGTGAGACACCCCTTGCCCGGATGTATGGCCTCATGCAGAGTTCTCTGTGCGTGAATAGTGGTCAACTGCCTGGATCGAGGGGTGTTTGCGCTTGATCTCGTCTCAGATGGTGAACACTCCGGACACTCCGAAGGGTGTCGGCCACGGCTCGGCTCTCATCGCTCTCGACGGCACCGGTCTCGGTGTGGCGGACGTCGCGCGGCTCGCCTCCGGGATCGCGCGGCCGACTCCCCGGAGCGAGGCGATGCGGCGCATGGAGGAGTCCTGGAACGCCGCCCGGCAGATCGCCGCGACCGGCCGCGTCTACGGCCGTTCCACCGGCGTCGGCGCCCAACGTACGGAGGACGTGCCCACCGGGGCGGACGCCGCCCACGGTCTGCGCCTGCTGCGCAGCCACGCCGGCGCCATCGGTGAGGAACTCCCCGCCCGTCAGGTACGCGCGATGCTCGCCGTACGGGCCAACCAGCTGCTGGCCGGAGGCGCAGGGCTGCGGCCCACCGTCGTGACGGCCCTGTGCGAGGCGCTGGAGAGCGGGGCGTACCCGGTCGTCAACGAGTTCGGCTCCGTCGGCACCGGCGACATCGCGGCCCTGGCACAGGCGGGGCTGGCTCTGGCCGGTGAGCACCCCTGGCGCGGGGGCACCCCGCCGGAGTCCCTGCCGCTCGACAACAACGACGCGCTGGCCTTCATCAGCAGCAACGCCCTCACCCTCGGCCAGTCGGCCCTCGCCCTGCACGAGCTGCGCGGGCTGCTGGAGGCCACCCAGGTCGTCGCCGCGCTGTCGCTGCTGGCCACCGACGGCTCCCACGAGGCCTACGCCGCCCCCGTGCACGCCGCCCGTCCGCACCGCGGCTGCGCCGACGTCGCCCGCCGTATGCGGGAGTTGATCGGCGCCGCCGATCGCCCGACCCCACCGCTGGACCGTCTCCAGGACCCGTACGGCTTCCGCTGTCTGCCCCAGATCCACGGCCCGGCCCACGACGCGGCGGACGCCCTGGAGGAGGTCGTCGCCGTCGAGATCAACGCGGCCGCCGAGAACCCGCTGATCTTTCCCGAGGACATGGCCGCCTACCACCACGGCGGCTTCTACCAGGCCCAACTCGGCCTCGCCCTGGACCACTTCCGGCTGTCGCTGACGCAGGTGGCACGCCTGTCGACCTCCCGCCTCGCGACCCTGAACGAGCCCGCCTACACCCGTCTGCGCCCCTTCCTCTCCGACCAGGAGCCGGCCTCCTCCGGCGTGATGATCCTGGAGTACGCCGCCGGGGCCGCGCTCGGTGATCTGCGGGCGTTCTCCGCGCCCGCGTCGCTCGGCCACGCCGTGCTCTCACGCGGTGTCGAGGAACAGGCCAGCTTCGCCTGCCTGGCCGCACGCCAGACACTGCGCGCCTGCGGCGCGTACCGGCTCGTCGTCGGCTGTGAACTCGTCGCCGCCGTACGGGCATTGCGCCAGCGGGGCCTGCGGCCCGAGCGGGGGCTTCCGGTGGCCCACGCGCTGGAGCTCGCCGTATCGGTGCTCGATGAGGACCATGCCGACCGGCCGCTCACCGACGATGTGACGGCGGCGGCCGCACTGCTCGACCGGTTCACCGACATCTGGAGGAAGACCGCGTGACGTCACCCGTACGGATCGGCGCACTCGTTCCGCTGACCCGGCCCGGCTGGACCGAGGCGGGCCGACATCTGCTCGCCGGCCTCGAGTTGGGCGTATCCGAAGTCAATGACGCCGGCGGAATCGCCGGGAGACCGCTCGAACTGGTGGTTCGGGACACGGCCGCCGATCCCCAGAAGGCCGTCGCGGCCGTGGACGAGTTCGCCGGCCTGGGCGTGGCGGCCGTGGCAGGGGAGTATCACAGCGTCGTCGCTCGCGCGGCCGCCTCCAGGGCCGACGCCGTCGGTCTGCCGTTCCTCTGCTCGTCGGCGGTTCTCGACGCGCTCACCGAACAGCCGACGGAATGGGTCGCGCGCCTCGCCCCGCCGCAGTCCCACGGCTGGCGGGTCTACGCGGACTTCCTCCTCGGCGCGGGCCACACCCGTATCGCCGTAGCGACCCAGCCGAGTGTCTACTGGGCGTCCGGGACGCGCATCCTGCGGGACCGCCTGGCTCCACACGGCGGCACCGTCACCGAACTCGACATGAGCGCGCTCACCCCGGCGGCCGTGTGCGACGCACTCGTCGGCCATCGCGTGTCGGCCCTCCTGCTGCTGGTCGGCCACCCGGAGCCGGCCGTGCCGATCGTCCGGTCCGTCCGGGGAGACCGGCGCCTCGCGTCGCTCTTGATCGGTGCTCCGGCCGGGCAACCGGAGTTCGCCACATGGGCGGAGCTGCTGGGCGACGACGGCGCCGGGATCCCGTTCCTGCGCTATCTGCCCGAGCACCTCGGCCCCCTCGGCGCACGAGTCGGGACGACCCTGCGCGAGCGGCTGACCGAAGCGCCCTCCTTCGTCGCCTTCGAGGGCTACGACACGATCGTCGTCCTGGCCGATGTCCTGCGGTCGCACGGCACCGACCGGGGGCGCGTCGCCGCATCCTGGCCGCGCGTCGAGGTCGAAGGCACCCGCGGGCAGATCCGGTTCACGCGCACACCGGGCATCAGCGTCTGGCAGTGGGCCGGGCCGCCGATCCAGGTCGTCGACCGGGATCCGGCCGCACCCGACCGCTTCCGGATCCTTCACACCGGCTGAGCCGGGCCCTCACTGAAGGCCGGATCCACGTCGGTGTACAGCAGGTCGTGGTCGGAGTACGGGGTGGTCTGCACCCGGTGCTTGAGCGGGGCGATGCCACGCAGGAAGACGTAGTCGAACTTGCTGCGCCAGTCGGTGGTCGGCTCGCAGACCCCGAAGGACGAGGGACGGCACTCGGGGTCCGTATCGGCGGCCAGTGCCCAGATCGGGGCGAGTTCGGGAGCGTCCGGCACGGCGTTGAAGTCGCCGAGAGCGATCGCACGGTCGTGCCGGGCGACCTCCTCGGCGAGTACGCGGGTCTGGCCCGCCCGGACCGTTTCCTGACGCCGTTGGGCGAGGTGGGTGTTGAAGACCCGGACGGGCTGGCCGCCCACCATGGTGGTGACGGCCATGTACCCGCGGTCCTCGGATCCTCCGTCGGGGTATTCCACCTCGACGGAGTCCGTCATCGGCGCGGCAGAGAGCACCGCCTGCCCGAAGGCTCCGGGATTCCACGGCGCTCCCCCGCAGCGGCCCCAGTCCTGGAGAACCGACCCGTACTCGACGTGGTACTCCAGCCCGTGAAGGCTCTTCAGATACTCCCGGATCCTCTCGACGTCACTCACGCACGCTTCCTGCATGCCGATGACCTGAGGCGCATACGTGGCGATCTCCGCCGCGCGGCCGACGTTGCTCGCATCGCAGGGGTTGCAGATGTTCCACGTCATGACCCGGTTCGGTACGACATCCCTGACGGCGTCGACCGGCACGGACCTGCCGAAGAGCGCACCACTCGGCGCACTGGGCCCCACCAGCACCATGCAGGCCACGACCACGGCGCCCGCGAGCAACCGCGTACCCCTGACGAGCACCATCGCCTCCTCCGCGTAAGGACATGTGGCGCCTGACGTCTCCATGTCCAAGCACGAGGTTATGGGACGGGGCTGTCGGCGACACATGCTTCTGATCCTTCGGCGCTGCCCCGCCAGCTCGTGGATCATGACATGCAGTGCGCGAAGTGCGCGAGACCTCTTGCGCGATTCGCGCAGCCATGCGAGCGTTCTGCTGGCGCCGACGCCTGTCACCCTCGGACGGCGACGCCACCTGCGCATTCCGCGCACCAGGCGCACTCCCGACGCACATCCGGCGTCGACAGCCGCCCATCAGCCACCGAAACGGCCCGCCGCCCCTGGACCGATCGCCCCGCCCGTCCCCTGCCCCGGAAGGAAACGCCGTGACTGTCGGCATCGAACTCCCGCACGTTCCTGTGCCACTGTCCCGTCTCGTCCTGGGCACGATGACCTTCGGCGACACGGTGGACCGTTCGTCGGCGGCGTTGATGCTGGATGCCGCTTTGGATGCGGGTGTTACGGGCGTGGACACCGCGAACGGCTATGCCGGTGGTGAGAGTGAGCGGCTGTTGGGGGAGTTGCTTGCGGGGCGTCGGGAGCGGGTGGTGTTGGCGACCAAGGCGGGGATTGCGCATCCGGACCAGGGGGATCATGCGCCGTTGTCGCGGTCCGGGTTGCGGGCCGCGCTGGAGGGCAGTCTGAAGCGGCTGGGGACCGATCGTGTCGATCTGTTCTATCTGCATCAGCCCGACCGTGCGACGCCGCTGGTCGAGACTCTGGCGGCGGTGGCCGAGTTCGTGGCCGAGGGGAAGGTCGGGGCGCTGGGGGTGTCCAACTTCGCGGCCTGGCAGATCGCCGAACTCGCCCGGGTGGCGGAGGAGGTGGGGGCTCCGCGGCCGGTGGTCGCGCAGCAGTTGCACAATCTGCTGGCGCGGCGTCTGGAGGAGGAGTACGTCGAGTACGCGGCCGTGTCCGGTCTTGCCACGATGGTCTACAACCCCCTCGGCGGCGGTCTCCTCACCGGCCGGCACTCCTTCGGGCAGGCCCCGGAGGGTGGCCGTTTCGGTGATTCGAAGCTGGCCGTCATGTACCGGCAGCGCTACTGGAACGAGGACCTCTTCCGCGCGGTGGGCGACTTGACGCGTATCGCCTCCGAGGCGGGTCTGGCGCTGACTGATCTGGCGCTGCGGTGGCTGCTGTCCCGTCCCTCTACCGATGCGCTGCTGCTGGGCGGTTCGAGGGTGGAGCACCTCCTCGCCAACATTGCCGCTTCTGCGGCGGGTCCGTTGCCGGCTGATGTCACCGCGGCCTGCGACGAGGTCGGTGCCCGGCTGCGCGGCCCGATGCCCGCCTACAACCGCTGACCCCCACCACCCCGGACCGTTACGGAGAATCCTTCATGGCAACCGGCCGCACCCCAGCCGAGTTCACCACCGCGCTGCGTGCCCGCGAGCAGCTGATCGGCTACTGGTCCCTGCTCGACTCACCCATCGCCGCCGAACGTCTGGCCCGCCTCGGCTACGACTACCTCGCCTTCGACGCCCAGCACGGCCTCTTCGGCTACCAGGGCATGCTCCACAACCTCCTGGCCACCGACACCAAAGGCTCCACCGCCGTCGGCATCGTGCGCGTGGAGGCCAACGACCCCACCTACATCGGCAAAGCCCTCGACGCGGGCGCCACCGCCGTCATCGTCCCGTTGATCGACACCGCGCAGGACGCCGCCGATGCGGTCGCCGCCGTGCGCTACCCCCCGCTCGGCCGCCGCTCCTACGGGCCGATGCGTGCCCAGCTCCGTATCGGACCCAACCCGGCCGACACCCACGCGCAGACGGCTGTCCTGGCGATGATCGAGACGGCCGACGGCCTCGCCAACGTCGAGGAGATCTGCGCCACGGACGGTCTCGACGGCATCTACGTCGGCCCCTCCGACCTGCGCCTGGCCATCGGCGGCACCACCTCTACCGACCCCTCCGTACAAGAAGACTTCGAACAGGCCCTGACCCGCATCAGGAAGGCAGCCGAGGCTGCGGGCATCGCGGCCGGCATCCACAACGCCGACGGCGCGAGCGCCGCACGCCGCCTCGCCGAGGGCTGGACCTACGTCTCCATCGCCGCCGACGTCGTCCACCTCCAACAGATCGCCACGACCCACCTCGACGCCGCACGCGGCGGAGCGCGCTGATGCCGACGACGCTCATCACGACCCCGACCTTCGCGCGTCATTCGGCACTCCCCTGGCAGATCCTCGAGGAGAACGGGGCAGGACCGCTCCGCCCGTGCGCCGACGCGGCCCTGCCCACCGCCGAACTCCTCGTCCACGCCGCTGAAGCGGACGCCTTGATCGTCGGCATGGATCTCATCACCGCCGAGGTACTGGACGCCGCTCCCCGCCTCCAGGTGATCGCCAAACACGGCGTCGGCGTGGACACCATCGACCTGGCCGCCGCCCAGGCCCGGGGCATCCCGGTCGTCTGCGCGCCGGGCAGCAACTCCCGTGCGGTGGCCGAGTACAGCTTCGGCCTGCTCCTGTCGGCGGCGCGCTCCCTCACCGCCTCGCACACCGCGGTGGCGGCGGGCGGCTGGCCGAAGCTGTTCGGCCCCGAACTGCACGGCAAGACGCTCGGCATCGTCGGCTTCGGCCGTATCGGGCGGCTGCTCGCCGGCTACGCCCAGGCCTTCGGGATGCGCGTGCTCGCCCACGACCCGTACGTCCCCGACGACGACATCCGCGCGCACGACGCCGAACCGGCCGCCCTCGACGACCTGCTGGCCCGCGCCGACGCCGTCAGCCTGCACACCCCGCCCGACCCCTCCGGCACACCGCTGCTGGACAGCGCCCGTCTCGCGGCGATGCGGCCGGGCGCGATCCTGGTCAACGCGGCGCGCGGCGGCCTCGTCGACGAGCGTGCGCTCGCCGCCCTGCTGTGCTCCGGGCACCTCGGGGCTGCGGCTCTCGACGCCTTCGCCACCGAGCCCCTGCCCGCCGACCACCCCCTGCGTGAAGCCCCTCGCACTCTCCTCACCTCGCACATGGCCGCCTGCACGCCGGAGGCCAACCAGGCCATGGGCGCGATGGTGGCCGAGGACGTCGTACGCGTACTGGCGGGCGAGGCGCCACACCACCAGGCCCGTTGAGCCCAGCTACCACCAGGCCGTTTGAGCCCAGCCACCAGCAGGGCCGGCCGCCCCCGAGTCCCCTCCCCCACACCTGTCCCCGTACCGGATACCGGCGACGACGCCGGAAGATCCCCTAGGACCTGACATGGCCATCACCTCGACCGACGGCGCTGCCGCTGCGCCGCCCCCCGCGCAGCCCGACCCGTACGCGCTGCGCGCCGAAGACGCCCGCCCGGCTCCCGAGACCTTCCGCGGCCGTCTGCGCCACCTCGGCCCCGGGCTCATCCTGTCCGCCGCGGTCGTGGGTTCCGGTGAACTGATCACCACCACCTCGCTCGGCGCGAAGGCGGGCTTCGCCCTGCTGTGGCTGGTGATCATCTCCACCGCGGTCAAGGTCTGGGTACAGATGGAACTGGCCCGCTGGACGATCCTCAACGGCCGTCCCGCCCTGGACGGCTTCCGCGACGTCGGACCCCGCATCGGCCGGCTCAGCTGGATCAACTGGCTGTGGATCGGCATGGACTTCGCCAAAATGTTCCAGCGCGGCGGCATCATCGGCGGGACCGCGGCCGCCTGTTCGATCCTCTTCCCGATCCATGGCGGGTCGCTGAGCGCCTCGTCCCTCACGATCTGGGCCGTGATCGTCACCGCGGCCGCCGTCCTCATCCTCCAGACGGGCAAGTATCACGTCGTCGAGCGGGTCGAGGTCATCGGCATCACGCTCAAGACGGTGATCACCGTCGGCCTGGCCCTCGCCCTGCCGCTCACCGCCTTCGGGTACGGCACCGAGCAGCTCGCCGGCGGGCTCAGCTTCCAGATCCCGGCCGGCACGGTCGGTATCGCCCTCGCGATGTTCGGCATCACGGGCGTCGGCGCCGACGAGATGACGACGTACACGTACTGGTGTCTGGAGAAGGGCTACGCCCGCTGGACCGGCCCCGACGACGGGACCGAGCAGCGCGCCCGGCGTGCCGAGGGCTGGCTCAAGGTCATGCGGCTCGATGTGGGCGTCGCCTGGTTCGTGTGCACGATCTGCACCTTGTCCTTCTACGTCATCGGCGCCTCCGTGCTGCATCCGCAGGGTCTGGTGCCCGAGGGCAACGAGATGATCACCACGCTGTCGCACAGCTACACCGACACGCTCGGGCCCTGGGCGGAGTACCTCTTCCTGGCCGGCGCGATCTCCGTGCTCTTCTCGGTCACCGTCGCCTCGTCGGCCAGCGTTCCGCGGCTGTGGACCAACACCCTCGGTCTGCTCGGCGTGATCGACTGGAAGGACATGCGCGTCCGCACCCGCACCATCCGGATCCTCACCTGGTGCCTGCCGCCGGTGTGGATGAGCTTCTTCCTGTGGGTCCAGTCCCCGGTCCTGATGGTGCAGATCGGCGGCATCGGAGGCGGCATCTTCCTCCTCGCCGTGGTGATCGCGGTCTGGCGCCTGCGCTACACCGGCGTCCCGCCCCGCTTCCGCGCCAACCCCTGGATGACCGCCGCCCTCGTCCTCAGCAGCGCGGCGATCCTCTTCCTCGGGGTGTACGGGGTGCTCGACACGCTGGGCCTCACGCCGGGCGACTGAACCAGCCCCGCGCCTCCCCCGCCGTTCAGGTAGGCCTGAGCGGCGGGGCGCTCACGGGGGAGCGCTCCGATCGGCCGAAGCGGCGAGCATTGGCGGGCGCGCGCTCCGATCCGTCGAAGCCCCGATGCTCAGCCGCGCCCGGCGGCGTCGTAGACGGCCCTCGCGGTCTTGTCGAGCGTCGGCCCGTACATCGGGGAGCCGCCGTTGCCCTCGCCGTGGCTGTTGACCGAGACCACGGTGCCCTTGCCGGTGGCGGAGTCGAAGCCCGCGAGCCAGGGGCCGCCGCTCGCGCCACCCCCGAGGTCGCACGGGACGCGCTGCTCGCCCTCGGGGGCGCGCTGGGAGGTACCGGCGCAGTGCAGCAGTTCCTCGCCCCGCTGGGGAGTGGTCCCGGGATAGCCGAAGGCGGTGACCCGCTCACCGGCCGGACGGCCGAAGGCGATCTTCTGCGCCCCCACCGCGTCGGTGAGCCGCTTCCCGCCTGCCGGGGTGGCGACGACCATGGCCGCGATGTCGTTGACGGTTTCCTCGGCCCAGGAACGCGGCGTCATGGTCGCCTTGACGGCATAACGGCCGTGCGGTGCCTTGCCCTTGGCGTAGCCGGGGACGAAGACGATGTCGCTGTAGGTGTTCACGGGCGAGGAACCGAGGCGCGCGCAATGGGCGGCGGTCATGATCACCGAGCGGTTGGCGCTGGTGACGGCGCTGGCCGTGCACCAGGTGTCCTGCCCCCGCGAGTTGACGAAGAAGAGCCGGCCGATGCTGGGGACTGCCTTGCCCGTCCAGGGCTTGCTGAGCGGTCCGGTCGCCCCCAGATCGACGGTGCGGCCGACCTGCTTCATACGGGCGGGCGTCCAGTGCGAGAGGGCGGCGGCCTGCTCCGCCGCCGTGTAGGTCACCGTGCCGACCTCTCCATTTCCGGCCGCGGCCGCCGTTGGTACGACCGGGGCCGCCAGAGGACCGGCCAGGGCCAGCAGGGCGGTGGCGAGACCGGAGACGGTGCGGCGCGCGCCTCGGGACGGGCTGTGCGACATGGGTGTCCTCTCGGATGATCGGGATCGGGCGACCACCCGGAAGGACGAGGTTTCGGCGGGAGGGGTGCATCCGCCGTCTGATCTTTCCTTCAGGCGATGCTTCGGGCAGGCTCTCCTGCATGGTCTCGGTATTGCAGAACGTGGCGATCGACTGTGCGAACGCCTATGAACTGGCGCGGTTCTGGAGCGAGGTGCTCGGTTGTCCCCTGCACGAGGACGACAAGCCAGGCGCCCCCGAAACCGAGGTGATGCTGCCGGAGGGCCCGCTGCTGTACTTCAATCAGGTGCCGGAACCGAAGACCATCAAGAACCGCCTCCACCTGTGCCTGCGCCCGACGACCACACGCGAGGAGGAGGTCGACCGACTCCTGAACCTCGGCGCCACCCTCATCGACGACCGCCGCGAGCCCGAAGGCCCCGGCTGGGCCGTCCTCGCCGACCCCGAGGGCAACGAATTCTGCGTCCTGCGCAGCGAGTCCGACCGCGCGGCAACGCCTTCCTGAGCCTCACTCACGCCATCACGCCACGGCATTGCCGGTGCGGACGCGGTCAGTTCGAGGCTCCGACGCTACTGACCCAGACGCGGAAGGGCGGGCTCTCCAGGTCGTCCGGGTCCGGCCAAGCGAGAAGGCCCGGCTCGTTGTCGGCCAGAAATCCCTCGACGATCGGACCAAGGTCGCCGGACGCCGCGTACGGACCGCTGAACGGCAACGCGTCCGCGGACACGGAACCGGTCGAGCACCGGAGCTGCCCGGCCTGTTCGTCGTGCCACACATAGAACGTCGCCACCGCGGGAAACCCCAGATCGCGAATGCGCCCCCGGATGGCAGCAGCGGTCCGCTCGAAGGCAGCCACCACCTCGGCGGCAGCCAACGCCCCCCTGTCCTCCTCTGTCGCACCCAGCGACCAGGTATTGGTCTCCCACTCCACGGACCGGTCAGCCGGCTCCAGCACCAGGGGCTCGTCGGCCACCTCGGCGATCCACTTCAACAGCACCCCGGCAGTATCCCCGCACAACGCGATGCACGTGGCGAGGCCTCGGCCATGGCGCATCGGGGGGGCTAGGATCACGGCCGTGTCGACCGCACAACACCTCCCCGTGATCCGGCCCGCGACCGGGGCTGACCTTGATGACCTCCAGGCGCTCGCGCGGCGCACGATCGACGCCCGCTACCGCGCGTTCCTCGGTGACGAGGCAGTGGACTGGTTCATCGGCAGTGGGGCTTCGGACGCTCACGTCGAGAGTCATCTGGAGAAGGGTGCTGTGCACTGCCTCAGCCAGGAGGGCGGGATCCTCGGCTTCTCCATCCTCGACGGCCCGACGATCGACTTGATGATGATCGACCCGGATCATCACCGTCGAGGGCTCGGCCGTCTGCTGCTCCATCACGCGGAGGAAACGCTCCTGGCCCGGCATTCGACCATCCGGCTGGAGAGCTTCGCGGACAACACCGCGGCCAACTCGTTCTACGAGGCGTGCGGATGGCGCCCCGGGGACCTGCTCGAGGGCGAAGGGCCAGCCAAGGTCGAGTACCTCAAGACCGGTCGAGACCAGCCGGGGCCTCGGCCGCGAGTTCGCTGAGAGGCTCGCCGCTCAGTCGGCACACCCTCCACTCGTCGAGGAAGTCCACGCCGAGCGACTTGTAGAAGTCGATCGTCGACTGGTTCCAGGCCAGGACCCACCACTCGAAGCGCTCGTAGCCTCTCTGCTCGCAGATCGCGGCCAGGGAGGCGAGCAGGGCCTTGCCGTGGCCGCCGCCCCGGGCCCGCGGCCGTACGTAGAGGTCCTCCAGGTGCATGCCGCGCGTGCCGGTCCAGGACGAGAAATGGGGGAACCACAGGGCATAGCCCATCGTCTCGCCCGTCTCGTCGTCCTCGGCGATCAGTGCGGAGACAGCGGGATGCTCTCCGAACATCGCCTCGCGAAGCTGCTCCTCGGTCGCCCGGGCCTGCTCGGCAGAGCGTTCGTACTCGGCGAGTTCGCGGATCATCGCGCGGATCTCCGCGACGTCGTTCACAGTGGCGGCACGGATCATGCCGGAGATCATCGGCCACGGAACCGTGCCGCGTCCATCGAATTCCGGGCGCCGAGGCAAGCACCCACCCCCACGCCCGCAAAGAAGGTACTTTTCCTGATATGAAATGACCCGACTACGAGCAGGGCCTGCCAAGGAATCACCCTCCGTCACGGATCATCCAGAAGGCTCCAGAGGACACGGTGGAGGCAGCGGTGGGAGACGTCTCCGGGATCGACCGCAGGGCCTTCCTGAGTGGAGTCGGCGGAATCGCCGCCGGTGTGGCCGCCGCGACGCTCAGCGCCTGCGACAGCCGTACCGACAGGAGTTCCACCAAGAGCAGCAAGCTCCTCGTGGTCCGTGATTTCGGCGGCGCGTACGGCGAGGCGAATCGCAAGGCGATCTACGACCCGTTCACCAAGGAAACCGGCATCCGGATCAACGTGGTGAACTTTTCCCACACCCAGATCCTCGCCCAGATCAAGGAAGGCCGGCCGCGTTTCGACGTCATGGACATCGACATGTCCAACCTGGTGCGCTTCGAGCACGAGGGCGCCTCCGAGGAACTGGACTACGGCCGATTGAAGAACGCCAGAAACGCGGGAATCGCCGAGTCCCTGCTCACCCCCAACGGCGTGGGCAAGAGTTACTGGGCCAGCGTTCTCGCCTACGGCGCGGACGCCTTCGGCGGGAGGAAGCCCGAGTCGTGGGCGGACTTCTGGGACCTCGGCACCTTCCCGGGCAGCCGGGCGCTTCAGGGCGCGGTGGACTGGCCGGAACTGGAGTTCGCCCTGCTCGCCGACGGCGTGCCCCTCGACCGGCTCTACCCGCTCGACGTGAACCGTGCCTTCAAGGTCCTCGACGAGATCAAGGGCTCGGTGCGGACGTTCTGGGAGTACGGCGCCGAACCGGGTGAGCTGCTGGACCGCAATAGGGTCGTGGCCTCCAGCAGCTGGGCCGGACGCGTCCAGAGCCTGATCAAGAACGGCTCTCCGCTGGCGTACGAATGGAACGGCGCCCGCAGACAGAGCAACGGCTACGGAATTCCCAAGGGCGCCGCCCATCCCGACGCCGCATACCGGCTCATCGATTTCGCGCTGCGACCCGAGGTGCAGGCCTATTCGGCCCGGATCTACCCCGAAGGGCCCGTGGTGCCGGCCGCCTACGGATTCCTCACCGAATCCACCGCCGTGAACCTGGCGAGCACGCCCGGGCACCTTCTGACGGGCTTCGACCTGGACATCGCGTGGTGGCTGGAGAACGGGGATTCCGTGACCAGGCGCTGGCAGGAGTGGATACGCGGCTGACCGACCGAACCCAACCATATGGCCGTATATGACTGTGCATGGTAAAGAGTCGGTATGGCCAGGCACCTTGGTCGACTAGCGGCCTTCCGGCCCCACGCGCACCGCGGAGGGCGCCCTCGGCGGGCCTCACCAGGGGCCGAGGAGCCCGATCCGCAGCCGGAGCCTGACACCCGGCCGCCCAAGCGACGGCGGCCGGGCCTGCCCAGGGTGCGCAGCGTCGCCGGCCGGGTGTTCCTGCTCCAGCTCGTGATCATGGTGCTGTTCGCCGCCGCCGCGGGAGGGGCTCTCGTGGTGCAGGCCCGGGAATCCAACATGCAGGAGGCCCGGCAGTTGTCGATGGGCGTCGCACAGTCCTTCGCACGCGCCCCGGGAACGCTGGACGCCATGAAGACCGGCCGGCCCACCGAACTGCTGCAGCCGCGCGCGGAGGACACCCGCAGGAACACCGGGGTCGACTACGTGGTCGCGTTCGACCCTCAGGGCTTCCGCTGGACCCACCCCGACCCGAAGCTGATCGGCAAGCACATCTTCGCCCTGCGCGAGGGCGGCGCCGCCGACCGGCCCTTCACCAAGACCTTCGAGGGCAGCCTGGGTCTGGCCGTGGACACGACCGTCCCTGTCTACGACACCAACAGGACCACCGTCGCCGGCTTCGTTTCGGTCGGGGTCACCGTCGCCAGTGTGGACGACGTCGTACAGGACCAGCTGCCGCAGCTGCTGGGGTTCGCCGGCGCGGCACTCGCGGTGGCCGCGGTCGGCACGGCGATCGTCTCCTGGCGGCTGCGACGGCAGACCCGCGCCCTGGATCCGTCCGAGATGACCCGGATGTACGAGCACCATGACGCGGTGCTGCACGCGGTGCGGGAAGGCGTGGTGATCATCGGCGACGACGGACGGCTGCTGCTCGCCAACGACGAGGCGCGGCGGCTGCTGGACCTGCCCGCCGACGCCGAGGAACGCCGTGTCAGCGAGCTCGGTCTGGCGGCGGACACCACCGCGTTGCTGGGCTCGGGCCGGACGGTGACGGACGTGGTGCATCTGGCGGGCGACCGGCTGCTGGCGGTCAACCTTCGGCCGGTCGATCCCGGCAGCCGCCCCGCGGGCAGCGTCGTCACGTTGCGCGACACGACAGAGCTGCGTGCGCTGGCGGGCCGTGCGGAGGTGGCCCGGGAGCGGCTGGGGCTGCTGTACGAGGCGGGGATCCGGATCGGGACCACGCTGGACGTGGTGCGCACCGCGCAGGAGCTGGCCGAGGTGGCGGTCCCCCGGTTCGCCGACGCGGCGACGGTCGATCTGCTGGATCCGATCCTGCGGGGTGCCGTCTCGGCCGGTCCCGGGCCGGAGATGCGCCGGGTGGCGGTGCACGGCGTCGACGGTGCCCGGTCTCTCTACCCGGTCGGAGAGCTGATCCGCTTCGTCCCCACCTCGCCCGTGGCCGTCGGTGCCGAGCGCGGCCGTGCGGTCCTGGACGCCGACCTGACCTCGTCCAGCGAGTGGATGAACGCCCAGGACCCCGTACGCGCCCGGCATCTGCTGGACCTCGGCTTCCACTCGCTGATCACCGTGCCGCTCCAGGCCCGCGGGGTGGTGCTGGGCATGGCGAGTTTCTGGCGCTCGGACGCGGTTCCCTTCGGCGAGGAGGATCTGGCCTTCGCCGAGGAACTGGCCGCCCGGGCCGCGGTCGCCGTCGACAACGCCCGCCGCTACACCCGCGAGCACACGCTGGCCGAGACCCTCCAGCGGAGCCTGCTGCCCAGCTCCCTGCCCGACCACTCGGCCGTGGAAGTGGCCCACCGCTATCTGCCCGCCCTGGAGGGCGTCGGGGGCGACTGGTTCGATGTGATCCCCCTGCCCGGCGCCCGGATCGCCCTGGTGGTCGGCGATGTGGTGGGGCACGGCCTGCACGCCGCTGCCACCATGGGCCAGCTGCGCACCGCGGTGCACAACTTCTCCGCCCTGGACCTGCCCCCGGACGAACTCCTCGGGCATCTGGACGAACTGGTCGCCCGGATCGACAGCGACGAGAACGTCGAGCGGGACAACGAGAGCGTTTCCGGAGCCACCTGCCTCTACGCGATCTACGACCCGGCATCCGGAAAGTGCGCCCTGGCCCGGTCCGGGCACCCCGAGCCGGCCCTGGTACACCCCGACGGCACCGTGGAGTACCTGCCGGTGCCCGGTTCACCGCCGCTCGGCCTGGGCGGCGGCCTGCCCTTCGAGACCGCCGAACTCACCCTCCCCGAGGGCTCCCGTCTGGTCCTCTACACGGACGGCCTCATCGAGGACCGGGAACACGGCCCCGACACCGGCCTCGAAGCACTCCGCCTGGCCCTGGCGCACCCGGACCGGACACCCGAGGAGACCTGCCAGGACGTCCTCGACGCGGTGCTGCCCGCTCGGTCGAGCGACGACATCGCCCTGCTCGTCGCCCGCACCCGTCTGCTGGACCCCTCCCAGGTGGCCGAATGGGACGTGCCCGGCGATCCGGCGATCGTCGCCGGCATCCGCTCGGATGCCACGCGCCGCCTGGAGACCTGGGGCCTGGCGGAGATGGCCTTCACGACCGAGCTGATCATCAGCGAGCTGGTCACCAACGCCATCCGCTACGGCACAGAACCGATCCGGCTGCGGTTGGTGCACGACCACGACAGCCTGATCTGCGAGGTCGCCGACGGCAGCAGCACCTCACCACATCTGCGCCGGGCCGCGACCACCGACGAGGGCGGACGAGGACTGTTCCTCGTGGCCCAGTTCGCACAGCGCTGGGGGACCCGCTACACGGCCCGGGGCAAGGTGATCTGGACCGAACAGTCCACCCAGAGCCCGGCGGACGACACCGACGACATGTCGGCCGACGCCCTGCTGGACCAATGGGAGGACGCGTCCTGGTGAGCCGGGCCAGCGAGGGCCGCATGTCTCACGGAGTGCGGAACCCGCGAAACGTCACATGCTTCCGGGTCTCGAACCCGAGCCGCTCGTAGAGCGCGATCGCGCCGGTGTTCGCCTCGGCCACGTGCAGGAAGGGACGTTCGCCCCGGCTCACGATGCGGGCGATCAGGGCCCGTATCAGACGGGCGGCGTGGCCGTGTCCGCGTGCCTCGGGAGCGGTGCAGACAGCGCTGATCTCGGTCCATCCCGGAGGCCGGAGCCGCTCCCCCACCATCGCCACCAACGCGTCACCGTCGCGGACGCCGAGATAGGTGCCGAGTTCATGCGTGCGCGGCCAGAACGGCCCCGGCCGGGTCCGCTCGACGAGGCCGAGCATCCCGGGCACGCTCTCCTCGCCCAACTGGACGACATCGGGGTCCGGTTCGGCACGAGAGGCATTCGGGCCGCGGTCGCCGGTCCAGATCATCTGGCGGCCTTCCAGCACGAAGACCGGCTCCCAGTCCGACGGCGGCAGCGCCGGGCAGCTGAACATGTCGGCGAACTCGCCCCGCCCCAGCAGTTCGGCGAGATCACCCCACCCCTCCGGGTCCGCCTCCACGGGCACCGCGGAAAAGGTCGCGACGCCCGGAAGGTAGGTGACGGCCTTGCCCAGACGGCGAGCGAGATGCCCGTGGTGACCGCGGAGCGATTCCCCCACCGGGTCGTCGAGTACGACGTCGTCGCGGAGACCAATCATCCTGCTGTGCGCTCCTGAAACCTCTGCCGACGTCGGTCGCCCCTGACCGACACGGTGTCATCGGGTGCCGGCGGACTATCGTAGTCACCTCCCGGCGATCGCCCCCGACGGGCCCGGACCGCTCGCGGACGCGGTCATGGACGGTCGGCGTACGCGTCAGCCGCCCCGAAGACCGACCGCCAGGGTCAGTTCAAGGACCCGCTGTGGTGATGCGAGATCCGGGAACAGCTCCCGCAGCTGCGACATCCGGTACCGGACGGTTTGGGGATGGACGAACAACGCCGCCGCCACCTCGTCCCGTCTGCCCTGGTGCAGCAGCCACTCCCGCAACGTCTCCTCCAGCCGCCGTGCGGTCGCGTCAGGCAAGGTCCGCAACGGTGCGAGGGCTCGGGCACGCAGATCCGCGAACGCGTCCGCGTCGGCGCTCAGCACCAGCTCGGGCAGGTGGTCCTCGGTGTCGCGAATATCGAAGGAGAGCAAGCGCGCGCGTATGGCTCGTGCGTACGAGGCGGTCGCGCGAGTCCACGGCCGGGCCGGGCCGGCCACGGCGGTGCGGTCGGTCAGCTGCCGCAGGAGATGTGATCGGTCGGCATCGGGGACGAGCAGCACACCCGTGGCGTCCGGCAGATCGTCGAGGACGAGGGTGCTCGGGTCGAGCACACGGTAGGCAGGCCGGGCCTGGGCGGCTGGCAGCAGGACCGCGGTCAGTGAAACCGGAGGCTGCCACCCGGCCCGTTGAGCGGAGGCCAGCAGCACGTCCGGGCTCGCGCCGGCGAGGAGGTCGCGGGCCAGGTGCTCCAGGTGGCGTTCGTGGGCCCGGCCCCGGGCGGCCAGCTCGTCGGCGTGGCCCGCGGCGCTCGCGGCGGAGAGCTCGTCGATGTAGGCGAAGGTCAGTTCGGCGAACTTGGCGACCTCGGCGGCGGGCAGTCCCGCCGGTACGGCGCCCGCCGCCAGGCACCGCCAGGCCACACGGGCGCCGACGCGGTAGGCGCTGAGCAGGGCGTCCATCGAACGGCCGTCGCGCACCTCGCCGCGGCCCAGCTCGTAGGCCGCGTCGCCGCCGTCGCCGCCCGTGGCGTTCCCGCTCGCGAGGTCCAGGTAGTGCCCCAGAGCGGTGCGCACGGCGCGGCGGATGGTGGCGCCCATGTGGCCCGAAAGGGCGTTGGCGTAGGAAGGGACCTCGTCGATGATCGCCTGGACGACCTCGTCGGCGGTGCTCTTCAGCGCGGCCCGAAGTACGGTGACCGTCGTCTCATCCAGGGCCAGTTCGCTGGCCCTCCGGGTTACATGGCTCACTTTTTGTTCCCTGCGAACAATTCAGCCGACCAGATTCACGTCCTGCGGTCAGGACTTTACGCCCTGAGGCACAGCAAGCTGAAGTCATGACGAGTACAGCCCTCCGCAGCAGGGCGTGGAAACTACTGGAGATGGTCACGACGCCGCTGCTGCCGTCGGACTACCTCGACCTGGTCAGCCCGCTGCGCGCGGGCGCTGACCTGCGGGGGCGCATCGAGGCCGTGCACCCCGAGACGGGTGACGCCGCGACCATCGTGATCAGGCCGGGACGGGGCTGGCGCGGCCACACGGCCGGTCAGTACGTGCGGATCGGGATCGACGTCGACGGGGTGCGCCTGTGGCGTGCCTACTCCCTCACCTCGCCGACAGACCGCCAGGACGGCCGCGTCACGATCACCGTGAAGGCGATCCCGGACGGCAAGGTCAGCAACCACCTGGTCCGCAGGGCCAAACCGGGCACGCTGATCCAGCTCGACCAGCCGACCGGTGACTTCGTGCTGCCGCGTGCCAGGCCCGCCAAGGTGCTCTACCTGACGGCCGGCAGCGGCATCACGCCCGTGATGGGCATGCTGCGCGACACCGAGTTCGAGGACGTCGTCATGGTCCACTGCGCGCCGCGGCCGCAGGACGTGATCTTCCGTAGTGAACTGCACGACCTGGTCGCGGACAAGAAGCTGCGGCTCACCGAGGTGCACACCGACACGGACGGCAAGCTCGACGTCGCCCGTCTCGACGAACTCGTGCCCGACTGGGCCGAGCGCGAGACCTGGGCCTGCGGGCCCACGGGCCTGCTCGACGCCGCCGAAGAGCACTGGAGCGAGCGCGGCGTATCGGAGCGCCTGCACACCGAACGCTTCCGCCCCAGCATCGTCGTAGCGGGCGACGGCGGCGAGGTCACGTTCAGCACCACCGGCAAGACCGTCGACGCGGACGGCGCCACGCCATTGCTGGACGTCGGCGAGGAGGCCGGTGTGCTCATGCCCTCCGGGTGCCGCATGGGCATCTGCTTCGGCTGCGTCACGCCGCTCAAGACGGGCGCCGTCCGCGACCTGCGCACCGGCGAGATCACCGAGGCCGAACCGGGCGTCCTCATCCAGACCTGCGTGTCCGCCGCCGCGGGCCCCTGCGACATCGAACGGTAGGAACAGCTTGACCGCCATCGACCCCACCGCCCACCTGACCGCCGAGCAGATCGAGGAGCTCGGCCGCGAGCTGGACGCGATCCGCGACGAAGTGATCGCCGACCGCGGCGAGAAAGACGCCGCCTACATCCGCAAGGTGATCTCGGCGCAGCGCAAGCTCGAGCTGGCCAGCAGGGGTGTCCTGCTGTTCTCGTTCTTCCCGCCCGCGTGGCTGATCGGCACCGCCGGGCTGTCCGTGGCGAAGATCATGGACAACATGGAGATCGGCCACAACATCCTGCACGGCCAGTGGGACTGGATGCGGGACCCGAAGATCCACTCCACCACCTGGGACTGGGATCACGTCTCGCCGGCCGACCAGTGGAAGCACTCGCACAACGAGCTGCACCACACGTACACCAACGTGATCGGCAAGGACAACGACCTCGGCTACGGCATCATGCGCGTCGACGAGGACCAGAAGTGGCACCCGTTCCACCTCGGCCAGCCGCTGTGGAACTTCATCAACGCCTGCTTCTTCGAGTACGGCATCGCGGCGTACGACCTGGAACTCGGCAAGAACCTGCACAAGCGCCGCCGCAAGAACCCGGAGTTCCGCGCGCGTGCCAAGGACGTGGGCCGCAAGATCCGCAAGCAGGTGCTCAAGGACTACGTGATCCACCCGCTGCTGTCGGGCCCGTCGTTCCTCACCACGCTCGCCGCCACGTTCACCGCCAACCTGGTCCGCAACCTCTGGACCCACTCGGTGATCATGTGCGGGCACTTCCCCGAAGGCGTGCAGGTCTTCGAGCGCCGGTCGATCAAGGGCGAGACGCGCGGCCAGTGGTACCTGCGCCAGATGATGGGCTCGGCCAACATCAGCGGCAGCAAGGCCATGCACTTCATGACCGGCAACCTCTCGCACCAGATCGAGCACCACCTCTTCCCGGACCTGCCGAGCAACCGGTACGCCGAGGTCGCGGTGAAGGTGCGCGCGCTGTTCGAGAAGTACGAGCTGGAGTACGTCACCGGGCCGCTGCCCAAGCAGGTGTTCTCCGCGTGGCGCAAGGTCTTCCGGCTCTCACTGCCGAACAAGAAGCCCAAGCTCAAGACGCCGGACCGCGAGCAGGAGCTCATCGCGGCCTGATTCCCGGCACCGCCTCATTCCGAAGGAATGCGGAACTCGAATTCGGGACGGTCCCAGGGCACGGCGGGCGGGTTCGCGAACGCGGTCCCCGTCCGCACCGCTCCGGCGCGGTGGTAGAAGCCCGCGGCGGGAAGATGCGACACGACCTTGACACGGTCGATCCCGGCGGCACGCGCCTCGGACCGCATGTGCGCGACGAGGCGTCGTCCGATGCCTCGTCCTTGCGCCTCGTCGGCGACGAACATCAGATCGAGCTCCGGTGGCGCGAGGACGAGCGAGTAGAACCCGAGGACCCGGCCGTCCTGCTCGTCGGCGCCCACGGCCACGAAGACGCGGTGGGCCTCGATGTAGTCAGGACCGACCCGGTAGCCCGCGACCGCGGACGCGTACATCCCCTCGTAGGCGCCCGAGCCACGCACGATGCGCGTGAGCCGCTTGGCATCCCGCTCGACGGCCCTGCGTATCGTGATCGGCCGGCTGACCGGGGAAGTGCGTGACCTCATCGGAAGAGTATTACGCGACGCCTCCCCGGCCCTGCGCGGTGGTGCGCCTCAGCGCGAGGGCCGCGATGTCGTCACCGAGCCTTCCGCCGCTGTGCCGGAGCAGATCCTGGTGCAGGTGGTCGAGCAGCTCGCGAGGGTGCTCCGTATCCGGCCGGCGCATCCAGTCCGGCAACGGGAAGAACCGGCCGGTGTGGTCCCGGGCCTCGGATACGCCGTCCGTGTAGAAGAGCAACTGCTCGCCCGGGGCGAAGTCGACGGTGTCGACCCAGTAGCGGTCACCGATGAGTGCCGCGAGGTTGAGGGGCGGCGAGGGGAAGGTGGGCACCAGGACCCGGACCTTCCCGCAATGAGCGATCAGCGGCGGGGGATGTCCGCAGTTGAGAAGTCGTAGCCCGTCGCCATCCTGCGGGATCTCGGCGAGGAGAGCGGTGGCGAAGTGCTCGGGCTGGTCCTGGACGGGAAACGCGGCGCTGTGGCGCGTGACGGTGGCCTCCAGGCGGCGGACGATGCCCCGCAGGTCGGGCTCGTCGTAGGCGGCCTCCCTGAAACAGCTGATCACCGCCGAGGCCGCCCCCACCGCGGACAGTCCCTTGCCCCGTACATCGCCGATGAGCAGCCGGACCCCGTGCGGTGTACCGATCGCCTCGTAGAAGTCGCCGCCGATCCGGGCCTGCTCCTGGGCTGCCAGATAGAGCGACTCGATCTCGACGCCCTCGATGCGGCCCGGCAGGGGGCGTAGCAGCACCTTCTGGGCCGCGTCGGCGACGAGACGGACCTGGAAGAGCATCTCCTCCCGCTGAAGTCGGACATGACTGCCGTACGCGGCCGCCAAGGTGACCGCGATGATCGCGGCCAATGTGTACGGCGTCCCCAGATCGGTGTGGAAGAAGCTGAGGACGACCATGAGCAGGAGGCAGAACGCCCCCAGCGCCATTGTGGGGAGCACGGGCCACATCGCTGCCGCGAGAGCGGGCGCGGCGGGCAGAAGGCGACTGAAGGCGATCTCCCGGGGTGTGGAGAACGCCAGTGCGGCGATGAGAACGGTCAGGACCAGGGGCGACAGCCTGGCAGCTTCCCATCGGCCGCCGGAGGCGGGGCGACGGCGCCACAGCCGTTCAGGCGTGATCACAAAAAGCATCATATCGACCTAATCGGACGTGAAGTGATCCGAACGCGCGTTCGAGGTCGGCCGGGCAAGGATGAGGCGTGCCCTGGCCACTTGGGATCACCGGTGCTAAAAAGGTCGCATGGCGAGTCTTTTCGCCCGTTTTCAACGCCTGTCGGTCAAGCGCCTGATCAGCAAGAACGCGCGGAGCGTGGCCGGGCAGGTGTTGATCTTCCAGGTGGCTCTGGTGGTGCTGCTCGTGGCCTGCGGTGTGTTCGCTCTCATTCTGCAGTCGGAGCGGGACACCAGTGCCGAGGCAAGACGCCGCTCCACGGCCGTGGCACAGACCTTCGCGCACTCGCCGGGTGTCCTGGCGGCACTGCGGACCCCGGACCCCAGCAAGATCCTCCAGCCGCTCACCGAAGCGGCACGCCGGGCCGCCGACGTCGACTTCATCGTGGTCATGGACACCGAGGGCATCCGGTACACGCACCCCTTGCCCGACCGCATCGGAAAGCGGTTCGTGGGCGAGATCGGACCCTCGCTGGAGGGGAAGCTCTACGTGGAGAGCGTCGACGGCCCGCTCGGTCGCGAGGTGCAGGCCACGGTACCGATCAAGAACGCCGACAGGGAGGTCGTGGGGATCGTCTCGGCCGGGATGAAGGTCGAGAACGTCCAGAGTCAGTTGACCCGGCAACTACCGATCATCCTGGGCGCGGGGGCCGGAGCGCTCCTGTTGTCCATCGGCGCGACGGCACTGCTGGGCAGGCGGCTGCGACGGCAGACGCACAGCCTGGCCCCGGACGAGATGGCCCTGATGTACGAGCACCACGACACCGTGCTCCACTCCGTGCGGGAAGGGGTGCTGATCGTGGCCGCCGACGGGCGGCTGATGCTGGTCAACGACGAGGCCAGACGACTGCTGGAGCTGCCCTCGGAGATCGAGGGGCGGCTCGTCTCGGAACTGCCGGGACTCGATCCCGAGACGAAGGCGCTGCTCACCTCCGGGCGCGAGGCCACCGACGAGGTGCACCTCGCGGGAGAGCGGCTGATCGCGGTCAACCAGCGGCCCACCGGGCGCGAGGGCGGCCCCAGGGAAACGGTGGTGACACTGCGCGACTCCACCGAGCTGCAGGCGGTGACGGGCAGGGCGGAGGTGGCGCGGGAGCGGCTCAGGCTGCTGTACGACGCCGGACTCCACATCGGTACCACCCTGGACGTGCTGCGCACCGCCGACGAGCTGGCGCGGGTCCCCATTCCCCGCTTCGCGGACTTCGTGACCGTGGACCTGGCCGACGCGGTCCTGCACGGCGAGGAGCCGGCCCCCACGGGGACGGACATGCGACGCGCGGCCGTGTCCGGCATCGTGGACAACCATCCGCTCACCGAACAGGGCCGGCTTTTCGACTATCTCCCCTACACACCGCAGGCGCGCGGCTACGGCAGCGGCCGCTCCCAGCTGGTGAGCGATCTGCCGACCGCCACGGACTGGCGTGTGCAGGACCCGGAGCGGGCCAAGGCGATCATCGACTGCGGCATCCACTCCCTGATCACCGCCCCCATCCAGGCCCGCGGCGTCGTGCTGGGCATGGCCACCTTCTGGCGCACGCGACAGCATGAGCGCTTCAACGAAGAGGACGTGTCGCTGGCGGAGGAGCTGGTGGCCCGTGCCGCGATCAGCATCGACAACGCCCGCCGCTACACCCGCGAGCACGCCCTGGCGGTCACCCTCCAGCGCAGCCTGCTGCCGCAGGCCATGCCCGAGCAGAACGCCCTCGACATCGCCTACCGCTACCTCCCCGCCCAGTCGGGCGTGGGCGGAGACTGGTTCGACGTGATTCCCATGCCGGGCAGCCGGGTGGCACTGGCCGTCGGCGATGTGGTCGGCCACGGCCTCCACGCCGCCGCCACGATGGGACGGCTGCGCACCGCGGTGCACAACTTCTCCGCCCTCGATCTGCCACCCGACGAGCTGCTGAGCCATCTGGACGACCTGGTCGGAAGCATCGACCAGAACGAGACGGCGCAGAGCGCGGCGGGCGTGGTGGGCGCCACCTGCCTGTACGGGATCTACGACCCCGTGACGCGCCGCTACGTCATGGCGCGGGCGGGGCATCTGGCGCCCGCGCTGGTCCGGCCCGATGGGACCGTCACGTTCCCGGACGTGCCCGCGGGTCCGCCCCTGGGCCTCGGCGGCATGCCGTTCCAGACCGCGGAGCTGTGCCTCGCCGAGGGGACCCAGCTCGTCCTGTACACCGACGGCCTCATCGAGGATCGCAGGCGCGACCTGGACGTGGGGCTGGGGCTGCTGCGCGATGCGCTCACCGGCCACCCCGGCCGGCCGCCCGAGGAGACCTGCCAGGACGTGCTGGACAGGGTGCTGCCCGGGCGCCCCAAGGACGACGTCGCCCTGCTCGTCGCCCGCACGCGGCAACTGCCGCCCGACCGGATCGCCGACTGGGACGTACCACCGGATCCCGCCGCCGTCGCGGGTATGCGCGACGCCGTGTCCCAACGGCTCGAAGCGTGGGACCTCTCGGAGCTCGCCTTCACCATGGAGCTCATCCTGAGCGAGCTCATCACCAACGCCATTCGCTACGGCTCCGGACCGATCCATGTGCGGCTGATCCGCGACCGTACGCTGATCTGCGAAGTGGCCGACGGCAGCAGCACCTCACCGCATCTGAGGTACGCCGCGTCGACAGACGAGGGCGGCCGGGGCCTGTTCCTGGTGTCGCAGATGGCCGAGCGCTGGGGCACCCGGTACACCCCGCAGGGAAAGGTGATCTGGGCCGAGCAGGCCCTGCCCGAGGCCGTACAGCGGCCTGCCCCGGCAGGCCCGTGACGCGGATCGTCGCGCTGTCACCGGTCGGGCGCGCCCGACGCGTTTCATCGCCATGCTCCCGACAGGCGCCGGGTGACCACGGCACTGAAGGTGCGTACGCCTCGTGTCGATCCAGGGTCGATGCCCGTGAGCTCACGGACCCGGCGCAGGCGGTAGTCCAGGGTGCGGGTGTGGACGTTGAGCGAGGTCGCCGTGGCACCGCGGTGCATGTCGTGGCGGTAGTACGCGTCGAGGGTGGTGAGGAGGTCGGGGCCACTCTCCAGGCGGCGGGCCAGGGTGCGGAGCCAGTCGTCGACGAGTGGCACGTCCGCGACGGCGAGTTCGACGAAGACATCGGCCAAGGTGTGCGGCCGCAGCCGGACGGATGACCGGCGCAGCGGGGCCGCCCGGCTGACCCGGCGAGCGCGGTCCAGAGCGTCGGCCAGCTCCGGCAGCGGTGCGACGGACGCGCCGACGGCGCAGGGGCGGCCGAGGGCCTGGGCGACGTCCTGTACGAGGTCCGGCAGGTGGTCGGGAGCAGCGTGCGGTGGTGCGCTTTGCGCTGCCTCGGGGCCGGAGAACAGGGGAAGCAGGGTGATCAGCTCACCGCTCCCGTCGCCGCCCTCCGGTCCCCACATGATCGGCGCACGGTGGCTCTTCACGAGCGCCCGGATCTCGCTTTCCAGGAAACGATCGATGGCGGGCCGGTCCGGAATACGGAAAACCGTCACCGCGTAGCGGTCCGGGAGTTCCATTTCGACTGCTGCGGCGAGTTCCGCAGAAATCGGATCTCCGTTCAGCAATGACCGGGCCAGCAGGGCGACCTGCTCGGTGTACGGCATTCGTCGGCGCAGTACGCGCACGAATCCCTGGCGGTAGGAGGCGATACCTCGTTCACCCTGGGGGGCGAACCAGGCCATCATGCGCATGATTTCTTCGACACCGCCGCCGCGCTGAGCCTCGGTCGCCTCGTTGATCTCCCGCAGCATGAGGGCGGTGTGCACGCGCAGCAACCGCTGCCGCGCGTCGGGCGACATGCCGGCACCTGCCCGCAGCTCCCCCATCGAGGCGATGTAGCCGAGATCCTCTTCGCTCAACTCGCTGTTGTCCGGAGCGAGTTCAACGGTACGACACCGGAGCCACATCGCGTGTTCCAGCGTCTCGGCCCGCGCCCGGGAGTCCTTGTCCAGGAACCCGAACTCCGGGATCTCACGTGTGTATGTCTCGACCTCACGACGGGCGTTGGTCGACGCCTGCCGGGCCAGCTCGGCGAAGAGGCTCCCCATGAACGCGAGCATGCCATTCAGGACGAGCGGGCCGACAGGAGGGATCCGGACGGCGTTCATCACTCCGCACAAAACGGTGGCAGGTGTATCGACAGGGCTTTTATCACAGTGCGCAAAATTCCCGGATCGGGGTGTTTCCGTCAACCTTTTCGCTTGTGGAGGAACTGTGAAGCGGCCTTAATGAGAACCGCCTTCGGCACGATCCGGTGATCAATAACGGGAGGGAAACTCCGATGACAGCAGACACAAGAAAGAGAATCATGGCGGCGGTCGCGGTCATGGTCACATCGACGGCGCTCATGCTCGGCGCGCCCGGCACCGGCTCGGCCGCCCCCGCCGCCACGCCCAGCCTGCGCGCCTTCGGGATCAGCGGCGACGGCACCCTGATGGCCACGTTCACGACCGACCGGCCGCAGGTCCTCGACTGGGTCAGGGCCGTCACCGGCCTCAGCGGCGACACAGGCCTGATCGGGATCGACTTCCGCGTGCAGGACGGCCTCATGTACGGCGTCGGCAACAAGGGCGGCATCTACACGATCAAGACCCCGCCGGCCACCACGGACGTGGTGGTCACCAAGGTGTCCCAACTGCAGTACGCGCTGCACGGCGCGAACTTCGGCGTCGACTTCAACCCCGCCGCCGACCGCCTGCGCGTGATCAGCGACAACGGCCAGAACCTGCGGCACAACCTGGGCGACCACAGCACCATCCAGGATCTGAACCTCACCACCCCGCCGACCGAGGGCACGACCAAGGGTGTCTCGGCCGCCGCCTACACGAACAACGACCTCAACGCGGCCACCGCGACCACGCTCGTCGACATCAACACGACCACGGACCAGGTCGTCCTCCAGTCCCCGGCGAACAACGGCACGCTCGCCCCGACCGGCAGCCTCGGCATCGACGCCGGAATCAACGCCGGCATGGACATCTACAGCACCCTGTCCGGCGGGAAGACGGTCGACAACGCCGCGTTCGCCTCCCTCACCCCGTACGGCGCCAACACCCCCTCGCTGTACAGCGTCAACGTCTTCACCGGCCAGGCCACCTCCATCGGCCAGTTCCCGCTGAACATCACGGACCTGGCCGTCTCCCTCACCGGATCCTGACCCCCTGCCCTCGCCGCGGCCCGGCCACCGCCGGCCCGCGGCGAACCGGCGCCGGCATGGTGCCCCCACGCACTCCCGCCCCCAGAACTATGGTGTCCCACCACATACGCCACTGACCTGCGGATTCCTACGGTATGGCGACACACAACCGTCCCCGCCAACCGCCTGGAAGTGGTGCCGATGACCTCCCCCGCGACCGCTCCCCCACCCCCCGCCAACCTCAAGCGCATCGTCACGGCCAGCCTCATCGGCACCACCATCGAGTGGTACGACTTCTTCCTCTACGGCTCCGCGGCCGCCCTTGTGTTCAACAAGCTGTTCTTCCCGGACTCCGACCCGCTCGTCGGCACACTGCTGTCGTTCCTGACGTACGCGGTCGGATTCGCGGCCAGGCCCCTCGGCGCGCTGGTGTTCGGGCACTACGGCGACCGGATCGGGCGCAAGAAGCTGCTGGTGCTGAGTCTGCTGTTGATGGGCGGGGCGACGTTCGCGATCGGGCTGCTGCCGACGCACGCCACGATCGGGACGGCCGCGCCGGTCCTGCTCACCGTGCTCCGGCTGGTCCAGGGGTTCGCGCTCGGCGGTGAGTGGGGCGGTGCCGTGCTGCTGGTGTCGGAGCACGGGGACGCGCGGCGGCGGGGATTCTGGGCCTCGTGGCCGCAGACCGGCGCGCCGGCGGGGCAGTTGCTCGCGACCGGTGTCCTCTCCCTGCTGACGACCCTCCTGTCGGACGCCGCGTTCGGAAGCTGGGGCTGGCGGATCCCGTTCCTGCTCTCCGGGGTGCTGGTGATCGTCGGTTTGTGGATTCGTCTGTCTGTCGACGAATCGCCGGTCTTCAAGCAGGCGTTGGCGCAGGCCGAGGCCCGCAAGGCGGACCGGGCCGCGGAGGCGGAGAAGCTGCCGCTCGTCGCCGTGCTGCGGCACCACTGGCGTGACGTCCTGATCGCGATGGGCGCGCGCATGGCGGAGAACATCAGCTACTACGTGATCACCGCGTTCATCCTCGTCTACGCCACCACCTCGGCCGGTGTCTCCAAGCAGACCGCGCTCAACGCGGTGCTGATCGCCTCGGCCGTGCACTTCGTGGTCATCCCGGCGTGGGGCGCGCTCTCCGACCGGATCGGTCGCCGGCCCGTCTATGTGATGGGGGCCGTGGGGGTCGGGCTGTGGATGTTCCCCTTCTTCTCGCTGATCGACACCGGCGGCTTCGGCAACCTGATCCTCGCCGTCACGGTGGGCCTGGTGCTGCACGGGGCGATGTACGCCCCGCAGGCCGCGTTCTTCTCCGAGATGTTCGCGACGCGCATGCGCTACTCCGGAGCGTCCATCGGCGCGCAGTTCGCCTCGGTCGCGGCGGGCGCGCCCGCACCGCTGATCGCGACCGCGCTGCTGGCCGACTACGGCAGCTCCACGCCGATCGCCCTGTACGTCATCGCCGCCGTCGTGCTCACGGTCGTCGCGGTGGTGGCTGCCAAGGAGACCCGCCACCGGGACCTGGCCGATGTCGCCCCTGACGCGGACGCGGACCGGACGGCGGCCGCTCCGGCTGCGGACGCCCGGACCAGCTGACCCTCCGGGGTCTGTCGGCCCAGCCCCCGTACGTCCGTGCCGGTCACGTACGGGGGTCAGTGCCGTCCGGGCTCCGACAACCGGTGCAGACGCAGGGCTAGCTGGATCTCCAGGGCGCGGGCCGGGGTCTGCCAGTCGTCGCCGAGGAGGCGGCCGACCCGCTCCAGGCGCTGGGCGACCGTGTTCACATGGACGTGCAGTTCGTCCTTGGTGCGGGCGGGGCTCATACCGCAGGCGAAGTACGCGTCGAGGGTGCGCAGCAGTTCGGTGCCGCGTCGTCGGTCGTAGGTGACGACCTGGCCGATGGTGCGGTCGACGAAGCCGGGTATGTCCCGGTCGCCGGCCAGGAGCAGCCCCAGGAAGCCGAAGTCCTCGGCGGCGGCCCCGTCCCCGGAGCGGCCGAGCAGCCGCAGGGCGTCGAGG
The DNA here is from genome assembly GCF_018604545.1 of Streptomyces koelreuteriae. Classification (GTDB taxonomy): domain Bacteria; phylum Actinomycetota; class Actinomycetes; order Streptomycetales; family Streptomycetaceae; genus Streptomyces; species Streptomyces koelreuteriae. The sequence continues at coordinate 7,983,566 of NZ_CP075896.1, read as the reverse complement.
CAGCGCCGGGCCTCCGCGTAGGCCGTCGCCACGCCGTCGGTGCGGGTGGCGAGGTCCTCGGCGGGTGCGGAGGCTCCGACGGTGACCGGCGTGTGGACCGCCGTGCCCAGGTGGCGGGCGGCGCGGCGGGCCAGGTCGGTGGCGCTGTCGCCGGGACCGAGGGGCAGCAGCAGGACGGTGCCTCCGTCGCGCGCGGCGGCCAGGCCGTGCCGGGTGGCGGCGAGGTGGGACGCCGCGGCCGCCAGGCGTCTGCGGGAGTCCGCCTCCTGGTCGGCGTCGGCCGCGCCGCCTTCGAGACGCGCGGCCAGCACCACGTGGACGGCGTCGAGGTCGGCGTGCAGTCGGGCCGCGCGCTCCCGCAGCAGGCGCGGATCGCGGTCGCGGGCGTCCAGCAGGTCGTCGAGCAGTTCGCCGCGTACGCGCTGTTCGGCCTCGGCGGCGGACCGGCGGGCGAGGAGCAGCAGGGAGGTGACCATGGCGGCGCGCTCCAGGGTGCGCTGGTCGACGGGGTCGAGCCCCGGGTGGCCCCGCAGCACCAGGGCGCCGAGCAGTTCCCCACCTGCTGCGACAGCGGCGATCCAGTCGTCCTCGAACCGCACGGCGTGCCCGTCCGCGCGGGACGATTCCAGGGCCTCGGCCGGTGCGGCGGCGGCCTCGGCGAAGACGACCGTGCCGTCGAGGACCTCGGAGACCGCGGCGGCCACGTCGTGCACCCCGCCGCCCCGCAGGACCAGCTCGGCGAGCCGGTCGTGCACATCGGAGGCCCGCTCGATGACGCCGCTGCGGTCCCGGATGATCTCGTTGGCGAGCTCCAGATCGGCGAGGGCCGACCGGGTCTCGGCGAGCAGGTTGGCCGTGTCGATGGCGGCCGCGGCGAGGGCGGCGAAGGAGCCGAGCAGGGCGATCTGCTCCCGCTCGAAGACCCGGGCCCGGCGGTCCGCGGCGAAGAGCACGCCGATGACGTGGTGCCCGAGCATCAGCGGCACGCCGAGGATGGCCACGAGCCCCTCGTCCCGCACGCCCGCGTCGATGGTGCGGGTGTGCTGGAAGCGGTCGTCCTTGAAGTAGTCGTCGGTGACGTACGGGCGGGCGGTCTGCGCGACCAGACCGCCGAGGCCCTCCCCCATGCCGAGCCGCAACTGCTGGAAACGAGCCGCGACCGAGCCCTCGGTGACCCGCATATGGGTGTCGCCTCTCGCCGGGTCGTTCAGGCTGAGATAGGCGACGTCCGTGCCCAGCAGCGAACGGGCTCGCTGCACGATCGCCTGGAGCACGGCGTCGAGGTCGCGCAGCCCGGCGAGGTCGTGGGCGGTCTCGAACAGGGCGGACAGCTCGGCCTCGCGACGGCGCCGTCCCTCCAGCTCGGAGCGCACGCGCAGCGCGAGCGGCTTGGCCCGCTGGAGCGCGGCGATCCACTCCGCGGACCGGCCTTCGGCGCGCGCGAGCAGCACCGGCTGCTCGTAGGCGTCGGCGGAGGCGCCCCGGGCCAGCAGCTCGAGGAAGGGCGTCTCGGCATCGGCCGGAGGCATCCCGGCGTCGGCCCGAGGCATCTCGGCGTCCGCCGGAGGCACCTCGGCCTCGGCCGCCGGCGCTTCGACGGCACCGGCGGCGGAGCGCTCGGCTGACTGCACGTGATCGCTGGACATGCTCACAGGATTCACCATGACCCGGCCGTCCCGTCAGCCCTGTGGATAACCCGGGAACCGACACTGCCGGGCCAGGAGATCAATGGGCGGTCCAGCCGCCGTCGAGCGCGAGCGACGTGCCGGTCACGAAGGACGCGTGCGGGCCGCACAGATACACCACGGCCTCGGCGACCTCCTCCGGTTCGATGAGCCGCTTGAGGGAGCTGTCCTGCAGCAGCACCTCGGACAGGACGCGCTCCTCGGGGATGCCGTGCGCCTGCGCCTGGTCGGCGAGCTGCTTTTCCACCAGGGGTGTGCGCACATAGGCGGGGTTCACACAGTTCGAGGTGACTCCGTGGGGTGCGCCTTCCAGGGCGGCGGTCTTGGAGAGTCCCTCCAGGCCGTGTTTGGCGGCCACATAGGCCGACTTGTAGGCCGAGGCACGCAGCCCGTGGACGGACGACACATTCACGATGCGGCCCCACCCCTGGCCGTACATGTGGGGCAACGCACCGCGGATGAGCCGGAACGGTGCCTCCAGCATCACCGTGAGCACCAGGTGGAAGGCGTCGGGCGGGAACTCCTCGATGGGGCGCACCAGCTGGAGCCCGGCGTTGTTGACGAGCACGTCGGTGCCCGCGGCGGCCTCTTCGGCGGCGTCCAGATCGGTGAGGTCGAGGACGTGCGGTTCCACCGTGCCCGCGAGGCCGTGGCCCTGTTCGGCGAGCGTCTCCAGGCCCGCGGCGTCCCGGTCGACGGCTCTCACCTTCGCCCCGGCAGCCGCGAGCCGCAGCGCGCAGGCGCGGCCGATGCCGCCGGCGGCGCCGGTGACGAGCGCGGTGCGGCCGCCGAGGTCGAGCGAGGAGGCGTGGGGGGCCGGGGAGACACGGGGCGCGGTCATGCGTCGACCTTAGAAAGCGCCCCTGCCCGGCCCCATGTGGTCACGCCCCATAGTTCAGCTGGGGGCAGTGGGGTCGAACCATGTGGGGGTGTCCGACACAGCCTGCTTGATCCGGAGCAGGCCGAACTCGTTCAGTTCGGGCAGGGCGTCGATGTCGAACCAGCCCACGTCCAGCGACTCGTCGTCGTTGACCCGTGCCTCGCCGCCGACGGCCCGGCAGCGCAGGGTGATGTCCATGTACTGGCAGGTGTCACCGTTGTCGTAGGTGACGGGGCTGAGCGCCTGGACGAGGACGACCCGCTCGGCGACGCAGTGCACGGCCGTCTCCTCGTGGACCTCCCGTACGGCGCAGGCCGCGGGCTCCTCCCCCGGGTCCGGGATGCCGCCGATCACGGACCACTTGCCGGTGTCGGACCGGCGGTTGAGCAGCACTCTGCCCTGGTCGTCGAAGACGATGGCGGTGACTCCGGGGAGCCAGAGCAGCTGATGGCCGGCCGATGCGCGGAGGGTCCGGATGAAGTCAGGAGTAGCCATGCCCACGACCCTAATCGGCCGGTCGCGGTGTCTCGCGCGATTCAGGCAGCGTGCGACGGGCGTACGGCTATACGTCACCAGCGCGTCGTCCGCGCAGACCGGCGCCGACGGCCCAGCCCAGTCCGCCGGCCGCGACCAGCACGAGGGCGATCTCCGGCAGGATGCCGAGCCGCGTGGCGGGGGTCTGGGAGGACCGCAGCGGCACCTTCTGAACGAGTGAGTCGGCGACGAACATGCCGGTCTTCTGCGTGATCTTGCCGTCCGGCATGATCATCGCGCTGACTCCGCTGGTCACCGGCACCGTCACGGTCCTGCTGTGCTCGACCGCGCGGACCCGGGACATGGCGAGCTGCTGGTAGGTCATCTCGCTGCGGTCGAAGGTGGCGTTGTTGCTCGGCACGGAGATCATCTGGGCGCCGTCGGTGACCTCGGAGCGCACGGTCCAGTCGAAGGCGGCCTCGTAGCAGGTGACGAGGCCGACCTTGGCGCCGTCCATGGTGAACACGCCCGGCTCGGTGCCCCGGCTGAAGTCCTGGCGGACCATCGCCGTCCAGTTCTTGTTGATCGCGCCGATGAACGAGCGCAGCGGCAGGTACTCGCCGAACGGCTGGATCTGACGCTTGTCGTAGGTGTCGACGGGGCCCTTGGCCGGGTCCCAGAGGATCTGCTCGTTGTACAGCTTGCCGTCGCGCTCGACGACGCCGCCGACCGAGATGGGCACGCCGATGGCCCTGGCCGCCTTGTCGATCACGGCGCGGGCGTCGGGGTTGGCGAAGGGGTCGATGTCGGAGGAGTTCTCCGGCCACAGGACGAAGTCGGGACGGGCGACCTTGCCGGCCTTGACCTGGGCGGCCAGGCGTTCCGTCTCGCGCGCGTGGTAGTCGAGCACGGCCCGGCGCTGGGAGTTGAAGTCGAGGCCCGCGCGGGGCACATTGCCCTGGATCGCCGCGACGGTCACGCTGCCGTCCTCGGCCTTGTCGCTGACCAGCGGCCGTGCGGCCACGGCGCCCACGACGGGGACGGCCACGCTCAGCAGGCCCACGGCCGCGGCGGCCCGTCGTACCGTCCCGGTCCGCCGGGTCTCCACGGCCAGGCGGACGACCTCGTACAGTCCGAAGCCGCACAGGACCACGGCGAAGCCGAGCACCGGGGTACCGCCCACGGCCGCGAGCGGCAGGAACACCCCGTCGGCCTGACCGAACGCGACCTTCCCCCAGGGGAAGCCCTCGAACGGCACACGCGCGCGTGCCGCCTCTCCGGCGATCCACACGGCGGCCGCCCACAGCGGCCAGGCGGGCAGCTTCGACACCGCCGCGACGCCCGCGCCGACCAGGGCGACGAAGACCGCCTCGATGACCACCAGGGCGAGCCAGGGGCCCGGCCCGACCTCCACTCCGGTCCACACCAGCAGCGGCAGCAGAAAGCCGAGGCCGAAGAGGTAGCCGAGGCCCAGTCCCGCCTTCCAGCTCCGGCCGCGCAGCACCCAGCCGAAGACGGCGAAGGCCGGCAGGGCCAGCCACCAGAGGGTGCGGGGCGGGAAGCTGACGTACAGGAGCAGGCCGGAGAGCGCGGCTGCGGCGGCCGGAAGCAGACGCCGGGCCCACGTCCGCGCCCGGGGCGCGTTCCGCGGCTCCAACTGGTCCGACTCGCCGACGGAGGTTGCGGTGACGGTCACTCCCGGAGTCTAAGGCGCGTGACCTTGAGGCCGACAGCGCGGTCCGAGGGTCGACGGCAGCACACCGTACGGGGGTCCACGCGCGGCGTGGCCCCGCCCCCGCAGCATCGTTCCTGCTCATTTCGTCACGACACATCCACAAACCGTCCACCAGCGGCTACGGTGTGCCGAAGTTTCAGTCGTGCGGCCGGTTACGGCCGGTGCGGCCGGGGGTCTTCACAGGTCGGGGGCGACGTGGTGCGGGGGCGGGGCGGGGTGGGTTCACGTGGGCTGACGTCCGCGTCCGGACTGGACGCGGACGGCGAGAGAAGAATCGTTTCCGATGCGGCGGGCGTCGTGGTGCTGGGAGCGTGCGCGGGCTGGTCCCTGCTCACGGCCGCGGTGCACGAGGGCCGGCCCGAGGGGGTGCTCCTCGCGGTGCTGGCCGTGGCGGCCGGCTACGCGGCCGGGCGGATCGGCGGGGCGCTGCTGCCGGTCGGCACGCCCTGCGCCGGTGCGCTGGCGGGTGTCGCGCTGACCGTGGCCGTTCCGCATCTTGCTCCGGGCCCGCAGATCACCGCGCCCCTGGGACATGCCGGGGCCACGGCGGCCGTGCTGACGCTGTCCGCCGGTGCCGCGTGCTGCGCGGCCTGGGCCGCCGCCGCTCCGGCCGCCCGGATCGCCCTGCGCCTGCTGGCCGCCGGGACCGCGGTACTGGCGGCCGTGCTCGGCTCGACCACCGGCTGCGTCACCTGCCTCGCGGTGCTGTTGTGCTCGCTCGCCGCGGGCCGCACCCGCCGTCGCGGCGCCGGCCTGGTCCTCCTGGCCGCGGTCGCCGCCCTGGTGACCTGTCTGGCCTGGGCGGTTGCCGCGCGGGCCGTACCGGGCGGGCTGGTGGCCGCCCTCGAAGGGCGGCTGACTCCGCACCGCGTACGACTCTGGGAGGACGCGTGGCAGCTGCTGCGCGAGGACGCCGTGCTGGGGGTCGGCCCGGGCCGCTTCGGGGAGCTGAGCACGACCTCCGCCCAGTCGCTGCTGTCCGACGGCAAGCCCCACTCGGCGCCTCTGCAGCAGGCGGCCGAGCAGGGCCTCGTGGGCGTGGCCCTGATGGCGGCGGCGTTCGGCTGGGTGTTGTACGCGCTGTGGCGCGGTCCGCGCCCGACGCCGGTGGTGCTCACCGCGGGCGCGACCCTGACGGCCCTCGCCGCCATCGCCGCGATGGGCAACGCGCTGAGCTTCACCGCGGTGTCGGTCGGTGCGGGTCTGCTGGCGGGGACGGCCACGGCACGCCCCTGGGCCGACGAGCAGGCGACCCGCGCCCCGGACACCCACCCGCGCGGCGCCGGACGTACGCCTGCCTGGTGAGGCCGCCCCGGTGATCACGGCCGGCGATCCACCGCGCTCAGTGCGCGGGAGCCTCCGGCTTGGTGGGCCGCAGCCGTGCCTTGATCACCTGCACGGCCGCCTCCGCGTCGTCCACGGTGACCGTGAAGGTGTGGCCGTCCCACAGCTCCAGCACGACGCCCTCACCCCGGCGGACGACCACCGCGGTGCCCTTCTCGGGCCGCCAGCGGTAGCCCCAGCCGCCCCAGTGCCGGGGGGTGACATACGGCAGGTACGTCGCGCCCGCCACATGGGAGAGCGGGATACGACGGCGGGGCAGCCCGATGTGGCCGCAGCGCACCTCGAGGTGCTCGTCGTCGACCCGGAGCGCGACGTGCACGAAGGCGAGCGTTCCGAAGAGGACCAGCAGCCCGGCGGCGATGCACCCGACGACGGCCATGACGAGCGCGGCGCCGGACCTCCACGCCGAGTCGACGGCCAGCTCGATGCCCAGCGCCAGGCAGGCGGCACCGACCAGCGCCAGCAGCCACTGGACCCGATTGGTGGCACGGCCGGTCCAGACATCGGGGTGCGAGTGGGAGGTGTTCTCGCCGTGGGGGTGGTCCCTCATGCATATGAGGTTACTCAGGTTTCGCTCCGCCGGTACCTCGTGGCGGAGCGTGACTGCGCCGACCGGCGGAGGCCCGTCCGGAACGGGCTACGGCCGGTGACAGGTGCCGGTCAGCGTGCGGGGGTGACCGCCTGGAGCAGTCGCCCTTCGTCGTACGCCAGGGCGGGCGCGGGCAGCGTGCCCTCGCGTCCGCTCAGCAGCACGGTCAGGGTGCCGTGGGGCGGGGCTCCCGGTGCGGGCTGCTCGCCGAGCCGGCGCAGGGCCTGGGCGGCGACGGCGCCCGCGGAGCCGTGCAGCACGAGGGGCGGGCGGCCGGGGCGCTGGACGGCGGCCCGGATGCGCTCGGCGACCAGTTCGTAGTGGGTGCAGCCCAGGACGACGGTCGTCACCTCGTCGGGGGTCAGCGCGGCGGCCGCGGCCACGGTGGCGTCGATCGCCGCCTCGTCCGCGTGTTCCACGGCCTCGGCGAGGCCCCAGCAGGGCACCTCGGCGACGGGCACTCCGCCGGCGAAGTCACGGATCAGGGCCTTCTGGTACGGGCTGCCGGTGGTGGCCGGGGTGGCCCAGATGGCTATGGGCCCGCCGCCGGCCGCGGCGGGCTTGATCGCCGGGACGGTGCCGACGACCGGGAGTCCCGGTTCGAGGCGGGCGCGCAGGGCGGTGAGCGCGTGCACGGTCGCGGTGTTGCAGCCGACGATCAGGGCGTCGGGGCGGCGCTCGGCGGCCGCCTCGGCGACGGCCAGGGCACGCTGGGTCAGGTCCTCCGGGGTCCTCGGTCCCCACGGCATGCCGTCGGGGTCGAGGGAGAGCACGAGATCGGCGTCGGGGCGCAGACGCCTCATCGCGGCGGTGGCCGCCAGCAGACCGATTCCGGAGTCCATGAGCGCGATCTTCACCCGATCACGATAGACGATGAGCCTTCCCGGGCAGGCCCGGTGGGGCAGACTGCGCGCGTGAGCGCCGTTGTGTGGACCGCCGCTGGATCACTTCTCGCCTGGCTGTGGCTGCTGCTCTGCCAGGGCTTCTTCTGGCGCACAGACGTGCGACTGCCGCCCCGCCGGGACCCGGAGGCGTGGCCCTCCGTGTGCGTCGTCGTCCCCGCCCGCGACGAGGCGGCGATGCTGCCCGCCGCGCTGCCGTCCCTGCTCCTTCAGGACTACCCGGGGCGGGCGGAGGTCTTCTTCGTCGACGACGGCAGCTCGGACGGCACCGGTGAGCTCGCGCGGGAACTGGCGCGCCTGCACGGCGGGCTGCCGCTGACCGTGGGCTCGCCGGGCGAACCGCCCCCGGGCTGGGCCGGGAAGCTGTGGGCGGTGCGCCACGGCATCACCCTGGCACGCGCGCGTGATCCGGAGTATCTGCTCCTGACGGACGCCGACATCGCGCACGCGCCGGACAGCCTGCGGGAATTGGTGGCGGCGGCCCGCACGGGAGGATTCGACGTGGTCTCGCAGATGGCCCGGCTGCGGGTGGGGAGCGCCTGGGAGCGGCTCGTCGTGCCGGCCTTCGTCTACTTCTTCGCGCAGCTCTACCCCTTCCGGCGGATCGGCAAGGAGGGCACGCGGACGGCCGCCGCAGCCGGTGGCTGCGTACTGCTGCGTACGGAGACCGCCGAGCGGGTGCGGGTCCCGGACGCGTTCCGGCACGCCGTCATCGACGACGTGGCTCTCGCCCGGGCCGTCAAGGGCGGCGGCGGGCGCGTCTGGCTGGGGCTCGCCGACCGGGTGGACAGCGTGCGGCCGTATCCACGGCTGCACGACCTGTGGCGGATGGTGTCGCGCAGCGCGTACGCCCAGCTGCGGCACAACCCCCTGCTGCTGGCCGGCACGGTCGCCGGGCTGGCACTGGTGTACCTGGTGCCGCCGGTGGCGGTCGTGGCCGGCCTGGCCGCGGGGAGCGCGGCGGCGGCGACCACGGGCGGACTGGCGTGGCTGGTGATGACCGGGACGTACGTCCCGATGCTCCGCTACTACCGGCAGCCGCTGTGGCTCGCTCCCCTGCTGCCGTTCACCGCGTTCCTCTATCTCCTCATGACGGTCGATTCGGCGGTGCAGCACTACCGGGGACGCGGTGCGGCCTGGAAGGGCCGCACCTACGCCCGTCCGGAAGCCGTGCCCGACGAGGGCTGACGGCCGTCGGCGGGAAGGGCGGTCACTTCCTGCCGGGGGTCCAGTTCATGCCCCAGCCGTAGGCGTAGTCGACCGTGCGCTGCGGGCTGACCCCGCGCTCGGGCACCAGATAGCGCGCCTCCCGCTGGACGACCAGATCGCCGCCCGTGTTGGTGATCAGGGCGAGCGCGCACACCGGTGAGGGGACCGTGCACTCGTCGAGGGAGAACTCGATCGGGGCGCCGTACTGCGGCTGGAGCGTGACGGTGGCGTTCAGGTCGGCGAAGGAGCGGGCGCCTTCGTAGATGGTGACGAAGACGAGGAGGCGCCGGAAGGCGTTCTTGTGGTCGAGATTGACGGTGAGATTCTCACCGGCCGCCACGGCGCCGGTGCGGTCGTCGCCGTCGAGGTGGATGTACGGAGGCTGGTGCAGCGCTCCGAAGGCGTTGCCGAGGGCCTGTACGACGCCCTTGCTGCCGTCGGTGAGTTCGAACAGCGCGCACAGGTCGAGGTCGAGGTCGGAGTGCATCGCGGCCGGGCGGCCGAATTTGCCGCTCCACCCCGAGAACTGCTTGCGCACCTCCCAGTTGAGGTTCACATGGAGGGCGCCGGAGGTGCCGCCCTGCTTGGTGAGCGAGACGGAGGGGGCCGCCTTGGTGAGCGTCACCTTGGTCAGACGAACCGGCGCAGGTGCCGCCGGTGCCGCGGGCGGGGGCGCTGCCGCGGCCGGGGCCGTCCGCTGCGGTTCGTCGACCGTGATGCCGTACTCCGTGGCCAGCCCTTCGAGCCCGCTGCTGTAGCCCTGCCCGACGGCGCGGAACTTCCAGGCGCCCTGGCGGCGGTAGAACTCACCCAGCACGAAAGCGGTTTCACTCGTGGCGCCCGGGTTGTCGAAGCGGGCCATCGGAGTGCTCCGGCCGGCGTCCTGGACCTCGATGTACAGGTCCGGGACCTGCCCGAAGCTGCCGCCGTCGGCGGAGGCGGCGAGGACGACCGTCTCGATCGAGGGCTCCACGCGCGTGAGGTCGACGAGGAGCGCGTCGGTCACCCGGCCGTCGGTGTGGCGCTTGCCCTCGTGGCGGATCGCGCCGGAGGAGTGCGCGGGCTGGTTGTAAAAGACGAAGTCCGCGTCGGAACGCACCTTCCCGCTTACCAGCAGCAAAGCGGAAGCGTCCGCGTCGGGCACGCCAGGTCCGGTCCGCCAGCCCAATTCCACGCGCAGTGCCGCGGTAGGCACAGGAGTGTTTGAACCTTTCAGCATTTGCATGTCCGCCCCCATCGCGTATCACCGCGCCAGGCACATCCCGGCCGCCTGTCGAGTTCCGTGCGCACAACCTATTCCTCCGCGCGGCGAACTCCCATGCGCCGCCGCCGGAAGACCGCCGGCCAACCCCTGGTAACCGGCTCGGAACTCGGCCTTTACAGGATCAGAACCCTGTTCGGTGCCCTTTTTTGGCGAGTTCGCTCGCATTGGGGATCCCAGGTCACGGGGGACGCGGAAAACAACCCTCTTATCGGTCTCCCCAACCAGCACATCGTTGGCTTAACTTATGTGGCATGACCTCCCCCCGCTCCACCTATGGCGGCGGCTACTACTCCGCCTCCTTCCCGGACACCCCGATCTACGACAGGCTCGTCGCCGAGCGGGGCACCCCGCAGATCGCCCCGATCCGGGTCCCCGCGCAATACGACATGCCCGGCAGCAACCTGCCCGCCCTCCCGTCGGCGCTGCCCGCCCTCCCGGCAGCCCCCTCCCAGCCCGCCTATGGCTATCCGCAGGCGCAGCAGCCCGCCCCGCTCCAGCAGGCGCCCGCGGCGTACATCCCGCAGCAGGCCTCCGCACCGCGCGGCTATCCCGGCCCTCAGCCCCAGCAGCCCCGCCCGGCGGCGCCCGGCGGCTACGAGGCGATGCGCCCGGCGGCTCCCCGCCCCGCACCGGCTCCCTATCAGGACCCGTACAACAACCAGCAGTACCGCGGGTACTGAGCGGTCCCGGGGGTTGTCGGTGCCGGCTGGCACGATGACCCCATGGGGAACGCACGTCTGCACTCGATCCACGTCCATCCGGTCAAGGCGGTCCGGGGCCTGGCGCCCCGGAAGGCCGTCGTCGAGCCCTGGGGGCTGGCCGGAGACCGGCGCTGGGTGCTGATCGACGACGGGGGAAGGGTCGTCACGCAACGCCAGCAGCCGCGCCTCGCGACCGCCGCCGCGGATCTCCTCCCGGACGGCGGCGTCCGGCTGTCCGCGCCCGGCATGGAGCCGCTGACGGTGCCCGTTCCCCGGCCCCTCGGCATGGTGCCGGTGCAGATCTTCCGCGACAAGGTCGACGCGGTCCCGGCCGAGGACGAGGCCGCGCACGCCTGGTGCAGCGCCTACCTCGGCATCGACGCGCGCCTGGTGTACATGCCCGATCCGGCCACACGCCGACCCGTCGACCCCGAGTACGCGCGCCCCGGCGAGACCGTCTCCTTCGCCGACGGCTTCCCGCTGCTGCTCACGACGGCGGCCTCGCTCGACGCCCTCAACACCCTGATCGCGCAGGGCGACCACGCGGACGAGGGCCCGCTGCCCATGAACCGATTCCGGCCCAACGTGGTCGTCGCGGGCACCGACGCCTGGGCCGAGGACACCTGGTCGCGCATCGCCGTCGGGGAGGTGTCCTTCCGGGTCGCGAAGCCCTGCGGCCGGTGCGTGGTGACCACCACCGACCAGGGCTCGGGCGAGCGCGGCCGCGAGCCCCTGTACAGCCTCGGGCAGCACCGTCGGCTCGGCGGCAAGCTGGTTTTCGGGCAGAACCTGGTACCCCTCTCCGAGGGCACGATCCAGGTCGGGGACCCGGTCAGGATCCTCGAGCGGCGCGGGCGGGAGGTCCCCGACCGGGATGGGAACAGGGCCGCGGGCCCGGGCGTTGGCCTGGTGTGAGAAGTTCATGAGAGACCCGTGAGAGGTGATCTGGCTCTCTCTTCTACGGGTCCGCGCGTGGAGGGCTCCGCGGGGGGTTATCACGGAGCGGGAAGGGGGTGCGGTCGGTGCGTGCGATCAGGGGACTCTGGCGCTGGCGGCGCAATCCACTGTGCCGGGCGACCGATCTGGCCGAGGCGTGGGTGGCGCTGGCGGCCCTGCTGCTGATCCTCCTGGTCGCCCCGGTGGCCGGATCCTTCGTCGGAGTCGCCGCCCAGGACACGCTGCAGCAGTCTGTCCGGGCACAGCACGAGGCCCGGCATCAGGTGACGGCCACGGTGGTCCGCAAGCTGGACCGCTCCCCCCTCGACGCCGATCCCGAGACCTCGTCGGGCAGGGACCTGCGCAATCGCGTCCTCGCCGACTGGACCGCCCCGGACGGCACCGCGCACCAGGGCCCGGTCCTGGCGGGCCTCAAGGACCCGCAGCAGGGCGACGAGTTCCGGATATGGACCGACCGGCAGGGCCGGATGGTGGCCCGCCCGCTCGACCCCGCGACGGCGTCGACGCACGCGGTCATCGGCGGCATAGGCGCGGCCCTGGCGGCTGGCGGCCTCGTGGAGGGCGCCAGGCGGCTGATCGTCTGGCGCATGGTCCGCCGCAGGTACGCCCGTTGGGACCAGGCATGGGACAAGGCGGGCCCGGACTGGGGCAGGACGGGCACCGGCAGCTGAGACGGCCTTTCGACTCTGGTCAACCCATCACCCGCGCGCACGCTACGGTGGTCCGGCCGAGACGATCGGCACAACCCGCGCGCGAGCGAGCAGGAGGGGCGCGCCGGTGTCGCTGCCGCGTGCGCGCGCAGGCCACAGAGGCCGAGCACGGCCGCGACTCACGACACGGGCTGAAGCGCCCCGAGGGCGAACGAGCCATCAGTACGACCGAGGTGGGGGCACAGCTACACCATGGCACAGGGCACGGTCCAGGTGACGCACACCGGCACGTCGCGGTGGCGGCGCCGCACGGGTGAGTACGCATCGCTCGCCGCCGCTCTGGAGGCCGCGGCCGACGGAGACGTCCTCACCGTCGCCCCCGGCACCTACCGGGAGAACCTCGTCGTGCAGCGCTCGGTGACCCTGCGGGGGCCCGAGGGCTCCCCCGGCTCGGTGCGGATCGCGCCGCTGGACGGGGTGCCTCTGACCGTGCGCGCCTCGGCGGTGGTGCAGGACCTGCATGTGGAGGGCCAGGACTCGGCGGCCCCGGCCGTGCTGGTGGAGGAGGGCACACCGGAGCTGCGGGACGTGCGGGTCGTCACGCGCTCGGCGGCGGGCATCGAGGTCCGCGGCAACGCCCGGCCCACGGTCCGGCGCTGCGCGGTCGACAATCCGGCGGGCGTCGGCATCGCCGTACTCGACGGCGCGGGCGGGTTGTTCGAGGAGTGCGAGGTCGTCGCGGCCGGCCAGTCCGGCGTGGCCGTGCGCGGCGGCGCCCACCCCCGTCTGGAGCGCTGCCGGGTGCACCACACCTCGGGCTCGGGCCTGTCGGCGACCGGGGAGAACTCGGCGCTGGAGGCGGTGGGCTGCGAGATCTACGAGGTCCGGGGCAGCGGGGTGCAGATCACTGGCCGGGCCACCGCGCACCTCACGGACTGCGATGTGCACCGGACGACGGCCGACGGCGTCACGCTGGACACGGACGCCGTGCTGACGCTCGCCGACTGCCGTATCCACGACATCCCGGAGAACGCGGTCGATCTGCGCTCGCGTTCGGTCCTCACGCTGACGCGCACCACGGTGCGGCAGTTCGGGCGCAACGGCCTGTCGGTGTGGGACCCGGGCACGCGCGTGGACGCCAACCAGTGCGAGATCTTCGACAGCACGGGCGACTATCCGGCGGTGTGGGTGAGCGACGGCGCCACGGCGGTGCTCGACTCCTGCCGGGTGCACGACGTGCCGGACGCGCTGTTCGTCCTCGACCGCGGCTCGCGCGCGGACGTCGTGGACAGCGACCTGTCGCAGGTGCGCAACACGGCCGTGTCGGTGAGCGACGGCGCGACCGCCCAGCTCGACGACTGCCGGATCCGGGACGCGGCGACGGGCGCCTGGTTCCGCGACCACGGCAGCGGCGGCACCCTCAGCAACTGCACGCTGGACGGCACCCAGACCGGCGTCATCGTCACCAAGGGCGCCGACCCCACCGTGGAGCGCTGCACCATCGACTCCCCGGCGGAGGCCGGGGTCTATGTCTCGGCCGGAGGCCGCGGCAGCTTCCAGAACTGCCGGGTGACGGGCAGCGGCGGCTACGGCTTCCATGTGATCGACGGCAGCCGTACGACGCTCAGGAAGTGCCGCACGGAGCGGTGCACGCGCGGCGGTTACGAGTTCGCGGACAGCGGCTCGGACGCGTCGTCCGGCACGGGCCCCGTGGTGGAGGACTGCACCAGCGACGAGAGCGCGGGGCTCAGGGCGACCGCGGCGCGGGAAACGGCCGTGCAGACGGTGAGCCACTCCCCCGGTCTGCTGGGCGCCCTCCCGGGACAGCGCACCGAACCGGAGCCCCCTGCCCCGGCCGTGGAGCCCGAGGAGCCGTCCCGCACGTCCAAGGCGGTCCTCGGTGAACTGGACGCGCTGGTGGGCCTGGAGAGCGTCAAGCGCGAGGTGCGTGCCCTCACCGACATGATCGAGGTCGGCAGACGTCGGCAGCAGGCCGGCCTGAAGGCGGCGTCGGTCAAGCGGCACCTGGTCTTCACCGGCTCCCCCGGCACCGGCAAGACGACGGTCGCGCGGCTGTACGGCGAGATCCTCGCCTCCCTCGGTGTGCTGGAGAAGGGCCATCTGGTCGAGGTCTCCCGGGTCGACCTGGTCGGCGAGCACATCGGCTCGACCGCGATCCGCACCCAGGAGGCCTTCGAGAAGGCGCGCGGCGGCGTGCTGTTCATCGACGAGGCGTACGCGCTGTCCCCCGAGGACGCGGGCCGCGACTTCGGCAAGGAGGCCATCGACACGCTGGTGAAGCTGATGGAGGACCACCGGGACGCGGTCGTGGTGATCGTGGCGGGCTACACGGCCGAGATGGAGCGCTTCCTGTCGGTCAACCCGGGTGTGGCGTCCCGCTTCTCGCGGACCATCACCTTCAGCGACTACGGCCCCGAGGATCTGCTGCGGATCGTGGAGCAGCAGGCCGAGGAGCACGAGTACCGGCTGGCGCCGGGCGCCGCCGAGGCCCTGGGGAAGTACTTCACGGAGCTCCCCAAGGGCCCGGCCTTCGGCAACGGCCGTACCGCGCGGCAGACGTTCGAGGCGATGGTGGAGCGGCACGCGAGCCGCGTCGCCCAGGTCGCGGAGCCGAGCACGGACGACCTGACGCTGCTCTACGACGAGGATCTGCCCGAGCTGCTCTGAGGATCCTCCTCCGGGCCCGGGCAGGGCGCCTCGCCGGGGTGCCGCGGGGCCGGCAGACCCGGTGTCAGGCGGGCCAGCAGCTTGCGGCGTTCCTCGGCGAACGCCGGGTCGGCCTGGTAGTCGGAGTGGCCGAGGATCGGCGCGGGCAGCGGCAGCAGATCCGTACGGCCGTAGGCGAGCGGGTCCTTCAGGGGGCCGTGGTCGACCTGGTGGCCACGGTCCTCGGGCAGGCGCATCGGGCCGCCTATGGGGTCGGTGAGCCGGTAGAGGTTGCGCCAGCAGTCGACCTCCCGGTGCAGTGAGCCGAGCGCGGCGGGGCCGAAGTGCGCCGGGAACCAGCGGCCGTAGAGGCGTTCCAGCGGGGAGCCGTAGGTCAGGAGCGCGACGCGTTTGCGGGCGGCGGGGGCGAGTTGCCAGGCCGCCGCGGCGGCGAGCACGCTGCCCTGTGAGTGGCCGGAGATGACGAGCCGTCCGCCGGTGGTCCGGGTCCAGGTCGCCATCCGCCAGGTCAGGTCGGGCACGGCGCGTTCGGCGTAGCAGGGCGGGGCGAAGGGGTGGGCGGCGCGCGGCCAGAAGGTGCCGACGTCCCAGAGGATGCCTATGGTGCGGCGGGCCGCCGCGTCCTTGTAGGCGCGCCGGCCCCAGGTGACGAACAGTATGAAGCCGAGGCCGATCAGCCAGGAGCCGAGGGCCTGGGCGGTCTCCGCGGCGCCGTGGACGACGGGGTAGGAACCCTGCGCGGCCTTCCCGGGTGTCTCGTCGGTGGTCAGGGCGCCCACCAGGGCTCCGGCGCCGAGCAGCAGGGTGACACCGGAGGTGACGGCGACGACGCGGGGTCCCCGGTCGGTGAGCGCCGCCATCGCGCGGGTGTAGGCGATACGGCGGGTCCGGGCGCGGTCCTGGGCCTCGTCCGGGTAGTCCCGTGCCACGGCGTCGCGCTCGGCGCGGGCGAGCTGCCAGGCGCGCCGGCCCAGCCAGCCGAAGAGCACCAGCAGCACCACGATCAGGGGCGGGATGACGGAGGCCTGCCAGGTCAGCAGGACCGGTGGGCCCTCGATCGACGTGCCGGTTCCGTCCAGCCAGTCGGACACGCGCTGGGACACGCCGCCGGACATCACCCCGCCCAGGGCGCAGGCCAGCATCGCGACGGCCGGTCCGCCGAGGCCGCGCAGCACGGCCCGCCGGTCGGGGTCGGTGCGATGCAGGGCGTGGGCGACGACGGCGAGGACGAGCACGAGCAGCCCCTGCACCAGGGCGATGCCGCCGAAGGTCATGTCGCCCGGCAGCCGCCCGGCCGACTCCCAGCCGGGGCGCTCCCACCCCGCGTACAGCAGGGTGAGACCGAGCAGGACGAGCGCGGCGACCGGCAGGCGTCGTACACAACGTTCGTCGAGTTCCCGGTCGAGGCGCCTCTCGCTGCGGCCCCGGCGGCACACGACCCACACCACGGCGACCGCGCAGGCCGCGAGGGCCGCCTCCAGGAGCAGGCCCAGGATGTTCAGTACGGCGGGGCCGCCGGGCTCGCGGTCGCGGCGGGCGGCGGCGCCGGCGACCGCGGCGGCGACGGTGATCAGTCCGGCGGCGGTGTGCGCGGCGCGCAGCCGGGCCACCAGCCGGCGTCCGTACCAGAACCCGGGCCGGCCCAGCGCGGTCGGGCTGCCGTCGTCGGGCTCGGGGGCGCGTTCGATCGGCTGCTGGGACTCGTAGTCGGTCCAGGTGCGCTTGGACAGGTACCACAGCAGCGCGGTCAGGGCGGTGGGGACGAAGGCAGCGAGGGCCAGCCTGCGGCCGGGGCTGCTCCACCAGCCGCCGTCCGAGACGGTGGGCGAGAGGAAGCCCAGCCAGGAATGGCGGTCGGCGCAGGCGGTAGTGCCGGCGCACTGCCAGGCCGCCAGGTCGAGGGCGACCTCGCAGGCCGCCGCGACGAGCAGCACCGTCAGGGTGAGCCCGGCCAGCCGTACGAGGAGGCCGTAGAGGCGCACCGTGCGTCTTCGGCCGCGGGCGGTGGGGCGCATCCAGTGGGCGAGGTTGACGACCATGAACGGCAGCAGCAACAGCCACAGGGCGCGGGTGCCGTTACCGGAGGTGAGGTTGCACCAGACGTAGGCCTCGGGCACGGGTCCGTCACGGCGGTGGGCGTCGGGGCTGGTCTCCGCGTCGACGTCGTCGGCGCGCCGGAAGACGGCCGCGATGTTGTCGCCGGTGATCCGCACCGTCCGCGGATCGTTGAGCATGTCCTGCGGCGTGGTGCCGCCCACGCCGTGGACCAGGAGTTCCAGGGCGGTCCCGGTCTCGCCGGGCCGCCCGCCGGGCTGGTCCGGCCCGCCGGTAGAGACCTGTTCCTGCGCACGTTCCACTGATTCGCACTTCCCCCGTGACACGCCGTCGGCTCTGTCCGTGCGGGCACAAGGATCTCCGCTTTCGGGGCGCCGCACACCTCCTGTCACGGAATCTCCCCGATCCGTGACCCTGGGAAGCGACGGATGAGCCACAAGTGACATGTGCGCGACGAGCAGTCGGTGGCGCCGCCGACTCCGCGACATGCGAGGATGAGACGTCCGCGCATCGGCGCCCGGGGAGAATGTCCTAGTGGGGGCGGGTGTGCCGGGCGAGTCGGACGGCATTGAGGCGAAAGGACCGGAGCGTACGTGAGCGAGAATCAGAACCTCCTCGCGGAGCAGCGGCGATCCCTGATCCTCGACGAGGTCCGCCGCCGGGGCGGCGTCCGGGTCAACGAGCTGACCCGCAAGCTCGGCGTGTCGGACATGACGGTCCGCCGCGATCTCGACGCGCTGGCCCGCCAGGGCGTTCTGGAGAAAGTGCACGGCGGCGCGGTCCCGGTGGTCGAGGCGAGTACGCACGAACCGGGCTTCGAGGCCAAGTCGGGCCTGGAGCTGACCGCCAAGGAGGACATCGCGCGGGCCGCGGCCAAGCTGGTCGCGCCGGGCGCGGCGATCGCCCTGTCGGGCGGTACGACGACCTTCGCGCTCGCGCACCAGTTGCAGGACGTGCCGGATCTGACGGTGGTCACCAACTCGGTGCGGGTGGCGGACGTCTTCCACGCGGCGCAGCGCACCTCGGGCCCGAGGCAGGGCGCGGCCACAGTCGTGCTGACCGGTGGTGTGCGCACTCCGTCCGACTCGCTGGTGGGGCCGGTGGCCGACCAGGCGATCGCGGCGCTCCACTTCGACCTGCTGTTCCTCGGTGTGCACGGCATATCGGTCGAGGCCGGTCTGTCGACGCCGAACCTCGCGGAGGCCGAGACGAACCGGCGGCTCGTGCAGTCGGCCCGGCGGGTGGTGGTGGTCGCCGACCACACCAAGTGGGGCAAGGTGGGCCTGAGTTCGTTCGCCTCCCTGGAGCGGATCGACACACTCGTGACGGACGCCGGTCTGCCGGACGAGGCCCGCGGCGTGGTCGTGGAGCATCTGCGGCGGCTGGTGGTGGCCGGGGAGCCCGAGGACGGGGCAGACAGCTGACGGACCGCCAGCTAGGGTCTGCCTGACAAATCCCCGTCGTCCGCCCGAAGGACGGGCTCCGCGGCGTCTGGTGCGTGCGATCGCAAGGCGCCGGAGCACCATCGTGGCGGAGCCACGTGGGCGTTTCGGCAACGCGGCGAGCGTGCGTGCCAGACGCCGCGGAGCAGGCGGGGGTTTGTCAGGCAGACCCTGGGGTGACGCTTCCGGTCATCGCCCGTTCCGTGCGAGGAGGGCTTCGTCCATGGCTCACCGTCTGCGCCCGGTCGGGCTCGACTTCGCCGGGATCGCGCCCGTGCGGCATGTCTCCGAGCTGGTGATCTCGGCTCCGGTGGAGGCGGTCTACCGCGCGCTGGCGGACGTGCCCGGCTGGGTCGACTGGTTTCCGCAGGTGACGGTCGCCCGCGCGGTCGACGGGGGCGCCGGCCGCGACATCACGCTCAGCGGGGGCGTCCGGTTCCGCGAGTCCGTCATCGCGGCGGAGGAATCCGAGGTGTACGCCTACCGCGTCGACGTCACCAACGTGCCCGGGGTGCGCGCGATCGTCGAGGAGTGGCGGCTCGCGCCCGCCGGCGACGGCACCCGGGTGCGGTGGACCTTCGCCACCGACGGGACGGCGGCGTACCGGCTCGCCATGAAGCCGATACGCATCGGCCAGGCGCGTGCCTTCCGGGACGCCGTCTCCGCGCTGGAGCGGAGGCTGGCGGCCTGACTCTGGGGCCCCTGGCGGCCTGACTCCGCGGGCCCGGCCTCAGTCGGGCCAGACGCCCGTCTCCAGCAGCGAGTCGATCGCGGTGGTGTAGGGCGCGATGTCCAGCCCCTGGGCGGCCAGCCAGGTGTCCGAGTAGTACTTGTCGAGATACCGGTCCCCCGGGTCGCACAGCAGGGTCACGACACTGCCCTGCCGGCCCTCGGCCACCATCTCGGCGACGATCTTCAGCGCGCTCCACAGACCCGTGCCCGTCGAGCCGCCCGCCTTGCGGCCGATGGCGCGCTCCAGAGCCCGTACGGCGGCGACACTGGCCGCGTCGGGCACCTTCATCATCCGGTCGATCGCGCCCGGCACGAAGCTCGGTTCCATACGGGGCCGGCCGATGCCCTCGATACGGGAGCCGGAGTCGCACGCGACGTCCGGATCGCCGGTGGTCCAGCCGGCGAAGAAGCAGGAGTTCTCCGGGTCGGCCACGCAGACGCGCGTGTCGTACTGCATGTAGTGGATGTAGCGCGCGAGGGTCGCGGAGGTGCCGCCGGTGCCCGCCGTGGCGACGATCCACGCCGGCTCGGGATACCGCTCCAGGCGCAGCTGGCGGAAGGTGGATTCGGCGATGTTGTTGTTCCCGCGCCAGTCCGTGGCCCGTTCGGCGTAGGTGAACTGGTCCATGTAGTGGCCGCCGGTCTCCGCAGCGAGACGGGCGGACTCCTCGTACATGGTGCGAGGGTCGTCCACGAAGTGACATCGTCCGGAGTGGAACTCGATGAGGCGGATCTTCTCGGTGCTCGTCGTGCGCGGCATGACGGCGATGAAGGGAACGCCGATGAGCTTCGCGAAGTACGCCTCGGAGACGGCCGTCGAACCGCTGGAGGCCTCGATCACGGGCCGGCCCGGCCGGATCCAGCCATTGCACAGGCCGTAGAGGAAGAGGGAGCGGGCGAGCCGGTGCTTGAGACTGCCGGTGGGGTGGGTCGACTCGTCCTTCAGATACAGGTCGATGCCCCATCGCTCCGGCAGGGGGAACTGGAGCAGGTGTGTGTCGGCCGAGCGGTTGGCGTCGGCCTGGACCCTGCGGACGGCTTCTTTCAGCCACGCGCGGTAGCCGGCGTCGCTGTGGTCGACGTCGAGGGTCACGCCGGTCCGGGTCTTCTGGGGAGTGCTCACGAGGTGCTCCTAACGGTGCGCGCCGACGGCACGTCGCGCGGCCGACACCTCGATGATAAGCAGCTTCCACACGCTTCTCACCTGCATAAACGCATCTTTGAGCCCCCCAAAGCGCCCCCAGGGGCAGAGGCCGGGGCAAGGGGGCGCGCGGTCCCGGGGGCGCATTCGCGTGTGTGCTGCGGGCGCCCCCCGGCGAGGGGGTCGCACGTACTGGTGCTCGACGCCGGGTGCGGGCAGACTTCACCGCGGGACCGAGGACCCGCACGGGATACCGGCTAGAGGTACCGAGGGGTACGACGCACCGCCGGAGCAGGCTTCCGAGGCACACTGGATCAGGGCAGAGCCCGTACCGGGCGCCGCGGGGAGCGCGGGCCGGTACACCGAGCGCACAAGGGGGCGGGTGGCATGGCGGAGCCGGAGTTCAAGGCCACGGGCGTGCGGATCGGGAAGCGGCTGCGTTCGCTCACCCGGGCCGGGCAGGTCCGGATCAGCGACGGCCGGGTCGAGCTGCTGACCAGCTACGGCAGTGAGATCGACAGCGCGCCGGTACAGGCGGTGCGCGCGTCCAAGCCCTGGTTCGGTCCCGACGACCGGGCCACGGCGGATCTCAACGGCAATCGGTACCTGCTCACCCTGGGCGATCACGACCCCGCCCCGGGCGAGCCGGGGCCGCCCGCGGCACGGCGGTTCATCGAGGCCGTGCGCCGAGCGGCGGGGCGTGGCGACTGAGATGTCCGCGAGTTGCGGTACCTCACCCCCTGCGTCACTCTGGTCTCACGTCACTCTGGGTTTACCGGCGATAACGCTGCGAACCAGCCCGCCGGCCACGACAGCGGGCGGCAGCGTCCTGAAGGCGCCCTGCTGGATCCGAACTCCGTGTTCTTCCGGACCTCACGTCGGGGAGTCGCAGCCGTGATCAGCTACCCAAACAGACACTGCACGGTGGAGCTCCAAGCTCTGCCGTCGCGGATCGGCCAGGTCCGCAGAATCGTATCTGCGCAGTTGCGCTACTGGCATCTGGACGCCCTGATCGACCGGGCCTCGCTCGGCGTGACGGAGCTGTTGTCCAACGTCCACCGGCATGCCCAGCCCGACAAGACCTGCACGGTGGAGATAGAGCTCCTCCTCGACCGGCTCACGGTCTCGGTGCACGACCACGACCCGCGGATGCCCGTGGTGGACGACGCCGAGCCGCTGGCGACCTGCGGGCGCGGGCTGGCGATGGTGGCCGCCATGAGCGAGAGCTGGGGCGTCCGCCCGGACGGCGAGTCCGGCAAGGTCGTGTGGTTCACCCTGCCGACCGCCGTCGTGGCGGCACCCTCGCGCCGGGCCCGCCGCCCGGTGCAGGAGAAAACGGCGCGCAGGTTCGCGGAGGTCGGATCCTCCACCGACGGGCTGCGGCCCGACCATGCTCCCGCCCGGTCCGCCGTTGCCGGTTGACCGGGCGGTGACCACCCTTCGCACGGCGGTCACGCCGAGTTGACTCGTTCGGCCAGCATGCTCAGGCACCACCGCCCTTGGCCGAGCGCCCGAACTCCTCGTTCAGCACGGACAGCCGGCGCCAGTACTCGTCCTCGTCGATCTCGCCCGAGGCGAAGCGGTGGCCGAGTACGGCGATGGGTGAGTCGTTCGCGACGGCGGGCCGCCGCCAGGGTCCGCCGCCTCGACGGCCTCGCCACACGGTGCGGCGCAGCAGCACGACGGCGCCGCCGATCACCAGCGCCCAGATCAAGGGCAAGAACAGGATCCACGGGCCGGGCCCGCCGCCGTCGCCGAAGTTCGCCAGGGTCTGCATGTCGTCCAACTCCTCTGATGCGTTGCCGCGATGTTCTTTCCGTGCTTCCGAGAGTGACCCCGCGAGGGGTCACCGGTCGTCGTACGGCCAGCGGCAGTCTGCGTACTTCGTGGGGAGTAGGCGTCGAGTAGCAGGCCTCGACGTCTGTAACTACTGGTATGTACAGTAGAGGGCATGAACACCCCGGAACGGCTGATCGAGTCCACCCGTGAGCTGCTGTGGGAGCGCGGCTATGTGGGCACGAGCCCCAAGGCGATCCTGGAGCGCGCGGACGCCGGGCAGGGCAGTATGTACCACCACTTCAAGGGCAAGCCCGATCTCGCGCTGGCCGCGATCCGGCGGACGGCCGAGGAGATGCGGGCTACGGCCGAGGGAGTGCTCGACGGCCCCGGAACGCCGTACGAGCGTGTCGAGGCGTATCTGCGGCGCGAGCGGGATGTGCTGCGGGGGTGTCCGATCGGCCGGCTGACCATGGACCCGGATGTGATCGCGAGCGACGAACTGCGGGCCCCGGTCGAGGAGACCCTGGACTGGATCCGGGGGCGCATCGCCGGGATCGTCGAGGAAGGCAAGGAGCAGGGCCAGTTCTCGGCCTCGCTGGACGGGGCGGAGATCGCGGCGGCGGTCGTGGCCACGGTCCAGGGCGGTTATGTCCTGGCCCGTGCGTCCGGATCCCCCGCCGCTTTTGACGCGGGGGTGCGGGGGTTGCTCTCGCTGCTGGCATCCCGTCCCGCCTGAGGAGGATTCCGTGCACGCCATGCAGTACGAACTCACCTTGCCCGCCGACTACGACATGGGCGTCATCCGCGACCGGGTCGCCCGGGTGGGGCGGCTGCTCGACGACTGGGACGGGCTGGGCCTCAAGGCCTATCTGATGCGCGAGCGCGGCCTGCGTGGCTCGCCGGTCAATCAGTACGCGCCGTTCTATCTGTGGAACACCGTGGAAGGCATGAACTCCTTTCTGTGGGGCGGGGGTTTCCAGCGGCTCGGTGACGACTTCGGGCGGCCGTCCGTGCGGCAGTGGACGGGGCTCACGTACGAGGAAGGGGGCGGGTCTCGGGCGCGGTTCGCGGTGCGGCATCGCCGACCGGGCCCCGATGGAGGGCTGTTGGCCGATGTCGTGGCGGAGGCGGTGAGCGAGGCCGAGCGGCTGGCGAAGGAAGACGGGGCCCTGCTCGCGGCTGCCGCCGTCGACACGAGCCGGTGGGAGCTGGTGCACTTCTCGCTCTGGGAGCACGACACGCCCAAGGCCGACGGTGAGGTGTTCGAGGTGCTGCATCTGTCGGCGCCCGGCCGGGAGCGGCTGCCCCGGGGGCGCCAGTGGTGAGCGCGATACGCACGGTGCTGGGGGACGTAGGCCCTGCGGACCTGGGCGTGTGCGACGCCCACGACCATCTGTTCTTCGGCAGTCCCCGGCTGCCCGGCCAGGAGCTGCGCAGCGTGGTGGCGGCGCGGGCCGAGCTGGCCGCGTTCCGGGAGCAGGGCGGCGGGGCCGTGGTGCAGTGGACGCCGTACGGGCTCGGGCGAAGGGCCGCCGATCTGCCGCCGCTGTCCCGGGAGACCGGTGTGCACGTGGTGGCGGCGACCGGTCTGCATCAGGCCGTGCACTACGACGAGGACACACTCACCGGGCTGCGGGGGCGGCTCGCCGATGTCTTCGTCTCCGAACTCACCCAGGGCATAGGGGTGTCGGGGGTGCGGGCCGGGCTCGTCAAGGTCGCGGGCGGGTTCCACGCCCTGGACGCGCACGCCCGCTGGACGATGGAGGCGGCGGCCGAGGCGCATCACGCGACGGGGGCGGCCATCGCCGTGCACCTGGAGCAGGGCACGGGCGCGCTCGACGTACTGGACCTGCTGTGCGGGGAGTTGGGGGTGCCGCCGCACCGGGTGGTGCTCGGGCATCTCAACCGGTCCCCCGACCTCGTGGCGCACCGGCAGGCGGCGGAGTCCGGCTGCTATCTGGCCTTCGACGGGCCGTCACTCGCCCATCACGCCACGGACTGGCGGATGCCGGACGCCGTACGGGCCCTCGCCGACGCCGGGTTCGGCGACCGGGTGCTGCTGGGCGCGGACACCACCACGGCCGCCGCCCGCTCGGTGGGCGGCGGCCCCGGGATGCCGTATCTGCTGCGCCGGGTGCGGCCCCGGCTGGTCCACGCCGTGGGCGAGGAGCTGGTGGGGCGCATCCTCACGGAGAACCCGGGCCGGGCGTTCGCGGTGGAGTGGCCCTGACCGGAGTGGTCGGCGGGATCAGCCTCCGGCCTGGTCGCTGTCCTTCAGCTCGCCCCAGCCGTGCCAGCGGTCGACCTCGATCCAGGCGCTGACCCGGGGGCGTACGCGGTCCGGGTAGGGCTTGCCGATGTAGTGCCCGGCGAGGCGGTCGATGTCGGCCAGGCCCTCGTCGTCGTACATCTCGGTGACCCGGCCGATGAGGGTGACATGGGTGTACCAGTTGTCGTCGGCGAGGACGGTGAGGGTGACGCGCGGGTCGCGGCGCAGGTGCTTCAGGCGTACGCGGCCCTCGTCGAGATTGATCAGGACACGGCCGTCCTGCCACAGGTACCAGGTGGCGGTGGAGACGGGAGTGCCGTCGGAGCGCAACGTGGCCATGACGCACGGGTTGGGCCGGCTCAGCAGGGCGTCGGCCTCGGGCGGCAGCGGCGGCTTGGACATGCGGGGACCTCCTAGGAGTTGGGCTTCTCGTCGAAGCTGGCGAAGTAGGCGGCGACCATGTCCTCGTCGGCGTGGCCCTGGGCGGCGGCGCGCTCCATGCGGGTGGCGGCCGCCTCGGCGACGTCCAGGCGGACGCCGTTGTCGGTACCGGCCTTGACGATCAGGCGGGCGTCCTTGGCGGCGGTGGTCACCGAGAACTGGGGCGGTGTGAGCCGGTCGTCGAGGACCAGCTCGGACTTGGCGCGCAGATAGCCCATGTCGAGCGGGCCACCGGCGACGAGGTCGAAGAAACCGTGCGGGTCGACGTCGAGGGCCTTGGCCAGTGCCAGGGCCTCGCCGGCGGCGGCCGTGACGGCGAGGACCCAGCTGTTGGCGACGAGCTTCAGCCGGGTGGCCCCGCCCGCCGCCCCGTCCTCGCCGGTCCACACGGTGCGGGCGCCGACGGCGTCGAAGACCGGCGTCACCCGGTCCCGCCCTTCGGCGGGCCCGGCGGCGAGCACGGTCAGCTGCCCGGCCTCGGCGGGCTGACGGGTGCCCAGGACGGGCGCGTCGTAGAAGACCAGGCCGTGCTCGCTGGCGAAGGCGGCCAGGTCGGCGATGCCCTCGATACCGGCGGTGGTGGACTGCACCCAGGCGGTGCCGGGACGCAGGGCCGGCGCGGCCTCGCGCATCGTCTCCAGGGCGGCCGGACCGTCGTAGAGCATGGTCAGGACGACATCGGTGTCCTGGACCGCCTGCGCTGGGGTGTCGTCGATGTGCACGCCCTCGGCGGCCAGCGGCTCGGCCTTGGCACGCGTGCGGTTCCAGGCGCGGACGGTGTGTCCGGCCCGGGCGAGGTTATGGGCCATGGCGGCGCCCATGATGCCGGTGCCCAGGACGCTCACGGTGAGCTTGTCGGTCATTGCGCGTCTACTTCCTCGGTGGTGCGGTGCGGCGGGCGTACTGCCTGCGAACCAGCCTGCCCGCTCGGGGCTCGCCTGCCCGGGAGCGGCGCGGGCACTCCTATGGGGCGTGCCCTCTAGGCCAACGCCCCCAGCGGATCGTCCAGTACCGGCTGCCACGCCAGTTCCGCCGCGCCGACCAGGCTGTTGTGGTCGAGGGTGCACGGGAGGATGGGGACGCCGCCGCTCTGACCCCAGAGGCTGCGGTCGGCCACGACGGCGCGGAGGCGGTCGGGGTCGGCGTCCAGGAGGGTGCGGTGGAGGCCGCCGAGGATGATGCGGTCGGGGTTGAGGATGTTGACCAGGCCGGCGAGGCCGAGGCCGAGGCGGTCGATGAGGGTTTCGGTGGCGGTGCGTACGCCCGGGTCGTCGTAGTGGTGGCGGACGAGGTCGATGGACTGCTGGAGCAGGGAGACCTCGGGGCCGGGGGCGCGGTCCGCCGCCGTGAGGAAGGCCAGGGGGTCGGTCTCGACGTCGAGGCAGCCGCGGCTGCCGCAGTGGCAGGGGCGGCCCACGGGGTGCACGGTGAGGTGTCCGACCTCCAGGGCCAGGCCCGAACTGCCCCTGTGGAGGCGGCCGTCGAGGACGAGCGCGCCGCCGACGCCCCGGTGGCCGGTGGCCACGCACAGCAGGTCGCGGGCGCCCCGGCCGGCGCCGTGCCGGTGCTCGGCGATCGCGGCGAGGTTGACGTCGTTCGCGGCGAAGGCGGGTCCGTCGATGCCGGCCGCGCGCACCTGTTCGGCGAAGATGTCGCGGACGGGCGCGCCCGCGGGCCAGGCCAGGTGGAGGGGGTTGAGGGCGAGGCCCTCGGGTTCGGCGACCGCGGAGGGGACGGCGAGTCCGGCACCCACGCATCGGCGTCCCGTCTCGCGCAGCAGTTCGGCGCCCGCCGTGACGACGGAGGCGAGCACCTTCGCCGGGTCCTCGTCGACGACCTCGCAGCCGGGCGCGGTGGCGACGATGCGGCCGCCCAGCCCGACCAGTGCCGCCCGGAATCCGTCGGCGTGCACCTGCGCGGCGAGCGCGACGGGCCCCTCGTCGGCGACGGACAGCTTGTGCGAGGGCCTGCCCTGCGAGCCGGCCGCGGCGCCCGGGCGGGCGTCGACGCGGATCAGCCCGAGCGCCTCCAGTTCGGCGGCGACCGCGCCGGCCGTCGCCCGGGTCACTCCCAGCTCGGCGGTGAGGACGGCCCGGGTCGGCGCGCGTCCGGTGTGGACGAGTTCCAGCGCGGGTCCGAGCGCCGCGCGCCCCCGGTCCAGCCGCGTCCTCGAGGTGCTCCCGTCCCCCGCCTGCCGGGGGTCCGCCTTCCCGCTCATGAGGGCGAGTCTCCCATGATCCGCCGGACCGGCGGCCTACAGGCCGCTGACCCGGAGCGTGATGTTGAGCCGTCCGGTCAGACCGAGACCGGGCGGTGCCGTGCCCCCGTGTACCCGGGGAACGCCGTGGTAGGCGAGCCGGGAGGGGCCGCCGAAGACGAACAGGTCGCCGCTGCGCAACTCGACGTCGGTGTAGGGCCGGGTGCGGGTCTCGGTGTTGCCGAAGCGGAAGACGCAGGTGTCGCCGAGGCTCAGCGACACCACCGGGGCGTCGGACTTCTCGTCGCCGTCGCGGTGCATGCCCATGCGGGCGTCGCCGTCGTAGAAGTTGATCAGTGCGATGTCGTAGGGAGCCGGTATCGGGGTGCCCAGGGCGTCCCGGACCGCTCGGCGGCCCAGGTCTCCGAGCCACTCGGGGAACGGCTTGACCGGGGTGCCCTCGCCGTCGGCCACCGTGCGGGCGTAGGCGTACGGGTACCAGTGCCAGCCGAGGCACACCTGCCGGGCGGTCATCGTGCCGCCGCCGGGGGTGCGGACCGTGCGCAGTCCGGCGGGTGGGCGGGCCCATGCGCGGCAGGCGTCGAGCAGCGCGCGCTGGTGTTCGGCGTCCAGCCAGTCCGGCAGGTGCACCGCGCCGGGTGCCACCTGCGTCCGGGCCCTGGGGAACAGCTCGCCGTCCATGCTTCCCATCCTGCCCGACACGGCCTGAGCTGCGGCTCGGCTAGCCTTGACGCACGATGAACGACCGTATGACGACACCGTGGGGCGAGTTCGCGCTGACCCGCTTCCCCGAGGATCCGCGGGACAGGCTGCGTGCCTGGGACGCTTCCGACGAGTACCTGCTGAGGCATCTGGCGCAGGAACGGGTCCCGCTGTCGGGCACGGTCGTGGCCGTCGGGGACCGGTGGGGCGCGCTGGTGACGGCGCTCGCGGAGCACGGGCCGACGCAGATCACGGATTCCCATCTGACGCAGGAGGCGACCCGGGCGAACCTCGCGCGGCACGGCGTGGAGCCCGGCGCGGTCGGGCTGCTCACCACGCAGGATCCGCCGCCCGACCGCGTCGACGTCCTGCTGGTGCGGGTGCCGAAGAGCCTGGCGCTGCTGGAGGACCAGTTGCTGCGGCTGGCGCCGGCGGTGCACGCGGGGACCGTGGTCGTGGGCACGGGGATGGTGAAGGAGATCCACACCTCGACGCTGCAGTTGTTCGAGCGGATCCTCGGCCCGACCCGCACCTCGCTCGCCGAGAAGAAGGCGCGGCTGATCTTCTGCACGCCGGATCCCGCGCTGGAGCGGCCCGCGAGTCCATGGCCGTACGTCTACACGCTGCCGGACGGCATCGGCCCGGCCGCGGGAGGCACCGTCGTCAACCACGCGGGTGTCTTCTGCGCCGACCGGCTCGACATCGGCACCCGGTTCTTCCTCGGGCATCTGCCGGGCAGCGGGGGTCGACGGGTGGTGGACCTGGGATGCGGCAACGGCGTGGTCGGTACGGCGGTGGCGCTGGCCGACCCGGAGGCCGAGGTGCTGTTCGTGGACGAGTCGTTCCAGGCGGTGGCCTCGGCGGAGGCGACGTACAAGGCGAACGGGGTGCCGGGGCACGCCGAGTTCCGGGTGGGCGACGGGCTGGACGGGGTGCCGTCGGGCAGTGTCGACCTGGTCCTCAACAACCCGCCGTTCCACTCCCACCAGGCGACGACGGACGCCACGGCCCGGCGGATGTTCACCGGGGCGCGGCGCGCGCTGCGGCCGGGCGGCGAGCTGTGGGTGATCGGCAACCGGCATCTGGGCTACCACGTCACGCTGCGGCGGATCTTCGGCAACAGCCGACTGGTGGCCAGTGACTCGAAGTTCGTGGTGCTGAAGGCCGTCAAGCGGTAGCCGGGCCTAGGGCCTTAGGGTCCGCAGGGCTCTACGGTCCGCAGGGCTCTAGGGTCCGCAGGGCTCTGGCCACCGCCCGTGTCATCGCCTCTCGCGCCACCGTGAGGTAGCCGCGCGGGTCGACGGCGTCGGGGCGCTCGGCGAGGAAGTCCCGGATGGCGCCGGTGAGCGCGATGTTCAGGGCGGTGCCGATGTTGACCTTGGCGATGCCGCCCGCGACGGCCGCGGTGAGTTCGTCGTCGGGGACGCCGGAGGAGCCGTGCAGGACGAGCGGGACGTCCAGGGCGGCCGAGAGGCGTTTGAGGAGGGCGTGGTCGAGGGTCGCGGTGCGGGTGGTCATGGCGTGGGTGCTGCCGATGGCGACGGCCAGGGCGTCCACGCCCGAGTCGGCGACGAAGGCCCGGGCCTCGTCGGGGTCGGTGCGGGCGCCGGGGGCGTGCGCGTCCAGCGGGGGCCTGCCGTTCTTGCCGCCGATCTGCCCCAACTCGGCCTCGATCCAGAGGCCTTGCGCGTGCGCCCAGTCGACGGCTGCCCGGGTCGTGGCGAGGTTCTGGGCGTAGGGCAGCCGGGCCGCGTCGTACATCACGGAGCTGAAGCCGGCCTCCGCCGCCTGGTACAGCAGGGCGTCGCTCTGTACGTGGTCGAGGTGCAACGCGACCGGGACGGCTGCGCGTTCGGCCTCGGCGACGGCAGCGCGGGCGAGCGGGAGCAGCCGACCGCCGCGGAACTTGACCGCGTTCTCGCTGACCTGGAGCACGACGGGGGCGTGTACGGACTCGGCGCCCGCGATGACGGCCTCGACGTGTTCCAGCGTGATGACGTTGAACGAGGCGACGGC
This sequence comes from Streptomyces koelreuteriae, assembly GCF_018604545.1. Taxonomy (GTDB): domain Bacteria; phylum Actinomycetota; class Actinomycetes; order Streptomycetales; family Streptomycetaceae; genus Streptomyces; species Streptomyces koelreuteriae. The sequence goes on along the minus strand of NZ_CP075896.1, from coordinate 7,953,693 downwards.
CGAGCGGGCGGCGACGGCGCGGGTGACGAGCTCGCCGGTGGTGGTGAGGGGCACGGTGCCTCCGGGGTCAGTGGACGAGGGTCACCGAGGTCAGTGGGTGAGGATGACCGAGCGGGTGAGATGGCGGGGGCTGTCCGGGTCGAGGCCGCGTGAGGCGGCGACCGCGACGGCGAGCCGCTGGGCGCGGACGAGTTCGGCGAGCGGGTCCAGGGCTCCGGCGATCCACAACGCGCCCGTGCCGCGCACCTGTTCGGCGAGGCCGTCCGGCGCGTCCCCGAACATCCAGGTCGCGGTACCGCTGGTGGTGACGCTGATGGGCCCGTGCCGGTACTCCATCGCCGGGTAGGCCTCGGCCCAGGACAGCGACGCCTCGCGCATCTTCAGTCCGGCCTCGTTGGCCAGGCCGACGGTCCAGCCGCGCCCGAGGAAGGCGAACTGGGCGCATTCCACCAGGCCTTCGGGCAGGGGCTCCGCCAGGGCCGTGCGCGCGTCGGTGACAGCCTCGTCGGGGTGGAGTCCCAGATGGGCGCGGAGCAGGGTGAGGGCGGTGGTCGCGAACCGGGTCTGCACGACGGAGCGTTCGTCGGCGAAGTCGAGCACCGCGAGCTCGTCGGCCGCCGACTTCACGGGCGTGTCCGGGTCGGCGGTGATCGCGGTCGTGCGGGTGCGGCCCTTCAACCGGCCCAGCAGGTCCAGGACTTCGGTCGTGGTGCCGGAGCGGGTGAGGGCGACGACCCGGTCGTAGGCCCTGCCGTAGGGGAACTCCGAGGCGGCGAACGCGTCGGTCTCGCCCTGGCCGGCGTCCTCGCGCAGGGCCGCGGCGGCCTGCGCCATGAAGCACGAGGTGCCGCAGCCGACGATCGCGACCCGCTCCCCCGTCGCCGGCAACACCTCCGCGTACCCCGCCGCCTCCGACGCGGCGCGGGTCCAGCACTCGGGCTGGCTGATCAGCTCGTCCTCGACATGCGTCATGCCACACACTCCGCTCTGATTGTTCCTGCAAGATATCGCCACCTTTCGAGCAACATCAAGCATCGGGGGAGATCGGGTGCGCTAGGGTCGCCCGGAGATCGAGACGTGGAGGTGCGGATGTCGCGCGACGCCCGCTGGAAGGCGCTGCTGGACCTGCTCGTGGAGCGCGGCCGGCTGGACGTCGAAGAGGCGGCCGGGGAGCTCGGGGTGTCGGCCGCGACGATCCGCCGTGACTTCGACGGGCTGGCCGAGCAGCAGATGCTGGTGCGGACCCGGGGCGGCGCGGTCGTGCACGGTGTGTCGTACGAGCTGCCGCTGCGCTACAAGTCGGCCCGGCACGCCTCCGAGAAGCAGCGCATCGCGAAGGCGGTGGCGGATCTGGTCGCCCCCGGCGAGGCGGTGGGACTGACCGGCGGGACGACCACCACCGAGGTGGCGCGGGCCCTGGCCGTGCGCGGTGACCTGACGTCCGGGTCGCCCGCTCTCACCATCGTGACGAACGCGCTGAACATCGCCAACGAGCTGGCCGTCCGGCCCCAGTTCAAGATCGTGCTGACCGGCGGGGTGGCCCGGGCCCAGTCGTACGAGCTGGTCGGGCCGCTCGCGGACGGGGTGCTCGGGCAGATCACCGTCGATGTGGCGGTGCTCGGCGTGGTCGCCTTCGACGTCACGCACGGGGCGGCGGCGCACGACGAGGCGGAGGCCGCGATCAACCGGCTGCTGTGCGAGCGGGCGGAGCGCGTGGTCGTGGCCGCCGACTCCAGCAAGCTGGGGCAGCGGGCCTTCGCCCGGATCTGCGCGGCCGAGGCCGTGGACACGCTGGTGACGGACACGGCGGCCGACGCGGAGACGCTGCGCCGCTTCGAGGAGGCCGGGCTGCGGGTCGTCACGGTGTGACACCCGGCCGCTTCCCCTCGGCGGGCCTAAGCTGAAATCCAGGCGCTCAGCGGGGCAGGGAGGCTGCCATGCCGAGAACAGCGGACGGGCGGCGGTATCTGCCGATCGCCGAGCACGGGCTGATCGGTGATCTGCGCAGTGTGGCCCTGGTGGGGACGGACGGCACGATCGACTGGTACTGCTGCCCGGCCTTCGACGCGCCCAGTGTGTTCGCCTCGATCCTGGACGCGGAGCGCGGCGGCTGCTTCGAACTGGCGGCGACCGTGCCGGCGCGGACCAAGCAGTTCTACTTCCCCGACACCAATGTCCTGATGACCCGGTTCTTCACCGAGGACGGGGTCGGCGAGGTGCAGGACTTCATGCCGGTGGACGGCGAGCCGGCCGAGGCCGAGCGGCACCGGCTGATCCGGCGGGTGGTGTGCGTCCGCGGCTCGGTCCCGTTCCGTACCCGTGTCGCTCCCCGCTTCGACTACGGCACCCGGCCGCACACCGTCCGGCTGAACGGTGAGTCGGCGCTCTTCGAAGCCGACGGGATGGCGCTCGCGCTGACCGCGACCGTGCCGCTGGAGGTGGACGGCCTTGACGTGCGCGGGGACTTCAAGCTCGGCGAGGGCGAGTCGGCGGTGTTCGCGCTGGACAAGGTCGGGGGCGAGGTGTCGCCCCGGCGGTGTGCGCGTACGGAGGCGGAGGAGCAGCTCGCGGCGACGGTGACGTACTGGCGGACCTGGCTGGCGTCGTCGCGGTACCGCGGCCGCTGGCGGGAGATGGTGCACCGCTCGGCGCTGACGCTGAAGCTGCTGACGTACGCGCCGACCGGGGCGATCGTGGCCGCGCCGACGACGAGCCTGCCCGAGCGGCTCGGCGGCGAACGCAACTGGGACTACCGGTACGTGTGGGTGCGCGACGCGGCGTTTTGCGTCTACGCCCTGCTGCGGCTGGGCTTCACCGGCGAGGCCGAGGCGTTCATGGACTTCGTGACCCGGCACATCAGCCCGGGCGACGGCAAGCACTCCGGCCCGCTGCAGATCATGTACGGCATCGACGGGCGTGCCGACCTGCCCGAACGCACCCTCGACCATCTGGAGGGCCACGAGGGCTCCGCACCGGTACGGGTCGGCAACGCGGCGGCCGACCAGCTCCAGCTCGACATCTACGGCGCGCTGATCGACTCCATCTACCTCTACGACAAGTGGGCCAAACCCATCTCCAGCGGCCAGTGGGACGATGTGACCGCGCTGGTGGACTGGGTGTGCGCGCACTGGGACCAGCCCGACGAGGGGGTCTGGGAGACCCGGGGCGGCCGCAAGAACTTCCTGTACTCGCGGCTGATGTGCTGGGTGGCGATCGAGCGGGCCATCCGGATGGCCACCCGGCGCGGACTGCCCGCCGATCTGCCGCGCTGGCGGGAGTGCCGCGACACCATCTACCGGCGGATCATGAGCCGGGGCTGGTCCGAGGAGCGCCGGGCCTTCGTCCAGCATGAGGACGGCGATGTGCTGGACGCGGCCGTGCTGATGATGCCGCTGACGAAGTTCATCGCCCCGACGGATCCCAAGTGGCTGTCGACGCTGGACGTCCTCACCGAGGAGCTGGTGTCGGACTCGCTGGTCTACCGCTACGACCCGGAGTCCAGCCCTGACGGGGTGCGCGGCGACGAGGGCACGTTCTCCATCTGCTCGTTCTGGTACGTCGAGGCCATGGTGCACGCCGGCCGGATCGACGAGGCCCGCCTCGCGTTCGAGAAGATGCTGACGTACGCCAACCATCTCGGCCTGTACGCCGAGGAGATCAGCCACACCGGGGAGCAGCAGGGCAACTTCCCGCAGGCGTTCACCCATCTGGCGCTGATCAGCGCGGCCTTCAACCTGGACCGGGCGCTCGGCTGAGGGTCAGTGCCCGTGACCGTCGCCTGCATGCCCCTCAGGGGTACCCGGCCTGTCGGACGGGGCTCCGCCTGCCCGGACCGTGAACGCCGCCGTGTGGACCTTTCCGTCGTGCTTGAAGTCGAGGAACAGGCGGTAGGAGCCGGTGCTGGGTGCCGTGGCCGTGAACGAGACGTCCGGGCCGGGCCGGGTCTTTCCGTCGCCGGGTTCGCCGTTCGGGTGGACGTGCAGGTAGGCGAGGTCTCCGGAGCGCAGGGCGACCAGGTGGCCGTAGGCGCCGAGGTAGGGCTGGAGGTCGGTGACGGGCCGGCCGGCCCGGGAGACCTTCAGTTTCAGTTCGCTCGCCTTGCCCGGGCGCAGGGCGCCGGCCAGCTCGACGTCGTAGCCGTTGGTCTCGGCCGTGGTGCCCGGTGCGGGGAGTTTCTGCGGCTGGTACGGGCCGGAGGCGGCGAGGTCCGCGCCGAGGGTGAGGTTCCGGGCGTTCTTCTTCGCCGGGGTGAAGTCGGCGAAGACGCGGTAGCCGCCCGCGCGGGGCAGGTCGACGGGGATGCTCCAGGTGCCGTCGGCGGCGCGGGTGGGGTGCAGGTGGCGGTAGGTGACCAGGTCGCGTGAGGCCACGATGAGGTGGAGTTCCTTGTCGTGTTCGCGCTGGTAGGCGGTGACGGCCCGGCCGCCGCCGTCCCGGACGGTGAAGCGCAGGTCGGCCCGCTGTCCGGCGGTGACGCGCGGGGTCTCGAGGTCGAGGGTGTAGCCGCCCTCGGAGATCTGGAGTCCGCCGGCCGGGGGTGTTCCTCGTCCGGCGTGGCCGCCGCCCTCCTCCGGCTCCGGTGCGGGCCGGGTGTGCTCGTCCTCCTCGTGTTGCGGCGGGGCTTCGGCGACGACGGGGTCGATGCCCTGTCCGACGCCGTAGGCCGTGCCGAACGTGGCGGCCAGGGCGGCGGCGAAGGTGGTGATCTTCAGTCCGGTGTTCATGGCCGTCGGCTCCTTCGGCTGCCGGGGCTCGCGCTCGGATGCGGGGCCTCCATGCACTTCACCATACCCCTAGGGGGTACCCAGTCAAGCTGTCGCCGCACTTGCCGATGATACCCCTAGGGGGTATACAGGGAGCATGACCACCGGAACGATCGGCACCGACACCGAAGTCGAACTCGTCATCGGAGGCATGACCTGTGCCTCCTGCGCGGCGCGCGTCGAGAAGAAGCTCAACCGCATGGACGGGGTCACCGCCACCGTCAACTACGCCACCGAGAAGGCGAAGGTCAGCCACTCCGGTGACGTCTCGGTCGGGGATCTGATCGCCACCGTCGAGGCCACCGGGTACACCGCTCACGAGCCGGCGCCGCCCGAGCGCCCCACCGAGCCCGAGGAGACCGACGAGCTCCGTCCGCTGCGCGAGCGGCTGGTCACGGCCGTGGTGCTGGCGGTCCCCGTCGTGGCCATGGCCATGATCCCGGCGCTGCAGTTCGCGTACTGGCAGTGGCTGTCGCTCACCCTGGCCGCGCCCGTCGTGACCTATGCGGCCTGGCCCTTCCACAAGGCGGCGTTCACCAACGCCCGGCACGGTGCGGCCACCATGGACACGCTGATCTCGGTGGGTACCTCGGCCGCGTTCCTGTGGTCGCTGTGGGCGCTGTTCCTCGGCACCGCGGGCACGCCGGGCATGACGCACCCCTTCGAGCTGACCATCGAGCGCACGGACGGCGCGGGGAACATCTACCTGGAGGCCGCCGCGGGCGTGACGGCCTTCCTGCTGGCCGGGCGGTACTTCGAGGCCCGTGCGAAGCGCACGGCGGGAGCGGCGCTGCGGGCGCTGCTGGAGCTGGGCGCGAAGGACGTCACCGTGCTGCGGGACGAGGGCCGCGAACAGACCGTTCCGGTAGCGGAGTTGAGGGTCGGTGACCGCTTCCTGGTCCGGCCCGGCGAGAAGATCGCCACGGACGGGACGGTCGTCGAGGGCTCCTCCGCCGTGGACGCCTCGATGCTCACCGGCGAGTCCGTACCGGTGGAGGTCGGCATCGGCGACCCGGTCACGGGCGCCACGCTCAACGTCGGCGGGCGGCTCGTCGTACGCGCCACCCGGGTCGGCTCCGACACGCAACTGGCACGCATGGCCCGGCTGGTGGAGGACGCGCAGAACGGCAAGGCCGCGGCGCAGCGGCTCGCGGACCGGATCTCCGCCGTGTTCGTGCCGGTCGTGATCGCCCTCGCGCTGGGCACGCTGGGCTTCTGGCTGGGCAACGGCGTCGGTCTGACGGCCGCCTTCACGGCCGCGGTCGCCGTCCTGGTCATCGCCTGCCCGTGCGCCCTCGGTCTGGCCACGCCGACCGCGCTGATGGTCGGCACCGGGCGGGGCGCCCAGCTCGGCATCCTCATCAAGGGCCCGGAGGTGCTGGAGTCGACGCGCCGGGTCGACACCGTCGTCCTCGACAAGACCGGCACCGTCACCACGGGCCGGATGACCCTGCTGGCCGTGCACACCGCCGACGGCACCGACGAGGCCGAGGTGCTGCGGCTGGCCGGGGCCCTGGAGCACTCCTCCGAGCACCCGATCGCCCGTGCCGTCGCCGACGGGGCGCTGGAGCGGCTGGGCGGCGCGCTGCCCACGCCGGAGGACTTCGCCAATGTGCCCGGACTCGGCGTGCAGGGCGTCGTCGAGGGCCACGCCGTGCTCGTCGGGCGGGAGCGGCTGCTGGCCGACTGGTCGATGGAGCTGCCGGAGAGCCTGACCGAGGCCAGGGCGGTGGCCGAGAAAGCCGGACGCACCGCCATCGCGGTCGCCTGGGACGGCGAGGCGCGTGCGGTGCTGGAGGTCGCCGACGCGGTGAAGGAGACCAGCGCGGAGGCGGTCGAACGGCTGCGTGCCCTCGGGCTCACCCCCGTCCTGCTGACCGGCGACAACGAGGCGGTGGCCAGGTCCGTCGCCCGCGAGGTCGGTATCGCCACGGAGGACGTCGTCGCCGAGGTACTCCCGCAGGACAAGGTCGATGTCGTCAAGCGGCTTCAGGCCGAGGGCCGTTCGGTGGCGATGGTCGGTGACGGTGTCAACGACGCGGCGGCCCTCGCCCAGGCCGATCTGGGGCTGGCCATGGGCACCGGCACGGATGCCGCGATCGAGGCCGGGGACCTGACCCTCGTGCGGGGCGACCTGCGGGCCGCGGCGGACGCCATCCGCCTCTCCCGCCGCACCCTCGGCACCATCCGCTCGAACCTGTTCTGGGCCTTCGCCTACAACGTGGCGGCCCTGCCGCTGGCCGCGGCCGGACTGCTCACGCCGATGATCGCCGGGGCTGCGATGGCCTTCTCCTCGGTCTTCGTCGTCGGCAACTCGCTACGGCTGCGCACCTTCCGAGCCGCCGGCTGAGCACGCGGGTCAGCGGTGGTGCCACACCAGCGTGCAGCGCCAGAACAGGCGGCGGCGCAGACGGGCACCGGGCAGGACGGCACGGGCCTCGCGGAGGATCTCGGGGAAGGTCATGTCCGCCGGTCTCGTGGGGGCGGTCATCGAGGCCGGGCGTGCTGCCCGGCGGCCGCGGTTCTTGACCAGGGCCATGACGATGTTGAGCGGGATCGACGCGATGCCGAGGACGTGGTCGACGGGGGTCCGTTCCCGGGAGACCCCGACGACGACCAGCGTGCCGCCGGGGGCCAGACGCTCACGGAAGGCCTTGAGCGTCTCCGCGAACGGCAGGTGGTGGAGCACGGCGACGCAGGTGATGACGTCGTACGGCCCGTCGGAAAGCCCGGCCGGCGCGTCGGCCACCGCGTAGGTCACCGGGACCGCCGCCGGGGTCAGCTCCCGCGCCCGGGCCGTGATCGCCGGGTCGGCGTCGATCCCGTGCACCTGTTCGGCCCGGCCGGCCAGCAGCCGGGCGAGGTCACCGCTGCCGCACCCCACGTCCAGGGCGTTTCCCGCACGCGCGGGGAGTTGCCGCAGGATCCAGCGATGGAAGTGGGCGTTGTGGTCCCAAGGGCGGGCGGAGTGGAAGCGGTCGAGTGCGCGCAGGGCCCGGTGGAGCGGTGACGTCATGCCGCAAGTTCAGCAGGTCGCCCGGGCGGCGGTGCCGGGGCCGGCTCACGGATGGCCGTCCGCCGCGTGGGCACTCGGCGGGTACCGGCCCGCGGGGGCGCCGAGCGTGCGCCCGGCGTGAGCCGGTACCTTGCTGGGGAAAGGCCACTGCGGGGAGAAGCAACATGACCGATCCGACGATCACAGACGCGGACGCCCCCCGTCCGCTGCCGAGCGAAGGGAAGCCCGCGAGCGGACCCGGCCGGCTCCTGGCCGCCGCACTCGGCGATCTCAGGGCCGTGGACGGCGCCCTCTACGCGGCCGTGGCCGCCACCCCCACGCCCACCCTCGACCGGACGCTGCGCCATCTGTCCCACGCGGCGGACCACTCCAAGATCTCGTTCGGCATCGCCGCCGCCCTGGCGCTGGCCGGGAAGCGTCCGCGCCGGGCCGCGGTCGTCGGCGTCGGGGCGATCGCCGTGGCGTCGGCCTCCGCCAACCTGCTCGGCAAGCGCTTGGTGCGCCGGGCCCGGCCGGACCGGGAGGCGGCCCGGGTGACGGTGGACCGGCATGTCCGGATGCCCACGTCGGCCTCGTTCCCGTCCGGGCACACCGCGTCGGCGGTCGCGTTCGCCACCGCCGTCGGTGTGGTCCTGCCGCCCGCCGCGGTGCCGCTCGGGGCGCTGGCGAGCGCCGTCGGCTACTCCCGTATCCACACGGGCGTGCACTACCCGGGCGACGTGGCCGCCGGCGCGGTCCTCGGCATCGCCAGCGCCGCGGCGGCACTGGCCGCGGCGGCGGCCACTCCCTCGGCACGGACCCAGGCCCTGCTGACGGCGGCTCGGTCGTGGCCGCGGATCAGCATCGGTTCCATCGGCCGTTGAGGTTCCGGAGATCCTGGACGGGCGGAGACCGTTGAGGTTCCGGAGATCCCGGACGGCCTGAGACCGTTGAGGCGCCGGAGACCTTTGAGGCGCCGGAGCCCATCCGTGCGCTGCGAGCCGTTGAGGCGCCATGGGCCATGGACGCGCCTCAACGGCCCCTGATCTCAGGAACGTTCCAGGAGAACCACAGCCGACCGGCGCACATCTACGGCCGTGAGCGCCATGGCCAGCGGCCCCGGGGCCAGGAAGGCCAGGGGCAGCAGCATCCAGGCGCACAGCGCGGCCGTCGCCACGGCCAGCAGGACCAGCCCGCTGCCGCCCACGTCCGCCACGGCGTCCCGGGCCGCCCCGCGCACCGCCGCGCGCCAGTCGGTGAGTGACTCGGGGCGTGCGCAAGCTCGCAGGCCGATCACCAGCGCGCCGGCGCCGATGGCGGCGGCGGCCACCGCGAACAGCCGCGCCCCCGGCAGCCCCGCCCCGGCCAGCGCCAGATCGGCCGCGAGGAGCAGCAGGCCCGCCAGGGCGACGAAGCCCGCCAGCAGGTCACCGGCCCTGAGCCGCCGTCGCAGCAGGGCGACGTACCGCCCCGCCGTGACGGGCCGGTCCTGTCCCGCGCCACGCAGTACGGCGCAGGCCGTCGACAGCGCGGCCGGTGCGGTGAGCAGCGGGAGACAGGCCGCCGCCGTGGCGAGGCCGACACTGAGCACGTCGGCGAAGAGGGCCGTGCGCGGTCCGAACACCTCGCCGGGCTCACGGGTCCGCACCCCGCTCATCCCTTGACTCCGGAGCTGGCCATGCCCTCCACCAGGAACCGCTGGAAGGCGAGGAAGAACAGCACGATCGGCAGCAGCGCGATCACCGACAGCGCGAACATCGGGCCGAACGCGGAGGTGCTGGAGGCGTCCACGAAGGAGCGCAGCGCGAGGGTCAGTGTGAACTTGTCCGGGTCGAAGAGGTAGATGAGCTGGGTGAAGAAGTCGTTCCAGGTCCAGATGAAGGTGAAGATGGCCGTGGTGATCAGGGCCGGGCGGGTGAGCGGCAGTACCACCTGGAAGAAGCTGCGGAAGGGCCCGCAGCCGTCGATCCGGGCGGCCTCCTCCAGTTCGCGCGGCAGTCCGCGCATGAACTGCACGATGAGGAAGACGAAGAACGCCTCGGTGGCGAGGAACTTCGGCAGGATCAAAGGCCAGTAGGTGTTCACCAGGCCGAGCTGGTTGAAGATGATGTACTGCGGGATCAGCACCGCGTGGTGCGGCAGCATGATCGTGGCGATCATGAAGGCGAACAGCGGCCCGCGGAAGCGGAACCTCAGGCGCGCGAAGGCGTAGGCGGCGAGCGAGCAGCTGAGGACGTTGCCGAGGACGGCGCCGCCCGCGATCAGCAGGGAGTTGGAGAGCAGCCGCCAGATGGAGACGTCGTTGACGCCGTCCAGGGCGGTGGAGTAGTTCGACCACTCCAGGTGACCGGGCAGCAGGTTCAGGCTCGCGATGACCTCGTCGGCGGGCTTGAGCGAGGTGGCCAGCAGCCAGGCCAGCGGGTACAGCATGACCAGCAGCGCGGCCAGGCAGCCGAGGTGCACGGCGACACGGCCCCAGCGAACGGGCTTGTGGGAAAGGGCAGTCGAGGTCATCGGTCCCCCTCGGAGGCGTAGAAGACCCAGGAGCGGGAGGTGCGGAACAGCACCGCCGTGACGACGCCGATCACGACGAGCAGCACCCAGGCCATGGCGGAGGCGTAGCCCATGTGGGAGGCGACGAAGCCCCGGTCGTAGAGGTACATGGTGTAGACGAGAGTCGAGTCGGCGGGCCCGCCCTTGCCGCCGCTGACCGCGAAGGCGGGCGTGAACACCTGGAAGGCCTGGATGGTCTGCAGGACCAGGTTGAAGAACAGCACCGGGGACAGCATCGGCACGGTGACCGACAGGAACTGCCGCCACTTCCCGGCCCCGTCCACCGCCGCCGCCTCGTACAGCTCGGCGGGGATCTGCTGGAGCCCGGCGAGGAAGATGACCATCGGGGCGCCGAACTGCCACACCGTCAGCAGCGCGACGGCCAGCAGCGAGAAGCCGGGCTTGTTGACCCAGCCGCCGGTGCCGAGCAGGTTGTCGACCGTGCCGCCGTCGTTGAAGACCGCCCGCCAGACCAGGGCGATGGACATCGACGCGCCGAGCAGCGAGGGCGCGTAGAAGGCGGAGCGGTAGAAGCCCTTGCCACGTTTCATGCCCTTCAGGGCGAGCGCGACGACGAGGGCGAGCGCGAGTTGCAGGGGCACGGCGATGACGACGTACGTCAGGGTCGTCAGGACCGAGCGCCAGTAGCGCGGGTCCTCGGTGAACATCTGCGTGTAGTTGCGCAGGCCGACCCACTGCGGCGGGTTGAACAGGTCGTAGTCGGTGAACGACAGGTACAGCGAGACGGCCATCGGCAGCAGCGTCAGGACGGTCGCGCCGAGCACCCACGGGGACAGGAACACCCAGGCGGCGCCCTCGCGTTCGCGTTTGGGGCGGCGCTTCGGGGCGGTGGCGGGGGCGTGCTTCGCCTCCGGGGGGATCGCGGTGGTGGTCATGACCTCAGCTCCGCCTTCGCCTCGGTGACGTAGTTCTCGGCCGCCTCGCGGGGCGACATGCGCGCGTAGGACACCTGGTCGTAGTCGCGCTGGAAGGTGGTCTGCAGGGCGTTGTCACCCGAGGGCGGGGCCTGGGGCGGGTCCTTGAGCTTGCCGTCGAGGGATGCCTGGAAGTCGGCGATGGTCTTGTCGAAGTCCTTGAGCTCCGGGCCGATCTCGTCGCGGATGGTCTCGTTGACGGGGATGCCGCGGCCGGCGCCGAGGATCTTCGCGGCCTCCCGGTCGTTGATCATGAAGTCGACGAGCTGGGCCGCCTCCTTGGGGTGGCCGGTGTTGGCCGAGACGCCGAGGAACATGGACGGCTTGAAGTACTGGCCGGGGGTGCCGTCCTCGCCGGACGGCATGGGGGCGAGGGCGACTCCGCTCGGGACGAGCGCGAGGTAACCGCTGGACGGGGCGTCCCAGTTGGTGTCGGCGGTCGCCTTGCCCCGGCCGAGCGGGGTGTTCTCCACGGAGCCGTCGAGCTGGGTGGTCTGCTCGGCGGGCGAGACGGCGCCCTCGCGGCGCAGCTTGTCGGTGAAGGTCCACCAGCGGGTCAGGTCCCCGGCGGTGAAGCCGAGCCCGCCGTCCTCGGTGTAGAGGGACTTGCCCCGGCCGCGCAGCCAGACCTCGAAGGCGTCCTCGCTCTGGCCGGGGTCGGTGGCCCCGGGCCTGCCGGTCTTCTTGGCGAGGGCGCGCATGGCGTCGGCCCACTGGCTCCAGGTCCAGCTCTCGCCGGGGAGCGGGACTCCCGACTTCTTCCAGGTCGTGACGTCGTGGACGACGGTCTCGGTGCCGCGGCCTTGCGGGATGGCGTACTGGATGTCGTCCACGCGGCCGGTGGCGAGCAGGCCCTGGTCGATCTCGGAGGTGCGCAGGACGGACTTCTGCTGCGCCAGGTCGAGCAGCACTCCGCCGGAGGCGTACTGGTCGATCTGGCGGTAGTCCAGCTGCATCACGTCCGGGGCGTCACCGCCGGCGGCCTGGGTGGCGAGCTTCTGCTTGTAGGCGTCGTAGCCGGAGAACGACGTCGTGACGTCGACGTTCGGGTGCTGTTTCTCGAACAGCGCGACGGCCTGCTCGGTGCGTGCCGCACGGTCGGGGTTGCCCCACCACGTGTAGCGCAGCACGACCTTGCCGCCGCCGGCGGTCTCCCCGGATCCTGAGCAGCCTGCCAGCATGACGCACAGTGCCAGTGCGGCGGCCGACGCGCAGAACCCCGTTGTCCTGTGTCCGGGCATGCCGAGGTCACCTCTCCTTTCCTCGGACTTCCTGTTGGCCCCCCTCGGCCTGTGGCCCCCCTTGGCGCCCTTGCCGGGTTACTCGCCCTGGTACGGCAGCGTGGTACCCGGCAGGTTGTACTCGTCGCGCCGGCCGCACATGCCGAAGCCGCCGAGCCGGGTGGGCGCCGCCTCGTGGGCGGTGGCCTCGTCGAGGTGGAGGGGCTCCCCCACCTCCAGCGCGTCGAGCTGGGCGCCGGTGCGTTCGGCGGTGGCCAGCGCACCCGCCCGCCACAGCTCACGCCAGGTGGGCACCTTGTCGCGCACGAGGCGCGCGGCGGCCCGCTGGAACTCCAGGTACGGGGCGTTGTCGCCTGCTTCGAGGGCCTCGCGCAGGACGACGTAGCCCTCGACGGCGAGGTCCCTGCGGCGCCGGGCGGCAGCCGCCGTCTCCGGTCCCGTGCCGGGCGGCAGCTTCGCGGCGGCGGCGTACTTCTCGGGGTCGGCGAGCACCTCGGGCGGGAAGGTGAACACGGCGTCCCCGGCCTCGGGCAGGCCGCTGTTCTGCATCAGGACGGTGATGCGCAGGTCGCCGCCCTGCACCATGCGGTGGACGGTGCCCGGGGTGAACCAGGCGAGGGAGCCGGCCGCGAGGGGGATGTCCCGGTAGCCGTCGGGGCTGAGCGTCTGGACCGCGCCCCGGCCGCCGGTGACGACGTACGCCTCGGTGCACACCAGGTGCAGATGCGGGCTGCCGCCGCAGACGCCGTCGGCGGCCTCCCAGTCGTAGGCGCTCAGATGGGACAGGCCGATCGCGCCGGGCAGCGGGTGCGGCAGGGCGGGCTCGGTGTCGCTCACCACGGCAGGCTCTCCATGTGGGTGCCGACCCGGTCGCGGTCCCAGGCGCCGTCGGCGACGACCAGCCGGTAGCGGTAGGCGAAGGACTCGCCCGGCGGGAGTGCGAACTCCTCGAAGAACGCCCAGGAGAAGGCGACCGTCGGGAAGGGCTCGGCGCGGACGAACCAGTGCGACTCGTGGATCGCGGACGACTCGTCGAGGTTCTCGGGCGCGTGCGCGAAGACGAGGGTGGAGTGGCCGTCGACGTCGTCGTGCTCGGTGGTGAAGGCGAGCCAGGGGCCCTGGGTGCCCATGAGCTTGCCCACGTCGGCGTCGGTGTCCGGGGCGAAGACCGTGCCGCCGGTGAAGTCGCGCGGGCCGCGCCACTGCAGTCCGGTGTAGCCGGCCATCTCACGGCCCGCGGTGGTCGGTGAGCCGAAGGACAGAGGCTCGGAACGGAGGTTGGTGAGGCGGATCGACCAGTCGAGGGCCCAGGATCCGGCCTCCTCGTCCACCGAGTGGACGGTCAGCCCCCGCACCTCGCGGGCCCACTCCTCGCCGCCGTTCTCGACCCACGTGAGGTTCTCGGTGAAGGCGAGCCGGTCGTCCTCGACCGTGAAGTCCGGGAAGCCGTCGTGCCGCATCGAGCCGACGCGCTCGGGCAGGGGCAGATAGCCCTGGCCGTGGACATAGCAGTTGCCGCCCCAGAAGTTCTGGCCGGACAGATGGCTCGAGGTCATCTGCAGGCCCTTGTGCCAGCGGTGGTCGTTCGGGCGGTAGCCGGTGACCGTGCGGCCGGAGAGGGTGCGTACGGGGTGGGCGTACGGCTTGCGGGACTCGAAGGGATCCGGGTCGGGGCGGTAGACGTAGCGGAGGATCTCCGTGCCGCCTGCCGCCGTGACGGCGATGTCCTCGCCGTGGGTGTGGGTGACTCGGATGCTCATGCGCGCTCCTTGGGGGCCCAGTCGGGGTACTGGCCGTGCATGGCCTCGTAGAAGGGGTCGCCGGGGCCGATCTCCCCCGCGTGCACCGAGCGGCCGGTGAACGCCGCCTTGTACAGGGCGGCGGCGAACTCGAGGGTGGCGCGGGCGTCCTGGCCGCTGCCCGGTGGCCGGGCGCCGGTGTCGTAGGCGTCGAGGAGCGCGCCGAGCTGGGCCGTGTGGGAGCTCGGCACGTCGTGCGCGGGGGTGCGCCAGGCGGTGGCGCGCTCGGAGGCGACGTGCGGGGCCGGGGTGTAGGCCCAGCTGTCGTTGCTGTGGCCGTACAGATGGGTCAGCTCGACCGTGGCGTCCGCGCAGTCGACGCGGATGCGGCTGACCTCGTCCGGGGACAGCACGCTGTTCACGACGGTCGCGAGGGCGCCGCCCCGGAAGCGCACCAGCGCGGTGGAGACGTCCTCGCTCTCGGTGTCGTGGACGAGGCGGGCCGCCATGGCCTGGATCTCCTCCCACTCGCCGAGCAGGTGCAGCAGCAGGTCGTACTGGTGGATGCCGTGGCCCATGGTGGGGCCGCCGCCCTCGCTGGCCCACTTGCCGCGCCACGGCACCGCGTAGTACGCGGCGTCCCGGTGCCAGGTGGTCTGGCAGTGCGCGACCAGCGGGGCGCCCAGCTCGCCGCTGGTGATCAGCTCGCGGGCGTGCACGGCGCCTGAGCCGTAGCGGTGCTGGAAGACGACCGCCGCGTACGCCCCGGAGGCCTCCTCGGCGGCGGCGATCTCGTCGTACTCGGAGAGTGACAGGGTGAGCGGCTTCTCGCACAGCACCCAGGCGCCCGCCTTGAGCGCGGCCACCGTCTGCTCCCGGTGGAGGGAGGGCGGTGTCCCGATCAGGACCAGGTCGGGGCGTACGGCGTCCAGCATCGCGTCCATCGAGGTGTATCCGGCGACCTGGTCGCCGGCCAGCTCGCGGAAGGTGTCGAGCCGCTCCTGGTCGACGTCGACGGCGGCGACCAGCTCCACCCGGTCGGAGTGGGCCCGCAGCGCGGGCAGATGGCTGCCGCTGACGATGGCTCCGGTGCCGACGACGGCCACGCGGCGGCGGGTGGGAGACCCTGGGGACACGGACATGCGGCGCTCCTCGGACGGCCGGTGGACTCACGCTTGGAAAGCGCTTGCACTCGGAAGGTGACCCTAGGCGCGGGACCATGTCTGGACAACCCCCCTGCGGCGACCTGCACAAGGTCTGCGCGAGCGTTCTCCCAGCTTGGGGCGGATATTCCGGTTGTTGTCGGCGCCATGGAAACGGCATTCCCCCGCATCCTCCCGGGGGTTGGCCCCACCGTGAACGGGCTGCCAGCCGGAGTGATCGGACGGCGGCCCGTCCCTAGCGTTCTGTCCCACAGCAACCCCTTCCGCATGTCCATGCCGGACGGCCGAGGGGAGTTCCGCCACAGAAGGGACACCCACGTGTTACCCCGTTCCCCGGCAGCCCCGGGACGAGCCGCCCTGGCGCTGACGGCCGCCGCCCTCGCCCTCACCGTGCTGCCCGCCACGGCCGAGGCGGTCCCCGGCCCCGACCCCCTCGCCCGCTACCAGCAGCAGCGCCTCACCTGGAAGAGCTGCGTGCTCGGACCTCAGGACACGACCGGCAAGGAGCTGGAGCAGTCGGGCGCCCGCTGCGCCGACGTCACGGTGCCGCTGGACTACTCGGACCCCGGCGGCCGCACGATCACCGTCGCGATATCCCGGATCCGCGCCACCGACACCGACCGCCGCGTCGGCCCGCTGCTGCTCAACGGCGGCGGCCCCGGCGGGCCGTCGCTCGGCGATCCGCCGTGGGTGCGCAAGGCGATGAAGGACGTCGCCGCACGGTACGACGTGGTGGGCGTCGATCCTCGCTTCATCGGCCGCAGCACACCGCTGGACTGCCGCTGGCCGACCGGCTCGGCCTGGCGCGGGGCGGGTGCGGACCGGGCCGGGTTCGACCGCACGACCGCGTTCGCGAAGGACCTCGCCGCGCGCTGCCGCGCCAACGCGGGCGATGCCCTGCCCCACGCCACCACCCGCAACACCGCGCGCGACATGGACGTCGTCCGGGCCGCGCTGGGCGAGCGGCGCATCTCCTACCTGGGCTACTCGTACGGCAGCTACCTCGGCGAGGTGTACACCACGATGTTCCCCGGCCGCACCGACCGGGTCGTCCTGGACGGTGTGATCGACCCGGACCGGTACGGGCCGAGGCTGCTGCGGGGCGTCGAGCGGGCCAACCGGCACGCGCTGGAGGGCTGGGCGTCCTGGGCCGCCGCGCGCGAGGCGACCTACAGGCTGGGCGGGACACGGGGTGAGGTGCTGGCCGCCGTGGACCGTGTCCGGAAGGCCTCGGCCCGGACACCACTGCGGCTCGGCGACCACCGGCTGGGCGAGCATGTGATGCCCATGGTCGTCTTCAACGGCCTCTCCCAGCACAACGACGCCGCCTACGGTGACTTCGCGCAGGGGATGCGGGACATGCTGCGGGCGTCCGAGGGGCAGCGGGTGACGCCGTCTCCCTGGCTCGCCGGGGTGCTCGAGTTCATGCTGACGGGCACCGACTCCCCTTACGGCAGCGCGCAGACGGCGATCCTGTGCGGCGACGGGGCCGCGCCTCGCAACCCGGAGGTCTACTGGCGCGACGTCCAGCGCGGCCGGGCGCAGGACCCGCTGTTCGCGCCCGTCACGCACAACATCAACCCGTGCGCGTTCTGGGACCGGCCGCGCGAGCGCCCGACCACGATCCGCGACGATCTGCCGGCCCTCCTCGTCAACGCCACCGGGGACCCGCGCACCGACCAGGACGGCGCCAGGACCGTGCGTGGCATGTGGCCGTCCTCGCGTCTGGTGACGCTGAACGGTGCCGATCAGCACGCGGTGTACGGCGTCTACGGTGCGCCGTGCGTCGACGACACGGTCAACGCGTACCTCGCGACGGGCCGCCTGCCGGCGAAGGACGTCGACTGCGCGGCGAGGTAGCGGGACGCTCGCCGCTGCTCCGGCCGGCGACCAGAACAGCGCGCGTACCTCCGGGCCACGGGCCTCTCGGGCCGGGCGAACCTGCGGCTCGGCAGGGCGCTCGGAGTCGTCGCGCCCCGTGCGAGCCCGGCTCCGCCGCCGCCCCCTGCGCAGCCGCTCCCGATAGGCCTAGGCCCGCGCCTCGCCCCCGGGCCGGAGCGCGGCGGGGCCGCGGAAGCGGTAGCGGCGTTCGGGGCGGCCCGCCACGCCGTAGCGCAGGGAGACCTCCACGCGGCCGACGGTATGGAAGTGCTCCAGGTAGCGGCGGGCGCTCACGCGGGAGACGCCGGTCATCGCGGCGCACTCGCTGGCGGACAGGGTGCCGTCCGTCTCGCGCAGGGCCCGCTCGACCAGCTCGGCGGTCTCCACGCTCATGCCCTTGGGCAGGGCGGCGACGGGCGAGGACCCACCGGAGGCTCCGGCCAGCACCCGGTCGACGTCGGCCTGGCTGCGCACGACCGTGCCGAGCAGCCGGCCGCGCCGGTCGGCGTAGCGCTCCAGCCTGGCGCGCAGTTCCTCTGACTCGAAGGGCTTGAGGAGGTAGTCGACGACCCCGTGCCGGACGGCGCCACGGACCGTCTCGGCCTCCCGGGCGGCGCTGACGACCATGACGTCGCAGTCGTGGCCCGCGGAACGCAGCCGGGGGATGACGTCGAGGCCGAAGATGTCCGGCAGGTGCAGGTCGAGCAGCACGAGGTCGGGGCGCAGCGCGTCGGCGGCGCTGACGGCCTGGGCGCCGGTACCGGCGACGCCGACGACGCGGAAGCAGTCGACGCGCTCGACGAAGGCCCGATGGACCTTGGCCACCATGAAGTCGTCGTCGACCACGAGGACGTCGATCGTGCCGCTGGTGGCGGACGTGCGGGGCTCGCTGGTCATCGGGTCGCTCCTTCCGTGCCGGGGCCGCCCATCATGGCGTCCACCTGCGGTGAGGGAAAGGGATGTGCACGGTTGCGGTCCAGGGGGCCGGGGTGCGCACGGCGTTCCGCCGACCACAAAGACCAAAACCTCCGTTGGTTCCGCAAGAGAGACAGCCCGTCGGCACCCGGTGCAGCATGTGGCCCACATCACCCTCCCCCACAGGGCTCTTACCTACCCGCATCGACGTACCGACAGGTGGTGGCACTCGTGCGCCTGCGCACTCCCCTCGCCCTGCTCGGGGCCGCCGTGCTCGTGCTCGTCGGACCTCCGCTGCTGACCACCGGCAGCGGCGCCGAGACCGGCACACAGATCCCGGGCCTGCGTTTCATGGTCCCCAACACGCCCGGCGGCGGCTACGACATCACGGCCCGTACGGCCGCGAAGAACGCCGAGGACGCCGGACTGACCCACAACATCGAGGTGTTCAACCTGCCCGGAGCCGGCGGCACGGTGGGCCTCAGCCGGCTGGTGAGCGAGCACGGCAACGGCAAGCTCGCCATGTCCATGGGCCTCGGGGTCGTGGGTGCCGTCCGCTCCAACGACGCGCCCAAGACGCTCGGCGACACCACGCCGATCGCCCGGCTCACCGAGGAGCAGGACGTCGTCGTGGTCGCCAAGGACTCCCCGTACAAGACGATCGACGACCTGATCGGCGCCTGGAAGGAGAACCCCGGCAAGCTCCCGGTGGGCGGCGGGTCCTCCCCCGGCGGGCCGGACCATCTCGCGCCGATGCTGATGGCGCGGGCCGCCGGGATCCCGCCGAAGCAGGTGAACTACATCCCCTTCGACGGCGGCGGCGAGCTGCTCGCCTCCATCCTCGGCAACAAGGTCGCCTTCGGTGTCTCCGGTGTCGGCGAGTACCTGGACCAGATCAAGTCGGGCGAGCTGCGTCTCCTCGCGGTCACCGGCCCGAAGCGGGTCGCGGGGCTCGACGCGCCGACGCTGACCGAGGCCGGGTACGACGTGAACTTCACCAACTGGCGCGGCATCGTCGCCCCGCCCGGCCTCACCGACGGCGAGCGGGACAAGCTCGTGCGGCTCGTCGAGGAGCTGCACGGCTCCGACGAGTGGCGGAAGTCCATGAAGCAGAACGGCTGGGACGACGCCTTCCTCACCGGTGACAAGTTCGGCGCGTTCCTCGACGCCGAGGACAAGCGCGTGGTTTCGGTGCTGAAGGAGCTGGGACTGTGACGACGCAGACCGACATTCCCCCCGCCGAGACCGGCGGCGGACGGCGCTCGTGGCTGCGCGAGCACTCCGAACTCGGCGTGTGTGTGCTGCTGCTGGCCCTGGGCGTGCTCGTCCTGACCGACGCGCTCACCATGGACGTGGACATCGCCCAGCGCGGCCCCGTCGGCCCGAAGACCGTGCCGATCGTGGTCGGGGCCGGGCTGCTGGTAATCGCCGCGCTGCTCGCCGTGGACGTGCTGCGCGGCGGCCGGGGGCAGGCCGAGACCGGCGAGGACGTCGACTTGTCCGAGCCCGCCGACTGGCGCACGGTGCTGCTGCTCGCCGGGGTGTTCCTCGGCGCGGCCGTCCTCATCGAGCCGCTCGGCTTCCCGGTCGCGGGCGCACTGCTGTTCTGGGGCGCGGCGTACGCGCTCGGCAGCCGCCGGATCGACCGCGATCCGCTCATCGCGGCCGGGCTGTCCCTCGTCACCTACACCGTGTTCAACAATCTGCTCGGAGTGCCCCTGCCCGGCGGTCCGCTGATGGGAGTGCTGTGACATGGATGCCTTCAACTCCCTTCTGGACGGCTTCGGTACGGCCCTCACGCCGATCAACCTCCTGTGGGCCGTCATCGGTGTGCTGCTGGGCACGGCGATCGGCGTGCTGCCGGGCATCGGCCCGGCGATGGCGGTCGCGCTGCTGCTGCCGGTGACGTACGGGCTCGACCCGATCGGCGCGTTCATCATGTTCGCCGGCATCTACTACGGCGCGATGTTCGGCGGTTCGACCACCTCCATCCTGCTCAACACGCCCGGTGAGAGCGCGGCGGTGGTGGCGGCCATGGAGGGCAACCCCATGGCCAAGTCCGGGCGCGGCGCCCAGGCCCTCGCGGCGGCCGCCGTCGGGCACTTCGCGGGCGGTCTGATCGGCACGCTCCTGCTGGTGGCGCTCGCGCCGACGGTCGCCAAGCTCGCCGTGGACATCGGCGCGCCGGACTACTTCGCCATCATGGTGCTGGCGTTCATCGCGGTGACCTCGGTGCTGGGATCGTCCCGCATCCGCGGCCTCGCCTCCCTGCTCATCGGTCTCACCCTGGGCCTGGTGGGCCTGGACCAGATGACCGGCCAGCAGCGTCTGACGTTCGGCTCGCTCCAACTGGCCGACGGTATCGACGTGGTGATCGTCGCTGTCGGACTCTTCGCGATCGGCGAGGCCCTGTGGGTCGCCGCCCATCTGCGGCGCAGGCCGCCGGAGCCGATCCCGGTCGGCCGGCCGTGGCTGGGGCGCGACGATGTGAACCGGACCTGGAAGTCATGGCTGCGCGGCCCGTTCATCGGCTTCCCGTTCGGCGCGATCCCGGCGGGCGGCGCCGAGATCCCCACCTTCCTGTCGTACGTGACGGAGAAGCGTCTGTCCAAGCACAAGGACGAGTGGGGCAAGGGCGCGATCGAGGGCGTCGCGGGGCCGGAGTCGGCGGCGTCCGCCTCGGCGGCGGGCACTCTGGTGTCGATGCTGACCCTGGGCCTGCCGACCACGGCCGTCGCGGCGGTCATGCTGGCCGCCTTCCAGCAGTACGGCATCCAGCCCGGCCCGCTGCTCTTCGAGCGCGAACCCGACCTGGTCTGGGGCCTGATCGCCTCCCTGTTCGTCGGCATGGTGCTGCTCCTCGCCCTCAACCTGCCGCTGGCGCCGGTGTGGGCGAAGCTGCTGCGCATTCCGCGGCCGTACCTCTACGCCGGGATCATGTTCTTCGCGGCGGTCGGCGCGTACGCGGTCGGCGGCGAGGTGATCGACCTGGTGATCCTGCTGATCATCGGCCTGATCGGCTTCGGCATGCGCCGCTACGGCCTGCCGGTGCTCCCCGCCGTCATCGGCGTCATCCTCGGCCCGAACGCCGAGCAGCAACTCCGGCGTGCCCTCCAGATCAGCGACGGCAGCGTGACGGGCCTGGTCAACACACCGTTCGCGGTGACCGTGTACGCGGTGATCCTGGTGCTGCTGGCGTGGCCGATGCTGGCGAAGGCGGTGAGGCGGGGGCGCGTGGAGGCCTGACGCGCTTCAGGTCCTGAGGGCGTGGCTCACCATCCGGGCCACGCCCTCTCGGCATGTCACGGCGCGACCGACTCCCGCGTGCCGTCCGGGAACCGGATCTCCACTCCCCCGTCGCCCCCGGCCCGTACGCGGGTCCCCTCGACCTGGGCGTGCACCGCGGGGTCGGCACTGAGTACGACCAGTGTCACGAGGAGGTGGGTGCCGCCGGGGTGGGACGGCAGGGTCAGAACGGGCGTCGCCGAGTGGTGGCCGTACGCGTTGCCGCCCACTGCCGCTACGACCGTGCCCTCGTCGTCGCTCCAGCCGTGCAGGCCGACGAGCGCGCTGGTCAGGCCGTCCGTGCGCCGGGCCAGGGCCAGGCCCGGGCCGGTGCGGGGCGTCGGGGGCGTGGTGTCGTCGGCCACGGCCCAGCCGCCCTCGCGCACGGGCGTGCCGGGGGGCGCGTCGACGCGGTGCACTCGGACCTCCCAAGGGCCGTGCACCACGCTGACCGTCTCGATGCGGTGGCCTTCGCCGCTGCCCGGGAGGAGGGCTCGGTGCCAGGAGGCGGCCCGGGCGCCCTCGATGCCGAGGGGGTGGATACGGCCGCGCGGGGTCGGTGTGCCGTCGGGGGCGAGCAGGGCGATGTGCTGGTCGGGGCCCGTGTGCGGGGCCGGAGGGGTCTCGGGTGCCGTGGCACTGGAGTAGGCCAGCCGGGCGTAGTGCGGGCTGTCCTGGGCCTCGGCGGGTGGAGGCGGCAGGCGGTCGCTGCCGTGGTTGACGAGCCGTACGATCCCGTCGGCCGCGGTGGAGTGCAGCAGCCAGCCCGGGGCGGGTAACGCGAGGCGTACGTCGGCCGATTCGACGGGGCCGGGTTCCTCGGGCGCCGTCCACACAGGGTGGTCGGTGGGCAGGAGCAGGCCGAGGAAGGCCTTGCTCGCCCAGTACGGGGAGGCCGGGCCCGAGTATCGCTGGGTGACGGGCAGGAAGGGGCCGTACCAGCCGAGCGTGAGCAGCCCCTGCTCGTCGGGCACGCCCCGCTCGGCGAAGTGCTTCAGCGCGCCGGAGGCGAGGCGGCGCGTGCGGCCCGGCGGCAGCGGAGTGGCGTCGGCGAGGACACCCGCCCACAGGGGCGCGGTCGTGGCGAATCGGTAGGTGAGCGAGCGGCCTTGATGGACGGGCCCACCGTCGGCGCCGAAGAAGTGCTGATGATCGTGGAGGAATCTCCGAAGGCGTGCGCGGTGAGCCGTGACCGGCCCCGGGTCGGCGCGCGGTCCGGCGATACGGGCCCAGAGCACCGGATACAGGTGCAGGGCCCAGGCGTTGTAGTAGTCGAACTTGCGGCCGTCGCCGTCGGTGTACCAGCCGTCGCCCCGGTACCAGTCCTCCAGGCGTGCCAGCCCGTCCTCGATCTCCCGGCGGCTGTGCGGGGCGCCGACGGAGGCGAGGAACTCCTCGGCGATGACCTGGAACAGCCGCCAGTTGGAGTCGTTGACGACGGCTCCGACGAAGCCGCCCAGCCAGTCGGCGATCCGCTGCCGTACCCGGTCGTCGAGCCGGTCCCAGATCCACGGACGGGTCTCGTGCAGGGCGATCGCGAGGGACGCGGCCTCGACCATGGGCTGGCCCCGGTCGGTGATGGGCGGCCAGCGGTCGGGGCCGCGCGGGTCGGTGCCCGCGGCGAGCCCGGCCGCGTACCGGTCGATGAGACCCGGATGGTGTCCGCCCGAGCCGGCGATACGGAAGGCCGCCAGCAGGAAGGAGCGGGCGAAGCCCTCGAGGCCGTCCGACCAGGGCCCGGAGTGGCTGGGCGGCCCGGGGAGCCGGTACTGGGCCAGGCCCGGCGAGGCGTAGGGCAGCAGGGCGTCCAGGAGGCGGTCGGCGATCGCCTCCCAGTGGGCGCGGGTCCAGCCGGTCAAGGGTGAGGTCAGCGGGTCGGGGGGCGGCAGTTGGGGAAGGTGGGGGAAGGGCGTCGGGCCGGGGAGCGACACGTGCGGCGCGCTCATACGGGTACGGTTCCTCCGTTGGTCACAGGGCACGCCCGGGCGGGGGCGCGCCGACGCTGTCGCGGACGACGATGTGGGTGCCGAGCAGATGGTGGGCCCCGGCGGCGTGCTCGGGGTCGCGCAGCGCGATGCGCACGGCGGCGCGGCCGAGTTCCTCGGCGGGGGTGCGGACGGTGGTGAGCGGCGGATTGAAGTCCTCGGCGAGCGGGATGTCGTTGTAGCCGACGACGGAGATGTCGCCGGGGACGCTCAGTCCGCTCTCGGCGATCGCCCGCAGGACACCGGCGGCGACCATGTCGTCCCCGGCGAAGACGGCCGTGAACTCCCGTGTCCGCTTGAGGAGTTCGGTCATGGCGCGATGCCCCGGGGCGCGGCCGAGTCCGCAGTCGACGACGTGGGCGGCCTCGGGCGGCAGCCCGTGCTCGGCGAGGGCGGCGCGGTAGCCGGCGACACGGGCGTCCAGGGCGGTGTTGCCGGGCAGCCCGCCGAGAAAGACGATCCGGCGATGCCCGGCCGAGAGCAGATGGGCGGTGACAGCGCGGGCCCCGGCCTCGTTGTCGAACTCCACGACGAGCGCCGGGATCTCCGGGTCGGGCGCGGGCCGCCCGCAGAGCACGAGCCGGGCTCCGGAGGAGTCCAGGGCGTGGGCGTAGTGGGCGACGCGCTCGCGGTAGGCGTCGTCCTCGACGACCCCGCCGACCAGGATCACCAGCCGGGCGCCCTCCTCCCGCATGAGCCGCACGAAGTCCATCTCGCGCTGGGCGTCCCCGCCGGTGGCGCCGACCACGCAGAGCCAGCCGCGGTCGGCGGCCTCCGCCTCCACGCCCTCGGCGACCTGGGCGTAGAAGGGGCTGGTGACCTGGCGGACCACGACGGCGGCCATCTTGCGGCCGCCGCCGACCAGGGCGCGGGCGTGCGCGTTGGCCACGTAGTCGAGGTCGCGGGCCGCGCGCAGGACGCGGGCCCGGGTCGCGGCGGGCACCGGGTGGTTGCCGCTGAGCGCGCGGGAGGCGGTGGCGGTCGACACGCCCGCCCGCTCGGCGACCTCGCGGATCGTGACCCGCCCCTTGGACACCATGTCGTTCCCCATCCCCCGCGTCTCCTCTTCCGCCCACCGCTGTTCAGGTGTTGGCCTCGTGGTCCTTCGCGTACTCCTCGGCCATTCTGTCGCCGCCCCGGCTCCGCCACTTCTTCACCGTCGCGTCCCACTCGGACAGCGGCAGCCGCCCGGCGATGATCCCGGTGGCGGTGTCGTCGAGGAGGGTCTTGAGGGTGGCGCCCTGGGAGTTGTTCGTCGCGGACTGCAGCCCGAACGAGGCGTTGCGTACGGCGTGCGGTACGACCTCGCCCTGCCAGGTGTGCAGGGCCCGAACGGCGTCGGGCATGCCGGGCACGAACAGCACCTGGGGGCCTTCGGCGAGGTACTTCAGCGGCAGGTTGGTGTTGTTCTCCACCTCGCCGAGCTTGGTGTACTCGGGCGAGCCGTCCTTGGCGCGGGTGAAGTGGACGCCCTCGACGCCGTAGTGGACGAGTTCCCACTCCGCGCTGCCGAAGGGCGCGGCGAGGTAGTCGAGGACGCGCAGGAGGAGTTCGACGCGCTCCTTCTTCGCCTGCTTCAGGATCGTGTAGCCGAAGGAGCGGCGAGCGGCGACGATTCCGCCGGGTTCGCCGCCGACGCTGTACGGGAGGGCGGCCGCCGGGCTCATCTTGCCCTGGGACTCACGGTACTTGGGCAGGTAGGCGCCGAACCCGTCCTGCATGGAACCGACGGTGCCGTTGTAGTAGAGGGTCGTCAGGTCGATCTGCGAGATGGACGTGGCGTCGGGGTGGTAGGAACCGTTCTTGCGCAGCTGGGCCTGGAACGCGATCGCCGCCTTGTACCGTTCGTCGGCCGCCCCCGCGAGGAAGGTGCCGTCGTCGGTGACGGCCCAGCCCTGGGGCGCGTTGTGGGCGGCTCCGTGGTAGGCGTTGCCGAACAGGGACTGGGCGGCGGCGCCCAGCATGTACGTCTTGCCGCGGGTGCCCCGCCGTGCCACGGCGGTGAAGTCCTCGGTCGTCCAGCCCTCCTTCATGCCCGCGTCGGCGAACATGTCCTGGTTGATCCAGAGGGTCGACCCGGGCAGCGGGCGCTCCAGCGGGATGCCGTAGATCCGTCCGCCGATGCGGCCCATGTCGCGCCAGGCATGGGTGGGGATATTGGCGAGGTTCGGGTAGTCGGTGATGGCGTCGCCGGACAGATACGGGGTGAGGTCCTGGGCGCGGCGCTGCACGAACTGTGCCTCGCGGGGCAGGGTGAAGCCGGAGAACATGTTGATGACGTCGGGCAGGGCGTCGGCGTCGCCGGCCATGACCGTCGCCATCTTCTTCTGGTAGTCGGCCTGGGAGATGATCGTGTACTCGATCTTCACGCCGAGGGCCTTCTCCACGGCCGCCCAGAACCGGTTCGCCGAGGCGGGCTTGGGCGGTGTGCCGAACGAGACGGTCATGACACGGACGGTGGAGCCGTCGCCCGGGGTGCGGGAGACCGACTTGGCCAGGTCGGAGGGGTAGGACGTGTACCCGGCCTGGACGCCCTCCTCGGTCGGGGCGAGATCCGGCTTCGGTCCGGTGGCGGGGCGGTGGGCCGGCCAGGGGGCGAGCTTCTTCCCGGCGTTGGAGACGTCGCCGTCGCCGGAACCCGAGGAACAGGCGGTCAGCAGACCGGGGACGGAGACGGCGGCACCACCGGCGGCCACGGAACGCAGCAGGGTACGTCGGGACATGCTGGGCATGGGTGAATCACCTCGTGTCGGCTTGAGTCGGCTCTTGCCTGAGTCAGCTCTTGATGGCGCCGGTGAGCACGCCCTTGGTGAAGTACTTCTGCAGGAACGGGTAGACCAGCAGGATCGGCACGGTGGCGATCACGAGCACCGCCATCTGCACGGTCTGCGGAGCGGTCACGGTCGCCTCGCCGGTCGTCGCGTCGGTGAGCCCGGCCCCGGCCACCACATAGGTGCGCAGCACCTGCTGGAGCGGCCAGTGGTCGCTCTCCAGGTACAGCGAGGCGTAGAACCAGGAGTTCCAGTAGGCGACGGCGTAGAACAGGCCGACGACGGCGAGCGCGGCCTTGGACAGCGGCAGCACCACCGACACCAGCACCCGCCAGTCCCCCGCCCCGTCCAGCCGTGCCGCCTCGTACAGCTCCTCCGGGATCGACTGGAAGAAGCCGCGCAGCACGACCAGGTTGAACACGTTGACCAGGACGGGCAGGACGAGCGAGGCGTACGAGTCGAGCAGGCCGAGTTCCTTGACGAGCAGGAAGCTCGGGATCATGCCGGGCGGGAAGAGGAACGTGAACAGCACCAGCAGCAGCACCGGTTTGCCGCCGAAGACGCCCGGGCGGGACAGCGCGTAGGCCAGGGTCACCGTGCAGACGAGGCTGAGCAGGGTGCCGACGATCGTCACGCCCGCGCTGACGCCGAGGGCGTGGGTGACGATGCCGCCGTCGAAGATGTCACGGTAGGCGTCGAGCGTGGGCTCGCTGGGCCACAGCACCCAGCCGCCGTTGTCGACGACCTCCCGGGTGGAGGCCAGGGACGTCGACACGATCACCAGGAACGGCACGCACACCAGCAGCACGACCGTGGCCAGGGCGAGCGCCTTCGCGGTCTGGGTGAGCGGCCGGGGCTTCTCCATCCACCCGGGCCGGGCGGACGCGCTCATCGGTAGACCCCCTGTTCGCCGAGCCGGTGGGCGGCCTTGTTGGCCGCGTAGACGAGGAGGGCGCCGACGAGCCCCTTGAACAGGCCGGCGGCCGCCGCGAAACCGTAGTCGCCGCCGACGATGCCCTGGTAGTAGACGAAGGTGTCGATGACCTCGGCGGTCTCCGGTCCGACCGCGTCGCGCTGCAGCAGCATCTGCTCGAAGCCGACGGAGAGAATGTCGCCGAGCCGCATGATGAGCAGCAGCACCACGACCGGGCGGATGGCGGGCAGGGTGACGTGCCAGAAGCGCCGCCAGGGTCCGGCGCCGTCGATGGCGGCCGCCTCGTACTGCTGCTCGTCGACCTGGGCGAGCGCGGCGAGGAAGATGATCGTGCCCCAGCCGGCGTCCTTCCAGATGACCTGGGCGACGACGAGCGGCCGGAAGGCGTCGGGGTTGCCGATGATGTCGACGGTGTGCAGACCGGCCCCGCTCAGGCCGCTGTTGAGCAGGCCGGTGTCCCCGAGCACCTGCTGGAACAGCGCGACGACGATCACCCACGAGATGAAGTGCGGCAGATACGCCACCGACTGCACGAACCGGCGCACCGAGCTCCAGGTGAGGGTGTGCAGCAGCAGGGCGAGACCGAGCGGCACCGGGAAGTAGAAGACGAGCTGGAGGACGGCGATCCAGAGGGTGTTGAGGACCGAGTCCCAGAACGCCGCGTCCTCGAACATGCGCTGGAAGTTGCCGAGCCCCACCCAGGGGCTGCCCAGGAGACCGTCGAACGGCACGTACTCCTTGAACGCGATGACGTTCCCGGCGAGGGCGCCGTAGTGGAACAGCAGGAAGTAGGCGACACCGGGCAGCATGAGCAGGAAAAGCGTCCGGCTCTGAAAACCTTTACGCTCACGCCGCACTCCGTCGGGACCGGGGTGGGAAGGACTCACCCCCTTCGCACCTGCTCGTTCCCGTAACTCGGTTGCCACGGCTCCCCCTCACCTCGGCCTGTCCGGTGAAGGGAAGTTAAAACGCTTTCACGACTCGGTCAACACTTCTGACAGAGCCGGGACTTCACGCCGAGAGTGATCGAACGACGTTCGAACCTATAGTGGTGATGACTGAGTGTGATGAATCGACTACACACGCTCCACGCGGGCGACGGGGGAACAAGTGCTGCCGCAAGACGCTCTGTTCGAGGCGGTCATGCGCCGCCGGGCACGTGACGGCGCGCCCGAGCGCTGGCGCGAGGCCCTCGCAGGCTCCGCCGCCCCGCCCTTGCGGTTGCGGTGGGCCCGCCGGTCCAACCTGTTCGCCATGATCACGCCGCCGGTCGCGGTGCCGCTGCTGCCGACGCTGCCCGCGCCGCTCTTCCCGCTCGCCATGGTCTGCGCCGTACTGATCTCGCTGCGAATGGCACTGAGCACCTGGGCCACCCGGGAGTTGCTCCGTCCGGCTCTCCTGCGACGGCGGCTGCGTCCGCTCGCCGTCGTCCCCGCCGTCGCGGTCGCGGCCACCCCGCCCGGCGAGTGGCTCGCGGACGTCTGGTCCTCCGTCCCGGTGCTGACCGGTGTCGGAGGAGGCGTGCTGCTGGCAGGCGCCACCGTCATCGGGCTGGCCCTCGCCGCATCGGCCCCTCATGTGCCGTCGAAGGGAGGGCAGTTGCTGCTGCGGGCGCCGCGCGTCGTCCTCGGTCGGGGCAGCATGATGTTCCTGCTCGCCGGGGTGTTCCAGCCCCGCCGTGAACTGCTGGTCGCCACGGTCTTCGTCCTCGCCGTGGAAGTCCTCGCGGCCTGGGCCATGGGCCGAGTGGACCGAAGCCTCCTGTGGCGGCCCGCATGGGCCCGCCTGCGCGGCGGCAGCGGTCCCGCCTACGACTCCGCACTCGCGTCCTGGGCCTTCGACCGCGTCCTGGCCCGGCCGATCGGGCCCGACTACCGGGCCGTCGTCGCGCTGACGACGTACGCCTGGCAGTCCTACCGCGGCGCGCTGACCGAGAAGACGCGGGACGTCCGGACGGACTTCCTGCTGCACGAGGGCGCGCAGGAGACCTTGGAGTGGTTGATCCTGGCCGACAACGCTCTGCTCGCCGTGGAGATGAACGCCGACGCCGTGCTGCGGGGAGCCAGGCCCTCGATGCTGCGCGCCCACCTCACGGCCACCGTCCTCGTACAGGCCACCGCAGTCGTGACCTGGGGCAATCTCGACCGGCCGGAAGAGGCCCACGAGGAGGCGCGGGGCGCGGCACAGGACTTCGGGCTGCTCGGCAAGCCTCAGTGGGCGGAGCTGTACCGGGTGTGCGCCGCCGCGGTGAGCGCACGGCGCGGGGACAACCCCAACCGGGCGGCGGCCGAACTGCGTGCCCTGCTGCGCGAGCGCACGGCGGCCGGACGGCACGACGGACCGGCCCAGCACAACGCGATTCTGACGGCCGCCATGGTGGCCCACCACGTCACCATGCGGGAGGAGGCACTCGAACTGCTCGCCTCCCTCCGGGGTCTGCCGGCGGACGGGGGTCTCGCCGACCTGGAGACCGACGGCATGACGCCCTGGGTCGCGGGCGCGCTGTGGGACGCCGCCGTCTACGACGTGAACCGCTACTTCGTCGAACGCGACCTCCGGGAAGCGTCGGGCGGGCCGTCGTACTTCCGGACCGCCCAGTCGACCAAGGGGGTGGAGTTGACGCCCGGTACCGGCAGACGGCTGACCGAGGACGTCGCGGAGGTGAGGACGCCGCCAGGTGAGGGACCGGCCGATGTGACGCGTCGCGCCCTCGTGGTGCTGGAAAGGATCATCGAGCGCTACGGCCCGGACCAGCCCGGGACCCGCATCGAGCGGCAGCACATGAGCGCGGCGGAGAGCATGATGGCGCTCGGCGAATCGGTGCACGCCCTGGACCGGTTGCACGACCAGATCGACCGGAGTCTGCGCTCGATGGGCAAGACGCCCGCCCCACGCTCCCCTGCCCCGCCGGGGCCGTCCGGCCTCGCCGCCAAACGTCTCTACGCCGGCGAGACGCTGCGCCTGCTGCTGTCCGACCCGGACACGGACAGCGGACTGCGGAAGGCGTTCAGCCACACCGAGAACGTACGGGCCATGAAACTCAGTGCCGAACTGGCCCGGCGCACCATGGCCGATGGGCCGAAAGCTCCGCCTTCGTCCCTGTACCAGCGACAGGACCGGCACGCCTCTCCGGCTCGGGCCGTGCTGACCCCGCAAGCCATCGCCCGGGCCCGGACAGGCAGCCTGGGGCACGCGGAGCTGAACCGGCAACGCGGCGTGTCGGAGTTCGGCCAGGTGAGCGAGTTGCTCGCCACGATCGGCCCGGAGACGCTCCTCATGGCGTACTGGCACGACGAGGACGAAACGCTCGTCTTCCTGCTGCGCGCCGACGACTCGGCTCCCCGACTCGTCACCATCGCCCACACCCCGGCGGACCATGCCGCACTGCGCGACGCCCTCAGGGGCATCGAACCGGACGACCGGCACCTCGCGCCGACCCCGTGGGACACGCCCTTCCGTCCCTTGGTGGAGGCGGCGGTCCGCCACAGCCGCCCCGGGGAGACGGTGTGGCTGGTGCCCGACGGGCTCCTCCACCACGTGCCCCTGCACGCCGTCGGACTGCCCGACGGCGGGGCCCTGAGCGACCGCAACCCGGTGTGCTTCTCGCCGAGCGCCTCCCTGATGCGACTCTGCCTGGGCGACGCCGAACCGCCCGCCACCCCCGCCTCCGCCCTGCTCATCGCGGACCGCACCTCCGAAGACGCCCTGGTCTTCGCCTCCCTGGAGACCCACGCCGTCACCGCGCACCTCCCCGACGCCACCACCGTGTCCGGAAAGCGCCAACTGCTCGCGCAGTTGTCCGCCCGCCCGTACGACGTGCTCCACCTGGCCTGCCACGGAGAGTTCCGGCCCGGCCGGCATGAGACGTCCGCCGTCGTCCTGGGCCGCGACGAGAGGCTGACCGCGTACGACGTGGTGGATCTGCGGCTGCGCGTCGGGCTGGTCACGATCGGCGCCTGCGAGAGCGGCTTGGGCTCCCTCGACCTCGCCGAGGAACGCTTCGGGCTGGTACGCGCCTTCCTCCAGGCGGGCGCGAGGTCCGTGCTGGCCACGCTCTGGAAGGTGGACGACCTGTCGGCGGCCCTGCTGCTGGACGACTTCTACGCCCGGCTGAGCCGAGGTGTCGCCCGGGCCGAGGCACTGCGGCAGGCCCAGCTCGCCCTACGCCGGACCCCCGCGCGGGCGGTGCGGCAGTACTGCCTGTCCAAGCGGCCCCTGGTCGTGGCCCCGGAGGAGCGGGCAGAACTGGACCAGGTCCTCTCCGGCCTCGACGAACTGCCCCCGGACCGGCTCGTCTTCGACGACCCCTACCACTGGGCGCCGTTCCAGTTGTACGGCGACTGGAGGTGACCGCGTGCCCACGACCTTCGTCCAGCTCGCTGTCGTGATCGTCGCCGTACTGCCGGGCGTGACCTACCAGTTCACCCGGGAACACGCCCGCGGCCCGTCCGTGCGGCACGCCGACCTCGGCGAGCGGCTGCTGCGGGCCCTCGCCGCCTCCCTCGTCCTGGACATCGCCTACGTCCTGGTCTTCGGGAGGGTGCTCACCGACCGACTGCCCCTGTCGGCGGCACGGTGGGAGAAGCTCTCCGCGTCCCCGCGTCCGGCCGCCGTGCTCGCGCTGCTGCTGCTCATCGTCGTCCCGGCCGCCGCCGCGTGCGCGGTGTCGCTGTGGCAGCGCCGGGGCCGCCCGGCCCGGTACGTCGCCGCCCCCTCTGCCTGGGACCACGTCTTCGCCGGCCTGGGGCCGTGCTTCCTCCGCGCCCGCCTCAAGAGCGGTTCCTGGGTGGGCGGTTGGTACGGGGCGGGCTCCTACGCGTCCTCCCACCCCGCCTCCACCTACGACCTGTTCCTGGAGTCGGCCTGGCGGCTCGCCCCCGACGGCAGGTTCCTGTCGAGGGTGGACCGGACCCAGGGTCTCTACATCCGTCTCGACGACATCGAAGTACTGGAATTCCTCACCTCGGAGCAGCGATGAACGACGGCATCTTCCGGTCCCGGCCCCGTGGTTACCGGCCGCGCGCGGTACAGGCCGAGCCCACCACGCCCCCACCCGGCGCGGCCGGTCCGAGCGCTCCCGACGCACCGCTCGAACAGGACGACGAGGCGACCACGACAGACCCGCCGGGTCTCGACGACACATCGGGCGCATCCGCCTAGGCCGCGTCCTAGGTAGTGGGTGAGTCTTGGGCGGACAGTTCTTCCGCCAGTTCCATACAGCGCTGGCGGGCCGGGGAGAAGTCGTACGGCATCTTGCGGGTGGCTTCGAACACGCTCATGGAGTCGGCCTCGCCCTCGCCGTCATCGGCGGTGGCAGGGTGCACAGTGTCCCAGGCATCGAAGAGGGCATCGTCGTCCTCACCCAGGCCGGACTCCTCGATGACGGCCTGCAGGGCGGTTTCGAAGGCATGCCGCTCGACGGCCACTTGAGCCACCCGTGGATCATCGACGGCGACGCTGTCATCGAGCGCCTCCTCGGCGTCATCGATGCGGTCGGAATCCTCCCGCAGAGCGGGATGCGTGGCCAGGACTACGAAGCGGGTGGCCTGGACGGCCGCGCCGAGCGGGCCGAAGATCCGCTCGGTGACCAGCAGACTGTCCAGGTCCGCCTGACGCAGGGAGCCCTCGGGCAGGCTCTTGAGGCGTTCGGTGACGAAGTCGGAGAGCAGGCCCATCCGGCTGCCCTCGGTGCGCATCCGCTGCACGGCGGTCCGTTGACGCCGCAATTCCGCCTCCTGCTCGGCGAGGGTCTCCTCCAACCGCTCCAGGATGCCCGCGATCCCTTCTCCGCTGTCCGCACGGGCGGAAGCGGTGCCGGTGGTGAAGGCGTCACGGATGTCGTCCAGGGCGATACCGGCGTCGGCCATCTTGCGAATCCACAGCAAGCGGATCATGTCCTCGTACCCGTAGCGGCGGCGGTCGTCGCCGCCCCGCTCAGGCTCGGGGAGGAGGCCGATCTCGTGGTAATGGCGAATCGCCCGTGGCGTGCTGCCGACGAAGGCCGCCGCGTCCCCGATCTTGACCTGACGGGGTGGCATGAAAGACGAACGCATGAGCAGGGACCTTTCCTCAAGGCATCGGCACGTAAGTCCACCGGACCACATGCCGCTACGGAAGGTGCAACCCCCTGCACACCGCGCCGCGACCTGAACCGCCGCCTCGAACCGAACCCACCCTCAAGTGGTCGGCCCGGCCCGCCCACCTCTTGACGCGTCAATGACAACAGTGGCTTGATGTCATGGGAGCGCTCCCACCTCACCCAGGGAAGGGACCACCATGCGCAGAACCGCCCGCTCGTCCCCGCACTTACGGATCGTCACGGTTCTCGGCCTCCTGGCCACCCTGCTCCTCCCCCTCGGCCTGACCGTCGCACCCCGAGCGACGGCCGCCCCGGCCGCGGACCCCGTCCGCGTCATGCCGCTCGGCGACTCGATCACCGGCTCGCCGGGCTGCTGGCGGGCGGTGTTGTGGAACCGGCTGGTGAACAGCGGCTACAAGGACATCGACTTCGTCGGCACCCTCCCCACGCAGGGGTGCGGGCAGGCGCACGACGGCGACAACGAGGGTCACGGCGGCGAGTTGGTGACGAACGTCGCCGACCAGAACCTGCTGCCGGGGAGGCTGGCCGCCACCCGCCCGGACATCGTTGTCATGCACTTCGGCACGAACGACGTGTGGAGCAGCATCGCCCCCGACCGCATCCTCGCCGCCTACACCAAGCTCGTGGCGCAGATGCGGGCCTCCGATCCGGACATGCGGGTCCTCGTCGCGCAGCTCATCCCGATGAACCCGGGCAGTTGCGCGGCCTGTGCGCAGCGCGTCGTCGACTTCAACGCGGCGATTCCCGCCTGGGCGCGGGCGACCAGCACCGACCGTTCCCCGGTCACGGTGGTCGACCAGTGGACGGGGTTCAGCACGGCCGCCGACACCTATGACGGCGTGCACCCCAACGCCTCCGGCGACGACAAGATCGCCGCCCGCTGGTACCCGGCCCTGGCGGCCGTCCTCGACGGGGGCGTCCCGCAGGACCCGGGTGATCCCGGTGACCCCGGCGAGGAACCCGGGGCCTGCACCGCGCGGTTCCGGGCCGTCTCCTCCTGGCAGGGCGGCTATCAGGGCGAGGTGACGGTGACGAACGCGTCCGCCTCCGCCGCCTCGGGCTGGACCGCGACCGTCGTACCGGCGGGCGGCGCGCGTCTCACCCAGGTCTGGAACGGCACCCACACGACGGCCGCCGACGGCACGGCCACCGTCACGAACGCGGCGTGGAACGGCGCACTGGCCCCCGGTGCGAGCGCCACGTTCGGCTTTGTCGCCACCGCACCGGCAACGGCCGGGACCCCGGCGGCGACCGTCACGTGCACGGCGAAGACCCCGGCCGCCTGACACCCGGCGCGGGCCCGACTGTCCGTCAACTCCTCTTCTCTGGAGCCGCTATGAGATCTCGCACCGCATCCGTCCCACGAGTGGCCGGAGTGGCCGCCGCCCTCCTGGGACTTCTGCTCTCCTTACTCTCTTTCAGCACTCCGGCACAGGCCGCCGCCACCGGCCTGCGTATCGAGAACGGCCGTCTCGTGGAGGCCTCCGGGAACGACTTCGTGATGCGCGGCGTCAACCACGCCCACACCTGGTACCCGGGTGAGACGCAGTCGCTGGCCGACGTCAAGTCGCTGGGCTCCAACACCGTCCGCGTCGTCCTCTCCGACGGGCACCGCTGGACCAAGAACAGCGCGCAGGACGTGGCGAGTGTCATCGCCCGGTGCAAGGCCAACCGGCTCATCTGCGTGCTGGAGGTGCACGACACCACCGGCTACGGGGAGGAGTCCGCGGCCGGGACCCTCGACCACGCCGCCGACTACTGGATCGGACTGAAAGAGGTGCTCGCCGGTCAAGAGGACTACGTCATCATCAACATCGGCAACGAGCCCTGGGGCAACACCAATCCCGCGGGGTGGACCAATCCCACCATCGCCGCCGTCAAGAAGCTGCGCAACGCCGGATTCGCGCACACGATCATGGTGGACGCGCCCAACTGGGGCCAGGACTGGCAGGGCGTGATGCGCGCCAACGCCAAGTCCGTCTACGACGCCGACCCCACCGGCAACCTGATCTTCTCGATCCACATGTACAGCGTCTACGACACCGCCCAGGAGATCACCGACTATCTGAACGCCTTCGTCAACGCCAAACTCCCCATCCTCATCGGCGAGTTCGGAGGACCGGCGGACCAGTACGGCGACCCCGACGAGGACACCATGATGGCCGTGGCCCAACAGCTGCGGCTCGGCTACCTGGCCTGGTCCTGGAGCGGCAACACCGACCCGATCCTCGACCTGGCGATCGAGTTCGACCGCACGCGGCTCAGTTCCTGGGGTCAGCGCGTCTTCAACGGCGCCAACGGCATCGCCGCGACCTCGAAGGAAGCCACGGTCTTCTCCTCGGGCGGCGGTGACACCACTCCCCCGACGGCTCCCGGCACACCGACCGCCTCGGAGGTGACCTCGTCGTCCGTGAAGCTGGCCTGGTCCGCCGCCACGGACGCCACCGGCGTCACGGGCTATGACGTCGTCCGGGTCAGTGGCGCGACCGAGACCACCGCCACCACCACGACGGGCACCTCCGCCACCGTCACCGGCCTCTCCCCGTCCACCTCCCACACCTTCGCCGTCTACGCCCGTGACGCCGCGGGCAACAAGTCGCCCCGCTCGGCCACGGTGACGGTCACGACCTCCCCCGGCGGCTCACCGTCGGCCTGCGGTGTCGGCTACCGGGTGACGAGCAGCTGGCCCGGCGGCTTCCAGGGCGAGATCGTCCTGCGCAACACCGGCACGTCGGCGATCAACGGCTGGACGCTGCGCTGGGCCTTCCCGGACAGCCAGCGCGTCACCAACCTCTGGGGCGGTACGGCGACGCAGAGCGGCTCCGCGGTCAGCGTCGCGGCCGCCTCGTACACGGCGACGATCCCCGCGGCGGGCTCGGTCACCCTCGGCTTCACGGCCACCCGTGGGTCCGCGAACCCCAGTCCCACGGCGTTCACGCTGAACGGCAACGCCTGCTCGGTGAGCTGACACGCCGCGTGCGACGGTGCCGGCACGCTTCCCGGCGTCCGGCGTGGCGGCATCGTCGCCGTGGCTGTGGCTGTGGCTGTGACCGTCGCCGTGGCTGCGGCTGCGGCTGCGGCTGCGGCTGCGGCTGTGATCCATACGACATCGCACCGGAAAGCGGTTTACCGCGCCCCGCAGCGGTGAGGCGGCGGGGATGTCTCACCGGCACCCCACTGCCGTATCTCCGGCAAGATGCGCCCGCGCCCGTTCCGGTTCCCCCCACCGTGTGCGGGAGGCGCGATGAGCGAGGACACCCTGCGCATGCGCGCCGTCGCGCCGGCCGACGGCGGGCGGGGACGGAAGGACGCCTCCGAGGCCGCCGCCCCCGCGCAGCGGTCCGGGCAGCGGGACGCGTTCTTCGACAACGCCAAGTATCTGGCGATCGTGCTGGTGGCCATGGGGCACTCCTGGGAGCCGTTGCGGGACGGCAGCCGGGCGGCGAGCGCCCTGTACATGGTGGTGTACGCCTTCCACATGCCGGCGTTCATCATCATCTCCGGCTACTTCTCGCGCTCCTTCGACGCCGCCCCGGGGCGGATCAGACGTCTGATCACCGGGCTGGCCGTGCCGTATGTCGTCTTCGAGACGGCGTACACCCTGTTCACCCGGTGGACCGACCAGGAGCCCGACCGGCCGATCAGCCTGCTGGACCCGCTCTATCTGACCTGGTTCCTGGTGGCGCTGTTCGTCTGGCGGCTGACCACGCCGGTGTGGCGGCATGTGCGGTGGCCGCTGCCGGTCGCGCTCGCCATCGCGATGCTGGCGACGCTCTCGCCGGACATCGGCAACGACCTCGATCTGCAGCGCACCCTGCAGTTCCTGCCGTACTTCGTCCTCGGCCTGTGCCTGAAGCCGGAGCACTTCCGGCTGGTGCGCCGCCGCAAGGTGCGCATCCTCGCCGTGCCGGTCTTCGCCGCCGCCCTGGCCGTGGCCTACTGGGCGGTGCCGCGGATGACGGGCGCCTGGTTCTACCACCGCGACAGCGCGGAGGAACTCGCGGCGCCCTCCTGGTCCGGGCCCCTCATGACGCTGGTGATCTTCGGCTGCTCGCTGGTCCTGGTCGCCTGCTTCCTCTCCTGGGTACCGGGACGCCACGCCTGGTTCACGGTTCTGGGCGCGGGCACGCTGTACGGCTATCTGCTGCACGGCTTCGTCGCCCAGGGCTCCAAGTTCTGGGGCTGGTACGACCCGGCGTGGATCCACGGGCCCCTGGGCGCAATCGTCGTCACGGCCGTCGCCGCCGTCGTCGTGACCGCGCTGTGCACCCCGCCGGTACAGCGGCTGTTCCGCTGGGTGATGGAGCCGGACATGGCATGGGCGTTCCGCCGTGACGCCCGCGATCAGGCCCGGGAACGCAACGCGGCACGCGAGCGGGCTGCCGTTCGGGAGTGACGCGCGGCGCCGCCCCGCCTAGTCGTCCTGCGTGAGCCGGATCAGCAACGCCCCGGGCGTGCGCGGCACCGTCACCGACAGCACGTCCCCCTGCCACACCGCCCGGCCGGCCCCGGCCATGGTCGGGTGCAGGACCTCCGCCCGGACGGCCCGGCCCGCGAGGTGCCGTAGGGGGACGCGTAGTTCGGCCGGTCCGCCGCGGCGCCAGACCGAGAGGTAGGCCGTGCGGTCGCCGGGGCCCCTGAGGCCCAGGGCCAGCCACTCGTCCGTCCAGCCGGGCAGGCCGAGCGGCCAGAAGGGCAGGGCCCGGGCGAGGTCGCCGCGGATCGACTTGTAGACCGTGACCGCGTCCCGTACGAGGGCCAGTTGGTGCTCGGACATGCGGTTGAGGTGGCCCGAGAGGTGGATGCGGCCGAGCAGGGCCCCGCCCAGGGTCCAGGTGATCAGGTCGTCGTCGAACCCGGGCTGTGGGTAGGCCCAGACGGCGCCCTGCTCGGGCGGGACCGCGCTCGGCGCTGCGGCGGCGATGGGCGCGTAGCGCAGCGGGTCCTGCTGGTCGCTGGTGGACTGAAGCTGGGCGACGGCCAGGGTGGCGCCGTCCATGCGCATGCCGCCCGAGGCGCAGTTCTCGACGACGAGGCCGGGGTGGCGGTCCAGGACGGCGGAGAGCCAGTCGAGGTACGCGTGGGCGTGGCCGAGGAGGCCCGCTCCCGGTGCGAGGTCGCCGGGTGCCTGGGTGCCCGGGTCGACCAGGATGTTGTAGTCGAGCTTGAGATAGCCCACGCCCCAGTCGCCGACGATCCGGTCGACCGTCTTGTCGAGGTGGGCCCGGGCGGCCGGATGCCGCAGGTCGAGCTGGTGACGGCCCTGTTCGGTCAGGCGTACGCCGTCGCGCTGGAAGAACGCCTCTGGGGGGAGTTCGGACGCGACGGGGCTGCGCACACCGACGACCTCCGGCTCCAGCCACAGCCCGGGCACCATGCCGCGCTCCCTGATCCGGTCCAGGACCGCCTGGATGCCGCCGTCGGGGAAGCGGCGCGG
The DNA here is from genome assembly GCF_018604545.1 of Streptomyces koelreuteriae. Taxonomy (GTDB): domain Bacteria; phylum Actinomycetota; class Actinomycetes; order Streptomycetales; family Streptomycetaceae; genus Streptomyces; species Streptomyces koelreuteriae. The sequence goes on along the minus strand of NZ_CP075896.1, from coordinate 7,914,996 downwards.
CGAGGGCTGCCAGGCGCCGACGCTGTCCCACCAGCCTCGGGTGTCGTCGTCGTACCAGCCCGAGTCGATGCAGAAGTACTCCGCGCCTGCGTCGGCGGCGGCGTCGATCAGCGGCAGGAGTTTGGCCGTGGTCGGGTCGCCCATGAGGGTGTTCATGTAGTCGTTGAAGACGACGGGGAGGGCGGTGTGGTCCGGGTGGGGGCGGCGGATCGCCCGGCGGTAGGAGGTGAGGGCGCCCATCGCGGTGTCGAGTCCGGAGCCGAGTGCGAGGGCCCCTGGGACGGTGGTGAACTCCTCGGCCGGTGCGAGCCGGAGCCGCCACTGGTGCTCCGCGTCCGTGGGGCCGTTCAGGGCCAGGTAGGTGCCGTGGGCGCGTTGGCCGACGTCCCAGCGCCAGCCGGCCGGGGACTCCACCTGCCACACCCAGGCCCGGCCGCCGTCCCGCTCGGTCAGCGCCCCCATGGCCAGATGGCCGTCGGTGGGCCAGCTGCCGCGCCCGGTGAGGGCGAGGGCGGCCCGGCTGTCGTGCTCGTGGACGTCCATGTTGATGTCGGCGACGGCGGCGCGCAGCGGCTCGGCGTACCAGCGGCACTCGGCGAGCCAGTCGTTGCGGGCGCGGTGGACGTCGAGGGCGTCCGGTGAGGGCAGACCGCCGAGCAGCAGGCTGCTGACGGACTGGACGACCAGGGGCTCCCCGCCCTCGTTGCGCAGCCGGACGCGGGAGCGCAGGACGGGCAGGCCGGTGGGTGACGTCAGCTCGGCGAACGCCGTCAACCCGGTGGCCGGGTCGTGGAGTTCGACGGTCAGCCAGTCCCAGCCGTCGCGGCTGCCCGTGCGGTGGGCCCGGTAGGCGAGCCGTGCGCCGAAGGCCGTGCCCGTGAAGCGGGGGCCGGACCAGCCGCTTCCGTGGCCGAGGGCGGTGAGCTCCACGAGCGGGAGCGCGGAGTCAGGGGCGGCGGGACCTTCGCCGTCGGGCCCGGCCAGTTCGACCAGGCTCAGGGTCCCGTCGGCGGCGACGGCGAACCGTGCCCGGAGGGTCTCATGTCCCCAAGTGAAGTCGTTCTGCCGCTGGTTGGAGGCCATGTGCGCCGCTTCCGCCGTGCCGGTCAAGGTGCTCCCCCTCCTGACCCCGCCCCGTTCTCCGGGAGCGGAGGTCCGCGTGAATCCCTCGTTACGGTCTCTTGACGACCCAAGTGTGACCGGTCACAATCCTCGCATGAATGTGACCGGTCACACAAGGCGCCCGGCGAGCATCAGGGACGTCGCGACCGCGGCGGGGGTCTCCTATCAGACGGTCTCTCGGGTGATCAACGGCCATCCGAGCGTCCGGCCGTCCACCCGGGATCGGGTGCTCGCCGCCATCGACGAACTGGGCTTCCGTCGCAACGCGACCGCCCTCGCCCTGGCCAGCGGACGCAGCCGGGCCGTGACCGTGCTGACCGCGAACACCACCCACTACGGCTACGCCTCGATCCTCCAGGGCATCGAGGAGGCCGCCCGCGCCGCGTCGTACGCGGTCGGGATCGGGGTGCTGGAGTCCGCCGACGACGCGGCCGTGGCCGCGGAGGTGCAGCGCGCGGCGGACGCGGGCGGCGGGCTCATCGTGATCGCCTACGATCCGGCCGGTGTCCGGGCGCTGGGAGCCGTGCCCGCGACGCTGCCGGTGGTCGGCGTGGTCGAGACCCCGGCGAGTCCGCCCGGCGGCGACCTCCCGTGGGTGTGGACCGACGACCGCGAGGCCGCCTACCAGGCGACCCGGCATCTGCTCTCCCTCGGCCACGAGACCGTGCACTATGTCGCCATCCCGTCCAGCACGCGCCGCACCAGCGCCCGCACCAGCGGCTGGCGGCAGGCGCTGAAGGAGGCCGGTGCCCAGGAGCCCCGCCCCGTACAGGGCAGTTGGGGACCGGCGGGCGGCCACGCGGCCGGGCTGAAGCTGGCGGGCGACCCGTCCGTCACGGCGATCCTGTGCGGCAACGACGATCTCGCGCTCGGCGTGCTCCGCGCCCTGCACGAGGCCGGCCGCTCGGTACCGGGCGAGGTCAGCGTGGCCGGTTTCGACGACGCCCCGCACTCCGCCTTCCTCACCCCGTCCCTGACGACCGTACGCCTGGACTTCACCGGCCTCGGGCGGTCCGCGTTCGCCCTGCTGCACGGGGTGCTGGAGGAGTCGGCGCAGGTCGCCCCGCACCCCGTGTCCGTACCCGAGCTGGTGGTGCGGGAGAGCTCGGGGCCACCGCCCGCCGGTCACTGAACACCGCACATCCGCCCAGCAGTTGTGAGTACCGCTTCCTGAACCGCACCGCCTGCTCCGGAAAGGCTCGTGATGAAGAGAAGAGTTCTCCCCGCCCTGGCACTGATATGTGCCGCCGGCCTGGCCGCCACCGCGTGCAGTGACCCGACCGCCGGGGACTCCGGCGACTCCGGTTCGGGCGGGAAGAAGGCGGAGGTCGACCCCACCGCCCGCCTCGACGGCGTGAAGCTGACCATGTGGACCGCGCAGAACACGGTGAACGCGCCCAAGCAGGTCATCGACGCCTTCGAGAAGGCCACCGGCGCCCAGGTCGACACCCAGGCCATCCCGGACCTCTACGAGCAGAACGTGCCGACGAAGCTGGCGTCCGGCGACCGCCCCGACCTGATGTTCTGGCAGCCCTCGATCTCCACCCTGCCGTTCATCCAGCCGAAGCAGAACCTCCTGACCCTGGACGGGGAGCCGTGGGAGGCCGAGCTCGGCGAGACCGAGAAGTCGCTCGGCATGATCGACGGCAAGCGGTACGCGGCGATCGTCACCAGCCCCGCCATGCTCGGCGTCTACTACAACAAGGACGTCTTCAAGCAGGCGGGCATCGCCGAGAAGGACTTCCCCACGTCCTACGACGACCTGCTCGCCCTCGGCCGCAAGGTCGTCGACAAGTCCGACGCCGCCGCCTTCTACGAGGCCGGCGGCGACAAGTGGCCGCTCCAGTGGCAGATGCAGGTCCAGCTCACCGACCTCGACCAGCAGTGGTGGGCCGATCTGAACACGGGCAAGAAGAAGTGGACCGACCCCGTCGTCGTCGGCGCCATCAAGAAGTACAAGGAGAAGCTGCTCGACGCAGGGCTCGCCCAGAAGAACTACCGGACGGGCACGTTCACCGGGCAGGCCGACGCCCTGTGGAAGGGCGAGGCCGGCATGGTCCTCAACGTCACCTCCTTCCAGAGCCAGTTGCAGGCCAAGTACTCCACCGCCGAGATCGACAAGAAGATCGGCTGGTTCCCGGTCGCCAACTCCTCGGCCACCGGGCTGTACTCGCCCGACCAGACCAACGGTGTCGTCGCCTTCAAGACCGGTGACGACAAGCGGCAGAACGCGGCCCGGCAGTTCCTCGCCTTCTGGCTGGGGCCGGACTACCCGGACTACATCAAGACGATGAAGATCCCGTCCGTGCAACCGGAGGTGCCCACCCCCGGCGGACTGCCCGAGACGTCCAAGGCCCAGGTGGCGGCCCTGCCCAAGGCCATCGGCGTATTCCAGGCCAAGGCGATCGTCGCCCCGGACACCCACCTCTACCTGGCCGACATGATCTTCGGCAAGAAGAGCCCGCAGCAGGTCGCGCAGGCGATCCAGGACCAGTTCGCACAGGTGGCCAAGGCCCAGGGCGCGCCCGGGTTCTGACGATGGCGGACACGGTCGTACGTACCAAGCCCGCGCCGGTCAGGGGCGCGCCGAAGAAGGTGGGGCGGCTGCCACGCGCGGCCGTGCACCACCCCTGGTGGTTCGCGCTGCCCGCGATCGTCGTCTTCGCCGGCTTCTTCCTGGTGCCGAACCTGCTCAACTTCTACTACCCGTTCACCAACTGGTCCTCGTACCACGCGGACATCGCCTTCACGGGCCTCGACAACTTCAAGACCATCGCCGAGGACGGCTCGCTGCTGCGGGCGATCCGCACGACCCTGGTGTACGCGCTGCTGGCCGCGCTGTTCCAGAACGGCTTCGGGCTCGTGCTGGCCCTGCTGCTGGAGGACGACAGCCGCTTCAACCGGTTCTTCCGTGCCGTCTTCTTCCTGCCGGTGCTGATCTCGGCCCTGGCGACCGGCTACGTCTTCCAGGCGCTGCTCGACCAGGACGGGGCCGTCAACTCCCTGCTGGGGACGGACATCCCCTGGCTGGGTTCGACGACCTGGACGCTGGTGATCGTCACACTCATCCACGGCTGGAAGTGGATGGGCCTGTCGATGCTGATCTATCTGGCCGGGCTCAAGGGCATCCCCGGCGAGATGCTGGAGGCCGCGAAGTGTGACGGGGCGGGGCCCTGGCGGACGTTCTGGTCGGTGCGCTGGCCGATGCTGGCGCCGGCCGTCACCTTCAACGTCACCACGGCGCTCATCGGTTCGATGAACACCTTCGACATCGTGCAGGCCACGACCGGCGGCGGCCCCGCGGCCTCCACGGAGGTCTTCAACATCTACATGTTCCGGATCTTCGGACAGGGCCTGTACGCCCAGGCCTCCGCGATGAGCCTCGTGCTGTTCCTGGTGGTGGTCGCCGTGGCGATTCCGCTGGTCGTCGGGCTCCGGCGAAGGGAGCAGACGCTGTGACCGCGGTGTGGCGGTACGGCCGCCCTTCCCTCGTCGTGCTGATCGCGGTGCTGGCCGTCGGTGTACCGCTGTGGCTGGTCGCCGTCACCTCGGCCAAGCCGCAGGCCGAGGCGATCGAGCCGAACCTGGACCTGCCCGGGCACTGGCAGCCCGCGAGCAACTACGCGGACGCCGTCAGCGAGGGCGAGATGCTGCGCGGCTTCCTCAACTCGCTGCTGGTCGTGGTGCCTTCGGTGGCCCTGGTGCTGATTCTGGGCGCGGGCGCCGCCTGGGTCTTCGCCCGTCGCAAGTCGAAGCTGGTCTCGGCGGCGTACGCGCTGTGCATCAGCGGACTTCTGCTGCCGCCCGCCGTCATCACCATCGTGATGGAGCTGCGGCAGATGGGCCTGGCGAACACCAGGCCGGGCATGATCGCCGTCTACACCGGCATGTATCTGTCGACGTCGATCTTCTTCATGACCGGGTTCATCCGCGCCATCCCCACGGAACTGGAGGAGGCGGCCCGGATGGACGGGGCGACGCCGTCACGGATCTTCTGGCGGATCGTCCTGCCGCTGCTCCGGCCGGTGATCGCCACCGCGACGATCATGGTGATGCTCTACGCCTGGAGCGACGTCTTCTACGCGTTCTTCGTCCTCGGCGGCGGAGAGCGGGCGACCCTGCCGCTCAACCTCTACCAGGTCGCCAGCGCCCAGCTCTACCTCAACAACTGGCATCTCGTCTTCGCGTACGTCGTGGTGATGAGCCTGCCCATGGTCGCCGTGTTCCTCGTCGGCCAGCGAAAGATCGTGTCCGGAATCACCAGTGGAGCCGTCAAGTGACCGGAGGTCCAGCAGCGTGAGCACCCCCGCCCGCACCAGATCCCGCACCAGAACCGCACTGATCACAGCACTACTTGGAGCAACCGCCATGGCAGGCACCCTCCCCGCGGCAGGCCCTGCCGCCGCTGCCGATCCCCAACGCCTCACCGTCGACCTCAAGACCTCCGAGGGCCCGGTGATGCTGGGCGCCAACGGCTCGCTGTACGGGCTCAGCGACGACGGGGTGCCCAGCGATGCCGCGATGGCGCCCCTGAAGATCACCAGCGTGTCGCAGAAGCCGGAGGGCGGCGCCCAGCACCCCAACGGCGACGCGCTCACCGTCTCCAAGTCGTTCTTCCGCAACGGCGGCGGCGAAGTCAACGTGATGATGCAGGACATCTACGCCAAGTGGCCGTACGAGGACCTCGGCATCGACGACTACCTCCCCAAGGTCGACAAGATCGTCAAGGAGGTCTCGGCCGACCCGAACAGCGACCGTTTCGTCTACATCCCGTTCAACGAGCCCGACCAGATCTGGTACAAGCTCGACGTCCAGGACCAGGCCCAGTACGAGAAGAACCGTGACCGGTTCTTCAAGGACTGGAAGACGGTGTACCAGCGGATCCGTGCGATCGACCCGGACGCACGGATCGCCGGACCCAATGAAGCGGCTTACCACACACGCCTGTTGAAGGACTTCCTCGCCTTCGCCAAGCGGGAGAACGTGCTGCCCCAGGTGATGACCTGGCACGAGCTCGGCTCGGGATCGCTCCGCGACTTCCAGGCGCACTACGACGACTACCGCTCCCTGGAGCGCGAGGCGGGCATCGCCCCGCTGAAGATCAACATCGACGAGTACGCCAACCGCCGCGACCTGTCCGTGCCCGGACAACTCGTGCAGTGGGTCTCCATGTTCGAGCGCAACAAGGTGTACGCCAACATGGCGTACTGGGACGCCGCCGGCAATCTCAGCGGCCATGTGGTGCGCTCCAACATCCCCAACGGCGGCTGGTGGCTGTTCCGCTGGTACGCGGGCATGACCGGGAACACCGTGAAGGTGACGCCGCCGCAGCCCAACTCGATCGACACGCTCCAGGGCCTCGCATCCCTCGACACCTCCCGCCGCCAGGCGCAGGTGCTGCTCGGCGGCTCCGCCGCGGACTCGGACGTGGTCGTGCGCGACGTCCCGCGGTCGGTGTTCGGCCGTACGGTCACCGCGACGGTCGCCGAGGCGGCCTGGTCAGGTTATGAGGGGCAGCACGCGGCGCCGCGGGTCCTGGCGCGCACCAAGGTGAAGGTGGCGGACGACGGTTCGGTGACCGTCCCGCTGCGCGGACTGCACAAGATGTCGGCGTACCGGGTCGTCCTCACCCCCGGCGGTTCGGGCACCCCGTCCGCCGCCTCCGTCCCGTGGTCGGCGTCGTACGAGGCCGAGGACGCGGCCATCACCGACGGCAAGGTGTACACGCAGGGCACCGTGCAGAACGCCAACGGCTACGCGGCCTCCGGCACCAAGGACGTCGGTTCGCTCAACCAGCCCGGCAGCAAGGTCGCCTTCACGGTGTCGGTGCCGAAGGACGGCACGTACGACCTGGCGATCCTGTACGGCAACCAGTCCGGCGGCCCCGCCACGCAGAAGCTGATCGTCGACGGGGGCGACCCGGTGACGGTCGGCTACTCCTCCACCGAGAACTGGACGTACCGCGCCAAGAAGGAGGTCAGTGTCCAGCTCAAGGCGGGCACGCACCAGTTGGCCCTGTCCAAGGGCGACGCCGAGGTCACCCTCGACCGGATCGACCTGACCACGCGGACGGGCGCGGCCTCCGCGTCGTACGAGGCGACTCTGGCGGACATCAGCGGCAGGCCGTCGTACGACTACTCGTCCTCGGCCGGTGTGGGCACGGGCGCGCTGGTGCTGCGCTCGGGCGACAAGGCGGTGTTCGACGTCTACGCCCCGCGTGACGGTTACTACACGGTGACGCCGCGGGCCTCGGCGGCGGTGAAGCTCGCGCTGCACGGGGAGACGGTCACGGCCGCGCCCGGCCGGCCGCTGCGGCTCTACCTGGTCGCGGGCAACAACCGCATCGGGATGACGTCGGGCCACGCCGCCGTGCGCTCCCTGGACGTCTCCGGCGACGGTTCGGCCTCCGGCACGCTCTCCTACGAGGGTCCCTCGGCGGTGCTCGCAGGCGGCGCCAAGCTGGTCGACTCCCCGCACGCGTCCGCCGGCTCGTACGTCGGCCGGCTGGGCAACAGCGCCTCCAGCACAGCCGAGTTCACGGTGAACGCGCCTCGGTCCGGCCGCCATGTGCTGGTCGTCCACTACGCGCACAACGACCGCAGGGACAACGGCCACGCCTACAACACGGACATCATGTCCCGTACGGCGGACATCACGGTCGGTTCCGCGGCGCCGGTGAAGGTCACCTTCAAGAACACCTGGAGCTTCGACGACTACTGGACGGTCGGCGTCCCGGTCGATCTGAAGAAGGGTGCCAACAAGGTGACGTTCGGCAACGCGAGTGCCTGGGCGCCGAACATCGACCGCATCGAGCTGGGCCGGGTCGTGGGCTGAGCGGTGTGGTGACGGGAGGCGGTTGCGGAGGAGCCCTATACTTCTACATGCTTGTAGAGAATCAGTACACGCATGCGAAGGAGTGGACGCCACCATGGTGTTCAAACGACTGCTCGGCGCGCTCGGTGTGGGCGGCCCGACCGTCGACACGGTCCTCGACCCGTCTCCCGTCCTGCCCGGTGGCACGCTCACCGGGCAGGTTCAACTCGTGGGCGGCAAAGCCGACTTCGATATCGAGCACATCACCCTGGAGCTGGTGGCCCGGGTCGAGGCCGAGCACGAGGGCGGTGAGAGCGAGGGTGTCGTCGCCTTCGACCGTTTCACCGTCGGCGGCGGCTTCCGGCTCGCCGAGGGCGAGCAGCGCGGTGTGCCGTTCAGCGTGACCCTGCCGTGGGAGACGCCGGCCACCCAACTGCACGGGCAGAGCCTGGGCGTCGTCCTCGGCGTGCGCACCGAGCTGTCGGTGGCGGGGGCGAAGGACAAGGGCGATCTGGACCAACTGGTCGTCGCGCCGCTGCCGGTGCAGGAGGCCGTGCTCGAAGCCCTCGGCGGGCTCGGGTTCGGTTTCAAGTCGGCCGACCTCGAGTACGGGCGCATCGGCGGCACCGGCCAGCAGCTGCCGTTCTACCAGGAGATCGAGCTCGTCCCGTCGCCCCGGTACGCCCAGCAGGTCAACGAGATCGAGCTGACGTTCCTGGCGAATCCGGGCGGCATGGAGGTCGTCCTGGAGGCGGACAAGCGCGGCGGCTTCCTGTCCTCCGGCCACGACGCGCTCACCCGCGTCAACGTCTCCCACGAGGGCGTCGAGCAGCAAGACTGGCCCACGATCGTCGACGGCTGGATCCAGCAACTCGTCGAGCACCGGGCGTCGTACGGCTCCCCGGTGGGCTTCGGCTCCCCCACCGCGTTCGCCCCCGCCGGCCACGGTCACGGTCACGGGGATCATCACGACGGCCACCGCTCAGGCCCCGGCGTGGGAACGGCCGTCGCCGCGGGCGCGGCCGGACTCGCCGTCGGCGTCGCCGGCGGCATGGTCGCCAGCGAAGTCGTCGACGAGGTCGGGGACTTCTTCGAGGGCGAGGAGGAAGAGGAGGGCTGAGGCCGGGCTGGTCGGGCTGGTCGGGCTGGTCGGACCAGCCCGGTGCCCGTGCAGGACGCGATGCCCCGGGCTGCCGACTCCCGGGCACGCGTCCGGCGGGCAGACAGAAGCCCGACCCTCAGGCCTCGGACCGCACAGTCGAGGCCCCCCGAGGGGACCCACCTGGGCGATCCCCCCGTGGGTCTCACAAAGGCGTCGCCGCGTGCAGGATGAGCACCATCGTGACGGCGGAGTTCGCGGACGACATCGCCGACACCGCCGTTCCCGCGGCCGCGCCCCAGGCCGCGAGGCCGACCGAGGTGAAGACCGAGGGCCAGGTGCGGACGGCGGGTGCGGGGCCGAGGAGGGCCGCCACCCGGCGTGGGACCGGGCCGGGGGCGGCGAGTCCTGCGAGTGTGGGGGCCGGGGTGCCCCGGGAGACGAGGGCGGCCGTCCCGATGGCCCGGGCCACGGTGCGGCGGCTGCCGATCGCCCGGGCCGCTTCCTCGTCGGCCCAGCGCTCGGCCGTATAGGCCACGGCCGTGCGCAGGGGCCGCAGGAACGGGTTGGCCCGGGCGGCGAGCTGCACGGTGAGCAGGAACCGGTCGTGCCGGGCGGCGAGGTGGGCCCGCTCATGGGCGAACAGGGCCCGGCGCTCGGCCGACCGCAGCCGGTCCAGCATGCCGGTGGTCACCACGACACGCCCCGCACGCGGGCCACGGGCAGGACGACTGGCATCACCACGAGCGGCACCGGCGCCCCGGCGACTGCCGACGCCTGCACCCGGAGCATCACCGCGGTGACGGCGAAGGCCGCCGCGCAGGACACCACCGGCCCGACGCCCGGCGCCGACCCGCGTCGCGCCTGGCAGCGCGTACGCGTACGGCACGGCGTCCGGCAGGACGGCCACCTCCGTGTCCGGCAGTCCGGCCAGTGCGCGGTGGGCCCGGCTGCGTACGCGGGCGTGCCGCCACAGGGTGCGGCCGCAGGCGACGAGTACCGCGCACAGCGCGGGAATCGCGGCCTTGCCGACGATCTCGTCGTACGGCACCGCCGCCCGGACCTCGGGGTCCGACCAGCCGTCGGGCAGCGGGTTGCCGGGGAGCTGGGCGGTGCCGACCACCATGACCAGGCCCAGGCACACGGTGCTGCACAGCGCGAGCACCGCGGCCATCACGGTCAGCAGCCGGGTCGCGGTGCGCGGGTGCAGATGTTGTTCGGCGAGGCGGGCGACCGGCCATGCCGTGAGCGGCAGGACCAGTGGCATAAAGACGAAGACCCCCATGAGGCTTCAGTCTTCCCCTTCGCCATGTGCCTGATCCAGCAGGTCACGCAGCAGCCGTTCGTCGTCCGGGCCGAGGCCGGTGAGGAAGCTGGCCAGCACGGCCTCGCGGTCGCTCTCGGCGTCCAGCACCTTGCGCATCTTCCGCGCGGCCAGGCCCGCCTGGTCCGAGGCAGGGGTCCAGACGAAGGACCGGCCGACCCGCTCCCGGGTGACCGCGCCCTTGCCCAGCAGCCGGGTCAGGATCGTGATCACCGTCGTGTACGCGAGGTCACCGCCGAGGCGTTCCTGCACCCAGCCGGCCGTCGCCGGACCGTCCGCCGCCCGCAGCGCCTCCAGCACCAGCGCCTCCAGCTCGCCCTGCCCCCGCCGGGGTCGCTGTCGGGGATCCGTCACCGCCCTGCCTCCCTTCCACCGCCCTGCGTTGCCCGTGCCGACATCGTATAGATCCGCGGGACCGGCCCCCGCACCTTCTACAGTGTTGTAGATTTTAGTTCCGGGTTCTTCCCGGGCGCGGAACGCACCCGTCGAGAACCAGAACGCACCCGTCGAGAACCAGAACGCACACGTCACGAAGGAGTACCCGTGGGAGTTTCCCTGTCCAAGGGCGGCAACGTCTCGCTCAGCAAGGAGGCGCCGGGCCTCACCGCCGTCCTGGTCGGCCTGGGCTGGGACGTCCGTACGACCACCGGCACGGACTACGACCTGGACGCCTCCGCCCTGCTCCTGGAGGCCTCCGGCAAGGTCCCCTCCGACCAGCACTTCGTCTTCTACAACAACCTGAAGAGCCCGGACGGCTCGGTCGAGCACACCGGCGACAACCTCACCGGCGAGGGCGAGGGCGACGACGAGACCGTGAAGGTGAACCTCGCCGCCGTGCCCGCCGAGATCGACAGGATCGTGTTCCCGGTGTCCATCCACGACGCCGAGAACCGCGGCCAGAGCTTCGGACAGGTCCGCAACGCGTTCATCCGGGTCGTCAACCAGGCCGGCGGCCAGGAGATCGCCCGCTACGACCTGTCCGAGGACGCCTCCACCGAGACGGCGATGGTCTTCGGCGAGCTCTACCGGAACGGCGAGGAGTGGAAGTTCCGCGCCGTGGGCCAGGGATACGCCTCCGGGCTGGCCGGTATCGCCTCCGACTTCGGCGTCAGTGTCTGACAGGGACCTACCCGTTCCGCCGGGCCCCGCCAGCGTAGGGCGGGGCCCGGTGGCCGCATCAGCAACCGACCGGGAGACCCTGTGGCCGAATCGCCCCGCCTCCGCCCCGAGGACCGCGCGGATTTCGAAGCGGTACTGCACCTGGCCCTGAACACCGCGGACATCCGCGGCGCTCTCGACGCCGACCCGACCGGCCGGACGGCCGCGCGCCTGCGCGCCCACGCACTGGCCCACGCCGACGACATCGCGGCGGCCGCCGGTGAGCCGTACCGCGCCTATCTCGCCGTACGGAACGCGGCCCGGCACGAGGCGCGGGGCTCACGCGACACCGGCAGCCTGCTGCCGGCCCTCGCGGTGCTCACCCCGCTCGTGGCGGCCACGTCCGCCGGGGTGCTGCTCCTGCTCGGCGGACTGCTCCAAGTGGCCGCCGCCCCGGGGCCGTTGCCCGGATCGCTCCTCGCGGCCGGCTGGACCCTGGCACTCGTCGCGGCCCTCACCGGCCTCCTCGCCCTGGCCGCGCTGCTGCGCACGGCCCTGGGCCGACGCGGCGCACCGACGGCCGGCCGCGTGGAGCACGCCCGGCTGGCCTGGCAGCAGGCGCTGCTCGACCTCGGCGTGCTGCCCCACCTGCGCGGGCAGCAGGCCCTGCGACCCGAGGCGGCGATGACGCCGTCCTCCCCGCCCGATACGCTCGCGCCGTGCCCGGCCCGGGCGGGAAAGGACAGGACACCATGTTCGGACTGAGCGAGTTCGCGATCCTCCTCATCGTCGTCATAGCTGTGATCGGAGCGAAGAAGCTCCCCGAACTCGCCCGCTCGGCCGGCAAGTCGGCGCGCATCCTCAAGGCCGAGGCACGCGCCGCGAAGGACGAGGAGGCCGGGACGGGCACCGCGCCGCGGGTGGTCCAGGGCGAGATCGTCCCGCCGGGCGGCACCGGCACGACTCCGCCCGGGGCGCGAGCGGCGGGCACCCCGGACCACCCCTGATCCGTCCCGTGACCCGTCCCGGGGCTACAGCGTGCGCTCCAGGCGGTCCGCCACCAGCTTGACGAAACGGGCCGGGTCCTTGGGCTGGCCGCCCTCGGCGAGCACCGCCAGCGTGTGCAGCAGCTCGGCGGACTCGACGAGACCCGAGCGGTCCTCGCGCTCCTTGTACGCCTGGTTCAGGCCCTTCACGAGCTGGTGGCCGGGGTTGAGCTCGAGGATCCGCTGGGCGCGCGGCACCTCCTGGCCCATCGCCCGGTACATGTTCTCCAGAGCCGGGGTCAGATCGTGCGCGTCCGAGACGACACAGGCGGGAGAGACGGTGAGCCGCGCCGACAGGCGCACCTCCTTGATGTCCTCGCCCAGCTGCTCCCGCATCCAGCCGAGCAGCCCGGCGAAGTCCTCGGCCTGCTTCTCCCGGTCCTCGTCGGCCTTCTCGTCCCCCTGGGCGTCCAGGTCGATCTCGCCCTTGGCGACGGACCGCAGCCGCTTGCCCTCGTACTCGCCGACGGCGTCCACCCACACCTCGTCGACGGCGTCGGTGAGCAGCAGGACCTCGATGCCCTTGGCGCGGAACGCCTCCATGTGCGGGGAGTTCTCGATGCTCTGCCGGGACTCGCCGGTGAGGTAGTAGATGTCGTCCTGGCCGTCCTTCATCCGCTCCACGTACCCGGCCAGCGTGGTCGGCTCGTCGTCGGTGTGCGTGGTCGCGAACGAGGAGACGGCGAGGACGGCGTCGCGGTTCTCGGAGTCGGTGACCAGGCCCTCCTTGAGGACGGTGCCGAACTCGCGCCAGAACGTGGCGTAGCGGTCGGCGTCCTTGGTCATGAAGTCCTTGACCGTGGAGAGGACCTTCTTGGTCAGCCGGCGCCGCATCATCCGGATGTGCCGGTCCTGCTGGAGGATCTCGCGGGAGACGTTGAGCGAGAGGTCCGCCGCGTCGACGACGCCCTTGACGAAGCGCAGGTACGGCGGCAGCAGCTCCTCGCAGTCGTCCATGATGAAGACGCGCTTCACATAGAGCTGGATGCCGCGCTTGAAGTCCCGCGTGAACAGGTCGTGCGGGGCGTGCGCGGGGACGAAGAGCAGGGCCTGGTACTCGAAGGTGCCCTCCGCCTGGAGGCGGATCGTCTCCAGCGGCTCGCGCCAGTCGTGGCTGATGTGCTTGTACAGCTCGTGGTACTCGTCGTCGGACACCTCGTCGCGCGAGCGCGCCCACAGGGCCTTCATGGAGTTCAGCGTCTCGGGCTCGGGCGTGTCCTCGCCGTCGGCCTGCTCCGGGACCATCCGGATCGGCCAGGTGATGAAGTCCGAGTACCGCTTGACGATGTCCTTGATCTGCCACGGGGAGGTGTAGTCATGGAGCTGGTTCTCGGGGTCGGCGGGCTTGAGGTGGAGGATGACGGACGTGCCCTGCGGCGCGTCGTCGACCTTCTCCAGCGTGTACGTGGCCTCACCGCGCGACGTCCAGCGGGTGCCCTGGCTCTCGCCGGCCCGGCGGCTCACCAGCGTCACCTCGTCCGCCGCCATGAAGCCGGAGTAGAAGCCGACGCCGAACTGGCCGATGAGCCCCTCGGCCCCGGCCGCGTCCTTGGCCTCCTTCAGTTCCTGGAGGAAGGTGGCCGTGCCCGAGTTGGCGATGGTGCCGATGAGCTTCCCGACCTCGTCGTACGACATCCCGATGCCGTTGTCCCGCACCGTGAGGGTGCGGGCGTCCTTGTCGACGTCGATCCGGATGTGCAGATCCGACACGTCGGCGTCGAGCGAGTCGTCCCGCAGCTTCTCCAGACGCAGCTTGTCGAGCGCGTCGGAGGCGTTGGAGACGAGCTCCCTCAGGAAGACATCCTTGTTCGAGTAGACCGAGTGGATCATCAGCTGGAGCAGCTGACGGGCCTCTACCTGGAACTCAAACGTTTCGGTCGTCATGTCTCGCGTCTACCTCGCAGGTCCCACAGTCGCCTGAAATCGTGGCAGCAACTGTAAAACACCAAGTCAGGCCGTGGTCCCGGAAGTCAGACGAGGTGGGCGAACACCACCAGGTTCTCGGTGTAGTCGCGGGCCTTGCGGTCGTAGGTGCCGGAGCAGGTGATGAGCCGGACCTGGGCATCAGGTGTGTCGCCGTAGACGCGCTCGTCGGGGAACTCGTCCTTCTCGAAGGACTGTGCTCCGTCGACCACGAAGGTGGCCCGGCGGCCGTCGGCTCGCGTCACATGGAACCGGTCCCCCTTGCGCAGTTCGCTGAGCCGGGCGAACACGGCCAGGGACGTCGCGGTGTCCACGTGGCCGGCGATGATCGCGGTGCCGGTCTCCCCGGGTGAGTGGCCCTTGGCGTACCAGCCGACGAGGTTGGTCTCGTCGGGCGGCGGGGGCGCGAGCTGACCCGAACGGTCGATGGCGAGGGCGGTGAAGGGCGCGTCGACCGCGATCTTGGGGATGAGGAGGCGGACCGGCCTGGACCGGGGCAGATGTGGTCGGGCCTTGGACGAGCCGGCCCGGTGGGGTCCGGCGGACGTGGACGGGGCGGCCGCCGAGACGGCCGGTGGGGCGTGCGGCGGGCCAGAGGTGTCGGACGACTCGTCGCCGCCGCCGACCAGGCACAGGGTCAGGACCAGGGCGGCCACGGCCCAGAAGGCCGTCACGGCGGTGCGGAATCGCCGCCTCGACTTCTGCGGCTCGGAGCCTGAATCGGCAGGGGTGGGAGTGCTGGCTGCCATCGGGGACCACCTCATTCGGGCACGGCAGCGCATCGGGCGGGGCAGCGGGCACGACACGCGTGGACGACGAGCCGGGCCGCCGCGACGTGAGGGGCACGTGCGGCGGCCACGGCGGCTATGTGGTCAGGCATCGGTCATGCCGTGCCCCGCGAGGCCCGCTGGCGTCGCAGCGCGTACAGCCCGGTGCCGGCCACCGCCAGCACGGCGAGGCCGCCCGCGGTGACACCCGGCGAGGCGAGCGCGCCGCCACCGGTGTGGACGCCGCCGCGCGGCTTGTCGTGCTTGCCGTGCTCGTCGTGCCTGCCGTGCTCGTCGTGCTTGCCGTTCTCGTCGTGCTTGTCGCCCCAGTCCTTGCCGTGCTCGTCGCGCTTGTCCCAGTCCTTGTCGCGCTTGTCGCCGTAGGGGTCGTCGTGCTTGTCGCCCCAGGGGTCCTCGCCGCGCTCGCCGTCCTTGTAGGTGTCCGGGTCGTGCTTGGGGTTGTCCCAGTCGTCGTCGGCGTTCACGGCGGCCAGCGCTCCGCCACCCGTGTGTACCCCGCCGCGCGGCTCGTGGTGCTTGCCGTCCTTGTGGTGCTCCTTGCTGTAGGAAGTGGTGTCGTGGTCGCGGTCGCCCATGGCCTCGGCACAGGCGGTGGGTGCGGCGATCACGAGGGCCGCCGTGGCGGTTGCCGTCGCGAGAAGAATGCGGGCAGAGCGCATCGGTAGTCCTTCCGTCGCGGGCCGGGCAGCTGACGCCTCGCCAGCTCAGGAGACCCGGCCTCGACGTGAACCACCGTCAGTCATGCCGGGCGGCCCCACCATCCAGGACGATCACATGGGTTACGGCCGCACTCTTCCGGCGGCATCGGGGCGGTCACCGCGAAGATCGCAACCTCTCGCCCCTCAGGCCCGTCTCCTCCGGCGAAACGGGGCGAGGAACGCTCTCCCCGGACCGTCACGGGAGGCGCTCATGGCCATGGTCGGCCTGTTCTGGATCGGCGAGGACGCGGTGTACGTGGGGGCCGAGCCCACGGGAGCGGCCTCCGGTGTACGGCTGTCCGAGGACGGTGTCGAGGCGCCCGGGGCCGGTCGGGGCAGGTTCTGGACCTGGGACGAGGTGGTCCGGATCGAGACGCGCCACGTGGCCGTACGCTCCGGGGTGCGCAGGCTGGCGTCCATGGCCTTCGACGCCGCGTCCGTCATGGTCACGGGGGACGGCCAGCTGCCGCCCGCCTTCGAGGTGGAGGTGGCGACGGCCGAGGAGAGTGTCCTGGTCGATGTGCTCGCGGCCGTCACCGGCGGGATCTATCTGCCCTCCGAGTACGACCTGTCCACCACCCTCCTCCGGCGGCTCGCCGACGGCGGTGCCGAGATCGGCGATCTCCTCGCGTGGGGCCGTGAGCACGCGGCCGAGGGCACTCCCTCGCGCGAGGAGCGGGAGGCGCTGCTGCGGAAGTGGACCGGGGCGTAGCCCGCGCGGCCGCCGTCCCACCCGTGGGCGCGGCGGCCATGCCCCTCAGCGTGGCGTCACCGCCTTCTCGGGCCCTGACGTCCCAGGCGGCTCGGGTCCGGGTCGACCAGCTGGGCCGACATGCCGACCACGACCAGCCCGGCCGCGATGAGCAGCCCCTGGGCCAGGGCGATGCCACAGCCCAGGACGGCCACACCGAGTGCCAGCGCCCACCAGGCTCCGGTACGCCGGTACTCCCGGGGCGGGGCCGGTCGGCCGGATCGCAGGGCCCGGGCGAATCTGGGGTCTTCCCGCTCGAGTCGCGCTTCGAGGTCGACGAGACGTTCGTCTCCGGACTGGGGCACGGCTTCTCCTTCCCGGAACCCGACAGCGCTTCGAGGCAGGGCACGGCCGAGGCCATGGCGAATCCTGGGGGTGTCGGGCCACGTGACGGTGCGGAGGGAGACGGCCCGCCGACGCGCCGCGCGGCCGGTCTCACCAGGGCTTCAGCTTCTCCCCCCTCCAGCGGCCTCCGCCATCGGGCCCCACCCTCATCCTTCCCGGTGGCCGCCCTGTACGAACGCCGTGTCGGAAGGCCGGTGTTCGCCTCGAGGATGGGTGGTGTCACGGATGGCGGCGGGGCCGGGCAGCGCACACGCTGGAGGGATGACGGAGGCTGACAGGTCGGTGGAGGCGGTACGCGGTGCCCTTGTTCTGGCGGATCTTCCTGCTGAACGCCCTCGTGCTGATCACGGCGACCGCGCTGCTGCTGGGGCCCGTGACCGTCTCCACGCCGGTGCTGCTCACCGAGGCCGCGGTGCTGACGGTGGGACTGGCCGCGATGCTCGTCGCCAACGCCCTGCTGCTGCGGGTCGGACTCGCCCCGCTCCAGCGCCTGACGCGTGCCATGACGACGACCGACCTGCTGCGGCCGGGACGGCGTCCGGCGGTCGGCGGCCAGGCGGAGGTCGCCGAGCTGATCACGACCTTCAACACCATGCTCGACCGGCTGGAGGACGAGCGGGCCACGAGCAGCGCCCGGGTCCTGTCCGCCCAGGAGGCCGAGCGGCGCCGTATCGCACAGGAGCTGCACGACGAGGTCGGTCAGACCCTCACGGCCGTGCTGCTCGAACTGAAGCGGGTGGCCGGTCATGCCCCGCCCGATCTGCTGGAGGAGCTGCGCCAGGTGCAGGAGACCACCCGGGCCGGTCTGGACGAGATCCGTCGTATCGCCCGCCGGCTGCGCCCCGGTGTGCTGGACGAACTCGGTCTGGCGAGTGCGCTGAAGTCCCTCGCCACCGACTTCGGCGGGCCCTGTCTGTCCGTACGGCACCGTCTGGACGCGGATCTGCCGCCGCTGGGCCCGGAGGCGGAACTCGTCCTCTACCGGGTGGCGCAGGAGGGGCTCACCAATGTGGCCCGGCACGCGGAGGCCCGGCGCGCCGAGATCGCGCTGCGGCGGACCGCCACGGGCGTGCTGCTGTGCGTCCGTGACGACGGACGGGGCACCGGCGACGCGCCGGAGGGGGCCGGGATCCGCGGCATGCGGGAACGTGCCCTGCTCGTCGGCGCCGACCTCAGCCTGGGCCCCGGCCCGGACAAGGGCACCGAGGTGCGCCTGACCGTCCCCGTGCCCGTACGCGACCCCGACCGGAACGGCCGATCATGACCGACTCCCCCACGCGCATCCTGCTCGCCGACGACCACGCCCTGGTGCGGCGGGGTGTCCGGCTGATCCTGGACGCCGAGCCCGATCTCACCGTGGTCGCCGAGGCGGACGACGGTGCCGAGGCCGTCGCCCGGGCCCGCGAGCACCAGCCCGATCTCGCCGTACTCGACATCGCCATGCCCCGCCTGACGGGGCTGCAGGCCGCCCGGGAGCTGTCCCGGAGCTGCCCTGAGACGCGGATCCTCATCCTGACCATGTACGACAACGAGCAATTCTTCTTCGAGGCGCTCGGTGCCGGTGCCTCGGGCTATGTGCTCAAGTCCGTGGCGGACCGCGATCTGGTCGAGGCGTGCCGGGCCACCATGCGGGGCGAGCCCTTCCTGTATCCGGGGGCCGTCGACGCGCTCGTCCGCGACTACCTCGACCGCGTCCGGGAGGGCGGCGCACCGCCCTCCCGGGCCATCACGGACCGTGAGGAGGAGATCCTCAAGCTCGTCGCCGAGGGCCACACCTCGCAGCAGATCGCCGAGCTGCTGGTCATCAGCCCGAAGACGGTGGAGCGCCACCGCGCCAACCTGCTCCAGAAGCTCGGCCTGAAGGACCGTCTGGAGCTGACGCGCTATGCCATCCGTGTGGGGCTGATCGAGCCGTAGAGCGCCTGGGCCGGCTGTAGCCAAGCCGGGGCCGGGCAGTCCCTTCGTTCGACCGGTCGGGCGGCAGCGCGTGCCAGGCGTCATGGGGCAGGCGGGACCGTGCGGACCCCGCCTAGCGCTCGGCCGTCTCGGCAGGCCGAGGCTCGGACAGCGCGCTGTCGGCCTCGGGTCGGGTCCTGGTGCCGTCCGCCGCGCCTGAGCCGGCGTCGTCGTACGACGGTCCCCCGCGGCCCGGCATCAGGTCCTGGGCGGACCGGAGCGCACGGGCCAGCACGGAGGAGCGGCCGGCGGCGATGGGGCCGAGGACCGCGAGGACGAGGACGTATCCGGCGATGAACGGGGCGAGGCGGTTGTCGAGTCCGGCGCTGGCGGCCATGGCGGCCAGGATCAGCGCGAACTCCCCGCGGGCGACGAGGGTGGTGGCGATCTCGGCGGCGGGCTCGGCGCCGTAGCCGTACACGCGGGCGACGAGGAGCCCGGCGACGATGTTCATGACGACGGTCAGCGCGGCCGCCGCGGCGACCGGGCCGACGACGGACAGGATGTCGCCGGGGTCGATGGAGAGGCCGAAGGCGAAGAAGAAGATCGCCGCGAAGGCGTCGCGCAGCGGATGCACCAGTTCCCGGATGCGCGGGCCGGAGGAGGTGCCGGCCAGGATCAGGCCGACCATGAACGCGCCGATGGCGTCGGCGACTCCGAGGACCTCGGCGACCCCCGCCACGAGAACGGCCGCGCCGAGGAAGGTGATGACGAGCAGTTCGCTGTCACGGGTCGCGATCAGGCGCCCGGCGAGCTTCGTGCCGTAGCGGGCCGCGGCGGCCAGGACCAGCAGGAAGCCGAAGGCCTTGCCGCCCTGGAGGACCATGTCTCCGACGCCCTGGGCGCCGCTGATGACCGGCTGGAGCGCGGCGAGGTACAGCGCGAGGAAGATGTCCTCGACGACGATGACGCCCAGGATGAGACGGGTCTCCGGGCGGCCGATGCGGCCCAGGTCGATGAGGATCTTGGTGACGATGGCGGACGAGGAGATGCCGAGGACACCGGCGAGCACCAGCGCCTCCCGGACGCCCCAGCCCAGGGCGAACCCGAAGGCCAGACCCGCGCCGACGTTGAGCAGCAGATAGATCCCGCCCGCGGTCAGCAGACGCCGGCCGCCGCTCTTGAGGTCGTCGAGGTGGAACTCAAGGCCCAGGTAGAACAGCAGCAGCACCAGTCCGAGCGCGGAGAGCATCTCGAAGTCGTGTGCGTCCTCGACGATGACCAGGCCCGGGGTGTGCGGGCCGAGCAGGATGCCCGCGAGCATGAACAGCGGGATCGTCGGGAGTCCGATCCTGCCGCCGAGGCGGGCGAGGAACGCGGCGGCCAGGAAGGCACCGCCCATGGCGAGGAGGCTGTCAGCGTGTCCCACGGGTCACCGCCTTCGTGGGAGCGCGGTAGGCGGATCGTTTCACCTTGCGGGGATGGATAGGGGCTCCTCCTTCGAAGGGGCTCTGAACGGGCAGCGTCGTCCGCCTCTCGGCGCAGACCGAGGCCGCGGCCATGACAACCGGCACGAAAGCCTCGGCGACGCTGCCAGCCTCACACGCGCAACGATGGCGTCACCATCGGTGCCCGCACCCATCTCCGGGCGGGGACGACACCCATCCGCCCGTCATACGCCCCGGTGCTCGATGCCCAGCAGGCTCGCCGCCGCCCGGAAGTCGGCCGCGTGGTGGCCGAGGGCGAGGGACCAGTGGTGGCCGACGCCCGTGGCGCTCCACGCGTCCACCCATTCGCCCGGGTCACGGCCGAAGTCGACGCGGCTGGTGGTGTTGCCGATCTCCAGCAGCGGTCCGGGGACGACGGCGCCCTCGGAGGTGATGAAGGACAGGCTGCCATCGGCGTCCTGGCCGAGGCCGAGCAGGGTGACGGGACCGTGCCGGACGTCGAACTCGACGCTCACGCCCCAGCCGCGTTTGCCGTGGTAGACGCCGAGTCCGCGCAGCAGCGGGTCGCGGGCGCTGACGGCGAGGTGGGCGGGCCCGTCGTGGCCCATCTCCACGACACCGTCCTCGAAGTCGAGGGCCTGGATCTCGGTGAAGGAGCCACCGGCGCCGATGCGCTGGGAGGCGAGCTGGGCGACGCTGGTGCGCAGCTCGTACTCGCCGGCCGCGGGGACGCCCCGGGCGGTGAGCAGGGAGGCGCCCAGGATCATGCCGGCGCCGAGCCGCTCGTGCAGTTCGCCGTCGAGGCCGCGGTGGTAGTAGGCGAGGGTGTCGAGCCCGAAGTCCTCGACGAGGCGGTCCAGTGCGACCGACACGGTCGCGCCCCAGGCGAAGTCCTCGTCCACCACGCTGTCATCGAGGGTGAAGACCTGCCGGGCGAGCGCCATGCGCTCCCGGGACTCCGCGTCGGTCACGCGCTCCACCCGGTGCCGCAGGTCGTCGAACTCCAGCACCTCCACATGCGAGCCGAACGTGGTCGCCAGCAGCGTCGGATCGGTCTGGACGTCGAGCATGCCGGGGTAGACGTGCCCCATGAGGCCGTGCCGGGCGTGCCGGAGCGCGGCGCGGATGTGCGCGGCCCGGATCCACTGCTCGATGCGCCGCCACGCGGATTCCTGGCGCAGCCATCCCGAGACCGACCGGAAGGGGATGCCGGCGCGCCGGAAGACGTTGCCGACCTCGGGGACGGAGCACTGGGCGCAGTAGGCCAGCCAGTCACCGGTGTCGAAGGTGGCGTGGTTCATCCGCTCGGTCGGCTGAAGGTCGATAACCAGGACGGGGGTGTGCGAACGCCGGGCGATCGGCAGCACCATCGAGGAGGTCAGATACGTCGTCAGGAACAGCACGATCAGATCGCAGTCGGCCCGGCGCAACAGCTCGGCGGCCCGCGCGCCCTCCTGCGCGTCGGAGACGAATCCGGCGTCGGTCACCTCCGCGTCCATCCCTCGGAAGCGCTCGGCGACATAGCCGGCCGACTCCTTGAGCTGCGGGAGGAGCCCGGGGAACTGCGGCCAGTAGGTGCCCAGTCCGCCGGCGACCAGCCCGATCCGGGTGCGGCGCCGGGCGACCGGCGGAAGCAGGTCGTGCAGGGCGGCGGCGGTCCCTACGGCCGTACGGTCGGCGGTCGTTGCCATGGTCGGGGCTCCTTGTCAGGTCTGCTGCGGCTCAGGTGCTGGGGACGCGCAGGTCCGCTCTGTCGCGCACCGCACCGGAGGAACGCGGCACCAGGACGCGGATGATGAACACGCCCGCGAACGCCGCCACCGTCATACAGGCGGTGATCGTCCAGAGCAGGACGGTCGGGCTGTAGTCGGCGAGGGCGGGGGTGAAGAACGCGGCGACCGCGAAGACCCCCCGCGACACGGCGTAGGTCAGGCCCTGGGTGGTGCCCCGGGTGTCCGCCGGCAGCGTGAGCTGCGACCACACCTTGTAGTTCGCCTCTCCGGCGAAGGGGTGGGAGAACTGGTAGAGGACGAAGAAGACGAGCATGCCGACGAGCGCGCCCGCGGTCAGGGACGCGATGACGAAGGCGAGGATCTGCACCACAGCGGCCACGCGGAACAGCCGGTCGCGCCACGGGGTGTCGGCGACCCGGACGAAGGCGATGGTCAGCAGCACTCCGATCGGGATGAAGGCCAGGTTGATCCCGGTGGCCAGGCTCTGTGAGGCGTCGCTGACGGTGACGAGCAGATAGGTGCCGAACTGGCCGAAGGTGTTGGCCCCGAGGCCCCAGGTGACATAGAAGACGAAGGTCGCGGCCATCGGGAGCAGAGCGGCGCGCGTCCAGACGTTCTTCAGGGAGACACCCCGCGGGGCGGCCTCCGCTTCGGTCTCCGACGGCTCGTCGGACAGCTTCAGACGGGAGCGGAAGGCCCAGGTGACGAGGGCGGCGACGGCCAGTTGCCCTGTGATGAGCCGGGCCCCGGTCATGCCGGTGGTGGACAGGACGAAGCCGAGGAAGATGGCGACGGCGATGCCCAGCATCCACATGACCTGGGTGAAGGCGACGAGCCTGCCCCGGGCCCAGGAGGGCGCGGCGTCCGAGACCACGGCCAGGGACGTCGGCAGATCGGCGCCGGCCGCGAGCCCCGCGACCAGAACTCCGATCAGCAGCGTGATGTCGTCCGGCGCCAGCGTGATGACGATCGCGCCGAGGGCGAAGCAGAAGATGTCCCAGTTGTAGACGCGGCGGCGCCCGAAGAGGTCGGCGAGCCGTCCGCCGACCAGGGACCCGACGGCGATGCAGCCGGTGACGATCGCGCTGATCGCACCGGCCATCCACACGCCCATGTCGTAACTGTCGCGGTAGATGGCCAGGTTGACGGAGATGCTGACGATCAGCCCGGCATCGAGATAGGAGGCCATGCCCGACAGGGCGGCGGCCTTCCAGAGCTGTTTCGGGATGGGGCGGGTACCGGCCATGATGCGACTCCGTCGTCTGGTGACATCGCGGTTCCGAGGGCCTGGTCGCAGCGAATATAGGGCGAGAAAAACGTTGCAACAAGATGTCGCGCGCGAATGCGTGACAGGACGTCGGCCGCGCCGCCACGGTGCGCGGTATGGCGTCACCGTGCCAGGTCCCCTACGGTGAAAGTGGCCTAAAAACGTTTCAGGGGAAGGACCGCGTCCGTGATCTCCCCCGCGCTCCGGCGCCTGTTCGACGACCCGCCCCGCGACTTCGGCCCCACTCCCCTGTGGTGGTGGTCCGGCACGAAGGTCACCCGGGAGCGCCTGGCATGGCAGCTACGGGCGTTCGCGCAGGGCGGTGTCCACAACCTCGTCGTGATCAACCTGGCCCCGGCCGGTCCGACGTTCGCTGCCCGGGCCGACGATCCGGCGTGGTTCGGCGAGGAGTGGTGGGCGCGCTTCACCGACGCCTGCGAGATCGCCGCCGAACTGGGCACGCGCCTGTGGTTCTACGACCAGATCGGGTTCTCCGGCGCCAATGTGCAGGGCGGTGTGACACAGCGTCACCCCGAGGCGGCCGGCCTCTCCCTGCGCTGCCACGACCTCACGGTCACCCAGGGCACGGTCGCCGTCGGCGATGCCGAGACCCCGCTGGCCGCCTACACACGGCAGGGCCGCCGCCTCGATCTGGCCACGGACGGCCCGGGCGGCACTACAGGTATCGCCGCCGCCGACGGAACCGAGGTACGGCTCGTCACCACCGTCCCCACGGCGTTCGACTACCTCGACCCGCACGCCGTGGGCCTGTTGATGGACACCGTCCACCACGAGTACGACCGTCGTGTGCCCGACTACCTGGGCACCGTCATCGCGGGCAGCTTCCAGGACGAACTGCCGGGCACGAACGCGTGGAGCCACCGCTTCGCCGACGAGTTCCGCACCCGGCGCGGCTACGACCTGCTCGACCACCTGCCGGCGCTGTTCGGGACGAACGCCACCGTGCCGGACGGAGAGATCCGCGCCGACTACTACGCGGTCCGCGCGGAACTCACCGAAGAGGCCCTGTTCCGGCCGCTCTCCGACTGGCACCGCGAGCGCGGCCTGCTGCTCGGCAGCGACCAGAGCCACCCCGCCCGCGCGGGCTACCCGGCGCAGTCGACGCAGATCTACACCGACTACTTCCGGACCCACCGCTGGTACAGCGCCGCCGGCAGCGACCATCACGGTGACGCCAAGGTGCACTCCTCCATGGCCCACCTCTACGGCCATGAGCGGGTGTGGATCGAGGCCTTCCACTCCTCCGGCTGGGGCGGCACGCTGGAGGACACCTACCACTGGCTGCTGCCGTTCCTGCGCAGCGGCGCCAACCTGTACAACCCGCACGCCAGTTACTTCGGCACGGCGGGCGGCTGGTTCGAGTGGGCGCCGCCGTCCACCGACTGGCGCCAGCCCTACTGGAAGCAGTACCCGGCGTTCTCCCGGGCCGTGGCCCGGATCTGCTCGATCATGTCCTGGGGCGGCTACGCGGCCGACGTGGCGGTCCTGCACCCGACCGCGACCATGCAGGCGCTGATCCCGCTGGACGCGCAGGTCCAGCACTTCGGTGACGGCCGGCTGGGCGACGGTCATGCCGACGCCGACGAGACTCAGCGCCACTACCTGGACCTGTGCGGCACCAACAACTGGCTCGCCCCGCACATCGGCAGCCTGGACCGGCACGGGATCTCCTTCGACGTCGTGGACGACGACTCGGTGCAGCGCGCCAAGGCCACCGACGGCGCCCTGCGCATCAGGGACCTGGCGTACCGCGCGGTGCTGCTGCCCTCGGCGAGCGTGCTGGAGGAGGAGACGGCGCGGCGGCTGGCCGAACTGCTCGACGCGGGAGGGCGGGTCGTGGTCGTGGGACGGCCGCCCGGGACCGCAGCGGGCCGGTCCGGAGACGACGCGGTGGTGGCGGCCCTGCTGGCCCATCCACGGCTGGAACGGGTGCCCGACCCGAAGGCCGGTGCGGCGGCGGTGGCCGATGCGGCCGGGTACGCCACCGGTGAGGTGCCGCTGCTCGTCAGGCGGCAGGGGAACGAGGCGGTGGCGCTGGTCACGGCGGCCTTTCCGGAGATCGGCGCGCATCCGCTGCGTCCCGATGCCGCACCGGCAGGCCTTGCCGTCGGCATGTCGTCGGTCACCGTGCGGGCCGAGGTCGCCGAGGCCGAGGTCTGGAACCCGGCGACCGGCTCACGCTGCCCCGCGCGGGTCACCGTCTCCCACTCCGCCGACGGCGCCGTCTCGACCATCGAGGTGCCGCTGGACGGCGCCCCCGCGGCCCTGGTCGTCTGGCGTGAAGGCCGCCTGACACCGAAGGCGCCGGAACATGCCGCGCCCGACCGGGTGCTCGACCTCTCGGCCGGCTGGCACGGCCGCCTGGTCCCCACCCTGGACAACACCTGGGGCGATCTGGCACTGCCCCCGGGTACGTCCGTGGACGAGCCGCAGATCTGGACCATGGAGTGGACCGAGGGCACGGTGTGGGAACGGACCCGGGCCACGTACGGCAACCGGGTCCGGGTCCTGCCCCCGGTGCCCCTCGGCGAGGTGCCCGAGCCGCTGGACGCCGACCGCGCCGAACGCGTCCTGGCGGGCGAGCTGCCCCTCGTACCGCCGGACGCGGGCTGGGACGTCGCCGTGTACTCGTCGAGCCGGGGCATCCCGGACCCGGGCGGGCTGCTGGGCATCAAGGGGCTGGTGAACGAGGAGTTCGTCCGTGTGCCCGTACCGGTCGGCGCGACGGCCGCCCGGGTCCGGGCGATCGTGGAGACGGACCACCGGGGGCCGGCCGAACTGCATGTCGGCGCAGAGGCCGGCAAGCGGGTGTGGTGGAACGGCGAGCGGCTGGACCCGGACGCCGAAGGGTATGTGGCGTCCACCCGGATCACGGTGGCCCGCGCCCGCAACGTGCTCGAGTACGAGCTGTCAGGCGCCGAGAGCCGTCCCACGGCGATCTCGGCCGAGGACTGCACCCCGCTGGGCAGCTTCTTCTGTCTGTCCGCGCCGGGCGGGCTCGGGCCGCGTCCGCGGTTCATGCGCCCGCCGGACGGGGTGCGACCGGACGGCGGGGTGACGTACCGCGCGCGGCTGCGGGGCCCGGGCGAGGGGGCACGGGCGGTGCTCGTGGTGGGTGCCGCCTCGGCGGTCACCGTGCTGCTCGACGGGGCGGTGGTGGCTCGGCAAGAACAGGTGGAGTACTACGCGGCGGACTGGGGCGCCGTACCGCAGTTCTTCCGCCACGAACCGGCGCTCGGGGCGGGCGAGCACACCCTGGAGGTCGTGTCCGACAGTGCCGACGCCCGGGACGCGGTCTTCGTCGACCTGGTGGTGCGGTCCGGGGACGGGGTGACAGCCCTTGTCAGCGGCGCCGGCTGGGAGGCCGACACGGGCGGGTGGCGGGGGCGGACCGTCGAGGACGACCGCAGGCGGGGCGAGCTGCGGCACTGCCACGCCGCGGTGCGGCCGCACCCGCTGCCGGACACCGGGTGGCTCACCGGCCGGCCGGTCCTCGCCGGCACCGTGTGGCCGTCGCGGTCCACGGACGACGTCCACGCGACCCCGCAGCGCTTCCGGTTCACCGTCCCGGCGGGCACGGTGTCGCTCGATCTGCCGCTGGCGCTTCCCGCGAGCGTGCGGATCGGGGACGGACCGGAATCGCCCCTGGACGAACCTCGACTGACACTCCGCCAGCCACTGTCGGCGCCCACGCCGGTCGAGGTGGTCACCGAGCCGACGGCGGTGCTGCGAGGCGGCTCCGCCTGGCGCGGGCCGGTGCGCGTGCGGACCGTACCGGCGCCGCTGCCGCTCGGCGACTGGCGTGAGCTGGGGCTGGGCAGTTGGAGCGGCGGCGTGACGTACGCGCGTGCGCTTCAGGTACCGCCGGGGCCCGAACCGGTACTGGACCTCGGGCGGGTGCGGGGCAGTGTGGAGGTGTCGGTCGACGGCGAGGCGGCCGGTGAGGCGTTCTGCGCGCCGTACCGCTTCCCGTTGCGCGGTGCCGCCGGGCGTACCGTCCGGGTGGAGGTGACGGTCCGGGGGACGCTGGCGCCGTATCTCGCGGAGGCCACACCGACGGCCTGGGCGTTCGACTCCCAGTTGTCGTCGGGGCTCCTGGGGCCGGTGACGCTGCGGGTGCCCTCCGGCGACTAGTCGACTAGTCGCCGGGGAGCGGCCGGGTGGAGTCGCGCAGGACGAGGCCGGGGGCGAAGACGCGGGTCTCGTGGAGGTGGTCCGCGCGGGCCTCGATCTCGTCGAGCAGCATCTCCACGGCCGCCCGGCCGAGGTCCTCGACGGGCTGCCGGACCGTCGTCAGGGTCGTCGCCCCGAAGGTCGCGACATCGAGATCGCCGTAGCCGACCACCTGCACGTCCTGCGGAACGCGCACGCCCCGCTCGGTCAGTCCCCGGCACAGCCCGGCCGCGAGGAAGTCGTTGGTGCAGAAGACCCCGTCGGGCAGGTGCTCCAGCTCGCGCGCGATCTGTGTGCCGTACGCGACGGTCATCCGCTCGGCGACGACCTGGTCCAGCCGTGCCTCGCGCCGGCTGCGGACGGCCTGCCGGGCGCCCTGGTACCGGTCGGCGCACTGGCGTATGCCGCGTTCGCCGTTGACGACGAGGATGTCGCGCGCCCCGCTGTCGAGGAGATGCTCCACGGCGATACGGCCGCCGGCGATGTCGTCCACCGAGGCCGAGCAGCCCTCCCGGTCGGGCATCGCGCGGTCGGCCAGGACCAGCGGGATGCCCCGCTCGCGCAGCCGGGCCAGCCGTCCCGGGTCGGCGCTGAGCGGCACGACGACCACGCCCACGGCGCGCTGTTCGACGAGCATGCTGAAGTAGCCCTGCTCCCGCTCCGGGGCGTCGCCGCTGTGGCAGAGGACGAGGGAGTAGCCGTGATCGTAGGCCGCGTCGGCCGCGCCGCGTGCGATGCGCGCGTAGAAGGAGTTGGTCACGTCGGGCAGCACGAGCCCGATGGCGGAGGAGTGTCCGGTGCGCAGGCCCGCCGCTCCCGGGTGGGGGACGTAGTCGAGTTCGGCGACGGCGACACGGACGCGCTCGGCGGTCTGCGCGGTGACCCGCTCGGGCCGGTTGAGCACGTTCGACACCGTGGACACCGAGACGCCGGCGGCGGCCGCGACGTCCTGGATGCGGGCGGGGCGTGCCGGAACGGCGTCCACCCCCTCGCTGTTGCGGCCGTGCGACCAGGCACGACGGCGGCCTCCATGAGCGGCCGCAAGTATAACGTGACCGGGCGTAGAACGTTTTTCCCCGCCCGGTCTCCGTCGTCTCCGGAGTTCAGGCCGGGAATTCCCGCTTCAGCCAGTCCCCGTCCAGGCGGATGTGTTTGATGGTGCGCCGGTGGTGGGTGTAGGCGATGTGGAGGGTGCCGTCGGGTGTCTGGGCGAGGGAGGGGTAGGACAGTTCGCGGTTGAGGCCATCGCGGGAGTTGTTGGTCAGGCAGTGGCCGTCGCCGGTTTCGAGGTCGTGGCGCAGCGGCCAGGAGCGGCCGTCGTCCGGGGAGAGGGCCAGGGAGAGCGGGGCTCGGGGGGCGCCCCAGAACGCGTCGCCCGAGGGGGCGGTTTCCGCAGGTGTCCCGGCCACTCCCCCGTCGTCGATCTCGTCGTACAGCGAGACCCTGCGGGCGACGGCGTCCGCCGCGCTGCTGTGGTTGTAGACCAGGGCGAGCCTGCCGTCGGCCAGCACGGTGTACTGGATCGAGGAGTTGTTGTTCGGCAGGTCCAGGGCGCGCGGTTCGCTCCAGGTCTCGCCGCCGTCGGACGACACGCTGCTGTGCACGGCGTCCGCGCGACGGCTGCGGAAGAGGGCCAGGAGTGAACCGTCGTGCAGCGGGCGGATGTTCATGTGGACGAGGCCCGTGCTGCCCGGGACGGGGCGTTCGCGCCAGGTGTGTCCGCCGTCGTCGCTGATCATGACGGAGCTGGTGTCCCGGTCACCTGACCAGGCGATGCCGGGGGTGGCGACACAGCGGAACACGGGGAGCAACAACCGCTCGCCGTGCGGCACTTGGACGACGGGCTGGCGTACGAAGACGCCGCCCTGCTCGGTGGCCGCGAACAGGACGCGGGCCGGACCCCAGGTGGCGCCCTCGTCGTGGCTGACACGCAGCCGGACCTCGGCCGTGTCCTGGTGGCCCGCGCGCTGGGCGGTGTGCAGAAGCCAGAGTTCGCCCGAGGGGGCCGGGAAGAGGAGCGGGTTCTGCTCGGAGCGGGTGTCGTCGGCGGAGAGCCGCACGGGGAGGGACCAGGTGTCGGCACCCCGGGCGAGGCGGGAGAACCACACCGAGATGTCGGCGACGCCCTCCTGGGTACCGCCGAACCAGACGCAGCCCAGGTCCCCGCTGGGCAGGACGGTCAGGTTGGCGGCGTGATTCTGCACGGCGGGGGCGGCCAGATGAGTCTCGGCGCGGCCGGGCTGGTCGGGGTGGGGACGCAGGGTGCCGTCGGGGGTGGTCATCGGGACTCTCCCTTCTGACGCGCGGCGTCGAGGTGGGTCGTGGCGATCTGTTGGAGGTGGACGACGTCGGCGGCGATGGAGACGTAGGTCCAGCCTTCGGCGAGGCGGCGTGCGGCGCTCGCGCCGTCGGCGTTGTGGATGCCGGCCGCGATGCCCGCAGCCTCGGCTGCCTTCCTGATACGGGTCAGGGCCTGTTCGAACTCCTCTTGTACGGAGGGGTCGGTGGAGGTGGTGCCGCCGATGGCCAGGCGCAGGTCGGAGGGGCCGACGTAGATGCCGTCGAGGCCGTCGGTGGCGCAGATCTCCTCGACGTTGGCGAGGCCGTCGGCCGTCTCGATCATCGCCAGGACGGCGGTCTGGGCGTGGGTGTCAGCCGGGTTGGGGCCGATACGGAGCTGGGCGCGCATCGGCCCGTAGGAGCGGCGGCCGAGCGGCGGGTAGCGGACGGCGGCGATGGCGTCTGCGGCGTCCTGCGCGGTGTCGATCAACGGGACGATGACGGCGGTGGCGCCCGCGTCGAGGGCTTTGCCGATGTAGGTGGGGTCGTTGGCCTCCACGCGCACGATGCCGACGGCGGTGGAGCCTTTGGTGTCGGTGGCCAGGAGGTTGTGGAGCATGCCCTGGTAGCCGAAGAGGCCGTGCTGGGCGTCGAAGGCCAGGTAGTCGTAGCCCAGACGGGCCAGACGCTCGGCGGCGATGGGTGAGTCGAGCAGGGACCAGTAGCCGATCAGCTGCTCACGGGCACGCAGGGCGGCGGTGAACTCGGCTGGGGTGCGGCCGGTTGCCATGAAGGATTCTCCGTAACGGTCCGGGGTGGTGGGGGTCAGCGGTTGTATGCGGGCATCGGGCCGCGCAGCCGGGCACCGACCTCGTCGCAGGCCGCGGTGACATCAGCCGGCAACGGACCCGCCGCCGCTGCCGTGATGTTGGCGAGCAGGTGCTCCACCCTCGAACCGCCCAGCAGCAGCGCATCAGTGGACGGGCGGTCCAGCAGCCACCGCAGCGCCAGATCAGTCAGCGCCAGCCCCGCATCCGAGGCGATACGCGTCAGGTCACCCACAGCGCGGAAGAGGTCCTCGTTCCAGTACCGCTGCCGGTACATGACGGCCAGCTTCGAATCACCGAAACGCCCACCCTCCGGCGCCTGCCCGAAGGAGTGCCGGCCGGTGAGGAGACCGCCGCCGAGGGGGTTGTAGACCATCGTGGCCAGCCCGGACACGGCCGCGTACTCGACGTACTCCTCCTCCACACGCCGCGCCAGCAGATTGTGCAACTGCTGCGCGACCACCGGCCGCGGAGCCCCCACCACATCCGCCACCCGACAGAGCTCGGCGATCTGCCAGGCCGCGAAGTTGGACACCCCCAGCGCACCGACCTTCCCCTCGGCCACGAACTCGGCCACCGCCGCCAGAGTCTCGACCAGCGGCGTCGCACGGTCCGGCTGATGCAGATAGAACAGATCGACACGGTCGGTCCCCAGCCGCTTCAGACTGCCCTCCAGCGCGGCCCGCAGCCCGGCCCGCGACAACGGCGCGTGATCACCCTGGTCCGGGTGCGCAATCCCCGCCTTGGTCGCCAACACCACCCGCTCCCGGCGGCCCGCGAGCAACTCCCCCAGCAGCCGCTCACTCTCACCCCCCGCATAGCCGTTCGCGGTGTCCACGCCCGTGACACCCGCATCCAAAGCGGCATCCAGCATCAACGCCGCCGACGAACGGTCCACGGTGTCGCCGAAGGTCATCGTGCCGAGCACCAGCCGCGAGAGCGGGACGGTGGTGTTCGGCAGGGTCAGGGCGGTGGTCACGAGGAGCTTCCTTCCAGTACGCGGCGGGGTTTCACGCCGTGGATGGCGGTCGGGTCGAGGGCTGCGCGGCGCAGGGCGCGGGTGTAGGGGTCGGACGGGGCGGCGAGGACGGTCTCGGTCCGTCCGGCCTCGACCACGCGCCCGGCCCGCATCACCACCACGTCGGTGCTCATCTCGCGCACCACGCCCAGGTTGTGCGCGATGACGAGGTAGGCGATGCCGGTCTCCTCCTGCAACTCCCTGAGCAGTGCGAGCACTTGGGCCTGTACGGAGACGTCGAGCGCGGAGGTCGCCTCGTCGCAGACCAGCAGGTCGGGCCGGGAGGCGAGGGCACGGGCGATGCCGATGCGCTGGCGCTGGCCGCCGGAGAAGTCGGCCGGGCGGCGCTCCAGGGCGGACGGGGGCAGGCCGACCTGGTCGAGCAGTTCGGCGGCACGGCGGGCCCGTTCGGCGCGGTCCGACACTCCGCCGAGGCGCAGCGGCTCGGCCACGATCTGCTGGGCGGTCAGATGGGGGTCGAGGGAGCCGTAGGGGTCCTGGAAGACCATCTGGACGCGGCGCCTGAGCGGTCGCAGTCGCCGCTCCGGGAGGGTGGCGATGTCCGTGCCGTCGAGGACGATACGGCCGGACCGTGGGGTGAGCAGCCGGACCAGGGCACGGGCGAGGGTCGACTTGCCGCAGCCGGACTCGCCGACCACCGCGAGCGAACCGCCCTTGTCGAGCTGGAAGCCGACCTGGTCGACGGCGCGGAAGGGGCCGTTCGGGGTCGGGTATTCGACGACCAGGTCCTCTACGGACAACAGAGTCATGTGGCGGCTCCCGGTACGACGGACTCGTCCCAGTCGCCCAGGCGGGGCACTGCGGCGAGGAGGGCTCGGGTGTAGGGCTCGGCGGGTTGGTCGACGATGCGTTCGGCCGGTCCGGACTCGACGAAGCGGCCGTCCTTCATGACGTGGATGCGGTCGGAGACGAGTCGGGCCACGCCCAGGTCGTGGGTGATCATCAGCATGCCGATGCCGGTGCGTTCCTGGAGTTCCATCAGCAGGTCCAGGACGCTGGCCTGCACGGTCGCGTCGAGGGCGGAGGTGGGTTCGTCGGCGACCAGCAGTTCCGGGTCGCCGGCCAGGGCGATGGCGATGAGGATGCGTTGCAGCATGCCGCCGGAGAACTGGTGCGGGTAGGACTTCCAGCGGGTCTCGGGGCGGGTGATGCGCACCTGGGCGAGCAGCTCGATGCCCTTCTCGCGGGCCTGGGCCCTGGACAGTTCGGGGTGGCGCAGGCGGATCGCCTCGCCGAGCTGCCGGCCGATGGTGTGGACGGGGCTGAGGGCGGTCATCGGGTCCTGCGGGATCAGGGAGACCGTCCGGCCGCGTACCGCGCATGCCGCGCCGGGGTCGGCGACGACGTCCCGGCCGCCGATGCGGACGCTGCCCGACAGCACGGCGAGGCCCTCCGGCAGCAGGCGCAGTACGCCCATCGCGGTGGTCGACTTGCCGGATCCGGACTCGCCGATGAGGGTCACGGTCTCGCCGCGGCCGACGGTGAAGGTCACGCCGTCGACGGCCCGGACGACGCCGTGCGCGGTGATGAGTTCGATCTGGAGGTCTCGGACGTCCAGCAGGGGTGTCTCG
Source organism: Streptomyces koelreuteriae (assembly GCF_018604545.1). Lineage (GTDB taxonomy): Bacteria > Actinomycetota > Actinomycetes > Streptomycetales > Streptomycetaceae > Streptomyces > Streptomyces koelreuteriae. Next base: position 7,881,734 of record NZ_CP075896.1, on the reverse strand, counting down.
GTGCTCATGCTCCGGCTCCCTTCCGGCGGCGGGTGCGGTCCCGCAGTCCGTCGCCCAGCAGATTGACCCCGACCACGAGGAGGGCGATGACCAGGCCGGGCAGGGTGACCAGCCACCACGAGGTGGTGATGTAGGCCTGGCCGTCGGAGATGATCCGGCCCCAGGTGGCGAAGGGCCGCTGCGGTCCGGCGCCGAGGAAGCTCAGCGCGCTCTCCAGCAGCACGGCCTGGGCGAGCAGCAGCAGGACGACGAGGCTCACCGGCCGTACGACGTTGGGCACGACGTGCCGGGTGAGGATCTGCCAGCCTCGCAGGCCCAGGACGCGGGCGGCGGCGACATAGGGTTTCTCGCGCTCGACCAGGACGAGGGAGCGGGTCAGCCGCGCCACCTCGGGCCACTGGGCGACGGCGATCACGCAGGTGATGACGGTGACGGAGGGCCCGAAGAGGGCGACGACGAGCAGCAGCATCATCAGCAGGGGCAGGGCGAGCTGGGCCTCCAGGAAGCGGGAGACGAGCGCGTCGACCCAGCCGCCGAAGAAGCCCGCGGCCGCCCCGGCGACGATGCCGATCAGCCCGGACACCAGGACCGCGAGGACGCCGACCGACAGGGAGACCTGGCCGCCGTGCAGGATGCGCGACAGCAGGTCGCGGCCGAGCTGGTCGGTGCCGAGCAGATGCCCCGCGCTGAGCGGCGGCAGCCTGCGCTCCGAGAGGTCCTGGGCGTTGGCCTCCGGCAGGGGCAGCAGGCCGGCGAGGGCGACGGGCAGGACGACCAGGGCCGTGCACACGGACCCGGCCCAGATCTTGAAGCGCGAGCCGCGCCGCTGGCGGGTCGCGGTGGCCCGGGCGAGGTCGCGGGCGCCGACGGCGCTGGGCCGCTCGGTACCGGCGACCGGGGTGGAGATGACACCGGCCATGGTCAGGCCGCCTTTCCGAGTCGTACGCGCGGATCGAACAGCGGGTAGGCGAGGTCGACGAGGAGCTGCACGAGGATCGCGAGGGTGGCCGTCACGAGGACGGTGGCCTGGATGAGCGGGTAGTCGCGGGTCTCCAGCGCCCGGACGACGAGTGAGCCGACGCCCGGCCAGCCGAAGACGACCTCGACGACCACGACACCGTTGAGCAGGGCCGCGAAGCGGGTGCCGAGGGCGGTGACGAGCGGCACGGCGGAGTTGCGCAGGCCGTACTGCCAGGTCAGGGTGCGTTCGGAGACGCCGCGGGAGCGGGCGACCGTGGTGTAGGGGGCGGCGAGCGCGGTGGTCATCTCGCGGCGGACCAGGCGGGAGATCAGGGCGAGCTGGAGGACGGCCACGGTCACCGTGGGCAGGATCAGGCCGCTCCACGAGGTGAATCCGGAGGCGGGCAGCACCGGGAGCAGCACGGCGAAGACGGTCAGCAGCATCACGCCGGTCCAGAAGTCCGGCATCGACTGCCCGGTGATCGTCAGGACGTTGGCGCCCAGCTCCCGCTTGGTGTCGGCGCGCCGTGCCATCCACACGCCGAGCGGTACGGCGACGACGGTGGTGACAGCGATGGCCGAGACCGCGAGGGTGATGGTGTATGGCAGCCGGTCCATGACCACCTGGAACGCGGAGGAGTGGAAGGAGTAGCTGGTGCCTAGGTTCCCGGTGCACAGGTCCCGCAGGAAGATCCCGTACTGGGTGATGAGCGGTTCGTCGAGGCCGAACTGGGCGCGGATGCGGGCGAGGTCGGCGGCCGTGGCGCTGGGGGCGGCGTAGGCGGCGGCCGGGTCGCCGGGAGCCAGGCGCAGCAGCAGGAAGACCGTGGTGAGGGTGAGGAAGACGGCCAGCAGGCTCTGGCCGATGCGGCGGGCGAGATAGGTGGCCACGGCTCAGCCCTCCAGCCGTACGGCGGACAGATCGTAGGAGTTGAGCTGGAGCAGGCCCAGGTCGTGCACGCGTTCGCGGCGGGCGAGCAGGGTCTTGGGGGCGAAGGCCCACAGGCTGGGCCAGGTGTTCCAGACGGCGTGCTGCGCGGCGGCCAGCTTGCGGTCGCGGGCGGCGGCGTCGGTCTCGGTGGCGGCGTCCTCCAGGCGGCGCTGGATGTCCGGGATGACGTACCCCATGTAGGTGTCGCGGGTGCGTTCCCGCTCGGGGGTGCCGCCGTACATGCCCTGGAGGGAGGTGAGGGCCTGGCCGGTGGTGCCGGGGAAGCCGTTGCCGATGACGTCCCAGTCGCCGCCGCGGCCCTGCCGCCACTTCAGGATGTCGCCGCCCGGTTCGAACTGGAGCAGGGAGGCGCGGACGCCGATGTCGCGGAACATGTCGGCGACGGCTTCCATGACGGAGCTGTCGGCGGCGAACTCGCCCGACTCCCAGATGACGCGGATCCGCAGGCCCTCGGCGCCCAGTCGCTTCAGCTGCGCCTTGGCCTTGCCCGGGTCGTAGGTGTAGGCGCCGGTACGCACCGCGCCTTCGAGGGCGAGGGGGACGACTCCCTCGGCGGCTTCGGCGGAGCCGGTGAGGACGTCCTTGGCCAGTGCCTCGCCGTCGATGGCGTAGGTGAGGGCGCGGCGTACGCGGGCGTCGGCCAGGGGGTGGTCGTCGGGCTTGCGGAAGTTGTAGAAGAGCTGGCAGATGCGGACGCCGGAGGTCTCCTCGACGGTGACGCCGGGCAGGCCGGTGAGCTGCTCGGCCGAGTCCGGGGTGAGGGTGTCGACGACGTCCAGCTCGCCGCTGCGCAGGGCGATGACCCGGCTGGACTCCTCGGGCACGAAGCGCACCCGGACGGTTTCGACGTGGGCCGGGCGGCCCCAGTAGCGGGGGTTGCGGGCGAGGGTGTACTCACCGGCGCCGCTGTTGGCCTCGATCACCTTGTACGGTCCTGAGCCGACGCCGCTCTGGAGTTCCTCGGGGCGGTTGGCGGCGGACGGGGTGATGTGGATGTTGGCCATGAGGCGGTCGAGCACGGGCACCGGCCGCTCGGTGTGCAGCTCGAAGGTGCGCTCGCCGGTCTTCTCGACGGTGGGCAGCTCCGGGAAGAGGCCGAGGAGGAAGGAGCCGTTGACCTTGCCGTACATCTCCAGGGCGGTGGCGACGTCCTCGACGGTGACGGGGCTGCCGTCGGAGTAGCGCACGCCCTCGCGCAGCCGCACGCTCCAGGTGGTCGGCCCGGTCATCGCGAACCGGTCGGCGAGGACGAGCCGGACGCGCATGGCGGGGCCGATGCTCGTGAGGGCCTGGCGGACGGCGCGCTGCACGGTGACGGCGGCGTCGAACTGGTTCAGCTTGTTGTCCAGGCTCACCAGGGAGCGGTTCAGGCCGAGGGTGAGGGTGCCGGGGCCGGGGGCTCCGGTGGGTCCTGCGCAGGCGGAGAGGGGACCGAGGGCGAGACCCGTGCCGCCGAGCGCGCCGAGGCGCAGCAGGGTGCGGCGGCGGACGGGGCGGCCGAGGGGCCGCCACTGGGGGCTGTGGTCCGGGGGTGCGTCATGGGGGCTTGGGGTCATCGTCGACCTTCTCGCGTTCCGGGGGCGACCGGCTCGTGGTGTTCGTGCGGCTCTCGCTGTGGCTCGGTCGGGGGTCCGGCCGGCGGGATACGAACAGGTGTCGCGCCGAAAAAGGTGGCACGACTGCGCGAAGTGCGCAAGAGGTCTCGCGCATTTCGCGCAACCCATGTCATCATCGGTTTCCGAGGCAGCCCGACCGGGCCGCCCGAGGAGGTACCCGTGTCCCTCTCCGCTGCCGGCTCCGGCGGCCCCGTCCAGGCCGCCCACCGGCCCGTACTCGCTCTCGCCGATGATCTGTCCGGCGCCGCCGAGACCGCGGTGGCGCTGCGCTCGCCCGCCCGGATCCTGCTGGGACCGGTCCCCGGACCGGTGGCGTCCCTGCCCGGTGAGTCCCTGGTGCTCGACCTCGACTCGCGGCAGCTGCCCGGCGCCGAGGCGGCGCGGGCGGTCCGGGACGTCACGCACGCGGTGCCCGACCGCACGGTGCTCTTCAAGAAGGTCGACTCGCTGCTCAGGGGCAACCTCGCCGCCGAGGCGGCCGCCTACGCGCGGGACGCTCGGGGCGTGGTGATCGCGACCGCGCTGCCGGCCGCCCGGCGCACGGTCCGGGGCGGGGTCGTCCACCTCGACGGGGTGCCGCTGCACGAGACGGACGCCTGGCGTGCCGAGGCGCGGCCCGCCCCGGCCTCGGTCGCCGCCGCGCTCGGTGACCTGCCGTCAGCTCCGGTGCCGCTCACGGACGTACGCGGTGCGCCCGGCGCGCTCCGGGAGGCGCTGCGTGCGTGTTTCGCGCAGGGACGGCATCCGGTGTGCGACGCGGAGACCGAGACCGACCTCGATGCGATCGCCACGACGGTCCTCGAACTGGGGCCCGGGATAAGGCTGTTGGGCACCGGCGGGCTCGCGGGCGCCCTGGGGCGGCTTCTGGGCACGCACGGGGAGAACACGTTCGACGCCGGGGACGTGGTCCGGCCGCTGCTGATCGTCGTAGGCACGGCCGAACCGTCGGCCCGCGAACAGGTCGCGCATCTCCTCGCGGACGGAGCGCACGAGGTCTCCCTCACCACCCACGAACTCCTGCACTCCTCTCGGCGGCTCGCACCTCCCGTCGCCGCCGTGACGGTCGTCCGCGTCACCGGAGCGGCCGACCCCTCCCTCGCGCGCCGTCTCGTCGCCGCGCTCGCCGACAGCGTCGCCGACGCGGCGCGCGACTGCGACCTGGTCCTCACCGGCGGCGAGACCGCCCGCCGCGTCCTGGACGTCCTGCGCGTCACCGATCTGCGCCCGGTGGGCCAGATCCACCACGGCGCGGTCCTCTCCCGCACACCCGACGGCCGCTCGGTCGTCACCCGGCCCGGCAGCTACGGCGGGGCCGACTCCCTGCGGCGCATCGTCCGGGCCCTGCGCCCCGCACCCGTACGTCACGTTCCGACCGACCCCACAGGAGTAGCCCCGTGAACGCAGCCCCCTCCTCCGCCGCCACCGCCGGCCAGACCTCCGCGGCTTCCCGGCCGCTCCCGGTCATCGCGGTGACCATGGGCGACGGCGCGGGCATCGGGCCCGAGGTCATCGTGCCGGCGCTGCTGCACCCCGACACCCTGCGCGACTGCCGCCCCGTCGTCGTGGGCGACGCCGAGCGTCTGCGCCAGGCCGCCGATACTCTCGGCATCGCCTGCGACATCGTGCCCGTCGACGGTCCGGCCCAGGCCGAGTTCACGCCCGGCCGGGTCAATGTGATCGACCTCGGGCTGCTCCCCGCCGACCTGCCCTGGGGCGAGCTGTCCGCCGTCGCGGGCGACGCCGCCTACCACTACGTCCGGGTCGCCGCCGAACTCGCCCTGCGCGGCGACGTGGACGGCATCTGCACCGCCCCTCTCAACAAGGAGGCCCTGCACTCCGCCGGTCACCTCTACCCGGGCCACACCGAACTCCTCGCCCATCTCACGGGCGTCGAGGAAGTGTCGATGATGCTGTCGACGCCCCGGGTGAAGGTCATCCACGTCACCACCCACATCGGGCTGATCGACGCCGTGAACCGCATCGAGCCCGGCCTGGTGGAGCGCACGGTGCGCCGTGGCCACGAGGCGATGGTGCGCGCCGGGACCCCCGACCCGGTGATCGGTGTCTGCGGCATCAACCCGCACGCGGGCGAGAACGGCCTGTTCGGCTACGGCGAGGAGGAGACGAAGATCGTCCCGGCGCTGGAGAGGGTCCGCGCCGACGGCATCGACGCACGCGGCCCGCTGCCCGCCGACACGGCGTTCTACCTGGCCTCGCGCGGCGACTACGACCTCATCGTCGCGATGTACCACGACCAGGGGCACGGCCCCGTCAAGGTCCTCGGCATCGAGGCCGGGGTCAACCTCACCGTCGGACTGCCGGTGATCCGCACCTCCGTCGACCACGGCACGGCCTTCGACATCGCCGGAACCGGCCGGGCCGAGCCCGGTAGCATGGTCGAGGCTCTGCGCCAGGCCGCCGAGATGTCGACCGCTCCGGCCGCCCGCTGACCGCGGTTCGCGTCAGGCACGTGTGAGACCCAGGACGGCCCAGGACTATCGAGGACCTGAAGAACCTATGTCTGTGACCGGATCCAAGGCGCGGCGCGACCGCATCGTCCACCTCGCCACCACCACCGGCCTGGCGAGCGTGGAGGAGCTGTCGCAGCTGTTCGGCGTGACGGCCTCGACCATCCGCCGCGACCTGGCCAAGCTCACCACCGACGGGCGGCTGGCCCGCACCTACGGCGGGGCCATGGCGCTGGCCGCGCACCCCGAGGCCTCGCTGCGGCAGCGCGTGGGCGAGGCCTTCGAGGCCAAGCAGGCCATCGCCCGCTGGGCGGCGGCCCAGGTGCGGCCCGGTGAGACGCTGCTGCTCGACGCCGGGTCCACGGTCGGCGCACTCGCCCATGAGCTGCGCACGGCCGAGGACCTCACCGTGGCGACCACCGGACTCACCGCCCTGCAGGCGCTGTCCGATGTCGAGACGGTGCACGTCGAGTGCCTCGGCGGCACCCTGCGCCCGCTCAGCCAGGGCTTCGTCGGGCCCCTCACGGAAGCCGCCCTGGAGCGCCTGACGTTCGACCGGGTCTTCCTCGGCACGGACGGCATCTCCCCCGAACTCGGCATCTGCGAGGCGGATCTGCGCCAGACCCGCCTCAAGGAGCTGATGGCCCGCCGCGCCGACCACGTCTACGTCCTCGCCCACGCGGCCAAGCTCGGCCGCCGCCCCTTCCACGCCTGGACGGCCCTGTGCGAGGGCTGGACGCTGGTCACGGACGACACCGCTGACCCGGCCGTCCTCGCGGAGCTGCGGGCGCGCGGGGTGGCGACCGTGACGACGACGCCGGAACCGGAGACGGCCGGCCCGCACGGCGACATCGCGTAGCAATGGGGCCGTAGCGCCGCCGCCCGGCGCGCGGCGGCAGGGCCCACTCGTGTGCCGCACGCCGCCGGGCCGTACCCGGCGAGGAGCCGGACGGGCCACTAGCCGGCGGGCGGCATCCGCCTCCTCGGAGTGGGGACACCGCCCGACGCCGCCGCGTCGAGCAGACCGCGGAAGGTGGGGCACTCCATGTGGCTGGGCGCGGGGCAGGCGGCGGCGTGCCGCAGGGAGTCGCGGAGCACGCCCAGTTCGCTGATCCGGCGGTCCAGCTCCTCCGCCTTGTCCGCCAGCATGCGCCGGTCGATCCGGGGCGGTCCGTCCGGCGCGAACATGTGCGCGATCTCGTCGAGCGAGAACCCGGCCGTCCGCCCCAGCGCGATCAGCGCCAGCCGCTCCAGTACGCCGGGATCGAACTGCCGGCGCAGCCCGCGCCGCCCCGTCGGGGCGATCAGCCCCTTCTCCTCGTAGAACCGCAGCGTCGAGGCGGGCACCCCGGCGCGCCGCGCCACTTCGGCGATGTCCAGGTCTGTCATTTCCTTGACCTCAAGTCGACTTGAAGTAGAACGCTGTCATCTCGCCCCGACCGAAGCAAGACACAAGGCAAGCAGACGGCAAGCAGAAGGAGAGCCGACGACCATGGACGCCGAGCGCAGGAACGACGACGAACAGACCGCCCGCTGGAACGGACGCGCCGGTCACGCCTGGGTGGATCTCCAGCCGGTGCTGGACGGGATGTTCAGGCCCATCGAGGACCTGCTCGTCGAGGCCGTGTCCGCCGAGGGCGTGGAACACGTGCTCGACGTCGGCTGCGGGACGGGCGGCACCACCCTGGCCGTCGCGCGACGGCTCGGACCCGCGGGGACTTGCGTCGGTGTCGACATCTCCGAGCCGTTGATCGACACCGCCCGGGCACGCGCCGAGCGCGAGGGCGCACCGGCCTCCTTCGTCCGCGGCGACGCGCAGGAGCACTCCTTCGAGCCCGGCACCTTCGACGCCGTCATCTCGCGTTTCGGTGTCATGTTCTTCGAGGACCCCGTACGGGCCTTCGCCAATCTGCGGAGCGCCGCCCGGGACGACGCCGCGCTCCGGTTGATCGTCTGGCGGGACCCCGCCGAGAACCCGTACATGACGACGGCCCAGCGCGCCGCCGCACCGCTGCTGCCGGACCTGCCCGTGCGACGGCCCGACGAGCCGGGACAGTTCGCCTTCGCGGACCCGGACAAGGTCCGTCGCATCCTCACCGAGAGCGGCTGGGCCGATATCGACATCCGGCCGGTCGACATCGTCTGCACCCTGCCCGAGAAGGAGCTGGTCCGCTACTTCACCCGGCTCGGGCCTCTCGGCATGGCCCTGCCCGAGGTGGACGAGGAGACGCGCGCACGGGTCGTCGAGACGGTCCGCGCCGCCTTCGAGCCCTTCGTGCACGGCGCGGAAGTCCGCTTCACCGCGGCCTGCTGGACGGTCGGCGCCCGGGCCTCGGCCGCGAAAGTTTCGTGAGGTCCGGCCCCCTTTTCGAAGCCCGGGCGCCCCGCGCATAGTGAGATCACGATGACGCAGAAAAGAGCCCTGGTTGTCCGAGGCGGTTGGGAAGGCCACGAGCCGGTCAAGGCGACGGAGCTGTTCCTTCCCTTCCTCCGGGACAACGGATACGCCGTCCGGGTCGAGGAGTCGACCGACGTCTACGCCGACACCGCCGAGATGGCGGCCACCGACCTCGTCGTGCAGTGCGTGACGATGTCGGAGATCACACGCGAGCAGGTGACCGGACTGAGTGAGGCGGTCGTGGCCGGCACCGGCTTCACCGGCTGGCACGGCGGCATCGCCGACTCGTTCCGCGCCTCGGCCGACTATCTCCACCTGGTCGGCGGCCAGTTCGCCACCCACCCGGGCAAGGAACCGTGCGAGCGCCGGGGCGGGGCGGAGGACAACTTCCTGCCGCACACCATCAATCTCACCGAGGCCGGCCGCGCCCACCCCGTCACGGCGGGCATCGAGGACTTCAAGCTGGACACCGAGCAGTACTGGGTGCTCCACGACGACCTCATCGACGTCCTGGCCACCACCACGCATCCCGCCCGGCCGTGGCAGCCCTGGCACCGGCCGGTCACCTCACCGGCGGTGTGGACCCGCCGGTGGGGTGCCGGGCGCGTGCTGGTGACGACACCGGGGCACAGCCTCGACGTGCTGGAGCACCCCGACGTCCGCACCATCATCGAGAGGGGCATGCTGTGGGCGACGCGCACCGCATCGGCGTCGTAGGACTCGGCGTCATCTCCCGCGCGTACCTCGACACGCTCGCCGGGCATCCCGCCGTGCGCGTCACCGCGGTCGCCGACCTCGACGCCTCCCGGTCGGCAGCCGTCGCCGCTGAACTGCCCGGCGTCGAGGCGCTGACGGTCGAGGAGTTGCTGAGCAGCCCGGACGTGGACACGGTGCTGAACCTCACCACCCCGGCCGCCCACGCCGGGATCGCCCTCGGCGCCATCGGCCACGGCAAGCACGTCTACGGGGAGAAGCCGCTGGCCGCGACGCTCGCCGACGCCCGTGCCGTCGTGGAGGCCGCCGCGAAGGCGGGCGTCGGTGTGGGGTGCGCGCCGGACACGGTCCTGGGCACCGGGGTGCAGACGGCCCGGGCGGCCGTCGAGGCGGGGAGCATCGGACGTCCCCAGTTCGCCTCGGCCGTGATGGTCACCCCGGGCCACGAACGCTGGCATCCTCACCCCGACTTCTACTACACCGAGGGCGGCGGTCCCCTGCTGGACATGGGGCCGTACTACCTCGCGTCCCTGGTCCACCTGCTGGGCCCCGTGCGTGCCGTGATCGGGGCGGCCGGCCGGCTGCGCGCCGAGCGGGTCATCGGTTCGGGGCCGCGCGCGGGCGAGCGGATCCCGGTCGAGGTGGACAGTCATGTCTCCGGAGTGCTGGAGCACGCGGGCGGGGCACTGACGACGATCACGACGAGCTTCGACGGTGTGGCCACCACGGCCGCGCCCATCGAGGTGCACGGCGAGACCGGGACCCTCTCGGTGCCCGATCCGAACCGCTTCGACGGCGAGGTCCGGCTGCACGCGCTCGGCGACACGCGCTGGCGCACCCTGCCGGTGTCGGCGGGCTACGAGGACGGCGCACGCGGCGTCGGACTGCTCGACTTCGTCGCCGCCGACGGGCAGCGGGCGCCACGTGCGAACGGCGAACTCGCCCTGCACGTCCTGGACACGATGACGGCCCTGCTGCGTTCGTCGGCCGAGGGGCGGCGGATCGAGCTCACGACGTCGGCGCAGGCGCCCGATCCGGTGCCGTGGACGGCTGCCGGGGACTGGAAGGGTCAGGTCGCTCCCGGCCGGGCGTGAGCCGGCGATGCCGCGGGGTCAGTCGACGGGCCAGGTGTGTGCGGGCGCGTTCATGTGCATGTAGTCCATGTAGGTCTTGGTCATCTGCCGCAGTGCCTCGCGCCGGTCGGAGATGCCGGCCTCCTCCAGATGGTGGACCGTCTCGGCCTGCCAGAGGGCACCGTTGCGGTCGGTGACACAGCGCTGCTCGATGATGCCGAGCAGCGGTTCGCGCCAGGCGTCGTCCATGCCGGCCAGCTCCAGGCCCCGGTGGGCGAGGGGCAGCAGGCGCCGCAACACCAGTTCCGTGACCGGCACTTCGCCCACTCCGGGCCAGTAGATGCGGGCGTCGATGCCGTCGCGGGCCGCGGTGTGCAGATTCTCCTCGGCGACGGAGAAGGACATCCGCGTCCACACCGGCCGGTCCTCGTCGACCAGGGCGCGGGTCAGTCCGTAGTAGAAGGCGCCGTTGGCGATGGTGTCGGCGACGGTGGGGCCCGCGGGCAGCACCCGGTTCTCGATGCGCAGATGCGGACCGCTGTCGGTGACGGCGTAGATCGGGCGGTTCCAGCGGTAGATCGTGCCGTTGTGCAGGGTCAGTTCGTCCAGTTGCGGAACGCCGCCCCGGTCGAGTGTCTGTTGCGGGTCCTCGTCGTCGCACAGCGGCAGGAGGGCCGGGAAGTAGCGCACGTTCTCCTCGAAGAGATCGAAGACGCTGGTGATCCAGCGTTCCCCGAACCACACCCGGGGGCGGACGCCCTGGGCCTTGATCTCCTCGGGGCGGGTGTCGGTGGCCTGCTCGAACAGGGGGATCCGGGTCTCGCGCCACAGCTCCCTGCCGAAGAGGTAGGGGGAGTTCGCCGCGAGGGCGATCTGCACGCCCGCGATGGCCTGGGCCGCGTTCCAGTAGTGCGGGAACTCCTTCGGGGCGACCTGGAGGTGGAACTGGGTGCTGGTGCAGGCGGCCTCGGGGGTGATGGTGTCGGCGTACGTCGCCAGGCGCTCCACTCCGTCGACCCGGATCCGCAGGTCCTCGCCGCGCGCCGCGAAGATCTGCTCGTTGAGCAACTGGTACCGGGGGTCGCCGGACAGGGCGGACTCGCTCACATGCGTCTCGCCCAGCGTCGGCAGGATGCCGACCATGATCAGGTGGGCGCCGACCGCCGCGGCGCGGTCCTCGGCGTGGTTGAGGGCGTCGCGGATCTCCCGCTCCCAGTCTCCGGGGCCGCCCGTCGTCAGCTCACGGGGCGGGATGTTGATCTCCAGGTTGAAGCGGCCCAGCTCGCTCGACCAGGCGGGGTCGGCGATCGCCTGGAGCACGTCGGTGTTCCGCATCGCGGGCAGTCCCTCGTCGTCCACCAGGTTGAGCTCGATCTCCAGCCCGACCCGGGGGCGCTCGCTCTCGAAGCCCGACTCGCGGAGCATCCGCGCCAGCACCTCGAGGTCGGTGTGCATCTTCTGCCGGTAGCGACGGCGGTCCTCCCGCGTGAACACCAGGGCCGGCACGTCACGTCCCATGCGTCCTCCCGAGTTGCCTCGGCTTCCCTCTGGGCGGATGCCTCTCGTCCTAGAGTCGCACCTTGTAGCCGCCTCCGCACCCACCTAGTCTGAGTTTGTGCCGCAAATAAACAAACCCCGAACGCACAGCGCCGTGCCGGGCGACGGCAGCTCTCTGACCCGACTCCGTATCGCGCTCACCGTCTTCTTCGCCCTCGACGGCTTCGTCTTCGCCGGCTGGGTCGTGCGCATCCCTGCCATCAAGGAACAGACGAACGCCTCCGCCAGCGCCCTCGGCCTCGCCCTCCTGGGCGTCTCGGCCGGTGCCGTCATCACCATGACCCTCACCGGTCGACTGTGCCGCCGCTACGGAAACCACCAGGTCACCGTCGTCTGCGCCGTCCTGCTCTCCCTCAGCGTGGCCCTGCCCCCGCTGACCCACTCGGTCCTCGCGCTGGGCCTCGTGCTGCTGCTCTTCGGCGCCGCGTACGGCGGGATCAACGTCGCCTTCAACAGCGCGGCCGTCGAGCTGGTGGCCGCGTTGGGGCGGCCGATCATGCCGAGTTTCCACGCCGCGTTCAGCCTGGGCGGCATGGTCGGCGCGGGTCTGGGCGGGCTGGTCGCGGGGGTCCTCTCCCCCACCCGGCATCTGCTGCTGCTCACCGTCGTCGGACTGCTGGTGACGGCCCTGGCGGGACCGACGCTCCTGCGGCACGAGCCGCCGACACCCCCGGAGCGGGAACGCCCCGCGCAGGACGCCCCGCGCCGACTGGACGGCCGCACCCGCGGGCTGGTGATCGTCTTCGGCGTGATCGCGGGATGCACCGCGTACGGCGAGGGGGCGCTGGCCGACTGGGGCGCCCTGCACCTGGAACAGGACCTGGACGCCTCGCCGGGCGCCGCGGCCGTCGGCTACTCCTGCTTCGCGCTCGCCATGACGGTGGGGCGGCTGACCGGCACCACGCTCCTGGAACGACTGGGACGGACCCGGACCGTCGTCGCGGGCGGCACCACTGCGGCGGCCGGAATGCTGCTCGGCTCGCTCGCCCCCTCCCTGTGGGCGGCCCTGCTCGGATACGCGATCACGGGTCTCGGCCTCGCGAACCTCTTCCCCGTCGCCGTGGAACGCGCGGGCGCCCTCGCCGGCCCCAGCGGCGTGGCCACGGCCTCCACCCTCGGCTACGGCGGCATGCTCCTCGGGCCGCCCGCGATCGGCTTCATGGCGGACTGGTTCACCCTGCCGGCCGCCCTGACCAGCGTGGCGGTCCTCGCGGCGGTGGCGGCGGCGGTCGGGGCGCTCGTGGGCGCGGCGACGCGGCGGCCTGCCGAGCACTGAGGCGACTCGGCAGCGGGAAACCCCGGGCCTGGAGCGGGCTCCATACGGCAGACTCGGCGGCATGGAGACCGCCGAGTTCCTGCACACGCTGGAGTCAGAGGGCCTGCTGCTGGCCGCGGCCGCCGAGGAGGCCGGGACGGACGCGAAGGTGCCGACCTGCCCTCAGTGGCAGGTGCGCGACCTGCTGCGACACACGGGCGCGGTGCACCGCTGGGCCGCGTCGTACGTCGCCGAGGGGCTCACCGAGCACCGCCCGCTGGGTGAGAGCCCGGACCTCGACGGCGCCGAACTCGTGGCCTGGTACCGCGACAGCCACCGCCACCTCATCGCCACCCTGGCCGGTGCCTCGCCCGGCGTGGAGTGCTGGGCCTTCCTGCCCGCGCCGTCCCCACTGGCCTTCTGGACCCGGCGGCAGGCGCACGAGACGGCCGTGCACCGGATCGACGCCGAGTCCGCACGCGGGGGCGCCCCGACCGCCGTCGCCCCGGACTTCGCGACCGACGGCATCGACGAACTGCTGCGCGGCTTCCACGCCCGCTCCAGAAGCAGGGTGCGCACCCCCGAGCCCCGCGTCCTGCGGGTGCGCACGGAGGACACCGGCGCGGTGTGGACCGTACGGCTGTCCCCGGAACCGCCCGTGACCACGCCGGGCGGGACGGACGAGGCGGAGTGCGAACTGTCCGGCCCGGCCGAGCAGTTGTACCTGGCCCTGTGGAACCGGGCCCCGCTGCCGAACGTGACGGGCGACCAGGCGCTCGCCACGCTGTGGCGGGAGACGTCCGGAGTCTGACGGCTCCGCGCCCCGGGCGGCTCAGTCGTCCGTCAGCATCCGCGCGAGCACCGCGCGCTGCACCGGCAGCACCTCGCCGTGCAGCGCGCGCCCCTTCGCCGTGAGCGCGACCTGCACGCCCCGCCGGTCCTCGGAGCACATACAGCGCTCCACGAGCCCTTCCTTCTCCAGCCGGGCGATCAGCCGCGACAGCGCGCTCTGGCTCAGATGGACCCGGTCGGAGATCTCCTGCACACGGTAGGACGGGGTGCCCTTCGGCGTCCGGCACCCGGCGAGGACGTCGAGCACCTCGAAGTCGCTGGCGCACAGGCCATGGCCGTGCAGGGCACGGTCGAGTTCGCACTGTGTTCGCGCGTGCAGCGCCAGAATGTCCCGCCACTGTTCCACGAGCGCCTGCTCGGCCTGCTTCCCCGACATGGGCCGCACCGTAACAGAGAGCCGGGATTGTTGCACCCGAATTAAGTGCACTTGCATCTCATGCATGTGCATGTAGTGTCTCGGCCATGACCTCTCCGCTCACCACCCCCACGTCCGACGGACGTTGGACTCCGCGACTCTGGGGCACCCTGCTGGTGCTCTGCGCCGCGATGTTCCTGGACGCCCTGGACGTGTCCATGGTCGGCGTCGCGCTGCCGTCCATCGGCGCCGACCTCGGCCTGTCGACCTCGGCGCTGCAATGGATCGTCAGCGGCTACATCCTCGGCTACGGCGGTCTGCTGCTTCTCGGCGGACGCGCCGCCGATCTGCTGGGCCGGCGCCAGGTCTTCCTGGTGGCGCTGGGCGTCTTCGCGCTGGCCTCGCTGCTCGGCGGTCTCGTCGACTCCGGGCCGCTGCTCATCGCCAGCCGCTTCATCAAGGGCCTGAGCGCGGCCTTCACGGCCCCGGCCGGCCTGTCGATCATCACCACGACGTTCCCCGAAGGCCCGTTGCGCAACCGGGCGTTGGCCATCTACACCACCTGCGGCGCCACCGGCTACTCGATGGGCCTCGTCTTCTCCGGCCTGCTCACGGAGGCCAGCTGGCGGCTCACCATGCTGCTGCCCGCCCCGATCGCGCTGATCGCCCTGCTCGTGGGCCTGAGGCTGCTGCCGCGCACTGAGCGCGAGCGCGGGCAGGGCGGCTACGACATCCCCGGCGCCGTCCTCGGCACCGCCTCGATGCTGCTGCTCGTCTTCACCGTCGTCGAAGCGCCCGAGGTGGGCTGGGCGGCGGCCCGGACCATCGCGTCCTTCGTCGCCGTGGCCGTTCTGCTGGTGGCCTTCGTCGCCGTCGAACGGCGCAGCCCCAGCCCGCTGATCCGGCTCGGGGTGCTGCGCTCGGGGCCGCAAGTGCGGGCGCAGCTCGGCGCGTTGACGTTCGTCGGCAGCTACATCGGCTTCCAGTTCCTGGTCACCCTCTACATGCAGCAGTTGCTCGGCTGGTCCGCGCTGCACACGGCCCTGGCGTTCCTCCCGGCGGGCGCGCTGGTGGCGCTGTCCGCGACGAAGGTGGGCGCCGTCATCGACCGGTTCGGCACGGCCCGGCTGATGGTGCTCGGCTTCGCCCTGATGGTGACCGGCTATGTCCTGTTCCTGCGCATCGACCTGAATCCCGTCTACGCGTCGGTGATCCTGCCGACGATGCTGCTGGTCGGCTCGGGCTTCGCGCTGACCTTCCCGTCCTTCAACGTCCAGGCCACCAACGGCGTGGACGAGCACGAGCAGGGCATGGTCTCCGGGCTGCTCAACACCTCGGTCCAGGTGGGCGGCGCGATCTTCCTCGCCGTGGTGACGGCGGTGGTGACCGCGAACAGCCCGGAGCAGGGCGCCGCCACCCCGCAGGCCGTCCTCGACAGCTACCGGCCCGGCCTGGTGGTCGTGACGCTCATCGCCCTCGCCGGTCTGCTGATCACCCTCACGGGCCTGCGGACCCGCCGGGACCGGCCGTCCGTCGTGGTCGCCAAGTCCAGCCCCAGGGAGGCGGAACGCGTATCCGTACGCGACTAGGGGGAACGCCTTCCACGGTGCGCCCGGCGGGACGGCTTGCCCGCCGGGCGCACGCCTGTTTGACTCGCCTCATGACGAGTCACGGGGGACGGCGTACTCAGGCCGAGCGGGACGCGGTCACCGTCGAGATCGGGTACGCGCTGTGCAGTGCGGCCTTCGCGGCGGCGGTCGTCTTCGGGGCCGTGGCGGGTCCCGCGCTGCTCTTCGCGCTTCCGCCCACATGGGGGACCCTGCTGGTGCGCGCCGGGCTGGTGCTCGCGCCGGTGCTGTTCGTCGCCCGGGTCGTCAGTGTGCTGCTCCGGTTCCGGTCGGGGGCTCAGCCCAGCCAGCCCGGCCGCACCAGCCCCGACTCGTAGGCGAGCACGACCAGTTGGGCCCTATCGCGGGCGCCGAGCTTCACCATGGTGCGGCTGACGTGGGTCTTCGCGGTGAGCGGGCTGACGACCAGCCGGCGGGCGATCTCCTCGTTGGACAGGCCGATACCGACCAGGGCCATCACCTCCCGCTCCCGCTCGGTGAGCCTCGCCAGGGCGTCGGCCGCCGCGGGCTCTTTGGAGCGGGCCGCGAACTCGGCGATCAGCCGGCGCGTCACCCCCGGCGAGAGCAGTGCGTCGCCCGCGACCACCGCCCGTACCGCGCGCAGGAGTTCGTCCGGCTCGGTGTCCTTGACGAGGAAGCCGGAGGCACCCGAGCGGATCGCCTCGAAGACGTACTCGTCGAGCTCGAAGGTGGTGAGCATGACCACCTTGACGTCCTTCAGGCCCGCGTCCCCGGTGACCTTCCGGGTCGCGGCCAGGCCGTCGAGCGCGGGCATGCGGATGTCCATCAGGACGACGTCGGGCCGCAGTTCGCGGATCCGGCGCACGGCCTCCTCGCCGTCGGCGGCCTCCGCTGCCACCTCGATGTCCGGCTGTGCGTCGAGCAGCGCCCGGAACCCTGCCCGGACCAGTGACTGGTCGTCGGCGAGCAGTACGCGGATCACCGGTCCTCCTTGCGTCGTCCTCCGGTCCGCCGACGGTTCACTCGGCAGCGGACGCCGTCAGCGGCAGTACGGCGAGGACCCGGAAACCGCCGTCCGGGCGGGGCCCCGCCTCGATGGTGCCACCCAGCGCGGCGGCCCGCTCCCGCATGCCGACCAGCCCGTTGCCGCCGCCGCCCGCGTCGGCGCCGGTCGCGGGCCCGTCGTCGTCGATCCGCAGCCGCAGCGTGTCCGCGTCGTGCGCGAGGCGCACCCGCGCGTGCCGCGAACCCGAGTGCCGTACGACGTTGGTCAGGGCCTCCTGGACGATGCGGAAGGCGGCAAGGTCCGTGCCGGGCGCGAGGCGCGGCGGCTCGCCTTCCACCTCGACCGTGAGACCCGCGCTCGCCGCCTGCTCCACCAGCTCGGACAGCCGGTCGAGCCCGGGCGCCGGGGCGCGAGGGGCGTCACCGGGCGCGCGCAGGGTGTCGAGCACCTGGCGCACCTCGCCGAGCGCCTCCTTGCTCTGGTCCTTGATCGTGGTGAGCGCCGTACGGGCCTGCTCGGGGTCGGAGTCGAGGAGCGCGAGGCCGACGCCCGCCTGCACATTGATCACGGAGATGCTGTGTGCGAGGACGTCGTGCAGTTCCTGTGCGATCCGCAGCCGCTCCTCGTCGGCCCGCCGCCGCGCCGCCTCGGCACGCTCGGCCCGCTCCCGGACCCACTGCTCGCGCCGGACCCGGAACAGCTCCGACACCGCGGCGATCGCCACCACCCAGGTGGCGACGACGATCTCCTCGCCCCAGGAGGCGGCGGAGTCCCCCGACGGCGGCAGCCACTGAAACAGCCAGTGCGCCACCAGGACGTGCCCGGCCCACAGCGTTCCCATCGCGGCCCACGCCGCCCGGCGGTGCCCGGCGACGATCGCGCTGAAGCACGCCAGTGCGACGGTGAGGAGCACCGGCCCGTACGGATACCCGGCCCCCAGGTAGAGCAGGGCGGCAGCCGCCGTGCCGAAGACCACGGCCACCGGATACCGCTTCCGCCACAGCAACAGCCCTCCGGCCACCAGCAGCAGCAAGCGCGCGAACAGGTCGAGTTCCGCCCGCTCGCCCTCCTGGCCGTGCGCGGCGAAGTTCGAGCCGACCAGCACGAAGACCGTGACGGCGACGGTGGACCGCCAGGGCCACCGGGGCGCACGCTCCCCCTCCCCCCACCGGTCCCACCACGGAGGCCCATGGCGCCACCACTGAGGCGGCCCACCCCGCGCGCGCTGCTCGTCCATACCGGCCACGCTAGACGCCGCCCGCCCGGAGCGGCGTCAGCCAGGCGTGGTGATCACGTGTACTCCCCGGGAAGTACACGGCCGCCCGTTGTCAGGCTCCCCTCACTTCCGTGGAGACACCCCGTGGAGAGGATGCGAGATGCCGTCGCCGGAGTTACCGGAGTTCCCACGCTGCTCCTGAGCGAGGGCACCCCGCCCACCGCCGACATCAGCGGCCTGGCGCTGCGCCCTCGGTAGGTCCGGTTACCAGCCCCACCCCCTGGGCGAGTCGCCCCGCCGCGTGGCGGAAGAACGTCTCCCGGTCCTCCACGACCCGGTGGAACTGCCCGAACAGCTCGAAGCCGACCAAGCCGTAGAGCTGGGCCCAGGCCGCGACGAGAGCCGCCGCCGCTGCCGGGGGGAGGTCGGGCGCGAGGTCGGCGGCGATCCGCTCGGCCTCCGGGCGCAGTTCGGCCGGCAGCGAGGGTCCGGTCAGGCCGGCGGCGTGGTGGGCGTCGCGGGCGATGCCGATGAGCAGCAGGCCGACGCGGGCGGCGGGCGGGACGGTGGTCTCGGGGGCGGTGTAGCCGGGCACGGGCGATCCGTAGATCAGCGCGTACTCGTGGGGGTGGTCCAGCGCCCAGCCCCGCACCGCCTCACAGACCGCGACCCATCGCCGGAAGGGGTCGGCCGCCGGCTCATGGGCCGCCTCGGCCCGCTCGCCGAGGGAGTCGTAGGCATCGATGATGAGAGCGGTCAGCAGGTCATCACGGCTGGGGAAGTAGCGGTACAGCGCGGAGGAGACCATGCCGAGCTCACGGGCCACGGCACGCAGGGAGAGCCTCGCGGCGCCCTCCGCGGCGAGCTGTCTGCGGGCCTCGTCCTTGATGGCCGCGGTGACTTCGATCCTGGCCCGGGCCCGGGCGCCGTGTGCGGTGCTCATACGGCGAAGTGTGCCATGAAAGTAGAGCAGTGCACACAAACGAGAGCAGTGCTCTTGCCCTGGAGTGCCGACCTCGGGCAGACTGAACCCAGCGAGAGAGAGCAGTGCTCACAAAAGAGAGCACCGATCCGCCACCCGGAGACCAGGGGGACCCCATGTCCACACACGTCCAGAAGCCCGGCTGGGTCACCGTCAACGTCATCAACCGCTTCGTGGCCTGGATGACCCGCCGCGGCATCAGCGTCTGGGGCTCCCGCGTCCTCGCCGTCCGCGGCCGCAAGAGCGGGCAGTGGCGCACCACCCCGGTCAACCTGATGACCCTGGACGGCCGCAAGTACCTGGTCGCGCCCCGCGGTCATGTCCAGTGGACGCGCAACATGCGCGCCTCGGGCGGCGGCGAACTGCACCTCGGCAAGCGCGTGGACACCTTCACTGCGACCGAGGTGGCCGACGACGACAAGACCCCGATCCTGCGCGCCTACCTCAAGCGCTGGAAGGCGGAGGTCGGGGTCTTCTTCAACGGGGTGGGCCCGGACTCCCCGGACGACGAGCTGCGCCGGATCGCCCCCGACCACCCGGTCTTCGAGATCACGGTGACGAGCTAACCTCGCCGTCCGACGCGGGACGACGGTCAACCGCCGTCAGCGCCCGCTGGGCCATGGGATGGGTACGGACGATCTCGCCCAGCGACGTGGCACCCCGCGTGATGTCCTTGAAGCCCTTCCAGGCCGGGCGGAAGCCCATCAGCGCACCGTGGAACAGACCGGGGCGACGCTCGAACGCCGTCAGCAGCCGCTTGCCGACGCTCATCTCCACGCCGAGCCCTGCCTTGACCGCGAACGCGTAGTTGAGGGCCTGCCGGCGCGTGTCCACCGCGTCGTGCGCCTCGGCGATCCGCACCGCCCACTCCCCCGCGAGCCGGCCGGAGCGCAGCGCGAAGGAGATGCCCTCGCGGGTCCACGGCTCCAGCAGCCCCGCCGCGTCGCCGCAGACCAGCACCCGGCCGCGCGACAGCGGCGAGTCGTCGGCCCGGCAGCGGGTCAAGTGCCCGGACGAGATGCTCGGTTCGAAGCCGGCGAGGCCGAGGCGGCCGATGAACTCCTCCAAGTACCGCTTCGTCGCGGCGCCTTCACCCCGGGCCGAGATCACCCCGACCGTGAGGGTGTCGCCCTTGGGGAAGACCCAGCCGTAACTGCCGGGGATCGGGCCCCAGTCGATGAGCACCCGCCCCTTCCAGTCCTCGGCGACGGTCTCCGGCACCGGGATCTCCGCCTCCAGGCCGAGATCCACCTGGTCGACCTTGACCCCGACATGCGCCCCTATACGGCTGGCGCTGCCGTCCGCCCCGACCACCGCTCGCGCGAGCAGGACCTCGCCACCCTGCAGGACGACCGCGACCGTGCGCCGGTCCGGCACCTCCGAGCCGTGCTGCTCGACCCGCTGGACGGTGACACCCGTCCGCAGCTCGGCGCCCGCCTTCTGCGCGTGCTCGACGAGCTGCTGGTCGAACTCGGGCCGGTTGATCAGCCCGAACAGCATCTGCTTGGACCGGCGGGTCCGCGTGAAGCGGCCGTTGTGCGAGAACGTCACCGCGTGCACCCGGTCCTTGAACGGCAGCTCGAAGCCCGGCGGGAGGGCGTCGCGCGAGGGGCCGATGATGCCGCCGCCGCACGTCTTGTACCGCGGCAGCTCCGCCTTCTCCAGCACCAGCACACGTCTGCCCGCGACCGCCGCCGCGTACGCGGCCGAAGCTCCCGCGGGTCCCGCACCCACCACGACGACGTCCCACACCTGCCGCGCGTCGTCCGCCGAAGAGTTCTCGCTGCTCACGATGGTCTACTGCTCCCGATCAAGCCGCCTGCCCTGCTGTCTCCCGCATCCTACGGCGGACCTGGTCAGGGCCCGCTGTGGGAGGATCTACAGCACTCAACTCTTCAACGTCGCACCCACAAGGAGCGTGCCCATGTCGTCGAATCCGGTCGCCGAGACCGTCGCCTCTCTGATGCCGGAGGCGAAGACGGAACTCACCGAACTGGTGGCCTTCCGGTCGGTGGCGGACTTCGACCAGTTCCCGAGGAGCGAGAGCGAGGGCGCCGCCCGCTGGATCTCGGACGCGCTCACCGCCGAGGGCTTCCAGGACGTGGCCCTGCTCGACACCCCCGACGGCACCCAGTCGGTCTACGGCTACCTCCCCGGCCCGGAGGGTGCGAAGACCGTCCTGCTCTACGCCCACTACGACGTGCAGCCGCCGCTGGACGAGGCCGGCTGGACCACCCCGCCGTTCGAGCTGACCGAGCGCGACGGACGCTGGTACGGGCGTGGCGCCGCCGACTGCAAGGGCGGTGTGATCATGCATCTGCTCGCGCTGCGCGCGCTGAAGGCGAACGGCGGCGTGCCCGTGCACGTCAAAGTGATCGTCGAGGGCTCGGAGGAGCAGGGCACGGGCGGTCTGGAGCGGTACGCCGAGGAGCACCCGGGCCTGTTGGAGGCCGACACGATCGTCATCGGCGACGCGGGCAACTTCCGAGTCGGCCTGCCGACGGTGACCTCCACGCTGCGCGGTATGACCCTCGTCCGCGTCAGCGTCGACACCCTCGCGGGCAATCTGCACTCGGGCCAGTTCGGCGGTGCCGCGCCCGACGCGCTCGCCGCGCTGATCCGCGTCCTGGACTCGCTGCGCGCAGAGGACGGCTCGACGACCGTCGACGGGCTCGCCTCGGACTCGGCCTGGGAAGGCCTGCAGTACGACGAGGAGCAGTTCCGGCAGGACGCCAAGGTGCTGGACGGCGTCGAGCTGATCGGGTCCGGCACGGTCGCCGACCGGATCTGGTCGCGCCCGGCCGTCACGGTCCTCGGCATCGACTGCCCGCCCGTCGTCGGCGCCACCCCGTCCGTGCAGTCGAGCGCCCGTGCGCTGATCAGCCTGCGGGTGCCGCCGGGCGTGGACGCGGGTGCGGCGACCAAGCTGCTCCAGGCGCATCTGGAGGCGCACACGCCCTGGGGCGCGCGGGTGAGCACCGAGCAGATCGGCGAGGGCCAGGCCTTCCGCGCCGACACCACCAGCCCGGCCTACCAGGCCATGGCCGCCGCGATGGCGGTGGCGTACCCGGGCCAGGAGATGCAGTACGCGGGCCAGGGCGGCTCCATCCCGCTGTGCAACACCCTCGCCGCCCTCTACCCGCGTGCGGAGATCCTGCTCATCGGGCTGAGCGAGCCGGAGGCCCAGATCCACGCGGTCAACGAGAGCGTCTCCCCCGGGGAACTGGAGCGGCTGTCGGTGGCGGAGGCCCTGTTCCTGCGGAACTACGCGGCGATCTGACGCCCCGGCGGTCACCGACCGCCGACCACCGCAACACACCCCGCACGAGGGCCGGTTGCGAACTCTTTCGGGTGAAGCCCCGTGCCGCCGCCGACGGCACGGGTAGCTCTCCGGAAAGGGCTTGAAACCGATCCTTGGAGCGCCCATGCGAGTCCGCACCCTGCTCACCGCGCTGCTCACCACGGTGGCCGCGATGTCCCCGGTCACGGCCGCCCACTCGGCTCCCGCGCCGTCAGCGGCGGCGCGAGCGCAGTGCCCACAGGGTCATATCTGTCTCTGGGAGCACGCCGACTTCCAGGGTTTCCAGTGGGGCGGCCCGCCCGTCCCGAACGAGGAGCCGAACGGCTGTCACGACTTCGCGGAGCTCTCGCCCGGATCGGTCATCAACAACTCCGACCGGGCTTACTACGTCTTCAGAGAGGGCAGCTGCACGAACCCGGGGCGCAGCCTGGAACTGCCCATCGGAGAGTCGCCGCGATTCCCGTGGCGGATCGGCTCCGTCTCCTGGTGCCGGAGCTGCTGACCGGTTTCAGCGGTCCCGACGGCCCGCAGGGGTCACATGGGGTGCGGTGAGCGGCGGTCCCGAGCGGGCGGCGGGGCGCCCAGTCCCGCGTCGCGTGCCTGGGAGACGGCCTCGGCGCGGCGGGTGACCTGGAGCTTGGCGAAGATGCGGCTCACGTTGTTGCGTACGGTCTTGTCCGAGAGGACCAGTTCCCGGGCGATGCGGCGGTTGTCGTAGCCGCGCGCCACCAGCTCCAGCACCTCCCCCTCCCGCCGGGTCAGTTCGGGGAAGGGCTGGTCGGGGAGCGCCCGGCGCGCCCCGGAGAGCAGGGCGGCGATCCGGTCGGCGATCTCGGGCCCGAAGACGGCCCCTCCGGTCGCGACGGTCCGCACGGCGCTGAGCACCGCGTCCCGCCCCGACCCCTTCACCAGATACCCACGTGCCCCCGCGCGCAACGCGGCGAGAACACTGGCGTCGTCCTGAGACATCGTCAGCATCAGGACCGGCAGCCCGGGGTGGCTCGCGGCCAGCCCGCGCACGGCCTCCGTGCCCGAGATTCCGGGCAGCCCCACGTCCATGACGACCACCTGCGGCCGGGTGTCGGCCACGAGGGCGCCCAGCGTCTCGGCGTCCCCGGCCTCGCCGACGACATCGATGTCCTCGGCGCTGTCGAGCGCGGCGCGCAGCCCTGAGCGGAAGAGGGGATGGTCGTCGACGATCAGGACCCTGAGGTGCGGGTGTTCTTCGACGGTGTCCGCCACGGGCGCATGGGTGTCTGCCACAGGCGCATGCTACTTGTAGTGGCGTGATCACAAAGGGTGGCGGCCGGGGGGCGGTCGATGCGCGGCGCCCGCGCCAGGTCGCGGCCCGGGAGCGGGAATGGGCGGCGGCGGCCTTCAGTCTTCTGCTGTGCGTGGTGTCCGTGCTGGGCTGGGGAGCGCTGTGCACCCTCCGCCCGCCCGTGGGCGGCTGGCGCCTGGACATGGGCACGGATCTGTCCACGGCCCTGGTCGGCCTGCCGTGCGCCGTCCTGGGCTTCCTGGTCCTCGTACGTCCCGCGGACCGCACGGCGGGCTGGCTGCTGCTCGCCACCGGGCTCGGGCTCACGCTGCCCTTGCTGACGGGACAGCTCGTCCTGCTGGCCGAGCCCGGTCCGAGAGTGCGCTTCGCCGCGCACCTCTTCGCCCAACTGTGCTCGCTGGCGCACGCGTACGCGATGGTCGTGCTGCCTCTCACCTTCCCGGCGCCCCGCCGCGCGGGACGCTTCGTCCGTCTCTACGCGGGGGCGCTGGCCGCGGTCCTCGTCGTGATCACGCTCGTCGCCACGGCCGTGGAGGACGCGCCCGGCGCGGGCCCGCATCCGTTGCGCGCGAGCCAGTGGGAGCGCTTGGCGCTGGCCGTTCTGGAGCCCTGTATCGCCCTGAACCTCTGGCTCGTCCTGGTGTGCGCGCTGGTGAACGCCTCCGTCGTCGCCCGTCGTTGGCGCCGGGCCGGGCGGTGGGCGCGCCGGGAGGCCGTCGCGTTCTCGGCCGCGTATCTGCCGTGGATATACGGGGACATCGCCGAGGAACTGCCCTGGATGCCGACGTGGACGGTGATCGCGGCTTTCGTCACGGGGGCGGTCGGCTGGTACACGGCGGCCGGGTACGTCATCGGCAAGGGCGGCATGTGGCAGCTCGACCGCACCAGCCGCCGACTGCTCGTGACAGCCGTCGTCGTCACGACCGTCGTCGTCGCCTACACGGCCGTCGCGGCCACGGTCTCCACGGTGCTGCCCGACGCCGACGGGCCCGGGGCGTTCGCCGTCGCGGTGGTGGCCGTGCTGATCGGCTCCGGTCTCAGGCCCCTCACCTCGTGGGCGAGCCGCCGCGTCGACCATGTCTTCCACGGCAGGAGCGCGGCGCCGTACGAGGCGGTGCGCGGGCTCGCGCGGCGGCTGCGCGAGGCGCCGGAACCGGACGACGTGCCGGTGGTCCTGTGCCGTAGCGCGACGGAGGATCTGCGCTTTCCCATGGCCCTGGTCGAGGTGGTGACCCGCTCCGGTCCCTGTGTCCTGGCCACCTCGGGAGGGGCGTGGCGGGGCGAGGGTGCGCACGAGTTCCCGCTGCGCCATCACGACGAGGTGATCGGCACACTGCGGGTGGCACCGCGCTCGGGGGAGCCGCTGCTGTCGGGGCGGGACGCCGAGCTGCTGCAGTTGCTGGGCGACCAGGCCGCTCCCGCGATGGCCGCGCTGCGGCTGGTGCAGGACGTGCGGGCGGCCCGGCGGCAACTCGTCCTCGCCCGGGAGGAGGAGAGGCGGCGGCTGCGCCAGGAGCTGCACGACGGCCTCGGCCCGCTGCTCGCCGCGGCCCGGATACACCTGGACACCGCCCTGGCGGTGCTTCCGCCCGCCGCCACACGACCGGCCCCGCCCGCCACATCACCGGCCCCGCCTGCCGCGGCCCTGCCGTCGGCGCGGGCGGCGGCGTCCGCCGGTGTCGAGACCTCTCTGCGGCCGGCCGTGGAGGCCATCGCGCAGGCGACGGTCGAGGCCCGGCGTCTCACCGACGGTCTCGGTCCGGCCGTGCTGGCCGAGCAGGGACTGGAGTCGGCGCTGCGGGACCTGGCGCAGACGCTGACGGCGCCCGGGATCGTCGTCACGGTGGTCACGGAGTCGGGGTCCGCACAGGAATCGGGGTCCGCACAGGAATCGGCAAGGCAATCGGCATCGGAATCGCCGCCGACGCCCGCACCGATGTCCCCACCGGACGGGGACACGGCAGCGGCGCCCGAGTCCGCGCTGCCCGCGGCCGTGGAGAGCGCGGTGTACCGGATCGCGTCGGAGGCGCTCGCGAACACCGTCCGGCACGCGGGGGCCACCCGGTGCGAGATCCGTCTCACCCGGCATCCCCACGCCGCCGTCCTCAGCGTCGTCGACAACGGCACGGGGCTGCCCGCCCGGGTGCGTACCGGTGCGGTGGGGCTGGCGTCCATGGCGGAACGGGCCCGGGAACTGGGCGGGGTCTGCCAGGTGACGAGCGGCTCGTCCGGTACCCGGGTGCGCGCGGTACTGCCGACGGTCGCCGCCGCGCCGCCCCCGCACGAGCGGTTCTTCCCCCATGTCCCGGCCGCGGGACGGGACGAAGACGAGACCGGCGCATCGTGCGCCCGGGACACCGGGCGGCACAAGCTCTGATCACGGCGCCGGAACGGCCGGCGCGCCTCGTGGAAGAGGAAGCCTCCCATGACCATCCGTACCCGCCTGCGGTCGGCGACGGCCGCTCTGGCGACAGCGGCGACGCTCGTGCTGACCGCGCAGAGCGCGGTCGCCGCCCCGCAGGTCTCCGGCCGCTGGGACATGCCCAACGGCGTGCTGTGGGCCGAGACCGGCGAGGAGTTCGGCGACGTGGCCTACCAGCGCACCGGAAACACCGCGGCCAGCGTGTCCATCGGCTTCGTCGACACCGACGGCGAGCGCCGCTCCCACACCCAGCTGCTGCGCAAGGGCCAGACCATGGCGTTCCGCTGGCAGCGGGCGGCCGTCCCCGCCGACTGCGTCACGGTGTTCGTGCAGTTCACCAGCGAACGCGTCTCGCATCAGCTGTGCCGATGACGGCCCGCACCACCCCCGTGTCCCACCCTCCCGAGAGAAGGAACAACCTCATGCCGACCAGCCGCAGCCTCATCCTCCTGTCCACCGCCCTGGCCTCCGCCGCGCTGTTCGCCGCCCCGCCGGCCACGTCCGCGCCCAGCGGGTACGACCGCTGCCCGGCGAACCACTTCTGCCTCTTCGACGGCCCCGACGGCACCGGCCTCATGGCCAGCTTCCGCAGCGGCTCGCCCGACCTCGCGCGGCAGAGCATGGACAACCGGGCGTCGTCCCTCATCCACAAGGTCCCTGACTCGGTCTGGTGCGTCTACGACGAGCGCGGCTACGGCGGCACCGAGTATCTGCGCATCTACCCGGGGGCCAAGGGCCCGTTCCAGTCCGACTGGGACAACAGGGTCAGCTCGGTCCGCAAGGGCGAGTGCAGCCCCTGACGCGGATGCCGTCCACCGCCTGCCCGGGCCGCTCGGTCAGGGGCTCTCCTTCAGCCCCGTGAGCGCCGGATCGAGGACGATGTCCCGCGCTCGCGCCGTGACGGTCGGCTCCTCGGGGAAGTGGCAGGCGGTCAGATGGCCCGAGGGGCTGCCCTCGACGCGCACCAGCGGTGGCTCCTCGGTGGCGCATCTGTCCTGGGCCTTCCAGCAGCGGGTGCGGAAGCGGCAGCCGGAGGGCGGGTCGATCGGTGAGGGCACGTCGCCGGCCAGCCGGATGCGTTCGCGCCGCTCGGTCGCGTCCGGGTCGGCCTCGGGTACGGCGGACATCAGCGCGTGCGTGTAGGGGTGCCGCGGGCGGGTGTAGAGGGACTCGCGGTCGGCGACCTCGACGATCTTGCCGAGGTACATCACGGCGACCCGTTCGGAGAAGTGCCGTACGACGGCTAGGTCGTGGGCGATGAAGACGAAGGCGATCCCGAACTCCCGCTGGAGGTCCTGGAGCAGGTTGACGACCTGCGCCTGGATGGAGACGTCCAGCGCGGAGACGGGTTCGTCGGCGACGATCAGCTTCGGGCGCAGGGCGAGTGCGCGGGCGATACCGATGCGCTGGCGCTGGCCTCCGGAGAACTCGTTGGGGTAGCGGTTGTAGTGCTCGGGGTTGAGGCCCACGGTCTCCAGGAGTTCCTGGACGCGCTTCCTGTGGCCCTGGGGCGGGTTGATGCCGTTGAGCCGCATCGGTGTCTCGATGATGGTGCCGACGGTGTGCCGGGGGTTCAGCGAGGAGTACGGGTCCTGGAAGATCATCTGGAGGTTGCGGCGGGCTTCCCGCATCCGTGCGGCGGGCCGGTGGGTGATGTCCTCGCCGTCGAACAGGACGGTTCCGCCGGTGGGTTCGAGCAGTCGGGTGATCAGCCGGCCCGTGGTCGACTTGCCGCAGCCGGACTCGCCGACCAGACCCAGCGACTCGCCGGGCCCGACCGCGAAGTCGATGCCGTCGACGGCTCGGACGGCCCCGATCTGCCGCTGGAAGATGATGCCCTGCCGGAGCGGGAAGTGCTTCCGCAGACCGCGCACTTCGAGGAGGTTCTCACCGGCGGGGCGGTCGGTGGTCGGCCCGGTGAGGGGCTGCGTGGTGCTCACGGCGTGTTCCCTTTCGTCGGCTCGTGACCGTCGGCCCCGCCGCGGATCTCCTGTTTGGCCTCGTCGGTGAGATGGCAGGCGGCGAGGTGTCCCGCCATGCCGGAGACGAGGCGCAGCTCGGGCC
This sequence comes from Streptomyces koelreuteriae, assembly GCF_018604545.1. Lineage (GTDB taxonomy): Bacteria > Actinomycetota > Actinomycetes > Streptomycetales > Streptomycetaceae > Streptomyces > Streptomyces koelreuteriae. The sequence goes on along the minus strand of NZ_CP075896.1, from coordinate 7,853,672 downwards.
GCTCCACCGTGCAGCGCCCCTGTGGCTCCCAGCCCTTGTAGGCGCAGCGCGGGTTGAAGGAGCAGCCGTCCGGCAGGTTGATCAGGCTCGGCGGGGTGCCGGGGATGGGGTTCAGCCGCTCGCCGACGTCGCCGGTGAGGTGCGGCATCGACTGCAACAGGCCCCAGGTGTAGGGGTGCTGGGGCGACTTGAGCACTTCGCGGGTGGTGCCGTACTCGATGCGGCGGCCGCCGTACATCACCAGGATGTCGTCGGCGACGTCGGAGACCACGCCGAGGTCGTGCGTGATGATGACGACGGCGGAGCCGAACTCCTCCTGCAGATCGCGGATCAGGTCGAGGATCTGGGCCTGGACGGTGACGTCCAGGGCGGTGGTGGGTTCGTCGGCGATGAGCAGGGCGGGGTCGCAGACCAGGGACATGGCGATCATGGCGCGCTGGCGCATGCCGCCGGAGAACTGGTGCGGATAGTCCCTGACGCGGCGCTCGGGCTGCGGAATCCCGACCCGCTTCAGCATCTCCACCGCACGCTCCCTGGCCTCCTTCTTGGAGACCTTGTGGTGCACGCGGTAGGCCTCGGCGATCTGGGCGCCGACGGTGAAGAAGGGGTGCAGCGCGGACAGCGGGTCCTGGAAGATCATGGAGACCGTACGGCCGCGCAGTTCGCGCATCTCGGCCTCGGGCAGGGAGACGAGTTCCCTGCCCTCCAGCCGGATCTCGCCGGAGACCCGGGCGCTGGTGCCCTTGTGCAGTCCGAGCAGGGCCAGCGAGGTCACCGACTTGCCGGAGCCGGACTCGCCGACGATGCCGAGGGTCCTGCCCTTCTCCAGGCTGAAGGAGACGCCGTCGACGGACTTGACGAGGCCGTCCTCGGTCGGGAAGTGCACCCTCAGGTCGGTCACGTCGAGGAAGGGTGCGGGTGCGGGCGTGACGTCCGCGGGCTGCGGTGAGGTCTGAACGGACACGGGTGTTCCTAAGGACGGAAGAAGGGCTCAGGCGAGGCGTACGCGCGGGTCGACGAGGCCGTACACCAGGTCGACGACGACGTTGGCGAGGACGACGAACGTCGCGGCGAAGAGCGTGGTGCCGAGGATGACCGGCAGGTCGGAGTTCTGGACGGAGTCGACGGCGAGCTTGCCGATGCCGTTGATGCCGAACACCGACTCGGTGATGACCGCGGAGCCGCCGATCAGGGAGCCGACGTCCATGCCGAAGATGGTGATGATCGGGGTGACGGCGGCCCGCAGCCCGTGCTTGAGGACGACGGTGCCGGCCGGCAGGCCCTTGGCGCGGGCGGTGCGCATGTAGTCCTCGGCGAAGACCTCCAGCATGGAGGAGCGGGTGAGCCGGGTGTACATCGCGAGGTAGACGATGACGAGGGTGGTCCACGGCAGGAGCAGCCCCTGGAACCAGCCGGCCGGGTCCTCGGTGATCGGCGTGTAGCCGGAGGTCGGCAGGATCTGGAACTTGTCGACGAAGAGATACAGCAGGAGCAGGCCGATGAAGTAGATCTGCACCGACACACCGAACAGGGCCAGTCCGACCGCCGCCTTGTCGGCGGCCCGGCCCCTGCGGACCGCGGCGACGGTGCCGAGGCCGACCCCCAGGACCAGGAACGCCACCGCGGCGCCGAGACCGAGGGAGAGGTCCGCCGGGAAGTCCTGGAGCAGCGTCGTCAGGACGGGGGTGTCGGTCTGGAAGGAGACGCCGAGGCAGGGAGCCCCGCAGTGGATGCGGACGCTCTGGTCGCCGAAGTCACGGCCGGCGACCAGCCCCTTGAGGAACTCCCAGTACTGCGTCAGATAGCCCTGGTCCAGGCCCAGCGAGTGCTTGATCTCGGCGAGGCGGGAGGGGGAGCAGGTCTTTCCGCAAGCCAGGAGCGCGGGGTCGGACGGCAGCGCGAAGAAGATGAAGAAGGTGATCGTGGTGATCACCAGCATGATCACGGCCGCTGCCAGCAGGCGTCTGATGAGGTAACGAAACATGGGGTGCCGGGACCTGACGTGAGTGGGCTGCCCGCCGGCGGCCGGAACCGCCGGCGGGGTTCAGATAAGAGGCGTCAGTGCTTGACGTAGACGTGGACCAGGCTCGGCTCGGCCAGGATCGTGTCGGGGATGACACCGCCGACCTTGGAGCCGGACATGTCGCTGAAGTTCATGTACGTCAGCGGGACCACGGCGGCGTCCTTCAGGATCTGCTGGTCCATCCGGCCGTAGGCGGCGTTGCGCTGCTTGACGTCGGTCATCGTGGCGGCCTTGTCGATCAGCGCGTTGACCTTCGGGTCGTTCAGGTAGGACAGGTCCTGGTTGGCCTGCGGGTTCTTCTTGATGAGCCGGCCGTCGAAGAGGGTGGGCAGCACCGTGGAGGCGTTCGGCCAGTCGGCGATCCAGTCGCCCCAGGTCAGGTCGTACTGGTTCTTCGTGTTGTCGACGGTGCTGAAGTAGTTCGCCGCGTCGATCGGGCTGATGTTGACGTGGATGCCGATGCGCTCCAGCGCGGTCTTCACGGCGTCGGCGAAGTGCTCCTGGGTGGGGGTGTTCTCCACGGCGATCGACATGGCCGGCTTGGGGTTGCCGGCCTGCTTCATCAGGGCCTTGGCCTTGGCGAGGTTGCCGGCCGGGTTGGCGCTGTACAGGTTGAACTTCTGGTAGCCGCCGATGCCGGGGCTGAGCATGGAGGTGGCGTAGTCGCCGTACGCGGAGCCGCCGAAGGCGCCGCGGACCGTGGTCTTGTCGATGGCGTACTCGATCGCCTGGCGGACCTTGAGGTCCTTGACGCGGGTGGTGTTGATCGCCAGGTAGTTGATGCCGGGCGCGGGGATCTTGTAGTAACGGCTCTTCAAGGAAGGGTCGTTGGCGAGCGACGCAAGGTCGGAGCCGGCGATCGGCCACTGCTGGATCGACGTCTGGGCGGTGCCGGCGTCGGCCTTGATCTGCTGGTCGATGGCCGACTCGTCCTGGCCGAATCTGACGTCCATCTCGTCGACGTTCTGCTGCCGGATCGGGTCGGTCGCCTGGGACCAGTTCTTGTTCCGGGTGAGGACGAGTTCCTTGTTCTTGGTGTACGACTTGATCATGTACGGGCCGTCGGACCACACATGGGTGTCGTAGGTCGAGCCGGTGTCATGGGCCTTGGGCACGGCCGCCCAGCCGGGCATCGCGGTGGTCTCGTTGAAGTCGGCCACCGGCTGGTTCAGATGGAAGACGATGGTGTACTTGTCCGGCGTCCCGATGGAGTCGAGCTCCTTGCCCTGGTACGGGCCCTTGTAGTCGGAGCCACCGACGAGCCACTGGCCCGCGTAGGGCGGTCCGCCGTTGATGTCGGAGGAGAAGAACCGCTCGACGCCGTACTTGATGTCCGGTGCGGTGACCTCGGCGCCGTCCTGGTACTTGACGCCGTGCCGCAGATGGAAGGTCCAGACGGTGGCGCCCTTGCTGGGCGTTCCGGTGTCGGTGGCCAGGTCGCCGACCAGTTTCGGCGTCGAGCCCGTCTCGTCCCAGCCGGTGAGGGTCCGGACGATCTCCTCGTCCATGCTCGAACCCTCGGTCGTGTAGACGCGCTGGGGGTCGAGGTGGTCGAAGTCCGCCTTGTCGAGAACGGTCAGCGTGCCGCCCTTGCCGGGGGCGCCGCTGCCGCCGGCGCCGGAGGACCCTCCGCATGCGGTGGCTCCCAGGGCGATCACCACGGCGGTTGCCGTGAGAGCGACCGTGCGCGATCTGCGCGTGCTGCGCGTCATTGAGGAAACTCCTTCTTGCTACGGGCGCGGCGGCCGTTCGTGGGGCCGCCGGGCCGACACTCGGAGGGGGGGGTGGCTCGGTCAGCCGCGCCGGGCGCGGGGATCCAGGGCGTCCCGGACGCCGTCCCCGAGGAGGTTGAGCGCCAGGACCAGGAGGAAGAGCAGGACGCCGGGCACGAAGAGGTACATCGGGTCCTGGAGGAAGAACTGGGAGGCGTCCGAGAGCAGGGCACCCCAGTCCGGGTTGGGCGGGATGACGCCGACGCCCAGGTACGACAGGGCCGCCTCGGTGGTGATGTTCTGCGGGACGGCCAGCGCGAAGGAGATCAGGATCGGCGCCCACAGGTTGGGCAGCAGCTGCCGGAAGAGGATGTGCCGCCGGCCGGCGCTCATCAGCCGCGCGGCGTCGACGAACTCCCGCTCGCGCAGGGACAGTACCTGTCCGCGCACCAGACGGGCGGTGTACGCCCAGGCGAAGACGGCGATGTTGAGGACCAGGACGAGAAGGCGGAGGTTCTCGTCGGTGCCGCCGTGGGTGTTGGTCTGCAGCGCGTTCTGGATCACCGGGGTGAGCGCGATGATGAACAGCAGCTGCGGGAACGCCAGCATCACGTCCATGACCCGGGACAGCAGCGAGTCGACCCAGCCGCCGAAGTAGCCGGCCGCGAGCCCCGCGACGACACCGACCACGGTGGACAGCACCGCCGAGGCGAGGCCCACGTACAGCGAGGTGCGCAGGCCGTAGACGATGCGGGCGAACAGGTCGTAGCCCGTGCCCGGTTCGACGCCGAGCAGATGCCGGGCGCTGATGCCGCCCAGCGATCCGTAGGGGAAATTGCCCGTGTCCGGGTTGATCGCCTTGTTGTCGGGGGTGATCGGCCCCCAGCCGGTCAGCGCCGTGAGGACGGGCGCGAGCAGGGCGATCACGATGAACAGGACGGTGGCCACCAGGGCGGCCGTGGTGACCTTGTCCCGCCTGATCCGCCGCCAGGCCATCCGGGCCGGTGAACGTCCGGCGACGACGGGGCCGCCGGGTCTGCTGTCCTGCGTCGACGGCTCGGTCAGCAGCGCGGTGCCGCCGCCGGTGTCGACCGGCTGGTGTTGCGTGGTCATCGTACGGACATCCTGGATCTGCCCCTGAGGCAAGGAAATTGAGTGGCGGTCGTGAACGCCGCCGTGAGACATTGCGGACTTTCGCAATGCCGTGCGAGGCCGGTCAAGCCGCACAGGGGTCAGAAAAGGGATTGTTTGCGGTCATGGAAAAGTGTTGACGAGAGCGGGGAATGTGATTACCCGCCACGTGAGGGAATGAGGGAGATTCCTTGGGCGGTGATTGACATTGTCGCCGGGTGCGTTTCCTCTCGCTTTTCCCTCGGAATCCCCCGCGCCGGGTAAAGGGCGCCCACGCAGACCCCGGCTCAGCCGACCGGCACCCCGGCCTCCAGGTAGTGCGCCGCTCCGCGTTCGCGCGCCCTCAGGGCCCAGCGCAGCCGCTCGTAGCGCACCGGTGGCAGCAGGTCGGCGGCCTCCTCCTCGGTGACGAACCGCCAGCCGCGCAGCTCCGGCCCGGGCAGCAGCACCCGGCCGGCCGCCGCGGAGTCGAGGAGGCCGCCGTCGAAGAGGAGGCGCAGGCCGCCGAAGCCGGGGGGCGCGGGGCGCTCCCAGTCGACGACGAGCAGGCTCGGCACCTCGTCGAGGTGGATGCCGGTCTCCTCGGCGACCTCCCGCACACCGGCCCGTGCGGGCGCCTCACCCGGCTCGACCACTCCGCCGGGGAACTCCCAGCCGGCCTTGTAGGTGGGGTCGACGAGCAGCACACGGTCCTGCTCGTCGAAGAGGAGCACACCGGCGGCGAGCGTCTCGGCGGTGGGCTCGGGCGTCTGCACGATGTCGCAGGCCGGCACGGAGCCGCTCCGCACGGCCTCGGCGATGCGGACGGCGGTCTCGTACGGGGTGAGGTCACTGGTGTCGACCGGGTGCGCGTCCGCGGTGAGCCAGGAGGCGAGCGCGGCCCGGTACGGCTCGATGTGGTCGGCGGACCACTGGCGTATTCGTATCTCCCCGTCGGGGAGGTCCCGTGGCACCTCGCGGCCCGCGATGCGCTCCCGCAGTATCGTTTCGGCCGGAGCGAGCAGGATGTGGCTGACCGGAATCCTGCGCGCGGCCAGGCCGCCGAAGATCTCGTCGCGGTACTCCTGCCGCAGCAGCGTCATCGGGACCACCAGGGTCCCGCCGAGCTCGGCGAGCATCGCGGCCGCCGTGTCGATCACGAGCCGCCGCCAGATCGGCAGGTCCTGGAAGTCGCCGACCTCGGCGAGGCGCTTGGGCGGGAGCAGATACCGGAGCGCTCCGCCGATGACCTCGGGGTCGAAGAGCGTGCTGTTCGGGATCAGTTCGATCAGTTCCTGTGCGGTGGTGGTCTTCCCCGCACCGAACGCGCCGTTGATCCAGACGACGGTCACAGGTCCCCCTCTTCTGTTGGCCCCCTGAGGCTTGCCCGCTCCACCCTGCCACGGAAACCAGCCCCAGTTGAGGGCGCATGACGACGGCGCCGGCGCTCCCCTCGCACGGGGAGCGCCGGCGCCGTGGGCCGGGGCCGGAGCGGCTCGTCAGCCCTTCTTCTTCTGAACGCCCTTCTTGTGGGCAGCCTTCTTCTGGGCGCCCTTCTTCTGGAGGCCGTCCTTTCCGGCCACGGACAGGCCGTCCTTGCCGACGGCCTGGTTGAGCGTGTTGAGGGTCTCGTCCACGTTGATCCCGGGGAGCTTCTCCGCGACCGCGTGCGACGGGGTGACCGCCGCGACGACGAAGCCGGTGGCCAGGGAGGCGATGGCGAGCATGCTGCGCTTCTTCATGACCGACTCAACTGCCGGAACCGCTCCGGGGTCACGCCACTGGGCCGTTCGGGCGACACGACGGCTTCATCCGGAACCGTCGTCCCAGGTCCCGGGCCCGCCGCCGCGCCATTCGATCAGCCCCGACGAGGCCGCGTACGCCGCGTCCGCGTCCTCGATCCCCGCCCGCCGCAGGAACTCGGCGACGTCCAGCAGCCCATAGGCGATCCCGAGGAACTGATCGTCCACACGGACCCGCCTGCCGCCGTCCGCGGCGGGCGGGTAGACCACGACGGGCTTCACGGACGCCATGCCACCAGGGTGCGCGGGGAGGGCGCCGGACGCGCGCCGGGATGGGCCGTTCAGCCTGCCTCTCGCGTCCGCGTCAGGCACCCACGTAGGCCGCGAGATGCTCCCCGGTCAGGGTGGAGCGGGCCTCGACGAGTGCGGCCGGGGTGCCCTCGAAGACGATCCGGCCGCCGTCGTGTCCGGCGCCCGGGCCGAGGTCGATGATCCAGTCGGCGTGCGCCATGACCGCCTGGTGGTGCTCGATGACGATGACCGACTTGCCGGCGTCGACGAGCCGGTCCAGCAGGCCGAGCAGCTGCTCCACGTCGGCGAGGTGGAGTCCGGTGGTCGGCTCGTCGAGGACGTAGACCCCGCCCTTGTCGCCCATGTGCGTGGCCAGCTTGAGCCGCTGCCGCTCGCCGCCGGACAGGGTGGTGAGCGGCTGGCCGAGGGTGAGGTAGCCGAGTCCGACGTCCGCCATCCGTTCGATGATCCGGTGGGCCGCCGGGGTGCGTGCCTCACCGGCGCCGAAGAACTTCTCGGCCTCGGCCACCGACATCGCCAGCACCTCGCTGATGTCGCGGCCACCGAAGCGGTACTCCAGTACCGACGCGTCGAACCGCCTGCCCTCGCACACCTCGCAGGGGGTGGCGACGGTCTGCATGATCGCCAGGTCGGTGTAGATGACACCGGCGCCGTTGCAGGTGGGGCAGGCGCCCTCGGAGTTGGCGCTGAAGAGCGCCGGCTTCACCCCGTTGGCCTTGGCGAAGGCCTTGCGGATCGGGTCGGCCAGTCCCGTGTACGTCGCCGGGTTGCTGCGCCGGGAGCCGCGGATGGCGGTCTGGTCGATCGACACCACGCCCTCGTCGGTGGGAATCGAACCGTGCACGAGCGAGCTCTTGCCGGAGCCGGCGACCCCGGTGACGACGGTGAGCACGCCGAGCGGGATGTCGACGTCGACGTCCTGGAGGTTGTTCGCCGTCGCCCCGCGGATCGGAAGGGTGCCGGTGGGCTCGCGGACCGTCTCCTTCAGCGCGGCCCGGTCGCCGAGATGACGGCCGGTGACGGTGCCGCTCTTGTGCAGCCCCTCCAGGGTGCCCTCGAAGCAGACGGTGCCGCCCGCCGTGCCGGCGCCTGGGCCGAGGTCCACGACATGGTCGGCGATGGCGATCGTCTCCGGCTTGTGCTCCACGACGAGCACGGTGTTGCCCTTGTCGCGCAGCCGCAGCAGCAGGTTGTTCATCCGCTGGATGTCATGGGGGTGCAGTCCGATGGTCGGCTCGTCGAAGACGTACGTGACGTCGGTGAGCGAGGAGCCGAGGTGCCGGATCATCTTGGTGCGCTGTGCCTCGCCGCCGGAGAGGGTGCCCGAGGCCCGGTCGAGCGAGAGATAGCCGAGCCCGATCTCCACGAACGAGTCCAGGGTGTGCCGGAGCTTGGCGAGCAGCGGGGCCACCGACGGATCCTCGATCCGGCGGGCCCATTCGGCCAGGTCGCGGATCTCCATCGCGCAGGCGTCGGCGATGTTGACCTTGCCGATCCGGGAGGAGCGGACCAGTTCGCTGAGCCGGGTGCCGTCGCACTCGGGGCACTCGGTGAAGGTGACCGCCCGGTCCACGAAGGCCCGGATGTGCGGCTGCATCGACTCGCGGTCCTTGGCGAGGAAGGTCTTCTGGATCTTCGGGATCAGCCCCTCGTAGGTGAGGTTGACGCCGTTGATCTTCACCTTGGTCGGCTCGCGGTACAGGAAGTCGTGCCGCTCCTTCTTGGTGTACTTGCGGATCGGCTTCTCCTTGTCGAAGAAGCCCGACTCGGCGATGACCCGCACCACCCAGCCGTCCCCGGTGTAGGTGGGGATGGTGAACGGGTCCTCGGAGAGCGACTTGGAGTCGTCGAAGAGCTGGGTGAGGTCGATGTCGGAGACCTTGCCCCGGCCCTCGCAGTGCGTGCACATGCCGCCGGTGCGGCTGAAGGTCACCTTCTGCGTCTTGGTCTTGTCGGCACCCCGGTCGACCGTGATGCCGCCGCTCGCCGAGACCGTGGCGACGTTGAAGGAGAACGCGCCGGGCGGGCCGATGTGCGGGGTGCCGAGCCGGCTGAAGAGGATGCGCAGCATCGCGTTGGCGTCGGTGGCGGTGCCGACGGTGGAGCGCGGGTCGGATCCCATGCGCTGCTGGTCGACGGTGATCGCGGTGGTCAGCCCGTCGAGCACGTCCACCTCGGGGCGGGCGAGGTTCGGCATGAAGCCTTGGAGGAAGGCGCTGTACGTCTCGTTGATCAGCCGCTGCGACTCCGCGGCGATCGTGTCGAACACCAGCGAGCTCTTGCCCGAGCCGGAGACGCCCGTGAACACCGTGAGCCTGCGCTTCGGAATCTCGATGCTGACGTCCTTGAGGTTGTTCTCGCGCGCACCGTGCACACGGATCACGTCATGGCTGTCGGCAGCGTGCGGCCCGGGCGACCGTCTGTCCGTCGTCGTGGCCTTGCTCATCGTGTCTCCATCTGTCGCTCGGACGTTCTTTCCCCGCACCGGACCCGGGGGTGCGGTGCGGGGGACGGGCTCTCTGGGGGACCGGCCGCCGCTACGGCGTCACGGCTTCAGCTGCTGGATGCGGATCATGTTGCCCGCGGGGTCGCGGAAGGCACAGTCGCGGACGCCGTACGGCTGGTCCACCGGCTCCTGGACCACCTCGGCGTCGCCCGCCTGGAGCCGCTCGAAGGCGCCGTCGACGTCGGTGGTGGCCAGGACGATGCTGGCGTAGGTGCCCTTGGCCATCATCTCGGCGATGGTGCGGCCCTCGTCCTCGGTGATGCCCGGGTCGGCGGCCGGCGGGTGCAGGACGATGTTGGTGCCGGGCTGGCCGACGGGACCGACCGTGATCCAGCGCATGCCCTCGTACCCGACATCGTTGCGGACTTCGAAGCCGAGGGTGTCGCGGTAGAACGCCAGAGCGGCGTCCGGGTCGTCGTGCGGCAGGAAACTGGCGTGAATGTTGAGGTCCATGGCCACCACGCTAGTTTCGGCTCTGGGCGGGCGCTTCTCGATTCCTGACCGGTCTGGTGACCTGCTTCGCCACGCACGACGGGATCCCCGCGGTCGCCCGCGCCGCCTCACGCCGATAGGCGCTGGGCGGCATGCCGACCAGCTCCGTGAAGCGGGTGCTGAAGGTGCCCAGCGAGGAGCAACCGACCTCGAAACACACCTCGGTGACACTGAGGTCGCCCCGGCGCAGCAGGGCCATCGCCCGCTCGATGCGCCGCGTCATGAGGTAGCTGTACGGCGACTCGCCGTACGCCTGCCGGAACTCGCGGCTGAGATGCCCGGCCGACATGTGCACACCCCGGGCCAGCGCCTCGACATCCAGCGGCTGTGCGTACTCCCGGTCGATCCGGTCCTTGACCCGGCGCAGACGCGCGAGGTCACGCAGGCGCTGCTCTGAGGTGGGTCTGCTGGTCACATGCCGGATCGTGCCACATCGCACGGACATTCGGACGATTTCGGAGGGAAAAGCCGGTGTTCCGGGCCGGGGCCCGTCAGGTGAAGTACGTGTCGAACGTTCCGATCCACCAGGCCGCGAGCGGCAGGAGGCACACCTGCACACCCGCCGTGATCCAGCAGCGGCCGAGCATCGCGATCCCGACGGTCCACCACGCGGTGGAGCGCAGCGCGTCCACGACCGCGGCCTGGTAGCCCCGACCGGTGGAGTCGACCATGCCGGGGTAGCCCATCCAGTCCTCGGTGAAGACGCCGTCCGCCCCGAACACGACGATCGCCGACACGAACCACAGGTCGGCCAGGAGGGCCGTCACGGCGAGCGCCACGTCGAAGCGCCGGAAAGCGGGCGCCGGCAGCAGCAGCCGCACCGCGGGGTGCCCTTGGCGGCGCACCCACTCGTGCCGCCGGACCCGCACCAGCGTGACGACGGCGAACACCAGCGCCCCGAGAGCCGCCGCCCACCCGCCCATGAAGACCAGCCCGAAGAACAGCATCCCGGCACTCACGCCGGGCCAGATGCCGCGCCGGGGCGGAGTGGTTCCCTCCGGCTCAGGGACGGGTGGGGCCGGAGAGGCGCTCCGACCCCACCGCTTGAACGTTCCTGCCCGTGCTCACACCCCGGCCGCGGCCGCGTCCGGCCGCTTCGCGAGTGCTGCCGCCGCGGCGCCCACCAGGCCGGCGTCGGTGCCCATCTGGGCCGGTGCCACCGTCAGGTTCCGGACGAAGGACAGGGTCGCGTAGGTGCTCAGAGCCTTGCGCAGGGGGGCGAAGAGGATGTCGCCCGCCTTGCCCACTCCCCCGCCGATCACCGCTATGTCGATCTCCACGAGGGTCGCGGTGGCGGCGATCCCGGCGGCCAGCGCCTGGGCGGCACGCTCGAAGGAGGCGAGGGCGACCGGGTCGCCGGACCGGGCGGCGGCGGCCACCGCGGCGGCGGAGGTGTCACCGTCGGGGCCGGGCCGCCAGCCGTTCTCCAGGGCCCGCCGGGCGATGTTGGGACCGCTCGCGATGCGCTCGACGCAGCCGTGCGAGCCGCACGGGCACAGATCTCCGTCGAGGTCCACGCTGATGTGGCCGATATGGCCGGCGTTGCCGGTGGGCCCGGGGTGGAGCCGGCCGCCGAGCACCAGACCGCCGCCGACCCCCGTGGAGACGACCATGCACAGCGCGTTGTCGTGGCCCCGGGCGGCGCCCTGCCAGTGCTCGGCCGCCGTGATCGCCACACCGTCGCCGATCAGCTCCACGGGCAGGTCCCCGGCCGCGGCCCGGACGCGTCCGACGAGCGGATAGCCGCGCCAGCCGGGCACGTTCACCGGGCTCACCGTGCCCGCCGAGGCGTCCACGGGCCCGGCGCTGCCGATGCCCACGGCCGTGACGCGCCCCCACAGCGGCGACACGGTGAGCTCGCCGAGCACCTCCTCCACGGCCCGCATCACGGTGTCGCCGTCCTCCCGGGCGGGCGTCGGCCGCTGGGCGCGGATGAGGATGTGGCCGTGGCCGTCCACGAGAGCGCCGGCGATCTTGGTGCCGCCGATGTCGAGCGCGGCCACGAGGTCGGTGTGCATCAGTGTCGGATCTCCCCGTCAACCATGAGAAAGAACGCCGAGCGGCACCGGTCCCGCACGGGTGCGCGGGCCGGAGATTGCGGTGGACAGTCTCCCCCGAGCCTGACAACGTTGTCCAGGCTCTATGCTCGACGCCACATCCTCATACAAACCCCGGACCGACGCACCCCCGTGGACGACAGGACAGGACACCGCACCGTGCCCCAGACCCCCCTCCGATCCGCAACGCGCTACGGCACCCGGCCGACCATGAAGGACGTCGCGGCACGCGCCGGAGTCGGGCTCAAGACGGTCTCCCGGGTGGTGAACGGGGAGCCGGGGGTCACCCCGGAGACGGAGCGGCGGGTCCAGGAGGCGATCGACGCCCTCGGTTTCCGGCGCAACGACAGCGCGCGGGTGCTGCGCAAGGGCCGCACGGCCAGCATCGGCCTGGTCCTGGAGGACCTCGCGGACCCGTTCTACGGGCCGCTGAGCCGCTCGGTCGAAGAGGTGGCCCGCGCGCACGGCGCCCTGCTGATCAACGGCTCCAGCGCGGAGGACCCGGAGCGCGAGCAGGAGCTGGTACTGGCCCTGTGCGCACGGCGGGTGGACGGGCTGGTGGTGATCCCTGCCGGTGACGACCACCGGTACCTGGAACCGGAGCTCAAGGCGGGCGTCGCCACGGTGTTCGTGGACCGGCCGGCCGGTTACATCGACGCCGATGTGGTCCTGTCGGACAACTTCGGCGGCGCCCGCGGCGGCGTCGCCCATCTCATCGCGCACGGGCACCGCCGGATCGGCTTCATCGGCGACATGCCCCGTATCCACACCGCCGCCGAGCGGCTGCGCGGCTATCGGGCCGCGATGGAGGACGCGGGCATACCGGTGGCGGAGTCCTGGATGTCCCTCGGCGTCACCGACCCCGAGCGGGTGCGCAGGGCGGCCGAGGAGATGCTGTCCGGGCCTGACCCGGTCACCGCGATCTTCACGGCCAACAACCGGGTGACGGTCACCGTGATCCGCGTGCTGGCCGAGCACGCGCGTCGTGTCGCCCTGGTCGGCTTCGACGACATCGAGCTGGCCGATCTGCTCCAGCCGGGCGTCACGGTTGTCGCCCAGGACGCGGCCGACATCGGCCGCACCGCGGCGGAACGTCTCTTCCGGCAGCTCGACGGCACCCAGATCGCCCCCGAACGCGTCGAGCTGCCGACCCGGCTGATCACCCGCGGCTCCGGTGAGCTGCCCCCGGCGGACTGAGCGGCCCATGGATCACCTCACCGATCGCACGCTGCGGTCCCTCGGCCTGGCCGAGGCGCCGCGCGAGCATCCGCTGCTGTATCCGGGCGCGTGGCCGGCCGACTCCGGCCTTCTGGACGGCGACCGCTTCCTGCCGCTGGAGCAGCTCGTGCACGAGGACCGCACCCCGGTCCTCGCCATCGGCTCCAACGCCTGCCCGGGACAACTGCGGCACAAGATGGCCGAGTTCGGCATCATGTCCCCGCTCCCGATGGTCAAGGCGCGGGTGCGGGGGGTCGACGCGGGCGTCTCGGCGCATGTGAGCCGCATGGGGTACATGTCCGCCTCGCCCGTCAGCGCCCCGGACACCGTGCGGGAGCTGTTCGTCCTCTGGCTCGACGACGAGCAGCTCGCGGTGATCGACGCCAGCGAGGGCGCGCCGGTGCCGAGCGGCAATTTCAACCGGGCCTGGCTGCCCGCGCCCGAGGTGCGGATCGACCTCGCGGACGGCACCCGGCTGCCCGGCGCGTACGCGTACGTCAACCGGCACGGGGTCCTGCACGACGGCACCGGTGCGCCGCGCACCCACCCGGGCCAGCGGGAGCTGCTCACCGAACTGCTCTCCACCCTGCCGCGGTTCAGGGAGCTGTTCGGCGCGGTGCCCGAGGAGTTCAGCTCACGGGCCCGCGGTGACCGGCGGTTGTGCGAGCGGGGCACGCGGCTGTTCATCGAGGAGAGGCTGGTGACCGCCTCCGGCCTGGAACGGTACGTCGATTCCGGGCCGGAGGGGTCTCAGCAGACCGGGAGCCCTGGGACCGGCGCGTCGTTGTCCCCGCCCTTGACGTAGACGTCACTGACCCAGACGTCCGTGTTGCCGCTGTCGTCGTCGGTCTTCGCCCACCAGACGTTGGTCCACCGGCCTTCCGTCACGCGGCGGCCCAGATTCTGCTGGCAGTAGAAGTAGTTGGTGCCCGCGTTGAGGACACCGACCTTGGTGCCGACGGCGGTGTGGGAGTCGGCGGTCTTCCAGACGTGGCAGTTGTACTTGCCGCCGCCGATGGCGTGGCAGGCCGCTTCGGGGGCCGGGGTGGTCGGAGCGCCGCTCGTCCCGCCGTCGCCGGAACCGCCTTCGGTGTCGCTGCCACCTGAGGGCTTGGACGGGGCCGAAGGGGTGGGCTCCGGGGCCTTCTTGCCGTCGGGCTTCTGGGAGGGGGCCTTGCCCTTCTCGTCGCCCTGCTCGGTGGGCCGGGGTGCGCTCGAGCCGTCGTCGGTGCGGCCGGGTTCGGAGGAGGCCGCGGCATCCGCACGGGCGGCGTCGGTCCGGCTGCCCGTTTCCTTGTCGCCGGAGTCGCTGAGCACGGCTGCCGTGACACCGGCTGCGGCGAGAACGACGGCGGCGGCCGCGGCGGCGAGCAGGACACGGGGCTTACGGCGGGGCGGGCGGACGGAGTTGACCGGGCTCGTGGGCGCGGAGGCGGCGAGGGCGGTGCTGCCCGGCTGGACATGCTGCGGTGGTCCGAACCCCGGCGGTACCGCCGGAACGCTCCGCTCCGTCTCCGGGGGCGGTGGCGAGGGCTGGGGCTGGGGCTGGGGCGATGCCGCAGCGCCTCGCAGCACAGAGGTCGGTGTGTCCGTACCGCGCGCGTCCGCCACCGACTGGAGCAGCTCTCGGGCCTGGTCGGCCTCCGGGCGGGACTCGGGGCGCTTGTCCATCAACCGCTGGAGGACGGGGCCGAGAGGGCCGGCCCGCAGGGGCTCGGGCAGCGGCTCGGTGACGATCGCCGTGAGCGTCGAGAACGTGGACGTACGGCGGAAGGGCGAGGCCCCTTCGACGGCCGCGTACAGCGTGGCGCCCAGGGCCCAGATGTCGGAGGCGGGGCCCGGGTCGGCGCCTTGGGCGCGCTCGGGGGCCAGATAGTCGAGGGAGCCGACGAGTTCGCCGCTGCGGGTGAGGTGGGTGGTCGAACCGTCGCCCGGGTCGTCCATGGTGGCGATGCCGAAGTCGGTGAGGACGACCCGGCCCGAGCGGTCGAGCAGGATGTTGCCGGGCTTCACGTCGCGGTGCAGGACGCCCGCCCGGTGGGCGGCGGACAGCGCGTCCATGACCTCGGCGCCGATCCCTGCCGCCTCGCCCGGGTCCAGCGTGCCGCGTTCGCGCAGGACGTCGTCCAGGGACGGCCCGTCGACCAGTTCCATGACGATGAGCGGCCGGCCGTCGACCTCCGCGATGTCGTGCACGGCGATGACGCCGGGGTGGCGCACCCGGGCCGCCGCACGGGCCTCGCGCTGCATCCGCAGGCGCAGCGCGGCCAGTTCGGGGCCGGCCACATCGGTGTAGGTGCGCAGTTCCTTGACGGCGACCTCACGGCCGAGGACCTCGTCGACGGCCTTCCAGACGATGCCCATGCCGCCGCGGCCCAGCGGGGCCGTGACGCGATAGCGGCCCGCCAGCAGCCGACCGGCCCCCTCGGTCTGCCCGTACTCCCCCGTTGACACCGCTGCCCCGTTCCTGTGACACCACTGGATCCACCGACACGTCAGTACGTGGCGTACAGAGTACGGGGCGGCGATGACGACGACAGCCGGCGGCGACGGCTGTGACCGGGCCGGTACGTGCCGGCCCGGTCACGGCGACGCGGTCAGGCGGACGCCGTCAGGTCCGCCCGCCTGGGCGTCGCGAAGCTCTCCAGGTCGGCGCGGGTCAGGCCGGTCAGCCGGGCGACCTCGCCGATGTCGAGGGCGCCGCAGTCCAGGCCGCGCAGCAGGTAGCCGCTGAGGGCCTTGGCGGTGGCGGGTTCGTCCATGACGTCGCCGCCGGTGCGGTTGGCGTAGCGGGCGAGACGGGCGGCGGCCTGCTCGTAGCCCTCGCGGTAGAAGGCGAAGACGGCCGCGTACCGGGTCGGGATGTGGCCGGGGTGCATGTCCCAGCCCTGGTAGTAGGCGCGGGCCAGGGCGCGGCGGGTGAGGCCGTAGTGCAGGCGCCAGGCGGCGTGCACCTTCTCGGTGGGGCCGACGGGCAGCACATTGGTGGAGCCGTCCGAGACGCGGACGCCGGTGCCGGCCGCCGCGACCTGCATGACGGCCTTGGCGTGGTCGGCGGCGGGGTGGTCGCTGGCCTGGTGGGCGGCGGAGACGCCGAGGCAGGCGCTGTAGTCGAAGGTGCCGTAGTGCAGGCCGGTGGCGCGGCCCTCGGCGGCCTGGATCATGCGGGCGACGGTGGCGGTGCCGTCGGCGGCGAGGATGGACTGGCTGGTCTCGATCTGTATCTCGAAGCCGATCCGGCCGGGCTCCAGGCCGTGGGCCTTCTCGAAGGCGTCCAGCAGCCGCGCCATGGCGGTGACCTGCTCGGCGTACGTCACCTTGGGCAGGGTGAGCACCAGCCCGCGGGGCAGGCCGCCGGCCTCCATCAGGCCGGTGAGGAAGATGTCGAGGGTGCGGATGCCCCGGTCGCGTACGGGCGCCTCCATGCACTTCATCCGGATGCCCATGTACGGGGCCGCGGTGCGCTCCTCGTACGCCTCGGCGATCAGCCGGGCGGCGCGGGCGGCGGCCTCGTCCTCCTCGGCGTCGGGGCGGTTGCCGTAGCCGTCCTCGAAGTCGACGCGCAGGTCCTCGATCGGCTCGCGCTCCAGCTTGGCGCGCACGCGCGCGTGGACGGGCTCGGCGAGTTCCTCGGCGAGGCCGAGGACGGCGGCGAAGGACGCGGCGTCCGGCGCGTGTTCGTCGAGGGCCGCCAGGGCGCGGTCGCCCCAGGAGCGGACGGTGTCGGCGGCGAAGACGTCACCGGGGACATAGACGGTGTGGACGGGCTGACGGGTGCCGGGGTCTCCGGGGTAGCGGCGCTCCAGGTCGGCGTCGACCGCCGCGAGGGAGGCGCTGATCTCCTCGCTGACGGCGCCCGCGAGGCTCGTCGCCACCTTCTCCTGCCGGCCCTGCCCCATCCCATACCCTCCATTTTCCGTACAGCGGAATCAAAAATCCGTATGACGAAGCTAACTGTCGATCTTCACTCAGGTCAACACCCTCTTGCAGTGTGATTCCCCATGCTTCACCCTCCGTCACTGCCAACCCGCCCTCATCTTCCGTATCCAGAAGGCAAGCTTCATCCTGACGCACAAGGGGAGGGAGACCACGTGCCGAACGAGGTCGGCGTGACGCGCCGCCACGGGCTCAAGGCGGCGGCCGCCGCCGCCATCGCAGCACCACTGCTCACCACCGCGGGCCCGACACAGCCCGCTTCCGCCGGTGAGCACGCGGGCGCCCTGGACGTCATGACGTTCAATGTGCGTTTCGGGACCGTCGTCGACAAGACACCGCGCTGGACCGTGCGCCGGCCGGTGATGAGAGAACTGCTGCGCCGCGAGCGACCGCACGTCATCGGCACCCAGGAAGGGCTCTACTACCAGCTGCGCATGATCGAGAAGGATCTCGGCGAGCACTACGACTGGATCGGCACCGGGCGCGGGGGCGGCAGCAAGGACGAGTTCATGGCGATCTTCTACGACACGCGCAGACTCGACCCGCTCGAATTCGATCACTTCTGGCTGTCCGGCACCCCGTACGCGATCGCTTCCAACACCTGGGGCGCGGACTGGCTGCGGATGGTGACCTGGGTGCGTTTCGCCGATCTCGCCGACGGGGGGCGGGAGTTCTACGTCCTCAACACCCATCTGGACAGTGTCAGCCAGTACGCCCGGGAGCGCTCGGTGGAGCTCATCGGCGAGACGATCGCCGGGTGGGACCGGTCGTCGCCCGTCATCGTCACCGGCGACTTCAACGCGGGCGCCCACGACAACCGCGTGTACGACCTCATGCTGGACCTCGGGCTGGTGGACGCGTGGGACGCGGCGGCCTCGCGGGGCCCGGCCTACGGGACCTACCACGGCTACCGGGATCTCACGCCCGGCGGGCGGCGCATCGACTGGATCCTCACCACGCCCGGGGTGACCACGCACTGGGCCGGGATGAACACCTACTCGGCGGACGGGACCTATCCGAGCGATCATCTGCCGGTGCAGGCCTCGCTGACCCTGGGATGAAGAACCCCCCGTGACCGTTCGCGCGGTCACGGGGGGGGCTTCCACAGCCGGAGGCGATCAGCCCTTGCGGGTCTTGATCTCCTCGGTGAGGGCCGGGACGACCTCGAAGAGGTCGCCGACGATGCCGTAGTCGACGAGGTCGAAGATCGGCGCCTCGGCGTCCTTGTTGATCGCGACGATCGTCTTCGACGTCTGCATACCGGCGCGGTGCTGGATCGCGCCGGAGATGCCGGAGGCGATGTAGAGCTGCGGCGAGACGGACTTGCCGGTCTGGCCGACCTGGTTGGTGTGCGGGTACCAGCCGGCGTCCACCGCGGCACGCGAGGCACCGACGGCCGCACCGAGGGAGTCGGCGAGCGCCTCGATGACCGCGAAGTTCTCCGCGCCGTTGACGCCACGGCCACCGGAGACCACGATCGCGGCCTCGGTCAGGTCCGGACGGCCCGTCGACTCACGCGGCGTACGGCCGGTGACCTTGGTGCCGGTGGCCTGCGCGGAGAAGGACACGGCGAGCGCCTCGACCGCGCCGGCGGCCGGGGCGGCCTCCACGGCCGCGCTGTTGGGCTTGACCGTGATGACCGGGGTGCCCTTGGAGACACGGGACTTGGTGGTGAAGGAGGCGGCGAACACCGACTGCGTGGCCACCGGGCCCTCGTCGCCGGCCTCCAGGTCGACGGCGTCGGTGATGATGCCGGAGCCGATGCGCAGCGCCAGACGGGCGGCGATCTCCTTGCCCTCGGCGGAGGACGGGACCAGCACGGCGGCCGGGGACACGGCCTCGTGCGCGGCCTGCAGCGCGTCCACCTTCGGTACGACCAGGTAGTCGGCGTACTCGGCGGCCTCGTGGGTGAGGACCTTGACCGCGCCGTGCTCGGCGAGCGTGGCGGCGGTGTCGGCGGCGCCGTTGCCCAGCGCGACGGCGACCGGCTCGCCGATGCGGCGGGCCAGGGTCAGCAGCTCCAGGGTGGGCTTGCGGACGGCGCCGTCCACGTGGTCGACGTAGACGAGAACTTCAGCCATGGGACTTCTTCTCTCCTGCTTGCGAAAGATGAGGGGCGGTCAGCGGATGCCGGGCTCAGATGAACTTCTGGCCCGCGAGGAACTCAGCGAGCTGCTTGCCGCCCTCGCCCTCGTCCTTGACGATCGTGCCCGCGGTACGGGCCGGGCGCTCGGCCGCGCCGTCGACCGTGGTGTAGGCACCCTCCAGGCCGACCTCCTCGGCCTCCAGGTCCAGGTCGGACAGGTCCCAGGACTCCACCGGCTTCTTCTTGGCCGCCATGATGCCCTTGAAGGACGGGTAACGCGCCTCGCCCGACTGGTCGGTCACCGACACGACCGCCGGCAGGGACGCCTCCAGGCTCTCCGTGGCGGCGTCGCCGTCGCGGCGGCCCTTGACGGTTCCGTCCTCGACCGACACCTCGGACAGCAGGGTGACCTGCGGGACGCCCAGGCGCTCGGCGAGCAGCGCGGGGACGACGCCCATGGTGCCGTCCGTGGAGGCCATACCGGAGATGACCAGGTCGTAACCGGCCTTCTCGACGGCCTTGGCCAGGACCAGGGAGGTGCCGATGGCGTCGGTGCCGTGAATGTCGTCGTCCTCGACGTGGATCGCCTTGTCGGCACCCATGGACAGCGCCTTGCGCAGGGCGTCCTTGGCGTCCTCGGGGCCCACCGTCAGAACGGTGATCTCCACGTCGTCGTCGGAGTTCTCGGAGATCTGCAGCGCCTGCTCGACCGCGTACTCGTCGAGCTCGGAGAGCAGACCGTCCACGTCGTCCCGGTCGACGGTCAGGTCATCGGCGAAGTGCCGGTCGCCAGTGGCGTCGGGCACGTACTTCACAGTGACAACGATCCTCAAGCTCACGCCGGCTCTCCTACTGCAATCGTCATTTCTCGGCTGCCTACTTGCACGCAGCATAGGCGCCTCAAGCGGCCGATTCCGGTCGGGGCGACCCACGCTCCGAGCGAAATATTACTCGTCAGTACACCTAGTTCATTCCCGCTAAGCAAGCGCTTTGAACTGTGACCTTCGCAACGCAGCGTAACCGGAACTCGACGGTCCCGCAGCCCGGGGGGTGCGCCCCTCAGTCGGCCAGCCTCCGGAAACGCCCCTGGTGGTAGAGGAGCGGACGGCCCGCGCCCGTGGGGTCCCCGTGCAGGACCTCGGCGAGCACGAGCCGGTGATCCCCCGCGGGCACACGGGCCGCGACCCGGGCCACCAGCCAGGCCGACACGCCGTCGAGCAGGGGGACACCCTCGGGTCCATCCCGCCAGGCGGTGGGCTCAGCGAAGCGGTCGGCTCCGCTGCGGGCGAAGGTGGCGGCCAGCTCCTGCTGGTGCTCGCCGAGGATGTGGACGCCGACATGCTCGGTCGCCGCGATCGCGGGCCAGCTGGAGGAGCCGGTGCCGACGCCGAACGACAGCAGGGGCGGCTCGGCGGAGACGGAGGCGAGGGAGGTGGCGGTGAAGCCCACCGGACCGGTGTCGCCACGAGCGGTGATCACGGCGACTCCCGCCGCGTGCCGCCGGAAGACCGAGCGCAGGAGATCGGGCGTGGCGAGGAGGTCCGAAGGCATGGGGTCAGGCTGACGATAAATGCTGTGCACAGTCAAGTTCGTTTCGTGATGTGGGAGATGACTCACTGGACGCACTCACCGGCCCCCTCGGCACCTCACACCGCCTCCCCCAGCGCGGCGATGACATCGGCCTTGCGCGGCTGCCCGGTGGCCCGCCGCACCACCCGGCCGTCGGCGTCGAGGACCAGCACGGTCGGGGTCTTGAGGATGTCCAGCCGTCGTACGAGGTCCAGCTGGGCCTCGGCGTCGATCTCGACATGGGCCACGCCCGGGACCACGCCGGCGACCTCTCCGAGGACCCGCCGGGTCGCACGGCAGGGCGCGCAGAACGCGCTGGAGAACTGCACGAGCGTGGCCCGCTCGCCGAGTTCCGCGCCCAGTTCCGCCGCGCCGAGCCGCTTGCCGTCGTCCCGCCCGCGCACCCGCACTCTCCCGCTCCGCCGCTGTCGCAGCACTCCGTAGGCGCTCGCCGCCGCGAGCACCAGAACACACACCACCAGTCCGGTCATCATCCGCTTCAAGCGTTCACGAGACCGCAAAGATTCCCGCGCCCGCAACGGGGCCGCGTTGCGGAATGCTTGATTCCCATGGACATCGATGCGAGAGGGCCGCGTTTCGGCGCGGCCGTGACGGCCGTCGTCCTGGCGGTCGTCCTGGTCACGGGGAGCGCGTGGCTGCTGGCCTGGCAGACGCTGGCGTTCCTGCTCGGCGCGGCGGGCGGGGTGCGCCGGTCGCCGTACGGCGTGCTGTTCGCCAAGGCCGTACGGCCGCGACTCGGACCGCCGGACGACTTCGAGGCGCCCGAACCGCCGCGTTTCGCCCAGGCGGTGGGCCTGCTCTTCGCCGGACTCGGGCTCGTCGGCTACACCCTGGGGCCCGACTGGCTGGGACTCGCGGCGACCGGCGCGGCGCTCGCGGCGGCCTTCCTGAACGCGGCATTCGGGTACTGCTTGGGCTGCGAGTTGTACCTGCTCGTACGGCGGGTGGCGGTGCGCGCGGAGTAATACGGGCGTAAAAGCACGAGGTGGGGTCACACGGGCGACGTGACGAGAATCTCCTCCGCGGCGGGCACGAGGACTGGCTACCCGGCCGTTCTTCGGGCACGATCTGCGACAAGCCGTAAACCTACGGCTGCGTAACTTTCCGCTGGGAATCCCTTCCCAGGCAGAGCAGGAAGGGTCCGGCCCGCCCATGGCAGAGCTCGTCTACCGTCCCGTCGTCGGTTTCGCCCGCACGCTGTTCAAGGTGTGGGACCTCAAGATCGACTGCCAGGGTTCGGAGAACATCCCGCGCTCGGGCGGCGCCGTGCTGGTGAGCAATCACATCAGCTACCTGGACTTCGTCTTCGACGGTCTGGCGGCCCTGCCGCAGAAACGTCTCGTGCGCTTCATGGCGAAGGAGTCCGTGTTCCGGCACCGGGTCTCCGGCCCGCTGATGCGCGGCATGAAGCACATCCCCGTGGACCGCAAGCAGGGCGAGACGGCCTACGCGCACGCCCTGGACTCGCTGCGGTCGGGTGAGATCGTCGGGGTCTTCCCGGAGGCGACCATCTCGCAGTCGTTCACGCTGAAGAGCTTCAAGTCGGGCGCGGCGCGCATGGCGCAGGAGGCCGGTGTCCCCCTGATCCCGATGGCGGTGTGGGGCACGCAGCGGCTGTGGACCAAGGGCCACCCCCGCAACTTCAAGCGCAGCCACATCCCCATCACGATCCGGGTCGGCGAGGCGATCGAGGCCTCCCGCGACAAGTACGCGGGCGCGATCACGCGTCAGCTCCGCGAGCGCGTGCAGGAGCTGCTCGAGGCCGCCCAGCGCGCCTACCCCGTGCGCCCGAAGGGCCCGGAGGACACCTGGTGGATGCCGGCCCACCTCGGCGGCACGGCACCGACGCCGGAGCAGGTGCGGGCGGCGGAGGCGCACTGACCGGCGCCCTCACAGTGCCGCGGGGAGCGTCTCCCACAAGTGGGGCCGGTCACGGGCCGAGGTGAGGGCGTCGAGCACCACCGGGTGAGGCGCGGCGTACAGAATCGGGCAGTCCGTCTCCCCGGACGCCTGATCGGGCGTGAAGGCGAGGCGCTCACCGCCCAGGGAGAACCGCGCGTCCACCCCCGGCTTGTTGCCCCGGGGGTCCTGCCGGTGCCACGCCCCGGCGAACCGCACGGCGACCAGACCGTGCACCACCCCCAGTTCCTGGTAGCACAGCGCGGTCGGGATGTCCTCGGCCCGTAGCAGCGCCGCGAGCGCGTGCGCCTTGGCGTAGCAGATGCCGGTGCGCTGTTCCAGGACATCCGAAGCGCGCCAGGTGACACGGAGATCACCCGAGTCCTGCGAGTGCGGAATGGTGTCGCGCACGAAATCGAATGCTGCTCGCGCATACTCATACGAGTCTGCGACACCCTCGGCGAGCCTGGCGGCGGTCTCGCGCACCCGGGGGTGGTGATGGTCGATGACCTCGTCGGCGGCCAAGTAGGCGGAGAGGTCGGGGTTTTCCTGGATCAGCTGCATGCGGACAGACCTTAAAGGCGAGATCACCTGCGGGCAATTCTTTTTCAGATTGTCGCATAGCTATGCATTCACATGCGGTCCTGTGAAGATCGGCTGAACCACGCCGCAACCCCCCGCCCCCGCCACAACCGTTCCCCCACGTCACATGTCTCGGCCTCCGCAGATCTGTGACGAGGGAGAAGACATGAAGCACTCATACCGCCTGCTCGGAGCCGCGGTCGCCTGCTGCGCTTTGGCGGCGGCCGGAGTCGGGGCCGGGCCCGCGTACGCCGCGCAGAACATGCTGTGGATCAACGCACCGTACGAGACGATGCTGCCCGGCGCGGACGCGGACGGTGCGGCACCCGAGCGCAGCCTGGACGTGGACGTCAGCCGTGACGTCGCCAACGGCTCGGTGCCGGCCGGGCGGCTGACGGTCGACGTCAGCGAGATCGCCTCGTTCGCGCGGGTGTCCTGGCCCGCGAACTGCGTGCCCGAGTCGGAGGTCGAGGCGGTCTGCGACATGCCCGCGATGCCCTCCGGGACGGAGAGCGTACGGGCCGCCACGTTCGCGCTGCGCGCGCTGCCGGGGGCGGACGACGGCGCCTCGGGGTACGTGCGCTACTCGGCCGTCGCCGGGAAGCTGACGTCCCACGCCGGCGAGACACGGGTGGCCGTGGCCAACGGGCCGGACCTCGCGCTCGGCAAGGTCGCCGACCGGCGGGACCTCACGCCGGGCACCCGGACGAGTCTGCCGACGACGCTCGCCAACAACGGAAACCGCACGGCGGAGCGCACCCTGCTGTGGCTCTACGCCTCGTACGGGCTGGACCTCGAGAAGCGGCACGCGAACTGCGAGTACCGGGAGGAGGGCATCGGCACCTTCGCCCTGTGCGTCCTGGACGAGGCCGTCGCGCCGGGGCAGCGGTACGCGCTGCCCACCGAACTCGGCGTCGGGAAGCAGGCGTTGTACGAGCGGTTCGACCACTCCGTCCGGCCGTACTCCGACGAGGCGCTCGCGGAGATGCGCGGGGACCGGACGTGGACCCGGGGCACGGACGCGGAGCTGGACCTCGGCCCGGCGGCCTCCGAGCCCGATACCGGTCCGCGGGAGGACTACGAGAGCGTCGTCCTCGAAGCCCGCAACACCGCCGACCTGAGGCTCACCGGCAGCACGGTCGCCGGGGCCGCGGGTGACACCGTGACCGCCCGGGTCACCGTGCACAACGACGGCCCGGCCTGGGTCGCCTCGCTGGGCGTGGGCGCCGCCGTCGCCACGGTGTCGTTCCGGGCACCGGAGGGCACCACGGTCACAGGCCTGCCGGAGGAGGACTGCTGGCCGTCGGCGGGCTCGGCGTCCCCGAGGACCTACTACTGCAAGACGCCCATCCATCTGCGCGACGGGGCCTCCCACACCTTCGAGATCCCGTTGCGGATCGACCGTGTGGTGCCCGGCGCCCGCAGCACCGTCGCCACCGCCAACGACGATCCCGAGCTGAGCATCAGGAAGTTCGACCCGGACCTGAGCAACAACAGCGCGGAGATCGTCGTCAACCGATGACCAGCGTGGGTCAGCGGGCCATCTCCTCCTTCAGCGCGGCCAGGAACAGGTCCACGTCCTCCTCGGTCGTGTCGAAGGCGCACATCCAGCGGACGTCGCCCGCGGCCTCGTCCCAGAAGTAGAAGCGGAACCGCTTCTGCAGACGCTCGCTCACCTGGTGCGGCAGACGGGCGAACACCGCGTTGGCCTGCACGGGGTAGAGGATCTCCACCCCGTGCACGGCGCGCACGCCCTCGGCGAGGCGCTGGGCCATCTCGTTGGCGTGGCGGGCGTTGCGCAGCCACAGGTCCCGGGCGAGCAGGGCCTCCAGCTGCACCGACACGAAACGCATCTTGGAGGCGAGCTGCATGGACAGCTTGCGCAGATGCTTCATGTGGCTGACGGCGTCCTGGTTCAGGACCACGACGGCCTCGCCGAACAGGGCGCCGTTCTTCGTGCCGCCCAGGGAGAGGAGGTCGACGCCGACGGCGTCGGTGAACGTCCGCATCGGGACGTCCAGGGTGGCGGCGGCGTTGGCCAGCCGGGAGCCGTCCACGTGCACCTTCATGCCGTGCGCGTGGGCGTGCTCGCAGATGGCGCGTATCTCGTCCGGCGTGTAGACCGTGCCCAGTTCGGTGGACTGGGTGAGGGAGACGACCTGCGGCATCGCCCGGTGCTCGTCGTCCCAGCCGAAGGCCTGCCGGTCGATCAGCTCGGGCGTGAGCTTGCCGTCGGGCGTCGCGACGGTGAGCAGCTTCAGACCGCCGACCCGTTCGGGAGCCCCGCACTCGTCGACGTTGATGTGCGCGCTCTCGGCGCAGATCACCGCTCCCCAGCGGTCGGTGACCGCCTGGAGGGCGACGACGTTCGCGCCGGTGCCGTTGAAGACCGGGAACGCCTCGGCCGTGGCGCCGAAGTGGCTGCGCACGACGTTCTGGAGGTTCTCGGTGTACGCGTCCTCCCCGTACGCGACCTGGTGCCCGCCGTTGGCCAGGGCCAGGGCGGCGAGCACCTCCGGGTGGGCGCCGGCGTAGTTGTCGCTGGCGAAACCGCGGACTTCCGGGTCGTGATGGCGGCGCGCGTCGGTCTTCGGCGGGTTCACGGCTTCTCGGTGAGCCACAGACGGTTTCCGTTCACTTCGGCGGCGGGCTTGTCCCAGACACCCACGACGGCCTCGGCCAGGTCCTTGACGTCGGTGAAGCCCGCGAACTTCGCGTTGGGCCGCTCGGCGCGCATCGCGTCGTGCACCAGCGCCTTCACCACCAGGATGGCAGCGGCGGACGTCGGGCCCTCGGCGCCCCCCGCCTTGCGGAAGGCGTCGGCCAGCGCGAGCGTCCAGGCCTCGGCGGCGGCCTTGGCGGCGGCGTACGAGGCGTTGCCCGCGGTCGGCTTCGTGGCACCGGCCGCGCTGATCAGCAGATACCTGCCGCGCTCGCTGCGCTGCAGGGCCTCGAAGAAGGCCAGCGAGGTGTGCTGCACGGTGCGGATCAGCAGCAGCTCCAGGAAGTCCCAGTCGTCGAGACTGGTCTTGATGAAGGTCTCGCTGCCGCGCCAGCCGCCCACGAGGTGGACCACGCCGTCGACGCGGCCGAAGTCCTTCTCGATGTGCGCGGCCCAGTCCCGGGTGGACTGCAGATCCAGCAGATCGACGGGCTCACCGATGACGCTGGCGCCGCCCGAGGCGTAGCGCGCCGCGTCCACGGCCTCCGCGAGCCGCTCGGGATCGTTGTCGGCGGCGGCGACCGTCGCCCCCGCCTCGGCCAGTCGCAGCAGCGCCGCGCGGCCCGCGGGCCCGCCCGCGCCGGCCACCGCGATCACCGCACCGCTGAGAGCTCCGTTCCCCGCCATCTTCTTCGCCTCCTGAGCAGTGTTCTCGGTTCCGCGGAGGTTTCCGCCGCTCACGCGGCGATCCGCTCGGCGCCGTCCGCCGTGATGCCCTTGGTGGAGGCGATCACGTTCTTCAGCTTCTTGGACAGTGCCTCATAGAACATGCTCAGCGGAAACTCGTCCGGAAGCACGTCATCGACGAGTTTCCGGGGCGGCTGTGTCACGTCCAGGGCCTCGGGGCCCTTGGCCCACTTCGAGCCCGGGTGCGGGGAGAGGTACGTGGAGACCAGCTCGTATCCGGCAAACCAGTGCACGAGCTTGGGGCGGTCGATGCCGTCGCGGTAGAGCTGCTCGATGTCGGCGCACAGCTGGTTGGTGACCTGCGGGGCACGCTCCCAGTCGATGGTCAGCTTGTTGTCGGTCCAGCGGACGACGTCGTGCTTGTGCAGGTAGGCGAAGAGGAGCTGGCCGCCGAGGCCGTCGTAGTTGCGCACGCGCTCGCCGGTGACCGGGAAGCGGAACATACGGTCGAAGAGCACCGCGACCTGCACGTCACGGGCCTGCGGGACGCCCTCGGCCGACAGCTTCACGGCCTCCTTGAAGGCGGTGAGGTCGCAGCGCAGCTCCTCCAGGCCGTACATCCAGAACGGCTGCCGCTGCTTGATCATGAACGGGTCGAACGGCAGGTCGCCGTGGCTGTGGGTGCGGTCGTGGACCATGTCCCACAGGACGAACGCCTCCTCGCAGCGCTTCTGGTCGTGGACCATCGCGGCGACGTCCTCGGGCAGCTGAAGGCCCAGGATGTCGACGGCGGCGTCGGTCACCCGGCGGAAGCGGGCGGCCTCGCGGTCGCAGAAGATGCCGCCCCAGCTGAAGCGCTCGGGTGCCTCGCGCACGGCGATGGTCTCGGGGAACAGGACGGCGGAGTTGGTGTCGTAGCCGGCCGTGAAGTCCTCGAACTTGATGCCGCAGAACAGCGGGTTGTCGTAGCGCGTGCGCTCCAGCTCCGACAGCCAGTCGGGCCAGACCATGCGCAGGACGACCGCTTCGAGGTTGCGGTCCGGGTTGCCGTTCTGCGTGTACATCGGGAAGACGACCAGGTGCTGGAGGCCGTCGGCGCGGCTCGCCGCGGGCTGGAAGGCCAGCAGGGAGTCGAGGAAGTCGGGCACCTCGAAGCCGCTGTCGGCCCATCGGCGCAGGTCCTTGACCAGGGCCTCGTGGTAGGCGGCGTCGTGCGGGAGCAGCGGGGAGAGCTCCAGCACCGCGTCGGCGGCCCGGCGGATGGCCAGCTCGGCGTCCGCGGGCTCCGGAGCGCCCTCGGCTGCGAAGTCGATCGACCCGTCCTTGGACTGCCATGGCCGGATCCGCTCCACGGCATCCTTGAGCACGGGCCATGCCGGGTGCTCCACCACCCTGGCCACGGGAGGAACCAGGCCCTCCGAACCCACCTGCACAAGAATTTCCGTCATGTCCCACCTTCCACGGGAGAATCTCGCGTACCTCGACCGTATACACACGAGGTTCCTCCCAGCAAGGGCAGCATCCGAAAATTATCCTGCCGCACCCTGTGGTTCGCCGCACTTTTTCCTGTCGGCCATGCTTGTGCCCGGATGTCCGTCGACCATGCCCTCGCCCTCTGCAGAGGGCGGGTACAGGCGATACGGTCCTGGTGGGCCGTAAGGCCTCCAGTGCCGCCTGTCGACGGAAGAGAGTCGCGTCTTGAACTTCCTCACCATCGGTCACCGCGGAATCATGGGTGTGGAGCCCGAGAACACCCTCCGGTCCTTCGTCGCCGCCGAGGAGGCCGGCCTCGACGCCATCGAACTCGACCTGCATCTGAGCAAGGACGGCGCGCTCGTCGTCATGCACGACACGGACGTGGACCGCACGACCGACGGCAGCGGGCCCATCGCCGAGAAGACCCTCGCCGAGCTGCGCGCCCTGGACGCGGGGCGGGGTGAGCGGGTGCCGGTCTTCGAAGAGGTCCTGGAGGCCGTCCAGGCGCCGCTCCAGGCGGAGATCAAGGACGCGCAGGCGGCGCGGGCCCTGGCCGAGGTGATGAACCAGCGCGGGCTGGCCGGGCGGGTGGAGGTCTCCTCGTTCCACGACGAGGCGATCGCCGAGATCAAGCCACTGGTGCCGGGTGTGCGGACCGCGCTGATCGCCAGCCGCTACGGCACCGACATCGTGGACCGCGCCGTCGCGGTCGGCGCCGAGACCGTCTGCCTGAACATCCGCCGGCTCACCCTGGAGGTCGTCGAGCGTGCGCGGAAGGCGGACCTGCGGATCATCGGCTGGGTGGTGAACACCCAGGACCATCTGCGGCTGGTCCGGGCGTTCGGCCTGGACGGCGCGACCACCGACCACCCGGACATCAAGCGCACGGGCCGCTTCACGGCCTAGCCGCTAGCCGAGCTCTTTCACCAGCAGCTCGAACTTCAGGTCGTCGCGCTGCGGGATGCCGAAGCGCTCGTCGCCGTACGGGAAGGGGGTCATCCGACCCGTACGGCGGTAGCCGCGTCGCTCGTACCAGGCGATGAGGTCGTCGCGTACGGATATCACCGTCATGTGCATCTCCGTCACGCCCCACGTCGCGCGGGCCAGCCCCTCCGCCTCCGCGATGATCACCTTGCCGAGGCCCTCGCCCTGGAGCCGGGGGCTGACCGCGAACATCCCGAAGTAGGCGTGGTCCCCGCGGTGCTCCAGCTGGCAGCACGCGACGATCCGGCCCTCCCGCTCCACGGTCAGCAACCGGCTGTCCGCCGACTTGATGACGGCCAGCACACCCTCCGGATCGGTCCGCTGCCCCTCGAGAATGTCCGCCTCGGTGGTCCAGCCGACCCGGCTGTCGTCGCCCCGGTAGGCCGACTCGATCAGGGCGACCAGCTCGTCCACGTCGGCGTCGGTGGCATCACGGAAGGTCAGTCCGGTGGCGGCGGTGTCCATGGGCGGGTGTCTCCGTTTCGGGGCGTGGCTCGGGCAGGGACGAGACTAGCGCCGCCACTAGGCTCTCGTGCATGGTGCATGTACTGAGCAGCCGAATCCTGCTCCGCCCGTCCGACCCCGAGCGCTCCCGCGCCTTCTACGGCGAACAGCTCGGCCTCGCCGTCTACCGGGAGTTCGGCACGGGTCCCGAGCGCGGCACGGTCTATTTCACGGGCGGTGGCTTCCTCGAGGTCGCGGGCCGGTCCGAGACTCCCCCGTCACCGGACGTACGCCTGTGGCTCCAGGTGGACGACGTGGCCGCGGCGGAGGAGGAGCTGCGGGCGAAGGGCGTCGAGATCGTGCGGCCGGCGGTGAAGGAGCCGTGGGGCCTGGTCGAGATGTGGATCGCGGACCCGGACGGGACGCCGATCGTGCTGGTCGAGGTCCCGGCGGACCACCCGATGCGGTACCGGCCCGGTATCTGAGATCACCCGGGGCGGTGCTCCCAGCCCCGGTCGGTACGGGTCAGCTCACGGAAGCCCGCGCCCGCCAGGAGCTCGATCCTGGCGGTGTCGGCGGCCGTTTCGTAGGCGACCAGCCGGTCGACGCCGCACAGGCGGAGCCAGTCGGCGGCCTGGGCCAGGAGCCAGTGCTCCAGGCCGGTGCCGTCCTGCGCGGGGTCGACGTGGAGGTTGCCGATGTCGGCCAGGCCCGCGGCCCGGGCGTGCCGCTCGGGGCGGGCCAGGGCCGTGTCCACCTCGACGAAGCCGAGGGCGTGCGTGTCGGCGTAGGCCCTGAAGCGGGTGCCGCACTCCCCCAGTGTGCGTTCGACCGTGACGCCCGGCCGGGGTTCGTGCGCCGGCAGGTCGGCGACCCTGGCGATCAGGATGACCTCGGTGTCGCCGGTGTGCCGGAACCCCGCGCGCTCGTAGACGGCCCGGATGTGGGGCCAGTTGCGGGGCAGGCCGTGGACGAGCGGGGCGGGCAGTGCGCCGTCGGCGTACCGGGCGCGGACGTCCCAGCGGGCGAGCTGTGCCAGGCAGGCCCGCATCAGCAGGTCGGCGGCCCGGTCGGCGTCCGGCCAGTGCGACGCCGTCGGGCGGTGCACGAACCAGTTGATCTCGGCGCTGTCCCGGTAGGTCTCGCCGACCTCGGCGTCGGCGCGGTAGCGCAGCAGATGGGCCGCGGCGACGACGCACCGGCGCTGCTCGGCGACGAGCGTCGTCCGCTCGGCCACCCACGGGTCGGTGATGAACTCGCCGGGCTGCCGCTCCAGGTCGCCGAGGACGGTGTTCACGGAGACGGAGACGCCGGGCACGACGGCCGCCACATGCATGTTGACCAGGTCGGTGAGCTGGTCGCGGTCGGCTCGGCGGAAGGGGCGAACCTCGAGTGCGGGCATGGGGTACCTCCGGGCAGGTGAAGGAGCTGGAGGCCGCCACGCGGTGCGGTACGGGGTGAGGGTACGTCGGGGCCGGCGCGGCACGCCAGAGGGGGCGGACGCCCCCGGCCGGACAGGTCCGGTTCAGCCCCGCAGCGCGCCCAGGCGACCCTCCAGCTGGCCGAGCAACTCTCCGAGAAGAGCGGCGAGTTCACCCTGCTCGGGGGCGTCCAGGCCGGACAGGACCGCTGTCTCGTAGGCGAGCTGGGCGGGCAGGACACCGTCGACGAGTTCGCGTCCGGCGTCGGTGAGGCGGAGGTGGGCGACGCGACGGTCACGGCTGTCGGCCCGGCGCTCCACCAGCCCGCGTTCGGTGAGCTGCTTGAGTCGCTTGGTGACGGCGGCGCCCGAGGAGAAGGTCTCCCGGGCCAGCTCCCCGGGGGACAGTTCGTGCCCGGTGCGGCGCAGCGCGCCCAGCAGATCGAACTCCGGGCGGCTCAGCCCCGCTCGGCGCAGCGGCGCGTCCTCGGCCTGCTGCAGGAGGGCGGCACAGCGGTTGATCCGGCCGATGACCTCCATCGGCCCGGTGTCGAGCCCGGGGTGCACGGACTGCCACTGCCGCACGACACCGGCGACGGTGTCTCCCCGCCGGCCACCGGCCCGTTCCTCTCCGGTCGTGCGCACCTCGGTGAGGTCGTCCCCCGTCCGCCCGGGTCCGGGCGCCGGTTGCGGGTCGAATCCCGGCTTGTCCCCCGTGGGCGATGACCCTTCCGTCGCCGTCATGGCCGTGCGTCCTCCGTCTCCGTGCCCGTGCCCCGTTCCGGGAGCAGCCCCTGGCGTCGTGCCGTAGCGGCGAGCGTACGGTGTCCCGACTGCTCGGCCAGCACGACCCGCTCCTGGGGCAGGGCGCGCTGCCACCATTCGCCGGCCGCGGCGTCGGCGGTGGCCCGCAGGTCGACCAGGGCGACGGCGAGGCCGCGACGGGCCGACTCCAGGGCGGCCGCGTCGGGGTCCGGCTCAGCCAGGAGGCGGGCGGCGTGCTCGCGGGCCCGGTCGGCGGTGGCCAGGGCTCCTTCGACGCGGTCGCCCGCGCGCCGGTTGGTGACGGCCACGGCGGCGACGAAACCGACCAGGGCGCCGACGACGGTGTCCACGACGCGCTCCGTTATCAGCTCGCCGGGCTGCTGGGATCCGGCGAACTCGGTGATGAGCAGGGCCATGGGGGTCACGCAGACGCTGCCGAGCCAGTAGTTGCGGCTGATCAGCACCTCGGCGCCGAAGCTGAACGCGAGGCAGCACAGCACGAGGAGCGCCTGGTCCAGGTGCGCGAGCGGGGCGACGGCCGCGAAGACGAGCACGCCCACGACGTTGCCGACGACCCGCTGGACGGCCCGGCTCCAGGTGAGGGCGATGTTGGCCTGGTAGAGCGAGGCTGCGGTGACCAGGGCCCAGTAGGGGCGGCCGATGCCCAGGGCGAGGGAGGCGTAGCCGGCGAGTGCGCAGCCGAGCGCGGTACGCACCGCGAGCGGGGTCAGCGGGCCGAGCCGGGTCCAGAGGGAGCGGGCCGCGTCCACTCCGAGCAACTCGTCGGCGGCCGCCCGCGGCAGACCGGCCTGCGGGACGGGCCCGGTGCCGCGCAGCGCCCGGGCCCACGCGCGCAGCCGCCCGGCATCCGACTCCGACGGCGCCGCGAGGGCGACCTCGGCCCGTACGACGAGCCGTTCCAGGGCGCGCCGGGTCCGGGAGGGCGCGCCGGTGGACAGCAGTGACTGCCAGGCGGCCTGGACGGCGGCGTAGCCCGCGGCCCGGGCCCGGGCATGCCCCTCACCCGTGCCGCCGGTGTCTGCGTACGCCGCCGCGGCCCTCAGCGCACCGGCGGTGGCGCGGCGCTCCGGCCCGTGCGGCCGGACCAGCGCGGGCGCCATGCAGACGAGCCAGGCCCAGGCACCCGTCGCGGCGGCCAGCGCCAGATGGCCGGGGACCTGGGCGAGGGTCTGCGGCGCGAACAGCGAGGCCGAGCTGACGAACGTGAGGACGACATTGCCCGGCGGCCCGACCCGCGTGGCGTCGCACAGCACCTTCTGCGCGGCGGCCAGCAGGGCGCCGACCGTGACCAGCACGACGGCGCTGCCGGTGAGCGAGGCGGCGACCAAGGCGACGGCGAGCCCGCCGAGCATGCCGAGCACCACCCACACCAGGGCCCCGGCCCGGGCGGCGTAGGGGCGGTTGTGGGCGTACAGCGCGCACAGGGATCCGGCCATCGTGTACATCGCCAGGTCGAGCCGGCCGAGCGCCAGGAGGGTGAGGTTGGGCGGGGCGATCGACACGACCACGCTCAGCGCGGGCTTGAACCAGATCTCGGAGGGCCGGCCGACGCGCAGCACGCCTGCCAGCGGCAGACGCCGGGCGGGCGGGGAGGCGGGTGTGGGGTTCGCGCTGCTCATTCCCACAACATTAGCAGGTGTTTTACTCGTAAACGATATCGAGCGATCGAGCCGCTCACCTGCTGTGCTCCGTCGAATGCTCCCCGTGTACACCCTTGCGCTCGCGTGCGCGCCGCACGACCGGGGCATCGAAGGACCGACTGTCGAGCGGGGAGGTGCGCGTGCACGGACCGGCTTCGTCCGGCTGGCTGCTGGTGGCGCTCTGTGCGGTGACCGGCGCCTACTGCCTGGTGCGGATGCGCAGCGGCGGCGAGGCGCTGATGGGGTTCGGGATGGCCGCGATGGCGGTTCCGGCGGCGGTGTTCTCCCCGCCGCCGTGGGCCTGGCTCGCGTACGCGTCCGTGTTCGGGGCGGCCGCGGTGCACGCGCTGTGGGCGGCGCGGGCCGGGGCGCGCCATCTCCATCATCTGGCGGGAGCCTCGGCGATGGTCTACATGTCCGTCGTCATGGCCGTCTCGCCCGCGCACGCGCACGGTCAGGGCGCATCGGGAGTTCCGCTCCTGACGGGGGCGCTGCTGCTGTACTTCGCCGGATACGTACTGCTGACCGGCGTCCGGCTGGTGCCGGTGCCCGCCGTGGCCGGGAGCGGGGGCGGTGGGTCCGCCCCGTGGGGCGACCGGCCGGAACTGGCGCGGGCGTGCCGGCTGTCCATGGGGATCGCTATGGTGGCGATGCTGCTGACCCTCTGAGCCGTTGCCTGCGTCACTTTGGCGCCACAAGTCGTACCCCTGGGCGGCGCCGCGCTCATAGGCTGCCTCCATGATGCTCCCCGCGGCACTGTTGCTGCTCGGCGCCCTGACCGCCGTGGTGGCTCCCCGGCTGCTCGCCCGCGCGGACTGGCCGGATCGTGAGCCGGTGGTGGCGCTGTGGGCGTGGCAGTGCGCGGTGGCGGCCGTACTCGTGTGCTGTGCGCTGTCGATGACGCTGAGCGCGGCGGCGGCCTGGCACGCGGTCGGCTGGCATGTCTTCGCGACGGCGCCGAGCGCCGCAGTCGAGGCCTATGCCCTCGGTACGGCGGGCCCTTGGGCGGCGACCACAGCGGTGGCACTGGCCTGCGGAGGGCTGTGGAGCGCGGCGATGCTGGTCCGCGAGGTCGGCCGGGCACGCGCCCGGCGCCGCGGCCGGCGTGCCGATCTGCTGGTCCGGGCCCCGCTGATGCCGGGCGAGGTGGCCGTGTCCGGCCGTCTCGTCGTCCTGGAGAGCGAGCGGCCCGACGCCTGGTGGCTGCCCGGTACCTCGCCGCAACTGGTCGTCACCACGGCCGCGTTGCGCCGGCTGAAGGGCCGGCAG
Organism: Streptomyces koelreuteriae; assembly: GCF_018604545.1. Lineage (GTDB taxonomy): Bacteria > Actinomycetota > Actinomycetes > Streptomycetales > Streptomycetaceae > Streptomyces > Streptomyces koelreuteriae. The sequence goes on along the minus strand of NZ_CP075896.1, from coordinate 7,819,039 downwards.
CTGGATGCCGTGCTCGCCCATGAGCAGGGGCACGCGCGGGCCCGGCACGACTGGCTGCTGAACTGCTCCTCCGCCCTGGCGGGCGGCTTTCCGCAGGTGCCGGTGTTCGCCGCGTTCCGCGACGAGATGCACCGCCTGGTCGAACTCGCCGCCGACGACACGGCCTCCCGCCGCTTCGGCCGTCTGACCACGGCCCTCGCCCTGGTCGAACTGAACGAGCATCGCGGGGTGTTCGGCCCCTGCCCGACACCGCAGGCCCATGTCCCGGCGCGGGTGCGCCGTTTGCTCACTCCCCCGGACCGGCTGACCGCGGCACGCCGCCTTCGGCTGACGGCGGCGGCCGCGCTGGTGCCCGTGGTGCCGGTGCTGCTGGCGTTCGTACCGGGGCTGCGGGCGCTGGGATAGCCCGGCGATGTGACGCGGGGGCCGGGAGCCTCGATGCGGCCCGAAGCATGCGGCGCCAGGGCTTCGACGTAGCGGTCGGAGCATGTGGGGCCGGGGCCTCGACATGGCCGAAGCATGCGGCGCCGCGGCCCTCGAAGTGGCCGAAGCATGCGGCTCCCGGGCCGGAAGATCGCCGCCGCACTGGATCCGGAGCCCCCGGTTCGGCGAGGATCGCATCATGCACTCCCCGTCCGTCGACTCCCCGCCCCGTCCCGAGCACCGCACCGCCGCCGGTTTCGCCGGTGTCCTGGCCCTGTGCTCGGCTCTGCTGCTGACCCTCGTCGCGGTCAGATGGAGCCCACTGATCAGCACGGACGGAGACATCTCCGGCACCACCCACCGCTGGGCGGTCGACGAACCCGGCATCACCCAGACGTTCCGCGTCCTCACCGACTGGGTGTGGGATCCCTGGACGATGCGTCTGCTGTGCGCGGCGGTCGTCGTCTGGCTCGTCGTGCGGCTCGCGGCGCGCTGGACGGCGGTGTGGCTGGCGCTGGCCGTCACCCTGGGCACGCTGCTCCAGCAGGGCCTCAAGGCGGCCGTGGACCGTCCCCGTCCGGTCTGGCCCGACCCGGTCGACTCGGCCCACTACTCGGCCTATCCCTCGGGCCACGCCATGACCGCCACGGTCGTGTGCGGCCTGCTCCTGTGGCTTCTGCACCGCCACGGTGTGAGCCCTGCCGTGTGGCGTACGGCCCTGACCGTGGCCGTCGTCTCCGTGATCGGGGTCGGACTGACCCGCATCTGGCTGGGCGTCCACTGGCCGTCGGACGTGCTGGGCGGCTGGCTGCTGGGCGCGCTGGTGGTGGCCCTGGCGGTGTGGGTGCACCAGCGCCGGCATCCCTGAACACCCGCCGGGGCCGGGCGCGTCCTCGTAGGATCACCCCATGACCGCCGTGCTGTTCGACTTCTCCGGGACCCTCTTCCGTGTCGAGTCCACCGACTCCTGGCTGCGCGGCACCCTGGCCGGGACCGCGATCCGGCTCGCCGAGGCGGAGGTGGCCGCCGCGGCGCGGGCGCTGGAGACCGCGGGGGCGCTGCCGGGCGGTGGCGATCCCGCCCGGGTGCCGGAGGAACTGGCCGACGCCTGGCGGATCCGGGACCAGAGCGCCGAGCTGCACCGGGCCGCCTACACCGGCGTCTCCCGCCAAGTCACACTGCCCGACCCGACATTGCACGACGCGCTCTACGACCGCCATATGCACCCGGACGCGTGGGCCCCGTACCCGGACGCCGTCGAGGTGCTCCGCACCCTGCGCGAGCGGGGCATCCCGGTCGGGGTGGTCAGCAACATCGGCTGGGATCTGCGCCCGGTCTTCCGCACGCACGGCCTGGATCCCTACATCGACGTGTACGTCCTGTCGTACGAGCACGGCATCCAGAAGCCCGACCCCCGGCTGTTCGCAGCCGCCTGCGATGCGCTGGGCGCCGATCCGCGCCGGACGCTCATGGTCGGCGACGACCGCAGGGCGGACGGCGGCGCCACGGCCCTGGGCTGCGGGGTGCATTTCGTGGACCATCTGCCGGTGACCGACCGGCCGGACGGGCTGCGGCCGGTCCTGGATCTCGTGAGCTGAGGGCCGCACCGCCAAAACAAGCTGCCCGAGGCGACCATCCGGGCTTCTGCTCGCCCGCCTCGGACGATCCCCCGTGTCGCCCGAGGCAGACGGCATCCCCGGCTGGGACCGCACGGCCCCGGCCGGACGCTCCGAGTATAGTTGGCTGGCAGCCAGTCAACGCAGGAGTTACAGCATGTCCCCGCGCAGCGCCTCGGTCAATGAAGAGTTGCGGAGACGTTCGAAGGAGCGCCTTCTGCAGGCGGCGGTCGAGCTGGTCGACGAGCGCGGGTTCGAGGCGACGACGCTCGGCGACATCGCCGACCGGGCGGGTTCGGCGCGCGGGCTGGTCTCGTACTACTTCCCCGGCAAGCGCCAGCTCGTGCAGTCCGCCGTGCACCGGCTGATGCACCGCACGCTGGAGGAGGCGCTGGAGCGCGAGCCGCGCACCGAGGACGGCCGGGAGCGGATGGCGCGGGCCATCGACGCGATCCTGGGGCTGGCCGGGGACCGGCCCGTGCTGATGCGCCAGCACATGGCCGGGCTGCTGCAGGCCGAGGGCTTCGTGCCCTGCCCGGAGCAGCGGCGGCTGGCCGAACTGCTGCGGGACACCGTCGCCCGGCTCGGGTCGCGGGACGTCGACAGCGACTACCCGATGCTGCGCGCCCTGCTGATGGGCGCCGTGTACGCGGCGCTGGTGCCGGGGGCGCCGATGCCGATCCCGGTGCTGCGGGCCGAGTTGTTCACGCGCTACGGGCTCGATCTGGAGCTGGGTGTCCCGCCGGAGACCGGAGCCTCCGACGGGACGGGCGACAGGGATCTGTCGCGGTTCTTCGCGACCGGGGCCGTACCGGGGCACGGCCCGGAGGGTCAGTCGAAGTAGTCCGGCTGCGTCTGCACGTTGAGCTCGCGCAGGTGGACGCGGCGGGCCGGGTCCGTACGCCGGTCGTCGATCTTCAGGACGTCGAAGCCCCTGGCGTACTCGTTCGACCAGATGTAGCCGTTGTAGTAGTACGCCGACCAGGAGCCGCCCGACTTGATCGTGTCCGTGGTCAGGGGGCCGCGGTCGAAGTAGGCGATCTCCTTCGGGTTGCTCGAGTCGGTGAAGTCCCAGACGGAGACACCGCCCTGGTACCAGGCCTGGACCATCAGGTCCTTGCCCTTCACCGGGATCAGCGAGCCGTTGTGGGCCACGCAGTTCTCGGTGTCCGCCTGGTGGCGCGGGATCTTGAAGTAGCTGCGGAAGACCAGCTTGCGCTTGTCGCCCTTGCCGACGACGTCGTAGATGCCGTCGGCGCCGCGGTCGGGACCGATCTCCGCGTTGCAGGTGGCCGCGCCGCCACCGCCCAGTTCATCGGTGAAGACGACCTTGTTGGCCTTCTGGTTGAAGGTCGCCGAGTGCCAGAACGCGAAGTTGACGTTGTCCTGGACGCGGTCGATGACCTTCGGGCGCTCCGGGTCCTTGATGGAGAACAGGATGCCGTCGCCCATGCAGGCGCCCGCGGCCAGGTCCTTCGACGGCAGCACGGTGATGTCGTGGCAGCCGGTGGTCTTGGAGACGCCCGGGTTGGTGGGTCCGCCCGGGTTGCCGCCGCCGTCCGGCCCCTCACCGGGGAACAGCACGGGGAAGCCCACGACCTTCGCCTTCTCGGGGGCGTTGCGCGGCACCTTGATGACGGAGATGCCGTCGTGCGGCGGCTGGCAGTCGGGGTACGTGGCGTTCGGAGAGTACGAGGAGACGTAGACGTAGACGTTGCGGCGCTCGGGCACCAGCGTGTGGGTGTGCGAGCCGCAGGCGGTCTCGACGGCGGCGACGTACCGCGGGTTGCGCTTGTCGCTGATGTCGAAGACCTTCATGCCCTCCCACGAGGACTTCTCGGTCGCCGGCTGGGTGGTGCTGGTGCAACTGCTGTCGCTGCGCGAGGAGTCGGTGGACAGGAACAGCAGGTCGCCGGAGACGGAGATGTCGTTCTGCGAGCCGGGGCACAGCACCTGGGCGACGGTCTTCGGCGCCTTGGGGTTGCTGATGTCGAAGATGCGGAAGCCGTCGTAGTTGCCCGCGAACGCGTACCTGCCCTGGAAGGCGAGGTCCGAGTTCGTGCCCTGGAGCACGTCCTTGGGGACGAATGCCAGGTGCTGGATGTTGTCGGAGTGGACGACCTCGTCCTGGGCGGGTATCTCGCCGTTCTCGATGGCCTCACGGACCTCGGCCTGGGCACTCTTGGAGATCTTCTTCGGCGCGGGCGGCGCGTCCCCCGGGTCGGGGGTGGCCCCTGCCGGCGCCGCTGTGAGGAGCGCGGCCAGCAGTCCACCGGCGGCCGCGACGACGCCCAGGCGTCTACGGCGTGTTCTGCGGTCGTTCAACAGGATCACTGTTTTCCTCCCTGGTTCCGTTCACTGCGGAACGGTTCACGCACCACGCAGTATCGTCTTCGCCATGCACATACCAACAGGGGGCAACAGAATCGCAATGAAGTTTTGGGATCAATGACCCGAGGAAGCGTGCCAGTACGCCGTCCGCAACACGAGGTGCGTCCCAACTCGCCCGTCACAGGAGGTCGTTGTGCTCTTCCGCCGCGTGTCTCGTGCGTCCGTCGTCACGACGGGACTGGTCGCCCTGGCCGTGCTCGCGGCCGGGGGCTGTGACTCCGGTCCGGACCGGAAGCCGGCCGCCGCCGACGGGCCCGCCGTGATCGCTCCGGGTGAGCCCGGCGAGGCGAACCGCACCCTGTCCGCCGAGGAGGCCGCCGAGCAGAACCCGGAGAACGACTCCCCCAACTCGGCGGACGTCTCCTACGCCCGCATGATGATCGAGCACCACACCCAGGCCCTGGTGATGACCGAACTCGCCCCGAAGCGCGCCGAGTCGAAGGCCGTGAAGCGCATCGCCGAACGCATCGCGGCCGGCCAGGAGCCCGAGATCGAGGCCATGAAGGGCTGGCTGAAGTCGTACGGCAAGCCGCTGAAGGCCGAGCGGCACGCGCACGCGACGATGCCCGGCATGGCGACCGAGGCCCAGCTGAAGAAGCTCCGCGCGGCCGACGGCAAGGCCTTCGACCACCTCTTCCTGACCCTGATGACGACCCATCACCAGGGCGCGATCACCATGGCCTCGGATGTGAAGGGGCAGGGCAACAACATCCGCGTCGAGGAGATGGCCGACGAGGTGATCGCCCAGCAGACCAGCGAGATCACGCGGATGCGGGACATGCTCTGAGCGGACTCCCGGCCTCGGTCGTGCCGGGGGCCGGCCCGCTCAGCCCGGCCCGCTCAGCGTCGGGCGCGGCGTGGTGCCAGCAGGCCCGCGTCCCTGGCCTGGCCGATCAGGCGCAGCGACTTGCGGCGGCTGTGCCCGGTCGCGCACATCACGGCGAGGACCGGGTCGGTACCGCCCTGCTGGGCCGCGCGGTACTCCTGGGCCACCAGCCACCGCCCCTCGGCGCCGCGCGGCCAGACCGGCCGGGCGCGGCGCCCAGGGCCCTCGGAGAGCGGGCCCTGGGCGCCGCACGCCTCGGCCAGCGAATCCTCGAGCCAGTCGGCGAGCACCGCCAGGTCGTCGAGGGACAGCGCGGGCCGGGCGCGCACCTCCTCGACACCGACGCATCCGCCGGCGACGACCGCCAGCGCGTCGACGTGGGCGCCGTCCGTGAAGGCGAGCCGGACGTCGAACCACCGCGTGGCGTCCTCGTTCTCCCGCACTTCCCACGCGGGGCGCACGGACACCGCCCCGTCCACCGGAGAGCGATCAGAAAGATTAAGAAAGGATGCTTCCAGCACACACGCAACGTAACCGCATGATCACATTCGCTATAGATCCGACACGCGCCCCGGTCGGAGCACAGCACCCTGTCAGCGGAGCCCGGCCGGTGCGATGCTGGAGACATCAGAGCTCTCCTGAGATCCCCCGGGATCTGACGGGTAAGGAGTTCCGCCGTGCTGCGAGTCGCCGTCGTAGGCTCCGGGCCGAGCGGGTGCTACACCGCGCAGAGCCTCGTCCAGCTGGACTCCGAGGTGCGCGTCGACGTCCTGGACCGGCTGCCGTGCCCGTACGGACTGGTCCGCTACGGCGTGGCACCCGACCACGAGAAGATCAAGTCGCTGCAGAACAATCTGCGCGCGGTCCTGGAGCACGACCGGGTGCGGTTCCTCGGGGGCGTGCAGGTGGGCCCCGGCGGGGTGCCGGCCGCCCGGCTGCGGGAGCTGTACCACGCGGTGGTGTACTGCGTGGGCGCCGCCACGGACCGGCATCTGGGCATTCCCGGGGAGGACCTGCCAGGGAGCTGGTCGGCGACGCAGTTCGTGTCCTGGTACAGCGCCCACCCGGACGCCGTGGACGGCGGTTTCCTGCGGGACGCGCGATCCGCCGTGGTCATCGGCGTGGGGAACGTCGCCGTGGACGTCACCCGGATGCTGGCCCGGGGGCTGACCGAGCTCAGCCCGACCGACATGCCGCAGGCGGCCCTGACCGCGCTGGCGGCGAGCCGGGTGACCGAGATCCACATGGTGGGCCGGCGCGGCCCGTCCCAGGCCCGTTTCACCACCAAGGAGCTGCGCGAGCTGGGCACCCTGCCGGGGACCGACGTCACAGCGGACCCGGCGGAGCTGGCGGCGGACCCGGGGTACACGGACCCGTCCGCGCTGCCCGCCCCGCAGCGGCGCAACGTGGAGGTCGTGCGCGGCTGGGCCGAGTCCCCGCCGGCCGACGCCCCGCACCGGATCCACCTGCGCTTCTTCCTCCGCCCGGTCGAACTGCTCGCCGAGCGGGGCCACGTGGGCGCGGTGCGGTTCGAGCGAACGGCACCGGACGGGCAGGGCGGCGTGACGGGCACGGGCCGGTACGAGGACATCGAGGCGCAGTTGGTGCTGCGTTCGGTGGGCTATCTCGGAGTACCGATGGAGGGGCTGCCGTTCGACCCGAAGACCGGCACCGTGCCGAACCTGGCCGGACGAGTCCTGCGCGAGGGCGTCGTCACGCCCGGCGAGTACGTGGCCGGCTGGATCAAGCGCGGCCCGACGGGCGTGATCGGCACGAACCGGCCCTGCGCGAAGGAAACGGCAATGTCCCTCCTGGAGGACGCCCCGCTCCTGACCGCCCGGGACGTCCCCCAGGACACGCTCACGGCCCTGCGCGCGGCGGGCACCGACCCGGTCGAGTGGACGGGCTGGCAGTCGATCGAGCGGGCGGAGGCGGAGCTGGGAGCGTCACTCGGACGCGGAGTGGTCAAGCTTCCGGACTGGGAGTCCCTGATGGAGGCCGCGCACAGCGAGGTTCCTTAAGGGGCGAGCCTCCCGGCCTGCCTCTCCGCCGCGTCGAGCACCGCGTCCAGCAGCCCCGGAAACAACCCGTCCAGATCATCCCGCCGCAGCCCGTTCATCTTCGCCGTCCCCCGATAGACCTGCCGGATCACCCCACTCTCCCGCAGCACCCGGAAGTGATGCGTGGTCGTGGACTTCGTCACCGGCAGATCGAACCGCGAACAGGACAACTCCCCGCTCGCCGCGGCAAGCTCCCGCACGATCCGCAACCGCATCGGATCGGAGAGCGCGTGCAGCACATCCTCCAGCCGGATCTCGTCACGCTCGGGATGCGGCAGGGCGCGGCTGCTCACGGCGGGGGACGTCACGGTGACTCCGTTTCTCCAGGGGCTCCCATAGTACGAGAACCATCGTAGTTTGACATCCACCGTACTACGATGCCTATCGTACGAGTCGACATCGGCCCCGTACTGAATGGAGTCCGCCGTGACCGCCCTCTTCGAGCCCTGGACCCTGCGCGATGTGACGATCCCGAACCGCGTGTGGATGGCCCCGATGTGCCAGTACTCGGCGGCGCCCGAGGGCCCGGAGGCCGGCGCCCCCACCGACTGGCACTTCGCGCACTACGCCGCCCGCGCGGCCGGCGGCACGGGCCTGATCATCGTCGAGGCCACCGCCGTCTCCCCGGAGGGCCGCATCTCCCCGTACGACCTCGGCATCTGGAACGACACGCAGGTGGAGGCGTTCCGTCGCATCACCCGCTTCCTCGCCGCACAGGGCACGGTGCCCGCGATCCAGCTCGCACACGCCGGCCGCAAGGCCTCGACGGACCAGCCCTGGAAGGGCGGCGCCCCGGTCGGGCCGGAGGCGTACGGCTGGGACTCCGTGGCTCCGAGCCCCCTCGCGTTCGACGAGAAGCACCCGGTCCCGGCCGAGCTGACGGTCGAGCAGATCAAGGACGTTGTCGCGCAGTTCGTGGCCGCGGCCCGCCGCGCCCTCGCCGCCGGTTTCGAGATCGCCGAGATCCACGGTGCCCACGGCTATCTGATCAACGAGTTCCTCTCCCCGTACTCCAACCACCGCACCGACGCCTACGGCGGCTCGTACGAGAACCGCGTCCGCTTCGCCCTCGAAGTGGTGGACGCCGTGCGGGAGGTGTGGCCGCAGGACAAGCCGCTGTTCTTCCGCATCTCGGCAACCGACTGGCTCGAGGACGGCGGCTGGAGCGCGGACGACACCGTCCGCTTCGCCGCCGATCTGCGGGCCCACGGCGTCGACCTGCTGGATGTCTCCAGCGGCGGCAACGCCTCTGACGCCCGGATCCCCACCGGCCCCGGCTATCAGGTGCCCTTCGCCGCCCGGGTGAAGGCCGAGACGCCCCTGCCGGTCGCCGCGGTGGGGCTGATCACCGATGCCGAGCAGGCCGAGAAGATCCTGGCCAACGGCGAGGCGGACGCGGTCCTGCTGGGCCGGGAACTGCTGCGCAACCCCTCGTGGGCGAGGCACGCGGCGCGGGAACTGGGCGGTGAGGTCCGGGTGCCGGACCAGTACCACCGGTCGGTCTGACCGGCACCCGGATCTCGGAGCAGCTGGCGCGTCAACCGGCCGTGCACGCCGTCCCGTTGAGCGTGAACCCGGCCGGCGCGGCGTTGTTGCCGCCGTGGCTCGCCTGGTAGCCGATGCTGACACTCGCGCCGGGCGCGATCGTGCCGTTGTACGACACGTTGGTGGCGGTGACCGCCCCGGACGACGGCGCGTAGGTGGCGCCCCAGCCGCCCGTGACGGTCTGGCCGGCGGGGAGCGTGAAGCCGAGTTTCCAGCCGTTGACCGTGGTCGTACCGGTGTTGGTGAGGGTCACGGACGCGGTCAGGCCGGTGTTCCAGGCGTTGACCGTGGACGTCACCTTGCAGGCGCCGGGCTGGGGCTGCGGAGCGGGGCCCGAGCTGTCCAGCCCGAAGAAGGTGAGCACCCGTGCCGCCATGCCGTGGGCGTACAGGTTGTGGCCGACGCCCTGGAGGCTGATGGCCTCGACGGGGGCCCGGTCACCGGTGCCGCCGTAGCGGGTGCGGGTCCAGCCGGACTGGGGTGTGTCCGTGGCGGTCGGCGTCTGGCTCACGCCGTGCACGTTCGTCCACTGCTTGATCTGCTCCCCGAAGTTGGGGTAGCGCAGGACATCGTCCTGGGTGCCGTGCCAGATCTGCATCCGCGGGCGGGGGCCGGTGTAGCCGGGGTACGCGCCCCTGACCAGGTCGCCCCACTCCTTCGGGGTGCGGGTGAGCGCGCCGCCCGAGCAGTTGCTGTTCCACTCGGAGCCGTCGGTGGTCGCGAAGCAGGCGAACGGGACGCCCGAGAAGGCCGCGCCCGCCGCGAACACGTCGGGGTAGTCGCCGAGCAGGACGTTCGTCATCATCGCGCCGGAGGAGATGCCGGTGGCGAACACCCGGCCGGTGTCGGCGTCGTAGGTGCGGGTGACCCAGTCGATCATCGACTTGACGCCGACGGGGTCGCTGCCGCCGCCGCGGCGCAGCGCCTGGGGCGAGGAGACGTCGAAGCATTTGCTGCTGCGGGTGACGGACGGGTAGAGCACGATGAACCCGTACTGGTCGGCGAGCGTGTCGTACTCGGTGCCGTTGTACATGTCCGGGCCGGAGCCGGTGCACCAGTGCACGGCGACGACGACCGCCGGGTTCGGCGTGACGCTCTCCGGCACGTAGAGGTACATCCGCAGATTGCTGGGGTTCGTACCGAAGTTCGTGACCTCGGTGAGGGCCGCGGCGGGCACGGCGTCCTCGCGGGCGGACCCGCCGGCAGGCTCGCGGGCGGCGGCCGGGGGCGCGGTGAGCACCGTGGCCGCGAGCATCGGCAGCAGCGCGGCGACGAGCGCGAGGAGGATCGACCGCAGCGGTCTCCTCGCCGTGGGGCGGGGGGTGGCAGGCACGTCCGGGTCCCTTCCGTTGTGGGGTGCGGCTCGCAGGACGTCGTACGGCGGTTCAGCGGTGTGGAGTCGGTCCGGGTCATTCGGCATGGTGACATGCACATGGCCGTCATGGAAGCGCTCCCACGCCGCCTCCGCGAGGCCCCCGCCCCGACCAGGACCGGCCGAATGTGTTCTGCGCGGGGCGTTGACTAGAAAGCGCTTACCCCCTACGTTCCGTTCAGCAGTGTGACCGATGTCTTCGAAACGGTCATACGCAGCGCGCGCGGTGAACAGCATGGCGAACGTCATTCATCTACATGACCGACCAGCACCATGACGGCACCACGAAGGGACGCACCCCACATGCGTACTCCCCCACGCACACGCGTACACCGATCCACCCTCGCCGTCGCCGCCGCGTCCGCGTTGGCGACCGTGGCGGTCCTGGCCGCTCCCCAGCCGGCCGGGGCCGCCGAGACCTCGCCGGTCGGGTTCGGCGCGGGGACGACCGGCGGCGGCAGCGCCTCGGCGGTCACCGTCTCCACGCTGAGCGCCTTCAAGTCGGCGGTGACCGGCAACGCGGCCAAGGTCGTCCGGGTCAACGGCCTGATCTCGCTGAGCGGTCAGGTCGACATCGGGTCCAACACGACCGTCCTGGGCGTGGGTTCGGCGTCCGGGTTCACCGGTGGCGGACTGCGGCTGAAGAAGGTCTCGAACGTCGTCGTCCGCAACCTGAACATCAGCAAGCCGGTCGCGCCCGCCGACGGCATCACCGTCGAGGCGTCCACCAAGGTCTGGATCGACCACAACTCCTTCTCCGCCGACCGCGATCACGACAAGGACTTCTACGACGGCCTGCTGGACGTCAACCACGGCGCCGACAACGTCACGGTGTCCTGGAACACCTTCAAGAACCACTTCAAGGGCTCGCTCGCCGGCCACAGCGACAACAACGCGAGCGAGGACACCGGCAAGCTGCGGGTGACGTACCACCACAACCACTTCGCCAACGTGTACTCGCGCATCCCCAGCCTGCGCTTCGGCACCGGGCACTTCTACAACAACTACGTCGAGGGCGCCGACACCGCCTGCCACTCGCGCATGGGCGCCCAGATGCTGGTCGAGAACAACGTCTTCCGCTCGACGAAGATCGCGGTCACCACGAACCGCAGCAGCGACGTCGACGGATACGCCAATCTGCGCGGCAACGATCTCGGTGGAGCCGCGACCGAGATCTCGCGCGTCGGCAGCTTCACCAGCCCGCCGTACGGCTATACGGCGGAGCCGGCCTCCTCCGTCGTCACCTCGGTGACGTCGGGTGCGGGCGCCGGAAAGCTCTGACGGCCCACCCCTCCCCCATCACTCAGACGACAGAAGGAATCGGGACATGACTTCTGCGACACGTCCGCGCGCCCGCAGGCGCGCGCTGACCGGCACGCTGGCCACCCTCGGCCTGTCGGTTGGCATGATCATGACCACCCAGGCGCCCACGGCGAGCGCCGCCACCTGGCCGACCCCCAACGGCAGCCAGGGCACCTCCACCACCATCTCCGTGTCCGGCACCAAGGACTACGGGATGAAGCGGTACTACGGCACCGGCGCCCTGGCCGGTGACGGCCAGGAGGAGGGCCAGGACCCGATCTTCAAGCTCGCGGACGGCGCGGTGCTGAAGAACGTCATCCTCGGCGCCCCCGCGGCCGACGGCGTCCACTGCGAGGGCAGTTGCACACTGCAGAACGTCTGGTGGGAGGACGTCGGCGAGGACGCCGCCACCTTCCGCGGCGGCAACGGCGCCACGTACCAGGTGATCGGCGGCGGCGCGAAGAAGGCCGCCGACAAGGTCTTCCAGCACAACGGCGGCGGCACGCTGAACATCTCCAACTTCGCGGTGCAGGAGTTCAAGACGCTCTACCGCTCCTGCGGCGACTGCTCCACGCAGTACACGCGCAAGGTCAACCTCAGCAACATCGACGTGACCGGCACGGGCTCCACCGCGCGGATCGTCGGCATCAACGTCAACCGCAACGACGCGGCGACGCTGCGGGGCATCACGATCCGCAACGACTCCGGCCGCAAGGTCGTCCCCTGCCAGAAGTACAACAACAACACCGCTGTCGGGTCCGGGCCCGACAGCAAGAACTGCCTGTACTCCACCTCGGACGTCACCTACAGGTAGTACCTCAGGCAGACCCCCCACGGTGAAGGCGGCCGTGCGCGGCGTCCCGGCGGGCGCCGCGCACGGCCGTCCGCGTCATGCGCCCCCAACGCGCGCGCGGACCTCCCCGATCAGCTGCTGCTGGTAGTCCGTATAGGCCACGCGCAGTTCGGCGCCGGGCCAGTCGGCGGGCAGGAGCGCGGGCGGCAGGACCGGATCGGCCAGCAGGTGGCGCACGACGGCGGCGAAGGCGGCCAGGCGATCGGCCGGGCGGTGTGCGTCGGCGATATGGCCGAGCAGCGTACGGGCCGTGGCCGGCCAGGTGTCCAGCGGCCACAGGGACGCGGCCAGGTCGCGCGGGGGCCGGTCGGGGCGGGCCGTCCAGCGCTGGGACACCCGGTCCAGATCGCCGGGGACGGCACGGTCCAGGTTGGCGGGCCGGAGCCAGACCCCTTCGCGGAGTTCGGCGAGCCGCAGGCCCGTCAGCCGGGCCCGCAGGTCGGCGCGTTCGGCGGGCCCGCGCCCCGTCGCGGTGATCACGACCATCTCCCAGTCGCCGTCCCACGCGCGCGTGCGGGGGTGCACCGCGTCGTCCTGGCGGCGCTGGCGTTCCAGCAGCCGGTCGCTGAGGCGGTAGCCGGTGTCCGTACGCCGCAGGTCACCGGCGGCCACCATCCGGCTGAGCGCCGCCCGCAGCGTGGAGCCGCCCACGTCGAAACCCTCCACGAGCCGCACGAGCTCCCTCACCGGCACCTCGGGGGGATGCGTCCCGAGCAGCAGGCTCAGTACGACCGACCGCGCGGACAGGGGGCGCAGGTCGAGCGCGCCGGGCCGCGCGGGGTCGTTCATCGGCATGGTCACGTACTGTACGCGGCGGCACTCCCTGTTGCAGTATTGCTGCGACCGCAGACAGAGTGCAACACTCACTGTATGGTCTCGACATTGGACGAACAGCTCGCGTACGGCGGACCCGCCACGCACGACGTCACCAACCAGGCCCCGCCCCTCACCCCGTACGACGCCTCCGACGACGCGGCCCTGCTGGAAGGGCTGCGGCGGGAGGGCGCCGGGTGGGCCGAGGAGGAACTGCGCCGGCTCGGCAGGCGGGCCGGCAGCGCCCAGGCCCAGGAGTGGGCCGAGCTGGCCAACCGTCACGAGCCGGAGCTGCGCACGCACGACCGGTACGGCAACCGCGTGGACGAGGTCGACTTCCACCCGAGCTGGCACCATCTGATGCGCACCGCGATCACGGAGGGACTGGGCGCCTCGCCCTGGGCGGACGACAGGCCCGGCGCACATGTCGCCCGGTCCGCGGGCGGACTGGTCTGGGGGCACACCGAGGCCGGGCACGGCTGCCCGACGTCGATGACCTACGCGGCGGTCCCCGCGCTGCGCAGGCAGCCGGAGCTGGCGAAGGTCTACGAGCCGCTGCTGACGAGCCGGGAGTACGAGCCCGGCCTCCGGGTGCCCACGCAGAAGCGGGGCCTGCTGGCGGGCATGGGGATGACCGAGAAGCAGGGCGGCTCCGACGTCCGCACGAACTCGACGACGGCCACGCCCACGGCCGAGCCGGGGGTGTACACCCTGCGCGGGCACAAGTGGTTCACCTCGGCGCCCATGTGCGACGTGTTCCTGGTCCTCGCGCAGGCGCCGGGCGGCCTGTCCTGCTTCCTGGTGCCGCGCGTGCTGCCCGACGGCACCCGCAACACCTTCCGCATCCAGCGGCTGAAGGACAAGCTGGGCAACCGCTCCAACGCCTCCTCCGAGCCCGAGTTCGACGGGACGGTGGCCTGGCTGGTCGGGCCCGAGGGCCACGGCGTCAAGACCATCATCGAGATGGTCAACTGCACGCGTCTTGACTGCGTGATGATGTCGGCCGCGCTGATGCGCAAGTCCCTCGTCGAGGCGGGGCACCACGCGCGCCACCGCAGCGCGTTCGGCGCCCGGCTGGTGGACCAGCCGCTGATGCGCAATGTGCTGGCCGATCTGGCACTGGAGTCGGAGGCCGCCACCACCCTCACCCTGCGGCTGGCCGGGGCGGCCGACCGGACGATCCGCGGAGCCGACGCGGGCGGGGCGGAGGCCGCGTTCCGCCGGATCGCCACCGCCGTCGGCAAGTACTGGGTGACCAAGCGGGGCCCGGCCTTCACCGCGGAGGCCCTGGAGTGCCTCGGCGGCAACGGCTACGTCGAGGACTCGGGCATGCCCCGGCACTACCGCGAGGCTCCCCTGCTGTCGATCTGGGAGGGCTCGGGGAACGTCAACGCCCTCGACGTACTGCGGGCGCTGAGCCGCGAACCGGGCACCGCCGAGGCGCTGTTCGGCGAGCTGGACCTCGCCCGGGGCGCGGACGCCCGGCTGGACGCGGCCGTGACCCGGCTCAAGAACGGGCTGCCCGAAGCCTCGCAGACGACGGCCCGCCGGCTCGTGGAGCAGATGGCCCTGACGCTCCAGGCCTCCCTTCTCGTCCGGCACGCCCCGCCGGCGGTGGCCGACGCGTTCTGCGCGAGCCGGCTCGGGGGCGACTGGGGGCAGGCGTTCGGGACGCTGCCGGAGACGGCCGGCCTCGACGCGATCCTGGAGCGCGCGCTGCCCGACGCGCGCTGACGGACCGGAGCGCCGCTTCCGGGCGCGGGACCGGGCTGTCGTCGGCCAACGGGCGCACAGTTCGCGCACAGTCATCTCCCGATTCCGCTTCGTTGTCAGTGCCGTGGTGCAGACTCCCCGTCAGTTGGTACTTCGCCTGGGGAGGACAACGTGTTCAGGGGGATCGACGAGGTCGACTGGGCCTCGCTGCGGCATGCGTACGGCAGCGCGGAGGACGTGCCCGGACTGTTGCGGGGACTGGCCTCCGCCGACCCGGCCGAGCGGGAGAGCGCGCTCGACGGGATGTACGGCGCCGTGCACCACCAGGGTGGCGTGTACGACGCGACGCTCGCCTGTGTTCCGTTTCTCCTCGCGCTCGCCGTCCGCGAGGAGGTGCGGGACCGGGCGGGGGTCGTGGAACTCCTCGTCAGCATCGGCGACATCGCAGATGACGGGGGTGCCTCGGAGGAGAACGCCGCGCGAGCCCGGGCCGTCCTGCTCGCGGGCGCCGAGGTCTTCGTCCGGCTCGCGGGGGACACCGACGCCGGGGTCCGCCGGGCGGTCCCGGGCGCGCTCGTGCGGTTCCTCGGCCCACCGGAGCGGGTGCTCGCGCTGTTGCGGGAGCGGATCGCCGTGGAGCGGGACGACCGGGTCCTGCTCGCCCTGGCCGCGAGCCTGGGCCTGTTCGTGGAACGGCACCCGGGGCACGCGTCCGAGGCGGTGGACCTGCTGGCGGAGTTGAGCGCGCCCCCGTACGGGCCGGGGCTGCGGCTCGCCGCGCTGGGCCAGCTCGCGAGGTGCGCGCCGGGTCTACTTCCCGCCAATCTCGTACCGTCCGTGGTCCGGTTGCTCAGGGACAGATCCGGGCTGCACCCCCGCACCGGCCCCGGGAGCGACCGACCCGGCACGGACACGCTCGCCGACCGGCTGCGGCGGCTGCGCCCCTCGGACGAGGAGGGCTCCCAGCTGATGCGCACGCTGCACACCGCGCTCGGCAGCCGGGTCACGGACCGGATCGCCCTGCTGCGCGGGCAGTTGACCAGCCCGGACCCCCTCGACCGGTGCAACGCCGTGTGGATGTCGGCCGGGCTGTTCCGCGAGTGGCGTACGAGCGGCGCAGAGCCGGTCGCTCTCATCGGTGCCCAACTGGGCGCCGAGGAGGGACGGTTGCACGATGCGGCGGTGGCCGTGCTGTCGGAGCTGTTCGAGCTGGCCGGGCCGGCCGCGGACCACCTCCACGCGCTGGTGACCCGCCGTCCCGAGTTTCGCGTACGGCACGGGGAGCGGGGGGCACCGACGCTGGGCGGTCCGCTCAAGGCCCTGGCCAGGACGGGGGATCCACGGGCGACGCCGGTGCTGGCCGAGGTGCTGGCCGGTCCGGTCGTACCGGACGACCTGGGCCACGCGATACCCCACCTGGGACCGGCGGCCCTGCCGCTCGCTCCCGCTCTGCGGCGCCGGCTCGCCCGCGTCCCGCTGGACGGCCCCGGCGTGTACGAGCGGGCCGCTCCCCTGCTGTCGGCGCTCGCGGCACTGGGCGATACCGAATCCATACCGGCGGTGTTACGCCTCCTGCGCGGCGCGCAGGACGGGCCACGTTCGCGCGAGGGCGTCATACGGGCGGCGGCCCGTGCCCTCGGCGCGTTCGGCAGTGCCGCGTACGAGGCGATACCGGATCTGCGCCGACTGCTGGCGACGGACGGCTCCGTCGCGGTGGCGGAAGCGCTGTGGTCGATCACGGGCGAACCGGATGCCGTGCTGCCCGTGCTGCTCGGGGAGTTGACGGACACCGACGGCGACCGGCATCGCCGTGCCGCCGCCGCGGACGCGCTCGCGCGACTGGGGCCGGCGGCCCGTCCGGCCCTGCCCGGGCTGCGGCGGACGGCCGGCTCGGGCTCCGGCGCCGTACGGCAGCGGGCCACGGCCGCGTGCGCGGTGTGGCGGATAGCCGGCGAGCCGGAACAGTTCCTTCCGCTCCTCCGCTCCGCGTGGGCGGAGGACCCGCGCACCCGCACGACGGTCGCCGGGTGCGTGGCTGCCCTCGGGCCCGCGGGGGCGCCCCTGCACGACCTGCTCCGGGCGGAGCTGGCGTCCCCACGGCGGCACCGGGCCGACGCCCGTGGCTACGGCAGCCACGACATCCACGAGGACGAGGGGCTGCTGCGCCTGTGCCGGGGAGCGCCGGCCGGGGCGGGGCACGGGTAGGTGGGGTCCCTCAGCGGCCCGGTGGCCGGCCCGATCCGGCTCGGCCACCGCGCCAGCGCGGCCTCACCCCGTCGTACGTCCCCACATCGGCCCGAAGCGGGCCCACTCGGCGTCCCACTGGTCCATGCGTCCGCGTTCCAGCCGGCGGCGCAGGGCACGGCCGCCGACGAGCGGCAGGAGCGCGGCGCCGATACCCGCCACACTGCCGGTCAGGAAGGCCCGTACCTGGGCCTGGGACTCGGTGACGGGTCGGGTCACCTGGCGGCCCTCGGGGTCCGTCCACACCGTGACCGGTGTCCCGGCGGCGCTGCCCGCCGGGACCCGGAGCTGCCCGGAGTGCGCGGAGCCGTCCACGGCGGTCCACGTCGCTTGCGCCCACACCTGCTCGGTACGGGACACGCCGCCGCTCTCGGCGGCCCTCCCGGGGGCCCGCTCGTCGAGCCGGGCCACCAGGGGCCGCCACTCGACGCGCTCCCGGGCGAGCCCGTCCTCGACGGACCGGCTCACCGTCGTGCCGGCCAGCATCCCGAGGAACGCGGTGAGCGTCCACACGCCCAGCACGACCCAGGCCTCCACCCTGTCGGCGCGGCGCTTGAGCGGATTGCGCCGCCAGCGCCACAGCCACACCTTCGGACCTCGTAACGCCATCGAAGGCATCCTCCTCATGCGCGCATGACCATCCCGCCGCCCTCTGCATACGGAAGACGGCCCCTGGATGCTCACTGCACCTACTCCGACGTGACGGTCCCCACGCCTCCCGGCCCCCGCGGGCGCCCTCCGGATCGCGGTCCGGATCACGGCAAGGATCACGGTCCGCCGAGCCTCGCGGCGACCCCCGACACCCGTCTGACCTGCACCGGAGCCCGTTCCAGAGGTGACTGTCAGTGGTGGGGTGCAGACTGGCCGGTGTCAGAGACAAGGGCGTCAATGGCGACGCCGCGGAGGTGATCGGCATGGCCGAGGTACTGCTGGCCGTGGGCACGCGCAAAGGCCTGTTCATCGGGCGCCGGCGGGATGCCGGCGCCTGGGAGTTCGACGAGAGTCCCTACTTCAACGCGCAGGCCGTGTACTCGGTCGCCGTCGACACCCGGGGCCCGAGCCCTCGGCTGCTGGCCGGAGGCGACAGCGCGCACTGGGGCCCGTCGGTGTTCCACTCCGACGATCTCGGCCGCACCTGGACCGAACCGGAGCGCCCCGCCGTCAAGTTCCCCAAGGACACGGGGGCGTCCCTGGAGCGGGTGTGGCAGCTGCACCCGGCCGCCGCCGAGCCGGACGTGGTGTACGCGGGTACGGAACCGGCCGCGCTGTACCGCTCGGAGGACCGCGGGGAGACCTTCGAGCTGGTCCGGCCCCTGTGGGAGCACCCCACGCGCTCGAAGTGGATGCCGGGCGGCGGCGGTGAGGGGCTGCACACCGTGCTCACCGACGCGCGCGACCCGAAGGCCGTGACGGTCGCCGTCTCGACCGCCGGTGTGTTCCGCACCCTGGACGGCGGCGCGAGCTGGGCTCCTTCCAACTCGGGTGTCTCGGCGGTGTTCCTGCCCGACCCGAACCCGGAGTTCGGCCAGTGCGTGCACAAGGTCGCGCGGGACGCCGTGAGCCCGGACCGGCTGTACCTGCAGAACCACTGGGGTGTGTACCGCAGCGACGACGCGGGCGCGCACTGGACGGACATCGGCGAGGGCCTGCCGTCCACGTTCGGCTTCGCGGCGGTCGCACACCCGCACCGGGGTGGCACGGCGTATGTGTTCCCGATCAACGCCGACGCCGACCGCGTCCCGGCCGACCACCGGTGTCGCGTCTACCGGACGGCGGACGCGGGCAAGAGCTGGGAGCCCCTCTCGGCGGGGCTGCCCCAGGAGGACCACTACGGCACGGTGCTGCGCGACGCCATGTGCGCGGACGACGGCGATCCGGCGGGCGTCTACTTCGGCAACCGCAACGGCGAGGTGTTCGCGTCCTCGG
Source organism: Streptomyces koelreuteriae (assembly GCF_018604545.1). Taxonomy (GTDB): domain Bacteria; phylum Actinomycetota; class Actinomycetes; order Streptomycetales; family Streptomycetaceae; genus Streptomyces; species Streptomyces koelreuteriae. The sequence goes on along the minus strand of NZ_CP075896.1, from coordinate 7,799,955 downwards.
ACGACGGCGACAGCTGGCAGCAGCTCGCCTCACATCTGCCGGACGTGCTGTGCGTGCGGGCCGCGACCGTCGGCTGAGCACAGGGGCGTCACCGGGCCGGCCGCTGAGCCCGCTCAGGCGTGCGGTGCCGTGGCCCGGATGCCCGCGAGTACCACGCCGACGATGCGCTCCGCGTCCTCGCGGGTGAACGTGCGCATGCCCCGGTTCACGATGAGGTGCACCGGGCCGGAGATCATCTCGCCGAGGAAGGCGCTGTCGACCGGGGGGAGTTCGCCCCGGTCGACGGCGGTGTCCACCCGCCGCCGCAGGGCCGCCACGCGCTGGTCGAGGATCTTGGTCAGCGCCTCGACGGTGGCGCTCTGGCGAGCGGGCTGAAAGGCCTGTTCCAGGGTCCGGCCGAACGGCGTTTCCAGGCCACCGGCGAGGGCCAGCACGAAGTCGGCCAAGTCCCGGTGGATGTCGCCGGTGTCGGCGACCGAGGCGAGGTCCTCGGCGTAGCGCAGCAGGGCTTCGACCACCAGTTCCTCGCGGTCGGGCCAGTTGCGGTAGACGCTGGTCTTGTGGACGCCGGCGAATTCGGCGACCTCCTCGTAGCGGAAGCCCGCGATGCCGTCGCGCGCCACGAGTTCGACGGTCGCGGCGAGGATCTGCGCTCTCACACGCGCGTTGCGGCCACCGGGGCGCCGTGCGGGCGACCGGTCAGCGGTCCCGTCGGCCATCGCCGCGCTCACCTCCTGTTTCTCTGCTCGGTTGCCGATTGTCGTCAGGTGCGGCGTTGCGGTGCAAGCCGGTACTCAGTAAGCTCGCTAAAAGCGACAGCCTGTTTCTTTAAGGGTCGCACACTCACGAGCACACTCACTCTCACCACCGCGACACCTGGAGCGCCTACGTGAAGATGCTTGTCTCCGGAGCCGGAATCGCCGGGCTCGCCTGCGCACTTGAGCTGGGCACCCGCGGCCACGACGTCACCGTCGTCGAATACGCCCGCCGCCTCCGGCTCAACGGCACCCCCATCGACATCCGCGGCGACGCGATCGAGGCCGTGGACGGGATGGGGTTACGTGCCGAGATCCAGAAGCGACGGGTTCGGATGTCCGAGCTCACCCGGTTCGTCGACAGCGCGGGCGAGCCCGTGGCCCGGATCCCGATGGCGGAGGTCAGCGACTCCGACGACGACATCGAGCTGCTCCGCGAGGACCTCGTCCGCATCCTCGCCGAGGCGCTCCCGGACACCGCGGCGATCCGCTTCGGCGACTCGATCGAGACCCTGACCGACGACGGCGTGAGCGGCGGAGGGGACGGCGGCGTCGACGTGCGTTTCGCATCGGGCCGCACCGGGCGGTACGACCTGGTGCTCGGTGCCGACGGCCAGCACTCCGCGGTACGCAGGCTGGTGTTCGGGCCCGAGGAGGACTACCTCCGGCACCTCGGTGTCTACTTCGCCCTCGCCGACCACCCCGGCGAGGCGTCGTCCGAGGGCCCCAACTCGATCTACAACGTCCCCGGCCGCATGGCGGGCCTGTTCCGGTACCAGGGCAAGGCCGTCGCGGTCTTCCAGTTCCGCTCGGAACGGATCGACTACGACCATCACGACCTGGACGCCCAGAAGAAGATCCTCGTCGACGCCTTCGCGGGCTACCGGTCCTGGCGGATACCGGAGTTGCTCGACGCGGCCCTCGCCGATCCCGGGTTCTTCTTCACCTCCGCGAGCCAGATCCACCTGCCCTCCTGGCACCGCGGCCGTGTCGCCCTCGTCGGGGACGCCGGGTACAGCCCGGCCTTCCTGTCCGGCCGGGGCACCTCACTCGCGCTCATGGGAGCCCGCTTCCTCGCCGAGGAACTCGAACGGTGCGGGGGCGACCACACCGCCGCGTTCGCACGGTACGAGGCCCGGCAGCGCCCGTATGTCACGTTCGCCCAGAACCGTGTCCACAGCGGTCGCGACCGCATGCTGCCGACCACCTGGGCCGCCATCGCCGCCCGCAACGAGACGCTGCGAGCGACACAGGCGACACCCGACAGCCCTGAGCGGACCACGCCCCGGCGCGCTGGAGGGGACGCGGAGTGAAGGACACACTGGAAAAGCCCGCCCCCCGCGCCCAGGAGCAGCGCTGGAGCAAGCGGCTCATCGGCTGGGCCGCCGTTCTCACGCTCGCCAACGTCCTGGCCGACGTGGCCATCGGCTCCCCCATGATGGTCCTGCCCCAGTTGATGGAGCACTTCGACACCGACCAGGCCGCGTGGCTGAACGCGAGCGCGCTGCTGGCCGGGGCCCTCTGGTCGCCGCTGCTCGCGAAGAGTTCCGACGTCTTCGGCCACCGCCGGATCCTCATCGGCACGCTGCTCCTCGCCTGCATCGGAGCGCTGGTCTGCCTCGTCGCCCCCAACGTCTGGATCTTCCTGGTGGGGCGCTTCCTCCAAGGCGCCGCCTTCGCCGCGGTCTTCATCACGGTGGCCCTGGCACGCCGGATCTGCACCCCGCGGGTGGCGATGGCCCTGGTCGGGATCGTGACGTCCGGCTCGTCGGTCGTCGGCATCGTCGAGCCGTTCCTGATGCAGCCGGTCATCGATGTGTTCGGCTACCGGAGCGTGTTCCTCGTGGCGGCGCTGCTCGCCGCGATCGCCGCGCTCTGCGTGCGGTCCTTCATCCCGGAGTCGCCCGTCCGCGGCACCGGCCGGATCGACGTGGGCGGAGCGCTCCTGCTCGGCGGTGGACTCGGCGCGGTGCTCGCCTACACCACTCTGGGCAGCGACCTCGGCTGGCTGTCCGTGGGCATGGTCGCGCTGCTGGCCGCCGGTGCCGCCGGGTTGGCCGGCTGGGCGTTCCTCGCGCTGCGGGTCGACGAACCCGTCATCGACATCCGGGCCCTCAGCCGTCCGATCCTGCTGACGTTGCTGGCCCTGGTCCTGGCGGCGGGGTCCTTCCGGAGCATGCTGCAACTGACGGGCATCGTCGCCCAGGTGCCGCCCGGCCTGGGGCTCGGTTACGGGCTGGGCGACGGAGAGGCGGTCGCGGTGCTGCTCGCCGCGCCCAATCTCGGCATCGTGATCGGCGGCACGTGCGCCGGCTGGCTCGCGGGGCGGTTCGGTCCCGCGCTGCCCCTTCTCGGCGGCATCGCCGTCGGTGCGGCGGCGACCCTCGCGATGCTGGCGGGGGTCTCGATGCTCCCCCTGGCGGTCGTCTGCGGCACCCTGCTCGGCGTGGCCGCCGGTGCGATCGGCGCCTCCGGCTACAACCTGGCGACCAGCCTCGAAGCGCCCGAGCGGCAGGGCACGATCGCCGGCCTGGTGTCGGTCGTACTCGCCCTCGGCTCGGTCGTCCTCAACATCGCCGGCGGCGAGATACTCAAGGCGAGCCACGTTCCCGGGACCCTCGCCGACGGCGCCCCGGTGAGCACGGCGACCGGCGTGTACCTCTATGTCGCGTCGGCGGGGGCGTGTTTCGTCCTCGCGGCGGTGCCCGCGACCCTACTGGCACGCGACCGGCGGGCATCTGGGTGGGTGTGACGGACCCTCCCTGACGTTCGCCCGCGGCCATAGCGTCGAGTCATGAATCCTGGACAAGTGATCGCGGACCTGCACGTCCGGTGGGTGTTCGGCTGGGAACGCGACGAGGGCGACCCGCCGTTCGACTTCCGGCGGATCTTCGGCGGGTTCTACGACTTCGGCTCTCCGGACGTCCGCCTCTACGACGACTTCGACCCCGAGCAGCGGGTGGCGACGACAGCCGCCGGCTACGGCTCGATCTGGGAACCCGGCTTTCGCGGCATGGTCTCCGCGCACCACGCCGTCGACGACGGGCCGCACGTCATCGCGGGCCAGGAACTGGCCGCGTCCACCCTGACGTTCACAGCGCGGATCACCCTGCCCGACGGCGCCACGGACCTGCGCACCACGACCTCGCTGGTCTGGCGCCGTACGCCGGACGGCTGGCGGATCGTCCGCGAGCACAACTCGAGCAAGGTGCTGCCCGCCGGGACCCTCGACGGGGCGTTCGGCGCGGGCCTCCCCGCCGTTTCGCAAGAGGCGTGAACCACCCCGGCAGGTGCCCCGTAGAGCCCGGTGTGTGCGGCCCGACGGCCGCGGCGACACGGAGCGACGGAAGGACATCGGCATGGCCGGCGGCAACATCCAGATCAGCCCGGAAGAGATGCAGGAGGCCTCGACCTGGCTGCAGAACCAGAAGGAGCTGATGCAGCAGAGCCTCCACGAGGCCAACACCAAGATGGAGGAGATGGTCGAGGCGGCCTACGCGACGCCGGGCTCCGAGACCAAGTTCCGTCCCTTCTGGGAGGAGTACAAGAACGGCACCCAGGAGGCGATCGAGGGGCTGCAGGGCGTCAGCGAGTTCATCAAGCAGGTCGCCGACGCGTTCGTCGACACCGACGACCAGACGTCCGGCTCCATCGGCTGACGTACCCGGCACCGTCCGGCCCGCGCCCTCCCCGTGAGGCGGGGCCGGACGGCCGGAGCAGGAGAGGAGACGCCGATGGGGCGTATCAGCGTTCCCGTGCAGGACTTGAAGGACACGGCCAGGGAGCTCCAGAACATCGGGGATCTGATCGGCGACAGCGCGACTCTCTTCCACGCCGCGGGCGACCGGGAGGACTTCGAGAGCTTCGTCGGCGACAGCCGGCTCGCGGAGGCTCTCGACGGGTTCGACAAGGCGTGGGTCGCGGGTCACGAACGGGTGCACGACAACGTGAAGAAGTTCTCCGAGAACGCGGACGTGATCTCCGAGAACTTCACGCAGACGGACGAGGACAGCGCCGACTCGCTGGACGAATCGAAGAGGCAAGCGTGACAGGAGACGTCGTGCGGAAGGGAAGGGCGTCATGACGCAGCCGGTCACGGAGCGGCCCGAAGGCGCGCCCGCGGGCTACACGCTGAGGTTCCCCGACTCCTGGTGGCAGCTGGACCTCGACCCGAGCACCCGGGACGCGTCGATCCGCCGCCGTATCGAGTCCCAGGTGAAGAAGGCACCGCGGCTCTCCCGCGAGCAGGTGGAGGAGCTGATCCGCAGCACCCGGCGCACCGCCCGGGAGGCGCACGCGCGGGGCGCGCTGCGGGCGTCGGGGATGCTCAGGATCCTCAAGGCGGGCAGTGGGCCGCTGGTGCTCAGCGCGACGACGGTCGTGGTCCGGATCTCCGTTCCCGAGGATCAGTCGGAGGATCTCGCGGACCTCGTCGTCGCGGCCGGTGTGCAGCTCGGCGACCAGGCGGAGGGCACCGGACTGCCCCCCGGCGAGGTGGAGTTGGTGGAACTGCCGCACGTCGGTGCGGCCGGGCGGATCACCAGGATCGAGGACGTGGACCACCAGGGGACGCCCGTGCCCACCGCGGTGCGGCACACCCTGATCCCGGTGCCGAACAGCCGGGACTATCTGGTGCTCGCCAGTTCCACTCCCAACGTGGATCTGGCGGACCAGTTCTACGAGGTCTTCGACGCGATCGCGGAGTCGTTCCGTTTCGAGGACCCGGCCGGTGTCGGCCCGTTGGGCGAAGCAGACAAGGGAAAGTGAGGTCGCGGCCATGGCGCGCCCAGCGGTGTCCGAGTGGGAATCGGTCTTCGGGTTCTCGGACGACCCGACTCCGGGTGATGCGGAGGTGCTCGGGCAGCTCGCGAGGAGCTATCGCTCCGTGGCGGACAACGCCGGCGATGCCCTCCCCCTCGTCTCCGGGCTGGAGAACCGGCAGGTGGGCGAGGGCAAGTCCATGGAGAAGCTCCGGGACAAGCTGGGCGACCTGGCCGAGCAGGTGCGCAAGCTGCACAGCTCGTACGACCAGGCGGCCGGGGCGCTGGACACGTACGTCCAGTCGCTGCTCGATCAGCAGCGCAACGCCGACAACGCGCTGGAGAAGGGCCGGGAGGCCAAGGAGCGGCTGGCGTCGGCGACCGCGGTGGCGCTCGCGGCCGGTGCCGACATCGGCCGGCTGGACGGGGCCGAACATCCTCCGGACGACGCGGAGGCGCGGGCGAGCACGCGACGGGCGCTCGACGAGGCCCACAGCAAGCAGTCCACGGCGCGGATGCAGGCCGATGACGCGCAGGCGGACCTCGACGCCGCCCGCATGCTCGCCGAGGACGCACGGCAGGTGCGCGAGGAGGACGCCTCCGTCGCGGCCCAGAAGCTGGACGACGCGAAGGACGAGTCGGTCGCGGGCTACAGCCTGTGGGACAAGATCAAGAAGGCGCTGAGCACGGCGTTCGGCATCATCAGCGCGGTCCTGGGTGTCCTGGCCCTGCTGGTGCCCGGCCTGCAGGGGCTGGGCATCGCCCTGACGATCGGCAGCGTCGTGGCCGGCGCCGCGTCGCTGGGGATCAACATCTCCACGATGGCGGAGACGGGCGAGTGGAACATAGCCGAGATCGTGCTCGGCGTCGTGGGCCTGGTCGGGGGCGGGGCCGCGCTCCTCAAGGGCGTCGGGGGGATCGGTTCGGCTCTCAAGGGAGTCAAGCCCGCCTCGATGAGGAATCCGCAGGGCGGCACCCGCCTCAACAGCCGGGCCGCGAACGGCCGTACCTGCAAGACCGACCCGGTCGATGTGGCCAGCGGGGAGATGCTGCTGACGCAGACCGATCTGGAGCTGCCCGGCGTCCTGCCGCTGGTGATCACGCGTACGCATCTGTCGACGTACCGCTACGGCCAGTTCTTCGGCCCGTCCTGGGCCTCCACCCTGGACGAGCGCCTCGAAGTCGACGGCCGGGGACGGGTGCTGTGGGCCCGTGAGGACGGCTCGATCCTGACCTACCCGGGGCTTCCCGCCGCCGGTTCGGACGACGCGGCCTGGCCCGAGGAAGGCCCCCGCCTCCCGCTGACCTCTGCCGGCGCCGAGGGGGAGGTCACCTACCGCATCACCGATCCCCACACGGGCGTCGTCCGCACCTTCGCGGACCGTCCCGACGACGACGAGAACGACTGGTACTGGCTGACCGGGTGGCACGACCGCAACGGCAACGAGGTCACCGTCTCGCGCACGGAGGACGGCACCCCCACCGGTCTGGTCCACTCCGGCGGCTACCGGGTCGACGTGCACTGCCTCGCCGGGCTGCTGACCCGTCTGACGGTGAGCACGCCCGACGGCCCGGTGGAGGTCATGTCCTACAGCCATGACGCGGACGGGAACCTCACGCACGTGGTGAACTCGTCGGGCAAGTCCCTGGTGTTCGGCTACGACGACCGGTCCCGCATCACCTCCTGGACCGACCGGAACGACTCCACGTACCGCTACGTCTACGACGAGGACAACCGCGTCACGGAGACCATCGGCCCCGAGGGCTGCCTCTCCTCGCACTGGAGCTACGACCCCGACCGGCGCCGGACGCACTACACCGACGCCTGCGGCGCCACGACCGTCTACCAGCTCAACGACCTCCACCAGGTCACCGCCGAGACCGACCCGCTGGGACACACCACGACCTCCGAGTGGGACCGCTACGACAACCTCCTCGCCCGCACCGACGCCCTCGGCCACACGATCCGCTACGCGTACGACAGGGCCCACAACCCCACGGCCATCGAGCTCCCGGACGGCAGCCGGTCCACGGCGACGTACAACGGCCTGAACCTCCCCGTCACGCTGACGGGCCACGACGGGGTGACGTGGCGGCAGGAGTTCGACGAGCGGGGCAACCTCACGGCCGTCACCGCACCGGACGGCGCCACGAACCGCTTCACCCATCACCGGGGCGGAGCGGTCGCCTCGGCCACCGACCCGGCCGGCGCGCAGGTCGCCTACGAGGTCGACGGCGCGGGCCTTCCCCTGGCCGTCGGCAACCCGGCCGGACACCGGGCGACGATCGAACGCGACGCGTTCGGCCGGCCCACCACCGTCACCGATCCAGCGGGCGCGATCACCCGCGCGGTCTGGACCGTGGAGGGCCTCCTGTCGGAGCGCACCGCGCCCGACGGCCGGAGTGAGCGCCTGACCTGGGACGGCGAGGGCAACTGCCTCACCAGCACCGACGCCACGGGCGCCACCACCCGCTTCGAGTACACCCACTTCGATCAGTTGGCGGCTCGGACCACGCCCGACGGTGCCCGCCACACCTTCGCCTACGACGCCGAGCTCCGCCGCACCCAGGTCGTCAACCCGCAAGGCCTGACCTGGGACTACACCTATGACGGCGCGGGCAACGTCATCGCGGAGTCCGACTTCGACGAGCGTGAGATCACCTATGAGCTGGACGGGGTGGGCCGGGTCGTCTCCCACACCACTCCGCTCGGCCAGGAGATCACCTTCCGGTACAACTCCGTCGGCGAGCTGGTGGAGAAGAACACGGCCGGGGTGATCACGTCGTACGCGTACGACTCGGCCGGAGCACTCGTCCGAGCCGCCTCCCCCACCTCGACGCTGGAGCTCGAACGGGACCTCCTGGGCCGGATCGTGGCCGAGACCGTCGACGGACGCACCACCCGCTTCACCTACGACGTCCTCGGCCGCCGCACCTCCCGCACCACCCCTGGCGGCGCCGTCACCGAGCTCACCTACGACGGGAACGGCAACCGGGACGCCCTCACCTGCGACGGACACCGGCTGGACTTCACCCACGACGTCCTCGGGCGGGAACTGGCGCGTGTATGGGGCACGTCGGCCTCCCCTGTGAGGGCGACGACCGCTTGGGACATGGCCGGGCGTTCGGTCTCCCACTCCCTGATCACGCCGGGACGCACCCTGCGTGAACGGTCCTACACCTACCGGGCCGACAACCACCTGATCGGCATCGCGGACCACGCGACGGGCCTGCGCCGGGACATGGAACTCGATCCGGTCGGCCGCCCGCTGTCGGTCGCCGGCGACGGCTGGACCGAGTCGTACGCCTACGACCAGGCCGGAAACCAGACCGAGGCCACCTGGCCCGAGAAGGCACCCGGGGCCGAGGCCCGCGGCTCCCGCACCTACAGCGGCACCCGCATCCGGGAAGCGGGGGCGGTGCGCTACGAGCACGACGACGCGGGCCGCATGGTGCTGCGCCAGAAGCGCCGGCCGTCGAGGAAGCCCGACACCTGGCGCTACGCATGGGACGCGGAGGACCGCCTCACCGCCTGTACGACCCCCGACGGCAACCGCTGGCACTACACGTACGACCCGCTGGGGCGTCGCACCGCGAAGTACCGCATGGCCGAGGACGGCCGGACCACCGTCGAAGGCGTCCACTTCACCTGGGACGGTTCCGCCCTCGCCGAACAGACCGACACCACCACCGGCGTCACCCTGACCTGGGAACACGACGGCCACCGCCCCCTCACCCAGCTCGAGCGCAAGCCGAGGGGCCAGGGCGCATACGACGCCCGCTTCTTCGCCGTGGTCACGGACCTCGTCGGCACTCCCACCGAACTCGTCGACGAACACGGCGACATCGCCTGGCGCTCCCGCACCACCCTGTGGGGAACCACCGCGCATCATCGCGACGCCACGGCCCTGACACCCTTCCGTTTCCCGGGGCAGTACGAGGACCGCGAAACCGGCCTCCATTACAACTACTTCCGTCACTACGACCCGGAGAGCGGGCGGTACACGGCACCGGATCCCCTGGGTCTGGCGCCCGCTCCCAACCCTGTGACGTACGTCGACAATCCGCAGGCATTCAGTGACCCGCTGGGGCTGGCCCCCTGCAATGAGGCGGACATCACCTGGGGCGGGAAGGTCAAGTACTCAAAACTCGACGTGAAGAATCGCCCGCGGGGAGTAATTGCCAAACTCGACCAGGGCATGACGGGCGGCAAGACCAGGCCCCGTCCCACGTCCGAGCCGCCGGGCTGGCAGTCGGGCAAGAATCTCAATCGCGGTCATCTGCTCGGCGCCCAGATCGGCGGCTCGAACAAGAGCACGCTGAACTTCGTCACCATGCACCGCAATACGAACGCACCGGTCCATGTGCACTATGAGAACGCGATACGCAAGGCTGTTGACGCCGGAGAAAAGATTGAATACAAGGTGACACCCATATACAAGGGGAGTAACTCCGTCCCGTCAGATATAAGCCTGAGCGTCCGCGGGAACAATGGATTCCAGTTCACCCACCATAAGACCGGGGCTCTCGTGAACAACGTGATCTTCCCCAACAAGCCCAAATAGCGAGGGCTCCCGTCCCGGCCGTCGCCGGGGCGGGAGCCCTCCGCAGTGGGACCTGTGGGACCCGTGGGGCCTCAGCCCCCGGTCGGCGGGATGACCGTCTCCGGCACCTGCACGGTCCGCAGCACCCCGTCGCCCAGGTGCAGGATCGCCCGGCCCGGGCGGGCCGCGCCCAGTCGGCTGCGGGGTACCTTCACGCCGATCAGTTCGCCGTCGCTCATGTTCTGCGGCTTCAGCAGCAGCCCGTACCGGTTGCGGCGGGCCTCGGTGTGCCAGCCGGAGAAGCCGGAGGAGAGCCGGTCGGTCTGGCCGGCGATCACCAGGCCCCGGCCGCTCTCGGCACCGGACTTGGCGATCTGCGTGAGGACGGGCTCCGCCTTCGTCTTCAGCAGCAGGTCGGCGTCGTCGAGGAGCACCACCGCACCGTCCGGGGCCGTGGAGAGCGCCTCCTCCAGCGCCGTCGGGGCGATGTCGGACTCGTCGAACACCGCGAGCACACCCGGCCGTCCGGCGAGATCGCGCAGCGGCGAGCGGACGGGGGCGCCGATCACGACCGGGGTGCCCGACGCGAGCAGCGACAGCGCGACCGTCGACAGGACCGTGCTGCGACCGGACCGGGCCGGGCCCGCCACCAGGAAGGTCGGCGTCATCGAGAAGTCCGGCCCGAAGGCGGTCAGTTCGTCGCCGCCGACGCCGGCCAGCGCCCAGCGCGAGTGCGGCCACGGCTGCGGCGCGTAGCCGGCCGCCTCCTCCCAGGTGAGCCGGTCCGGCAGGGTGTCGACGCGGAACGGCCGGGTGGCGGCGGGCAGGTGAGCCGACCGCTCACGGCACTGCCCGGCGATCCGCTGGAGGGCCGCGGCCTGCGCCTGGCCCCCGGGGTCATCCGTGAGCAGCGCGATCTGCACCTCCGCCTTGTCGGCGGCGCGCAGGGCCCGGCCCGGCGGGATCTCGTCGGGCACCTTCCGCTGGGTGACGCCGATCATGCCGTACTCGGACTTGTCGTTCAGCTTCAGTACGAGCTTGTCCTCGGTGGAGTTGCCGACCCGGCTGGAGAACAGCGCCCGGTCGCCGGTCATCACCAGGTGGATGCCGACGCTCGCGCCGTCCCGGAGCAGGTTCTGCACCCCGGACAGCAGGTTCCCCGAGTCGTACTCGCCGAGCTGCTTGTCGAAGACCTCCCAGCGGTCGATGAACAGCACGATGTGCGGGGGCCGTTCGTCCTCGGGCAGCGCACGCCTCAGTTCCGTCAGGTCGGCGCTGCCGCGGGCGGCGAGCATCTCCTGGCGCCGGGCGAGCTCCCCCGTGAGCCGGGCGAGCAGCCGGGCCACCCGGTCCGGCTGGGTGCGCTGGGTGACGGCTCCGACGTGCGGCAGCCCCTCCATGGCCAGCAGCGCGCCGTTGCCGCAGTCGATGCCGTACAGGTGCAGCTGCGCCGGGGTGTGGGCCTGGGCCAGCATGCCGGCGATAGTGCGCAGGGTCTGCGAGCGGCCCTGCCGGGGCGAGCCGACGATGTGCAGGTGTCCGAGCGTCGCCGGGTCGATCACCAGGGGCTGCCGGGCCTGCTGGGCGGGCAGGTCCACCACGCCGTACGCGACGGGCGCCAGGTCGTAGTCCGAGTCCGGGGCGGGCGGCAGTTCGCCGGTGACCAGCTTCTCGGGCAGCGGGGGCAGCCAGGGGCTGTGCTGCGCGGGGATGCCCATCTCCCGGTCCGCGTCGCGGATCGCCTCGACGAGTCCGGTGAGGTCGGTCTCCGCCTCGGCGGGAGCGGCCGCGGCCCGGGGCCTCGGCGGGAGGGGCTCGCCGAGCCGCTCCCAGCCGACCGCCACCGCCCAGGGCGCCGGCAGCGAGGTCGTCGTGGCGCCGGGCCGTCGGCCGCCGACCCGTCCGGACTGGAACGGCACGAGGGAGTTCTGGCCGAGCCGCACGTAGGCGCGGCCGGGGTTGCGCTGCGAGATCCCGGCGGCTTCGGTGGAGTTGATGACGTCCTGGCTCTCGCCGGAGTCCGTCACCCGCAGCGCGATGCGCAGGTTGGTGTTGGCGCGGATCTCCGAGGAGACGACGCCGCTGGGGCGCTGTGTCGCCAGGATCAGGTGGATGCCGAGGCTGCGGCCCCGCTGCGCGATGTTGACGAGGCCCTTCACGAAGTCCGGCAGGTCGCGCACCATCGAGGCGAACTCGTCGATGACGATGAGCAGCCGGGGCATCGGGGGGTGGCCCGCCGGGTCGCGCTCCAGCGACTCGACGTAGTCCTCGATGTCCTTGGCACCGGCGGCGGCGAGGATGTGCTCGCGCCGGGTGAGTTCCGCCGTCAGCGAGACCAGGGCCCGCTCGACGAGGTGGGCGTCGAGGTCGGTGACCATGCCGACGGTGTGCGGCAGGTCCACGCAGTCCTTGAACGCGGAGCCGCCCTTGTAGTCGACGAGGACGAACGTCATCGCGTCCGGACGGTTCGCCACCGCGAGCGAGGCGACCAGGGTCTGGAGGAGTTCGGACTTGCCGGAGCCGGTGGTGCCGGCGACCAGCCCGTGCGGGCCGTCGCGGCGCAGGTCCAGGTGGAACGGGCCGTCCAGGGAGACGCCGACGGCCGCCCGGGTCGAGCGGCCCCCGGCACTCCAGCGCGCCCGGATGCCGGCGGCCCGCGGCGGGTCGAGGGCGAGGACGTCGAGCAGTCGCGCGGAACCGGGGAGCACCGCGGCCTCCTCCTCGTCCCCGCCCGGGTCGCGCAGCGGGCCCATCGCGCGGGCCAGCGAGCGGCACCAGTCCAGGGACACCGCGTCGGGCCGTACACCGCCGACGGTGCCCCTCCCGGAGCGTCCCACCCGTACGGTGCCGCCGGGCTCCTCGACGACGACGGCGTGGCACTCCTCGGGCAGCAGCCGCTCCTCGGCGTCCAGGCAGACCGCGCGGACGCCGACGGAGGGTCCGTCGCGCAGGATCTGCGCCACGCCCGGCAGCGAACGCAGCCTGCGGGCTCCGTCGAGGACGACGAGCACATCGGGTCCGGCGGACCGGCTCCGGCGGTCCTCCCGTCCGGCGCGCTCGGCGACCAGCGCGGTCAGTTCGGCGACCCGGCGGGCGCAGGTCTCGGTGCCGTAGCCGATGCTGGCCGGGGTGTCGCCGGACTTCTTCCGCACATGCGGCAGCCAGCGCAGCCAGGACCAGCCGTCGCGGCCCGGGCCGCCGGTCGTCAGCAGATGGATCTGAAGGTCACGGGGGCTGTGCAGGACGGCGGCCTGGGCGACTGCCCACCGTGCCACGGAGCGCGCGGCCGAGCCCTCGCCGGCGATGCCGAGGACGTCGTGCTCACGCAGCGCGACGGTCACCGGGACGTCGTACGCGGTCCACGGGTCCTGGCGGCGGTGCTCGTCCTTGGTCGGGTCCTGGAGCACCACGTCCGAGGGCAGGTCGGCGGTTCCGACGCGCAGTTCCAGGAAGTCGGCGTCAAAGGTGCGGCGTTCCCACAGACGGTGCCGGGGGCCGACGGCGGTCAGGACGACCTCGGCGGGGTCGGGGAAGCCCCGGCGCCGGGCGGTGCGTTCGTCCGCCAGGGCCTTCGCCGCGTCGCCCTCGATGCGCGTCTTCTTCTCCTCGTAGGCGGCGACGGCGTCGGCGTGGGACTGGCGTCCGCCCCGCCGGCTCATCAGGTAGTTGCCGAGGATCACGACCGGGGAGAGCAGCCCGAACAGCAGCATCGTCATATGGCCGAGCACCAGCGCTCCGGCCACCGCCATCACCAGCGGGGCGGCCGCGGCGACCCATGGGAGGGGCCGGGCGGCGGGCTGGCCGGGCGGGGAGGGCAGGGAGAAGCGGGTGGCGTTCTCGCTCGGCCGCAGCCGCGGCGGCCGGTTGTAGTCCCAGCCGGTGCCGTCCTCCGACGGCTCCACGGCCGCGTCCGGCCGCTGCGGGAGGGCGAGTTCGAGCAGGCTGCCGCCGGCGAGGAGCTGCGCGCCGGGCGGCCAGGCGGTGGCCTCGGCGAGGTCCTCGCGGTCCAGTTGCAGGGTGCCGACGTCCGGCGCGGACGGGTCGGGCGCCACACGGCAGCGTCCGCCGGGCCCCACCGTCAGGACGGCGAGCGGACGCTCCGGTGCGGTGCGCAGCACCTGGGCGGCCCCGTCACGGGCCAGCCCGATGCGGTACTCGCCGATGTCGAGCCGGTGCACCGCGCCCGCCCCGGTCCCGCCGACCGCGCGGACCTCCGCCAGTCCGTCCGGTTCCGCCGTCGAGGTACCGGCCGGGCGGCCCAGGCCCACGACGGCCGCGTGGTGGAGCGGCGCGTCGCGCAGCGGCAGATCCGCGGGCAGCAGCCGGTCGCCGACGTACAGGCCGAGGCCTTCCGGTGCCGGGACGCCGCCGGCCCCGGCCAGAGCCTGCGCGACGCCGCCCACGGGCGTGTCGGGGTCGGCGTCGAGATGGACGTCGAACGCGTCACTCTCCCCATCGACCACGGTCAACATCAACGACACGAAACGTCCTCCAGCCAGCGTGTTTGCGGGGGCGCGGGAGCCGTGCTCGGCAGCTGTCGCGCCACTGACGGGACCTACGGGGCCCACCGGCAGACGGTTCACGCAGACGCCCGTGAACCGTCTGCCGGTGGGCCCCGTAGACGCCTTGGGGTGCTCGGCTCCGCGACTCCGCCGCTGTGCCGCCCCGCCCCTCCCCCGCTTTCGACCCTCCCGGCTCCTGCGCCGGGTCCCGACAAGGAGTCAGAAAATGATCTGGTGGTACGTCCTGGCCGTGGTGCTGGGGCTGGCGCTGATCGGAGCGGTGGCCGCGCTGGTCGTCACCGAGCGGCAGTCCCGCCCGCCGAAGCCCGTCGCCCCCTCGGCGGCACTCGAGGGGCGGGAGGCGCTGGACGTGGTCGACGCGGGCCTGCGCCGGCTGACGGGCGAGTGCCTGCGCTCGGGCCGCTCGCTGCCCGACCTGTACGCCGTCGTCTGCTCCGAGGAGCGGCTGGGGCTGCTGCTGGCCGGCGCGGAGGAGAACGCCCCCGCGCCCTGGACCGCCGAGGCGGACGGCGAGCGCTGGACGGTCTCGACCGACGCCCTGCGCCGCCCCGGCCCGGAGGGCGAACCGGCCCTGCCCTACGCGCTGACGGTGACGGTGGGGCTGGACGGCGCCGACCGGGTGCTGGTCGACCTCTCCCGGGCCTCGGGCCCCGTCTCCGTGGCGGGCCCCGACGAGGAGGTGCGCAGTCTGGCGCGGGCCGTCGTCACCGAGGCGCTCGCGGGCCCGGTGGGGGCTCTCGCCGAGGTCACCCTGGTGGGATCGGTGGCGGGCGAGGGGCTCGTCGCCGACGACGTACCGCAGGCCTCGCGGCTGCACACCGCGGCCAGCCTGGAGGAGGCCTTCGCCGTGGCGGCCGCGGCGGGGCCGGTGCGGCCGGAGCCCGGATCGGCCGATGTCACCCAGATCTTCCGGCTGATCGAGGGCAGCAGCCGGATCGCCGTCCAGGGCGAGGCGCCGCACCTGTTCGTGGTGGACGCCTCACAACTCCCGCGGCGGGAGGGCGCGCTGGACGGCCTCCGGCGCGGGGACGCGCTGCTGGTGCTCGGCGACGCGCCCGCCGGGTGGCGCTGGCGGGCCGGCGCGGGCGGATCGCTCGACACCGGCCCGCTCGGCCTGGACATCACCCGGCACGTGGGACGCCTCGCCGAGTCTCAGCCGGCGTCGCGGTAGCGGCCGTCCGCGTACAGCCCGCGGCTGTACAGCGCCTCCCGCAGGGCGCGGGAGGCGTAGAACGTCCGCGACTTGACCGTGCCCGGCGGGACGCCGAGGACCCTGGCCGTCTGGTTGACGCTGCGCCCCAGGTAGTGCACGTGCATCAACACCTCGCGCTGCGGCGGCCGCAGATCCCACAGCGCCTCCAGGAGCACCTGGGAGGTGAGCATGCGATCGACGTCGTCGGACACCGTCGGGTGGGCCAGTTCCGGGTCGCCGGTCTCCGCCGGTCTGGCCTGGCGGGCCCGGAGATCGTCGATGACGAGGTTGCGCAGCACGGTGAACAGCCACGGTCTCGCCGCGTCGGTGGTCGGGTCGAGTTCCCCGGCGTGGCGCCAGGCGCGGATCGCGACCTCCTGGAGGACGTCCTCGGCGCGGTGCCAGTCGCCCTGCAGCCGCCGTGCGGCGAACTGCAGCAGGGCCCGGCCGTGGACCCGGTAGAAGGATCTGAGGAACTCCTCGGGGCGGAGTTGCTCGGTGGGGGGACGGGTCGTTCGGTCTTCGGTCGAGGATTCGGTCGAAGTGCTGGCCGACAAGGGCCTTTTCCTCTCCTGTCGCCTGTGGGGAGGCGACGGTGAACGCGCCCCGGTACCGCCGTCGTTCCGGCGGCCGGGGCGCATCGTCCGGGGGCCGGCGCCCCTCGTAGGGGGAGGGGCGCCGATGCCCCGTCAGTGCGGTACGCGGATGTCAGGCCGGTTCGCGGGCGGACAGCGAGCGCACCTCACCGGGCGTCAGTTCCCGGTCGTAGACGTGCACGTCGGAGATGTCGCCGTTCCAGTGGTCGGCGGCCTCCCCGCCGATCTTGCCGCGTCCGATCACCACGTCGCCGGTCGGCTTCTCCTTGCTGGAGGCCTCTCTGCTCCCCGCGAGTCTGCCGTCCACGTAGACCCGCATCCGGTGGTCCTTCTCGCTGTACGTGCCGGTGAGGTGGTACCAGCGGTCGGTCTGCGGACGCTCGGTGTTCTCCGCGACGGTGCGGGCACCGGGGAAGCTGAACGCGAAGTTCTCGTCCTGGCCGGAGTACTGGAGGAAGAACGTGCTGATCCCGAGGCCGTCCTGGGAGACGGCGGTGTGGAAGCCGTTCGTGGAGGTGAGCCGCACCCGGGCGGCGACCGAGTAGTCCGCGCCGGTGGTGTCGACCGGGGAACTGGCGTCCACGTATCCGTTGCCGTCCAGCCGCAGGGCGCCGCCCTCGGGACCCTCGTCGGTCCACTCCACGTCGCCGCTGACCACGGCGTCGGCCTCACCGGCCTTCGCGGTGCCGGACCGGTGCAGGGGCCACCATCCGACGCCGCGCAGCGACTCGGTGCCCGTACTCGGCGCCGACCGCTGTTTCTTGGACTCCCCTGATTCCTGGCCCCGCACCAGTTGAGTGACGACGAAGGCCAGGGCGACGGTCAGTACGGCGATCGTGGTGATGAGCGACCATCTGCGCGTCATGATGCTCCCTGGGCCGTGCGGCGGAGGAATATCACTGGTGATCAAGTGTCCATTCTGGAAGTAGTTTGACGTACCACCAAAGTGTGACAGCCCGATATGAACACGAGTGCAAGCGCCCCGCACAGGCCCGCCTTACGGCAGGCGCCACTCCACCGGGGCGCTCCCCTGCCGCGTCAGCAGATCGTTGGCCCGGCTGAACGGACGCGAACCGAAGAAGCCGCGGTCCGCCGACATCGGCGAGGGATGGGCGGACTCGATCGCCGGAAGGTCTCGCAGAAGCGGCCGCAGATTGCGCGCGTCACGCCCCCACAGGATCGACACCAGCGGCTTGCCACGGTCCACCAGGGCCCGGATCGCCTGCTCGGTGACCTCTTCCCAACCCTTGCCCCGATGGGCGGCGGGCTTGCGCGGGGCGGTGGTGAGCGCCCGGTTGAGGAGCAGCACCCCTTGCTGCGACCACGGCGTCAGATCGCCGTTGGACGGCCGGGGCAGCCCCAGGTCCGTGTGCATTTCCCGGAAGATGTTCTCCAGGCTGCCCGGCAGGGACCGCACCTCGGGCGCCACCGCGAAACTCAGTCCGATGGCCATCCCCGGTGTGGGATAGGGGTCCTGGCCGACGATGAGGACGCGGACGTCGTCGAAGGGCTGCTGGAAGGCCCGCAGGACGTTCGCCCCGGCCGGGAGATAGGTCCGGCCGGCCGCTATCTCGGCCCGCAGGAAGTCCCCCATCGCGGCGATACGTTCGGACACAGGTTCCAGAGCCTTCGCCCAGCCTGCTTCGACAAGTTCATGCAAGGGTCGTGGTGCCACAGCGCGTCACCCTACTGGCACACCCCGGGTCCCCGCACAAGCACGCAAACCCTCACGCCCGGACGCCGCCCTCGGGGCTACCCTTCCTCCTCATCGAGGTCAGGGGATCCCATGGCGTCCGACGATCAAGCCACTCCGCCGAGGTGGCCGGCCGGTGAGCCGGCGACTGGGGTGACCGGGGCGCCGGAGGGAACCGGGTTTCTCGCCGTGGACTCCGGCGGGTCCGGGCTCCGTGCGGTGGTGGGAACCGCCGAGCAGGGGCCGCTGGCCCGACGGGAGTCGGCGGAGCCGGTCCGCACGGGCGACCGGGGCATCGACCCCGAGCACTTCATGGCACAGCTCATGCCCTTGGTGCGTGCGCTGACCACGCAGGCCGGTCCGCTGCGGTTGACCGCCGTCGCCGTCGGGGCCGCCGGGCTCGCCTCCCTGGGCGAGGCGCTGCGCGCCGAACTGCCGGGAGCCCTGGCCCGGGAGCTGGGCGTACGCAGGGTCGCGCTGGCCGCCGACGCCGTGACGGCGTACGTGGGCGCCCTCGGGCCGTGTCCCGGCGCCGTGATCGCCGGCGGTACGGGGCTGATCGCGATCGGCACCGACCTGGTCGGCTGGCGTCGTGCGGACGGCTGGGGGCATCTGCTCGGCGACTGCGGGGGCGGTGCCTGGATCGGGCGGGCCGGTCTCGAGGCCGCGCTGCGCGCCCATGACGGGCGAGAGGGCGGCTCGGCCCGGCTGCTGGCGAGCGCCGAGGAGGTGTTCGGACCCGTGGCCGGGCTGCCCGGCCGGTTGTATCCGCGGCCGGACCGGCCCGCCGTCCTCGCCTCCTTCGCGCCCCACGTGGCCGCCCGCGCGGACGGGGACCCCGTCGCGGCGGACATCCTGCGCGGGGCCGCACGGCACATGGCCGACTCCGCGGCAGCCGTGTGCCCCTCCGGCGGCGAGCCCCGTGTCGCCGTCACCGGCGGGCTGTTCAAGCTGGGCGAGCCGCTCCTCGGGCCCCTGGACGAGGAACTGGCGCGGCGGCTCCCCCACGCGCGGCGCGTGCCGGCCGAGGGCGATCCGCTGCACGGCTCCGTGCGCCTGGCGACCGAGTTGAGCACCGGTCCCCTCACGCTGCCGGGTGACGGGACGATGCTGTCCGTGACAACCCGTCCGGGTGACTAGCCCGACCCGCATGATCCGTACGTAACTCAATCCGTACGTAACTCATCAGACAAAACCGGACGTATACCGCTCACCTGCACCCTCCCCGAACAGGAGAGCCCAGGAAACCAGTAACATGCGGCGCCATGAGTTCCCCCACTGGACCCGAGTCCGGCCTGCCAGTACGAATGCCGCGACCCCGCCAGCCGGGACGGCACCGCCGCCCCGAGCCGCTGGTGGCTCCCGAGGGCGCGCCCGCGCTCGTCCTCGCCGTGCCGGGCACGCCCAGTAGCGCCACGCGCAGCCTCGCCGAGGAGGTCGTGAGCATCGCCCGCTCCGAGCTGCCCGGCCTCGACGCCCGCATCGGGTACCTCGACGGGGACAACGCGGAGTTCTTCACGCTCCAGGCCGTGCTCGCGCACGCCGCCGAGGAGCGCACCGCCCGTTTCGAGCAGGCCCGTGCCGCCGGCATGGACGTCAGGGAGCCCGACGGGCCCGTCGCCGTCGTCGTGCCGCTGCTCGCCGGCCCGGACAGCGCGCTGCTGCGCCGCGTCCGTCAGGCCGTCATGGAGAGCCACATCGCCGCGGAGCTGACCGATGTCCTCGGCCCGCACCCGCTGCTCGCCGAAGCGCTGCACGTGCGGCTCTCCGAGGCCGGTCTGGCCCGCGCGGACCGCGCCCGCCTGTTCACCGTGGCGACCGCCGCCGACGGCATCGTCCTGGCCTCCGTGGGCGGCGACGAGGCCGTGCAGGCGGCCGGGATCACCGGCATGCTGCTGGCCGCGCGCCTGGCGGTGCCGGTGATGGCCGCGGCCCTGGACCAGGAGGGCTCCATCGCGTCCGTCGCCGAGCAGCTCCGCTCCTCGGGCTCGCAGCAGCTGGCCCTCGCGCCGTACCTGATCGGCCCGGAGATCGAGCCGGGACTGGTCGAGGAGGCGGCCAAGGAGGCGGGCTGCTCCGCGGCGGAGTCGCTCGGGCCGTACCCGGCGATCGGGAAGCTGGCGCTGGCAAAGTACACGACGGCGTTGGGCATCACGCCCCAGCAGGTTCAGCAGACGCCGGCTCGCTGACGCGACCCGGGGATGCCGGTCGGGTGCGGGTGCGCTGTGGCTTGTCGCGCAGCTCCCCGCGCCCCTGGGGTCAGCCGATGACCACGCATGATGCCGCCGCCACCCTGATGGCCCCCTCCCGCCTCGGGATGCCCGTGCGCGGGTCTGCGGTGAACCAGGTCACATCGCCGGAGCGTTCGTTGGCAACGTACAGGAAGCCTTCGGACGCGGTCAGGGCGCGTGGCCAGTGGCCGCCGCAGGGGACCGTGGTGATCAGATGCAGTTCCTCCCCCACGACGGCGAACACGGACAGGACGTCCTCGCCTCGGGTGGCGGTCCACACGAAGCGGCCGTCGGGCGAGGTGACGATCCCCGAGGGGTAGGCGTCGCGCGCCGGTGCGCCCGGGAGGACCGGGGTCTCGGTCAGCGGGGTCAGCACGCCCTCCGTCGCGTCCCACCGGCAGACGGTGACGGAGGGGCTGAGTTCGCCCACGACGTAGGCGTACGAGCCGTCCGGACGGAAGGCCAGGTGGCGCGGGCCGGAGCCGGGCCGCAGGGCGGTCTCCCGGTGCAGAACCGGGGCGCCGTCGGTCAGCGTGCACACCCGTACCGAGTCGGTGCCGAGGTCGACGCTGACGATCCAGCGCCCGCTCGGGTCGGGCTGCACCTGGTGGGCGTGCGGCCCGTGCTGGCGCGGGGTGTGCGGTCCTCCGCCTTTGTGCCGGAGCGCTCCGGAGACGGAGCGGGCGAGGCTGCCGTCGGAGCGGACGGGGACGGCGGTGACACTGCCCGAGCCGTAGTTCGCGGTCAGGACGTGTCCGGCGTACAGGCTGAGGTGGGTCGGCCCGCCGGCGTCGAGCGGCACGGGCGGTCCGGCCGCCTCGGGCTTGTCCCCGGTCACGCGGTACGCGGCCACCGCGCCCGCGGCCGTCTCACTGACCGCGTACAGCGTCTCCCCGTCGGGCGAGAGGGCGAGGTAGGCCGGGTCGGGGACGACGTCCACGCCGCTCAGGAAGGTCAGCGCGCCGCTGTCGGCGTCGACCTCCGCCGTCACGATCCCGGGACCGCCCGCCGCCGTGAACGACCCGATGAACGCCCGCCGCCTGCTGCCGTCCGCCATCGCTGTGCTCCTTCGCCCCTGAGCCGTCCGGAATGACCGCGCGGTCGATCATGCGCGGTCTAGACCAAAGGGTCAAGGGGGTGTGGCGGGTGACCGCTCGGGCGTCTGCGCGAGGGTCAGGCGTCAGGAGGCCTGGCGGTCTGGCGGCCAGGCGGTCTGGCGGCCAGGCGGTCTGGCGGTCTGGCGGTCGACCAGCCGCTCAGGCGCCGACCAGCGGAGAGCCCGACGGCGTCCGCAGCGGCCGGGCGAGCTCCGCCAAGGCCCGTTCCAGGCCGTGCAAGTGGGCAAGGACCGGTTCCGACGCGGACGGTCCGTCCGTCTGGACCAGGACGTCGCCGCCCTCGGTGAGCGCCTCGACCGCGGCCTCCACGCGCCGGCAGGCCATGGCCAGGCGGGCGTCGTGCGAGGCCTCCGGGTCGGCGGCGACGGCGACCAGGCCGCGGACCTCCCGGGCGCAGTCGTCCAGGAGGGCGAGCACGTGCCGGGCCCGCCGCTTGCGGCCGAGCATCGGGTTCAGCGGGTGCACCAGCGGGGCGACCGAGAGCCGTACGCGGGCGAGCAACTGCTCCAGCTCGGCCACCCGCGGCGCCGGGTCGGCGTCCACCGCGCCCGCCAGCCGCCGGGCCGCCTCGACCGTGCAGGCGTGGACGCAGCGCAGGGCCCGCTGGATCCAGACATCGTTCGTGGCGTGCGTGGTGACCGGCAGGACGAGAGCCACGGCCAGCGCGGCACACAGCGCGCCCACACCGGTCTCCGCGAGACGGAGCTCGAGCAGGCCGGGGTCCAGCACGCCCAGCAGGCCGTACAGCAAGCTGACCATGACGGTCACCGCCAGCATCATCCAGGAGTAGGAGACGGCGGCGGTGTAGAAGATGCCGAAGACGCAGACGGCGACAAGGGCGGCCGTCGGCGCGGGCGCGCCGTGCAGCGGGATGGCGACCAGCAGACCGACGGCGATGCCGGTCACCGTTCCGACGACGCGGCGGAAACCGCGGACCAGGGTCTCGCCGCGAGAAGCCGTGTTGACGAAGATCCACCAGACGGTGCCGACGGCCCAGTACCAGCGCTCTTCGGAGAGCAGCTGCCCGACCAGAAGCGCGACAGCCGAGGCAGCGGTGACCTGGAAGGCCTGCCGGGTGGTGGGCCGCGCCAAACCGCTGCCGGGCAGGGCCGGCGGGGCCGCCGCGGGCGGGGTGTGGCGCTCGATGGGCCAGAGCACGAAGCGCGTGGCACCGGCCGTGACGAGGGCCAGGCCCACCGCGGTGTACAGCTCGGGCAGCTGGGCGGGAACGGCGTGCAGGAACTGCGTGATGAAGAAGTTCATGAACGCGAAGATCCCGAGCGCGTGCCCCCGCGGGCCCCAGCGGCGGGCATAGACACCACAGAAGACGACGGCCAGGAACGCGACGTCACGGACCGGGGCGATGCCGTGCAGTGCGGTGGCGAGCGCCAGTACGGGGAAGCCCGCGACGGGCAGCAGGGCGGTGGTGATCCGCTGGTCACGGACGGTCGCATCGGTGACCGTGAAGAGGGCGAGCAGTGCCGCGAGCCCCGCGGTGATCGATGCGGTGAGCGAGAGCCCGCAGAGTTCGGAAACGGCGACGGCGGAGGCGACACCGATGACAGCGCGGGTCGCGTTCCGCAGCCTCAAGCGCCCCGGGTCCGGAGCCACGAACATCCTCTTCACGGCGGTGCGCCGCCCCCCTTGCGGTGGTACGCGCCCTCCCCACGGCCGTCCAGGGTGGCGGACGACAAGCAGGCAGGACGAAGGCGCCGCGGTCCGGAACCGGCCTCGTCGCCGTCCGGCGCTACGCGGCGCCGCAAGTACATGGATAGGGCATAGATAAGCACCCTGGGCCCACTGGCTCAACTGTCTCGCCGCTGACTGTGCCAATGGCACAGCCGATCAGCCTTGCTGTCGGCCAATGGGAGACCAATGGACCATGCCGCGCCGCGGCGGCGCTTCCGGTTCGCCCGCAGTTCGTCCAGCAGGTTTCGCGCTCTGGTGTCGCCTCCGTCAGCGGCCTGTCGGGCGAGGCGGTCCGCCTCCTCGTGGTCGCCGGCTTCCTCGCGCATCCTGACGAGCCGGCCCAGCGCGTAGGAGTCGCCCAGGGCGGCCGCCTCCTCGAACAGTGCCTCGGCCCCGCCGCCGCCACAGCTGCCGACGGCGTCCTCACGCAGGTCCGCGAGTTCGATCAGCGCCTCGGTGCTGCCGGCCTCGGCCGCCCGTCGGGCCGCCTGTTCGGCGCCGTCCCGGTCCCCGGCCTCTTCCCGCAGGAGGGCGATCTCTTGCAGTGCCATGGTCCGGACCTGATCCACCCGTGCCGCGCGCCGGAAGAGCTCCTCGGCCCGTCCCCGGTCCCCCGCGTCCTTGCGCTTCTCGGCCAGCCGGAACAGCGCACGGGTCATGCCCTCGTCGGCCGCCCGATGCGCGTAGTGTTCGGCGCCGTCGTGATCGCCCAGGTTCTCCCGTAGCAGGGCCAACCCGTCCAGGGCCGCGACGCTGCCTGCGTCGGCCGCCTCGTGGAACAGGCTCTCGGCTGCGACGACGTCGCCGGCTGCCGCACGCACCGCGGCGAGCCGCCGCAGCGCGTCGGTGTCACCGTCGTCCGCGGCCTGCCGCGAGAGCTGTTCCGCTTCGGCGCTGTCGCCCGCCTTCTCCCGCAGTTTGATGAGCGAGTAGAGGGACTGGGTGCAGCCGGCGTCGGCCGCCTCACGGAACAGGGCCTCGGCCGTCGTGAGATCGCCGGCGAACTCGCGGTCCGTGGCCAGCCGCCGCAGCACGCCCGGCCCGCCCCTGTCGGCGGCCCGCCGTGCGAGCGCCAGGGCCTCCGCGAAGTCTCCGGCCCGCTCCCGGCTGACGGCGAGCTTCTCGAGCGCGTAGTCGTGTCCCGCGGCGGCGGCCTGCCGCAGCAGGTCCTCGCACCCGGCGCGGCCTCGCCTTTCCGCGCGCAGCATCGCGAGTTCGTACATGACGAAGCCGCAGCCGGCAGCGATGGCCTGCCGTGCGAAGTGTTCCGCCTCTTCGTACCGCCCGGTTCGTTCCCGTTCCCGGGCCAGCCACAGCAGGCCGTCGCGGTCACCCGCCTCCGCGGCCCGCTGGTACAGGGTCTCGGCTGCCGACCGGTCCCCCGACTCCTCGTACAGCTCGGCCAGGCGGCTCAGGGATTCCGTACTGCCCGCGTCGACGGCCTTGGCCAGCAGGCGGCGGGCCCAGAGCGTACGGCCACGGTGGGCGGCGGCACGGGCCAGGAGGTGCAGTTCATCGGGGACGTCGAGGTGCTCGTGCGCGGCCGCCCAGAACGACGTCGGGGGGCACAGCCGTCGGCGCTCGCCGGCTCCGTGCTGTTCGAGGAAGTCCGCCAGGCGGCAGGCCGGTGCCGGCTCACCGTCGCCGCCGCCCGTGCCGTCGGGGTCCTCGCGGACCGTACGGGGGCGGACGCGGCGCAGGGGGGCGAGGTTGCCGTGGACGGGCTCACCCGTATCGGCGAGGGCTTGTTCGAACCAGTGGTCGTCGAGGGCGTCCCGCTCGTCGTCGCTGAGGTAGTCCTCGGCCGCCTCGGCGAGGAAGGCCAGGGGAACGTTCAGGCCGACGCCCAGGCGCCGCGCGTCCATGGCCGTGTGCAGCAGTGCGCGCGCCGGGGGCGAGGCGCTGCGGTAGCGGCGCAGCAACTCGGGTGCGCCGGCCAGGAACTGGGCCAGACGCCCGTCGCCCGAGTGTCGCAGGGCATGGGCGAGTTGCGCGTCGCCGGCGTCGGCCAGGGCCTCGGCAGCCTTGATCGACTTTCGGTCGAAGGCATCGGGCAGGACGATCTGCCGTCCGGCGAGCAGGTGTCGTACCTGCGCGTGCGGGTCCGGCCCGTCGGTCCTGGGAAGGGCGCAGTAGGCCCGGGCGTACGAGGACCACAGGGTGCCCAGGATCAGGACGGGGGCGCGGGCCGGGTCGGTGAGCAGCAGGTGCAGGGCGGCGGCGAGCCGTTCGCCCGTTCCGCCGCCGGCTCCGACGTAGTGCTGTGATTCGTTGAGCCACACCACCGTGTGCGGCACGACGCGTTCCATGTCTGCCAGTGCCGCTTCGGGATGAGACGGGTAGCGGGGGTCCCAGAGCAACCAGCCCTGCTCCGCGAGAGGTTGTACGGCTTCCCAGCACGCGCGGGTCTTGCCCGTCGAAGAGGAGCCGACCAGCACGGCCATCCGGCTGCTGCCTGCCGCCGCGGCGGCGACGAGGTCGGCCAGCTCCGCGTCGTGCGGTCGGCGTACGTAGCCGGGCAGCCGGAGTCGCGTCCGCGGCCGGCGGTCGGTCGGGCTCTGTGCGTGGTCGTCACCCGTGTGCCGTGGGGTGTCCGCGGCGGGGTGGACACCGAGGTCGTGGGGACGGCACTGCGCGATGGGCCGCCCGACGCCACCGGCCGCCGAAGGCCCGGCCCCCGACGTCACGGCTGCGGACGGCACTGCCGCCGCACGCGTGGCGAGGGCGTGCAGCTCCAGGAGGGGGCGAGGCTGGAGCGCGAGGGTCCGCGCGACCGCGTACACGGTTCCCGCCGAGGGCGGGGGTGCCGCGCCGCTGAAGGCCGCACTGACAGTGGTCCGCCCCAAGCCCGCGAGTGCGGCGAGCGCCGATTTCGTGAGGCGCTTGGCGATCCGCGCCGCCTCCAGACGTGCGCGCAACTCGGCCAGGGCGGCGGCCGGCTCCTGGAATCCTCGCGCGCTCAGGACGTCCGCCCCGTCCTCGGCGTGCCGATTGTGCCGACTGTTCATCGGTGTTCATCTTCGTCCGTCCGCACACCGCCGAACACGGCTTCGCCCATATTGAGCCGCACCGCCAGCCGGCGGGCGACATCCTCCACCGCGCCGAAGGGGTCCACCACCGTGTCCGATCGCAGCGCCCTGCTCCTCCTCGCATGCGCCCTGACCGTCCTGGTCGCCGCGCTGACCGGCGCGGCAGCCGGCTATCTGGCCCGCCGGGACCACGCCACCTACCCCGCGGCCCTCACCCGCGGGGCCGCGGCCTTCGGTGCGACCCTCCTCCTGACCGCGACCGTCGCCTCGGCCCTGACCCACCGGTGAACCGCTCCTCCGGGGTCCCGGGCGGGCCCGCGCAGTGGGGTGCGGTCAGCGCGGCAGTGCCATCGACGCGTCCGTATGACCGTCCCGGACACCACTGGCTCAGCCCGCCCCTCCTAGACTGAACCATCGGTACAACCGCAGCGGTCGGAGGAGGGCGCGGCATGGCCGTGGACGAGCTCGACACCCGCATCCTGCGGCTGGTGCTGGAGCAGCCGCGTACGAGCGTGCGCGAGTACGCGCGAATCCTCGGCGTGGCCCGGGGCACGCTCCAGGCCCGGCTCGACCGGCTGGAGCGTGACGGTGTGATCACCGGCACGGCGCCGGACCTCTCCCCCGCCGCGCTCGGCCATCCGGTGCTCGCGTTCGTGCACATCGAGGTCACCCAGGGGCATCTCGACGAGGTGGGGGACGCGCTGGCGGCGGTGCCGGAGATCGTCGAGGCGTTCTCCATCACGGGCGGCGGGGATCTGCTGACCCGGGTCGTGGCGCGGGACAACGCGCATCTGGAGGACGTCGTGCAAAAGCTGATCAGCCTGCCCGGGGTGGTCCGCACCCGTACCGAGATCGCCCTGCGGGAGCGTGTCGCCCACCGGCTGCTGCCGCTGGTGGAGTCGATCGGCCGGGCGGCGGCTCGGTCCTGAGCCCCTCACGACGTCCGGATCATGGCCTTTGACATGCTGACTCCATGAGCAATCTCGGCGGCGTATCGGTCATCTTCGATCTCGACGGAACGCTCGTGGACAGCGAGCCCAACTATTACGAAGCGGGCCGGCAGACCCTCGCCGAGCACGGCGTCCTCGACTTCAGCTGGGCGGACCACGAGCGGTACGTCGGCATCAGCACGCAGGAGACGGTCGCGGACTGGAAGGAGCGGTACGGTCTGCGGGCTTCGGTGGAGGAGCTGTTCACCGTCAAGAACCGCCGCTATCTCGAACTCGCCCGCAGCTCCACGCGCGCCTATCCCGAGATGCGCAGGTTCGTCGAGCTGCTCGCGGCCGAGGACGTGCCCATGGCCGTGGCGTCGGGGTCCTCGCCGGGGGCCATCGAGGCGGTCCTGGCCGGTACGGGCCTGGACTCGCATCTGCGCACTGTCGTCTCGGCCGACGAGGTCGCGCACGGCAAGCCGGCCCCCGATGTCTTCCTGGAGGCGGCCCGCCGGCTCGGGGCGGACCCGGCCGGCTGTGTGGTCCTGGAGGACGCCGCCCCCGGCGCCGCCGCCGCGCACGCGGCGGGCATGCGGTGCATCGCGATCCCGTACGTCCCGGCGCAGGCGGACGCCCCGGAGTTCACCACCGCCGGACTGCTCCTGCGCGGCGGCCAGGAGGAGTTCACGGCACAGGCGGCGTTCGACTGGCTGGTCCGCTCGGCCGGCCTTTCCTGAACTCGCCTCCCCCAGAACTCGCCTCCCCCGGAACTCACCCCTCCCGACCCGTTGACGCTCCCCCGTCCCCTCCCTAGGGTCTGGTCGATCACTCGCACGACGTTCGACATATCGAATGCATCGAAGTGTGTCGAACGCGTCGAGTCCGTGGACCCGTTGGCCCCGTGGAGGAGCACACATGGCACGGCCCCTCTCCAGACGATCCCTACTCCAGGCAGCGACCCTCGCCGCCGCCGTACCCGCGCTCTCCGAGGCGGCGACAGGCCGGGCCGTCGCGGCCCCCGCGGCCGCCGCCGCCATCCCGGCCGCCTGGACCGTACGGCCCTTCGGGCTGGAGGACGTGCGCCTCGGCCGGGGCGTCTTCGCCGACAAACGGCAGTTGATGCTGGACCACGCGCGCGGCTACGACGTGAACCGGCTGCTCCAGGTGTTCCGCGCCAACGCCGGTCTCGCCACGGGCGGCGCGGTCGCCCCCGGCGGCTGGGAGGGCCTGGACGGCGAGGCCAACGGCAATCTGCGCGGGCACTACACCGGCCACTTCCTGACCATGCTGGCGCAGGCGTACCGGTCCACGAAGGAGCAGGTGTTCGCCGAGCGGATCGACACCATGGTCGGGGCGCTGACCGAGGTGCGGGCGGCGCTGCGCGGGGAACCGGCGGTGCTGAGTGTCGCCGGGAAGTTCGGGACCGCCGCGGACCAGGTACGGGGTTCCTACCAGTACGTGGATCTGCCGGCCGCCGCGCTCGGCGGAGGCTCGTCCGTCACCCTCTCCGTCTGGGTGCGGCCGACGCATGACGCCAACTGGACCCGCATCTTCGACTTCGGCAACGACACCACGCGTTATCTGTACCTGGCCGCCCGCAACCAGAACGGAGTGCCGCGCTTCGCCGTCACCACCTCGGGAGCGGGCGGCGAGCAGGGTCTCGACGGCACGGCCCCGCTGCCGCTGAACCAGTGGAGCCATCTGGCGGTGACGATCGCGGGCGGCACCGGCACCCTCTACGTCAACGGCACCGCCGTCGCCCGGAACGCCGCGATGAGCCTCACCCCGGCGGCTCTCGGCACGCTGAAGAACAACTGGCTCGGCCGCTCGAACTACTCCGCCGACCCCGTCTTCGCGGGCGCCTTCGAGGAGTTCAACGTCTTCTCACGGGCGCTGACCGCCGCCGAGGTCACCGAGTTGCAGAGCCGCCGGGCCGCCGACGCCTCGACGGGCCGGGGCGACCTGGTGTCGTACGCCTTCGACGAGACGTCCGGCGGGACCTTCGCCGACGCCTCCGGGCGCGGTCTGACCGCCACCCTGCGCCGCACCTGGGGAGCGCCGAGTCACCCCGGGTTCCTCGCGGCGTACCCGGAGACGCAGTTCATCGACCTGGAGTCGAGGACCTCTCCCGACTACACCAAGGTGTGGGCGCCGTACTACACCGCGCACAAGATCCTCAAGGGTCTGCTCGACGCGTACACCGCCACGGACGACGACCGGGCCCTGGATCTCGCGTCGGGCATGTGCGACTGGATGTACTCCCGGCTGTCCAAGCTGCCTAAGGCCACGCTCCAGCGGATGTGGGGCATCTTCTCCAGCGGCGAGTTCGGCGGCATCGTCGAGGCGATCTGCGATCTGCACGCCATCACCGGCAAGGCCGAACACCTCGCGCTGGCCCAGCTGTTCGACCTGGACCGGCTGATCGACGCGTGCGCGGCGGACACCGACATCCTCGACGGGCTGCACGCCAACCAGCACATCCCGATCTTCACCGGGTACGTGCGGCTGTACGACGAGACGGGCGAGGAGCGCTACCTCACCTCGGCGAAGAACTTCTGGGACATGGTCGTCCCGCACCGCATGTACGGCATCGGCGGCACCAGCACCGCGGAGTTCTGGAAGGCCCGGGACGTGATCGCGGGCACCCTGAGCGCGACGACCGCCGAGACCTGCTGCGCGTACAACCTGCTCAAGCTGAGCCGGACCCTGTTCTTCCACGAGCAGGACCCGAAGTACATGGACTACTACGAGCGGGCCCTGTACAACCAGGTGCTCGGCTCCAAGCAGGACAAGCCGGACGCGGAGAAGCCGCTCGTCACCTATTTCATCGGGCTGACGCCCGGTCATGTCCGTGACTACAGGCCGAAGCAGGGCACGACCTGCTGCGAGGGCACCGGCATGGAGAGCGCCACGAAGTACCAGGACTCGGTGTACTTCGCGAAGTCCGACGGCAGCGCCCTGTACGTCAACCTGTACAGCCCGTCCACGCTGACCTGGGCCGAGAAGGGTGTGACGGTCACGCAGACCACCGGATATCCCAGGGAGCAGGGCAGCACCCTCACCTTCGGTGGTGCTCGCGCCTCCTTCACGTTGCGGCTGCGCGTGCCGTCCTGGGCGACCGCCGGGTTCCGGGTGACGGTCAACGGCCGTGCCGTGCCGGGCACTCCGACGCCGGGGAGCTACTTCGCCGTGTCCCGGACCTGGCGGGCCGGTGACACCGTCCGGGTCGCCCTGCCGTTCCGGACGCGGGTGGAGAAGGCCCTCGACGACCCGTCCCTGCAGACCCTGTTCCACGGCCCGGTCAACCTGGTCGCCCGCTCCTCCGCGACGGAGTTCCTGAAGGCCGGGCTGTACCGCGACGCCGGTCTGTCCGGCGACCTGACCGCCTCCCTCACTCCGGTGCCGGGCAAGCCGCTGCACTTCACGCTGGACGGGACCGAGTGGGCGCCGTTCGCCGAGGGGACGGAGGATCCCACGCACGCCTACTTCCGGCGCGCGGAGCCGAAGGTCGTCTTCGGCGGCCGGGACTCGGGCGTCGCGAACCCCGCGAAGGCCGACGGCACCACGCTGCTGGACGAGGTCTGGGCGGGGGCGCCCTTCCGGAACAAGGGGGCGCTGGTGGCGCGGGTGCGGTCCACGGTGGACGCGTGGGTGACGGCCGGGCTGCTGAGCAGGGCCGACGGGGACAAGGTCGTGAGCACGGCGGGAGCGGCCTCGTACGAACCCTGAGCGGAGGGACCGGCGTTCGGGTGGGCCCGGTGCTGTGCGGTTGTGGCACCGGGCCCCGTCACATCCGGAACTTTTTTGCGGCAGGGGTGATTGTTTCGCGTCCGGCATCCGTACTTCTCGGTGTTGGGCCGTTCATACCCCAGGAGGCACGATGCGCATCTCGCGCAGCACGGCAGGAACCGCGTTTGTCGGCGGTGCGATGATCCTGACGCTCACCGCGCTCGCCTACCCCAGCATGCTGGGCGTGGAGAACGCGGCTTCCGGCCAGGACCGCATCATCGCCAACACCCAGTGGGGTCCGCTGACCGAGGCGGACCGCGACTTCGTGGTGCGCGTGCGGGCTGCCGGACTGTGGGAGTACCCGCTGGGGCAGATGATCCAGGAGCGGAGCACCTCGCCGGCCATGAAGGAGGTCGCCGAGCATCTCCTCGTGGGACACGGCCGGCTCGACGCGGGCTGCCGCAAGGTCTCCACGGACCTGGGCATCACCCTGCCGAACGAGGCGTCGCCGCAGCAGCAGCAGTTCGTGGCGACGGCGGAAGGCAGCTCCGGCAAGGAGTTCGAGTCCACGGCCGTGTCCATCATGCGCATCGCGCACGGGGGCATCTTCCCGACGATCGCCAAGATCCGGGGAACCACCCGGAACAGCCTCGTGCGGGAACTCGCCGACACCACCAACGACACCGTGCTCGACCACATCACGGTCCTGGAGAAGACCGGCATGATCAACCACGAGCAGGTCGCCTTCCAGATCACCTCCCCGCCCAAGCTGCCCCAGGACCAGACGACGCCGCCGCCTCCGCAGGCCGGTGCTCCGGTCCGGGTGCTGCCGATCCCCGAGAACCTCAAGGATCTGCAGACGGTCGCCCCCAACCCGTCCTACGGGGCGCCGCAGCCTTCTCCGTCGGCCGGCTGAGGCAGGAGTGGTCCGAGGGCCTCGCTCGCCGCGGCGGGCCCCCGGAACGGACTAGGAACGGCGACGGGGCTTGCCGCGCCCGTCGCCCTTGGGGGCGCCGCGCCCGCCCTTGGCGGTGCGCTTCGCGCCCCCGGACCGCCCGCCCGCCGACTTCCCGGCCCCTGACTTCCCGGGCGCCGGCTTCCCGGACACCGGCTTGCGCCGGGCGCCACCCCGGTCGGACGCCGCGGACTCGTCCGCCTGCGTGCGGCCCCGGGTGCTGTTGACCGTGCGGCCGCGGACGATGCCGATGAAGTCCTCGACCTGGTCCGTCGTCGCGTCCTGCGGCCAGGCCAGTGCCACGCTCGACTCGGGGGCGTCCTTGAGGGGACGGTACGTGAGGTCCTTGCGGTGGTGGAGGCGGGCGAGCGACAGCGGCACGACGAGGACGCCGATCCCGGCCGCGACCAGTTCGATGGCGTCGGCGGTGGTGGCGGGGCGCTCGAGGGCGGGCCGTCCGGGGAGGCTCTCCCAGTCGAGGACGTCGTCGAGGGGGTGCAGCACGATGTCGTCGGCCAGGTCCTCCGGGGACACCTCGTCGACCGCCGTGACCAGGTGGTCCTTGGGCACCACGACGACCGTCTGCTCGGTGTAGAGGGGGATCGCGCTGAAGACCGTCCGGTCCACGGGCAGCCGGACGAGCCCCGCGTCGGCGTCGCCGCCCAGCAGCCGCTCCGCCACCGCCCCGGCGGCCATCTGCGTCAGCTCCAGCGGGACGTCGGGCTGCCGCTCGTTCCAGATACGCACCCACTTGCCGGGCATCACCCCGGGGACGTATACGAGCCGGAACGAGAGAGAAACATCCGAGCCTGTCACCGGGCCAGGTTACCGGGCGTGGTCAGGGGTCGTGCACACGCTCGATACCCTGGGCATCATGACGTCGCACCAGAGCACCCAGACGATGAAGCCCGCCACCGCGGCGAAGAAACTGGGTGTGTACCTCGAGGCCACACCCGCCGAGTTCCAGGAGGGTGTCGTCTCGCGCGCCGAGCTGAACGAGCTCCAGGCGAACCCGCCGCAGTGGCTGCAGGACCTGCGGCACAACGGCCCGCACCCCCGCCCGGTGGTCGCGGCGAAGCTCGGGGTCTCCATCGCGGGGCTCGCCCGCGCCGGTGTCACCGAGCCCCTGACCACCGAGCAGATCGAGACACTGAAGCAGGAAGGCCCCGAGTGGCTGGAGCGGGAGCGCGCCACCCAGGCCGAGGTCCGCAAGGAGGCGGCCCGCATCAAGAAGAAGAACGCCGAGCGGGCGGAACGCCAGGACTGACGCCCCCCGCCCCGAAGGCCCCGACCGGATCATCCGGTCGGGGCCTTTGTCGTTCCCCGGTCGAAGATCCCCCAGCGTACGGCCTCGAGTATGGCCTCGGTGAAATCTTTCGGCCATGTATTGACATGCAGATGAAACGATCCGTAGCTTGGCCGATCATTTAGATTCGTGAAGTGAGTTCACGAATATGAACGGAGAACCATCCATGCGGGATCGCCGACGCTGCATCGACATGCGGCTCCGCCGCCTGGCTGCCGCGCTCGCCGTCTCGGGGCTCCTGTTCGGAACGGCCGCCTGCGGCTCCGGTTCCGGCAGCGCCCGGGCCGGCGATCCGAACACGCTGGAGGTGTGGACCCGGAGCGATCCGGAGTCCGCCCAGACCTATCAGAGGGTGTTCGCCGCCTTCACCAAGAAGACCGGCATCAAGATCGACTACCAGCCGGTCATGAACTTCGACCAGCAGTTGCAGAGCCGCGCGTCCACCAAGGACCTGCCGGACGTCATGATCAACGACACGGCCCTGATGGGCAGCTACCAGGCCCAGGGCCTGCTCAAGCCCGTCACCCCGGACTCGATCGCCGGACATGACGAGATCACCGCCAAGTCCTGGTCCTCCACCGTGGGCCTCGACGGCAGGCACTACGGCATCCCGTACTCCCGCCAGGCCATGACCCTGTTCGTCCGCAAGGACTGGCGGGAGAAGCTCGGCCTGCCGCAGCCGAAGACCTGGCAGGACACCCTCGCCCTCGCCAAGGCCTTCGCCACCCGCGATCCCGACGGGGACGGCAAGAAGGACACGTACGGCATGGTGGTCCCCGGCAGCGCCCAGAACGGCTATGTCGCCTGGTGGGGTTCGAGCTGGCTGTGGCAGGGCGGTGTGCGGATCCTTCAGAAGGAGGGCACCGGCTACCGGCCCGCCATGGACTCGGCTGCGGCCCTGCGCACCGTCAGCTGGATGAAGAAGAACCTCTTCTGCGGCGACAGCGGTGTCATCCAGCCCAGCGCCCTGACCTCCGTCACCGCGAACACCACCAACTTCCAGGACGGCAACGCCGGGATGTACCTCACCGGCCCGTACAACATCTCCACGTTCGACAAGGCGCTCGGCAAGGACACGTACGAGGTCCTGCCCGCGCCCACCGGCCCGGCCGGGAACAACGACGTGCTGGCCGACGGCGAGAACATCTACTTCGGCGCGAAGACCGGAAAGGCGAAGCAGGAGCAGACGCTCGCCGCCTTCCTGGTCTCCCCCGAGGGGCAGGAACTCGCCATGACCGGCGACCACCAGCCGGTCGTGCGCATCCCCGTCAACTCCACCCTCGACGCGGCGAAGGTCCGCGAGGACCCGCGCTGGAGCGTGGTGCAGAAGGCGTACGAGGACGACTCGCAGCAGTTCCCCAACGCCCCCGACTGGGCGCCGATGAAGCAGGACACCGCCGACGCGCTCAACGCGATCTTCACGTACTGCGGCAGCGACGTCCGCTCCGGCCTGAAGGAACTCAACGACACCCTCGCCGGTGACCTCAAGGACCAGGACCTGTTGAAATGACCGCGACCGCGACGACACCCGGGCCGCGCAGAGCCCGGATCCCCGGCAGGAAGGCCGTACTGCCCTGGCTGTTCCTCGCCCCGGGCCTGCTGCTCGCCCTCGTCTTCAAGTTCCTGCCCATGGGCAAGGGCGTCTGGCTGAGCTTCTTCGACGTACGGCCCTTCCTCGGTGACCAGTGGGTCGGCCTCGACAACTACACCCGGGTCCTGACCGACCACCGCTTCCAGGACGCCATCGGCCACACCCTGCTCCTGGGCATCGGGATGTCTCTCGGCGGCATCGTCGCCGGCTTCGTCCTGGCCCTGCTGCTGGAGGGGCAGGCCCGCTCGCTGAAGATCATCCGTACCGCCGTGTTCCTGCCCGTCGTCACCGCGACCGCGGTGGTCGGCGAGATGTGGCGGCTGATGTACTACCCGACCTCCGACGGCCTGATCAACAGCGGTCTCGGGCTGCTGGGCCTCGGGCCGGTGCCCTACCTGGACAACCCCGACACGGCACTGTGGGCGACGATGGCCATGGGCATCTGGATGCTCGCCCCGTACAACATGGTGATCATCCTCGCCGGACTGGCGGGCGTGGACCGCTCGTTGTACGAGGCCGCCGCGATGGACGGTGTCTCGCTCTGGCAGCGGCTGCGCCACATCACGCTGCCCGCGATCCGCCCCGCCCTCGGCATCGTCCTCACCCTCGCCGCCATCCGCGGGCTGCGCGTCTTCACCGAGGTGTACGTCCTCACCGGCGGCGGCCCGGCCGGGTCCACCGATGTGTGGATGACCCGCGCCTACACCCTCGGCTTCACCCGTAACGACATCGGCGGCGCCTCGGCCGCCTCCGTGGTCCTGCTCTGCGTGACGCTGCTGCTCACCGTCACGGTCAACTACCTCCGCAAGAGGGGAGACGTGAGATGAGCGCTCCCGCCATCGACCCCGTCCGGACGCCGGTGACCGCCTCTCCCGCGCGCAAGTCCGCCGGGAAGCAGCGCGCCACCCCCGCCCGCTTCGACACCGCCCTCGGCTGGAGCGACCGGCCGGGCCCCGCCTGGGTCTTGCGCGTCCTGCTCTGTGTGCTCGCCCTGGGCGTCTTCGCGGCGCCGTTCCTGACGGTCTTCTCCGGTTCCTTCAGCGAGAAGGCCAGCGGTTCCACCCTGTCGTTCCTCCCCCACCACCCGACCCTGCTGAACTTCGAGGTGGCGGGCGAGCGCGGCATCTGGGACTACTTCGGCAACTCGCTCCTCATAGCGGGCGGCGGGCTGCTGCTCCAGCTCGTCGTCTGCACACTCGCCGCGTACGCCCTGGCCCGGCATCGCTTCCGTGGACAGGCCCTGATCCTCACCCTGTTCATGCTGACGATGATGCTCCCCGAGGAGGTCATCGCCATCCCGCTGTCCCTGGTCCTCGGGCATGTGCCCGTGGTCGGCATCGACCTCAAGGGCACCGTCTGGGGTGTGATCCTGCCGCTCGGCGCCTGGGGCTTCTCGGTGATGGTGCTCACCGAGTTCATGAAGGACATCCCCACCGAGATCGAGGAGGCCGCCCGTATCGACGGCGTGGGCGAGCTGCGGATGCTGTGGCAGGTCGTCCTGCCGCTGTGCAAGCCCGCGCTCGGTGTGGCCGGGGTGCTCGGCTTCATCATGATCTGGGACCAGTATCTGCTGCCCCTGATCGCCGCCAAGGACCCCACCGACTACACGGTCACCGTCGCCCTGTCCATCCTGCGCACCGACCCCGAGGTCGGCTCCGGGGTGGTGCTGGCCGGTGCGGTCATCGCTCTCGTCCCCAGCCTCATCGTCTA
This sequence comes from Streptomyces koelreuteriae, assembly GCF_018604545.1. Classification (GTDB taxonomy): domain Bacteria; phylum Actinomycetota; class Actinomycetes; order Streptomycetales; family Streptomycetaceae; genus Streptomyces; species Streptomyces koelreuteriae. The sequence continues at coordinate 7,763,602 of NZ_CP075896.1, read as the reverse complement.
TCTGCTCCTGCAGCGCTCGCTGGTCACCGGCATCGCCGCCGGCGCCACCAAGGGCTGACCCCTGCCCCCCACATTTGAGGGAGACATGAAGTTCCACGGAGTGCTGTTCTTCCCGGTCACGCCGTTCACACCGGACGGCTCGCTGGACGAGGCACGGCTTGCCCAGCACATCGAGTCGGGTGTCGCCGCGGGCGCGGGAGGTGTGTTCGTCGCCTGCGGCACCGGTGAGTTCCACGCGCTGTCGGCCGAGGAGATCGAGCGGGCCACCCGGGTCGCCGTCGAGACGACCGCCGGACGCGTCCCGGTCCTCGCGGCGGCCGGCGGCCCCCCGGCGGTCGCCCGGGACCAGGCCGCCCGCGTCGAACGGGCCGGTGCCGACGGCATCCTGCTGCTGCCGCCCTATCTGGTCACCGCCCCGCAGCAGGGCCTCGTGCGGTACGTGGAGGAGGTCACGTCCGCGACCGGGCTGCCCGTCGTCTTCTACCAGCGCGGCACCGCCCGGCTCACCGCGGAGACGGCCGCCGAGATCGCCGCCCTGCCCGGGGTCGTCGGACTCAAGGACGGCATCGGGGACATCGAGCGGATGCACCGCATCGTCCGCGCGGTGCGTGCCGTGCCCGGCACGGAGGACTTCCAGTTCTTCAACGGCCTGCCCACCGCCGAGATGACCGCGCCCGCCTACCAGGGCATCGGCGTCGAGCTGTACTCCTCGGCGGTGTTCGCCTTCGCCCCCGAGATCGCCCTGGCCTTCCACCGAGCCCTCGCCGAGAATGACGACGCCCTGGTCAACCGGCTCCTCGACGAGTTCTACGGCCCGCTGGTCGCCCTGCGCGACGAGGTCCCCGGTTACGCCGTGTCGCTCGTCAAGGCCGGGGTGACGCTGCGCGGCCTGGACGTCGGCGGGGTACGGGCGCCGCTGCTCGATCCGGAACCGGAGCATCTCGCCCGGCTCGCGAAACTCCTCGACCACGGACTGGAGGTGGCCGGCGCATGAGCTCCACACGTATCCGCGAACTGATCGTCACGCCCATCTCGTTCGGCGACCCGCCGCTGCTCAACTCCAACGGGGTGCACGAGCCGCTCGCCCTGCGGATCATCCTCCAGCTGGTACTGGAGGACGGCACGGTGGGCCTCGGGGAGTCCCCGGGCGGCACGGCCCGCCTGGAGCGGCTGCACATCGCCGCGAAGACGGTCGTCGGCCTGGACGTCTTCGACACCACCGCCGTGGCCGCCGCGATCGACGCGGCGCTGCTGCCGACCGTGCCCAGCTCCCACGAGCGCGGCTGGACCACCTCGGCGATCGAGGTGGCCTGCCTCGACGCGCAGGGCAAGCTGCTCGACCGTCCGGTCAGCGACCTGCTCGGCGGCGCGGTCCGCGACGCGGTGCCGTTCGCCGCGTACCTGTTCTACAAGTGGGCCGAGCACCCCGCGCTCGACGGCCGCCCGGCCATCACCGACGACTGGGGCGAGGCCCTGGACCCGGCCGGGATCGTGGAGCAGGCCCGGCTGATGCAGGAGCGCTACGGCTTCAGGTCGTTCAAGCTCAAGGGCGGTGTCTTCCCGCCCGACGAGGAGATCGCCGCGATGCGGGCGCTCGCGGAGGCCTTCCCCGGGCAGCCGCTGCGTCTCGACCCCAACACGGCGTGGACGGTGGAGACGTCGAAGTACGTCGCCCGTGAACTGGACGGCGTGCTCGAGTACTTGGAGGACCCGGCCAAGGGCATCGAGGGCATGGCGGAGGTTGCGAAGGACTCCCCCATGCCGCTCGCGACCAACATGTGCGTGATCGCGTGGGAGCATCTGAAGCCGGCCGTCGAGCAGGACGCGATCCAGGTCCTGCTCACCGACCACCACTACTGGGGCGGACTGCGCCGCGCCCGTGAACTGGCCGCCGTCTGTGAGGCGTTCGGGCTCGCCCTGTCGATGCACTCCAACTCTCATCTGGGCATCAGCCTCGCCGCGATGACCCATGTCGGCGCGGCCATCCCCAACCTCGACCACTCCTGCGACACGCACTACCCGTGGAACTCGGCGGACGACGTGATCGTGCCGGGCGTGCTGGAGCTGCGCGACGGGGAGGTCAAGGTGCCCACCGGTCCGGGGCTCGGTGTGGAACTCGACCACGACCAGCTCGACCGGCTGCACCGGCGGTACGTCGAGTCCGGGATGCGCAGCCGGGACGACACCGGCTATATGCAGCGCTTCCAGCCGGAGTACGAGAGGCTGCTGCCCCGCTGGTGACGCCCGTGCGCCCCTCCGCGGGGAGGGGCGCACGCTCTCACTTCCCGGACCGGGGCACCTTCAGCCGGTCCCAGGTGACCTTGCCGGGGATGCCGTCGGCGTCCTTGCCGGAGAAGTTCTGCTTCTGCTGCCAGAGCGCGTAGGACCGGCGGTCGGCCTCGGACCAGTCGGGGCTCGGGCCCTCCTCATAGCGGCTGCAGCCCTCGGCGACCAGGCGGCGGCCCATCGCCGTGATGATCGGGGAGCGCTGCCCGACGTGGAAGAACGCGGCGCCCGGGAACGGCTCGTAGGACGGCTTGGGCGCGGGCTCGGGATCCGGGTCCGGCTTGGTGCTGCCCCCGGCGCCCTTCAGCCGGTCGGAGATGCGCTTGCGCATGCCGTCCATGGTGAAGCCGCGCGGGTCCACCTTGCCCGGCTGCCACTCCTTGTGGCCGATGACGGAGCGCTCGGACCAGCCGTGGTGGCGGCAGATCGCCGCCGACACCTTCTCGATGGCCTCCTTCTGCGCCTCGGGCCACGGGTCCTTGCCGTTGCCGAGGTTGATGCACTCGAAGCCGTAGAAGTGCCGGTTGCCGTCGCTGTCGGCCTCGTTGTCGCCCGGCAGCTTCGACTCGTTGATCACGGCGCGCAGGACATCGCCGTCGCCGAGACCGGCGTGGTTGGCCCGGCCGTTGCCGACCAGGTGCACATGGCCCTTCTTGTCGATGACGCCGTGGCACAGCGGGCCGGGCAGGCTCGAGTAGCCGTCGTAGCAGGTGTCGACTGAGGAGGCGGTGCCGGAGGTGACGGTGTGGTGGATCATCACGCCGTTCACCGGGCCCCAGGGGCCCTTGCTGTTGCGGTTGTGGGTGCGCCAGCTGCGGACCTCGTGGACGGTCACGCCCTCGGCCCGCAGGATCTCCACCAGCTTCGACGCGCTGAGCGGCTTGGCCATCAGTTCTCTCCTTCGACGGCGGCTTCCGCCTCCGCTGTGGTCTGGGACCTCCCCTGTGAGGGGTCCTCGGCGGCCAGCTCCTCGCGGCGGGCCTGTTCCTCCGCGGCGAGCGTCGCCTCGTCGGCGGCCGGCATGCCGCTCGCCAGCGGGCCGAACGCCAGGCGCAGATCGACCGCGCTGCCCTCGCCCTTGATCAGGGCCAGGGGGGCGAAGTGCCGGGCGATGCCGGCCGGTCCCCGCAGCAGCGGGCGGCGGGCCGGGTCGAGGGGCCATTCGACGCCGCCGGTGGCGGTGCGGGCGGGCACGGTCCAGTGGTCGCCGGTGCGGTAGGTGCCGCCCTTGGCGAAGTACACCTCGACGCCGTCCTCCAGGGGCAGCCACTCGCCCTCGGTGACGGGGATCGCGCCGCCGCGCAGGTCGGTGCTGCGGCCCTTGCGCTTCGGCCCGCCGCGGTGGTCCCAGCGGCGCAGGTACGGGTTCAGATGCGCGAGTCGTCCGACGCCCGGGTCGGGTTCGGCCGAGAGGCGGACGCGGCGGCCGGGCAGGTCCAGTTCCTCGACACGCAGCAGCGGCAGGGGCTCCAGACGGGAGGCGTAGGCGGTGTCGGTGAACTCCACGTGGTCGCCGACGTCCAGGTCCAGCTTGTCGTCGTGACCGAGGGACGCCAACTGCACCCAGGTGCCGTCGAGTTCGTCGACGGGGAAGACGACGGAGCCGTTCTCGCGGGACCACTTGAAGGTGGCGTCCTCCGCCTCGCCGCCCGCGTGGACCTCCACCCGATACAGCTGGTTCTCCGGGCCCCGGTAGCGGGCGTCCGGCTTGACCAGGCACGGGTCCTCGTCCGCGTGGCCGGGCCGCTCGCTACGGGCGGCGAGCCGGGCCGAGGGGGCCGACTGCCGCTGCGCCCAGCGGGTGAAGGCGGCCCGGACGACCTCCTTGGACGGGTCGGTCTCCTCGATCTCCAGCTGAGTGAGGGACAGCGGCAGTACCTGCCAGACGACCTTGAGGCGGGCGGCGGTGTCGGGCATGGCGGCTCCGAGGGCGACCTCGCGCAGCGCGGGGTCCTCGGCCGCGTTGACCGAGCGCTCCCACACGTTCAGGTAGACGAGGAACGGCGTCTGGGCGGGCGAGGGCAGCCGGTCGCCGGGCTTCTCCGGGTCGCGGAAGGCGTCGGGCTGGTCCCAGTAGGTCCACTGCGCGGGCGGCTCCGGCGCGGACTCCTCGCTGTCCTCGTCGGTGACGGGCACCCCGGCCGCCGGGCGGTCGGCGTCGCACAGGATGCCGTCGACGTAGTAGCGGCCGCCGTGGACGAGGAGGGTGTCGATCTCGTGCTTGCCGCCCACGTACTCGATGCGGAAGCCGGCGGCGTCGCGGGGCCCGCCGTGCGGTCCGATCAGGTCGGCGGCGAGGCTGCGGGTCTGGTGGAGCTGGATCGCGGTCTGCTCGTTGAGGTCGGCGTCGAGCTGGACGCGGCCCTGCTGGGCGACGACCGCCGAGTAGTGCCGCTCCGGACGGAACGTGGAGCGGGAGAGATCTGCGTGCATGAAGGGTGTCCCCTCGGGTTCAGAGGTGCGGGTTCACGAAGTCGGTGGCGGTGCGGCTCGGTCGGCGCCGCTGCGGCTCACGTCACGAAGAAGATCCCGGCGTCGGTGCCGGCCGGCGTGTACTCGGCGAGCCGGGCCCTGAGGCCGTCCTCGCGCTGCGGCCGGTACAGGTCGTGGAAGGCGCCCATCTCGGCGCCGTCGTCGGCGCCGCGCCGGATCTCCTCGGGGCATCGGTCGGACAACAGCGCGTACCAGGGCGTCCCGTAGCGCTGGGACGTGAAGGACGGCTTGGCGTCCGTGCAGCGGTGGCGGCGCGGGGTGCGTGAGCCGCTGGGGACGCGGGAGTAGCGCACGCAGCCGATGCCGCGCCGGGCCACGTGGAGCCGGCCCGTGAAGACGCTGTTCTCGGCGATCTTCACGGCGTGTGTGTGGATCTCGCCGATGACGGTGGTGCGGTGCAGGTGCAGCACGGCGTGGGCGTGGCGGCAGTCCGGGGCGGACAGGGCCTCGCGGTCGTCGGCGGTGGCGTCGAGGACGCTGTCCCGGATGTGGATGTCGAGGGGGTCCTCGCCCACCTCGTCGCCGATGACCTCGATGGTGCCGAGGACGCTGTGCTCGATCTGGAGGCAGGCGGTGGTGCGGTCCAGGACGATGCTCGGCTCCTCCGGCGAGTGCGGATCGCACTCGGGCTCCAGGGACCAGCCGGGCACGAGCGTGCTGTGCCGTACGACGACGGCGCCCATCGCGCCGGTGACGTTGATGCCGCGTCCGGCGACGAGCAGTCCGTCGAGGACGACACGGGGCCGCTCGTGCGGGGCGCAGTCCTCGGACACCGCGCGGATGTTGAGCGCGTCGGGGCGGTTGCTGTACCAGTCGAGCAGGCGGATCACGGGGCGTGTGCCCTCCGCCGCCCGCACTTCGAGCCGGTCGCCCGGGTCGAGGTCGAAGTCCAGCTGCTCCTGGTAGGCGCCGCTGTGCGTGATCTCGATGATGCCGTCGGGTCCGGTACGTCCGGCCCGGCGGTCGTGCTGCCAGGCCCGGTAGGCGTCCATGATCTGCCGGTACGGCTGTCCGGGCCCGACCCGGTAGAACTCCGCGTCGGGGCGCGGCTCACGGTCGCGTTCGTACTCACCGCCGCCCATGTCGGCCGCGAACGCGTAGTGGTAGTCCACCCATACGCCCTGCCGGGGCGCGGAGCGCGAGCCGAAGGCGATACGGCCCAGCTCGGGGTCGACGGCGACCTGGCCGCGCTTGGGCCGGTAGCGCCAGTCCGACAGGTCGGCGACCACGATGTCCGACGGCGGTACGGGGTTGTCCTCGCCGTCGCGCCGGATGACGAAGCTCTTGCCGGGGCCGTAGTAGTCGAGCAGCCGGTCGTGCAGGAGACGGCGGGTGACGAACGCCGGCACGTTGTCGACAGTCGCGATGTGCGTCGGCGAGGGCTCCGGGAACGGCTTGGTGACCAGCGGGGTGTCGTTCCCGAGGATCGAGAAGGTGTAGAGGTTGCGGGCCCGGTCGATGCAGTAGGCCGGGGTCCGGGTCAGCGCGTACGCCTTCAGCCGCCATACGAACAGGGCGACTCCGGCCGGGGTCCAGCCGCCCTGCCGATGGCGTGACTCGGCGCGGCGGACGTCGGCCGTACGGGCGCTGCTCGCGAACGGGCCGCCGCCGAGGGCGAGTTCGGCGCCGTCGCGCAGATCGGTCAGCCGTCCCCGCTCGCCCCGGTGAGTGCCGGTGCCGTACAGCTTCACCGGCTGGGTGTGGGCCACCTGCCGGGACAGTTCCACGGCGCGCGCGGGCCAGGCCGCGACCTGCTCGGACAGTTCCTCCAGCAGGTGCAGGGTGCCCTTGCGGCGGCGGCTCGCGACCGTGGCGGCCACGTCCCGGCGCGGGGCGACGGCCTCGGCGAGGGCGGCCCGGCCGCCGTCGTGCAGGCCGGTGGTGAGGACGCGTTCGTAGCCGGGCAGGGTGCGGTAGCCGACGAGGTTGCCCAGGTACGGCAGCACCCAGGGGGCAGCCGTCTCCACGAACAGGTCCTCGTAGCCCTGCTGGACGCCGTCGCGGACGCGGTCGAGCTGCTCGGCGATCACGGCGAGCAGCGCGCGCAGCGGCTCGCCCTCCTCGGCGTCGCGCAGCCGGTGCCAGCGGGGCAGCAGGTCGGCGAGCCCGTCCGGCTCCCTGGGCACCACCGGGGCCGGGGTCTCCAAATGGGTGTCCGGGGACATCACTTGACCTCCGTCAGAATCAGGGTGTCCGCGGCGCGAGGCGACAGCAGCGCGAGCTGGGCCGGGCGGATACCGCGGAAGACGTACACCGACCGGCCCTTGGGCAGGCGCCGGGTGTCGGTGATGTCGGGGTTGAGGCGCAGCAGTTCGGCGAGCGGGACGCCGTACTTCGCGCAGATCTCCGACAGCGTCTCGCCGTTCTCGGCGCGGACCGTGTGGATCTTCTCGTCGTACGTCGCCGCGTGCGCCGGGACGGACGCCTTGGGCGGGCCGGGCCGGGTGAGCAGCTCGGTGAGTTCCTCCGGGGTCGCGGAGGCGGGCACGCCGGTGAAGACGTCGACGTCCACGTAGTCGACGCCGGGCACGGTGTGGGCGGTGACCAGGACCTCGGAGAGGCGGGCGGGCCTGCCCAGCTCCCGGCCCTCGAAGCCGAGCCGGTTCAGCAGGGCCTGCCGCAGACGCGGCTCGACCTGGTGCCAGGCGTGGTCGGGGGCCACCTTCACCCGGGCGGCGATCAGCAGCAGGACCAGTTCCCGGCCGTCCACGCGGACCGGCAGGTTGGGGTCGCCGTACTCGGTGAGGGCGCCGCGCAGGGCGCGCAGGGTGTCCGAGTCGGGGGCGATGGGCACGTCGTCCGTGCCCGCCACCGTCACATGCAGCACGCGCCGCCGCCCGTCGAAGAGTTCGCGTGCCGAGGCCCGGCCGATTCCGGCGCGGGAGCGGGCGAAGTCCTCGTAGTCGGACTCGGACACCAGCCGGTCCAGCGCCGAGACGGCCAGCGGGACCGTACGGCGGGTCAGGCCGGGGCCGTCGGCGTCGGCGCCGCCGGTGGCCGGACGCGGGTTGGTGACCGCGGTGACGCCCAGCGGCCGGGTGAGGGGCTGGGTGACCCGGTCCGCGGGCACGTTGGCGGCCCTGCCCGTGCCGAAGCGGTAGCGGGCGCGGACGTTCTCGTGGCCGGAGGGCAGCCGGGCGCCGTGCACACCGTCGCCGAAGGTCACGGTCGTCCGGCCGTCGGCCGTGGCACCGCTGATGTAGACCCGCTCGGTCGGGCCGCGCCCGGCGAGGCTGTCGACCTCGTGCCACAGCACGCCGTCGACACGCAGTTCCAGCACCGGGGTCGCGCCGAGGGGGTTGTCGTCGGCGAGCCAGGTCAGCGGGGACTGCCAGAGCGCGAAGGTCTGGTTGACGCGGTCCGAGTCGCCGCTGCCGATGGCCTCCTCGCGGCTCTCGCCGTGGGTGGCCTCGACGACGTTGCCGAGGATGCGGACGCTCTCACGGCGGTAGCGGTGGGCGAGATCCGCGGTGAGGGTCAGCCGGGTGTGGACGTGATCGCCGGGGAGCCGAGGATCGACCGCCGGGTCGGCGGCGGCGACGGTGACCACCTCGGTGGCCTTGACGCCGGCCGTGCCCGGGAGGTCACTGCGCTCGCCGGTCACCATCAGCGTGCGCCCGGGCCGCAACCCCTCGTACAGCTCGGCGAGTTCGATCTCGTTGCCGTGCACGTCCTCGCCGAGGGGCTCGTCGGCGAGACGCAGACGCTCCCCGGCCGCGTGCACGGTGGTGTCGCGGATGTGCGACAGCAGCACGTCGAACTCGTCCAGCCAGGGGTCGGCGAGGGTGAGTTCGGTGCCGCGCCCGGTGATGCCGTAGTTGGTGTACGCGGCCGTACGCGCTGCCACCACCTGGGTGGTGACGAACGCCAGCTTCGGATCGCCGGGCACTCCGCCCTCGGCTCCCTTGGCGGGCCGCTGGATCGCCACCCAGCTGCCGACGGTGATGCCCTCGTGCACGGTGTCCAGCTGGAGCGTGCGGCGGTTGACGGGCTCCGGCTTGCTGGCGATCACGACCTCGACATGGGGCTCGGCGCTGCCCACCGTGTACGTGAGGCTGACCTCGTGATCGCCGTGCGTGAACTGCTCACTGGCGCCCGGCCGCAGGGCGATCTGCTCGGAGGTGCCGTTGTGGACTCCGACGTGGACCAGGCCCTCGTCGTCGGGCCGGGACACGAAGAGCGTGCGCTCGGGCAGGGCGGAGAGGTAGCGGGCCGTGACACCGGGCTCCTGGGAGTCGGCCGGACGGCGGTTCAGCCAGCTCAGGTCGCGGTCCTGGCCGGAACGCACGGACAGTTCGACCTGGCCGGGGCCGAGCGTGAAGGTGACGGGCTGGGCGACGGGCAGGTTCTCGGATCGCTGGTCGGAGCTGCTGCCCTCGACGTACTGGAACTCGGCCCGCACCGGGGACTTGCCCGCCGTGTCGAAGACGACCCGCATGGTCGCCAGCACCGCGCCGGTGAGCGGCCAGTCGGCCGTGCGGATGACCCGGCCGCGATCGTCCTGGACCGGCTTCAGCGGGGCCGTGGCTCCGAAGGGAGCCGCGGTGACGCGCAGGGCGAGCAGCTCACGCAGAAGCTGCGGCGTACCGGGGGCGGCGGCCGTACGCCAGGCCGGGTAGAGGCTGCCGAGGCCGGGGTTGAGGGCGGAGAGGAGACGTGCGGTGTCAGTACCCGGGAGCTGCCGACCGGTGACACCCCGGGGTGCGGGGGCGGTGGCGCGCAGCGCGGGAAGTACAACGCCCAGGGCCTCCAAAGCAGCGGCGCGCCCATCATCCTCCAGGGGCGCGGGGAACTGCGCGACCAGCCCAGACGGCCGACCACCCGCATCCGTCTGGGCAGGCGCCAACTCCATGGCCCGCTCGGCGAGTTCCGCGAGCACCGCCTCCAACCGCTCGAACCAAGCCGCCACGTCCTCATACGGAGCGGCCAGCACCTGCGCCTCACCGAGCCGGGCCAGAGGTTCGGCAAGGCGAGCCGCAAGCCGCTCGGGCGTCTTGACCTCGTCCAGATCGTCACGCAGCGGTTCGAGGACCTGATCCTCGAAGTCCTCGATCAGCCGGCTGACCGGCCGCGGGTGGGGAACCTCCGGCGTGGGCGGCTCCTCCCCCGGCTCACCCGGCTGGGCCGGCACAGCCGTCCATCGCCGTACTTCGTCGACCAGTTCCCTCAGGGTCGCCGGCGCCGACTTCGGCAACGAGACCGCCGTGATCTCGTCGTCCCGGTCGACCCGCGTCTTCGCCACGGGCAGCAGCTTGCGCGCACCCCCGGCCCCTTCCCCGAAGACGAACAGCAACTGATCGCCGGTCTGAAGAGAGAGCCCCGTGCCCTCGACGAACAGCTCCGAGCGCTTCTCGAGGTCCTGCGGCGTGAGCAGCGAGGGACGGCGGCGACGGACCTTCAGCTCGTTGAAGTCCCAGCGGGCCGTCAGATCCCGTGCGGTCTCGAACGTCAGCGACGCCTCATCGGCGGAGGCCGGCACGCTGTGGCTGCGCGCGCCGCGCGGGATCAGCACGTTCTGCGCCTCGGCGCGCGGGTCGCGTTCGAGGGTGTACGCCAGGTACGTGGCGGCGGCGACACCGGGACGCGGACGGTGCCCGACGAGCCGGCCGAGCAGCACCAGGGAGCGGTGCTCGTCGGCGGTGCGGAGGTAGGCCTCGTCGGCGATCCGCTCGGAGTGGAAGGTGAGCAGGTCGCCGAGGACGGCCGTGGCGTCGAGCAGGCCGATCGCCGGGTCGTCCGGGGTGCGGACGGTGAGGCGGTTCAGCGCCGGGTACGCGGGCGAGGCGAGCCGGTCGAGCAGGGCGGCCAGAAAGGAGCCGTACTCGCCGACGCGGTAGTCCAGCGCGGTGCGGCCGGGCGGGTTGTGCGGCGGCGTCGGCGCGAGGCGCTCGTCGTGGCCGCCGCGGCAGGCGCCGCCGCAGCCGCAGTCGTCGGTCGCGGGGACTTCGGTCGCGGGGGCCGGGTGCGGGTCCGTCATCGGGCACCTCCCAGAGATATCGCCAGCAGGCCGTTCTCCGGCCGGTCCGGGTCGTTGTCGCAGGTGGCGATCTCCAGCGGGCCGAGCCGCAGCACGCCGTCCTCCCTCTCTCCTCGGTCCTGTTCGGACAGTCGGCGCAGCCGGGTGACCTCGACGCTCTCCACCCCGGGCACGGCCGCGGCGACGGCGACCAGGCGGCTGAGCCGGACCGGTTCGCCGAAGGTCAGCGCGTCGGGGTGGAAGAAGCCGAGCCGTCCGCCGGGCAGCCGTCCGCTGCCCAGCACGCGGTACAGCTCGGCCAGGATCTGCCCGTGCTGGTGCCCCGGCGCGGCGCAGACGCTCAGCGCGATGTCGAGCGGCACCAGTCGGGCGGGCTCCACGACGAGGTCGTGGCCGATGCGCCGGTACGTCTCCAGGGCCTGGGCGACCGAGTCGAGCAGGCCCGGCGACGGGTCGGCGGTGCTGTGGGCGTCGATCGCGATGTGTGCTTCCTGGACGCTGCCGGTCCAGCGGATCTCGGCCGCCGCCCGCTGCACGCCCGGCAGGGCGCCGGCGAGGGCGGCGTAGTCCTCGGCGGTGACCGCGCGCAGCCGGGTGCGGCGCAGGTCGAGCGGGGCCAGCTGGCGTACCTGCTCGACGGGTTCGGGCCGGGTGCCGCCGGTGGCGGGCAGCGGGTTGCGCACGACGGCGGCAGGCGCCTCGCAGTCGCCCTGTACGACCAGGTGGTTGATGGCCTCGGCGCCGACATTGCCGGCCGTGCCTCCGCCGAGCCGGTAGCGCAGTTCCAGGCGGGAGCCGGGCGTGGGCTTCGCGCCGTGCCGGCCGTCGCCGAAGCGCAGGGCGAGGCGTCCGTCGTCCTCCAGTTCGCCGACGAAGTGCCGCTCGCGCGGACCGCTGTCGAGCAGGTCGCGGCGCGGCTCCCAGGTCCGGTCCCCGTCGTGCGGGCGTACGGCGGGCAGGGCCCGGCGCGGGTCCTGGGCGAGGGCGGCGGTCGCCGAGCCGCGCAGCACCGTCTCCTCCGGGTGAAGTCCGCTCGCGTAGGCCGGGCCCCATGCGTGGGCGATCTCCCAGGCGATGTGCCCGTCGAGGACGGTTCCCGCCCGGGCGCGGGCGGCGAGGACCTCGACGCGGCGCAGCTTGGTGTCGAGCAACTGGTCGCTGCGGTAGAGCAGTTCGCGCAGGGCACGGACCGGGTGGCGGTGCAGTTCGAACCGCTCCAGCACGTTCAGGCCGTAGATCACGGCGAGTTCGGCGATCTCCTCCTTGCCGAGTCCGTCCCGGTCGCGGGCGCTGCGCCACAGCTCGACGAGCCGCTGCCGCACCCGGCCCGGTATCGCCGCGATCCGCTCGGCCTGTCCGGCGGCGACGGTGCCGGGGTCGGGGAAGGGCACCGCCTGGGTGACGGGCGTACGGCCGAGGACCGGGCGGAAGCGGGGCGCGATGCCCGGGTAGACGGACTGGGCGAGCAGGGTGCGCAGGGTGGCGGCCTGGGCGTAGGCGGTGCCGGGCACGACCTGTTCGTGGCGTTGCCCGGCACTCTCCAGGCCGAGTCCGGCGCGGTTGGTCGCGGCCTCCCCTACGACGTCGAAGAGTTCGCGGACGTCGTCGGCTACGAGGGCCCGGCCCGACTCGGCCCTGTCCGTCAGGGCGTTGATCAGCCGTGCGGGGGCGTTGCCCTCCTCGGTGTCGTGGCAGCCGAAGGCGGGAGGGTCGCAGGGGGCGGTCACGGCGGGCACGGGCGGCACGGTGACCGTCTCGGGCAGGCCGGTCAGCGTCCGTCCGTGGTCGGCGAGGACGACATTGCCGCGGGCGAGGGTGACCTCCTCGACGGGCAGGCAGTCGCGTCCGCCGCGGGTGCTGAGGCAGAGCGGGAAGCGCAGCGCGTCCTCGGTGGCCCAGGTGATCTCCAGGACCGGCTGGTCCTCTATCCGGTCGAGGCCGGGGGTGACGGAGGTGATCCGGACGGCCTGGCGGTGGGCGGGGTCGGCGTCACCGGGGGTGCCGGTGCGCGGGCCCTTCACCTCCTCCAGGACGAGCACGTCGCCCGGCCTCAGGGCCAGCCGGCGCTCGCGGCAGGTCTCCGGATCCACCCACGCGTCCCTCAGCGTGGCGGCGGTGGCGCCCCGCGGCAGGGTGCACACCTCGCCGCCCCAGGTCCACAGCCGGATGGCGTTGTGCGCGACCCGCAGCTCCAGCGGGTCGGTGGCGACGACCGGTTCGAAGACCTCCACCGAGCCGCGCTCGTCGAGGTCTCCGAGGTCGGCCTCGTCGATCACCGTGCCCGGTTCGGGGCGGTCGTGCGGGTCGAGGCTGCGTACGTCGACGGAGGCGAAGCGGAAGGTGCCCGGGGCGAGCGTCCGGTCCTGCGCGGTCCGGACGGTGACGTAGGCGCGGGCGTTGCAGCCGTCGTGCATCGCGTAGTCGATGAGCTTGACGTGACGGCGTACGGAGACCCGGCGGCGGGCGGTGTCGAGGTAGGCCTCGGTGGCGACCGCGTCCTGGTGGTAGCTGATCTGGTCGCCGGTGTGGGCGAGGAGTTCGACGAGGGTCATGCCCAGGTCGGCGGGGTTGCGCTCGGCCCAGTCGGGGGTGGTGAGCGCGAGCCGGTCCAGGAGCAGCTTGCGGATGGTCTCGTAGTCGCGGGCCGTGTAGTCGATGACGGGCGCGGCGGGGAAGTCCGGCTCCGGCCGGTGCTCGCCCTCGCAGTCGAAGGGGGTGGGGCAGTCGGGCCGGAAGGTGAACGTGGCGCTGTGGTAGCGCTGGTCGAAGCCGCGGTACGGCTCGGTGCCGGGCCGTCCGTAGGGGTCGGTCTCGACGAGGGAGAGGCGGTAGCGGGAGGTGTCTCCGGCCCGGTCGAGGGTGACGTAGAGCCGGTCGTCGAGCTCCGGGTCCTCCTCGCGCTCGACACTGACGTCCACGGCGGTGATGTCCGTGACACGACGGCCGCCGTCGATGCGGACGTTCTCGGGGCACAGGCCGTGCGGGGCCTTGCCTAGGAAGGTGACGGTGAGCAGCAGGCCGTCGTCGCCGGTCTCGACGGTGTCGACGCCGTTGAGCTGTGCGGCCCTCACCTTGCCGCGGCGGGATGTTGTGGCGCCGGTCGTCATGCGGCGGCCCTCCCTTCGAAGACGTCGTCGCGCCGGGCGCCGGTGGCCCGGACGGCGTACGACAGGTACACGCGGACGACGCCGTCCTCACCGCCCTCGCTGTCGATGTCGAGAGCCGTGACCTCGATGAGGTCGCCGAGCCAGCGCTGCAGCGCGGCCTGCACGGACAGTTCGAGCGTGCTGATCAGCTCGGGGCTGTTGGGCGCGAACACCAGGTCGAGAAGTCCGCAGCCGAAGTCGGGGCGCATCACGCGTTCGCCGGGGCTGGTGAACAGCAGCTGCTCGATCAGATCGTGGACGTGCTCGCCGTGCCCGGCGTGCGCGGTGCGGCCGCGGCGGTCGGCGCGGAAGGGGAACGCGATGTCGGAACGGGGCCTCGCGGCCCGACTGGTGGGGTTCATCGGACGGTGACCTTTCGCTGCGCGCCTTGGACGACGGGCGGCCCCTGCGGGACGAAGGCCGCGCTGAAGCACTGGGCCGCGGAGGTGTCGAGCAGCACGGGCGCGCCGTCGACCGTGATGCCGGTGGTGTCGGCGGTCCAGCGGACCGTGACGCACGGCGAGGGCACCCGGTGGACGGTGTGCGGGCAGCCGGTGACCACGTAGGAGTGCGCGGCCGTGGCGACGGCGGCGCCCGCGACCCGGACTCCGCCGGAGGGCGGGGTGGCCGCGGTGACCCGCCCGCCGTGCGGGCAGCCGAGCACGGTGCCGGCGTCGAGAAGCCTTCTGTTCGTTCCTGTCACTTGCTGGGTCCCCCGTCGTCTATCGCTTCGAGAGCACGGTCAACTGGCCCTCGTTGATCGTCACTTCACGGCCGCGCAGCACGACCTCGGCGCCCGCGCCGGTCGCGATGACCACGGCCTCTTTGGTGATGCGGATGTAGGCGCCGCCCTGGGCCTGGAGGAGGATCCCCTGCTCGGCGCCGGGCGTGTCGATCATGACGAGCTTGTGGGCCTGCGGTGTCTGCACGACGACCGGCTTGCTCGGCGAGTTCGCCTGAAGCTCGCGGCGCGCGTCGGGCGGCAGCTCCTCGGCGGCGCCGTACCAGCAGCCCGTCCACACCGGGAAGCTGGGATCGCCCTGCTCGAACTCCACCCACACGCCCGCGCCGGGCGGCGGCACCACGAACTGCCCGGACTCCGGCCCGGTGAAGGGCAGGCAGGGCAGCGCCCAGGTCGACGGCTCGTCGCCGAGCACGTCCGGGACCTCGACGGTGACGCGGCCGATGCGCAGCGGGTCGTTGTTGTCGACGACCCGGCCGCGGAATTTGCCGAGGTAGCGATTGCTGGGTGCCGCCATGGTGGGGATGCTCCTGGAGGATGGTCGTGGGGGCGGTTGCGTGTGTGGGGTTACGGCCGGACGTAGTCGCTGCGGGCTTCGAGCCCCTCCCGGGAGAGGGTGAAGTTCTGCTGGTACGAGCCCGGCCGCAGGTTGTGCGTGACGGACTTGACGTAGTAGTCGCCGTCGTAGGCGCGCCCGGCGCCCCGTACGCCGACGAGTTGGCGGGGCTGGAGGATGTAGCCGTGCCGGTTGACGTCGAGGGAGCCGGAACCGGAGACGACGTCGGCGGAGACGGCCGCGCGGGCGAGCAGTTCGGCCTCGGCCTGCTCGCGCTGCTGCTTGGCGGTGCCGGACAGCGTCTTGCGCTTCAGGGCCGGGGTGGGGCGCCTGCCGAGGGGCGGGCGCAGCGGGCTGATCGGCGGCTGCGGCAGCAGCGTGGACTGCCGGGTGCCGGGGTCCTGCCAGCGGGCCTGCGGCTCTTCCCTGGCCGTCCCGTCGTAGGCGAACGTCAGCTGGTCGACGGTGGATTGGGCGTCCATGTTGACGTTGAGGGCGTGCTGGCGGATGCCGAGCCGGACCTCGGGGCCCCAACGGGCGGACGACTGACCGGGGTTGGGCCCGGGCTCCAGGTAGAAGGTGTAGCCGTTGGCGCGGGCGAGCTCGGTGACGTACTGGAGGTCGGTGCCGGTCTGGTAGTGCACGCGCAGGTCCTGGTGCGGGGGCTGGGCGACCTTCTCGGTGTAGACGTCGGGCCGGATGCCGTAGTCGGAGTAGCGGCGCAGGATGGCCAGGGCCCGCTCGGAGGGCGGCAGGTTGGGGTAGCGAGCGGTGCGCTCCTCCAGGTCCATCAGCAGGGTGAGGTCCTCGCCGGTGACGGTGAGGGTGGAGTGGCCGGGCCGGTTGCTGGCGCCGACCTCCTGCCGTACGACGAGCCCGTCGAAGAGCACGGCGGCCGTGCCGCGCACGCTGACGGTGACGATCAGCCGGGTCTTCGGGTCGAAGAACCCCTCGGGCAGCAGCCGGCGGCTGATGATGCCGTTCTTGGTGAGGTCGAACGCGAGCTGGAACCCGCTGCGCTCGCCCGCGGTGGCGGTGATCTGCGCGGAGAGCAGGGCCTCGGTGACCTCGGCGGGCACGGGGCGGGCGAGCTTGGGCCCCATGAGGAGGGTGATGTGCACGGGGCCCTGCCCCACGGGCAGGTCAAACACGCCGGTCCCCCTGCGGGAAGCCGCCGGCGGTCGGTATGCCGATGATCCGCCCGGCCTCGTCGGTCAACTCCCGTGGATCGAGTACGGGGTTGGCGTCGGCGATCTGCCACCACTGCCCGGGGTCGCCGAAGTACCGCTGGGCGAGCAGGTCGGGCCGCTCCCCCGCGCCGACGACATGAGGCTGGGCCTCCTGGTGGCCGGCGTCGTCGAGAGGCGGCAGCAACCGCCGCTTGGTGTACCGGACTTCGGTTCCGTCGGGGCGGCGGTGCACCCCGATCTCGGCGTCGTGGTACCGGCTGGTGCGCGGATACGGATGAGCGCCGGGTATGGCGTCCAGGGCGCTCTCGTACGGTTCGATGTCGGCCATGGTGTGGCTCAGCCCCTCCTGATCGATGCGCTCGCCGCTGCCCCGAGTCCGCCGCCGAGCCCCAGCGCGCCGAGGCTGCCGCCCCTCGCCGCCGCGGCCAGCCGCTCCTTCTGCGCGAGGTGCGCGAGGTAGAGATCGGCGCCGCGGTGCCCGGCCGGCAGATCGCTGACGGTGAGGATCTTCATGCCGATGCTGAGGGAGGCGCGGATGGGATTGAGATTCACGTCGAAGGCGGACTCGTTCACGGACAACTCCGTCAACCGCACGGGCATGACCCGCTTGCTCCCCCACGTGAACAGCGTCAGCGGCATCTCGATCGGACTGATCTCGATGGCCCCCTTCTGCGACAGCTTGCTCGCGGCCCGCAGTTGCGCGGTGGTCGGCTGCACGAGCATCTCCAGCGTCGCGAGCTGAGGATGAATCCCGTCGGGCGCCGCGACCTCGAACTGATCCGTCGCGTCGATCTCTGCGGTGAACTTCCAGGTCTCCTGAGCGGGGCCCTTCAGCCGCAAGGCCTCATTCCTGTCACCGCTTCCCGTCCCTCCGCCTCCGGCGTCCCCACTGTCACCGGCCGACTGGGGGCTCACGCTGCGTTCCAGGGTGTCCGGGTTGAACTGCAGCACGATGATGCGTTGGGGGGTGCCGGTGTCGGGGTTGACCACGACGATGCCGGAGCGGATGGGTTTGGGGATGTCGGCGTAGCGGGTCACAGGCGGGCCTCCAGACGGGCGCGCAGGTCGGAGTAGTCGTGGCCGGGGAAAACATCCGGGAAGACGTCCAGCATGGTGCGCAGATCGTCCGCGACGCTCCCGAGGCCGCTCTCCCCCAGGTCGACGTCGGCGTACAGGTACTGCCAGCCGAACGTGCCCTTGGTGACAAGCAGTGCGTCCAGGTACTGGGCGTAGTCGATGTCCAGCAGCGCCCCGTCGGAACTGTCGTAGTACCAGACCTCGGGTGAGATGCTCCCGGTCACCACGGACGGGACCCGCAGTGCGGCGAGCGTGCCGGCTCCGGTCCTCGGCTGTTCGTCGAACACCCGGAACTCCTCGTAGAGGGCGCGCACATCGGCGGGGAGATCATCGTGGATGAGCGTCTCACCTGTGGCGAACAGGGCAGCGGGAAGATGACGCAACGAGAACTCACCGTGGAGGGTCGATCCGCCCTTGGCGAGCGTCCAGTGGGACGAGATCCCGTCGAACCGGAGAAAGGCCCGCTGGAGTTCCGGCGCGAAGCGGACGCCCTGCCACTCCTCGATGAGATCGAAGGCCTCCGGTGCCTCACCCGTGAGTTCCTCGATCTCTCCCCTCTCTTCGTAGCGGATGTCCACTCCGTCGGTCTCCTGCAGTTCGTCCAGGAGCCGGAGGTACCTGAGTTCCTGTTCCGTATAGCGCGCCATGGTCCCTTGATTCCTAAGTGAAGCGAATGTCGTTCTTCTTGGCGACGACGGCCTTGAGCTCGCTGTCGAAGTTCCTGAGCTTGCCGGGCGATGTGGCGTTCAGGCGCGTCTTGTACGCCTTCATCCGCACGATCAGCTGGTAGATGTCGCGGTAGGGCGACTGGTCACGCAGCGCCTGCGCGAAGGCCCGGCTGACGCCGAATTTGGTCCTGATGGAGTCGGGACCCTTTCCATTGATGTCGAACCTGGAATCAAGGGCGTTCGGACGCTGAATGTTGTCGCGCGTGTAGGCGCCCTCGGCCGGCTGTTTACGCCAGGTGTTGCCTGCGGGCGCGTACTTACCCCAGGCCATGGAGATCTTCTTGGGGAAGTACTCGTCCGCGCCGCTGTAGAAACCGACGTCGTAGTTGAACCAAATCATCGCGATGCTGGGGTCCTTGGCGATCGCTTTGTAGGCGGGCAACTCGATTCGGTAGGCGAATCTGCTGTTCACCGGCGTACCAGGAGCGGGGACGAGGTTCGAGCCGGTGGCCTTCCCTCCGAATTTCTCGGTGAAGAGGTGCATACGCACCCAGGCCGTGTCTTTCCTGAGATTCGCGGGCACCAGGTCCCAGCCGAGCGGGATCTTGGGATTGCCGAGCGGCTTCTCGCCCTTGTGGCTCTTGATGGTCTTGTTGATGCCGGTGGCCTGGAATCCATGGCCGCGCACACCGTCGGTGTACGGCGGCAGGACCATGGGGAGGAGCGGCGGCCTGCTCGGGTCGATCTCACGCAGTTCCAGCAAACGGGCGAGCCTGTTCAACGCACCCCGCAGCGCCCGGTACTCGAGCTCCCCGGTGCGGGTCGTGGTGCCTCGGGGCGGCAGCCTCCGCTTGACCTGTTCGGCCCTGACGTGCTGGGCACGAGCGGAGCGGATGGCCTCCACCTGGCGAGTATGGCGGTCGGGGTATGCCGCGAGCTGATCAGCCTCCCACTGCCATTCGTCGAGGTAGTCGGTGACGGGGTCCGTCTGGCTCCGCACCACCATCTGGGAGGCCGGTCCCCGCCCCCGGAACATCAGGGTGTGCGACTCTCCGTCGAGGTTGCGGAAGTACACCCTGGGCATGGTCTGCTCCCAGGTCGTGTCCTCCGGCTTGCGGTCGTCGCGATTCCGGCGATCGCGGTCACGGTTGGTGCGGTCCTCGGTGCGGTCCTTGGACCGGTCGTTCCGGCGCCGCCACTGGTCCCGCAGCTTCCGGAGCCGGTCGTTCAGGCGGCTGCCGACGGTGCGGCGGGCCTTGCCGTAGAGCTTGCGGCCTGCCCGGCGGGCCCTGTTGACCGCCGACTTGACGGTCTGGCGGGCACGGCGGAGCGGGCGACGGCGAGGGCGGTCCTTGTCGGTGTCACGACGCTTGTCGGTGTCACGACGCTTGTCGGTGTCACGACGCTTGTCGGTGTCGCGGCGCTGGTCGTCGTCACGGCGGCGGCCGTCGTCCCGTCGCCGGTCGTTCCTGCGGTCGTCGTCCCGTCTCCGGTCGTCGGTGCGACGGTCGCTCGCACGCGGGTCCTTGGGGTCGCGGTCACGGTCGCGGTCGTTCGCGTCGCGGCGGCGGTCGGGGCGCACGGTGTCGCGGGCCGGCCCCCGGCGGGTCGGGGTGGCGCGGCGGTTGTCCCTGGCGTCGTCCTTCAGGCGGCGGTCCGCGTCGCGTATGCGCTTGCGGGCCGTGTTCACCTCGCGGCCCTCGTCGCGGCGTTCGTCGTCGTCGCGGCGCTTCTTGGGGCGGGTGGTGTGGGCCGGGCGTCGCTTCTTTTCGGGGGTGGGGCGTTTGCCGGGGCGGGGCTTTGACGGGGGGCGGGAGGTCTGGGCCGGGGACGGCTTGCGTGGGGGCGAGGGGCGGGTGGGGGTGTCGTCCGTGCGGTCGGCGGGGCGGTCCGGGGACGGGGTGCGGTCGTCCTTGGGCTTGGTGGGGGCGTCCGGTGAGGACGGGGCGTCGGAGGGGCCCGGCTTGTGCTTCTTCGTGCGGAGGTTCTTGAGCATGTCGCCCAGCCGCTCGGCCACCTTGCCCATGAAGCGGCCGACGCCCTCGATGAGGAACTCGTAGACCAGCTCCAGCAGCGCCACGACCCCCGCCGCGACCGCCTTGGCGAAGGGCAGCGCGCCGTTGCCGCTCATGACCGACTTCAGGAAGTCCATGAACAGGCCGAACGCGGCGAGGATCTCGCTGAGCGCCCCCCAGGCGGTCTGCAGGGCGTCGATGATCGCCATGACCCAGCCGGCGCCGGGGATGAGCTTGGCGACGACCTTCTCGACGACCATCACGCCGATGATGACGGGGAGTTGGGGAAGGGCCTCGTCCCAGGCCATCTGCGCCATCTGCTCGACGGTGACGCCGCCGGAGACCAGCTCCTGGAAGTCCTCCATCGGGATGCCGATGATCTCCTGGACCTTCTGGTTGAACCAGGCCCTGACCGCGGTCTTGATCTCCTCGAAGAGGTGTTCCTTGGCGCCCGTCTCCGCGGCGGCACCGGCCTTGCCGATCCAGTCGCCCGGGTCGGAGACGATGTCGTTGAAGATGGCCGCCCACTCACCGAGCGCGGCGACCGCGGCGGCACCGAACTCCAGCGCGCCGACGGTGACCGTCTCGGCGATGTCGACCGCGGCCAGCAGGCCGCCCTCCAGCGCGTCGAGGCCGGCCAGGAGCGCGCCGCACAGGCCGTCGAGGAGCTTCCCGGCGACCTCCTTGAGCGCGTCGGCGAACTCGTTGACCTTCTGTACCGCCCAGTCGCGCGCGCCGTCGATGGTGTTGCGCCACTTGTCGCGCATCGCCGGGTAGTCGGCGAGGAGCTCGTCGCCGAGGGCGATCAGCGCGTCGGCGAAGGTGTTGATCTGGTCGATGACCCAGTTGCGGGCGTCGTCGATGAGCTTGAAGACCTGCTGCTTGAACTTGTCGATGAGGTCGGTGACGACCTGACGGGCCTTCTCGAAGACGCTCTTGATGGCGTTCTTGAGCTTCTCGAAGAACTCCTTGAGCTTCTCGATGGCCTCTTCGAGCCAGTTGTCGGCGTCGTCCTTGCCGTCCTCCTGCTTCTTCTCCGCCTCCTTCTCGGCGTTGGTCTGCTCGTCGTCGATCTTCTTGTTGTCGTCCTCGGTCCGCTTGTCGACGTCCTTGTCGGTGTCCTCCTCCTTCTTCTTGATGTCGTCGCGGACCTTGTCGTACTTCTTGCCCTTCTTGCCGTCGATCTCCGAGACCTTGACGTCCTGCTCCCCGCGCCACCGGTCCCGGGAGTCGGCGATGTCGGAACGGCCCTTGTCGCGGGCGTCGGACTGCTTCTTGCCGCTGGCCGTGACCTCCTTCTGGAGGTCCTGGTCGTGCTGCTTGCGGTCGTCCGCCGCCTTCTTGTCCTTGGCCTGCCGCTCCTGGCCCATCTTGTCCCGGCCCCGGGAGAAGCCCGCCTGGATCTGCGGGCCCCGGTCGTGCTCGGCGACCGCGGAGGCGGACTCGATCGGCACACCGCCGCCGGACACCGACCGCCCGCCGCCGCCCTTCGCGGACTTCTTCCCACCGGCCACCTTGCCGGTCAGGGTCTCCTTGGGCACATCGGGATAGATCTGGTCCTCGCCCATCGGGCGGGCCGCGTCGTCACGTCCCGACTGGTGCAGTTCGTTCTTCCGCTCGTCGAGCTTTCGGCCCTGGTCGTCGGTGCGCTGCGGGTCCGAGTCGTTCTCCAGCGGAAGCCTCGGGGCGTCGCCCACGCGGGCGTTCTTCAGCCCCTCGTCCTGGGTCGGCAGCCCGAGGATGGAGTCGATCAGGTCGTCGAGCGGGAGGATCTCCTTCAGCAGCTTGCCGAAGAGCTGGGCTCCGATGGTGACGGCGATGTCCCACCAGCTCGGCTCCGGCACGTTCGCGCCCGGGACGTCGCCTTCCGGCTTCTGCTCGCCCTTGATCTCGGGCGTCTTGCCCTGCGCCGCGTCCGTACGCGCGACCTTGGCGTTCGTGTACGTGCCCGGGGCCGCCGCACGGGGGCCGCCGGGGACCGTGCGCGGGGAGCCGGAGGGGCGCTGCATCTTCGGCGGCGCCTTGCGCAGGGAGGTGCGTTCCTTGTCCACCGAGCGGCCGACGGCACTGCCGACGCCCTTGAGCGTCTCCAGGGCCTGGTGCGGCTTGAGCCCCGCGGCCGTCGACAGACCGGACTCGGGGGTCGCGTTGGAGACGTCCGGGGGCGGGGTCTCCTTCTTGGCCTTGGCGCTGGCCTTGGACCCGCCGGATGCGGTGGGGCGGCCGCCGGAGCGGACGGGCGCGGGGGCCGGGGACTTGCGACCGCCGCCTCCGCTTCCACCGCCGCCCCGGCGGGACGCGGTCTTCGCGGCCTTTCGTGCCGCCTGGCGCTTGCTGCCCGTCGGGCGGGAGCGCGAGCCCGTGGAGCCGCCGGACGATCCGGCGGAGGTGGCCGCGGACTCCGCGGCCTTGGAGGTATTGGTCTTGGGCTGCGGCCCCGCGGCCATGGGCGACGGGCCGTTGCCCGGCGCCAGTTTCGGCGCACTCGCGGGTCCCGGTGTGGAGACCTTGTCCGGGCCGCCGGCCGGGCCGGGTGTGGTGGCCGGACCCGTGCCTTCGGAGGTCTCCTGCCCACCGGGGGACGTGTCGGGTGCGGGGGCCGTGGTCCCCTGGTCCCCGGCGGTGTCGCGTCCGCCGGTCGGCGTGCGCTCCTCGGCCTTGTCGGCCTGCTTGTCCTTGCCCTTGTCCGCTCCGGAGTCCGCCTCCTTCCCGCCACTGCGGTCCGGGGCACCGGCTTCCGGCTTCCGGGCGCTCTGGGCGGCCTCGCCCGCGCCGTCCTTCTCCGCCCCGGTACCCGACGGTGCGGCGGCACCCTGTGTACGAGCGTCCTCGCCCGACTTGGCCAACTGGTCGGGCGCGGCGGTCTCACCGGGCCCAGCAGCCGCACCGGTCGCCGCGGCGTCCGAGGCCCTGGCCTCCTCGTCACGCCGTGCGGCCTCGGCGTCCTCCTTGCGTTGGTCCGACTGCTTCCGGTCCCGGTCCGTCCCGGCGGTGTCGGCCGTCGAGGCCGCAGCGGGAGACGCCGTACCGAGGGCGCCGCCGGCTCCGGACGCATCGGGCTGCCGCGCGTCAGCCGTACCGCTCAGGAGGTCCTCGAAGGACCCGCTGCCTTCGTCGTCCTCGGAGCGCGCCGCGGTGTCCTGGGAGGTGGTGCCGGGCGTGGCCTCCTGGGGTGCCGCGTCCGGCGCCGGGGCTGCGGAGGCGGACGAGAGGCTGGGCAGCGGGGCCGTGCCCTTCCGCCGCTCCTCGACGAGGTTCGGGTTCTTCGCCGCGTCCGTGTATCCGACGAGGTCGGCATCGGGCACGGGCTGTGCGCCGGCCGCCCCGGCCGTGTCGTCGCCCGCCTCCCGATCCGTGTCGTCCTGCGCGGGTTCCGCGTCCAGGCCCAACGGCTCGTCGTCGCCGTCCTGTTCGTTCTCGGGGTCGCCCACCGCACGGGCCGCTGCGGTGTCCCCGCCGGTCCGGGACTTCTCGCCGGGCTCGGCGCCGCTGCGGTCGACGGTGCCCGGGGCGGGGGCCTGGCGGCGGGTCGCCTCGGACGTGCCCTCGTCCTCGCGCCGCTCCTGCTCGCCGGCCTGCTTCTCGGGCTCCTGGGCGGCCTCGTCCTCGGGTCCGCCCTCGTCCTGCTCGGCGTCGCGCTCGTCCTGCTTGTCCTGGTCCTGCTGGTCGCGTTCGGTGTCCGAGGCGTCCTTGCGTTCGTCGGCGGCGTCCTTCTCGGCGTCCCGGCCGGAGGCGTCCTTCTCCTCCTGCTGTTCCTGCGTGCGCTCCTGCTCGTCCTCGGAGCCCTCCTGCTGCCGCCCGGCCGCGCCCGCGCCGCCCTGGGCGTTCTCCCGGTCGGCGTCTTCGGAGGCGGATCCTCCGTCCCCCTTCTCGGCATCCTCTTCCCGGCCGTCCTCCGGTTGCCCACCGGGCTTGCCGGGCTTGCCGGGTTCGTTCGGCCGTACGTCCTGCTCGGGGGCGGGATCGGCCTCGGAGTCCTCGCGAGCCTGCCGCTCCTCCTCGACCTCATCCCCCGCACCGGGGACAGCCTCCGGAGCCGTCGCCGCGTCCATCGGCAGCGGCCCTGACCGTTCCGTCTCCTCCACGCCCTCCAGCAGCCGGTCGACGACGGGCACCGGCAGCCGCAGTTCCAGCCGGTCCAGGACGCTGTCCTGCACCTCGGGCGCCATCCGGGCCAGCTGGATCCGGACGCGGCCCGACCGGTCCTCCGGGTCGCCGCGCAGCGAACGCAGGAGGCCGTTGGCGATGCGGTCGACGAGGGTCGCGGGGTCGAGCTGCTCCGTGCGGCGGCGGTCGGCGTCGACGGTCGCGTAGCGGAGCCAGCCGGGGGTGGCCTGCGCCTGGTCGAGGTCGGGGGCTGTGTCCGGGCCTTGTTCCGGGTCCCGTACCAGGTCCTGTGCCGCCGACTCGGCCTCCCGTTCGATGGCCTGCTGGGGCAGGCTCACCGCGCCCAGGTCGCGGCCGGCGCGCAGGGTGCCGAGGCCGTGCGGGTTCTGGACGGTGTGCAGGAGTTCGTGGGCGAGCAGACGGCGGCCCTCGTCCGTGCCCGGCCGGTACGCACCCTCGCCGAAGAAGATGTCCTGGCCGACGGCGACCGCGTCCGCGCCGAGCAGGTCCGCGAGCTGCCCGGCGTCCCGGCCGGTGTGCAGGCGTACGCGACCGAGGTCGTGCCCGAGGCGCTCCTCCAGGTCCCGTCGTACGCCGGGGTCGAGCGGCTGACCGGCGCCGCTGACGATGTCCTTCGGCTCGGGGGCGCGGGACCTGGCCGCGCGCTCCTTGCGCTTGCGGCGGCGCTGCTCGGCTGACTGCTCGGAACGGCTGTCCTGGGTCGGGGAGTTGCTCATGACGTCACCTCGCCCCGGCCGCACAGGCCTTCGTGCACCGCGCGGGCCAGTTCCTGCCCGAGGCGCCGGGCGGACAGGCCGGCGGGCAGCGGGGGCAGGCCGGACAGGACGTCGGCCGTCCACGGACCGTCGGCGGGCATACCGCGCTCGCGGACCAGCCGGGTCAGCTCGTCCTCGAAGGCGGCCGAGACCCGGCCGGGGTCCGCGCGGAAGCCGTCGAGCACCAGCTCGCCTATCTCCAGGCGGATCTCGCGCGGCGCGGGTGCCCCACCGTCCCGCGAACCACCGGCCCGCGAAACGCCAGCCCACGAAGCACCGTCCCGCGAACCACTGGACGGCGTCGTACCCGTCTGCGACCCACCCGTCTGCCTCACACCCATCCGCGGACCTCCGTCGGCGTCAAGGAGCGTTCCAGCTTGAGGTATTCGGTGCGGGCCCCGGCGAGCATGTGCCGCATCTGGAGCGGCTCGCCCTCCTCCGCGGCGAGGAACGCGCCGGACAGGGCGATGTTGCGGATCGAGCCGCCCGCCACGGTCAGCTGCGCGAGCAGCCGCGGGTCGATGTCCTTCACCGGCGCCTGCGGCGGCAGCACGCGGCGCCAGATCTCGGCGCGTTCGTGCTCGGCGGGGAAGGGGAAGTCGACGACGAAGCGGATACGCCGCAGGAAGGCGTTGTCCAGGGCCTTCTTCATGTTGGTGGTGAGGATGGCGAGGCCGCGGTAGGCCTCCATCCGCATCAGCAGATAGCTGACCTCGAGGTTGGCGTACCGGTCGTGGCTGTCCTTGACCTCGCTGCGCTTGCCGAACAGGGCGTCGGCCTCGTCGAAGAGCAGGAGCGCGCCGCCGCGTTCGGCGGCGTCGAAGACGCGGCGGAGGTTCTTCTCGGTCTCGCCGATGTACTTGCTGACGACCTGCGAGAGGTCGATGACGAACAGGTCGAGGCCGAGTTCCCTCGCCATCACCTCGGCGGCCAGGGTCTTGCCCGTCCCGGAGCCGCCCGCGAAGAGCGCGGTGACACCCAGGCCCCGGCGCAGGGTCGCCGCGAAACCCCACTCCTGGTGGACCATGGCACGCTGCCGCACATGGGCGACGATCTCCCGCAGCACGCCGGTCTGCCGCTCGTGCAGCACGAGGTCTCTCCAGCCGGCCTGCGGTTCGATACGGCGGCCGAGTTCGTCCATGCCGACCCGGGCCTCGTCCATACCGGCGCGCCAGGCCAGACCGGCGGCGTCGAGCTCGTCCTCGTAGGGCAGTTCACGGCGTACGGTGGCGGCGGCGGACCGTACGACGTGCGGCGGAAGCTGGAACTGGGCGATCAGGGACCGCAGTTCGGTCCTCTCCAGGTCGGCGACGTCGCTGAACGCGTCCGTCCACAGGGCGAGTTGTTCCTCGTCGTCGAGGTGCGGCACGCCGACCCGGGTGCCGTGCGGGCGGTCCGTGCGGCGCGGGTCGGTGCTCGACACGACGACCGGCACGGCGGCCCCGGCCAGGAACGCCTCCGTGGCCGCCTGCTGCTCCCGGTCCGGCTCGCCGAACTCCAGGAGCAGCGCGGCGGGCAGCAGGATCGCCTCGCGCTGCCACAGCCGGGCGAACCGGTCGCGCTCGGCGGGGTCGACGGGGATGTCCTCCGCGCTCAGCGCGTACAGCCCGAGCCCGGCGCGCGCGGCGGCCGCGGCGGCGATGTCGGCGCGGCTGCGCAGGTCGCCGCCGACCAGTTCGACGAGCAGCGGCGCGTCGGGCCGGGCGCCGTCCGTCCAGCCGGCCGCGACCCGGCTCGCGGCGAGGTCGTACGACGGGGGCAGCCGGTCGGGCACCGGGGTGCGGCGCAGCCGGCCGTGCAGCCGGGCGTCCAGGTAGGGCGAGCCGAGCAGGAAGTGCAGGATGCGTTCGTCGAGCCGGAGCCGGGAGGTCGTCAGGCGCGAGGCGTCGTCCGGCTCCACGATCTGCCAGCGGCGCAGCGGCGACACGGGCGGCAGCGCGCTCCAGTGCGGTTCGTCGAGGGCGGCGAGGGCGAGCGAGAAGGTCGGGTACGCCCGCTCGGGATCACCACTCGCGGCGGCGCACCGGGCGCCGGTGGTGGGCTCCAGCTCCTGCGCGGCCGTGAGGAGGACGAGGTCCCGCTCGAACGCGGTGAGCTCGAAGCAGGCGACCAGGGCGTCGAGGGGGGCGGTGCCGGGGCCCTCGGCGGGCTCGGGCAGGGGTGCCCGGGCCTCCCGCCCCTCGGCCGTCCCGTCCGCGCCGCGCAGGGCATGGGCGTCGACTCGGGCCAGGACACGCCGGATCTCCGCCGTCAGTGTCGTGCCGTCGCCCGTCGCGGCGGCGACCGCGGCCGTTGCCCGCGTTCCCATGTCCTCACCCGCCCTCGTCGCTCCCATGTGCCTCAGTTCTCCGTGTCCTCACTGCCGTCGGCGTTCTTGGCCGGCGGCTGTGACCGTGCGGACTTCGCGGGCCTGGCGGCCGGCTTCTTCGCCGTCCTGGCCGGTTGGGCCGGCTTGCGGCCCCGGGCCGACTTGGCGGGCGGCTTCGTCTCGGCCCTCGCCACGGCCCCCGCCACGGCCTGCGTCGGCTCGTCGGCGGGTTCCGCGGCCTTCCCCGAGGGCCCGACCGGCTCATCCGCCTCCACCGCCACCGCCTCCTGGGACGTCACACCCGGAGCCGGAGCCCCCGCCGCCCCGAGCGGCAGCACCCGCACCTCCGGCCGCTCCACCGGCTTCGCCGGCACCGGCGTCTCACGCCCGTCGATGAGGACGAGGACCGCCTGGTAGACGACGGACAGCGTGTACGGCGTCTGGTGGAGCATCCCCCACAGCTTGGACGTCTCGTCGACGTCCATCGCCGTCGGCGTGAACCGCACCCGCTGCACCGCCTCGGCCAGGTCGCTCCCGTTCAAGTGCGGTCGCTGACCGGCGAGTTCGATGATGTCCCTGGGCAGTACGGGTATCTCGTGCAGCGTGCGCACCACCGAGCCGATCAGGCGCTGCCCGACCAGTTCCGCCTCCTCGCCGTACGCGCTGATCAGGTAGTGCAGGTCGAGCGCGGCGGCCGGACGCCGGACCAGGGTCCCGTCGGACGCCCGGGTCGGCAGGTCGTGGTTGCGCTGCGAGGTGTTGGGCGTGACCTGGTACAGGAACACGGTGATGGTCGGTTCGAGGGGCGGGTCGGCCGGCGGCTTGCGCGGCTCGACCTTCACCGCGATGTCGATGTCCGGCGGCAGGTTGGCCTCGATCAGCAGGGCGAGGGCCTGGGTGACGTGGGCGAGGGCAAGTGCGTTGCTCATGGCGTCGGTTCCTCGGTCCCTCTCCTGGTCCTGGTCCTTCTCGTCGTACGGCTGCCGTGCCGTCGCGGCTCACTCACTCGCGTCCCCTGGCCAGGTAGTCCGCCAGGCTGACCGCGGCCCGGGGCCGCTCGGCGTCCCGCGGCCGGGGCCTGCCGGCACCGTCCTGCGGCGTACCACCCGCGGTGACCTCCAGCCGCCCGATCCGCACCTGCACCACCTGCTCGGGCGGGCGCCCGGGGCGGCGGGCCGCCGCCTGCCGGACGGCGTCGCGTGCGGCCGCCGTGTCCGCCGCGCTGGGGAGCAGCGGGGCGGACACGGCGGCTGGGGAAGCGGCGTCCGCGCCAGGGGGGGTCGGGACGGACGCCGCGTTCGTGGGGGCCGCCCGCTCGGTACGGCCCCGGCCCGCCGCGCGGCGGGCGGTGTCGGGGACCGGCCGCAGCACGGGGCCCGTGGAGGTGACGGGCCGCAGCAGCGGCCCTTCGGACTCGGCCGGCCGTGCGGCCGGACGCGGTGCGGGCTCGTCGTGCGCCGGGGCCTGCTCGGTCCGTACGACCGTCCGCTCGCGTTCCGTACGGACGACCTCGCGGGCCGCCGGGCGCGTCCCGTCCGGCCGGGCGACGGCGGCCGGGGCGGCGACGGGCCACAGCGGCTCGGTGCCGTCCGGGTCGGGTGCGGCGGCCCGTACGGCCTCGACGCGTTCGAAGGGGCCGGCCAGCCGCGGCCGTACCCGCACCACGCCGGTGCGCCGCTCGGCGGGCGCCGCGTGCCGGGCGAGCAGCCGGTCGAGGAAGTCGGGCTCCGGCCGCCCTTGCGAGGTGGAGTCAGACATCCGCACACAGCTCCAGGTAGTAGCGGCGCCGCAGCGGGCTGAGCGCCAGGATCTCCGGCTCGCTCCAGCCGTAGGCGGTGGCGAGCAGATGGACGTCGAGCAGCAGGTCCCGGGCCCAGGCGTCCAGTTCGGTCCACAGGTAGGAGGCGATGTCCAGCTCGGCCCGGGTGGGCTCCTCGCATTCGGGGCAGGCGATGGCGAGCGTGACGTCGGCCCCCGGGTCGGCGGACTGCGCCGCCTCGGCGATCCGCCGCTGTACGGCGACGGGCAGTGTGTCCGCGGACACGGGCCGCCCGTCGTGTACGGCGGTGACCACACAGCGGGCGAGCAGCGCCCGGCGCGGGTCGGCATCCCGGGCCGCCGCCGTCAGGTCGGCGACGCCGGGCACCCGGAACTCGACCTCCCAGCCGTCCTCGGCGACCCGCACCAGCGGATCACCGCGGTCGGCCAGGGTGCGGGCGAACTCCCCGGCGTCCAGCTCGAACTCCATGTCCGCGCCACACGCCCGGCACTCCAGCCGCACCTGCATCCGCTCGCCGAACAAGGCCCGGCGCAGCGCGAACAGATCCGCCTCCCGCTCCCCGACCGGCAGCGAGAGCAGCGCCTGCTGATCCCCGCCCAGATCCGGCCGGGCAGCCCGGTGCAACAGCACCGCACGCCCGGCCGACGCCTGCCCGAGCCCGGACTCCCAGGTGGCCAGGACGTCGTCCGCCCGCGTGATCACCTTCTGTCCCCCCTTGCCAGTGTCCGAACAGTTCCCATGCACCCACGCGGCTCAGCAGCGCGCCCCAAAGGGGCGCGGGGAACTGCGCGACCAGCCCAGACGAACCCGCAGACGAACAACAACCCCATCGCGGCTCTCCCAGCGGAGCGCCTACGCCGGGTTGAGGAACGACGGCTCTTCCGGCTCCGCCACCTCGTAATCCCGCTCCCACCCCTCGCACTCCAGCTTCAGCGACTGGATGGCCACCGCGTTGGCGTTGGCGTCCAGTTCGCCGAGGACCTGGTACTCGCTGGGCCAGGTCCGGTACAGCTTGTGCGAGACGGCGACCTGGCCGGCCTCGTTGAGGACCTGGATGACGATGTCCTTGCGGAAGTCCGCGAGGGACACCTCCGAGCCGAGGCCCGCGCCGACCTGCCAGACCTTGTTGGCCCAGCGGTCGAACTCGGGGTCGTGCGTGACGCCGCGCTCCAGGGTGATGCCCTCGAACTCGGAGCGGCCCGGCGACTTGCGCGGGGACGAGGGGTCGCCGCCGTGGCGGTGCTTGACGACCTCGGTGGTCCGCTTCAGCGGACTGATCTTGCTGATGCCCGCGACCGTCCGACCGTCCCACAGGACCAGGAACTTGAAGTTCTTGTAGGGGTCGAAACGATGGGCGTTGACGGTGAACTCTGCCATCGAAATGTCCTCAGGGGTTCCTTGGAGCGTTCCTCAGAGCGCGAACTGGCCGGACGTCTGCTGGATCTTGACGATCACGAACTCGGCCGGGCGGACCGGCGCGATGCCGACCAGGACGTTGACGATGCCGTTCTCGATGTCCTCGTCGGTCGTGGTGTCGCTGTCGCACTTGACGAAGTAGGCCTCGCGCGGCGTGCCGCCCTTGAAGGCGCCCTGGCGGAAGAGCGTGTGCAGGTAGGAGGAGGCGTTGAGGCGGATCTGCTGCCACAGGTTCTCGTCGTTGGGCTCGAACACCACCCATTGCAGGCCCCGCTGGAGGCTCTCCTCGACATGCAGGGCGAGCCGCCGTACCGGCACGTACTTCCACTCGCTGTCGAGGGCGTCGGAGCCCTCCAGCGTGCGGGCGCCCCAGACGACCGGGCCGGTCACCGGGAAGGTCCGCAGGACGTTGACGCCGAGCGGGTTGAGCAGGCCGGTCTCGCGGTCGGTGAGGTTCACCGTGAGGGAGTGCACGCCCGCGAGGCGCGCCTCGGTGCCGGCCGGGGCCTTCCACACACCGCGCTCGGAGTCCGTACGGGCGATGACGCCCGCGACCGCGCCGGACGGCGGGAAGGAGCGCAGCCGGCCGGTGAGCGGGTCGGTGAGCTGGAGGTGCGGGAAGTACAGGCCCGCGTGGTTGCCGCGGACGGCGTCGAACGCGGCGAGCCCGGCTCGGGCGGTGTCCACGCTGACCCAGGTGCTCGGCGCGTCGACGAGCAGGAAGATCCGCCGCTCCTGGCAGAGCCGCTGGGCGGCCGAGACGACGGTGAGGGCGTCCTCGGCCTTCTCGTACGCCGCGAGTTCGGGCAGCACGAGGAGGTTGACGTCGGGGACGCCGCGCAGCGACTGGATGCCGGACTTGTCGGCCTCGGAGCCGATGAGGTCGCGCGGGCCGGGCGCCTCGCCGTCCTCGCCGCCCTCCAGCGGGAAGACGGGCGGGTTGACCGAGGCCTCCAGGCCGAGGTCGTTGGCGCACTCGCCGACGAAGCGGACGACGTCCTCGGGGTCGGTGGAGCCCGCGACGACCTGGACACGCCGGCCGAAGGCGGTGACCTCGGCACCGGCGAAGGCGTGCTTGCCCGGCGCGTCGGGCAGGGCGCGCAGCTTGCGCTCCAGCAGCAGCGCCAGCTCGGCCACGCCGGAGGGGGCCTCGCCGTCGCAGTCGGGGTCGTAGAGCGTGAACTCCCGCTCGACGTCGCCGATCTTGACGGTGAGGTCCACGGCGAGGTCGGGCAGTTCGTGCCCGAACGGCTTGGAGACGGTGCCGGACGGGTCGGGACGGCCCTCGCCGACGACCTCGACGCGGATCAGCCGGGAGCCGGCGTTGACGACGGTCTGCACATACCGGCCGTTGGAGGGGTCGGCGGACAGACCGGTGAAGCTCTCGCGGGCCTCGCCCTTGGCGTCGTGGACGCGCAGGTTGAAGGTCTCGTCGGGGCAGGGCGTGTCGTAGTCGACGGCGACGCGCAGGCCGTTGCCCCACACGCCGGGTTCCCTGGCGTGCACCTTGAGGACGTCGCACTCGCTGTGGCCCTCGGTGGACTCCAGCGCGACGCAGGCGGCCTGGCCGCTGCCGGCCTTGGCGACCCGGACGATCACGGCGACGGTGCCGCCGTTGCCGAAGAACTGGTGAACGGCGTAGCCGACGGCGCTCTGCGCGCTCAGCCCCCCGAAGCGGCGCTCGAACTCCGTGAAGCTGGTGACGCGCACCGGCTCGTTCAGCGGACCGCGGCGGGTGTGGCCCACGAAGGCGGTCACCGAAGTGGTCAGGGTCGAGATGGTGCGGGTGCTGCTGGGAAGCTCTTCGACGTAGACACCGGGATACGTCGGCTTGGCGGCGTTCACCGCGCTCATCGGCATTCCCCCTCCTATCTCTGTCTCGGGCACCGGATGACGGCACCAAGAGACGGTGAGGGAGGGACGTTCCGGCCGTGCGCGAGGAACTGCCCGCCGAGCGTCATCGGTGGGCACGCGCACCTCATCAGTTCCCCCGTCAGTACCCGCGCGGTTCGGTCGCACAGGTCAAGCAGCGCGCTTGTGACTCCTGATGCTCAAGTGCTCAATCCACCTTGGTGCGTTCGGAGTTGACCGAACAAGACGGGTTCTGGCCAGCACACTGGAAGGTTTTGTGAAGGCAAACTTCCCTGATTCGCACATCCCGCCCGCGCGCCCTCGTGGACTGGTCCACACCTCGCGCACAGCGGCCGCGAACACGGGGTGACGGGTGCGCCTGGGGACCGCGCATTTCCGGCGACGACGGCCCATCCGTCCGGCACGCTCCTCGAGTTCTCCCCGAGTCGTTCATCGGCCAGTGGCCGGTTTCGTATGGGCACCATGGACGCGCTCGGAGTTGATCGCGGTCTTACGTGACGCGTCGTCGAGTGCCCGCTTTCGACCGGGACATGCCCGACCCAAACGCCAGGCCACGCCACCCCTTCCGGCGCCTAGAAATATCTACGAGCATGACTGGGGCCGGATCGGCACCGCGGATCTCCCGGATTCCCGCGGGCCACCGGCCCGTGTCCCGTGTGCGTCCTGCGGGGCGCGCCGACTGTGCCTGGGGTGGCCATGCAGAGCGTCATGTGGAAGCAAGCCGTCGAGTGGCTCGCCGCGGCCGCCACGGACCCCCAGGAATGCAAGCGGGAGTGGGACTACGGCGCGGGCACGGTCCTCGTGGAGGCCGGGCGGTACTGGGACGTGCTGAGCGTTCCCGACCGGCTCGGGCTGCTCGCCCTGGACTACCTGTGGCGCGATCCGCTGAAGGTGCCCGGCCCCACCCTGGTGGACTGCACGGCCCGCAGAGTCGGCTTCTTCCTGCCGCCCGACCCCGTCAGCGAGTGGGTCGGGTTCGGGGTCCGGCACGTCGGCCGCGGTTCCTGGGTCGCGGTACCGCCGCCGTACCGGCCCGCCGGCCGCCTGGAGTGGCTCGTCCCACCGGACGGCACCGGCGCCCTGCACTCCCCCGGCACCCTCGAGTCCGCCCTCCACGAGGCCACGGGCACCCTCGCGGTCCTGGCACCGGTCAGCGCGGAGCCGGTGGCGCTTGAGGGTTGGTGAGGCGGGCGGTGGTGGGAGCGGCCGGGCGCAGACCGGATGAGGCGACCAGGCCTGTGTACCGGCCGGGGGTCGGATGTACCCCGGGAGGGACCACCGACCCGGTGGGCATGCCGACAACCGGATGCGCACCCGCCGGGACGACGACCGGACCCAGATGCGAGCCGGTGTTCCACGCGGGTACGGCGGTCCAGGTCTCGCTCTCCGTCGGCGCGGCGAAGGAGACCCACTGGCCGTCGCGGTGCTCCGGGGCCGTATGGCCCCTGGCCTCCCATTCGGCGACGAGGGCCGCGTAGATCGGCGGATGGCCCGAGTATCCGCTGGTGAGTTCGGCGTACGGCCGGGGCGCGGCGTCGTTCCCGAGCAGGCGCCGCGCCGTCGCAGTGCTGTCCATGCCAGGGCAACGCGACGCCGCGCGCCGGTGGTACGCGGCCGGGACCCCGTCCGTCGGGTCGAGTGAACCCGTCACCCGTACGGCGGCACCCGGGGTCCGGACAAACATCCAGTCAGGCGGTCGCCCGTTCAGAGCTGGGCACTTCCCGGCCAGTCGTACGCAACCCCGGCCCCGGTCCGCCGGTTTCCTCGACCGGGCCCGGCGCGTCCGGTAACACTGACCTCACGCCGAGAACCGGTACGACGGCTACGACGGCAGGGAGAGGCCATGTCACAGCGCCCTGACCTCCGGCAGCGCAGGACCGCGCTGGAGCACGAGTGGTCCCATTGGATACCGCGGCTGAGCGTCCCGGGCACGCGGCCGGGCGGCAGCGCGCAGTTGCGTCACGAGGTGACCGAGTCCTGGGCGCGTTCGCTCGGCAGTGTGGACCCCGGCCGGGACAGCGCCCCGGTCACCGAGGGCGGTCCGGTGCACCAGCGCTGGACGTCCTCCCCGCTGTACCGGCCGGTCTCCGGCCTCGCCGGCGAACTGCACAGCATCGCCGAGGACGCCGGTTTCGTCACGGCGGTCACCGACGAGTCCGGCACGATCCTGTGGACCTGCGGCGGCCCGACCATGCGCCGCAAGGCCGAGCGGGTCAACTTCGCGCCGGGCGGCCGGTGGGACGAGCAGGCCATGGGTACCAACGCCCTGTCCCTCGCGCTGCGCACCGGCCGCCCCAGCTCGGTCTTCTCGGCCGAGCACCTGGTGTCGGCCCTGCACGGCTGGGTCTGCTACTGCGCCCCCGTGCACGGCCCGGACGGCCGGGTCCTCGGCGTCCTGGACCTGTCCACCACCTGGGACCGCTCGCACCCCCTGGCCATGTCCACCGTACGGACACTGGTGTCCACCATCGAGGCCCGCCTCACAACGACGGAACACAACCGCCCCCAGGCGGCTCGGCTCCGGCTCACCTGCCTGGGCCCCGAACAGGCCCTCCAGGCCGTACCGGACGGTAGCCACCTCCCCCTTCGCCCGCGCCAATTGGAGATCCTCACCCTGCTCGCGCTCGAACCGGACGGCTTCTCCCCGGAGCGGCTGCGCGCCGCCCTGTACGGCGACCGGCCGGTCACCGCGTCCACCTTCAAGGCGGAGATCTCCCACCTGCGCCGCGCCCTCGGCGGCGGCATCGCCCCGCGCCGCTACGCCCTGACGATCCCGGTGTCCTGCGACGCCGCCGACGTCCTGCGCGCGCTGGAGCGGGGCGACACGGACACGGCCCTGAGCCGCTACGGCGGTCCCCTCCTGCCCCGTTCCCAGGCGCCCGGCATCGAGGAGTGGCGCACCCGCCTCGAAGTGGCCGTGCGCGAGGCCGTCCTGGCGAGCACCCGCCCGGACCATGCCCTGCGCTACGGCGAACGGGCCCCGTACGACGCGGAGATCCACGAGCACGCGCTGGGGCTGCTCGGCCCCAGGGACACGCGCCGGGCGATCGCGGCGGGCCGGCTGACCACGGCCCTGCGCGACTGACGCCGCCGCGCGAGGCCCGGCCCCTCGGCGCCAACCTCGCGCCAACCTCCCGAGAGCACCATGAAGGGCGTCATCTGTCACCGCCCTTCACCGAGGAGAGCCGCCATGGTGTACGCGCAGCCAGGAACGGACGGCAGCATCGTCAGCTTCGCCCGGCGCTACGACAACTTCATCGGCGGTGACTTCGTCGCCCCGGTCGAGGGCCGCTACTTCGAGAACCCGAGCCCGGTGACCGGCAAGGTCTTCTGCGAGGTGGCCCGCTCCTCCGCCGCCGACGTCGACCTCGCCCTGGACGCCGCGCACCGGGCGGCCGACAAATGGGGCCGCACGTCCACCGCGGAACGCGCGGGCATCCTCAACAGGTTCGCGGACCGCCTGGAAGAGCACCTGGAGAAGATCGCGGTCGCCGAGACCTGGGAGAACGGCAAGCCGGTCCGCGAGACCCTGGCCGCCGACATCCCGCTGGCCGTCGACCACTTCCGGTACTTCGCCGGTGTCGTCCGCGCCCAGGAGGGCAGCATCGCGGAGATCGACGCCGACACGGTCGCGTACCACTTCCACGAGCCGCTGGGCGTGGTCGGCCAGATCATCCCGTGGAACTTCCCGATCCTGATGGCCACATGGAAGCTGGCCCCCGCGCTGGCCGCGGGCAACTGCGTCGTCATCAAACCGGCCGAGCAGACCCCGGTCAGCCTGCTCTACGTCATGGAACTGATCGCCGACCTGCTGCCCCCGGGTGTGGTCAACGTCGTGAACGGCTTCGGTGTCGAGGCGGGCAAGCCGCTGGCCTCCAGCCCCCGCGTGGCGAAGGTGGCCTTCACCGGGGAGACGACGACCGGCCGTCTGATCATGCAGTACGCGAGCGAGAACATCATCCCTGTCACGCTGGAACTGGGCGGCAAGAGCCCGAACATCTTCCTGCCCGACGTCACGGCAGCGGACGACGACTTCCTGGACAAGGCCGTCGAGGGCTTCGTGATGTTCGCCCTCAACCAGGGCGAGGTCTGCACCTGTCCGTCCCGTGCCCTGATCCACTCCTCCATCTACGACGATTTCATGGCCCGTTGCGTCGAACGCACCCAGGCCATCGTCGGCGGCGACCCCCTGGACCCGGCCACCATGATCGGCGCGCAGGCCAGCAACGACCAGTACGAGAAGATCCTCTCCTACCTCGACATCGGCAGGAAGGAGGGCGCCGAGGTCGTCACGGGCGGCAACCCCCGCGCCGTCCCCGGCCTCGAGGGCGGCTACTACATCGAGCCGACCATCTTCCGCGGCACCAACGACATGCGCATCTTCCAGGAGGAGATCTTCGGCCCGGTCGTCTCGGTCACCACCTACGACTCCGTCGACGAGGCCCTCAAACTGGCCAACGACACCCTCTACGGCCTAGGCGCCGGCGTCTGGACCCGCGACGGCAACACGGCCTACCGCCTGGGCCGCGAGATCAAAGCGGGCCGCGTCTGGACCAACTGCTACCACGCGTACCCGGCCCACGCGGCGTTCGGCGGCTACAAGAAGTCGGGGATCGGCCGCGAGACCCACAAGATGATGCTGGACCACTACCAGCAGACCAAAAACCTGTTGGTGTCGTACTCGGCGAAGAAGCTGGGGTTCTTCTAAACACATGCGAAAAGGCGCCTGACCTGGGTCTTCACCCGCCAGGCGCCCTTCACTCAACCCGCTCTCGATCGAGCCCGACTTGCGCGCTAACTCCCATCCTTCGCCTGCCGGGTGTTGGCGATCCGACCGGCCGCACGGTGGCCCTCGTCCTCAGGACGGCGTGGCACCGGCCTGGCGCGCGGGCCCGATGCTCCAGGCGCTGCGGAGGTGAGCGGACCACGGCCCGACAGCCATTCTCCAGACCCTCCCCGAGAACGTGTGGGCACAGACAGCGCTGAAACGCGTCGCAGGACCAGTCGAGCGCTAATTTCGCGCCACGATCCGAGTCCTCGCGGGGCGTCATTTGCCCGCCTGGGAGGGGGCTCGTGACGCTGGCTGTGAGGTGCTCCGCGATCTCCAAGCCCGTTCTTGCGGTCGGTGCTCCTGGCGCAATGCCCAGTCCCCGGTGTGGTGTCGGGAGGGTGCGACGTCGGGGACGGTGGGTGGAGTGGGCTTGATCCGCCGACTGCGCCCCGCCATCCAGATCGGCACCGACCGACCGGAGCCCTGCCCGGTAATGACGTGCGCGTCGACCGGCCACCGGTCAGTGCAGGGCACGGCCGATGGGTCCCGCCACGCTCGCGTGGGCGAGGTACTCGGCGATGTTGTGCGCCTTGTCCTTGCCGTTGGCCACCTCCGG
Organism: Streptomyces koelreuteriae; assembly: GCF_018604545.1. Classification (GTDB taxonomy): domain Bacteria; phylum Actinomycetota; class Actinomycetes; order Streptomycetales; family Streptomycetaceae; genus Streptomyces; species Streptomyces koelreuteriae. Next base: position 7,725,806 of record NZ_CP075896.1, on the reverse strand, counting down.
CTGCTCGACCCTGCCCCAGCGGCCGTCGCGCAGCGGACAGCCGATGGCGACCGCGTCCGCCGGGCACCAGGCGTTGAGCCACGTGCGTACGTTCCCCGGCCGGTGCGGACCGGCGGTAAGAAGCCGGTCGTTCACGGCGTCCATGCCCAGCGGGCTCCCCAGGGTCACCAGTACGGCCCGGTCGATCCCGGACGGCAGCCGGCTCATCAGATCGACGCCTACGACGGTGCCCAGGCTGTGCGTGACGAAGACCAGTTCGCCGCGGTCGGGCATGGTCGCGGACACGATGTCCAGCACTGCCTCCCGCACACGCGGCTCGCTGAGATACCTGGCCACGTCCCGGAAGACCGCGTCGATGGTCCGTTCGTCGAGATCCGATCTGGCCGCCACCCAGCCCAGCGCGCGCCGGAACGTACGGACCGCGCCGTCGAGGCCCTCCTCGGCCGCCATGGCGTCCTTCCTCTCGTAGTCGCCCTCGGGCATGCCGACCCTGGCCGCCGCGTCAAGGAGCATCTGCTCGTACGCCTTCGTCTCGGATCCCACGGAGTCCGGGGGCGACGGGACACCGCCGAGGGATTCCCTCGCGCCCATCAACTCGGCCATCAGATCGCCGTAGAACGGGCACCAGGCGTCGACCGGGTCGACCGAGCGCAGGCCCGCAGCCGCGAGGCCCTTGTTGAGGCCGCCGGTCCATTCTTGGCGGAGCGCCTCGGGGTCCTTGCCGTGCTGGCTCCTGCCGTGCAGGTACACCAGGTGACGGTGGCCGCCGAAGGCCCCGTCCCTGGCGCGCAAGCCGGTCGCGGCTCTGCGTTCGGCCGCGGTGAGGCCGGTGGGCCGTACGCTTTCGGGCTCCGCGGCCCCCTGTGGTTCGTGGCTGCCGAGCCCCGCCTCGGGACCCATCTCGGCGAGCAGAGCGCACTGCGTGGGCGTCGGTCGCGACGCCGCCACGTGCCGCAGGACGGAGCTGATGCGCACGCCCTCGTTGGCCACCCAGGAAAGGGCGGCCTCGCCGTCGCTGGGCTGCCACACCGCGCCGTCCTTGCGCAGCGGACGTCCGCTCGCGTCCGTATCCGGGACGCCCATGTGATGGAGGGCGACCACTTCCCACTGGTCGTTGAAGACCGGGGAGCCCGAGTTGCCCGGCTCCGTGTCCGTTCGGTAGTGCAGGAAGTCGTCCAGCCGTGTGATCAGCCTGTTGTCGCGCAGTGCGATCTCTTTCAGGCGGCCGTTGGGGTGGCCGATGACGTTCACCAGTTCGCCGACGACCAGCTTTCCGGTGCGGCCGCTGAGGCGGTTCCAGCCGAACACCTCACCGGGCGGTACGTCCCCGCCGACCGGGGTGAGCGCGACCAGGGCGTAGTCCAACGACTCGTGGGCGATGAACAGTTCGTCGGGAATGAGCTCCACCCGGACGATGTCGTCGGGGGCGTTGTCGATGCCGACTTGCGCGTCGAACTCGGCGAGGCAGGTCCGAGCGAAGTCGGCGCCCGGCAGCACATGGTGATTGGTCATCAGGAGCCGTGGGGACACCAGAAAACCCGTACCGAGCGGTAGTTCGCGACTGTCACGGCGCAGGGTGATCCGCGCGACCGTACGGGCCGCGCGGGCACCGCGGGGCAGGAAGTTCGCTGCCTGGAGGTCGTGGGCCAGGCCGATGATGCGCTCATGGGCCTGCGGGAGATCCAGGGGCTCGGCGTGGATGTGGGCGACGACAGCGGTGGTCGGAACGCCGCCACGGCTGAGGATGCGCTCGGCCCGGGCGGCCAGGGCCTGGGGAGTGTCGGGGAAGGGAACGCCCTTCGCCGTCCGCGCCTCGGCCTGCTCGCGTGCCTGCGCCGAATCGTGGTAGCGCCGGGCCGCGTCGGCGACTTGGCGGCGCTGTTCGACGCGGGACTGCTCGACTTCTGGCGTGTCTATCGTGGGCATGTCTTCCCACCTTCGTAAGGGGCGTTGGCAACGGCGCCGGGACTCCGGCGCCGTGCCTGCCGCCTGGATCACTTGGCCGCCTAGACCATGCCGACCCACGTGCAGGGGCCGTTGGGCGGGCAGCTCCAGCCGCGTGCGTCGCGGCCGGGCGAGGGGGCGGGGTCCGCCACGACGTGACCGGTCATGGACCTCGGCCCCGGCTCCTCCAGGAACTGGCCTGTGGTTCCTTCGGGTTGGTCAACGGGCTGATACGTCCCCGTCACCTGCAGATAGGGCTGATAGAGGTCCCACCTGCGCTCGATGGTCGCGCCCTGGATGGGCAGGTCGAGCCGAATGCCCGCAGCACCTGCGGCCTCGGCCCGGGTACGGGAGCGCTCGGCACGCTCCATGCCCTGAGCGGCACGTGGGGGTGCCGCTCCGCGTGGCGGCGGCGACTTCTTCCGGTTCTTCGGGTTGGGTTCCTTGTTCATCCTGATGTCCTTTCAGCCGCCGTCCCGGCGGTGGGCCGCCAGGCCGCGCCGCCGGGACACGGAACTCAGTCGAACAGGGAGCCGATCGCCGAGCCGGCCAGGCCGAGCAGGGGCAGGATGGGCAGGTTGGGCTCGACGCCGTCGGTGCCGTCCCGCCGCCCGTGGTCACCGGCGGAAGTCCGGTCGACAGCGGGCGTCTGGAATGGCGTCCGGAGGGCGGTGACCGGCCCGGGGCCAGGGCGCCGCAGTGTGATCTCTTCGTTCATGGCACTGTCCTTTCAGTGTTGTCCTGCCGGGTGGTCCTCGCCTACAGCACGGCGTCCAGGGCACCCCGAGCAGCCTTGCCGATGGAGTGCCACGGGATGTCGGAGAGGCTCCAGTCGGCCTCGACACCGTCGGCGTCGCTGCCGCGGCCGGCCGTGCCGACGGGGGTCCGGTCGATCGCGGGCGTCTGGTACGGCGTCCGCGGGGCGGTGGCCGGTGAGGGGGAGACCTCACGCCACTTGTCAGTCGCAGTCATGATGCTGTCCTTTTCGATCCGGATGCCGGTGAGTGGGGCGCGCGGCCCCGCTCACCGACGCGCAATGGCCCCTGTGTGAGGCCTCAGAGCAGGAAGTTTGCCGCCGTCTTCAGCAGGCCGCCGAAGTCGAAGTTGGCCTCGACTCCGCCCGAGTCGTCGCCGTCGGCGCCCCGGGTGACGGTGGGGTTGCGGTCGATCGCGGGAGTCTGGAACGGCGTCCGGAGTGCCGCGGGCCGGGTGGGCCTCTCCTCGCGGGTGAACGGCGTGTCGTTCATCGTTTTCTCCTCTCACCTGTGGGGTGGGCCGACGACAGATAGCCGCCGGTGGTCTGTCGTCGCTAGTCGCGTTGCAGGGCCCGGCACAGCTCGCGGCCGGAGCCGGTCAGGTCCCCACACATCGACTTGGCTGCTTCCGCGCCCCGGTCCTCGGCTCTGTCGGCCGGCGCCTCCCAGGGGTTGCGGTGAACCGCCGGGGTCTGGAGGGGAGCGTTGAGTTCGGGGCGAGTCGGGGTCTCGTACATGAGGTCTCCCTGGTCCGGTGTGTCGTAGAGCGGTCAGTAGCCGCCGATGAAGATGTGAGGCGGTGCGAGGCTGACCGGGAGCTCGTCGCTCACGTCGTAGGTGAACAGGACGGAGCGCTTCGCCCTTCGGTCGTTCTCCGGGTCGAAGAAGGTCATGACGACGTCTTGGCAGTCGGAACCGGGGCGGCAGAACGGGCTCTTGGAGACCTTGATGGTGTCCAGGGCGTACAGCGGTTCCTCTTCGGACCTGCCACGGCCCGGTACGTCCTTGGCCGCCATTCCTTCGGCCATTTCCCTACCGACGTCGAAGGCGTTGGTGCCGGCGAAGTTCAGCGCCCGGTCGGCGGAGCTCTGCCCGAGGTTGCGGAACTCCCAGTAGACCTTGTCGAGGAAGGTGCGGACCGACTTCTCCAGGTTTGCCGATTCCCCTTCGACCGACGGGGTGAGCTGCAGAGCCTGCATGACCGACTGGACGAAGACGTGCTCGTTCCAGGTGTAGAGACCGCGGCTCTTCACCTCGACCACAGGGACCACCTGGCCGGAGAACAGGCGTACTGTTCGCTCAGTCAGGACGCCCGGGATCGACACTCGCGAGACGTACGTTTCGCTCTTCCGGTCCTGGACCTGTCCGACGATGGCGTCCCGGAAGGTTCGGTAGACAGTGGACACCGGTGGGTACGACAGGGTGTCCACGATGTCCGCCAGTTGGTCCCTCTTGTCACTCGCGGCCGCGTTGGCGCTGTCTCGCACCGCGTCCGGCGTTGCACCGCGGTCCGTGATGATGGGCCGCGTCCAGTCCATCCCCACCGGCATCTCCGCCTCAAGCGCGTAGAGCGGTGTGGCGTCCATGTTCAGCGTCCAGGTGAGCTTGTCGCATGCCCACGGGTTCTTGGACAGGTAGGCGTGGAGCTGCCTGGGGTCGTAGACGTTCGGCTGGACCTCTTGCTCCGGGTGCTCGTCGGTGGCCGGCCTGAACTCGACCGGCATCTGCTGCCGGAAGCTGTCCCGGCGGGCCTCGGTCCGGTAGTCGAAGCCAATCGTGCCGATTGCGAAGATGAGCTGGCGTCCCTGACCACTCACGGGACCGCTCATGGTTGCCGCTGTCGCTCCCCTCGTACTCCCTCCGCAGGTGCCGCCGCAGTCGGAGCAGGAGGGACGTACGCCCTGCTCGACCGGGACGGGCGCAGGTGAGGCGGGCTGCGTCACCGGTGGTGCCGGAGGGACGTCGGCCGCGGGGACTGGCGGTGTCATCGGCTGGACGGCGGGCTGAACTCCGACCTGCGGCACCGCCTGCTGAAATGCCGGCGCCCCGACTTGTTGGGGCGCCTGCGGCATGGCCTGCTGAGATGCCGGCGCGGCCTGGGGGATGGCTGGGGCCGTCTGGGGAACCGACGGAGGAAGCGTGGGCGCCGGAGGCGGCTCGGCAGGCGGTGTGACCGTGGTGGCGGGAGGCGGGGCCGCGGCCGCGGACAGGCCCTCGGGCGTCTCCCCGGCGTGCGCGTGTACGGCGTTCGTGTCCATGGCGATGGCTCTTCCTTTCGGTTCGGCGTAGGTCGTCCGAGGCGTCGAGGGGCCGACGGTGATGCTGACGGGGTCGCCCCGCACCTCTTGGGGGACGACCGGGCCCCTCTCCCTGATGAGGTCGAAGGCGCGCGCGGCGGCGAGGTGGCCGCCGAGGAGTCGACGGCACTTGGGCGCGTCGTCCGGGGCGCACGGCGGGCGGCTCGCGGAGGTGAGAATGGCCCGGCCGGCGGCGAGCGGGTCCGGTTCACGCCCCTCGGCGATCTGCTGGGCCACGAGCAGTGCCGCGACCCCGGTGACCGCCGGGGTGGCGAAACTGCTGCCGGTCAGCGCGGCGACTCGGCCACCGGGAACCGCGCCCTCGATGTCCCGGCCGGGGGCGAGGACGCCGTTCGTCCGATAGGCGGGCCCCCAGTTGTTGATGTCCAGCGGCTCGCCGGCGGCGTCGGTCGCCCCGACGGCGAGCACGGACGGCGTGGCGGCAGGAGCCTGGAGGCAGTCGCAGCCGTCGTTGCCGACCGCCGCGACCACCAGCACCCCGTTCTCCGCGCACCGTCGAAGCGCCCGCTCCAGCATGGCCTCCGCCTTGCCGTCCGCACTGCGCTCGCCGCCGCTGATGTTGATGACGTGGGCCCCCGCCTCCACGGCCTGTTCGACCGCCCGGGCGAGGTCGAGCTGGGGCACCCGGGCCACACCGCCGTCCGGGGACTCCCGGAACACCGGGAGGACGAAACCGCGGCACCGCGGCAGAAGGCCTGCCACCGGAGATCCGGGCTGCCCGAACAGAAGGCTGGCCACGTGGGTGCCGTGCAACGACATAGGTCCGGAACCGGCGGCATCCGGCACCAGCGTGGCCAGCTGGGTGAGATCCGCTCCCGAGAAACACGGATGCGCAAAGTCGACGGGCCCGTCCAGCACGGCGACGCGGACCTCGGGCGTGCCCAGAAGCCCGGCTTGACCGGGAACCGCGCTGAGTACCGACCGGACGTCCATCCGCTCCTCCGTTCCGAGCGCTCGTGGTTCCTTGGGTTGCGAGTCAGGTTTCCCACAAAGATGTTCCGGGGATATTCGATGAAATATGCAAGATTTACAGATGAGGCATTTCTGGAGCGTTCACGGAGCGTTCATAATGCATTTCGGGTGCGCCGAGGAAATGTTTTTCGGGCGTTGGATCGGTGATTCTCGAAGCACCCTGTGCGGCGGGCACGCCTGGTCCGACGGGGTTACAGCGGTTGCAGCGGAAAAACGCGTCGAGCACAGTGTTAGCTGTGATGAACGCAATGCGTCTTCAAATCCTGGGCCCATTTGAATTAATCTGCGGCGGGCGTCCGGTCGCCGTCCCGGCGGGGGCTCAGCGTCTGCTCGCCCTGTTCGCCGTGCGCGGCGAAGGGATTCACAGACGCGCTGCCGCGGAGCAGCTCTGGCCGGAGTGCACCCCGCTGCGGGCCGCGGCCAACCTCAGGTCGGCCTTGTGCCAGAGCCGCAAGCTCGGCCCGAAGACCGTCGTGGTCAGCGAAGGCCACCGTCTTGCGCTGTCGCCGTGCATCTCCGTGGACCACTGGGAAGTCTGCGGGGCCGCCCGCCAGCTCCTGGAGCCCGAGGAAGGGCTGCAGGCCACGCCTGCCGATCTCGACCGGCTCGTCGAGGAACTCAGCCGGCCGCTGCTGCTCGGGTGGGACGACGAGTGGCTGATACTCGAACGCGAACGATGGGACCATATGCGTCTGTACGCGCTGGAGGCCCTGGCACAGCAATTCCTCGCCCTCGACAGGTTCCTGGCGGCGCACCAGGCGGCCCTCGCCGCCACGTCCGTCGACCCCTACCGCGAGACCGCCCACCGTATCGCCATCGAAGTGCACGCGGCAGAGGGCAATGTCGCCTGTGCGGTCAAGCACTACCTGGAATACCGCAGACTTCTGCAACGGGAACTGAGGGTCTCGCCGTCCCAGCGGATGGCCGAGCTGATCCGGGAACTGACGACCGCCTAGCGATGGAATGGGTCGCGGCCTGGGACCCACCACCGCGCACGACCGGCGAGTTGCTGGTACGCATGCCCGGACGCGACGGGCTGTCGGCCGACAGCGCTTCTCGGATTCTCGTATGCGCCTTCCCCGAAGTCCGCCAAGAGGTCAGGAGCAGGCGCGCGCGACCGCACTGCCGAACGGTTAACCCGAACCCTCGCCGAGCAGTTGGGCATCGGGTCCGCTATACATCTTCCGCCATGTCCGTGTCACGAGCTCCAGGGACACTCGCGCGCCACAGGGCTCCGACTTGGGCCTGCGGGCCCGCCCTGGACCAGCTGGGCGCCCAGACGGCTTCTACGACACGTGCCCTGGTATCGCGGCCCACTCGCTAGCTGTATTGATCACGAGCGTTGTTGACCGTTCACGGCAGGCGACTGCTGATCGAGCGGGTCCGCTCCGGTCCGGCTGTAGCACATGTCGCCGCGGAGATGGGCATCTCCCGTCCCACGGCCCACAAGTGGCTACGCCGCTGGTAAAAGGGCGCCTGAACAGGTCTTTCACCCAGTCGGGCGCCTCGCGCCAAGCCCCTTCGACCGTTCCGGAATGGACGGCCGTCCGGCGCGCTCCAGTGCTGTCAGTGCCCGTTGATAGCGTGCTTCGTCCAGTCGTGGAGTTCATGAAGGGGCGGGGTACGTGCGCAATGTGACATGCCATCAGGTCGGTGAGCAGCGGTTGGCCGAGGCTCTCGACGACATCGACGGGCGGGCCTTCACGCGGTGGCACTCGCTGCGGTACGGCAGCATCTCGCCGTCGCTGATCCGGGCCATGGCTGACGAACTGCTCGACCATGTCGCCGCGCGAACGGTGACGGAGCCGGGGCTCGACGCTGCGGCCGGCACGGTCGCCGTCACCGCCGCGGAGTGCGTGCACGGAGTGCTGAGCATCATGTGCTTCCCCGAGGGGGATCAGGAACTCCGCTTCCCCCTCGTCGGGGAGCGGATCAGCACGGACCCGGACGACGACGAGTTCGGGGACGGGCCCATCACCTTCCGGGACGTGGTCAAGGAGGCGCCCACCGCGCGGACGTGGCTCGACATGTTCGAGATGTGTGTCGTCAGCGGGCATGTGTGGGACTGGGAGCGGGTCACCGGGCTGCTGCTGCGCGAGGACTACGCGCCCGCCATCCGTGACGGCGTGCCCTACAACCGGTACACCTCCGTCTCCGACCCCGCCGACCTCGCCGCCATGGACGCCCTGTGCCTCTATCTCACCGAGGCGGCCGGGCATCTGCCCCGCGACTGGCCTACGGTTCCGCTGCGCAAGCCGGACGCCGGGGAGCGCACGGAGGCCGCCCGGCGGCTCGACGAGGTCGGCGACGGGCTGAGCGCGGACCAGCGGCTGCTCCGCGTACTCCTCGACGACGACCAGCACGCCTTCGAGGACGCCCTCGTCGCCCGGCTGGTCGCGTACCGGGAGGGCGTCGAGGCCGATGCCGGTGATCCCGCACCCCGGTCCCTCCTCCCCCTCGGCACCCTGGCCCTGGCCTGCCTCGCCGTCCAGGTCCATGGGTGGGAACTCGGTGTCCGGTCCGGGTATCTGCCGTACGGTCTGCTGGGATCGCCGGACGCGCCGCGCCGGGCGGCGGAGGGGAACCGGAACAATTTGGGCTGCTGGGCAGCCGCCGAGTAGGCCACCCGGGATCCGAAAGACACGGCCTGGCTCGGCGTTGGCGTCGGGGCCGACCCGGCGGTCACATCTCCCTGTACGCCGGGGCGCCAGGCCATATCCCGCGCACAGCGGCAGGAGGCCGTTTCATCAGCCGAAGCCGCGGAGCGAGGTGAGGACGTACCCCAGCAGGACGAGGCAAGAACTGCCGACGGCGACGATCACCTGTGGAACGCTCGGCTGCATCCCCAGCATCATGGGGCTCCAACCCCAGAACACCAGCGTGGCCAGAGCGGTGCGCACGGTCTGGAAGGGCGCCGACCAGGCCACCTCCTGGAGGTCGTCGGCGTCGGGCAACAGGGTGAACAGCGAGGTCAGAGCCACACCGATGAGCGCGACGACGATGAAGGCGATCAGCGAGCCCGCGCCCGACTCGTCGTCCTGAAAGGCGTTCCAGCGGTTCTCGGCGAGCGTGGCCAAGTCCTTGCTCTCGTTGATGTAGCCGCCGAGACCGGGGTCCGACCGAGCCCACAGAACATCGACCTCGGCGCCTTCGCCGGGCTTCTCGTACGTGTAAGCCCCTCGCACGGCCAGCCGCTGCGCACCGCCGGGCACGGAGACCAGGAGACGGGACACGTATCCCTTCACGACCCCGTCGCTCAACTCCTGTCGTGTCGACTGCCGTTCCACGACCGTCGCGGTGCTCACCGTCGCGCCGGCATCACGCAGGTCGTCGAGTTCGCCGCCCGCGTTGGAGGAGGTCAGGAGGACGACGGCGAACAAGGCGGAGGAGAACGCGGCGATGGCCCAGAGAGCGCCGGTGCGAAGCTTGACCCAGAGCTCGTCCGTGAACTCGTCGGCCTTGGGCGCGCCGCGCAGCACCCACAGCGCCACCACCCGCACCACCGCACACCCCATCGCGACGGCACCCCACACGAAGGGTTCGCGCCAGGGCCGGGCCATGGCTGTGGCGCCCAGCAGCCACATGCAGGCGACAGCGGCCGCGACCCACGCCGCGAGCGAGCACAGCCGTACGAGCCATATGAGCGTCGAACGCACAGATCCTCCCGATGACACGTGAAGCGACCTGACTACAGCGCGCGCATCGGCGTGCCCAGGTACACGACCAAGTGAGCAGCCCCCTGCGGACCCCCAGATCATCATCTGATCGGACCAGGGCCGGTGTCCGGTACACCAGGCGCGCCACATCGCTCGGATCTGGTGCGAGTGCTCCTCGTCGGCGAGGGCCCAGCCCCCCCCAGGCCGAGGGGCCCTCAGCTACGCAGCAGCCCGTCTTCTTCCCCGGGTCCCCCGCCGCCCCAGCCCTTGCTTCATCTATCGAAATTCGATAGATTCCCATCGTGACTCGATGGGAGGTTCGGCCGTGGGAAAGCTGACAGTGAGTGCGCTGCGCGCCGTGCTCGCGGTGGTGCTCGCCGGTACCGTGTTCGTACAGGCATTGATGGTGTGGGCATTGGTCAGCGGGAACGACCCGGAGGACGGGTCGCTCCCCCTGACCCCTCTGCGCGTGATCACCATCCTGGGCATGGTGTCGGTCCAGGTCGCCCTGGTCTGCGTATGGCGGCTGGTGACGATGGTGCGGCGCCGAACCGTGTTCTCCCACGCCGCCTTCCGGTACGTGGACCTCGTGATCGGCGCGATCGTGACGGCTGCCCTCGTGTGGTTCGCGGTCACGATCCTCAATGCGCCGGGCCAGCGTGACGACCCGGGCGTCACCGTCATCATGGGCGGGGTGGGCGTGGCCATCCTCGGGGTCGCGCTCATCGTGCTCGTGCTGCGGATGCTGCTCGCCCAGGCCGTCGCGCGCGACGCCGAAGCGGCGCAGATGCGGGACGAGCTGGACGAGGTGATCTGACGTCGATCGGGATCGCCAATCGGCAGGAGTTCCCGGGAAAGACTCAGCTCCGTGTGCTCCGGCGATGCCCTTGTCAGCTCCCGAACGCTTCACCATGGCCCCGTACTCGGCGAAGAAGCTGGGCGTCTTCCAGGGCCTGAAGTCGGGTTGCCTTGAGGCATGTGCGCCCCAGGCAACCCGACGCAGCCACGGTACGAGCGTTACCGCTCGCGGGGCCCCTGGCCGTCACATGTCGACGGCGAGCCCTGTGGGCGGGCTGTCACGGCGCCATCTCGTACGCCCCGGACAGTGCCTCCACACGCTCCCAGACCCGCCCCGAACGCGCTTCGTCGACGACGGGACGCCGGACCGCACCGAGTGCCCAGCGCTGCTGATCCACCGTGGCGGAGTCCTTGCCGTGCAGTTCGACGGCGAAGGAGGAGAAGTCGCGGACGAGGACGGAGAACAGCTCGTCGAGCACATCCTCGTCCAGGTCCGTCAGGCGGGCCTGCTCCAGGATGAGCTGGCCGTGCACCACCAGGGCGAACAGTTGGCCGACGGCGAGCAGAAGGTCGAGGTCGCGGCTCTGCTCCTCGTCGGGGGCCGCGGTGGTGACGAACTCGCACAGGGCGTCGGCCTGCTCGCGGAAGCGGGCGACGTTCGGCACCTCGGCGTATGCGTCGTAGGCGGGGCGCCAGTCGTGGAAGCGTACGGAGCCGAGGCCGCGGGCGGGACCCTGTTCGAAGAGGAAGGTGTCGTCGGCCGCGTCGAGGCGGGTCGGTACGGGCGCGAACTCGGCGGGGTTCAGGAGGTGGTTGCGCATGAACTTGAGGATCAGCGCGAGGTTGACGTGGACCGTGCCCTCGAGCTTGGGCAGTCCCCGGATCTCGACGGCGGCCTGGGCGAAGTAGGTGTCCTTCTCGAAGCCCTTGGCGGCGATCACGTCCCACATCAGGTCGATGACCTTCTCGCCCTCCGTGGTCACCTTCATCTTCGTCATCGGGTTGAAGAGCAGGTAGCGGCGGTCGTCCGGCGAGGCGGAGCGGAAGTAGTCGACGGCGCGGTCGCTGAAGAGCTTCATGCCGACGAGGCGGACGTACGCGTCGGCCAACTCGCGGCGCACGTGCGGGAAGGCGGTGACGGGGCGGCCGTACAGGATGCGGTTCTGCGCGTGGGTGACCGCCTCGTACATCGCGTGCTCGCAGATGCCGATCGAGGCGGTGCAGAGGTTGAACTTGCCGACGTTGACGGTGTTGAGGGCGGCGTCGAAGGCGGCGCGGCCCGTGTGCAGGACGTCGTCCGGGCCCACCGGGTAGTCCTCGAGGCGGAATTCGCTGACGTACTTCGAGGAGTCGACGACGTTCTTCACGAGGTGGTACGCCGAGTGGCGGCTGTCGGCGGCGAAGAAGACGTAGCCGTCGGGGCCCTCGATGTCGGTGCGACGGCCGAAGACCGAGACGAGCCCGGCGGCGTTGCCGTTGCCGATGTAGTACTTGGAGCCCGTCGCCGTGAAGCCGCCGTTGCCGTCCGGCGTCAGCAGCATGTCGGTGGAGTAGATGTCGGCGCCATGGGTCTTCTCGGAGAGACCGAAGGCGAACACCTCGCCCTGGGTGAGGAGTTCCGCGGCGCGGGTGCGAGCCGCCGCGTTGTCGCTCTGCCAGACCGGTCCGAGACCGAGGATGGTCACCTGCCACGCGTACCAGTAGTCGAGACCGTAGAAGCCGAAGATCTCGTTGAGGGCGGCGATCCGGGCCGTGTCCCAGCGCTGGTCCTTGTCGCCGGCGGCGGACGCCGGGATGAGGAAGGTGGCGAACAGCCCTTCCTTGGCGGCGAACGCGAGGAAGTCGGCCAGCCAGGCGCGGGAACGGTAGTCCTCGATCAGCCGGCGCTTGCCGCGGTCCTCGAACCAGTCGACGGTGGCACGCAGCAACCTGCGGGTCTCGGCGTCGAACTGCGCCGGGTCGTACGTACGGGGGTTGAAGAGGAGGGGGTCGGCCATGAAGGTCCGCCTTCCGAGGGTTGAGGGTTGAGCGTGCGGGTCTGAAGGGCGCGGGGTCCGGGCGGCGTTGGCCGACCCGGTCAGGCGGGCGCGTGTGGCATGCCGAGCCGGCCGAGGGTGGCGAGTACGTCGTCGAGCCAGGCGATCGTCATCCGCTCGTACGCGATGCCGCCGCGCAGCACGACATGCTGCAGTTCCTGACCGGCGTCGAGCGGGGTGGGGGCTTCCGGGCCGGTGAAGTCGCGCAGTTCCCCGGTCACATAGTGCGCGAGCCGGTCGCTGTGCACCTGGCGGTGTCGTTCGACCTCACGGATCAGCACGGACGGGTCGTCGAAGGCCGCGCCTCGGATCTTCACTGCGAGTTCGTGCCGGATGCTCTCGGGTTCGATCGGTTCGTGCAGCCATTGAGAGAGGGCGGCGCGGCCGGGGCCTACGACGGAGTACTCCTTCTTGTCCGGTCGGCTCTGCTGCGACAGCGCACGGACGGCGAGCAGGCCCTCGCCCTCCATGCGCTTGAGAACGCGGTAGATCTGCTGGTGCGTGGCGGTCCAGAAGTATCCGATGGACCGCTCGAACCGCCGGGCCAGCTCATAGCCGGAGCCCGGCTTCTCCAGCAGGGAGACGAGGATCGCGTGCTCGAGAGCCATGCCCAGATCCTTCTATGCAACTCGTTGCATAGCCAAGGGGCGCTGCCCAGGTGAGACAGGGCTCACGCGGGGCGGCGGTGGATAGCTCTCACCCTGCCGTTTCCGCCTCTTGCCCACCCCCGACCGAGACGACCTCTAAGCCTTGGCCGGTGCGGCCGACCTGGCGGCCTGCTCGATCTTCGCGCAGTAGGCCGCACGGGCTTGTTCGTCGATCCCCGTCTCGTATTCGGCGCGCATCCCGGTCCGGCCGTCGAGGCCCTCGCGCAGGATGTCGGCGTGCCCGGTATGCCGGATGGACTCGCCGAGGACATGGACCAGGACGGCGAACAGGTTCGTGTTGAGATAAGGCTCCGGCCACCAGGGCACGTGGCCGGGGGCGTCGAGGGGAAGCGCGTTGATCGTCGCGTCCGAGTGCTCCCAGGTGCGCCGGTAGAACCCGATGATCTGATCGCGGGTCTCGCCCTCGGTCGCCCACAGGTCGCTGCCGTCGTGGTCCTGCCACCGGGGCAGCGGTTCCGGGGAAGGGCGGTCGAAGACCTCGCCGAAGTACCTGGCCTCGACGGTGGCCACGTGTTTGACCAGGCCGAGGAGGTTGGTCCCGGTCGCTGTCAAAGGCCGGCGGGCGTCGTATTCGGACAAGCCGTCGAGTTTCCAGAGCAGCGCCTCGCGGTCCCGCCGTAATCTCCCGTGCAGGTTGTCCTTCGCGAATTCATCGATCATGCGGCATGAGCCTGCCATGGGCCGCTCGTGGCCTCAAGATCCCGTACGTGGTACGCAGCGACCGGCGGAGCCGAGCTGTGGCTGACCGACAATGGCGTCGAGGGGAATGAGCATGGGCAACTGGGTCGTGATCGCGGAGTACTACAGCGACACGTACAGGACCGAGTTCATCTGTCGCGGGCAGGAAACGAAGGACCAGGCGCTGAACGCACTCCGTGCCGCACTCCACACGTATCTGCCGAGCAAGAACATCGTCGAGAAGCGGCGCCGCGTGTATCGCTTCGCCGACCAGGAGTCATACCTGGTGGTGATCAAAGGCAGGCTGACAGAGTGGGAGTGCACCCTGCGCATCGCGGAGCTGATCTCGGACTCGAACGACCCGGCCGTGGCCGAGCGGGCACAACCGGACGACGACGCGGCGGAGCCGGCCGACGGGCGGCAGGACCGGATCCCGCCCGGCTACTGAGCGGCGAACCCTGACGCTGTCCAGCGGTCTGGTTGCCCTGTGGACGCCTTCCTGCGGCGTGCCGCCGGACAGGGAACCGAGGTCCGGCCGGGCCGAGGGCGAACGGATACAGTTCGCGCGACGGCAGCTTGGTCAGAGAGGGAGAGCGTGGCCGACACCAGCAACACCCGACCCGCCGACAGCGAAGCGCGAGCACCGCGGCGGAGCCGACTGCAGCGCCTGATGCGCTACCTCCCCCTGATCGCCCCCGTCCTGCTGTGGGCCGTGCCCTGCGGGGTGCTCCTGTACGCAGGCCAGCACTGGCCGCTGCCCGTCACGCTGGTCGGCACCGCCCTGTTCGCCCTCGGCCTGGTCGGTATGCCGCTCGCGATGGCGCGTGGCCACGGCCGGCGCCAGCAGGACCGGGCGGCGATCGTCGGTGACACCCTGCTGGGCACGAGCTGGGTTCTGTTCACCTGGTCCGTTCTGCTCGGCGTCTTCCTGCGGCTCGCCTTGGCCGTGGCCGGCGTCGGCGAGGGTCAGGACCGGGCCCGCATCGTCACTTGGGCCGTCCTCGGCGTCACCGCTGTACTGCTCGCCTGGGGGTACGCCGAGGCCCGCCGCGTGCCACGCGTGCGCCGACTCGACGTGCAACTGCCACGGCTGGGTGCCGGGTTGGACGGCACCCGCGTCGTCCTCATCACCGACACGCACTACGGCCCACTCGATCGCGCCCGCTGGTCGGCCCGGGTGTGCGAGACCGTGAACACCCTGGAAGCCGACCTGGTCTGCCACACCGGCGACATCGCGGACGGCACGGCCGAACGCCGCCGCGCCCAGGCCGCCCCGCTCGGCACCGTGCGGGCCACCCGGGCCCGCGTCTACGTCACCGGCAACCACGAGTACTACAGCGAGGCCCAGGGCTGGGTCGACCTGATGGACGAGCTGGGCTGGGAGCCGCTGCGCAACCGCCATCTGCTGCTCGAACGCGGAGGCGACACCCTCGTGGTCGCGGGCGTGGACGACGTCACCGCCGAGTCCTCCGGCCTGGCAGGCCACGGCGCCCACCTCGACGGAGCCCTGAACGGCGCCGACCCCGACCACCCCGTCCTGCTCCTGGCCCACCAGCCCAAGTTCATCGACCGGGCAGCGGCCGTCGGTATCGACCTCCAGCTCTCCGGCCACACCCACGGCGGCCAGATCTGGCCCTTCCACCACCTGGTCCGCATCGACCAGCCCGCCCTCGCCGGCCTCAGCCACCACGGCCCCCGCACCCTCCTCTACACCAGCCGCGGCACCGGCTTCTGGGGCCCGCCCTTCCGCGTCTTCGCCCCCAGCGAGATCACCCTGCTCGTGCTCCGCTCCCCGCAGCTGCCCACCTCGTCGTAGCGCTGGGCGGGCCGACATATCCGCTGGGAGCAGTCCACAAGCCGAGGGGTGCGACGTCGACAGCTGACCAGGCCCGCACTCGACGACTTGGGCCACGGACCGCGACATGATCAAAATCGAATGCCGCATTCGTGCACGTGAGCGGCTCCGGTGAATGTCGAACTACCTAGAGCGGCAATAGATTCGCATAGCAACACCATTCGGACCATACTGGACTATGGGCTTCCGTTGGTGACACGCTCGCGCTTCGAGCCGAGCGGCCCATTCATCGGCATAGCGGTCGGGGGACTCTTTCGAATGTGATGCGAAAGGACCTGCCATGGAACTCGAATCTCTCCCGGATGACGTCGTCGCGGCGATCGAAGTACGGGATCATTGGAGGCGTGCCTCGGCCGGCGGTGGCCTGGAGTTCCTTGTCACCGACATCGCGCGATGGACGCCCGGCTCGACCGTGCGAGTCGCGTTTCTCGACGGAGACGAACAACTGCACGCGGATATCGCAGGAGCGACGTCACAGATCACCGACGCCTGCAACCTTGAACTCGACTTCGGCCATGACGAGGCGACAGGAACGTTCCGGCGATGGACCACGGCCGACACCGCCTTCGCCGCCGAGATCCGAGTCAGCTTCGACATGGGCGGCTACTTCTCCCTGGTCGGCACGGACAGCACTGATCGCACCATCGGCTCGACAGGTGGCCCAGTGGGGGGCAATCCCGGCCAGCGCAGCCTGAACCTCGGGCGCTACGCGGTGAACAGGCCGGCCCAGTGGGAGGGCACCGTGCGCCATGAGTTCCTGCACGCACTGGGATTCCACCACTCCCACCAGAACATGCGTGGCACCTGCGAGGACGAGTTCCGTTGGGACGATGAGGCCGGATATGTTCCCACACAGGATGGAGACGGTGTTTTCGTGGCGGACGCTCAAGGCCGACGCCCCGGCATCTACACCTACCTCGCGGGGGAGCCGAACCGATGGCCTCGTGCGAAGGTGGATCACAACCTTCGCACCGAGGACGACCCGGATGTCGTCGCCGGGCCTTTCGACTCACAGTCCGTGATGCTGTACCGGTTCCCGGCGTTCTTCTACAAGTCCAACCCGAGCAGTTGCGCGCCGGCCGGTACTGGACAGAACCTGTCGGACGGCGACAAGCGCGGGCTCAACCTGTTGTACCCGCACACCGCAGCGGAGTTGGCGGACCTCCAGTCCCGGGCCGACGCGGTCCTGCAGTCGATCGGGACCGGCACGGACGGGCTTCCCGGTACGGACGGGGACAACCTGGTGGGGGCGTATCGCAGCCGGGTCGATGCGCTGGTCACCGCACAGGCTGCGGGCGCCGACTGAACCGAGCAGGGAACGCCTCTCCAGTGCCACCACATACTCAACCGCCCGACGAAATCAGCGGGCTTGAGACCCGCCCCAAGCCCGCCGACCCGGCCCCATGGGAGCGACTGGGCACAAGATACTGCGGGTCGGGGGCGTCGCCTTCTGCCCCGACGGCCACAGCCACGCGTCGGCACCGCACTTCGACCGCTCTTCCGGGTCACGGCAAGAGTTTGCGTCCATCCACCGCCGTAGCGCGGATGAGTCGCTGGTCAATCGGCTGCCAATCGCCCGTGAGCGTGTCTGCGAGCAGCGGGTGTGACGGCACAGGCCCCGGGCCTCCGAAGAGATCCGGGGCCTTGCCACGGCAGTGTCCGCCGAGGAAATCTCTGCTGCTCCCTCACCGCGCTCATCGAGCGGCGTCATCTCGATGAGCCCCAACGCGGCCCGCACTCCGCTGTGGAAACGCAGGCTCTCCCACACTCCCTTGTCTGCCGGTAGACGAACTCAACACCCTCACCAAGCGGCCCCGCGGGCTCCACTCGGAGCGACGTGCCCGAGCCCAGCAGCACGTACAGGGCATGTCTGATCGTCCAGGCTCCCTCGTAGCGGTTCCCGAACTTGTCCGTCTCGCCACCCGGTCGCGGTGCCCCCCCCTGCCCGTCCGGCCCCGCCGAAGGGGCCGGGCGTACGCGGACGCTACCTCGTGTATGCCGGGCGCACCGAGGAACGCTGAGCCAGCCTCATTGAGCGGGGAGGGCTCGCTACACCCTCGAGCGCCCGTCGCACATCTTCTTGCCCGGGATCCCAGAACCGTTCTTCCAGCACCACAAGTCAGGCGCCGGAGCAGGCCCCGGCCCGACCTAGTGGCGTTGGTTTCCGATGGTGATGGTGCCCTTCGTCCTGGTGCCGGTCTGGTTGTCGTAGAGGACATCGCCCGTGGACTTCTTCCAGATCTTGATGTGGAAGGTGTCCGGGCCGTCGGTGGCGGTGAGGCGGAAGGTGTAGCCGGGCTTGCCACCCACTGTGCCGGTGCCCTGGTAGACGGCCTGGGAGTTGTTGACCACGAGCCAGTCGGAGCCGGTCGAGTGGAGGGTGAGTCGGGCGGGGCCGAAGGTGAAGGTGGCCTTGCCGGTGGGGGTGGCGGCGCCCTTGCGGTACTGGGCGCGCAGGGTGAAGGCGGCCTTTCCGGTCAGCCCCGGCTTGGCCGGGTAGGCGCCGGCCGGGGAGGTGAGCGTTCCGGTGCCGGTGGCGGGGCCGGCGGCGCGGTCGTGGACGATCAGCTCCGGAAGGGTGGTCGTGGCCGTGCCCTTGTCGTCGTCGGTGACGGTGATCACCGGGCGGTGGATGCCCGCGTCGTCGTAGACGTGGGTGGCGCGGCAGCCGGAGTCGGTGATCCTGCCGGTCGTCGGGCGGCTGCCGTCCTTCCAGTCGACGGTGCAGGTGTGGCGGTCGGCCGTGCCCGGGTCGTCGAAGGAGGCGGTGACGACGGCGGTCCTGCCGACCGGGAGGGGCGAGCCGGGGCCCTTGGCGGAGGTGAGGGTCGGGGCGGCGTTGGCGACCTTGACGGTCGCGGTGTCGGTGCCGCGTCCGCCGGTCAGGGTGACCCGGAAGGTGCCGTCGTCGGTGCAGGTGAGGGTCGTGCGGGCCGCCGTGGGGGTCTTGACGGTGCAGGGGGCGCCGTCCTGGACGGTCCACTCGGGGGTGCCCGCCCCGGTGACGGAGCCGGTGAGGGTGATCGGCTCTCCCTCGGTGCCGGTGGCGTCCGGCCCGGCGTGGACGACGGTGACCGGGTCGATGCCGCCGAGGGTCGGGACGACCTTCTCGATCAGGCCGTCGGAGTCGAACTCCAGCCTGTCGATGGTGGTTTCACGGTGGGTGCCGTCGCCGCCGGGGATGGCGAAGCGGTGGTAGGCGATGTACCAGTCGTCGGTGTTCGGGACATGGACGACGGAGTGGTGGCCCGGGCCCTTGATGCCGAGGGAGAGATCCTTCTCCAGGATCACGCCCTGCTTGGTCCACGGGCCGGTGGGCGAGGGGCCGGTCGCGTAGGCGACGCGGTAGTTCTCGTCCCGGGTGTCGTTCTCCGACCACATGAAGTAGTAGGTGCTCTTGCGCTTGATGACGAAGGTGCCCTCGTTGTAGCCGCTCGGGGTGATGTCCGTGACCTTCGAGGTGTCGAGGGAGGTCATGTCGTCGCCGAGCGGGACGACGTAGGCGCGGCCGTTGCCCCAGTAGAGGTACTTCTTGCCGTCGTCGTCGGTGAAGACCGCCGGGTCGATCATCTGGCCGCGGAAGTCACCGGCCTTCAGCAGCGGCTTGCCCAGGGCGTCCTTGAACGGTCCGGTGGGTGAGTCGGACACGGCGACGCCGATGTTGGCGTCGGCGCAGAAGTAGAAGTAGTACTTGCCGTCCTTCTCGGTCATCGTGGGCGCCCAGGCCCGGCTGTCCGCCCAGCTGACGTCCGGTCCCAGGTCGAGGATGACACCGTGGTCCTTCCAGTGGACCAGGTCCGTGGAGGAGTAGGCCTTGAACTGTGTGCCGCTCCAGCCCTCGAAGCCGTCGGTCGTCGGGTAGATGTAGAAGGTGTCGCCGAAGCGCTCGATGTCCGGGTCGGCGTTCAGACCCGGCAGGACCGGGGTCTTCATGATGAGCGCCGAGACCTTCCAGGTGCGCTTCTTGCCGTCCGCCCCGGTGACTTCGTACGTCACCGGCTTGGTGAAGTCACGCACGCTGCCGGAGGCGGGGCTGATCGTCGCGCCCTCGGCGAGTGTGAACTCCGGTGCCAGGGCGGTGAGATCGGTGCCCTTCTTCATCGGCAGGGTGATGGTGCCGCCCGCGTTGTCGACCATCGCGTCGACCTTGAGTTGCGGGTGCGTCACCTTGGCGATGCCCGCCGTGTTGCCGCTGAGCTTCATGACCTCGGTGCCGGTGAGGGCGCGGTCGTAGACGCGGAAGTCGTCGACCTCGCCGCCGAAGTAGGGGTCGGCCGCGTACAGGGAGCGGCCGATGTAGCCGCTGTAGTCCTTGGCCGCGCTGTACAGCTCGGAGGGCTTGATGGTGGTCGTCGTGCGGGCCGCTTCGATGCCGTCGGCGTAGAGGACCATCGCGCCGGTGGCGCCGTTCAGCGTAACCGTGACGTGCCGCCACTGGCCGGGCGTGAGCTGGGAGCCGGCCGTCAGCTTCGACTCCGCCGACCAACTCGCCTTGGTGATGGCCGAGTAGAGGCTGGAGCCGCCGTTGGACGGGGTGGCGAACAGGTACTTGTCGCTGTCGGGGCCGAGCCCGAACAGCCACTGGAAGCTGCTGCCGCCCTTCCACTTGGCGTACGTCGACACCGTCACGCTGTCGGCGTCCTTCAGCACCCCGCCCGGGATCTTCACGTACGGCGAGCTCGACGCGTCGCCGGACATCTTGAACGAGCCGCCCTCGACGCCGGTGCCGAAGTCGGGGGTGCGGACGTAGGTGCCGTGGTGGCCGTGCCCGCTGGAGTCGCGGGCGATGCTGCCGCCCGTCTCGTCGAAGTCGTAGTGCAGGAGCAGGTCGGCCGGGATGTCCGGTCCCTCCTCGGACACGGTGACGGCGGCCCGGACGGGGATCGCGGTGCCGTCGGGCAGGCTGCCCGTCACGGTGAAGGTGCCGGCCTGGGCGTACTTCGACGCCGGTACGTCCTCCCAGGTGACCGCGACCGGACGCTTGACGCCGTCGGCGTACTCGGCGATCACCGTGGCCGGCAGGACCGGGGCGTCGCCGACCCGGGTCTTGACCGACACGTCCTCGACGCTCTTCACGATCTGGTCGGGCTGGTAGGCGCGCAGCAGCCGGTCGTACTCGGCCTGGGTGACCGGCAGCACGGTGCCGTGGCGGGGCTTGGCGGGCAGGTCGTAGCCGGTGGAGGGGGTCCAGGTGCCGGAGTCGAGGTCGGTGGTCTCGAAGGGGATGTAGCCGCGGCCGCCGAACTCGTCGAGGAAGGCGTACCACTTCTCCTCGGTGTTGGACTTGAACACCAGCGGTCCCTCGGCGGCGTTCATGGCGCCCTTGCCGATGCCCTCGGCGACCGGGGTCCAGGACGGGTTCAGGATCGAGTCGCTCTTCTCCTGGAAGATGAACTTGCTGTTGGGGGTGGAGGAGGAGTTGTTCCGCTCGTCCTTGGACAGGCGGTAGTACGTGCCGTCGTGCCGGATCATCGTGGAGTCGATGACCGAGTAGCCGCGGTCGATCCAGACCTTGGGTTCGCTGAAGGTGTGGAAATCGCGGGTGGTGGCGTACATCATGCGGTTGTACGTGTCACCTGAGTGGTCGGCGTTGTCGTACAGCTTCGACGCCCAGAAGACGACGTACTCGCCGCGCTCGGCGTCGTAGAACGCCTCCGGCGCCCAGGTGTTGCCCGCGCTGTCGGGTGAGACCTTGACCAGGCGCTGGTTCGTCCAGTGCACCAGGTCGGTGGACTCCCAGACCATGATGGACTTGCTGCCGGTGCGCTGGGAGGCGTCCCAGTCGCCGTTGCCGTAGATCCTGAGGTCGGTGGCGATCTGGTAGAACTTGTCACCCTCCGGGGAGCGGATGATGAAGGGGTCGCGCAGGCCCTTCTCGCCGAGCGTGGAGGTGAGGACCGGCTTGCCGTCGTTCAGTTCACGCCAGTGCAGCGGGTCGTCGCCCTTGCTGAGGGCGGCGTAGAGCTGTTCGCCGTCCGAGGTGCCCTCGCCGGTGAAGTAGCTGAACATGTAGCCCTTGAGGGCCGCGTCCGCGGGCAGTTCGGGCACCTTGGCCGTCATGACGCGGGACGCCTTGGCGTCGCCCTTGGCGACGGTGGCGGTCAGTTCGACGGTGGTGGCGCCGTCGCCGTGCGCGGGGCGGTGGACCCCGCCGTCGGCGGAGACGACGTCCGGCTTCGCGGAGGACCAGGTGACGGACGTGCCGTACATGCCGCTCTTGGGCAGGGTGAGGTTGCCGCGTGCGTCGTCGAGATTGTGGACCGTGAGCGCCTCGGCGGCCTCGCGGGTGGCGGCGGCGTCGTCGAGCGCCGGCCGGACCGTGACGTCGAAGGGCTTGGTGCCGGTCACGGCGCCCTTCTTCAGGGTCGCCGTGAGCGTGGCCCGGCCGTCCGGTGAACCGGCCTCGGGGCGGGTCACCTTGCCGGTGCCGGACACCACGGACGGGTTGTCGCTGTCCCAGCTGATGACGGAGCCGCCGGCCGGGCCGGTCTTCGGCAGGTCCAGGTCGGAGGTGACGCCGCTGGTGTCGCCGAGGCTGAGGGCGTCCTTGTCGTCGGCGACGCCCTGGGTGGCGACGGGGAGGGAGAGCTGCTCGACCTCCGAGCCGTCCAGTGCCCGGTCGTACACACGGAAGTCGCGTATCCGGCCCTTGAAGAGCTTGTCGCCGTCGTAGACGGACTTGCCGATGTAGTTGGCCTTGGTGGTGCCGGAGCCGATGGCGCCGGGCGTGGTGGTGACCGAGGTGTTGCGGCCGACCTCGACGCCGTCCTCGTAGAGCACGCCCGTGGAGCCGGTCTGGGCGTAGGTGATGTGCTTCCACACTCCGCGGGTCAGGTTGTGGGAGTCGGAGGGCTTGGTGGTCTGCTCGGTCGACCAGTTGCCCGTGGCGAGGGAGGTGCGGAAGGAGTTGCCGGTGGTGAACAGGTAGCCGTTGCCGCTGCCCGCGCTGGTGTTGCCGAAGCCGTAGAGGAAGTAGGGCGTGCTCTGGGCGGTGTCGATCCGTACGTCCATGGAGACGGTGATCGCGTCCATGCCCTTCATGACGTCGTCCGGCACCTTGATGTAGGTGTCGGACCCGTTGAAGGCGAGCCCCTGACCGGACGCCGACCAGTCGGCGGTGCCGTTGACCGTGCCGTTCCGGCCGTTGCCGGAGGCGTCGGTCACGGTGCCGCCGGAGCCCGCGTCGAGCTTGTACCACAGGGCCAGGCCGTCGGTGATGTCCGCGGCTTCGGCCGCCGGGGCCGCGGGGGCCTCCGGTGTCGCCTGTGCGGAAGCGGTGGGTCCGGCGAGGGTGAGCAGCATCGACGCGGCGGTCAGTCCGGCGAGTTGGCCCGCCCGGCGTCTCGCGCGGCTGCGAAGTCGTACGAATCGTGCGACGTGCGTCATGTCGGGGTTCCCTGCTGAGGCATGGCTGATGACGGACAAGGCGGAACGCGGAGCCGACGGGGCGACGGCAAGCTCTTGCCGTGGGCCTGCCGTGTTACACGCAGGTGACGTGTGTGGCGAGAGTCTCAGGCGACGCCCAGGGCAGCGTCAATAGGTTTCGAACAATGTCCGACCAGCCGAACAAGCTGGCCGGCTCACCGCGCTCGGCCCGTCTGTCCCCCAGTCCCCTACTCCGCCGCCACGATGCGCTCCACCGCGGCCGCGACCAACTGCTCGCGCTCCGCCTCCGTGAAGACGTCCGGCAGGGTGAGCTGCTCGACGATCAGCCAGTTCAGCGTCAGCATGAGCAGCTTGACGGCGACGGCGTCGCCGGGGAGGCCGGACGCCTCGTGGTAGGCGATGTTGGCGTCGACGTCGGCGCGGACGCGCTCGGTGAGGACCTTGCGCAGTTCGGGGCGGCGGGTGGCCTCGAGGCGAAGCTCCAGCAGGGCGAGGTAGCCGGTGCGGAACGAGGCGATGCGGCCGACGAGTTCGCGCATCAGCTGGGCATAAGTCTCCCGGTCGCGGCCGGCCGCCCGCTGGCGGGCGATCGTGGCCTCGTCGGGCTGGAGCCGCTCGTACACGCGGGCGCCGGCCTGAGTGAACAGGTCGTCGCGGCTGGCGAAGTAGTTGGACGCCGTGCCGACGGGAACGGCGGCCTCGGCGTCCACGGCCCGGAAGGTCATACCGCGTGCGCCTTCCCGTGCCAGCACCTCGATCGCCGCGTCGACGAGGGCCGCGCGCCGTTGGTCGTTCCGTCTCACCATTGACACCACTCCATATGTAGTACTACGTTCACACCACTTCAATCAGAGTACTACGCATGGCGGGGGCTTTATGCGCAAGCTCGTGTATTACATCGCCGTCTCGCTCGACGGCCGTATCGCCGGCCCCGGCGGCGAGTTCGACTTCTTCCCGCAGGGGGACGAGCGGCAGGCAACCGCCTACTCGACCTGGGTCAACGCGCTGTACCCGGAGACCGTCCCGACCGCCTTTCGAGCCGCCGCCGGCGTCGCCGACGCGCCCCACCGGCGTTTCGACACCGTCGTCATGGGCCTCGGCACCTACCGGGTCTCCCTCGACAACGGGATCACCAGCCCGTACGCGCATCTGCGCCAGTACGTGGTGTCCAGCACCCTCGGGCCGCACACCGACCCGGCCGTCACCGTCGTGCCGGGCGACCCACTCGCCCTCGTCCGGGACCTCAAGGGCGAAGCGGGCACCGGACTGGACATCTGGCTCTGCGGGGGCGGCCGGCTCGCGGGCGCCCTGTTGCCCGAGATCGACGAGCTGCTCATCAAGACCTATCCGGTCGTCGCCGGTGCCGGAATCCCGGTGTTCGACGGCCCCTTCGACCCCACCGTCTTCGACACCGCCGAGCGCACCGCCTTCCCGAACGGGGTCACTCTGACCCGCCTCACGCGTTGAGGGGTCGGGGGCCCGCCGTCCCCAAGTCCGGGCGTCGATAAGCTGATCAGCATGGAGATCGAGGCGGCCGGAGGGCCAGTCAGGGTGGTGTGTCCGGGGTGCGGCGGTGCCGAGGTGCGGACGGTCGAGCAGGCGCGCGGCGGCAAGGGCGCGTTGCGTGACGACCTGCACGGACGGCTGGCGCCCGGACCGGACAAGACCGGCGACGGATGCATGCACTTCGCGGAGGGCATGGTGCTGACCGGTATCGGCATCGCCCTCGTCTTCATGGGCCTCCAGCAGGACAAGCCGCTGTACACGATCGGCGGTGCGCTGCTCGCCCTGGTCTGCTTCTTCGGGACCTTCGTGGTCGTGCGCGACGACAGGCGCGAGAAGGACGCCGCCGAGGCCGGAAACCCCCGTGCGGAGCGCCTGTGGCGGCCGGCGTACCACTGCTCCGACTGCTCCTCGGTGTTCTGCCCGGGCGGCACGCCGTGGCAGGGGGTCCTCACCCCGGAGCAGTTCAAGAAACTGGTGTGGACCGAGGCCGGGTACGCCGACCAGCTGCCGGCCGGGGACAAGGCGAAGGACGCGGAGCTACCGGCGGACGTCCGGGTGCCGCCGACGCCCGCGTGAGACACGCCCGACGGCAGCGGACCCAGGCCCTGGGCGATTCCGTCGCCCCCGCCCCACCCCCACGCTCTGGCCATGCGACCACTCCCTGCTGAGCGCCTACGACTTGGCGCTCCGCGGCGCGAGGGGCTCGGCAGCCGGTTCCGGGCGGGACAGGTCGGCCAGACTGAGCAGCAGATGAGCGGACTCCGGGTGGAAATAGTTGGAGTGCGCGCCCACGGGGTTGAGACGGCTGCTCCGGAAGAGCCAGCCGGCGTCGACGTTGACGAAGACGTGGTCCAGGGAGAGGCGAGGGTAGGGCGTGTCGGCCGGCAGCAGCCGCGTCCGCCACACATCGCTCGAAGCGATCCCGGGAGTTTCGCCGGTCAGCCGCATCCCCGAGTGCCCGATGCCGGGTGCGCCCTCTTTGCGCAGGTGCCAGTACCCGGTGGCCCTGTCATGGCGTGAGTGCGTGAAGACCAAGGGACCGCCGACGGGCGAGACATGGCCGAGCGGGCCGGGTCGCAACTGCTCGAACAACGCGTCGAAGGCCGATACGGGCGCCGCCATCTGGAAGACGGTCAGGGAGTCGACGGTGAACGGACGCGCGGGGTGCGTGGGGACGCTCCATCCCAGCTTTCCGCCGTCCGCGTTTCCCGCCGCCCAGGTGACCGCCTCACACAGAAAGCGGCCGCCGAAGGAGTGGCCGACCAGATGCAGGTACTGACCGTCCGCGGTCCGCAGGGTGGCGGACCGCGGATCGCCGCGGCGGCCGTCGAGATAGCCCAGGAGGTGCCCCAGCACATGGGAGGCGTATCCGCCGCCGACGCTCATCGCGTGGGCCCGGTCGCGGATCCTGTTGTAGCCGCTGCGCGACAGTGGCGAGGAAGAGGGCCAGCGCACTACGACGGTCCACGGCGCGTAGTCGTCACCGAGTCGGGGATAGAGCCTTCTCCGCACGGCACGCTGCTGGTGCATCAGGTGCAGCAGTCGCTGAGCGTTCCGCAGCGAGTTGGCCGGACTGGTCTGCCAGCCGTGGGCGTAGACGATGATGTCGGTGGCCCAATCGGGCGGCTTGAGCCGGTCGGCGAAATGATCGTGGAGCCCGTCGGCCCGTACGGGGTCGCCCTCGGGGGAAAGCAGCCATCCGTCCTTGTCGAGGTCGACGGTGACGAAGGCCGCCTCCGTGGCGGGATGCCCGAGCCGAGCGAAACGTCTTCTCATGCGGTGCTGGCCTCTTCCGTGGTCGCGGGCAGCCGGGTGTCGAGTCCGCAGCACAGGCTGTACGCCAGGGCGAGCGGGTTGCGGTAGGTCTTGGCGAACCAGTGGACGCAGTTCTGCGCCGCTTCACCGGCCCGTCGCCGTTCCACGACGTAGTGTTCGAGGAACTTCAGGGCGAATTCGGCGCCGAAATTCTGAGGCATGCTGATGTGCGGGGCCAGGACTCCTACCGCTCCGTGTTTGACGAAGACGGAAGCGAAGCGCAGGCTGCCGTCATTTCCCGGCGCACCGGACGAGCAGACGTTGAGCAGCACGAGAGGGTGGAAGATCACCGGGGAGTCCTGTGCGCTCTCGGTGAATTGCGATCGGTAGCCGTCGATATGGTCGGGATCGAGGGGTGCGGGGTCACTCAGTCGCAGGCTGTGCCAGGAGTGACCGCCCTGGAATTCGTAACCGCCGTGGCAGAAGAAGTACATGATGTCCTCGTCGAGGACCGGCTTCCTCAAGTCCTTCAACAACTGTGCGCGCGTGAAGCGCTCCGTGACCCGGGTCCGCCGCGCGAGGAGGTCCGCGAGGTCCTTGGCTTTGGGGACCTTTTCCATCAGGCTCTCGTTCGCATTGATGCTGCTCACATGCTCGGAACGAATTCCCTCGTACCAGTAGGCCATGTCGTAGGTGTCGGGTGATGTCGTCTCGATCTGATGGCGGTGTCCCAAGAACCTGTGGAACGCGTCGCCTTCACGGGGCGGATCCGCTGTCTCGGGACCGCTGGGCAGGGCGAGCATCTGCCAGGGTATGGCCACGTCCGAGTCGAAGCGGATGCGGAGGTCTTGGTGACGGAGGAGGGCCAGGAGCTGGTCCCGGAAGGACGCCACTCGCCCATGGCCTTCGAGGAGCCGGGTGAGAAAGCGAGCACCGTGCCAGGCCAGCTCAGCGACGTTTTCCTCCACTTCCCCGTCCGGCCGGCCGCTGAGGTCGGCCACATGCGTGTAGGGCGCCTCCCTCGTTCGTCGTTCCGTCGTGCTGGGCTCGTAGTCCACGAAGCGCTGCCACTCCGCGATCAACTGGGCGCACTGCGCCGTGAGGTCCGCCCGTCCCTTGGCCAGCTCCACCGTGTGCATTCCGGTGCGCGGCTCTTGGAGCTTCTTGCCCCACATGATGATCGTGGTCCGCTGCGCTCCGGGCGGGCAGCGCAGCACGACGACGAGGTCCTTGTGTTCGCTGACGGGCGGTTCGGGAAGGCGCCGATAGCCCTGGGACGCGTTCCGTCTCGCGGTGAGGGGGATGCGGTCGTCGTCCAAGGACTCACGGCTCCAGCGTGCGGGGGGTGACGGAACCGAGTGATCCGGACGCGTCGACCTCCATCGTCGCGTCCAGCTCTTGCAGCACCAGACCGTGGTGCCGGTCGTACACCGTCAGGCGCAGATGATGGTGCCCCGGTTCGTGGGCGGTGAAGCGGAAGGTCGCCCGCTCCACGGGCGCCACCCGGTATCCGACGGCGGGTGGCGTCACGGTCGCCGCCGTGTGGGCCTGCGCGAGGAGCACGAGTTCGGCGGGCCTGCCGACGGGCAGGTGCCAGGGGTGGCCCTCGGGTACGTCGAGGGTGAAGTCCAACCGCACGGGCCGTCCCACGGTGACTCCTCGCCGGTCGCGCACCGTCAGGCGCGGGGTGCACTCCGGAACCTGCGGCGGCGATGCCGCGAGCGCCGCCGGGGGTGACGGCGGAGAGGGGGCGGGGGGCAACGGACTTGGTGTGCCGCGGCGTCGGCGGCGCCACTCGACGTAGTAGGCCCAGACGTGTGTGGCGCCCTGTGCCCCGAGCGTCACGAGGGCGTAGGCGACGCCGATGACCACGCCCTGGAGCACGAAGCCCCACCAGCCGTGGGCCTGCGACTTCCCCGCGAGGTGGATGCCGAGCATGGTGGCCAGTACGGCGACGAGAACGGCTGCCACCAGCCGTGAGGTGACCCGGGCCCCCAGTTTGAGCAGGGCGTCCCGCACGCGCTGGCCGAACGGGCGGCGGAATCGGCTGGGTACGGCCCAGTGTCCGCTGGGCGGCGGTGCGTGGCTCTGTGCCAGGCGGCGCAGGGACACCACGGCGGGATCGGCGGAGCTGCGGGCGCCGGGGTGCGGTGCCAGCAGCATGCGGAGCAGGAGGGTGAGCTCACGTTCACCGCGGACGCGAGGCGGCCGGGAGTCCGGCAGCGCCCGCAGCGGGCTCGCGGCCAGAACGCGGCGGCCCACCGCGGGGCCGTGTGCCAGCTCGTACAGCGTCATCCCCAGAGCCCAGAGGTCCCCCGCCCGACTGGGGCGTGGCGGGACGTCGCGGCTCTTGGCCTGCTCTGGCGCCGTGTAGGGGGATCCTGGGCGCCAAGGGCGTACCCATGGGCCGCCGTCGCCGAGCGGATCGGTGGTCAGACCGTATCCCGCGAGCGCCGCGGTCTGGTCCGGGCGGAAGAAGACGTTACGCGGATCGAATTGGCCGTGGACAAGGCCGGAGCTGTGTAACTCCGCGAGGGATTCCGCCAGTTCGGCGCAGATGTGTACCGCTCCCGCCGGGCCGAATCTGCCCTGCTGGCGCAGGAGATGATGCAAGGAGAGGGGCTGCACGGGATCCATCACGATCCACAGGGACCCCGCGTGTTCCACGACGTCGTGCACGTTCAGCAGGTGCTGCCGCTCGGCCGTCGGCAGGACACGGACCTGGCGCTTGAGCTCTCCCGGCAGGCCGAACGACTCCTTGGTGGGCCTGCGGTCCCGCGCCGGGGCGGCGCGAGGCCGCAGCTCCTGCACGAACACCTCCGAGTCGGTTTCCTCGTCGAAGGCCCGCCAGTACCTGGTGTTGTCGTACTCCTCCCAGACTTCCTGGAGTTGGTATCGCTCCAGCAGCATGCACGTCCTCCGCCCCCCCTGGTGAACGGGCCGGCTCCATGAGACGGCCCGTTCAATGCGACAAAGAGTAGTCGCGCATCACTGTCTGTCGGGGCGCATTTACCAGACCGCCCGGCGCCTGGGTTCGGAAGGGCGAAACGACGTCGTGCAGGCCTGTGGCACGGCCATGCTGCTCCGAGCGATGAGAGCGGGGGGACCGTGCAGGGGATTCTGGTGGGGGCCGTACTGCTGGTGTGTCTGAGTACGCCGCTGATGGGAGGGACGCAGCAGCCACGGCTGAGGTCGAAGCGGCAGACGTCCGAGTACGCGGGCGGGGCGCCGCTGGCGGTGGGGGTCGGCTCCTGGGTGATGTGGGTGCTGATGTTTCCGGTGCTCCGCGTCGGCTTCACCAGCGACAGGAACACCTGGATATGTGTCGCGTTGCTAGTGCTGTGCGTACTGGTGGCCCGGCCGATGGTGCGGATGGTGGCGCCCGCGCGGCTCAAAGGGAGCAGGATCCTGATCGCGGCACGCGCGGTCGGCCTCTGCTGCGTGGTGGCGGGTGTCATGGCACCGCTGGAGACCCAGGTCGACAAGCAGGTCGTGGCCGGAGTGACCGTGGTCTACGCGACGACCGCAGCGGTACTGGGTCTGCTGCGGGCCGTGGACCACGGCTACTTCCCGCTGGTCCTGCTGCGGACGGCCATGTGGAGGGCGCTCCTGGCCGTCGTCACCGGGTACTGGATCCACCACACCGGCGGCACCCTCGCGCCCGACCCGGACGACGCCACCGCCGGGACGCTGCTGCTCGCGGTCCTGTGGTGGTCGCTGGTGGCGCTGTCCGCCGGCTGCGCGGTGGCCGCGGCCGTCCGTCTGGTGCGCTGGCTGAGGGCCGGGCCGCCGGCCCGGCCCGCGCCGCCCGGAGTGACGTCCTGGCCACCGGCCGTCGGCGATGTGTGGACGGCCGAGCTCACCCACGACGACAACACCTACAAGGAGCGTCCGGTGGTCGTGCTGGAGCGCACCCCGGGCTTCGTCCGCGTGCTCGGCATCACCAGCGTGAACAAGTCCGACCGGCCGCGCGGCTATCTGAAGCTCCGCCCGTCCGAGTGGGAGGGCGTACTGAAGAAGGACGGCTGGCTGAACCTGGAGATCGCGCACATCCCGTACTGCGACTTCCTCTGGCGGCGCGGGGAGTGCCCGGACCGGGTGTGGGACGTGCTGTGCAAGAAGGCCGACGTACGGGAGCGGTCCGCGAAGGCGGGACCGGCCCCGGGGTTCACCTTCCGGCACCGGCTGCGGTCGGCGATGAACGCCCATGTCGGCCGTGACGCGCGCACGGTCCGTGTCGACGCCGCCGGGAGCCGGGGGCGTCGGGTGTGGACGCGGGAGAGGGTCTGACCCGAACCGCCGCCGGGCGCCCTCTGCGCACAGCGGGGTTTTCGTCATCGGCGGGTCGGAGAACATGACCTTGCAGGACCCGAAGGGACACGAACCCCATGACGGACTCGAACGACCCCGCCGCACCCGCCCTGTTCGACTACTCGCCCTGGCACTACTGGAAACAGGCCACCGCCGACGACCGCGCCCGGCAGCACCGCTTCCAGCGGACGCTGTGCGAGGCGGGCGACGAGTACGGCATCGGCGAGGACTGCTACATCTCCCCGCTGGCCGCGGTCCAGAACGAGGGGCTCCGGCTCGGACCCCGCAGCTACATCGCGGCCGGCGCCTACCTGACCGGCACGCTGCGCACCGGACGTGACTGCACCGTCAACCCCTACGCCGTGGTCCGCGGCACCGTCGAACTCGGCGACGGTGTCCGCATCGGCGCCCACACCTCCCTGCTCGCCTTCAACCACGGCTACGAGGACCCCGACACCGAGGTGTTCCGGCAGCCGATGTCCTCCGAGGGCATCCGGATCGGCGACGACGTATGGATCGGCTCCCACGTCGTGGTGCTCGACGGGATCACCGTCGCCGACGGTGCCGTGATCGGAGCGGGCAGTGTGGTGACCAAGGACGTCCCGGCCAGGGCCGTCGTCGCCGGCAACCCCGCCCGTGTCCTGCGCTGGCGCGGAGCACCTCCCGCAGGACGCCAGGGGACACCGACGGACCTGGCCGGCCGGCTCACCGCGTTCGCGGACACCGCCCGCGCCCAGGCCGACGATGTCATCGCCCGTTGCTTCGTGCCCGGCCCCGACGGCGGCGGGCTCTTCGTCGACGCTCCCGGCGGTCCGCCCACCGTGCGCGCCCAGTGCGATGCCGTGGAGATCGCCGACCTGCTTCTCGGACGCGCCCCGCTCCCCCTGTCCGCGGACGAGCAGATCGCACGACTGCGGTCCTGGCAGGACCCCCACAGCGGCATCGTCGGCGCACTCGACGAGGACGGACGCCAACGCCCCGTAGGCGCGCTCCCCTTCAGCGAGGAGACCGGCTACCACTTCCTGTGCGTCGGCTACGCCCTCGACCTGCTGGGCAGCGAGTTCGCGCATCCCCTGCACAGCGTCGCCGCGCTGACCGCCGGTGACGTCGTCGAGCATCTGGAGGCCCTGCCCTGGGAGGAGAACCCCTGGTACTGCGGCGACTGGGCCGACACCCTGGGCACCGCCCTCATGTGGAACCGCCGTAGGGAAGTCCGCGAACAGCCCGGCGCGCTCGACGCCCTGTTCGGATGGCTGCTCACCCACGCCGACCCGCACACCGGCCTGTGGGGCACGCCCAGTGCCGCGGACGGCCTGATGCCGGTCGTCAACGGCTTCTACCGCGCGAGCCGCGGCACGTTCGCCCAGTACGGTCTGCCCGTGCCCTACCCCGAGCAGACCGTCGACTCCGTGCTCCGGCACGCCCGCGACGCGCGCTACACCCGCCGGGACAGGCAGACCGCCTGCAACATCCTGGACATCGCCCATCCCCTGTGGCTGACCCGCACCACCGGCTACCGCGCCGACGAAATCGTCACCCTGGCACGGCAACTGCTCGCCGACGCGCTGAAGCACTGGGTGGACGGTGAAGGGTTCGCCTTCCGCGCCCCGCACCCCACCACCACGGGCGAGCGGCAGAACCGACCCGGCTTGCAGGGCACCGAGATGTGGCTCGCCATCATCTGGTACCTCGCCGACCTGGCCGGTGTCTCCGACGCCCTCGGCTACCGGCCACGCGGCATCCACCGGCCCGAACCAGCGCTGATCGGCACCAACAGGCACACCCGTGCCGTGTCCCGTGGAAGGGAATCCCGATAGCCGCTTCGTCAAAGCCGTCTCGACCGCGAGAACAGCCGTCTGGTTCAATGTCGATCATGTTTGACCGGCAGATGCTCACACAGCGACGTCATGTCGATCTGTCGCGTGTCTCGAGTGCCGTCTGTCGCAGCGCCGCCGCGTAGGTCGCGCGTCACCTTCCTGATACTCCGGAACGCCCCCGACGACGCTTCGTCGGGGCCCGGCCGCGCACGCCTCCGCGCGTTCTCTCCCTCCCTTTTCGCCGCGGCTGTACGCCGTGCCGTCTTCCGCCCCGCCGCCGCGCGTCCGCCGACACGCGCGCCGCCCCGCCCCGCTCTCGGAGGCCTCTCCATGCCCTCTCGCGTCCCTCCGCACGCCCTCTCCGCGGCGCCGCCCGAGCTTCTCGACCGCATCCGCGCCGACGCCGCGTCACTGGAGGCAGCCCGCGAACTCCCCTACAAAAGCGTCGACTTGGTGCGCGACAGCGGACTCGGCGCGTTGCGCGTGCCTCGGGAGCACGGTGGTGCGGGCGGTACGGTCGTCGACCTCTTCCGGCTCGTCATCGATCTGGCCGAGGCCGACTCGAATGTGGCGCAGGCGTTGCGCCCGCACTTCGGTTTCGTGGAACTGCTCATCAGCCAGGGCACCGCGGACGAGCGTGCCCGCTGGTATCCGGTGGTCGTCGCCGGTGAGCTGTTCGGCAACGCCGCGTCGGAGCGCGGCACCGCGCACCCCGGCGAGATACGGACCCGTATCACCCGGGACGGCGGGGCGTTCCGAGTGGACGGCACGAAGTTCTACTCGACCGGGGCGCTCTTCGCCGACCACGTCGTCGTGATCGCGCTCGACGACGAGGACCGCCGTGTACGGGTCGTGCTGCCGCGCTCGCGCGAGGGCGTCGAGCTGGTCGACGACTGGGACGCGCTCGGCCAGCGCACCACCGCCTCCGGTACGACGCACCTGCGGCGCGTGGTCGCGTACGACGACGAGGTCGCGGTCGACGCGACCGGACGGCAGCGCCGGACCCATCTGGGCCCGTACTACCAGCTGTTCCTGGCCGCGGTGCACACCGGGATCGCCAAGGCGGCCCTGGCGGACGCGGTGACGTACGGCCGGGAGAAGGCCCGCGCCGTGCAACACGCGGGAGTCGAAGCGGCGGTTGACGATCCGCTGGTGCAGCTCGCCGTCGGCGACATCGCGGCCGGGGCGCTGGCGGCCGAGGCCGTGGTGCTGCACGCCGCCGCCGTGATCGACGCGGCGCTCGCGGTCCCCGCCGACGACGGCGTCACCGGCGCTCCGGACGCCCTGCACGCGGCGGCCGCCACGGTGGCACAGGCTCAGGTGACCGCCGCCCGCGCCGCGCTGAGCGCGGGTGAGCGCCTCTACGACGTCGGCGGCGCGTCGGCCACGCTGCGCGAGCACCATCTGGACCGGCACTGGCGCAACGCCCGCACCGTCGCCTCCCACAACCCGATCGCGCACAAGGCGCGGGTGTCGGGCGACTGGCTGCTCAACGGCACCCCTCCCCCGCTCAACGGCTTCTTCTGAACCCTCGGAGTCCCCCATGAGCTCCTTCTGACCCCCGGAGTCCCCTCGTGAAACCGCCCTCCCGTCTCCTCCTCGCCCTCCCGCTTCTGCTCCTGGCCACCGCCTGCGGCACCGGCGAAGCCACCACGTCCGTCACGGCGCGGCCCGCCCAGGGCGGCACCCTCACCTATGCCACGGACCGCGAACCCACCTGCCTGGACCCGCATGTGGCCGGCGACATGCCGCAGGCGTACGTCGCCCAGCAGGTCCTGGACTCGCTCGTCGCACTCGACGCCAAGGGCAGGGCCCGGCCGTGGCTGGCCACGTCCTGGGACATCGCGAAGGACGGCCGGACCTACACCTTCCACCTGCGCCGTGACGTCCGGTTCACCGACGGCACCCGTTTCGACGCGGCGGCCGTCAAAGCCAACTTCGACCACATGGTCGACCCCGACACCCAGTCCGGTACGGCGGGCGGCTATCTCGCTCCCTACCAGCGGACCGACGTGCTCGACGCGTTCACGGCACGCGTCCATCTGGACCGCCCGTACTCGCCGTTCCTGAACATGCTCGCGCAGGCGTTCCTCGGCATCCAGTCGCCGAAGGCCCTCGCCCGGAGCAAGGAGGCGAACTGCGCGGCGCCCGTCGGCACCGGCCCGTTCATCGTGCGGAAGTGGAACCGGCAGTCGGACGTCGTCCTGGTCCGCAATCCGCGCTACAACTCGCCGCCGCCGTACGCGAAGCATCGTGGACCGGCCTACGCGGACAAGGTGATCTGGCGGTTCATTCCGGAACCCGCGACACGGTTCGCGGCCGTGCAGTCGGGTCAGGTCGATGTGATCGACGCGCTGCCGCCGGAGGACCAGCGGACCGCCGAGCACGACGACCGGCTGAAGGTCGTCGTGCGCGACCGCCCGGGCAATCCGACGAATCTCGCCCTGAACACCTCCCGCGCGCCCTTCGACGACCTACGCGTCCGCAAGGCGTTCCTGTACTCGGCGGATGTCGCCGACGGCCTCAAGAGCGTGTTCTTCGGCCAGTACCGGCGGGCGGGCGGCCCGCTCAGCTATGTGACGCCGCACTACTCGGACGCGCACGAGAACGCCTGGCCCTACGACCCGCAGAAGGCCGACTCCCTGTTGGACCGGGCGGGTTGGCGCGAGCGCGACGGCGACGGCTACCGCGTCAAGAACGGCGTACGCCTCACCGCCGAGGTCCTCCTCAAGTCGGACATCACCCCGAACCAGCTGGCCCTGATGGAGCAGGTCCAGGCCACCGCCAAGGACGTCGGCTTCCAGCTCAAGCTGCTGCGCCTGGACGCCGCGAGCGTCAACACCCGTTACCAGGCGGGGAAGTACGACCTGCGCGACGGCTACTGGAACACCAACACACCCGACGTGCTGCACACCGTCTTCGGCAGCGAGTACGCCGCGAGGAACGGGATCCACTCCAACGCGACGTACGCGAAGGACCCCGCCCTCGACAAGCTGTTCCGCGCCGCTCAGGCGACCACGGACCCGGACGAGCAGCAGAGGCTCTACGGCGAGGCACAGCGGCTGATCTCCGCGGGCGCCTACCAGCTGACCCTGTACCCGCAGACGACCCGCCTCGCCGCGCATCACGGCTCGGTGCGCGGCGCCGCCCTCGAACCGGCCCTGTCCCTGCCCTACCTCTACGACGCCTGGGTGAGCTCCCGATGACGACACCTCCCTTGTACCGCCGGATCCTGGTCCGCGTGGCGGGCGCCGCGCTCGTCCTGTGGGCGGCGGCCACGGTCACGTTCCTCGCGCTGCATCTGGTGCCGGGCGACCCGGTGCTCGTGCTGCTCGGCGGCGGTTCCGGAGCCAATCCGACGCCGGAGACGATCGCCGCGACGCGTCACGCGTACGGCCTCGACCAGCCGCTGTACGTCCAGTACGCGCAGCACCTCGGGCGGCTGCTCACCGGAGACCTGGGCGTGTCCACCTCCTTGAAGGAGTCGGTGGGCACGGTCATCACCGAGCAACTGCCCTCGACGCTCCAACTCACCGCGCTGGCCCTGCTGTTCGCCTGGGCGATCGGCGCCGCGGTGGTCCTCCTGTCGACCGGCAAGGGGACCGTCGGGCGGGCCCTCGGCTCCGGGCTGGAGACGGTCGCCGCTGGCCTTCCGCACTTCTGGCTCGGGGTGGTGCTGCTGTACGTGTTCGCGTTCCGCCTGGGCTGGTTCCCCGTCGCGGGCGGCACCGGGTTCGTCGGCCTGATCCTGCCCGCGCTGACCCTGGCCGTGCCGCTCGCCGGATATCTCGGGCAGGTGACGCGCGTCGCGCTCCTCACCGCCCTCGACCAGCCGTTCGTCACGTCGGCGCGGCTGCGCGGCATGAGCGCGGGGGCCGTGCGCGCCCGGCGTGCGCTGCGCCATGCGCTGCTGCCGCCGCTCACCCTGTCCGGCTGGGCGGTCGGCGCGCTGTTCTCCAGCGAGGTCGTCGTGGAGGCCGTGTTCGCGCGCCAGGGTGTCGGCCGGGCGCTGCTGAACGCGGTGATCGCCCGTGACCTGCCGCTCGTCACCGGGATCGTGCTGCTCATCGCCACGGTGTACGTCCTCGTCAACCTCGCCGTCGACCTGCTGTACGCGGTGGTCGACCCGCGCGTCCGCACCCCCCGGGAGATCTGACCGTGACCGCCCTGACCACATCTCTGGCCCCGGCCCGTACCCGTACGCGGCTGCGGCCCGGTCTGTTCGCCGCCGGCCTCTTCCTGACCCTGGTGGTCGTCGCCGCGCTCGTCCCCGGCCTGCTCACCTCGTACGCCCCGGACGGCATCAAGCCCGCGGAGTTCTTCCGGTCCCCCTCCGCCGAGCACTGGTTCGGCACGGACCAGAACGGCCGCGACGTGTACACGCGCGTCGTGTACGGCGCCGGGCAGTCCCTCCTCATCGGCCTGGGCGCCACCGCGATCTCCCTGAGCCTCGGCATCGCGCTGGGTCTGGGCGCGGCGCTCGGCGGGCGCCGGGTGGACTTCGCCGTCGGCCGGGTCCTCGAAGTCCTCTTCGCCTTCCCGGGGCTGCTGCTCGCGCTGCTCTTCATCGCCGTGTTCGGCACGGGTGCGGTGACGGCGGCGATCGCGGTCGGGATCGGCGAGGCCGCGGGGTACGCGCGGCTCATCCGCTCCCAGGCGACCACCGTCGTACGCTCCGGCTACGTCGAGGCGGCGCGTGGCCTCGGGCACTCCCCCGCGCGCGTCGTGCGGCGGACCGTCCTGCCCAATGTGCTGCGGCCGCTGGCCGCCCTCGCGACTCTCGGCATCGGCCAGTCCGTGGTGTGGGCGTCGTCGCTGTCGTTCCTGGGCCTCGGCGCGCAGCCGCCGGCGGCGGAGTGGGGCGCGATGCTCGCGGACGGCCGGACCTTCCTCCAGTACGCCTGGTGGACGTCGTTCTTCCCGGGCCTGTTCATCGTCCTGACCACCTTGTCCACGACCGTTCTCGGCCGCCGTCTGCAGGCGTGGCTCGACGTGAGGAGCAGCTAATGACTTCCAACGCCCCTGACACCCATGACGCGTTGATATCCGCGCGGAATCTGACCGTCGGCTTCGGCGACCGCGAGGTCGTGCGCGGTGTCTCCCTCACCGTGCGGCGCGGCGAGACCGTCGCCCTGGTCGGCGAGTCCGGCTCCGGCAAGAGCGTCACGGCCCGCACGCTGGTCGGCCTGACCGGTGCCGGTGCGCGGGTGGCGGCGGACGGGCTGACCTGGCAGGGCGAGGACGTACGCGGATGGGGCGAGCGGCGGTGGCGCCGGGTGCGCGGCCGGGGCATCGGGTTCGTGCTCCAGGACGCGCTCGTCTCACTCGACCCGCTCCGTCCGGTCGGCAGGGAGATCGAGGACGCCCTGCGCCTGCACGGCTACGGCGACCGGGCCACCCGGCGGGCCCGCGTCCTCGAGGTGATGACGCAGGTCGGCATCCCGGACCCCGAACTGCGCGCCGGCCAGCGTCCGCACGAGCTGTCCGGCGGGCTGCGCCAGCGTGCGCTGATCGCCTCCGCCCTGGCGCTCGACCCGCCGCTGCTGATCGCGGACGAGCCGACGACGGCCCTGGACGCCACGATCCAGGCCCAGATCCTCGACCTGCTGGCCGCGGCCCGCAGCCGGGAGCGCGGTCTGCTGTTCATCACCCACGACCTGGGAGTCGTACGACGGCTCGCGGACCGGGTGGCGGTGATGCGCGGCGGCGAGATCGTCGAGGAGGGCGAGGCGGCCGCCGTACTGGAGGATCCGCGGCACCCGTACACGAGGACCCTGCTCGCCGCGGACCCCGCCCGCCACCCCAAGGGCACGCGCCTGACGCCGGGGCCCGCCCCCGCCCCACGCCGGACCGGCGAGCGCCCCGAGGGGACCGTGCTCGCGGCCGACGGGATCCACAAGGCCTTCGGCGGCCGGGACGCCGTGCACGACGTGTCGTTCGCGCTCGCGGCGGGCCGCACCCTGGGCATCGTGGGCGAGTCGGGTTCGGGCAAGTCGACGACGGCCCGGATCGCGCTCGGCCTGACCCGCCCCGACACGGGCACGGTCACCCTGCACGGCGAACCGTGGAGCGAGCTGCCCGAGCGGGAGCGGCGCCCGCGCCGGCACGGCATCCAGCTCGTGCACCAGGACGCGCTCTCCGCGTTCGACCCGCGCTGGACCGTGCGCCGCTCGCTGATCGACGCCGTACGGCTAAAGCGCCCCGGACACCCGGTGCCGACGCCCGACGAGGCCGCGCGCCGGGTGACCGAACTCGCCGCACAGGTCGGCCTCCCGGAGGACACCCTCGACCGGCATCCGCTGTCCCTCTCCGGAGGCCAGCGCCAACGTGCCGCGCTGGCACGGGCATTGGCACCACGCCCGGCCGTCCTGATCCTCGACGAACCGGTGTCCGCGCTCGACGTCTCCGTACAGGCCCAGGTCCTCGACCTGCTCGCCGAGCTGCAGGACTCCCTCGGCCTGGCCTATCTGTTCATCTCGCACGATCTCGGCGTCGTACGCCATGTCAGCGACGACGTCCTCGTGATGAAGGACGGCCGGGTCGTGGAGTCGGGCCCCGCCGAGGACCTGTTCTCCGCCCCTCAGCACCCCTACACCCGAGCCCTGCTGGACGCCGTGCACCCGCACCCCACCACCACCGCCGGAGCCACCCGATGACCGACGCCTCCGCGCCCCGCCGCCCGCTGCGCTTCAACGCCTTCGCCATGAACTGCGTCTCGCACATCAACCACGGCCAGTGGGTGCGCGACGACACGAGCCAGACCTCGTACACCGACCTGGAGACCTGGACGGAGCTCGCGCGGACCCTGGAGCGCGGGTACTTCGACGCGCTCTTCCTCGCCGATGTCATCGGGACGTACGACACCTACCGCGGCTCCCGCGACACGGCGGTGCGCGAAGGGCTCCAGATCCCGGTCAACGACCCGTCGCTCCTGGTCGCCGCCCTCGCCCACGCCACCGAGCACCTCGGTCTCGCCTTCACCCAGTCGGTCCTCCAGGAACCCCCGTACAACTTCGCGCGCCGCCTCTCCACCCTCGACCACCTCACCAAGGGCCGCGTCGCGTGGAACGTCGTCACGTCGTATCTGGAGTCGGCGGCGAGGGGACTCGGCCTCGACGGACTTCCCCTCCACGACGAGCGGTACGAGCGGGCCGAGGAGTACACGGACGTGCTCTACCAGCTTCTGGAGGGGAGCTGGGAGGAGAACGCCGTCCTGCGGGACCGTGAGCGACGTGTCTACGCGGATCCGGCCCGCATCCACGACGTCCACCACGAGGGCCGCTTCTACCGTGTGAACGGCCCGCACCTCTCGGAGCCGTCACCGCAGCGCACACCGATCCTCTTCCAGGCCGGATCGTCCGAGCGGGGTCGGGAGTTCGCCGCCCGGAACGCGGAGGCCGTGTTCCTCGGGGCCGTGTCCCCGGAGGGCGCGCGCACCCAGGTGGAGGACGTCCGGGCGCGGGCGGTGGCGTACGGCAGGCAGGGCGGCGACATCCTCTTCTTCCAGGGGCTGACGCTGATCGTGGGCAGCACCGAGGAGGAGGCGGAGCGCAAGCTCGCCGACTACCGGGAGCACACGAGCCTGGAGGGCTTCGCCGCGCACATGTCGGGCTCCCTCCAACTCGATCTGTCTCAGGTCGATTTCGACGCCCCGGTGGGTGAGATCGACACGAACGGCGTGCAGGGCTTCGTGCGGTCGCTGGTGGAGGGGGCGCCGGACAAGACCTGGACGTTCGGCGAGGTGCTGCGGGCGCGCGCCTGGACGCGGCCGGTCGCCGGGGTGCCGGAGCGGATCGCCGACGAGCTGGAGCGCTGGCGGGACGCCGGCGTCGACGGCATCAACCTCGCGTACGTCACCAGCCCCGGCACCTTCACGGACTTCGCCGACCAGCTCGCGCCGGTGCTGCAGAAGCGGGGCCTGCTGAAGACGGCGTACGAGGAGGGCACGCTGCGCCAGAAGCTGTTCGGCCGGGGCGACCGCCTGCCCGCCTCCCACCCGGCGGCCCGCCACCGGCGCGGGTGATCCACACCCATCCCGGTGTCAGTCACTGACAACTAGGCATCTGCTAACGTAATGTCTGTGACTGACAAGATTGACCTCCGTGAACGCCGTCGGCTGGCCACGGAGTCGGAGATCGAGGACGCCGCGCTCGACCTGTTCGAGCGGCATGGGTTCGAGGGCACGACCGTGGACGGCATCGCCGCCCGGGTCGGCATGTCGCAGCGCACCTTCTTCCGGTACTTCGCGACGAAGGAGGACGCCGCGCTGGGGCCGAACCGTGCCTTCGAGGCGCTGCTCACCGCCCGGCTCGACGGGCGCGTGGCGGGCACGTCGACACTGCGGGACGTGGAGGACGCCGTGGCCGGCGTCCTCGGCGAACTCGGCTCCGGCCGGCCCGACGTCGTGCGGCGCATGGTGCGCGTACGCCGGCTGGTCATCAAGGACGAGGCGTTGCGCGGCGCGGCCCTGCGGCGGGAGGCCGAACAGTGCGAGCGGTTCCTGCGGCTGCTGGCCACTGCCACGGGTGACGAGGCGGCGGCTCCGCGGGCCCGGCTGCTGGCCGAGACGGTGAGCGTCACGCTGCGGGTGGCGTTCGACGAGTGGGCGGCGGGCTACGAACCGGGCCGGGAGTCCGCCCTCGCCGAGACGTACCGCGCGACCTGCACGAGCCTGCGCGAACTCGTCGCGGACCACTGAGCACGCACCGCACCGCACCGCACCAGGAGGAGAGTCTTTCCATGCACGCCCTTGTCCTCGACCGGCCCGGCACCTGTGACACGTTGCGCCCGGCCGACCTGCCGACCCCGGAGCCCGGACCCGGGCAGGTGAGAGTCGAGGTCGAGGCCTGTGGTCTGAACCCCTCGGACTACCAGCGTGCCGCGTACGGCATCCCGGAGTGGGAGTGGCCGGCGGTCCTGGGCCTGGACGTCGTGGGCGTCGTGGACGCCGTCGGCGAGCACGTGACACACGTCCGGCCGGGGCAACGCGTCGCGTACCACGGCGACATCCGCGAACGCGGCGGCTTCGCCGAGTACAGCCTGGCCGACGCCACGGTCCTCGCCCCCGTCCCCGACGGTCTGGCCCCCGCGGCGGCGGCCGCCCTGCCCTCGGCCGGGCCGACCGCCTACCAGGCGGTGATCCGCCGTCTGGGCGTCGGCAAGGGCGACACCGTGCTGATCACCGGCGGCGCGGGCGGGGTGGGCGGCTTCGCCGTACAGCTCGCC
Source organism: Streptomyces koelreuteriae (assembly GCF_018604545.1). GTDB lineage: Bacteria > Actinomycetota > Actinomycetes > Streptomycetales > Streptomycetaceae > Streptomyces > Streptomyces koelreuteriae. Next base: position 7,684,126 of record NZ_CP075896.1, on the reverse strand, counting down.
GCCCTGGCCGGCGCCCGCGTGTTCGCCACCGAGGCCGCGCACAACGCCGAGCATGTCGAGGCCTTGGGTGCGGAAGCGGTCATCGACTTCCGCACCGAGGACATCCCCACGCGCGTACGCGAGTTGACGGACGGCCGGGGTCTGGACGCCGTGGTCGACACCATCGGCACCGACTCCGCCACCGCCAACCTCCGCCTTCTGGCGCACGGAGGCGGATTGGCAGCCATCGCGGGCCGCCCGGACCTGAGCGCCGTACCGCCGTTCGGCATGGCGCCCTCCGTGCACGAGATCGCCCTCGGCGCGGCGTACACGGTCGGAGACGAACGGTCCCGCGCGCAGCTCTCCGGCATGCTGACGGACCTCCTCGCGCTCACCGCCGAGGGCCGCCTCGACCCGATGCTGGCGCGCCGCGTCCGCCTGGACGAGGTGCCGGCGGCACTCGTCGAGCTGTCGGGCCGCGGCGTGCGCGGCAAGCTCGTCTACGTCCGCGACTGAGCGCGGCGCTGCCCCGACCGACCCGTAGACCCGCCCCGCCCCACCCCGAGGAGTCGGCGTGGCCCTGCGCCCACCTCCGTTCGATCCGGAACTCGCCGACGTGCTGATCGCCGCCGGTGAGGCCGGTTCCTTCGCGCTCACCCCCGAGGTGCTCGCCGAACAGCGCGCGTTGCTGCGTGCGACCGCGCCCACCCTCGAACAGCTCGGCCACGACGGCTTCTTCACGGTGGAGGAGCGCAGCGTGCCGGGGCCGCCGAACGCCCCCGACATCTCCCTGCTCATCTGCCGGCCCGTCGCCCGCGCGGGCCGTCGCCCCGTCCTCTACCACGTGCACGGCGGTGGCATGGTCGTCGGCACCAACCGGTCAGGGATCGACGCCTTCCTGGCCTGGGCTCGCGAACTGGACCTGGTCGTGGTGTCGGTGGAGTACCGGCTCGCGCCGGAGCACCCGCATCCGGCCCCCGTCGAGGACGTCTACGCCGGCCTGACGTGGATCGCGGAGCATGCCGAGGACATCGGAGGTGATCCCGAGCGGATCGTCGTCGCCGGACACAGCGCGGGCGGCGGACTGGCCGCGGCTCTCTCCCTGCTGTCCCGAGACCGTGAAGGGCCGCGCCCCCTGGGGCAGATGCTGTTCGCCCCGATGCTCGACGACCGCAACGACACCCCGTCCGCCCACCAGATGGAGGGCCTCGGCGTCTGGGACCGCAAGGCCAACGAGCTGGGCTGGACAGCGCTGCTGGGCGACAGGCGGGCCACCCCCGGGGTGTCGCCGTACGCCGCCCCGGCGCGGGCACAGGACCTGTCGGGCCTGCCCCCGGTCTACCTGGACGTCGGATCCGCGGAAACCTTCCGCGACGAGGTCGTCACCTACGCCTCCCGCCTCTGGCAGTCAGGGGCGGCGGCCGAACTCCACGTCTGGCCCGGCGGCTACCACACCTTCGACGGATACGCCCCCGAGGCGGCCCTCACCCGGGCCGCGACGGCAGCGCGAACCGACTGGCTGCGCAGGCTCCTGGACTGAGGGCGTCGCGGGGCCTCCGCCCCCTACAACTCCGGTATCACTAAGGCATGTTGTGTCATCCCCAGGGTGGAGGGGTGTGCAGCCCCAGCGAGTGATCCGTACGCGTCGCCGGTTCCGGAAGGATCTTTCCCGTCCGAACATGCGACCGGAAGGATCGATATCGTGCGCAGACGACGTCTCGCGCCCCTGTTGGCCGTGGGTGTCACGGCAACGCTGGCTCCCGCGCTCGCCACCCCGACGGCCACCGCCGCCCCGGCCGCCGCCACCCCGTCGACCGCCTCTTCCTCAGCCGCGTCCAAGGTCGCACTGGACCGGTATGTGAAACAGAAGCCGCGGTGGAAGCGCTGCGAAGCCGACGCTCCGGCGGAGTTCGAGTGCGCCACGATCAAAGTCCCGCTGGACTACCGGGCTCCCGGGGGCAAGCGGATCGACTTGGCGATATCCCGGATCAAGAGCACCGCGCCCGACCAACGACGCGGTGTCCTGCTTTCCAACCCCGGCGGCCCCGGGGGCCCGGGGCTCTACATGCCGCTGGGGATGCAGGAGAGACTCCCCGCGTCCGCACTGGCGAAGTACGACCTCATCGGCTTCGACCCGCGCGGAGTGGGACGGAGCAGCCCGGTCTCCTGCGGTCTGGAGCCGGAAGAGGAGAACTGGCTGCGGCCGTACAAGGCGGAGACGTTCGACAAGGACGTCGCCTGGGCACGCGATGTCGCGACCAAGTGCGAGGAGAAGGCGGGCGACACGCTCGCGCACATCACCACCCGCAACACCGCGCGCGACATGGATCTGCTCCGGGCGATCCTCGGCGAGAAGAAGATCTCGTACGTGGGTTACTCGTACGGCACCTATCTGGGCGCCGTCTACACCCAGCTCTTCCCGGGCCGGACGGACCGGTTCGTGCTGGACAGCGCGGTGGATCCGGCGCGCGCCTGGCGGGGGATGATCCAATGGTGGGCGGAGGGCGCCGAGCCCGCGTTCGACCGGTGGACCGGGTGGGCCGCCGAGCGTTCGGAGACGTACGGCCTCGGTGACACCCCGAAGAAGGTCGACCGCACCTTCTGGGACCTGGTCGCGCAGGCCGACGAGAAGCCCATCGAACTGGAGGGGCAGCCGGTCACCGGAGATGACATCCGCAGCGGTATGCGCGGGGCGGTCTTCAGCCCGCGCGAAGCCACCGAGGCGATCGTGGAGCTGAGGAAGGCCGCGTCCGGCGAACCGGCCTCCGCGAAGAAGCTCGCGGCGTTCGCCGGATCGGAGAGGCCCGGCACGGCAGGCGCCGGCGCCGCTGCCGATGCCGTCGAGACGCCGTCCGACAACATGACGGCGAGCTTCTGGGCCGTGGCGTGCGGCGACAACTCGGCCGCGTGGTCCCGCGATCCGGAGAGCTACCGGCGGGACGCCATCGAGGACAAGGGCCGTTACCCGCTCTACGGTGACTTCGCGTCCAGCATCAAGCCCTGTGCCTTCTGGGACAAGTCCGTGGAACCGGCGACCAAGGTGAACAACAAGGTGCGCTCCCTGGTCGTCCAGAACGAGTGGGACTCGCAGACCCCGCTGCCCAGCGGCCAGGCCCTGCACGCCGCCCTGAAGGGCTCGAAGATGCTCACCGTCCTCGGCGGCGAGGGCCATGGTGTCTACCCGAACGGCAACGCGTGCACGGACGGCACGGTCACCGGCTATCTGCTCACCGGCAAGCTCCCGGCGAAGGACGTGACCTGCGAGGCGACGGCCGAGTCGAACGCGGAGGCACGGAAGAACCAGCAGCGCGACGCGCTCCCCGGCTCTCCGCTCCCGGATCGCGCCCCGGACCGCTTCTGACCCCGTTCACGGAAGGCGGGACCCCTTTTCCGGGGCCCCGCTTTTCCGGGGCCCCGCCCACGGCCTCCTAGGGTCACCCGGTGACCGGGGACTCCGCGATGCAACCGCCTGCGGTCACCATGCCCTTGGCGCTCTGCTCCTCGAGCACCTTGCCCTTGTAGGTGATCTTGCAGGCGACCTGGGCGCCTTCGGGATCCGCCGCGACCGGCATGACCGCCGCCGGCATGATGCCCCGCAGCTTGACCGTCTTCTTCCAGGGCAGTTCGGGCTTCGACACCGACTCGATCTTCGGGTCCGTAGCCTTGCCGCCACCACCGTGGAACTCGATCGAGTCGACGTTCTTCCCCGTCACCTCGTAGGTGACTTCGTACGTCTCGTCCACGGCCTTGTCGACCTGGTCCACCGCCTCGGAACAGGAGCTGAGACCGAACGCGAGGCCGAGGACGGCGACAGAGCAGACGGCGGCACGGATGGTGCGGTGCATTGTGGGATCCCCCCGGATCGTGATGGTCGAGCCCGCAGCCAATCCAAAAGAGATAGTAAAGTCAAACTGTTATGTGACCCGATGGATTCGCAGGTCAGAAGGACTGCCACACCCTCCGGCGGCGCCCACCGCTCGACAGGGTGTCGGGACACCGGCCCGGCTTCCGGACGCGATGTCAATTGTTCGGCCCCGCAAGGCGCGGCATGCTGCCCGAATGCCCCTGAAGACGATCCCTCCGCTCTCCCGCCGCAGCCTGCTGCGTGCGGTCGGTTCCGGTGCGGTGCTCGGCGGACTGGCCGGGTGTGGCGTACCGGCCGCTTATGTGCGGCCCGGCGACCGTGCCGCGGCCGATCTGTCCGCCACTGATCGGCGGCTGATCTGGGCGAACTGGCCGCTGTACATCGACACCGACGACGAGAACCAGGCGAGCCGGCCGACGCTGGAGGGCTTCGAGAAGCGGACGGGCGTATCGGTGGACTACGTCGAGGAGATCAATGACAACGACGAGTTCTTCGGCAAGATCAGTCCCGCGCTGATGAACCATCAGCCCACCGGCCGCGATCTGATCGTCATCAGTGACTGGATGTGCGCGCGGTTCGTGCGGCTCGGCTGGGTGCAGGAGATGGACCGGGCGCGGCAGCCCAACGTGACCCGCTATCTGGACCCGCAGTTGCGTTCGCCGGCCTTCGACCCCGGCCGTAAGTGCACGGTGCCGTGGCAGTCCGGGATCACCGGGATCGCGTACAACCGGCGCAGGACCGGCCGGGAGATACGGCAGGTCTCCGATCTGTGGGCGAGTGACCTGAAGGGACGGGTCACGCTGCTGTCCGGTGTGGACGAGGCGTTCGCGCTGCTGATGCAGGGCAACGGCGTCGACATCACCCGGTGGACGGCCGACGACTTCCACACGGTCTGCGACCAGGTGGAGGAGCAGGTGCGGCGGGGACAGATCCGGCGCTTCACCGGCAACGACTACATCAAGGATCTGTCGAGCGGGGACGTCCTGGCCTGTCAGGCGTACTCGGGCGATGTCATCCAGCTTCAGGCGGACGACCCGGACATCGAGTTCGTCGTCCCCGACGGGGGCGCCGAGCTGTGGGCCGAGTCCCTGATGATTCCCAACCTCGCCCGCCACAAGGCGAATGCCGAGCGGCTGATCGACCACTACTACGACCCCGAGGTCGCCGCCGAACTCGCCGCCTGGGTCAACTACGTCTGCCCGGTCCCGGCCGCCCAGGAGATCCTCGCCTCCGCCAAGGACGAGGAGACGGCCACCCTCGCCGAGAACCCGCTGATCTTCCCTGACGCGGAGATGCGCAGCCGGCTCGCCGTCGCGCGTGACATCACGTCGACGGAGCGGGTGGAATTCGGGAAGCGGTGGAACGGGATCGTGGGATTGTAGGGCTCTCCCCTTGGCCGCTCACCTCTTGACCGCTCTCCCCTTGATTGACCACCCCGAAGGGAATGTGGACGCTCGGGGTTGTCCGGGAAGTCCCCTCGAGGTGCAACTTCTGGTCGTCGAAGAAGATATGAGGGCGCAGCACATCCATGATCGAGCTCTTGTCGATGCCGCCGAGGAAGAACGCGTCATTGACGGTCACTCCCCAGTTTTCCAAACTCAGTATGGCGCGCTCATGCGCCGGTGCGCTGCGGGCCGTGATGATGGATACATGGACGCGGATCTCGTAATCCTCGTCCTCCCTGCGACGTTCTTCCTCCCTTCGCTGCAGCGTGTTGATTTCACGCAGGAAGTCACGGAGCGGGCCCGCGTCGTGAGGGGTGGCGACGTTCATGGTCTCGTGAGCCCGGAACCCTTCCATACCGCCCTGCTGGAAGACCCGCTCCGATTCATCACCGGCGAGAACGCCGTCGAAGTCGAAGGCGATCCGCAGATCCCTGTCCTCCGGGTCATCGGCGACGGCGGACCCGAGAACCCGCCCGGCAGGCAGCCCGGCGGCCACCGCTTCCCGTACGTCGCCCTCGTCCGCGGACAGGAAGAGGGACATGTGCAGAGCACGCATGAACTTGTACGGCGCCCGGCCTTGCATGAATACGGCCCGGCTGATGGGCAGGCCGTGCGATTCTATGGACCGCATGACTCGAAGCCCTGTGTCAGGGTCGTTGCGGGAAAGAATGATCACCTCGACCAGGGGATCACCTTCCGGGTTCAAGTCGTTCAGCGACAGAATGCGGCGAATGAAGGGGAAGGCGACACCCGGCTGGAGCGTGTTGCCAAGATTGGCTCGCTGATATACGCGATATCCCTCCTCACCTTCCTCCCGGAACACACCATCGGACTCCGCGAGGTCGAAGAGGGCGCTTGACGCTATCCCGATGACCAACCGATTCTCGAGGCTGTAGGGCGGCATGATGGGTTCCCCCTGGTGGACATCACGGTGGTACTGGAACTGAGGCCGGCGCGCTGCACACAGTAGGAGATGGGTGGGAGGCCTCACATCGCGGCCGGGCCGGATTCGCCTGTCGACAGGGCCTGTTCCGCCCAGATCGTTTTGCCGCGGCGGGCGTGGCGGGTGCCCCATCTGCGGCTGAGTTGGGCGACCAGGAGCAGGCCGCGGCCGCCTTCGTCGTAGGTGAGGGCGCGGCGCAGGTGCGGTGCGGTGCTGCTGGTGTCGGAGACCTCGCAGATGAGGTTGCGGTCCAGGATCAGGCGCAGTTCGATGGGCGGCTCGGCGTAGCGGATGGCGTTGGTGATCAGTTCGCTGACGACGAGTTCAGTGACGAACGCGTCCTCTTCCAGGTTCCACTCCTGCAACTGCCGCGTGACGCCGCGCCGGATGCGGGCGACCTCGGACGGTTCCGGGGGGACGTCCCAGGCGGCCACATGGCGTGAGTCCAGGGCCTTGGTGCGGGCCAGCAGCAGCGCCACGTCGTCGGCCGCCCGGTCCGGGAGGAGGGCCTGCAGCACGTCGTCGCAGGTGCTCTCCAGCGAGGATCCCGCTCGGGCCAGCGTCTTGAGCAGGTCGTCGACCCCCTGGTCGATGTCGCGCCCGCGCGCCTCGACGAGACCGTCGGTGTAGAGGGCGAGCAGGCTGCCTTCGGGCAGTTCGATCTCGGTCGACTCGAAGGGCAGGCCGCCCAGCCCCAGGGGCGGTCCGGCGGGAAGGTCGAGCAGGAAGGGTTCGCTGCCGGGGATGAGCAGGGCCGGCGCCGGGTGGCCCGCGCGTGCCACGCAGCAGCGTCGGCTGACCGGGTCGTAGACGGCGTAGAGACAGGTGGCGCCTATGTCGGGGGCGCTGTCGGGTGCGTCGTCGCCCTCGGCCGACAGGCGGTCCACCAGATCGTCCAGGTGTGTCATGAGCTCGTCGGGCGGGAGGTCGACGTCCGCCAGGGTGCGCACGGTCGCGCGCAGGCGTCCCATGGCGGCCGAGGCCTGGATCCCGTGCCCCACGACGTCGCCGACGACGAGGCCCACCCGGGCGCCGGAGAGCGGGATGACGTCGAACCAGTCGCCGCCCACACCGGCCTGCGCGCTGGCGGGAAGGTAACGCGAGGCGGTCTCGACCGCGGGCTGGCGGGGATGGCCCTGCGGCAGCAGGCTGCTCTGCAGGGTCAGCGCGGTGGTGCGCTCCCGGGTGTAGCGGCGGGCGTTGTCGATGCTCAGAGCCGCCCGGGCGGTGATCTCCTGCCCCAGGAGCAGGTCGTCCTCGGTGAAGGGTTCCGGGTTCCGGTGCCGGGTGAAGGTGGCCACGCCGAGTGTGATGCCGCGGGCCCGCATCGGCACCGCCAGGACCGAGTGGAAGCCGAAGCGGCGTACCCGTTCCGCGCGCTCGGGGGCCTGGTTCTCCCACTTGGCCACCCCGGCCGGGGTCACCTCGTGGATCAGGGGCTGTCCCGAGGCGAGGACCTCGGCGGCCGGGGAGACGTTCGGGTAGACGGCGACCGTGCCCAGATCCACCACGGCCTCGGGGCAGCCCGGCAGCACCGACTGGTTGGCCACCCGGCGCAGCATGACCGGGCTGGGCAGGGTCATGGCGCGCAGCTCCTGGTCGTCCTCGATGTCGGGGAGCAGGTCCACGGTGACGAAGTCCGCGAGCTGCCCGACGGCGACGTCGGCCATTTCCTGAGCGGTCTGGGTCAGGTCGAGGGTGGTGCCGATACGGACCCCGGCCTCGGCGACCAGGGCGAGGCGCTGCCGGGCCAGGTGCTCCTCGGTCATGTTGTGGGCGGACAGCAGGACGCCCCGGACCGTGCCGTCGGGGTCGTGCACCGGCGCCAGGGTGACCGACCACAGGCTCTCCCGCGGATCGCCGGACAGGTGCAGGGCGGCTCGCATGTGCTGCCGTTCGCCGGTCGCCAGGACCCGCCGCATCAGGTCCTCGGTGCGGTCGCTCTCGGCGTCGAGGACGATCTCCGACACCCGCAGCCCGCGCATCTCGGCCTCGGTCAGGCCCATCACGCGTTCCATGTCCGCGTTGGCCCGCAGCAGCCGCAGCTCCGTGTCGTAGAGCGCGGTGGTGCACGGGGACTGGGTGAGGGACCACCCGTGCGGGCTGTCCTCGTCGAGTTCGCTGCGGGTGCCGGCGACCGGGGAGACGAGGAGCCACTCGGGGCCGCTGCCGTCGCCGGAGGGCCGCTCACGGCGGTGTGCCAGGAGGCTCACCCGGACGAGGTGGCCGTCCCGATGGCGGAGGTTCACCGAGCCGTTCCACCGGCGCAGCCCCGCGAGGGACCGCAGTGTGTCGGCGAGCGGCTCGTCGGCGAGCAGCAGGGTCGCGGAGCGGCCCGTGACCTCCGCCTCCTGGTACCCCAGCAGCCGTCGTGCACCTTCGCTCCACCCGGTCAGCCCTCCGTGTGCGTCCACGACCGCTCTGGCCGTTGCCGCCTCGCCGTCGGCCTGCACCGGCTCCGCCACCGGCTCGTCCCCGGTGGTTCCCGGTTGCGTCATCGCGCCATCCTGCCCAAAGAAGCACCGGACCCTGATCGCTATACACGGTATTGAGTGCAAACCAGGATAATTGAGTATTCATCCGTGGTCACCATGTGGCGAGGGACCTCCCTAAGGGACTGTAAGGACTTGGCTCCCGGCGTTGAGCTGCCCTGTTCGGGCCGTCGACTCTGTGTGCTTCCGGGCCGCAGACAAGGGAGTTCCGATGGCCACACAGACCACCGCCGAGCGGGCGCGCAAGCCGCGTCGCGACGAACGCAGGGTCGTCAGCAATATCGTCCGTGGATCGATCGGCAATCTGATCGAGTGGTACGACTGGTACGCGTACACCGCGTTCAGCGTCTATTTCGCGTCCGTCTTCTTCCCCTCGGGCGACCAGACCGCGCAGCTTCTGAACACCGCCGCGGTGTTCGCCGTCGGCTTCCTGATGCGGCCGATCGGCGGCTGGGTGCTGGGCCGCTACGCCGACCGCCGTGGCCGCCGAGCGGCGCTGACGCTGTCGGTGACGCTGATGGCGGCCGGATCGCTGATCGTCGCGCTGACGCCGTCGTACGGCTCGATCGGAGTGGCCGCGCCGATCCTCCTGGTCACCGCGCGGCTGCTGCAAGGGCTCTCGGTAGGAGGCGAGTACTCGACCTCCGCCACCTATATGTCCGAGGTGGCCACGCCCGGCCGCCGGGGCTATTACTCGAGTTTCCAGTACGTCACCCTCATCGCCGGCCAGCTCACGGCGCTCGGCCTGCAGATCGTGCTGCAGCAGGTGCTCAGCCCCGCGCAGATGGACTCCTGGGGCTGGAGGATCGCATTCGTCGTCGGCGCCGCGGGGGCGGTGATCGTGCTGTGGCTGCGGCGCGGCATGGACGAGTCCGAGAGCTTCGAGCGCGCCGCGTCGGAGGGCGAGAAGGAGCAGGACGGCCCGGCCCGCGGCAGCCTGCGGCTGCTGCTGTCGTACCCGCGCCAGTGCCTGGTCGTGGTGGGCCTGACCATGGGCGGCACGCTGTTCTTCTACACGTACACGACCTATCTGCAGAAGTTCATGGTCAACACCAGCGGCATCGAGAAGCCGACGGCCGCCTGGATCAACTTCTTCGCGCTGCTCGTGTTCGTCCTGCTCCAGCCGGTGATGGGGCTGCTCTCCGACCGGGTGGGGCGGCGTCCCCTGCTGATCGCGTTCGGGGTGCTGGGCACCGTGGTGGTGGTGCCCTCGCTCACGCTGCTGTCGCACACCAGCGATCCCGTGTACGCGTTCCTGCTCATGGTCGGGCCGCTGGCCGTCAGCTCCCTGTACACCTCGATCAGCGCGGTGGTGAAGGCGGAGCTGTTCCCGACCTCGATCCGGGCGCTCGGCGTCGGCCTGCCGTACGCGCTGACCGTGGCCGTGTTCGGCGGTACCGCCGAGTACATCGCCCTGTGGTTCAAGAAGGCGGGGCACGAGAACTGGTACTTCTACTACGTGACCGCCTGTGTCCTGATCTCGCTGCTCGTCTACATTCGGATGCGCGAGACCTCCGACGCGTCCCCGCTGGACGAGGACGATTCCCGGTCTCGCGACTGACGAGGCGGGAAGGGAGGCAGCCGTGCGGGTGCTGCTGGCCGAGGACGACGACGGTGTGGCGGGCGCGCTGACCGAGGCCCTGTACGACAACGGCCACGCGCCGGCCAGGGTCAAGCGCGGCGAGGACGTCCTCGCCCGCCACCGGCAGGCGGACCTGCTGCTGCTCGACCTCGGCCTGCCCGACCTGGACGGTCTTGAGGTGCTGCGCAAGCTGCGCGCGGTCAGCCCCCTGCCGGTGGTGGTGCTGACCGCGCGGGGCGACGAACGGTCGGTGGTGCGCGGCCTGCGGCTGGGCGCCGACGACTACCTGGTCAAACCGGTCCGGCTGGCCGAGCTGCTGGCCCGTATCGAGGCCGTCACCCGCCGTGCCACGCCCGCAGCCCCGGCGGCGCGCACGGTGCGCGTCGCCGATGTCGAGGTCGACCTCGACGCGCGCCGGGTGACGGTCGGCGGCGCGGAGGTGCGGCTGACCACCAAGGAGTTCGAGGTCCTCGCCGCGCTGGCGGCGCGGGCCGGCACGGCGGTCAGCCGCCAGCAGCTCATGGACGAGGTGTGGGGCGACGCGTTCCTCGCCGTGTCCCGCTCGCTCGACGTGCATCTCACCCAGGTGCGGGCCAAGCTCGGCCGCCCCGAGGTGCTGACCACCATCCGCGGCTTCGGCTACCGCTTCGGCGACTGAGCCGGTTCTCACGGCAGGCCCTGTTCATGCGCACCCGCGTCCTCACCGTGGTCCTGGCCTTCGTGGTCCTCGCCGTGGCCGGCTTCGCCGTCCCGCTGCTGGCCGTCACCGCCGCGCAGCGCACCCAGCAGCTCGTCTCGGCACGCACCGCCGACCTCGACCGGTTCGCCGGGCTGGCCGAGCAGGCCGCCGAGAGCGACGACACCGGCGCGCTCACCGCCGATGTGCGGCGCTACACCGAGCTGTACGGCGAGGCCGTCGTGGTCGTCGACGCCCGCCGCGCCCCGGTGGTACAGACGGGCGGCCTGCGCGCCGCCGACCCGGCCGTCGCCCGGCTCGTCGACGCGGCGCTGCGCAACCAGCCCGTCTCCCCCGGCGGGACGCTGCGGCCCTGGTCGCGGGCCGACCGGCTGCTCGCCCGTCCCGTGGGCACCGGCACCAGGGTGTCCGGCGCGGTGGTGCTGCGGGCCTCGGTACGGACGGCAGCGGACGACATCGCCCTGCGCTGGGCGCTCGTCCTGGCCGGTGCCGGGCTGTTCGCGGTGGCCTGTGTGCTGCTCGCCCGCCGGGCCACGCAGTGGGTCGTACGGCCGCTGCACCGTCTCGATCGCGCGGTCGGCACCCTGGCCGCCGGGCTGCCGCCCGAGCACGCGCGGGCCGGCGGGCCGCCGGAGCTGCGGCAGCTCGCCACCGGCTTCAACCGTATGGCCGACGGGGTCACCACCGCGCTGGAGCAGCAGCGACGGCTCGTCGCCGACACCTCGCACCAGCTGCGCAACCCCCTGGCCGCCCTGCGGCTGCGCATCGACTCGCTCCAGCCGCATCTGCGCACCTCCGCCACCCGCACCTACACCGGGGTGACGTCCGAACTCGAACGCATGGAGCATCTCCTCGACGATCTGCTCACCCTGGCGAACGCCGAGCACCGCGCGGGCGAACTGGCCGTCACGGACGCACGCGAGTCGTGCTGCGACGCGACGGCGGTCGCCGCGGCCCAGGCCCGGCTGTGGCAGCCGGTGGCCGAACAGGCCGGAGTCCACCTGGAGTTCGTCCCCGGCCCCGTCGTCCTCATGGCGTGTCCGGAGGGCGAGCTGGCCCAGGTGGCCGACATCCTCCTCGACAACGCGATCAAGTACGCGGGGAGCGGCGCCCGCGTGGAGGCGCGCTGCCTCACCGAGGGCCCGGACGCGGTGCTCGAGGTACGGGACGACGGCCCGGGCCTCGCGAGGGGGGAGCTTCCCCGGGCGGGCACCCGCTTCTGGCGTTCGGAACGGCACCGTGAGGTGCGCGGCAGCGGCCTCGGTCTGGCGATCGCCGAGCGACTGGTCGCCGGACACGCCGGGCACGTCGAGTTCACGGCGGCCGACCCGCACGGCCTGCGCGTGCGGATCGTGCTCCCGAAGGGCCGCATCGCATGACCGGCCCCGACGGCGCCACGACCCGCCGCACCGCGCTGCGCGCCGCACTGGGCGTTGCGGGCACCGGCCTGCTCGCGGGCTCGGTGGCCGCCGACACACGCCGCGCGGACAACGGCCCGCAGGGAAAGCTGCGGATCGCGACCGGCGAGACCGACGGCTTCTACGCCGCCTTCGGCCGACTGCTCGCCGCCCAGGTCACGGCCGTCTACCCGCGGCTGTCCTGCGAGGTGGTCAACAGCGAGGGCAGCGTCGACAACGTACGGCTGCTCCGGGCCCGCCGGGCCGACGTGGCACCGGCCCTGTCGGACATCGCGTGGGCGGCGTACGGCGGCACCGCGCCCTTCGACCGCCGCGTCCCGCTGCGCGCGATCGGCCGGGTCTACGAGAACTATGTCCAGCTCGCCGTGCGCTCCGACGCCCCGATCCACCGGGTGACCGACCTGGCGGGCCGCACGCTCTCGCTGGGCGCGGCGGCGTCGGGCGGTGCGGTGCTCGGCGACCGGCTGCTGCGTGTCGCGGGCCTGACCCCCGGCACCGACGTACGGGTCCGGCATCTGCTGATGCCGGAGGCGGCGCGTGCGATGCGGGCCGGAACGATCGACGCCCTGCTGGTCGCCGGGGGCGTACCGCTCCCGGTGCTCTCCTGGCTCGACACGGACCCCGGTATCCGCCTGCTGCCCCTGTCCGGTCTGCTGCCCCGGCTGCGGGCCGGCCTCGGCCCGGCGGGGTCGGGTCTGGAGGCGGTGTCGGTGCCGGCCGGGGCGTACCGGAAGACCCCCGAGGTCCCCACCATCGGCGTCGCCAACCTCCTGCTCTGCCGCCCCGGCCTCCCGGCCCCGGTCGCCGCCGCCCTCACCCACGTCCTGGTCCGCCGCGCCACCCGCCTCGTCCCGGCCCCGGCCCTCGGCACGCAGTTCCTCGACGCCCGCAGCCTGATCTCCACGGGGGCCGTCCCCCTGCATCCCGGGGCGGTCGCCGCGTATCGCGAACTGCACGGGTAGCGGCGGCTCTCCGCTCCTGTCCCTCAGCGGGCACACCCGGGCTAAGATCCCGGTCATGGCCCTGACCATGAGCGACGTGGACCGGTTCGAGGCGGCGAGGCCCCGTCTGGAGGCCATCGCCTACCGGCTCCTCGGTTCCGCGAGCGAGGCCGAGGACGCCGTACAGGAGACGTTCCTGCGCTGGCAGGCCGCCGACATCGACCGCGTCGAGGTCCCCGAGGCCTGGCTGACGAAGGTGCTCACCAACCTGTGCCTCAACCAGCTCGCCTCGGCCCGGGCACGGCGCGAGACCTACGTCGGCCAGTGGCTCCCCGAGCCGGTGCTCGCCGGGGACCCCATGCTCGGCCCGGCCGACACCGCCGAACAGCGCGAATCGGTCTCGTACGCGGTCCTCGCCCTGCTGGAGCGCCTCTCCCCCAACGAGCGGGCGGTGTATGTCCTGCGCGAGGCGTTCGGCCACCCGCACCGGGAGATCGCCGAGATCCTCGACATCACCGAGGCCGCCTGCCAGCAGATCTTCCACCGCGCCAAGAAGCATGTCGCGGACGGCAGGGCCCGAACCGAGGTCGACGAGGCCGCCGCCCGGCGGGTCGTCGAGGAGTTCCTGGCGGCCGCAACCAGCGGCCGGACCGAGCCGCTGGTGCGGCTGCTCACCCAGGACGCCGTCTCGGTCGGCGACGGTGGCGGGAAGGTCCCGGCCCGTGCCAAGGCGTTCGAGGGGGCCCTCGCGGTCGCGAAGTTCATGCGGGGCCTGTTCAAGCCAGGCAAGGCCAAGCGCGACCTGGTCGGCGGATCGCCCGACGTCTACGCCTCGACCGCCAACGGCGGCCCCGCCCTCGTGGTGGTCCTCGACGGCCGGGTCATCGGCGTGATGTGCCTGGAGATCACCGCCGAGGGCATCGCCGGGTTCCGCAACCAGGTCAACCCCGACAAGCTCGAACGCGCGACCAGGCAGTGGGCGGCCACCGACCACGGCGCTCCCCTGCTCACGGTCTTCTGAAGATCTTCCGAAGGTCTTCTGACACCATCGACGACGATGTGACGTGCTTCACACCACGGTCCTGTCAGGAAACGGCGGGCTGCCCGGTTCAAGGGGCGAGTCCCGCTCGAGACAGGAGCCCGAAATGCAGCACCGCATCGTCGTCCTCGGAGCCGGCTACACCGGAGCCATCGCCGCCGGCCGCCTCGCCAAGAGGCTGCACCGTGAAGACGTCGCCCTCACCCTCGTCAACGCCGAGCCCGACTTCGTCGAGCGGGTCCGGATGCACCAGCTCGCGGCGGGGCAGGACCTCAGGCCCCGGCCCTTCCGCGACATGTTCGCGGGCACCGGCGTCGCGCTGAAGCTCGCGACGGTCACCGGCGTCGATGTCGACCGCAAGACCGTCACCGTCAACGCCGTCGATCCCGTCAACCCCGTCGACACGCAGGGCCCCGGGCAGCCGGAGACCGAGGAGCTGGAGTACGACACCCTCGTGTACGCCCTCGGCAGCGGCTGGAACGACCAGGGCGTCCCCGGCGTCGCCGAGCACGCCCATCAGCTCGCCGGCCGACCCGGCGCACTGCGGTTGCGCGAGCGCCTGGCCCGTATGGACGCCGGAGAGTCCGTGGTCGTGGTCGGCGGCGGACTCACCGGCCTGGAGGCCGCGACCGAGATCGCCGAGGCCCGCCCGGACCTCGACATCGCCCTGGCCGCCCGCGGCGAACTCGGCGACTGGCTCTCCCCCAAGGGCCGCCGGCACCTGCGGAAGGTCTTCGGCAAGCTCGGCATCACCGTCCACGAGCACACCTCGGTCACCGGCGTCGAGGCCGACCGTGTCACCACCGCCGACGGCGGGACGATCCCCTCCGCGGCCACCGTGTGGACCACCGGCTTCGCCGTCCACCCGATCGCGCGGGCCACCACCCTGGAGGTCACCGACACCGGCCGGATCGTGGTCGACGGGACCATGCGCTCGGTCTCGCACCCGGACGTGTACGCCATCGGCGACGCGGCCCTCGCCATGGGCCCCGGCGACAAGCCGCTGCGGATGTCGTGCGCCTCCGGCACCCCCATGGCCTGGCAGGCCGCCGACGCCATCGCGGCCCGCCTGACCGGCGGGAAGCTCCCGAACGCCCCGCTGCGCTACTTCAACCAGTGCATCTCGCTGGGCCGCGAGGAAGGCCTGATCCAGTACGTCACCGCCGACGACCGCGCCGTCCGCGCGGCCCTGACGGGCCGGTTCGCCGCCGTCTACAAGGAACTGATCTGCAAGGGCGCGGCCTGGGGCGTCGCCAACCCGACCCTCGGCCTGCCGACCCGCCGCCGCCGCGTCGTACCGCAGCCGGCCCTGGCCGATGCGTCGGTCGGGACAGCGGCCTGACGCGCACGGCAGCCCGACGGCCTCATGCCCCGAGGCCGTCGAGCAGCAGGGCGAGCCCTCCCAGGAACTCCTGGTCCGCGCTGATGTTCCGGGCGTCCCGCGCCGTTTCGGTCATGTGGGGGAACTCGGCGGGCGGCAGCTCGGTGATGGCTGTCGTCCCCGGGCCGGACAGGGGCCCTAGGTGTTCCAGCTGGATCGCGCCGATGATGTAGCCGAGCAGGCCGCGCAGGGCGATGACCCGGCGGTCGCCCTCGATGCCCGCCTCGGTGAGGACGGCGGTCACGGTCTCCGACCAGCGCAGTACTCCGAGGGAGTGGTGCCGGTGGGTGATGGTCAGGGGAACGACCGCCGGATGAGCGCCCACGGTGTCGCGCAGACGCCGCGCCATGACCTCGATCCGCTCACGCCATGACGCGTCGGGATCCGGGGGCCCGGAGTCCACGGCGTTCAGTACCAGCTCGACGACGAGCCGTTCGAGCTCATCGCGGTCGTGCACATAGCGGTAGAGACCCATGGTGCTCATGCCGAGCTCCTGGGCGACGGCGCGCATCGACAGCCCGGGGAGCCCGTCGCGGTCGATGACGGCGAGGGCGGCCGAGGCGAGCTGATCGGGGGTGAGGGAACGGGGACGCGGCATGACGGTTGACAGCGTACGGCATACGCCTACGCTGGTAGGCGTATGCCGTACGCCAACGGAGGGAATGTCGATGCGCCTGTCCCGCAGTCCGGTGGAGCCCGGGTCCACCGTCAACGCACGCACGCTCAGCGCTGTCTCCGGCGACGAGGTCGCCGTTCCCGACCCCGGCCGGCTGGTTCACCTTCAGTTCCGGCGGTTCGCCGGCTGCCCGGTCTGCAACCTGCATCTGCGGTCGGTGATACGGCGGCACGGGGAGATCGAGGCCGCCGGGGTACGCGAGGTCGTGGTCTTCCACTCCCCCGCCGGGGAACTGTCGCCCCACACGACCGATCTGCCGTTCGCCGTCGTCGCCGACCCCACCAGGAGGCTGTACACGGAGTTCGGCGTGGAGCGGTCGCCCCGCGCCCTGCTCAGCCCCCGAGCCTGGGGACCGATCGTCCGCGCGGTCCTCAGCGGCGTACGGGAGGTTGCCCGCGGACGGGAGCGCCTGCCCTCGACCAGCCCGCACGGCGGCCGGCTCGGCCTGCCCGCCGACTTCCTCATCGCACCCGGCGGGCGCGTCCTCGCGGCCAAGTACGGCGAGCACGTCTACGACCAGTGGTCGGTCGACGAACTGCTGGAACTGGCGGCCACCACCCCGCGCACGCCCCGTACGAATCCCGCGGCCCGGTGACCGGGGGCCGCGGGTACCCGGACAACTCCAGGTTCACAGCGAGGCGTTCTCCGAGGCCGTCGCCCAGGCGAATCCGTCCGGGTCGGTGAAGGTCCCGGCGTCGCTGTCGATCGTGAGGCGGTGCGAGCCGGTGCCGTCGGGGGAGACGCCGACGAGTTTGGCCAGGCCCCGGCGCTTGTAGAGCGCCAGTTTGACCGGATCCGACCCGGTGGCGAACTCGACGTACTTGCCGCCGAAGCTCTTCGCCACGGCGAGGCCGTGATCGACATAGAACTGCTTGCTGGCCTTCACGTCCTCGACGCCGAGCAGGAGCACGATCTCGTCGATCTGCCGGGAGGTGGGGCCGGTGTTCTTCTTCGACGACGAGACCACCTGCCAGAGCGTGCCGTCGGGGGCCCGCACGACGCCCCCGTAGCCCCAGAGCGACTTGGCGGGAGGCTTCAGGGTCTCGGCACCGGCCTCCACGGCGGCGTCGACGAGGGCGTCGACGTCGGCCGGCTGGGACATCACGAGCGACAGCGTGAAGCCGCGGAAGCCGGAGGTCGGTGCCTCCGAGGCCCGCAGACGTACCTGTCCGCCCAGGCCGAGGGCGGTGGTGCAGAAGCGTTCGGCGGCGGCCCGGTCGGACACCTCGAGGGTGACGGATGCGATGGAAGTCATGACGTCGACGCTAGAGCGGCCGGGGCACCCACGCTTCTCGAATCCTGACCGGAACGGCGACGGGGCCCGGATGCCCGGCGTGCCGACGGCCCGGTCCGCGCCTAACGTGGGCCTGGCCAGCGCCGCCGCGGAGAGGAACCTGCCATGCCGGTCGCTCAGAGCCCTCTGCACGGTCGGACCGCCGTGGTGACCGGCGCGGCGCGCGGCCTCGGCGAGGCGATGGCCCGGGAGCTGTGCCGCCGGGGCGCGCGGGTGGCGCTGCTCGGCCGTGAGGAGCGGACGTTGGCCCGGGTGCGGGACAGCCTTCGGGGCGTGTCCGAGTGCTGGGAGGTCGATGTCACGGACGAGCGCGGGATGGCTCGCGCCGCCGACGGGATCCGTGAGACGTTCGGGCCGCCCTCGGTGGTGATCGCCAACGCGGGGGTCGCCGAGGGCGGGCCGTTCGCCGAGGCCGATCTCGACGTCTGGCGCCGGGTGGTCGAGGTGAACCTCGTCGGCAGTGCCGTCACCGCGCGGACGTTCCTGGCGGACCTCCTGGACACACGGGGCTACTTCCTCCAGGTCGCGTCGCTCGCGTCCATCGGCGCCGCGCCCATGATGAGCGCGTACTGCGCTTCGAAGGCCGGGGTCGAGTCGTTCGCCCACGCGCTGCAGGCGGAGGTCGCCCATCAGCATGTGGGCGTGGGCATCGCGTACATCAACTGGACGGACACGGACATGGTCCGCGACGCCGACGCGCACCCCGTGCTGCGGGAACTGCGCGGCCACATGCCGCCGCCGGCGCGCAAGGTGTATCCCGTCTCGTATGTCGCCGGCCGGCTGGTCACGGCGGTCGAACGGCGCCGGCCGTCGGTCTACATGCCCCGCTGGCTGCGATACACCCAGCTCGTGCGGGCGGCGATGCCGCCGGTCGTCACGCGGCTGTCGCGCCGTGAACTGCCCCGTCTCGCCGCCCGCGAGCCCTTCACGGCCACGGGGCTCCTCGGCGCCGGAGGCCGGGCCGCCCAGGCGACCCGGGCCACCCGGGCCACCGGTGTCGACACCCCGCCCGGCTGAACACCGGCTCGGCGGCGGCCCGCATCCATCCGCGGCGTCACCCATCCGTCGGCGACATCACGCATCCGTCCCCGGCAGCCCGCATCCATCCACCGCCTCCCGTCCGAAGTGGTCCGTGTGGGAGCGAATGCCGCCCGTCGCACCGCCGCGACAGGCGCGGTCCCGCCGGTGCGGCCATGATCGAGGGGGCCGCAACACCGGAGCGCACGCGTGGAGGAGCCGATCGTGGAGACGGACGGACAACGGGACGCACAGCCGCCGCACTGTCTGGTGACCGGGGCGTCCGGGTACATCGGCGGGCGTCTGGTGCCGGAACTGCTCCAGGAGGGCCACCGGGTCCGGTGCCTGGCCCGCTCCCCCGGCAAGCTGCGCGATCACCCCTGGGCGGGGCACGCCGAGACGGTCCGGGGCGATGTCACGGACGCCGATTCGGTCGCCGCCGCGATGCGGGGTGTCGATGTCGCGTACTACCTGGTGCACGCCCTGGGGACCGGTCCGGGCTTCGAGGAGACCGACCGCAGGGCGGCCCGGGTCTTCGCCGAGCAGGCGCGCGCCGCCGGTGTGCGGCGGATCGTCTACCTCGGCGGGCTCACACCCCAGGGCGTTCCCGAGGAGTCCCTCTCCCCGCATCTGCGCTCCAGGGCCGAGGTGGGACGCGTCTTCCTCGACGCGCCGGTCCCGGCCACGGTGTTGCGGGCGGCGGTCGTCATCGGCTCGGGCTCGGCGTCCTTCGAGATGCTGCGCTATCTGACCGAGCGGCTGCCGGTGATGGTGACGCCCAGTTGGGTGCACACCCGGACGCAGCCGATCGGCGTACGGGACGTGCTGCGGTACCTCGTCGGTTCGGCCACGATGCCGGATGACGTCGACCGCGCGTTCGACATCGGCGGGCCGGACGTCCTCACGTACCGGGAGATGATGGACCAGTACGCCAAGGTGGCCGGACTGCGGCGCAGGCTCATCGTTCCGGTGCCGGTGCTCACCCCGAGGCTGTCCAGCCACTGGGTCGGCCTGGTCACCCCGGTGCCCGCCGCCCTCGCCCGGCCGCTGACCGAGTCGCTGCGCCACGAGGTCGTGTGCCGCGAGCACGACATCGCCCGCTACGTGCCCGACCGTCCGGGCCGGCCGCTGCCCTTCGACACGGCGCTGGCACTGGCGCTGCGCAAGGTGCGCGACGCACAGGTCGTCACCCGCTGGTCGTCCGCCGCCGTGCCCGGGGCGCCCAGCGATCCCCTGCCCACCGACCCGGACTGGGCGGGCGGCAGCCTCTACGAGGACGAGCGGCACCTCCCGGTGGACGCGTCCCGGGAGTCGCTGTGGAAGGTGATCGAGGGCATCGGCGGCGACAACGGCTGGTACTCCTTCCCGCTCGCCTGGACGGTCCGGGGCTGGCTGGACCGTTTCGTCGGCGGTGTCGGTCTGCGCCGCGGACGGCGCGACGCCGAGCGTCTGCGGGCCGGCGACTCCCTGGACTTCTGGCGGGTCGAGGAGATCGAGCCGAGCCGTCTGCTGCGGCTGCGGGCGGAGATGCGGCTGCCCGGTCTGGCGTGGCTGGAGATGTACGCGGAGACGGACGACGCGGGCCGTACGCGCTACCGGCAGCGCGCCCTCTTCCATCCCCGGGGCCTGCTGGGGCACGCCTACTGGTGGTCGCTCTCCCCGTTCCACGCCGTCGTCTTCGGCGGCATGGCCCGCAACATCACCCAGGCGGCCGTCAAGGGGATGAGCGCGCGCCGGGCCGGGCCGCGTCCCGGCCGCATCCGGACCGCGCGTCGCGACCGAAGAGTCAGGCAGTAGAGATCCACATCGCGATCCCCATCGCACAGCACCTTCAGGAGAATCGCCATGACCGTCGCGGTCGTCTTGTTCACCTCGGATCTGCGGGTGCACGACCATCCGCCGCTGCGCGCCGCACTGGCGTGGGCGGACGAGGTGGTGCCGCTCTTCGTCCGCGATCCCGGTGTCCACGCGGCGGGCTTCGACGTGCCCAACCGCAGTGCCTTCCTCGCCGACTGCCTGACCGACCTCGACGCCTCGCTGCGCCGGTGCGGCGGCCGGCTCGTCGTCCGCAAGGGACCGGTCGTCCAGGAGGTCTGCGCGGTGGCCGCCGAGTGCGGGGCGACAGAGGTGCACCTCGCGGCGGGCGTCACCGGCTACGCCCACCGGCGGGAGGAGCAGTTGCGGGACGCGCTGCGCGGACAGGGCGTGGCGCTGCACGTGCACGACAGCGTGATCACGGCCCTGGCGCCCGGCGCGGTGACGCCCGCGGGCAACGACCACTTCGCCGTGTTCACCCCCTACTTCCGCCGGTGGTCGCAGGAGCGGCTGAGGGACGTCTGTCCCGCGCCGCGCGTCGTGCGCGTCCCCGACGCCGTGCAGGGCGAGCCGCTGCCCTCCCGGGACGAGCTGTCGGACATCTCGCCGGGCCTGCCCACCGGGGGCGAGGGACCCGGGCGCGACCGGTTCAACCGGTGGTCGCGCGGCGGGCTTTCGGCGTACGAGGACCGGCACGACGATCTGGCGGGCGACGCGACGTCCAGGCTCTCGCCGTATCTGCACTTCGGTGCGCTGTCGCCGGTGGAGCTGGTCCAGCGGGCCCGGGAGCGTGGCGGGCCGGGGGCGGAGGCGTTCGTACGGCAGCTGTGCTGGCGCGACTTCCACCACCAGGTGCTGGCGGCGCGGCCCGACGCCTCCGGCCAGGACTACCGGACGCGGCACGACCGGTGGCGGACCGAGGACGAGGCCGCCGAGGACATCGCCGCGTGGCGGGAGGGCCGCACCGGCTACCCGGTCGTCGACGCGGCCATGCGCCAGCTGCTCCACGAGGGCTGGATGCACAACCGGGCGCGGCTGCTGGTGGCGAGCTTCCTGGCCAAGACCCTGTACGTGGACTGGCGGATCGGCGCCCGGCACTTCCTGGACCTGCTGGTGGACGGCGACATCGTCAACAACCAGCTCAACTGGCAGTGGGTCGCCGGGACCGGCACCGACACCCGCCCCCACCGCGTCCTCAACCCGGTCGTCCAGGGCAAGCGCTTCGACCCGGCGGGAGGTTATGTACGGCGGTGGGTGCCGGAGCTGTCGGACGTGCCCGATGCCCGCATCCATGAGCCCTGGCGGCTGCCCGAGGAGGAACGGGCGCGGCTGGACTACCCGCAGCCGCTGATCGACCTCGGTGAGGGCCTGGCCCGGTTCAAGCACGCGCGCGGCCGGGACTGACGGCGGGAGCGGCTCGTGCACTGGCTGTTCGGTGATCAGCTCGGTCCGCTTTTCCTGCGGCCGTCCGAGGACAGCGGCCTCGCCCGGGACACGCCGCTGCTGATGATCGAGGCCCGGTCGGTGTTCCGGCGCCGGCGCTTCCACCGGGCCAAGGCGCACCTGGTGCTGTCCGCCATGCGTCACCGCGCGGCCGAACTCGGCGACCGCGTCAGCTACGTGCGCGCCGACACCTACCGCGAGGGGCTCGACCGGGCGGCGCGCGGCCGGGCCCTGACCGTTCATCACCCGACCTCGTACGCCGCGCTGCGGCTGGTGCGCTCGCTGCCGCGGGTCACGACGGGCCCGGCGCGCGGATTCCTGGTGCCCCTGGACGCCTTCGCCGCGTGGGCCGGCGATCAGGGCGGCAGGAGCCTGCGTCAGGAGGACTTCTACCGCTGGGTCCGGCGCGGACACGACCTGCTGATGGACGGCGACCGGCCCGTGGGAGGCCGGTGGAACCTCGATCACGACAACCGGCGGCCGCCGCCCCGTGACACGGCCACCCTGCCGGTCGACCGTCCCTACCGGCCGCGCGAGGACGACATCGACGCGGAGGTCCGCCATGACCTCGACCGCTGGGAGAAGGACGGCGACGTGTCCTTCGTCGGGCGGGACGGGCCACGCCTGTTCCCCGCGACCAGGGCCGAGGCCCGGGCGGCGCTGCGTCGTTTCGTGGAGCGCCGGCTCACCGATTTCGGCCCGTACGAGGACGCGATGCTCGCCGCCGACCCCGTCATGAGCCACAGCCTGCTGTCGTCCTCGCTCAATCTGGGGCTGCTCGATCCCGCCGAGTGCGTCGAGCGGGCCGAGACGGCGTGGCGCGAGGGGCGGGCGCCGCTGAACAGCGTGGAGGGCTTCGTCCGGCAGATCGCCGGCTGGCGCGAGTACGTGTGGCAGCTCTACTGGTACTTCGGCGAGGACTACCGCAACTCCAACGCGCTGCGCCACACCGCACCGTTGCCGGACTGGTGGAACGACCTGGACGCCGACGACGTGGAGGCGCGCTGTCTGCGCACGGTGCTGTCCCAGGTACGCGACACGGGATGGACCCACCACATCCCCCGGCTGATGCTGCTCGGCAGCTACGCGCTCCAGCGGGGCTGGGATCCGGCGGCGGTCACGGACTGGTTCCACCGCTGCTTCGTCGACGGCTACGACTGGGTGATGGTGCCCAATGTCGTCGGCATGTCCCAGTACGCCGACGGCGGCCGGATGACCACCAAGCCGTACACCTCCGGCGGTGCCTATGTGAACCGGATGAGCGATCTGTGCGGCGCGTGCGTCTACCGGCCCTCGCAGCGGACCGGCGCGCACGCCTGCCCCTACACCGCGGGCTACTGGGCGTTCCTCGACCGGCACCGCGCCGGACTGGAGCGCAACCATCGCATGGCACAGGCGGTGCGCGGCCTGGACCGGCTCGGCGACCTCGCCGACGTACGACGCCAGGAGCGGGCGCGCGGGGACTCACCGCCCTGACACGACCGACTCCACCACCGCCAAGGCCTCGGCCAGGCCGGGGGGATGGGGCAGCCCGGCAAGGGTCTGACCGGCCCAGCCCGGCCCCAGGGTCAGGACGACGGGCTTCCTGCGGGCACCGCGCACGCCCCATTCCATCGCCGCCACATGCTGCGCCAGCGGCCGGCTGGCCGTGGTGCGGGACTGCGCCCACAGACCCACGGCGGCGGGTCCGGTGCGGCGCACCGCCGCGACGACCGATTCGACGGGCAGCGCGGCACCGAACATGCGTACCGGCAGGCCGCGTTCGGCCAGCGCGGCGGCCAGCACCTCCAGCGGCAGGGTGTGGTTCTCCCCCGGCACGCAGGCGAGGACCGTGGTGATGCCGGGGCCGTCGGCGACCACGGGCGGTGCGCTGCGCCGCAGCGCTCCGGAGACGTGCCAGGACAGGAAGTGCTCCACCTCCACATACTTCTCCCCCGAGGTCTCCCACTTGCGGCCGGTCGCCTGCAGGGTCGGCATGATCACCTCGGTCCAGGCCGTGACCAGTCCGTGGTCGGCGATCGCGGCCAGGAGCAGTTCGTCCAGGGCGGCGGCGTCGAGACGCAGGGCGGCACGGGCGATCCCCCTGGACTCCTGGCGCACGTCGCCGAGGCGCATCCCGCTCCCGGCCCGGCTGCGGCCGCGCGGCGGCGGGGGCGGTTGCGGGAGGGGCACCCGCGCGGAGGGGGCCGGGTCCGGCGGTGTGTCGCCGAGCGCCACGCGCGCGGCTTCGGCAGGGGGCAGACCGGTCGCCGTCAGGGCGCACATCCGCTCCAGGCGGGCCACGTCCCCGGCGGTCCAGCGCCGGTGCCTGCCGCCGGTGTGCGCGTCGGGGCCGATGCCGTAGCGGCGGTCCCAGGAGCGGACCGTGGTGGGCGCCACCCCCAGGCGTCTGGCCACTTCACCGGTGGTGAGCCCGCCGCGCAGCGGGTCCTCCTCGTGCCGGCCGTCGCCGTCACCTCTGGTCACGGAGCCCACTGTACGACGCACAAACGACGCATGTTGCCTGCGTCGTTTGTGCGTCACAAGACTGGGACGCGTGCGGACGGCCGCACCTCGCGCATGGCAGGAGGAACCAGGCCATGATCACCGACACCCGAGAAGAGACCAGGTACGAGGACGAGCTGGCCCTTGGATTCCGTGCCGCCGACGAGGACGCCTTCGCCGCGGTCTACCGGCGCTGGGCGCCCCTGGTCCACACCATGGCCACCCGGTCGCTCGGCGACACGTACGAGGCCGACGACGTCACCCAGCAGGTGTTTCTCGGCGCCTGGCGCGGTCAGGCCGGCTTCCGCCCGGAGCGGGGCCCGCTGGGCGCCTGGCTCGTGGGCATCACCCGGCGCAAGATCGTCGACGCGCTGGCCGCCCGGACCAGACGGCTGGCCCTCGCCGATTCCCTCGCCCACACGGACGACACGCTCGGCCGGGACGAGTCGGCGGCGGAGGACGTCCTGGACCGGGTCCTGCTGGTGCAGGAGTTGTCCTGTCTGCCGTCGCACCAGCGGCATGTGCTGTGCCTGGCCTTCTACGAGGACCTGACCCAGGCCCAGATCGCGGAACGGACCGGAATGCCGCTCGGCACGGTGAAGAGTCACGCCCGCCGTGGCCTGCAGCGGCTGCGCCGGGCGATCGAGCCGGGCCAGGTCCGCTGGACGGGCGTCTAGCCGCGCGGCCGAACCGGCCGACGAAAGGTGCCGTCCGCGCATCCGCGACGGTCGCCGTGCGCGAAACGACATCGAGACCCCGCAACGTGCGGAGGCGCATTCGAAGGGATGACCCCCATGACTTCCCGGACCTCTCTCGCTGTCGCCGCATCGGCCGCCGCCTGCGCCCTGGCCCTGGGCGCCGCCGCGCCCGCCATGGCGGGTGCCGCCTCGCAGAACGAGGCGATGGTGTCCGTCTTCCACGGCATCCCCGGGATGACCGTCGATGTGTACGCCAACGGTGACGAGCTGATCGGCGACTTCAAGCCCGGCACGGTGACCGACCCGCAGGCCCTCAAAGCCGGGACCTATGACATAGAGATCTTCGAGGCGGGCCAGAACCCGGACGGCACACCCGCCCTCCAGAAGGAGGTCAAGGTGGCCGAGGGCGGCAACGCCACGATCGCCGCCCACCTCACCGCCGACGGCAAACCCCAGCTGACCGCCTACACCAACGATGTCGCGAAGGTCGACGACGGCAAGGCCCGCCTCACGGTGCGCCACGTCGCAGCCGCCCCCGCGGTCGACGTCCGCGCGAACGGGCAGCCGCTCTTCACCGGCCTGGAGAACCCCAAGGAGGACACCACCGAGGTCGACGCGGGCACCGTGAAGGCCGATGTCGTGCTCGCCGGCACGGACACCGTGGCCATCGGCCCGGCCGACCTCTCCCTCAAGGCGGGCACGGCCAATGTCGTCTACGCCTGGGGCAGCGCCGATGACAAGAACCTGGCGCTGGCGACGCAGACGCTCAACGCCACGAAGTAGGTTCGGCGGGCCGGCGGTCCAGGAGGTAACGCAGCCGCGCATCGCGACGGTCCGCTCCCCTGGCCGTACGGTCCGCGACGGCCGATTCCCAGCAGGCCGCGAGGGCTTCCCGGAAGAAGCTGGAGGCGGACTCGTCGCGTGCGGCGGTCTCCACCAGGACCCGTTCCGGCTCGTGCGCGCACTCGCCGGAACGGTCCCCGGCGTCGGCGCGCGGCCTGGTGCGGTTGGGCAGGCCCGTGGCCGGCGGCCGGGCCTGCCGTACGGTCCGGGAGACCGCCGAGGTGGCGGCCAGGATGATCTCGAGTTGCTCGGCGAAGTGAGGGCCGGGGAGCGGGATCTCGTAGTCGGGGTTGCGGGCGTATCCGGCGGCGACGGCGTTGGTGACATAGGCCTTGACCGCGGTGTACGTCTCGGTGTGGTCGCGGGGGGCGGTCGGGGCCAGTCGGCTGAGGATGCGCAGGACCGTGGGGATGCTGGTGTCGACGCCGAGTCCGCTGTCGGCCGGCGCGTCGTCGCCGGCCTGCTGGTGCCACAGGGCGGCCGCCTGCCGGTCGCCGAGCGCGAGGTGATGCAGGTGGAGGCAGTAGGAGGCGGCGGGTTCGCCGGCCCCGGCGGCGTACTGCCACCAGAAGCGCGCGCCGTCCCGCGCGTCGGCGAGTTGCAGGACGCAGCCGAGGATCCAGGCGCCGCGCGGGGAGGGGAGCTGTTCGGTGACGAAGTCGGCGAGCTGGCGCGGCGTGGCGTGGACGACGGCCGCCTCGCACAGGGCCCGCAGGCTCCGGGCGGCGTTGTCGTCGGCCAGGTCGCCGCCGCCGACGGCCCACAGCGGGGTGCCGTCCGGGGCGAAGGCGGGGTAGGCGGTGTCCTCGTACGGGACGGTGTCCGACGGCACGTGGGGATCGTGCAGCAGGAGCGAGCGGGAGAGGAGTTCGTCGATGGCGGTCATGGCGGGGTGCTCACTCCCGGTTGTCATGGCGGAGGTAGGTGCCTTCCAGGGCGCCTCGGGCGTGGTGGTCGATGGACTGGGTGATGGCCGTGGACAGGCCGACGACGCCGGGGATGGCGTCGGGGTGGATGCCGCACAGATAGCGCAGGACGGTGACGTCGAGCTGGTTCTGGGGCAGCCGGGCGACGGCGTCGAAGAAGTCGGCGAGCCGGCCGATGCGGGCGAAGCGGGCGGTCAGGTCGTCGATCCGGCTCTGGTCGACGGTCTGGAACGCCGCCGGGCGCAGATCGGGATGTCCGGCCGGGTGCAGGTGCGTGCGTAACAGGACGCGCGAGCGCAGCAGCCGCCAGGCGTGGCGGGGGACGTTGGGGCCGGCGACGGCGTCGTCCCAGCCGAGCCAGAGGATGTCGCAGGCTTCCGAGACGACCCAGTGGGCGCGCCGGTCGCTCTGCAGGAAGGCGCGGGCGTAGGCGGTGTAGGGGTGGCGCATGGCCTCGGTGAATCCCTGGTGGGCGAGCGGGGGCCGTTCCGGCGGCAGCGGCTGGACGGCGTGTATGCGGCTCTCGATCCAGGCGTGGTCCTTGGCCGCCTCTCGGGCCGCCGCGGTCCACAGCCGGCGCAGCGGCCAGACGGGGATGTCCAGGGCCCGGACCACGCTGTAGGTGATCTCCCAGCCGGGGTAGTAGCCCTTGCCGCGCAGGAGTTCGCTGATGCGGGCCTTGGAGTAGCCGGAGCGGCCGACGAGGTCGTCGAGGGTGAGCCCGCTGGCGAAGAGCCGGCCCCGCACCGGCTCCAGCCAGGCCCGGTGGGAGGGACCCACCTGCTCGCCGATCGACTCCGGTTTGCGGCCGCGCCTGCTCGGCGGCTCGCCGTCGGGCTGCTCGTACGCGGAGAACGGGGTCATCGCACCGACTCCTCGGGTCCGGCCGCTATGGCCGTCGGGGCGGTGTCCGCCGGGGTGGGGCGCGGGGACTGCGTGGTGTGGAGGGCGGCGACGATCTGCTGTACGAGCAGTCCGAGCGACGGCAGCAGCGCGGCCACGGCCGCGAGGTGCCCCAGCACGGTCATCACCGTGCTCCATGCGAAGACCGCCACCATCACGACGACGGTCAACACCTGCTTACTGGACATCGCACCTTGTCTCTCAACTCGAGGCGTCTGGAAGGCTCTTCCGCGGCGGTGCTGAGGCGCTGCGGAGGAGTTGGAGGTCAGCATGGTGCGTCGACGGCCGGACACTCAACGTGATCATGGAGTTACGGAACAATGCCGCCGGGTGCCCCGGTGTCCACAGCGGGCCTCACTGGGCCATGTCGGTCACTCACGCGTGCAAAACATGGCGGATTGAACGCTTTTGAAGGCGGAAACGTACTTCTCGTCGCGATACCGGGGGCAGGGCGCACCATGGATCGCGGACGCCTCCCCGGGCGTCGGACCTTCCAGTCTGGAAGGACGAGCGGTCCCTTCGTGCTGAAGAACGACCGGAGGGGACCGCACCGCTCCCGCCCAGACCCCGTGCTGGGCGGGAGCGCCTGCTCGCTAGCCGTGCCGCCTGCGCACCATCTCGGTGATCCAGACGGGCGCGAACGGGGATGTGCAGCCGGGGGACGTCGGATAGTCCTTGAGCACCTCCAGGCGCTCGCCGATGCCGAGGGCACGGGTGCGGTACTCCGCGTGCTCGATCCCGATCTGGGCCAGGCAGTGGTTCATCGCCCACTGCAAGCGGTCCGGGGCGTCCTTCATCTCCGCCTCGATGACGTCGAGCAGTTCCGCGAGGTCGAGGCCCTCGGGTTTCTTCGCCACGCGTTCGGTGGTCAGCGCCCAGCCGGCGCTCGCGACCACGGGATCCGGGTCGGCGAACCAGGCCGAGCGCAGTTCCTCGGCGTGCGGGCTCTTCTTCACCACGTAGTTCACGAGCCAGTCGTGCACCTTGGGGGTGCGTGCCTCGCGCAGCATGACGTCCAGGGCGTCACGCTCGAACGCCTTCGGGCGGCAGATCAGGAGGGCGAGCAGTCTCGCCGCGGTGTCGCCCGTCTCCCAGAGCCGGACCGCGAGTTCCTGCTGCGTCTTCAGGCGCTTCGCGAGCGCGCGCAGTTTGCCGAGGTTCACACCGTGATCGTCACCGTGCCTCTCGTTCACCTCGCGCGCCTTCGGGTCCTCGAGCGCGGCCAGCTCGGCCATCACCTCGGCGACCGTCGTCCCGGGCTGCGTCGTCTCGGCCACCTCGGCCTCCTGTCCCTCGCGATCGGCATTCACCGTACGACGGAAACCGGCTGCCGCGATGCCCGGGATCAGCCCGAGTGTCCCCAGTCCAGGCGGTCGGCCAGCCCCGCCTCGGTGAAGGCGGCCTGGAGTTCGTCGCGGCCTTCGGTGAAGTGGGTCCAGCTGTCGTAGTGGACGGGGACGACCCGGCGGGCGCCGAGGATCCGGGTGGCTTCGGCGGCCTGGGCGCTGTCCAGCACGAGGGTGCCTCCGTCGAAGAGGCCGGCGAAGCGGGGTGCGCCCGCGAAGAGGACGGCGGTGTGCACCGGGCCGAGGCGGTCGGCGGTCTCCCTGACCGCGTCGAGGGAGGCGTTGTCACCGCTGACGTAGACGGTGGGCAGTCCGTCTCCGGTCAGGACGAATCCGACGACCTGTCCGGTGACGGCCTCGGTCTCCTCGCGCGGACCCGGGCCGTGGACGGCGGGGACGCCGGTCACGGTGACCGTGCCGCCGTCGGGGCGGTCCAGCTCGACCGACTCCCAGTCGGCCAGTCCCCTGGCCCGGTCGCCGAGGCGCTTGCCGCCACCGGGGGTGGTGAGGGTCAGCGGCACATCGGCGAGGAGGGCCCGGCCGGCTCGGTCGAGGTTGTCGGCGTGCTCGTCGTGGGAGAGCAGGACCACGTCGACGGAGCCGAGCTCGGCGGGGCTGCCGGAGGCGGGGGCGGTCTTGGTCAGGACCGGGCCGGCCGACTCCGGGTAGTCGCCGGGAGCGTCGAAGGTGGGGTCGGTCAGGAACCGCAGGCCGCCGTACTCGAAGAGAGCGGTCGGGCCGCCGAAGACGCGGACGGGGAACTGCTCACGGGTCGTCACCGAAGAAGCCACAGCAGAAACACCTCACGGATAGGATTGGTTTATCCGTGAGAGACCGTAGCCGCTTCTCACGGATGAAGGCAAGCCGTACCATGAGAACCATGAACGCGAACGCCGCCGCCGAGCCCGCCGAGCCCACTGGTTCCGCCGAACCCGCCGTGCCTCCCGCGCCCGGTGAGGAGCAGTACGCGGCCCTCGCCTTCGCCAACAGCGTCATCGCGTCGCCCGGCGGCAGGTTCACCGACTTCCTCGGCACACCGGAGCAGGCGAATCAGTGGCTGGCGGACCACGGCCTCGCCCCCGTGGACGCGGGCCTCCGGGAGATGTGCACGGCACAACTGCGTTCCCTGCGCGAACAGATCAGGTCGTTGCTCGCCTCCCGCGTCGAGGCGCTGCCGGCCCTGCCCGCCGCCCTCTCCGCGGTCAACGACGCCATGACCAAGGTGCCCACCGCCTCGCTGCTCCAGTGGGACGAGAAGAACGGCCCCTACCGCGCACCCCCGCACCCCACCACCGAGATCGTCGACCACGCACTCGCGGCCCTGGCCGCCGACGCGGCCGACCTGCTCACCGGGCCCGACGCCGAGCGCCTCACCGCCTGCGGCTCCCCGCCCTGCGGCCGCTATCTGCTGCGCCACGGCCGACGCCACTGGTGCTCGACACGCTGCGGCGACCGCGCACGCGCGGCCCGCGCCTACGCACGCCGGACCCGGACCGAGGGCGGGGGCGGGGTCGAGGCCGGGGCTTCCGCGCTCGGGACGCACCCGGAGGGCGGGTGAGGCCCGGTCATCCGGACAGACGGTCGCTAGGGTTGGGCGCGTGGAGCTCCTACACCTGCGCTATTTCGTCGCCGTCGCCCAAGAACTGAACTTCTCCACCGCGGCCCGCAAACTGCACATGGCGGCCTCCCCGCTGAGCCGACGGATCAAGGATCTCGAAGGCGAACTCGGGCACCGGCTGTTCGACCGCGACACGCACAAGGTGAGGCTCACCGCCGCCGGTACCGCGCTGCTGCCGATCGCGCGCGGTGTCCTGGAGCAGGTCGACTCGATCCAGTGGCGACTGGACGAGACGGCCCGGCCGCAGCGGACCACGCTGCTGCTCGGCGTCCCGAGCGGCATCCACCCGGATCTGCGGATGCGGATGGACACCCTCGCCGAGCGGGTCGGCGACCGGTTCGAGATCAAACGCTGGCCGGGGGGCACCGACCGGCTGGTGGACGCGGTGTGCGACGGACGGCTCGCGCTGACCCTGGCCCGGCTGCCGGTCGGCGGCGACCCCGCCCTGGAACAGTTGCCGGTGATGTCGGAGCGGCTGGGCGCGGTCGTCCCCAGAGACCGCTTTCCGGGGCGGGAGTCGGTCGCGCTGGCGGAGCTGGCCGACCTCGCCTACGCGGGCTCCCCCACGGCCGTGACCAACGCGTATTTCCGCGGACTCGACCGGCGACTGTCCGATCTCGGCCTCAAGAAGCGGATCGAACTGAGCAGTGTCACTTTCGACGGAGTGTCCGAGATAGTGGCCAGCGGACTGGCTTTCTCCATTTCCATGCTGGATTCCAGAAGCCCCGTACAGAATTACCGTCTGGACAATGTGACGGTTCTCCCCTTCTCCGATTTCCATCCGACACTGGAGACCGGCCTTTTCTGGCGCAAGGACCGGGCCGACGGCGGTGACCTGGAAGAAGTGGTCGCCGCGGCGCGCGAAGTGTTCGCCGACCGGCTTCTCGCCTGAATTCCAAGAAACCTTCACACAAAGCGGTATGACCACTGCGGTCATACCGCTCTGCGCTATTTGGTCATTCCGTTCGCAACCCGCCCTTGCTAACTTAGTTGGCAGATACACACATGCGGCGAAGCTAGGAGTGAAGGTAACGATGACGGAAATCACGGACACCACCGCCGGTCCTCTGGACGGCGTGCGCGTGATCGACCTCTCGACCGTGGTGATGGGCCCGTACGCCGCCCAGATCCTCGGTGACCTGGGCGCCGACGTGATCAAGATCGAGTCGCCCGCCGACACCGTGCGCGTGGGCCACTACCGCACCACGCCGGGCATGACCCCGCTGAACCTCAACGTCAACCGCAACAAGCGGAGCGTGGCCCTCAACCTCAAGGAAGAGACCGACCGGGAGCGCGCGCTCGCACTGGTCGACACCGCGGACGTGCTCATCACGAACATGCGGCCCGGCGCGCTGCACCGTCTGGGCCTGTCCTACGACGACATCGCCGCCCGCAACCCGCGGCTCGTCTACGCACACGCCCAGGGCTTCCGCGGCGACTCGGACCGCGCGGGCAACGCCGCCTACGACGAGACCGTGCAGGCCGCCTCCGGCCTGGTCGACATCGCCGACCGCGCGCTGGGCGAGCCCGTCTACCTGCCGACCATCATCGGCGACAAGGTCTCCTCGCTGACCATCGCCTACAGCGTGCTCGCGGCCCTGCTGCACCGGGACCGGACCGGCCGGGGCCAGCAGGTCGAGATCCCGATGACGGACACGCTGATCGCCTTCAACCTCGTCGAGCACCTGGCGGGCCACACCCACGTGCCCGAGAGCAGCCCCACCGGCTTCCCGCTGTCGATGCTCAAGGGCCACAAGGCGGTGCGCACCAAGGACGGCCTCGCCTGTGTCATCCCCTACAACCCGCGGAACTACCGTGACTTCTTCTCGGCCGCCGGGCGCCCGGACCTCGCCGAGGACCCGCGGGTCGGAGGGGAGGCCATCGACAGCGCCGACCACGAGGACCTGGCCGAGCTGATCGGCGTGTGCGCCCCGGCGCTGACCACCGAGGAGTGGGCCGAGGTGTGCGCCAAGCACAGCATCCCGATGGCGCCGGTGCTGGAGCTGGAGAACGCCCACGAGGACCCCTATGTCCGTGACGGTCACCTGCTCGACACCGTCGAGCACCCGACCGAGGGCACTGTCCGCACCATCGGCATCCCGGTGCGCTTCTCCGCGACCCCCGGCTCGATCCGCCGGCTGGCACCGGTCGCGGGCCAGGACACCGCGGACGTCCTCGCCGAACTCGACGCCGCCCGCTGAGCGACGGCCCTCCCTCCCCCAACTCGCCGTCGGGGAGCGGCCCGCGCTCCCCGACGGCCGTCACACCAGGACAGAAGGACCACCATGAGCACCCCCGAAACCCCTGTCGTACGGACCGAACGCATCGGCTCCGCCCTGCTGATCACCCTCGACCGGCCCGAGGCCCGCAACGCCGTGAACGCGGCGGTGGCCGCCCAACTGGCCGCTGCACTGGACGAGTTGGAGGCCGATCCGGCGCTGCGGGCCGGTGTGCTGACCGGTGAGGGCGGCGCCTTCAGCGCCGGTATGGACCTCAAGGCGGCGCTGCGCGGCGAGTCGCCCGAGGTCGAGGGCCGCGGGTTCGGCGGCCTCACCGAGTCCGAGCCGGCCAAGCCGCTGATCGCCGCCGTGGAGGGCTTCGCCATGGGCGGCGGCTTCGAACTGGCCCTGGCCTGCGACCTGATCGTCGCGGCCGAGGACGCCCGGTTCGGTCTGCCCGAGGTCAAGCGCGGGCTGATCGCGGCGGGCGGCGGCGTGATCCGGCTGCCCAAGCGCGTCCCGCACCACCTCGCCATGGAACTGCTGCTGACCGGCGAGCCCGTCGACGGCCGCCGTGCGGGCGAACTCGGCCTGGCCAACCGGGTCACCGGCAGCGGCCAGGCCGTCGCCGAGGCGCTGCGGCTGGCCGAACGGCTCGCGGAGAACGCCCCGCTCGCGCTCGCCACCGTCAAGCGCGTCGTCCGCGCCGCCGACGGGGCGCCCGACGCCGAGGCCTTCGCCTTCCAGCGCGAGCAGATGAAGACCCTGATGGCCTCGGCCGACGTCCGCGAGGGCATGACGGCCTTCGCCGAGCGCCGCCCCGCGCGGTGGACGGGACGGTGAGGCGCCATGCGCGCCGAGGACGTCACACAGCACGTCACCACCCCCCTCACCAGCCCGGCGTACGCGCCGATGGTGCCGCGGTTCACCGACCGTGAGTACCTCAACGTCGTCTACCGCACCGACCCCGAAGCGCTGCGGGCGGTCGTCCCTCAGCCGCTGCGGATCGACGAGCCGCTGGTCCGGTTCGAGGTCATGAAGATGGGTGACGTCAGCGGCTACGGCCCCTACACCGAGGCCGGCCAGGCGATCCCCGTCGGCTTCGAGGGCGAGCGGGGCGAGTACCTGCACGCCATGTACCTCGACAACTTCCCGGCGACCGCCTCCGGCCGCGAGGTCTCCGCCTACCCGAAGGTCATGGGCTCCCCGGCGCTCCAGGTCGACACCGGCGCGCTCGTCGGCACCCTCGACCACGGCGCGCAGCGGGTCGCCACCGCGACCATGGGCTACAAGCACCACGAGCTGGACCGGGACGAGGCGGCGGCGCAGATCACCGTGCCGACCTTCATGCTCAAGGTCATTCCCGGCTACGACGGTCTGCCGCGTGTGCAGGAACTCGTCCGCACCCGCATCACCGACCTCACCGTCAAGGAGGCCTGGACCGGCCCCGCCCGGCTGCAGCTCTTCCAGCACGTGCTGGCCCCGCTGGCCGACCTGCCGGTGCTGGAGGTCGTCTCCGCCAGCCACATCCTCACCGACCTGACGCTCGCGGGCGTCGAGCCGGTCCACGACTACCTGAAGGGAGCCCTGTCATGACCCGCGCCTTCCGTACAGCGGCCGTGATCGGCGCCGGGACCATCGGACTGTCCTGGGCGACGCTGTTCGCCGCACACGGCCTGACCGTCAAGGTGAGCGACCCGCGGCCGGACCTCGCCGAGGCCGTCGCCGACGCGCTGGAGCGCAACGCCCCGCAGCTGGCCGCCCGTGGCCTGGACGTGACGGGCCTGGCCGACCGGGTGCACATCGCGGCCGATGTCGCCGACGCGGTCCGGGACGCGGACGTCGTCCAGGAGAACGGCCCCGAGCGGGTCGAGTTCAAGCAGGACCTGTTCGCCACGCTGGTCCGCGAGGCACCCGAGCACGCGCTGCTGCTCAGCTCCTCGTCGGCGATCCCGTCCAGCGCCTTCACCGGCGAACTGCCGGACGAGGCCGCCGCCCGGGTCCTGATCGGCCACCCCTTCAACCCGCCGCACATCGTCCCGCTCGTCGAGGTCGTGCCCGGGGAGCGCACCGGCGAGGACGCCGTGCAGGACGCGGTGGACTTCTACACCTCGGTCGGCCGCACCCCGGTCGTCGAGCGCAAGGAGATCCCCGGCTTCGTCGGGAACCGGCTGCAGAACGCGCTCAGCCGCGAGGCGGTGTACCTCGTCCAGCAGGGCGTGGTGACCCCCGAGGACCTCGACAAGGTCGTGATGAACTCGCTGGGCCTGCGCTGGTCCACGGTCGGGCCGTTCCTCGGCTCGCACCTGGGCGGCGGCCCCGGCGGCTACCGGCACCTCGTCGAGCACATCGGCGCCTCGATGCGGCAGCGGCTCGACACGGGCCTCGGCAGCCCGTCGCAGAGCGAGGAAGACCAGGAACGGCTCATCGAAGCCGTGGAAAAGGCCTACGGCTCCTCCACGTACCCGGAACTCACCGAGACGCGCGACCGCAGGCAACTCGCGGTGCTGTCCGCCCTGGACAGCGCCGACAAGGAGGAGAACTGAGATGACCACCTTCACGGAACCGCTCGAGGACCAGCTCACCGCGGACTTCTACAGCTACGAGGCCCTGCTGCCGGACGAGGAGCGCAAGATCCTCCTCAAGGCCCGTGCCTTCATGCGGGACGAGGTCAAGCCGCTGGTGAACGCGAACTGGGCCGCGGACCGCTTCCCCACGGAGCTCATCTCCCTGTTCCGCGACAGCGGCCTCGCAGGCCTCCCCTACGAGGGCTACGGCGAGCACCGCCCCGCCGTCAGCAACCTCCTCAGCGGCATGCTCGCCCTGGAGATGACCCGCACCGACGCCTCGGTGTCCACCTTCTTCGGCGTCCACAACGGCCTGGCGATGTACTCCATCCACTCGGGCGGCGACCAGGAGCAGCGGGACCGCTGGCTCCCCGAGATGGCCGCGATGGACAAGATCGGCGCGTTCGCCATGACCGAGCCGCTCGGCGGCTCCGATGTCGCGGGCGGTATGCGCACCACCGCCCGGCGCGAGGGCGACAGCTGGGTCCTGAACGGCGCCAAGAAGTGGATCGGCAACGCTACCTTCGCCGACTACGTCGTGGTCTGGGCCCGGGACGTCGACGACAACCACGTCAAGGGCTTCGTCGTCGAGAAGGGCACGCCCGGCTTCGAGCCGGTGAAGATCGAGGGCAAGATCGCCTTCCGGATCGTGGAGAACGCCGAGATCACCCTGACCGACGTCCGGGTGCCGGAGGCGAACCGCCTGCAGAACATCAACTCCTTCCGGGACGTCGCCGAGATCCTGCGCGCCACCCGCAGCGGAGTCGCCTGGCAGGCGCTGGGCGTGATGGTCGGCGCCTACGAACTCGCCCTGGACTACGCCCGGGAGCGCCGCCAGTTCGGCCGCCCGATCGGCGGCTTCCAGCTGGTGCAGGACCTGCTGGTGAAGAGCCTGGGCAACATCACCGCGTCCTGGGGCATGCTGACGCAGCTCGCCCGGCTGCAGGACGCGGGGATCTTCCGCGACGAACACTCCGCGCTGGCCAAGGCGTTCGTCACCTCCCGGATGCGGGAGGTCGTCGCCTGGAGCCGGGAGATCTTCGGCGGCAACGGCATCCTCCTGGAGCACGACATCGCCCGGTTCTTCGCCGACGCCGAGGCCATCTACTCCTTCGAGGGCACCCGCGAGATGAACACCCTGATCGTCGGCAAGTCGATCACGGGCCAGAGCGCCTTCGTCTGAGGCACATCCGATGAGGAAACCCCAGGTCCTTCGACCTGGGGTTTCCTCATGGCGCCACCTTGATGCCATCATGCCGCCATGGACCTCACGCCCTATGTCGACACACTCCGCCGGGAACTCGCGGTGGCTGCCGAAGCCGGTGGCGAGGACGCCCGCGAGCTGGCCGAGCGGCTGACCGCTCCACTGGAGTCGGCGACCCGCCTGACCCTGCTGAACGTGCTGTCCGCCGCCATGGACGAGGTCACCCGCGAACTCGCCCCCGGCTCGGTCGACGTACGGCTGCGCGGGCTCGACCCCGCCTTCGTCGTGACACCGCCACCGGCCCGCGCCGGCTTCGAGGAACCGGACCCGCGCCCGGAGCCGCCGAGGGCCCCGGCACCGGCCCCCGCGCCCGCCGACGCCGACGACGGCACCACCGCGCGGATCAATCTGCGCCTGCCCGCCCACCTCAAGGGACGCGCCGAGGAGGCCGCCGCACGCGAGGGGCTGTCGGTCAACGCCTGGCTGGTGCGCGCGGTGAACGCGGCCGTGGACGGCGGCGACCTCCGGGCCCGACCCGCCGAGCCGACCCGCAGCGGCGGCAACCGCTACACCGGCTGGGTGCGCTGACACCCCTCCCGGGAACGCCCGGCACGGCACCGCGGCCCGGAAGTTGTCCCCGGGCGCACCCCTGCTGTCCCCTCCGCGCACACGCGGCCCGGAACCCCTCCGGCGCCGCTGCGGCGTGCCTAGCGTGACGAGCGAACCGGCCGAGATCCGAGCCGGAGTATCGCTCCCCGGAGGACAACACCCATGGTCAGCATCGCCGATGTCACCGCCGCCCCCAGCCCCGACCTGCTCACCCCGGACAACTGCGCGGTGCTGTTCGTCGACCACCAGCCGCAGATGTTCTTCGGCACCGGCAGCGGCGACCGCACCGCCATCATCAACGCCACCGTCGGTCTGGCCAGAGCCGCCCGGACCTTCGACGTGCCGGTCGTACTGAGCACCGTGGCCGCCGAGTCCTTCTCCGGCCCGCTCCTGCCGCGGCTCGCGGAGGTCTTCCCCGGGCAGAAGCCCGTCGACCGCACCTCCATGAACGCCTGGGAGGACGTGGCCTTCGTCGAGGCGGTCAAGGCCACCGGGCGACGCAAGCTCGTCATCGCCGGTCTGTGGACCGAGGTCTGCGTCGTCCTGCCCGCGCTCTCCGCGCTCGCCCAGGGCTACGAGGTCTACGTCGTCACCGACGCGTCCGGCGGCGTCAGCCCGCAGGCCCACGAGCACGCGGTCCAGCGGATGATCCAGGCCGGGGCGGTCCCGGTCACCTGGGTGCAGGTGCTCCTGGAGTTGCAGCGCGACTGGGCCCGTACCGAGACGTACGGCGCGGTCACGGACGTGGTGAAGGAGCACGGCGGCGCCTACGGCCTCGGCATCGTCTACGCGCAGGCCGTCATCGGCGCCCACGCCGCCGGCTGATGCCCGCCGGGCCGGTGGCCGCCGCACGTATCATCGCGCGGTGGACACCGGGGTGGGGATCGCGGCGCCGTTCGGCCGGCTGCTGCGCGCGTTACGGCAGAGCCGTCGGCTGACGATCGAGGAGCTGGCCGAGGCCTCCGGGGTGTCGGGGCGTGCCATCGGTGACATGGAGCGGGGCAAGAGCCGCCGTCCGCACCGGGGCACGGTGACCGCGCTCGCCCAGGGCCTGGAACTGGACGAGGCGGCGCACGCGGACCTTCTGGCCGCCGCCCGCGCCGCCCGTCCCGGGGCACGGGCCGCCGGGTCCCTCAAGGCCTCGCCGCACACACTGCCGAGGGGCGTGCGCGACTTCGTCGGACGGCATGAGGAACTGGCGGTGCTGCGCGCCCTGGCGCAGGAGGCCGCCGACAGCGGGCCGACGCCGGCCGGGGGGCCGAGGGTGCCGCCGGCGGCCGTGGTGTGCGGCCCGCCCGGCAGCGGCAAGACGACGCTGGCGGTCCGGCTGGCCGAGGAGCTGGCGTCGTCCTGCCCCGACGGGGCGTTCCTGGTGGACATGCGGGGGCTGGACGAGCGGCCGCTCACCGCGGAGCAGGCCGTGTCGGGGCTGCTGGGCTCGTGGGGCGTGGGGGACGCCGAACTGGCCCGGCTCGGCACCGAGGAGCGGCTCGCCCGCTACCAGGAGATCGCGGCCGGGCTCCGCGCGGTC
The DNA here is from genome assembly GCF_018604545.1 of Streptomyces koelreuteriae. Taxonomy (GTDB): domain Bacteria; phylum Actinomycetota; class Actinomycetes; order Streptomycetales; family Streptomycetaceae; genus Streptomyces; species Streptomyces koelreuteriae. The sequence goes on along the minus strand of NZ_CP075896.1, from coordinate 7,645,151 downwards.
CTGGTGCTGGACAACGCGGGCGGCGAGGCCCAGGTCAGACCGCTGCTGCCCCGCGAGGGGCGGCTGCTCGTGGTGGTGACGAGCCGCCGTGCCCTCGCCGGTCTGGAAGGGATGCGGCGCGTCGAACTCGGCGGGCTGAGCCGGCAGGAGTCCGCCGCCCTGCTGCGGGCCGTCGTGGGCGGCGGGCGTGTGGACGCCGAGCCGTCGGCGGCGGACGTGGTGACCGAGCTGTGCGGTCGTCTGCCCCTGGCCCTCAGGGTGGCGGCCAACTGGGCTGCCACCCGCACCAACTGGAGCCTGCGGCGCCTGGCCGACCGGCTCGCCGACGAGGACCGCAGGCTGGACGCGCTCAGCGCGGGCGATCTGCGGATCAACTCCGCCTTCGCGCTGTCCTACTCCCGGCTCGCCCCCGAGGCCGCCCGGATGTTCCGGCTGCTGTCGCTCGTCCCGGGTGGGGACTTCAGTGTGGCACCGGCCGCCGTGCTCGCCGGTGTGCCGCTGCCCGACGCCGAGGATCTCCTGGAGGAACTGCTGGAGGCGGGGCTGCTGATGACGTCCCGTCAGGACCGCTATCGGCTGCACGACCTGCTCCGGCTGTACGCGGCCTCCCGTCACCGCACGGAGGACGGTGAGGAGAGGTCGCTCGCCGCGCGGTCCCGGCTGCGGCACTGGCTGCTGGAGACCGCCGTCCTCGCGGGCCGCTGGTACGAGCCGGACTACGGCAGGCCCGCGCCGGACCCCGGCCGGCTGGTCGCCCTGGACGACCGTGAACAGGCGGCGCGCTGGATCAAGGCGGAGGGCGACGCGTGGCTCGCCGCGTTCCGGGAGGCCGCGGCGCGGGGCGAGCACGCGCGGGTCGTCGAGGTCGCTGAGGCCATGCACTGGTTCTCCGACCACTGGGTGTCCTGGGGTCATTGGACCGAGGTCTACGAGCGTGCCGCGACGGCCGGGGCGGCGCTGGACGACGCCGGTCTGGAGGCGACCCACCGCAACTACCTCGCCTGGGCGTACTGGGCCTGCGCCCGCCGGCACGACGAGGCGGTGGAGGCGGCCGAGGACGCGCTGCGGCTCGCGGGGGCGGCCGGGAACGTCCTTCAGCAGGCGTGGGCCCACGCCTATCTCGGCTGGCTGCGGGACGCCGTCGGCGACATGCCGCCCGCCGCCGACCACTACCACCGGGCCCTGGAGCTGTTCACCGAGGCGGACGACGTCACCGGGTATCTGCAGGTGTCCTGCGGGGTGATCAGGGTGCTGCGCGGGGCGGGCCGGGCCCGGGCGGCGGTCGAGACCTACCAGGGCATCCTGGACGCCCTCGCGGATCCCCGTCATCACGACCGGATCCCGCCCAACGTACGGGACTTCACCCTGCTGTCCGCCGTCTACTCGGTGTCGTTCGTTCATCTCGGCCAGGGGCAGTGGCAGGAGGCGGCGGACGCGCTTCGCTCCGTACGCGGGCAGTTCGACGCCCGCGGCTGGTACAGGCAGGCGGGCAAGGTCCATCTCCATCTGGGCCAGGCCCTCGCCCATCTCGGCGAGAGGGCCGGGGCCGCCGCCGAGTACCGCGCCGTCCTCGCCCTCGGCGACCGCGTCCCCGCGGACGTACGCGACGAGGCCCACGCGGGTCTCGCCGCCCTGGCCGCGGGCCGCCCGGCACCGGCCGGCCCGCTCGTGCAGTGAGGGCCGGCCGGTGCGCCCGGAGGCTAGGGCTTGCGGCCCGTGGTGGAGCCGAAGCCGAGCCAGGTGTGGCGGTTGTTCCACCAGCACCAGCCGACCTTCGGGGCCTCGCGGCGCTCGCGGCCGTCACGGCCGGTGCCGTTGCTGATCCAGATCGCCGGGGTGCGCGCGTCGAACGTGCCGTTCGGCTTGCGCAGCCGGGAGCCGATGGTCATGAAGCACAGATTGCGGTCCAGGGCAGCCGGTTGCTGGAGCACCCAGTGGATGCCCTCGGCGAGCAGCAGCGGGGTGCGGTCCTGCTCGGTGAGGGCGGGCAGTGCCTCGTCCGGGCTCCAGTTGCTCATGTGGTCACCGCGGTCTAGGCCGGTGAGGACGTAGAGCGGGGCGTCGGGCAGTTCGACGCCGGTGGGGGCGAACTCGTCGACGTCGGACATGTCGACGACGACGAAGCCCGGCTTGCCCTCGCGGCGGAGCAGCGGGGCGAGGGCGGAGGCGGGCGCCCGGTCGGGGTGAACGGCGAGCAGGGCGCCCTCGCTGCCCACAGAGGCCTCGGCGTCGGCCGCGTATGTACGGATCTCGGCGGCCGACAGGCCCGCGATCTCGTGCACCCCCGTCTCGATCAGTCGCTCCGCCTGTGCGCTCAGGGCCGGGAGTACGGGCAGAACGGCGGTGGTTCCGGGCGTGGTCTCGGGCACGATGCTCCCTGGGTCGGCGGCGTGAACAGTGAGGCAACGCGGCGAGCTGCCGGGACGTTCCCGGAATCAGGCATCACATCGGCCGGAAAGACCGTTCCGCTGCCACTCACGGGGCGTCACCCCGTAGGCCGCCCGGAAGGCACGGCTGAAATGGCTGGGGCTCACGAAGCCCCAGCGGCGGGCGACGGTCGCGACCCCGTGGCCCAGGGCCGGGGACCGCAGCAGATCCCTGCGGCACCGTTCGAGGCGCTGCGTCCGGATCCACTCCCCCACCGTGACGCCCTCCAGCTGGAACAGCTTGTGCAGGTAGCGGACCGACATGAAGTGCGCGGCGGCGATCCCCGGCGGGGCGAGGCCGGGGTCGGACAGGTGGCGCAGGATGTGGTCCTGCACGCGTACGAGGGTGGCCGCGGCGGTCTCCGGGGCCCGGGTGGTGAAGCGGCCGCTGCGCTCGTTGATCAGCAGTGCCAGCAGGTCGAGCGCGGTGGCGGCGAACTGGCGGCCCGCGACGGGGTCGAAACCGGCCGCTTCCCGGGCCAGACGCGCGAAGTAGGTCGCCACCAGTGCGGCACCGCCCTCCCGGCCGGAGAACGCCGTCGCGGTCACCGCCCGCAGATCGTCGTCCCGCACGCGGAGGTCCTCGCGGGGGAAGTGGAAGGAGGTGAAGGAGAAGCTGTCCTGCACCTTCTTGCGGAACAGCCGGGAGGAGTCCGAGAGGGAGAAGTCACCCGGGCCCATCCGGGCCTCCCTGCCGTCCTGTTCCTTGAGGGAGCTGCCCCGCTGCTGAAGGGTGAGGATGAGGAACTCCTTCCCGTCCCGGGCGATCAGCCGTTTGCTGCGTGTCACGACCTGCGGGCCCGCCTGGACGTGCGCGATCCGTAAGGAGCCCAGCTCGTTGCTGACGATCCTGCCGGGCGACGGGTCCTTCTCGAGGAGGTGCACATCGAGCGGGACGAAGGTGTGTGACACGGCGTGGTGCCAGCGCTCCGTCCGGTCGGCCGCCGGCAGTGACGCGGTGCAAAGGACGACGGCCACCTGATTCCCCTCCGGGCACGGTCAAGGGCCGGCAGCTCGGTTCCGCTGCCGGCCCTGACGATGTCACCACCCCGGCCGAGGACCGTCCAGGAAGAATCGGAGGAAGAATTCGCTCACTTCTGTTCGGTCACTTCTGATCGGTCACTTCTGATCGGTCACTTCTTCAGGAAGGCGAGCAGCGCCGAGTTGACCTCCTCCGCGTGGGTCCAGAGCAGACCGTGCGGGGCGCCCTCGATCTCCACGTAGTCGGCGGCCGGAAGGGCCTTGTGGAACCGCCGCGCCGTCCCGTCCACCGGCAGGATGCGGTCGCCGGTGCCGTGCAGGATCAGGGCCGGCACGTCGATCGCCGGGATGTCGGCCCGGAAGTCGGTGTACCAGGTGGAGGGCGCGGCGGACGCGGCGAAGAAACCACCGCCCGCCGCGACGTTCCAGCTGTTGCGGACGGCCTCCTCGCTGATCCTGGTGCCGAGGTTCTCGTCGAGGTTGTAGAAGTCGTTGTAGAAGTTCGTGTAGTACGCGTACCGGTCCGCCTTCACGGCCGCGACGATCTCGTCGAAGAACTCCTTCGGGGCGACCCCGCCCGGGTTGTCGTCCGACTTGAGCAGGCAGGGCTCCAGCGAGGCGAGGAAGGCGACCTTGGCGACCCGGCCGGAGCCGTACGTCGACACATAGCGGGCGACCTCGCCGGTGCCCATCGAGAAGCCGACGAGGACGGCGTCGCGCAGGTCGAGGGTCTCCATCACGGTGTTCAGGTCGGCCGCGAAAGTGTCGTAGTCGTAGCCGGTCGTCGGCTGGGAGGACTGCCCGAAGCCGCGCCGGTCGTACGTGATCACGCGGTACCCGGCGTCGAGCAGGACGGCGCTCTGCCGCTCCCAGGAGTGCCCGTCGAGCGGGAAGCCGTGGATGAGGACGACCGGCTGCCCGGATCCGTGGTCCTCGTAGTACAGGTCGATGGCGGTGGAGTTCTCCTGGCCCACGGTGATGTACGGCATGCGCTGCTTCCTCGTTTCGGGAGGGCGGTTGGAAGGAATGCGGCCACGCTAGGCCGGAGGCCGGGCGGGCGGTTGCCGTGCAGCGCACGACTCCTTGACCGGGCGCGCACTCCCGTCAGTCTGCAACAGGAGCGGAAAGGTTTGCCGTCACGACTCCGCAGGAAATGGGCCTGGCCCGCCCTTCTCATTGACGGGAATGGCACGGGGTGAAAATCTCAGGGCGTGCAGGTGACAATTCGAGAGGTCGCGCAGGCGGCCGGCGTGTCCCCCTCCACCGTGTCCCGGGCGCTGTCCCCGGACGGGACCGTGAGCGCGGCCACCCGGGACCGGGTGCAGGCGGCGGCCGACCGCCTCGGCTACCAGCCCAACCGAGCGGCCCGGGGCCTGATCACCGGGCGCACCGGGGCCGTGGGTCTGATCGTGCCTGATCTGCTGAACCCGTTCTACGCGGAGGCCTGCAAGGGGGCACAGGCCCGGGCCCGGGGGCTCGGTCACTCGCTGATCGTGAGTGACGCCGAGCGCGACGAGGGCCTCGAGATGGACGCGATCCGCACGCTGGCCCCGCAGGTGGACGGCATCGTGCTGACCGCGTCCCAGCTGAGCGACGAGGAACTGGGGTCGCTGAGCCGGCTCACCGCCAAGCCGGTGGTGCTGCTGCACCGTCGGGAGCCCGGGTTCCCGAGTGTCACGGCCGATCTGGCCGAGGGGATGACGGACGCCCTGACCCATCTGCACGCGCTCGGCCACCGCCGGATCGCCTATGTGGGCGGCCCCCGCAGCACATGGGAGGCGCGGGAGCGGGCGGCCGGGGTGGATGCGATGGCGCGGGGCGGCACGATCGACCTGGTTCAGGTGGGCAGTGTGGCCCCGCACTTCGACGGGGGCATCACGGGCGCGGCGGACGTGGTGCTGGCCGGCGGGGCGACCGCGGTGGTCGCGTTCAACGACATCGTCGCCTTCGGGCTGATCAGCCGCTTCACCGCGCGCGGGGTCCGGGTGCCGGACGACATGAGCGTGGTGGGCTGCGACGACATCGCCCTGTCCGGCATGGCCGCGCCCCCGCTGACCACGGTCTCGGTACCCAAGGCGCACGCCGCGCGGGCCGCCGTGGACCTGCTGTTCCGCACGCTCAGGACCCCCGAGGTCGAGGGCGAGGAGCCGATCCAGCGCGTGCTGCCGACCCACCTCGTCGTACGCGGTTCGACGGCGGCGCTGACAAAGCGCTGAGCGGAGCCGACGCGGGGCGACCCGCCGTTCCGACGGCGGGCACGGTCAGCCCTGCGGCACGCTCGTGTGGAACTTGTCCCACATCTCGCTCGCCGCGGCCCGTACGCCGGACTTGCCGAAGATGATGTCCTGGTAGACGCGCCGGAACTCGTTCTTGTCCTCGTCCGCGCCGGACGGGGCCGGGGGCAGGGGCGGTGCGAGGTCGCCCCGGACGTCGTCGACGTAGCGGGCGATGACCCGGTCGCCGCCGGTGAGCTTCGGTGCCAGCCGGTCGAGGTTGCGCTGGTTGGGCGGCAGTCCGCGGACCACTCCGAGCGCCTCGGCCGCCCCGGGGTCGTTGACCAGGAAGTCGATCAGCAGCGCGGCCTCGCGGCTGTGCGGGGAGGTGCGCCGGACGCACAGTGAGGACGAGGCGGCGACGGCCATCCCCGGCGGCGCCGACGCCGACACCGTAGGGAAGGGGATGGGGGTGACCGCGCCGTAGGTCTCCCAGTACGACGTGCCCGAGGAGGTGATCTGGAACTCGGCGGTGGACAGCTTCCGCACGAGCGCCCGGTCGCCGGCCCCACCGCTGAGCGAGGACGCGGTGACGGGCGGCGGAGTGAAGACGCCCTTGTCCAGCAGGCGCTGCATGAGCTCCCAGTAGCCGCGCAGATCGGCCTCGGAGAAGCCGGTGGAGCCGTCGCCGGTGTAGAGCGACTTGCCGCGCTGCACCAGCCAGACGTGGAAGCACTCGACGTAGGCGCCGAAGTCGGTCAGCGGTGAGCGGCCGGGCACGGCCCGCTTCAGCTTCGGGCCGACATCGGTGAGCAGGTCGTCCCAGGTCCAGCCCGCTTTCGGGATGCCGACCCCGGCCTTGCGCCACAGGGCGGGGTCGATGAACAGGGCGGTGGTGGCGACGCCCGTCGGGATGCCGACCAGCTTCCCGTCGACCTGGCCGGTCTGCTGGAAGAGGCGGGGTATGCGGCTGCGGGAGATCGCCGAGAACCGCGGCTCGGCGAGGTCCGCGAGCACGTCACGGTCCGCGTAGGTGCGCAGGTAGGCGACGTCCATCTGCATGACGTCGGGTCCGCCGCCGGCCGCGACCTGGGTGGCGAGCCGCTGGAGGTAGGCGTCATACCCGGCGTACGAGGTGGCCACCTTGATCTTCGGATGGCGCAGTTCGAAGAGCCGCACGGCCTTCTCGGTGGCCAGGTTGCGGTCCTCGGAACCCCACCACTGGAAGTCGAGCGTCACCGTGCCGTCGGCGGAGACATCGCGCGCGCCGCAGCCGGTGGCGGCCGAGGCCACCGGGAGGGCCGCGAGCGAGGCCAGCAACCGCCGGCGCGACAGCCCGGTGGTCGGGAGCGGGGACGGGGAACGGCGTACTGGAGACATCGCGGCCCTTCGGTCGGCTGGAGTGCAAACGTTGCCACTCTGTTTCCGGTTGGCCGGGAAGCTACGCCCCCTGCGCGGGCTCCGTCAATCGTGCCGACCGAATTTGACCTGCGGAGTGAAGGCTCGACGGAGGGAGGCAGACAGGTGCGCCCGACCTCTTGCCGACTGAAAACAACGCATGCAATCGTTGCCACCCGTTGTCCAGCCCCCGCCGTGTAGGAGGGCTCCGATGAGCCAGGCGACCGCTCCGCCCCGTCCCATGCCGCCGCCGAGCGGTGCCCTCCCCGCCGCGCGGCATCCGAGTCGGCGCCGTCGTTCCCAAGCCGTGTCGGGTCATGTGTTCCTGGCGCCCTGGCTGATCGGCACGCTGGTGCTGACGCTGGGTCCGATGGTGATCTCGCTGTATCTGTCGTTCACCGACTACGACTTGTTCTCCCGGCCGCGCTGGGTGGGACTGGCGAACTACCGCTACATGCTGGAGGACGACCGGTTCCTGACCTCGGCCGGTGTCACCCTCGAGTACGCCCTGATCGGTACCCCGTTGAAGCTGGCCGCCGCGCTCGCCGTGGCGCTGCTCCTGAACCGGGCGAGCCGCGGGGTGGGCCTGTACCGGGCGGCGTTCTACGCGCCCTCACTGCTCGGCGCGAGCGTCAGTGTCGCCCTGGTGTGGCGGGCGCTGTTCGCCACGGACGGTGCGACCGACCGCTCGCTGGCGTTCTTCGGTGTGCACGTCGGCGGTTTCACCGACAACCCGGACTACGCCCTGTATCCGCTGGTCCTGCTGACGGTCTGGCAGTTCGGCGCGCCGATGGTGGTGTTCCTCGCGGGGCTGAAGCAGATCCCGAAGGAGCTGTACGAGTCGGCGTCGCTGGACGGCGCGGGCCGGATGCGGACGTTCTTCTCGATCACGCTGCCGATGCTGTCCCCGGTGCTGTTCTTCAACCTGGTGCTGGAGATCATCCACTCCTTCCAGGCGTTCACCCCGGCGTTCGTGATCAGCGGCGGCACCGGAGGCCCCTCGGACTCCACGCTGCTGTACTCGCTCTACCTCTACCAACAGGCCTTCGCGAGCTTCCACATGGGCTACGCCTCGGCGATGGCGTGGGTCCTGCTGGCCGTCATCGCGCTGATCACGTACGCCGTCTTCCGCAGCGCCCGGCTGTGGGTCTTCTACGCACAGGAGGACGCGTCGTGACGACGACCGCGGCATCCCCCGCCCCCGCTGAGCGCACTTCGTTGCGGACCTGGGCCTGGCACGCCGTCTGCGTGGTGATCGGGCTCGTCCTGCTCTACCCGGTGCTGTGGCTGCTCACCGCGTCGTTCAAATCCGGGGAGGAGGTCATCTCCAACCTGAGCCCGATTCCGAAGGTGTTCACGCCGGGCAACTACACCGAGGCGGTCGACGGTGTCAGCGGCCTGACCCTGTGGCGGCTGTTCGGCAATTCGCTGCTCGTCTCCGTCGGCACGGTGGTCGGCAACGTCCTGTCCTGCTCGCTCGCCGCCTACGCTTTCGCCCGGCTCCGCTTCCGCGGCCGGGGCCTGTACTTCGCGCTGATGATCGGCACCCTGATGCTGCCGGCGCATCTGATGCTGATCCCGCAGTACGTGATCTTCCAGGAGCTCGGCATGGTGGGTACGTATCTGCCGCTGATCCTGCCGAAGTTCCTCGCCACGGAGGCGTTCTTCGTCTTCCTCGTCGTGCAGTTCATCCGCTCGCTGCCGGCCGAGCTCGACCAGGCGGCGGCGATCGACGGCTGCGGCCCGTACCGCACCTTCTGGCATGTGATCATGCCGCTGCTCAAGCCGGCGATCGTCACGACGACGATCTTCTCCTTCATCTGGAGCTGGAACGACTTCTTCTCCCAGGTGATCTACCTGGTGGAGCCGGAAACCTACACGCTCCAGCTCGGGCTGCGGATGTTCGTCGACATGGACGGCAGCGCCATGTTCGGCCCGATGTTCGCGATGTCGGTCCTCACCCTGGTTCCCGTGCTGCTGTTCTTCCTCGCCTTCCAGCGGCTGCTGGTGGAGGGCGTGCAGACGACCGGTCTGAAGGGCTGAGAGGACAACGCGCCATGACCCGTACGTGGTTCGCCCGCTTCGCCGACTGCCTGCTCCTCGGCGTCCTGCTGCTGCTCGCCTCGCTGCCGGTGGTCACCGCGTTCCCGGCGCTGGTCGCGGGATGCGCGGTGCTGCGCGAACAGGCCGGTGACGGCGAGGGGGTGACGGTCGGGCACTTCCTGAGGCGGTTGTGTGCGGTGCTGAGGTCGGGGCCCGCCGTGTGGGCCGTGCCCACCGCCGTACTGGCGCTGCTGTGGCTGGACGCGCTGGCCCTGGACGCCCGGGGCCCCGGCCCCGGTGCCGCCTTCGCCGCCGCCACGGCGGTCCTCGCGGCGCTGGGGCTGCGCTGCGCCGCCGCCTGGCGGGAGGGAACGCCCTGGCGTACGACGCTCGCCGTCGTGTTCCGGTCGGTGCCGCGGCATCCGCTCGCGCCCGTCCTGCTCGCCGGGGCCGTCGCCGCCGCGGTCGTGCTGCTCGCCCTGACCCCGGTCGTGCTGCTGGTCGTCCTCGGCCCGCTGGCCTTCGCGGCGACGGCGGCGGACGCCTGGCGGCCCGTGACACCCTGAACCACCCCCGCACCTTCCCTCCCTCCCCTCCCGTCCTCTCCCGTCCTCCCCCGTCAACCGAAGGAGACCTGCATGTCGTCCGACACCGCACGCCGCCGAGCCGCCGTGGTCGGCCTGGGTGCCCGTGCCCGGCTGTTCGCCCAGGCGCTGGCCGGTCCCTACGCGGACCGGTTCGAACTGGCCGGCTTCTGCGATGTCAACTCCCACCGCATGGCGGTCCACAACGCGTGGCTCGCGGACGCCCACCCGGAGCGCTCCCCCGTACCGGCGTACGCGGCCGAGGACTTCGAGGAGATGCTGCGCCGCGAGCGCATCGACCTGGTCGTGGTGTGCACGGTGGACCACACCCACGACCACTACATCGTGGCCGCCCTGGAAGCGGGCTGCGACGTGGTCACCGAGAAACCCATGACCACCGACTCCGACAAGGCCCGCCGCATCCTGGAAGCACAGCGGCGCACCGGACGCGAGGTCCGGGTCGCCTTCAACTACCGCTACAACCCGGCGCATTCGGCCGTACGGGAACTGATCTCCGCGGGTGAGATCGGCGAGGTCGGCTCGGTGCACTTCGAGTGGCTGCTCGACCTGCGGCACGGCGCCGACTACTTCCGCCGCTGGCACCGCGACAAGGCCAACTCCGGCGGCCTGATGGTGCACAAGTCCACCCACCACTTCGACCTGGTCAACTGGTGGCTGGGCACCCGCCCGGAGACGGTCTTCGCGCAAGGAGGCCTGTTCTTCTACGGCGACGAGGCCGGCCGGCGCCGGAACCTCGCCCAGGAGTACGACCGCGCCCATGGCTCCCCGGCCGCCGAGGCCGATCCGTTCGCCGTGCACCTGTCCGACTCGTCCGTGCTCAGCGCGCTGTACCTGGACGCGGAGGCGGAGGACGGCTACCACCGCGACCAGAACGTGTTCGGCCCCGGGGTGACGATCGAGGACGACATGGCGGTGCTGGTCCGCTACGCCACCGGCGCGACCCTGACGTACCACCTGACCGCGTACTCCCCGTGGGAGGGCTACCGGGTCGCCTTCAACGGCAGCAAGGGCCGTCTGGAGCTGCTGGTGGAGGAGTCGACATGGACCCCGCCCCGGGTGCGGACGAACAGCCCCGAGCCCGTCCTGCACGGTGCCGAGGCCGAGGACACCGCCGGACGTACCGAGCTGCTGCTGCGCCCCTTCTGGGAAGAGCCGCGCGAGATCAAGGTGGCAAGTGGTGAGGGCGGGCACGGCGGCGGTGACGTACGCATGCTGGAGGATCTGTTCGGCACCCGGGCCCCGGACCCCCTGCACCGCGCGGCGGACGCGGCCGACGGCGCCCAGTCCCTGGTCACGGGTCTGGCCGCGAACCGCTCCTTCGAGACGGGACTCCCGGTGCGGACAAGGGACTTGCTCCCGCCGGACTGATCGTGAAGGCGTCGCACCACACGTCCCCGGCGTGGCACCATCGGCGGCATGGAAGGATTTGTGACACCCGATCAGATCGACGCCCGTAAGTCCCGGGCCTTCGCCGCCGCCGTCGCCGCGGGGCGTGACCTGGGGCTCACGGTGTCCGACGCGAGGGTGATCTACGACGTGTTCTCCGTCGTGGTGCACCTCGCTCCGTCGCCGGTGGTGGTGCGGGTGCCGACCGTCCTGCCGTCGTACGCCGATCCCGCGTTCCAGGCGGCTCGGCAGCGGCAGGAGCTCGATGTCGTGGCGTGGCTCGCGGAGCAGGGCCACCCGGTGATTCCGCCGAGCCCGCTCGTGCCGCGCGAGCCGGTGCCGCGCGACGGCTTCTCCATGACCTTCTGGCAGTTCGTCGAGCTGGACCAGAGCGCCGAGCCGGACTACGCACACCACTCCGCACTGGTCGCCGACCTGCACGCCGCGCTGCGCGCGTACCCCGGTGAGCTGCCGTTCCTGTCCTCGGCCGAACCGCGTTTCGTCTCCGAGGGGCTCGCCCTGCTCGAAGGACGGCCCGACCTGCTGGAGCCGGCCGACCTCGACCGCGCCCGGCGCGAGTGGGAGATCCTGGAGCCCGTCGTCAGCTCACGCGCGGCATTCGAGGCGGCGTTCCCCGGCATCGACTTCCAGCCGATCCACGGGGACTCCCCCGCCGCCAACATCGTCTCCGCCACGGACGGCGAGCTGTACTCCGACTTCGAGCTGACCACCCTCGGCCCGGTCGAATGGGACCTGGCGGCCCTCGGCCCCGAGTGCGAGGCCGCGTACAACACGGCCGCCGAACGCCGGGGCCTGCGGCAACTCGACGAGGGCGTGCTGCGCTTCGTCAACGCCGTGGGCATGTCCCGCGCGGTGGCCTGTCTGGCGCTCTCCCCGCGACTGCCCCTGCTCGTGGAGGCGCTGAAGCCGGCGGTGGAGCAGTGGCGGGCGATGCCGTTCGCGGGTGGTATGGGCGCTGAGTGACCCGGCCTCCGCTCACTCCGGCAACGGCCGGTCGTCCACCACGTGCTTCATGACGAGGGTGGACGTCAGCCGCTGGATGCCGGGGAGGCGGGCGAGCTGCTGATCGTAGAGCTGCTGGAAGGCGGCGAGGTCGGTGGTGGCGACACGCAGGAGGTAGTCGGGGTCGCCGAACAGGCGCTGGGCCTGGAGCACATGGGGGACGGCGGCCACCCCCTCCTCGAAGGCCGTGACGGTGTCGGCGTCCTCCCAGCGCAGGGTGACGAAGACGAGGGCCTCGAAATTGAGGCCCACGGCGACCGGGTCGACGACCGCGCGGTACCCGCGGATCGCGCCCTCGCGTTCGAGATCGCGCAGGCGGCGGTGGCAGGGGGAGACGCTCAGCTTCACGCGCGCGGCGAGCTCGGTGACCGTGAGACGGCCGTCCAACTGCAGCTCGGTAAGAATTTTCCGGTCCAGGGCATCCATGAAGAAGATTCTGCCCCAGATCCCGCGATCAAGGAGTAAAGAAGGGAACACCTTCGGGCAAATCCGGCCTAGCCTTCCTCACGCAAGACAGCATGTGAGAAAGGCAGACCGATGGACACGACGACGCTGGCGGCTTTCCTGGCAGTGGATCTGCTGCTGGTGTTCACACCCGGCGCCGACTGGGCCTATGCGATCGCCGCGGGACTCAGGGACCGGTCGGTCGTGCCGGCCGTCGCCGGGCTGATAGCCGGGTACGCGGGATACACGCTGCTCGCGGTCGCGGGTCTGGTGGTGATCGTGGCGAGTTCGACGACCCTGCTCACCGCGCTGACCGTGGCCGGGGCCGGCTATCTGGTGTGGCTCGGCTGGGGTGTGCTGCGGCAGCCGGCCACGCTGACGGCGACCGAGGCAGTGGCGGGTTCCGGCCCGGGGGCGGGCGCCTCCCGGGTGCGGGTCATGCTCAAGGGAGCCGGGATCAGCGGCCTCAACCCGAAGGCGCTGCTGCTCTACTTCTCGCTCTTCCCGCAGTTCATCGACCCCACGGGCGGCTGGCCGGTCGCCACGCAGACCGGCCTGTTCGGCACGCTGCACATGACCGTCTGCGCCGTCGTCTACCTCGCGGTGGGCGTCCTGGCCCGTACGGTCCTGAGCACCAGGCCGTCCGCGGCCCGGGCGGTCACCCGCACGTCCGGTGCGCTGATGATCGCCATCGGCGGGTTCCTGCTGCTGGAACAGCTCGCCGGCTGACACACCCGTCGCCCCCCTGGTACGTACCCCCGCGATGTCCGTCGAAGGAGAGCACGTGGAAAAGCCGGCACAGCAGGAACAGGCACAAGAGGAACAGGCACAGCAGGAGCAGGCGAGCCCCGAGACGGAGGCCCGGGTCCGGGAGAGCTTCGGACGGCAGGGGCTGATGGCACACCTGGGCGCCCGGATCACCCGGGTCGCGCCCGGCCGTGTCGACATCGAGCTTCCGGGGCGTCCGGAAGTCACGCAGCAGCACGGCTACTTCCACGCGGGCGCCACCAGCGCGATCGCGGACAGCGCGGGCGGCTACGCGGCGCTCACCCTCTTCCCCGAGGGCACGGACGTGCTCACCGTCGAGTACAAGATCAACCTCCTCGCCCCGGCCGCCGGCGACCGCCTCGAAGCGGTCGGCACGGTTCTGGGTCGGTCCGCGGGCGTCAGCGGAGGATCACCGTGCGTCTGCCCTGGACGAAGACCCGGCCCTCGCAGTGCCAGCGGACCGCCCGGGCCAGGGCCGCCGACTCCGCGTCCCGGCCGATGGCGACGAGGTCCTCGGGGGTGTGGCTGTGGTCGACGTCCCTGACCTCCTGGGCGATGATCGGGCCCTCGTCGAGGTCGGCGGTGACGTAGTGGGCGGTCGCTCCGACGAGTTTGACGCCGCGTTCGTGGGCCTGGTGGTAGGGCTTGGCGCCCTTGAAGCTCGGCAGGAACGAGTGGTGGATGTTGATCGCCCGGCCGGCCAGCCGGGAGCACAGCCCGTCCGAGAGGACCTGCATATAGCGCGCCAGCACGACCAGGTCGACGTCGAAGGAGTCGACGAGTTCGAGGAGCCGGGCCTCGGCCTCGGGTTTGGTCGCGGCGGTGACCGGGACGTGGAAGAACGGGATGCCGTGCCAGGTGACGAGGGCCTCGTGGTCGCGGTGGTTGGAGACCACGGCGACGACATCGACGGGCAGGTCACCGCTGCGGGCGCGGAAGAGCAGGTCGTTGAGGCAGTGGCCGTAGCGGGACACCATGACCAGTACGCGGCGCCGTGTGCTGACGGGTTCGAGGAGCCACCGCATGGCGAAGGGGGCGGCCACGGCGGCGAAGTCGCGGCGCAGGGTCTCCGTCCCGGTCTCGCCGTCGGCGGTGGCGAAGCGCACCCGCATGAAGAAGTGGCCGTCGCGGCGGTCGCCGAACTGCTGGTTGTCGATGATGTCGCTGCCGTGTTCCAGCAGGAACCGCGAGACGGCGTGGACGATGCCGGGAGCCTCGGGGCAGTCGAGGGTCAGCACATGCTCTGTCTGGGGTGACGCCGTCTGGGGCGAGGTGCTCATCAGGGCACCTCCGGGCCACGGAACTCGCTCATGGCGTCGATGAGCCAGCGCGCCAGATGGTCGGCGAACGAGGAGCGCGGGAGCAGCTGGTAGGCCGGCGCGTCGTCGAGCTGCCGGAGCAGTACCGCGACCGGGCCCACCGTGGTCGACACCGCCCGGCCCGGTCCGAAGGCGCGGGGATGCAGGTCCAGGGGACAGCCCTTCTCCAGCACCTGCCGGGCGGACGGGCCGCGCAGCTCCAGGGTGGTGCGGTTGGCGGAGACGTCCACGATCGAGCCCGGGTCCGCCCCGAGCGCCTCGCGCAACTCGGCGGTCAGGGCGGCTCCGTCGATCCGGGAGATCACGAGCCACTCGTCGGGCCCGAGCCATACGGCCGTGTGCGGGCCGGACGCGGTGGTGTGCCCACACTCGCCCGGGAGCCGTGTCCCCAGGGTCTTCTCGATACGTACGGCCGTCTCGGAACCGGGGTCGACGCGCACGTTCACCATGGTGAGGAACGGCCGCTCCATGAGGGTGACGCCCCGGGCTCCGGTGACGGCGGCGGCGCGCATCCGGTCCTCCAGGTGCGCCAGGGGACTACTGCGCAGGGCCACCGGGCCCGCGTCGATCGTCTGCTCAGCCATCTCGTTTGGTCCCTTCGGGGTCGTAGAGGACGCATTCGGCCACCTCGACGGGCACCAGGTCCTCGCCCACCGGAGCGAGCAGGGTCTGGCCGATCCTGGCTCGTCCGTCGGCGACGAGGGCCAGGGCGAAGGGGCGGCCGAGGGCCGGGCTGTGGTAGCTGGAGGTGACATGGCCGAGCATCGGCACGGGCACCGTCTCCAAGGAGACATCCGACGCGACGAGTTGGGTGCCCTCGGGCAGCCGGGTCGTACGGTCGCTGGGCAGCAGGCCGACCAGGTGCTTGCGGTCGCTGCGGGAGGTGTCCGCGCGGGCGAAGGACCGCTTGCCGATGAAGTCCTTCTGCTTGGAGACCACCCAGGACATGCCCGCGTCCTGCGGGGTGACCGTGCCGTCGGTGTCCTGCCCGACGATGATGTAGCCCTTCTCGGCCCGCAGGACGTGCATGGTCTCGGTGCCGTAGGGGGTGATGCCGTACGGCCGGCCGATCGCGTCCACCTCCTCCCACACCGCGAGGCCGTACCACGCGGAGACGTTGATCTCGTAGGCGAGTTCGCCGGAGAAGGAGATCCGGCAGATGCGGGCGGGGACGCCGGAGGCCAGGGTGGTCTCGCGGAAGGCCATGAAGGGGAAGGCCTCGTTCGACAGGTCGACGTCGGGGGCGAGATGGGCGACGACCTCGCGGGACCGCGGACCGACCACGGCGATCGTCGACCACTGCTCGGTCACCGAGGTGCAGTACACGTCCAGTTCGGGCCACTCGGTCTGCAGCCACTCCTCCAGCCAGTCCAGGACTCCGGCGGCTCCGCCGGTCGTGGTGGTCATGAAGTAGCGGT
The DNA here is from genome assembly GCF_018604545.1 of Streptomyces koelreuteriae. Classification (GTDB taxonomy): domain Bacteria; phylum Actinomycetota; class Actinomycetes; order Streptomycetales; family Streptomycetaceae; genus Streptomyces; species Streptomyces koelreuteriae. The sequence goes on along the minus strand of NZ_CP075896.1, from coordinate 7,629,127 downwards.
CGTCGTCGAGGCGCAGGGTCACACCGTCGTCGAAGATCATGCCGTCGGGCTTGCACATCACGCCGTAGCGGGCCGTGCCGGGCTTCAGCTTCTTGAAGGCGTTGGTGTAGACGCGGTTGAGGAACTCGCCCGCGTCCGCGCCCCGGATCTCGATCTTGCCGAGGGTGGAGGCGTCCATGAACGCCACTCCCTCGCGGGCGGCGCGGCATTCACGGGCCACCGCCGTGTCCATGTCCTCACCGCACTGCGGGTAGTACCGGGGGCGCTTCCACTGCCCGACGTCCTCGAACTCCGCGCCGTGCGCGACATGCCAGCCGTGGATGGACGTGGTGCGTTCGGGGTCGAACAGCTCACCGCGGTCCCGGCCGGCCAGCGCGGCGAAGGCGATCGGTGTGTAGGGCGCCCGGTAGGCCGTGGTGCCGATCTCGCCCGGCGAGCCGCCGAGGATCTCGGCGATCACCCCGATCGCGTTGACACCGGAGGTCTTGCCCTGGTCGTTCGCCGTGCCGAGCGAGGTGTAGCGCTTGACGTGCTCGACGCCCCGCATCCCGGCCCCGGTGGAGCGCAGGACGTCGGCGACGGTGACATCGCGTTGCAGGTCGACGAAGTGGGTGTCCCCACCGTCGTCGAGGCCCGGCACCAGCCACAGGGCGCGCATGTGAGGACGGGCCTCCTCCTGCGACGCCGTCGGCACGGGCACCGGGAACCCGGCCTCCGTGGCGGCCGTCGCACCGGCCCGCCTCCCCTCGGCCAGGCAGCCGTCGAGGCCGTACGTCCCGCGCGCCGCCCCCACGACCTGCTGCCCGCGTACGGCGCCTTCGGGGACGAACGCGACCAGTTCCTCGTCCCAGCGCAGCCGCCCCTGCCGCTGGCTGTGCAGATGCACCACCGGGCTCCACCCGCCCGACACGGCGAGCAGGTCGCAGTCGAACGACTCCGGTTCACCCCCGTCGAGGGCCCGGACGGTGACACCCGTGATGCGCCTGTCCCCCTCGGTCGCGACCACCGCGCTGCCCGTCAGCACCCGCACCCCGGTCGCCGAGGCGGCCTCGGCCGCGCGCGAGGACAGCTCGGCGCGCGCGTCCACCACGGCGGCGACGGGGATGCCCGCCCCGTGCAGAGCGGCGACCGTGTCGTAGGCACTGTCGTTGGTCGTGCTCACCACGGCCCGCGAACCCGGGGCCACGGCATAGCGGTCGAGGTACGTCCGCACGGCCCCGGCGAGCATCACCCCGGGCCGGTCGTTGCCGGCGAAGACCAGCGGACGCTCGTGCGCACCGGTCGCCAGGACCACCTGACGGGCCCGGATGTGCCACAGCCGCTGCCGGGAGATGCCTTCCGGCGTTCCGAGGTGGTCGGTGCGCCGCTGAAGGGCCAGGACGTAGTTGTCGTCGTAGGAGCCGAAGGCCGTGGTGCGGGGCAGCACGACGACCTCGGGGGCCGCGTCGAGGGCCGCCCGGACATCGGCGACCCACTCGGTGGCGGAGAACAGCGAACCGCCGGGCTCGGGCTGGTCGTCGACGAGGATCACCCGGGCGCCGGAGCCCGCGGCAGCGGCGGCCGCCGCGAGTCCGGCCGGTCCGGCGCCGACCACGAGGACGTCGGTGTGGACGTACTTCTTGTCGTAGACGGCGGGGTCGGGCGTCGGGTCGAGCCGGCCCATTCCCGAGAGGGTGGTGGCGGACAGGCCGTCGTACAGCTCCACCGTCGTCGCCGGGAGCATGCCTTCCGAGCAGGGGCCGTCGAGCTGCACCAGGGCGTTGGGTTCCTCGGGCCCCGCGGCGACGATGCCGCGCGGGCGGCCCCGGTAGAGGGACGGGGCGACCTCGACGAGGCCGTTCGCCAGCAGGGCCGAGGCGAGGGTGTCGCCGGGGTGGCCGGTCAGTTCCCGGCCGTCGACGGTGAACCGCAGCACGGCGCCGCGGTCGATACGGCCGCCCTGGGGGAGCCGGAAGCGCTGGTCGGTCATCGGTTCCCTCCGGGACGGGGCTCGTCGAGGCGGTACGAGGTCAGCACCTCGTGGGTGGCGGTGTCGCGCAGGACGTTGAACCAGCGGCGGCAGCCGATGCTGTGCATCCACCGTTCCGCGAAGGGGCCCTTGGGGTTGTCCCGGTAGAAGACGTACGCGGCCCACTGCTCGTCGGTGAGTTCGCCCGGGTTCTCGGGGTGGGGGACGTGGGCCTGGCCGCCGTAGTGGTACTCGGTCTCGTCGCGCGGACCGCACCAGGGGCAGGTGATGAGCAGCACGGTGGTGTCCTCCTCAGTGGGCCACGGCCGCCGCGCCGTGTTCGTCGATCAGGGCGCCCGTGGTGAAGCGTTCCAGGGCGAAGGGGGCGTTCAGCGGATGCGGCTCACCGGTGGCGAGGGTGTGCGCGAAGGTCCAGCCGACGGCCGGGGTGGCCTTGAAACCGCCGGTGCCCCAGCCGCAGTTGACGTAGAGGTTCTCGACGGGGGTCCGGCCGATGATCGGGGAGGCGTCCGGGGTGACGTCGACGATGCCGCCCCAGGTGCGCAGGACGTGCGCGCGGGCGAAGACGGGGAACAGCTCGACGGCGGCGGCCATCTGCCGCTCGATGACGTGGAAGGAGCCGCGCTGCCCGTAGCCGTTGTAGGAGTCGACGCCGGCGCCCATCACCAGCTCGCCCTTGTGGGCCTGGGAGACGTAGACGTGCACGTGGTTCGACATCACCACCGTCGGGTGCACCGGCTCGTGCAGCTCGGAGACCAGCGCCTGCAACGGATGGGACTGCACCGGCAGCCGTACGCCCGCCCGTTCGGCCAGCACGCTGCTGTGCCCGGCCGCCGCGAGGCCGACCCGCCCGGCGTGGATGCGGCCCCGGTTCGTCTCGACGCCCACGACGCGGTCGCCGTCCTTGAGGAAGCCGGTGACCTCGCAGCCCTGGATCAGGTCCACGCCCAGCTCGTCGGCGCGGCGGGCCAGCGCCCAGGCGACGTGGTCGTGCTTGGCGATGCCGGCCCGGGGCTGGAAGGTGGCGCCGAGGACCGGGTAGCGGGTGCGGGGCGAGACGTTGAGGATGGGGCAGACCTTGGCGACCTCGTCCGGTTCGAGCCACTGGGCGTCGACTCCGTTGAGCCGGTTGGCGTTGGCCCGGCGCACGCCCTCGCGGACGTCCTGGAGGGTGTGCGCGAGGTTAAGGACGCCTCGCTGGCTGAACAGGAAGTCGTAGTCCAGCTCCTCGGGGAGCCGCTCCCACAGTTTCAGCGCGTGTTCGTAGATCGCCGCGCTCTCGTCCCAGAGGTAGTTGGAGCGGATGATCGTGGTGTTGCGGGCCATGTTGCCGCCGGCCAGCCAGCCCTTCTCCAGGACGGCGATGTTGGTGATGCCGTGGTTCTTGGCGAGGTAGTAGGCGGTGGCCAGGCCGTGGCCGCCCGCGCCGACGATGACGACGTCGTACGAGGAGCGCGGCTCGGGGGTGCGCCACAGGAAGTCCGGGTGCTCCGGCAGCGGCTGGGCGGTCATGCGGCGCCTCCGTTCGCGTGGGACAGGTGGGGGTAGAGGGGGAAGGCGGCGGCGAGCCTGCCGACCCGGGCGCGCAGTGCGTCCTCGGGCTGTTCGCCCTTGAGGGCCTGGGCGATGATGTCGGCGACCTCGCGGAACTCGGCGTCGCCGAAGCCGCGTGTGGCCAGGGCCGGGGTGCCGATGCGCAGCCCCGACGAGACCATGGGCGGGCGGGGGTCGAACGGCACCGCGTTGCGGTTGACGGTGATGCCGACGCGGTGCAGCCGGTCCTCGGCCTGCTGCCCGTCGAGCGCGGAGTTGCGCAGGTCGACGAGGACGAGGTGGACCTCGGTGCCACCGGTGAGCACCGTGATCCCGGCCTCGGCGACGTCGTCGGCGAGCAGCCGTCCGGCGAGGATGCGGGCGCCGTGCAGGGTGCGCTGCTGGCGTTCTTTGAACTCCTCCCCCGCCGCCACCTTGAAGGCGACCGCCTTGGCCGCGATGACATGCTGCAGCGGGCCGCCCTGCTGGCCGGGGAAGACCGCCGAGTCGATCTTCTTGGCCAGGCCGGCCCGGCTGAGGATCACACCGCCGCGCGGACCGCCGAGGGTCTTGTGCGTGGTGGTCGTGACGACGTCGGCGTACGGCACCGGGCTGGGGTGGAGGCCGGCGGCCACCAGCCCGGCGAAGTGCGCCATGTCGACGAGGAGATACGCGCCCACCTGGTCGGCGATCCGCCGGAACGCGGCGAAGTCCAGCCGCCGGGCGTAGGCCGACCACCCGGCGACGATCATCCGGGGCCGGTGCGCGAGGGCGAGTCGCTCGACCTCGTCCATGTCGACGCGCAGATCCGACGCGCGCACGTGGTACGGCACGACGTCGTAGAGCTTGCCGGAGTAGTTGAGGCGCATGCCGTGGGTCAGATGGCCGCCGTGCGCCAGGTCGAGCCCGAGGATGGTGTCGCCCGGGTCGAGCAGCGCGGACATCGCGGCGGCGTTGGCCTGGGCGCCCGAGTGCGGCTGGACGTTGGCGTGCTCGGCGCCGAACAGTTCCTTCACCCGGGCGATGGCCAGCCGCTCGACGGCGTCGACGTGTGCGCAGCCGCCGTAGTAGCGGCGGCCCGGGTAGCCCTCGGCGTACTTGTTGGTCAGGACCGAGCCCTGGGCCTCCAGGACGGCGGCCGGGGCGAAGTTCTCCGAGGCGATCATCTCGAGGGTGGACTGCTGGCGGTGCAGCTCGGCGTGCACGGCGGTGGCGACGTCCGGGTCGAGTTCGCCGAGCGTCAGGGCGAGGGGGGAGGCGAGTGTGCTGGTCGACGGGCTGGTTGCCATCTGTGCACCATCCTGGTGGCCGACTAATGCGCAACTGATATATCAGGCTCTGCGGTACGGTATGGGAGCTCGCCGGACAGGTCAAGGGGGCATTCATGCAGCAGCTGGCGACCGAGCCCAAAGGCGGACAGCCGAGCGTCGGAGAGCCCGGGAGCGAGGAGCTGTCGCTCGCCGAGCGGGCCTACCGCGCCATCCGCGACCGGCTCGTCATGCTCGAGATCCGCCCGGGCGCGCCGATCCACGAGGAGCAGCTCGCGCAGTCCCTCGGCGTCGGACGGACACCGGTGCGCGAGGCCCTCAAGCGGCTCCAGTACGAGCGGCTGATCACGACCTTCCCCCGGCGCGGCACCTTCGCCACCGAGGTCAACATCACGGACCTGGCCCATATCTCCGAGGTGCGCCAGGAACTGGAGCCGCTGGCCGCCGCCCAGGCCGCGCGCCGCGCCACGGCCACGGACCGGGCGGTCCTGACGGCCCTGCGGCAGGAGCTGGCGAGCGCGCACTCCGCCCGGCACGACGACACCGCGCTCATGCACCTGGATCTCCAGGTCCACCGCGCCGTCTACGCCGCCGCGCACAACCCTTACCTGGAGGACACCCTCGTCCGCCACGACAACCTCGCCACCCGCATCTGGTGCCTGTTCCTCGACCGCCTGTCGGACATGGCCGGTCACGTCGAGGAGCACGGTCCGCTGATCGAGGCGATCGTGGCGGGCGAACCGGAGAAGGCGGCGCGGCTCGCCCGCGGTCATGTCGAGGGGTTCGAGCGGGCGATCCGCGCGGCCATCTGAGAACACGATCGCCGGCGGCGGGGAGGGTAGACAGAAGCCGCGAAGGGGTACTCGGCGGCACCGTGGAGGGACGCGTACCGGAGGATCTCGCGGTCGTCGTCGATGCCCGCGGGGCGATCACGGCGTGGAGCGACGGTGCCCGCCGCCTGCTCGGATACGACGCCGCCGAGATCGTGGGCAGGTCCGTCACCGAGCTGCTCACCGCCGACCTCCCGGAATCCACCCGGCGACATGTGGCCGACAGGCAGCGGTGGGCGGGCGAGGTGGCGCTGCGGCACCGGGACGGCGACCGGGTCGCGGTGCGGCTGCAGGGAACGCCCCTGACGGACGCGAACCGCGAGCGGCTCTGGCTGGTGACCGGCATCGCACCTGCGCACACGGCGCGACGGGCCGGACAGGAAGCCCCGCCCCTGTGGGACCTCACGCTCTCCCAGCTCCCGGTACCGGTGGCGGTCTACGACCGTGAGGCCCGGCTGGTGGCCGCCAACGCGACCATGGCGCAGGTGATGGGCCGGACCGAGGAGGAGATGAGGGGCCTGACGCTGTGGGAGATCCACCCCAGCTGGCCCTTCGACGAGTACGACCGCCTCCAGCACGAGGTCCTGCGCACCGGCGAGATGATCTTCCACGAGGAGCACGGCCTGGCCCCGGGCGAGACCCGGCGGCACGCCTGGTCCATGTACATGTCGCCGCTGAAGGACGAGACCGGCACGGTCCAGGGGCTGTCCGCGACCGTGTTCGACACCACGGAGCAGTCCTGGGCCCGCCGCCGGCTGGCGGTGCTCAACGACGCGAGCCTGCGCATCGGCAGCACCCTGGACGTGGCCCGGACGGCGGACGAGCTGGCCGAGGTGGCCGTGAGCGGGTTCGCGGACTTCGTCACCGTGGACCTGCTGGAGTCCGTCGCCCTCGGGGACGAGCCGGAACCGCTGCCGCCGGACGCGCCGGTCACCGTACGGCGCACCGCGCAGCGATCGGTGCTGGAGGGCTGCCCCGAGTCGGTGATCCCCTCCGGGGACACGACCGTCTACCCGGTGGGCACGCTGCCGGTGCGGACGCTCGTCGCCGGCCGGGGCTCCCGGCACCGGCCGGGGGATCCGGGGATGCGGGAGTGGATCAGCTCCTCGCCCGCCCGCGCCGAGTCCGTGGCCAAGCACATGATCCACTCGGTGATGATGGTGCCGCTGCGCGCCCGGGGCGTGACGCTGGGGCTGGTGCACTTCCTGCGGCACCGGACGCCGGAGCCCTTCAGCGAGGACGACCTGCTGCTCGCTGAGGAGATCGCGGCCAGGGCGGCGGTGAGCGTGGACAACGCCCGCCGCTACACCCGGGAACGCCGTACGGCACTGGCGCTCCAGCGCAGCCTGCTGCCCGACCGGCCTCCGGACCTGGCGGCGATGGAGGTCGCCTACCGCTATCTGCCGACCGGTTCCGGGGCGGAGATCGGCGGCGACTGGTTCGACGTGATCCCGCTGTCCGGCGCCCGGGTCGCCCTGGTCGTGGGCGACGTGGTGGGCCACGGCATCCACGCCTCGGCCACGATGGGACGGCTGCGGACCGCCGTACGGACGCTCGCGGATGTCGATCTCGCCCCCGACGAGCTGCTCACCCAGCTGGACGATCTCGTCCTGAGGCTCGACCGGGAGGAGGGCCCGGAGGTGCGCGGGCGCTCGGCGGAGGCGTCGGGGCAGGTCGGAGCGACCTGTCTGTACGCCGTGTACGACCCGGTGTCCCGCCGCTGCACCATGGCCCGCGCCGGGCATCCGCAGCCTGCGCTGGTCACGCCCGACGGCGACGTGCGGTTTCTCGATCTGCCGGCCGGGCCGCCGCTGGGCCTGGGCGGTCTGCCGTTCGAGTCGGCCGAGGTGCGGCTGGAGGAGAACAGCCTGCTCGCCCTCTACACCGACGGGCTGATCGAGGCCGCCGACCATGACATCGAGGTCGGGCTCGGCCTGCTGCGCCGGGCGCTGGGCAGCCCGGCCGACGCGCTGGAGGAGACCTGTGACCAGGTGCTGCGCACCGTGCTGGCGGGCCGTTCCGCCGACGACATCGTGCTGATGCTGGCCCGGACCGCCGCGCTCGACGCCGGGCAGGTGCACACCTGGCGGCTCCCGCCCGACCCCGCCGCCGTGGCCCGCGCCCGCAAACTGGCGGGCGGACAACTGTCCGACTGGGGGCTGACGGAGGTGGCGTTCACCACGGAGCTGATCGTCAGCGAACTGGTCACCAACGCCCTGCGCTACGGCGGCGCCCCCATCGAACTGCGGCTGATCCGCGACTCGACCCTCATCTGCGAGGTGTCCGACGGCAGCAACACCGCTCCCCATCTGCGCCGGGCCCGCGTCTTCGACGAGGGCGGACGCGGCCTGCTCCTCGTCGCCCAGCTCTCCGACCGCTGGGGCACCCGCCAGACCGCCACGGGCAAGACGATCTGGGCGGAACAGCCGCTGCCCGCCGAGACGTCCGGCTGACGCGGCCGGCCCCGCGCCCTACGTCCGCCGCTCCCCCGCGCCGCGCGTGGGAGATCCGGCGTCGAGGGCGCTCTCGGTGTGCGTGACGAAGTCGTCGAGGAGCCTGCGGAGGAGCACGGCGAGCTGCCGCAGCTCCCCGGGGGTCCAGTCGGACAGCGCCATCTCCATGCCCCGCCGACGGACCTCCCGCATGCGCTCGACGGCGGCCAGACCGGCCCCGGTGAGCCGGACGAGCTGGGCGCGCCGGTCGGCCGGGTCGGCGACGCGGACGACATAGCCGGCCCGCTCCAGGTGCCGCAGCTGCCGAGTGACGTGGGAGGCCTCCACCGACAGCCGGGCGGCCAGTACGCCGGGGCGTGACGGCTCGCCCCCGGCGATGTGCTGCAGGACCGCCGCGGCGGCCCGGTCCAGGGCCAGTCCCGACTCGGCCATCACCCGCTCGTGCTGCCGGGCCCGGCCGGCCAGGTGGGTGAGGCGCGTGAGGGCCTGCTCGATCTCGGCGAGCGCCGTCGAGGCGGGCTCCGCCACGGGATGTGGTGTGGGCATGGGTGCAGCCTAGGAAAGTTGCTTGACTTAGGCAAGGAGAATCTGCTTGCCTAAGTCAAGCAACCGCGCTTCCCCGTCACTCCCGGAGGGCTTCCATGTCCCACCCCGTCACCGGCCACGCGAAGGCCGGATCGTCCGCCCCGCCCAGATCGAACGCCGTGGTCGGGGTACTGGCCTTCGCCGGGATCGTGGTCTCGCTGATGCAGACCCTGGTCATCCCGATCGTTCCCGAGCTGCCCCGCTATCTGGACGCCTCCCCCTCGAACGCCGCCTGGGCGATCACCGCCACCCTGCTGGCCGCCGCCGTCGCCACCCCGGTCGTCGGCCGCCTCGGGGACATGTTCGGCAAGCGCCGCCTGCTGCTCGTCAGCGTCGTGCTGCTGGTGTCCGGCTCGGTCGTCTGCGCCCTGAGCGACTCGCTCGTCCCGATGGTCGTCGGCCGCACGCTCCAGGGCCTGTCGGCGGCCGTCGTCCCGCTCGGCATCAGCATCATGCGGGACGTCCTGCCCGCCGAGCGGCTCGCCGGCTCCACCGCCCTGATGAGCGCCTCCCTGGGTGTCGGCGGCGCCCTCGGCCTGCCCGCGGCCGCCTTCATCGCCGACCGCTACGACTGGCACATGCTGTTCTGGATCTCCGCCGCGCTCGGTGTCCTCGCCCTGGCGCTGCTGGTGCTGATCGTGCCCGAGTCGAAGGTCCGCACCGGCGGCAGCTTCGACCTGCCCGGCGCCCTCGGTCTGTCCGCCGCGCTGGTCTCCCTGCTGCTGGCCGTCTCCAAGGGCGGCGACTGGGGCTGGACCAGCGGCACGACGCTGGGGCTGTTCGCCACCGCGGTCGTGGTCTTCCTGCTGTGGGGACGCTACGAACTGCGCACCGCCCAGCCGCTGGTGGACCTGCGCACCACCGCCCGCCGCCAGGTGCTGTTCACCAACCTCGCCTCGATCGCGCTCGGCTTCTCGATGTTCGCCGTGTCGCTCGTCCTGCCGCAGGTCCTCCAGCTGCCCGAGCAGACCGGCTACGGGCTGGGCAAGTCCATGCTGGCCGTCGGCCTGATCCTGGCCCCGCAGGGGCTGGTGATGATGGCCATGTCCGCCGTCTCCGCCGCCCTCACCAAGGCGAAGGGCCCCAAGGTCACCCTGATGATCGGCGCGGTCGTCGTGGCCGCCGGGTACGCGCTGAGCCTCGCGCTGATGTCCGAGGTCTGGCACATCGTCCTGGTCGCCTGTGTCATCGGCGGCGGTGTCGGTTTCGCCTACGGGGCCATGCCCGCCCTGATCATGGCAGCGGTGCCGGCCTCCGAGACGGCGGCGGCCAACAGCCTCAACACCCTGATGCGCTCCATGGGAACGTCGTTCGCCAGCGCCCTCGCGGGCGTCATCCTGGCGCAGCTCACCACCGACTTCGGGGGCCATGCCCTGCCCTCCGAGAACGGCTTCAAGACGGTCATGGCCATCGGCGCCGGAGCGGCCCTCCTGGCCTTCCTCCTCGCCTCCTTCCTGCCGCGACGGCAGGCCGCGGGCGAACCGGCCGAGCCGGCCGAAGCCCCCGCCGAGACGGCCGTGGTGTAGCAGGCTCCACCCCCGGTCCGGGAGCGCGCTCCCTCGTCGCGGCAGGCGGCGGACGGAATCGTGGTGAGCAGGCCGGAAACGCCCGAGCCACCCCTCCCTCCCCCGCATTCCACCCCGAGAGGTACCTCCATGTCCTCGTTCCTCGCCACCGTCAAGTCCTTCGTCGCCGACCTGCTGCTCTGGAGCCTCTTCACCATCGGTCTCGGCGCCGCCCTGGGCGCCGGTGCGGTCCTCGACGGCACCCAGAAGGACGTGGCCACCGTCGCCGGGTCCGCCGTCGCGCTCGTCACCGGTACGCGCCTCGCCAAGAAGCCGAGGATCAAGGGCTTCCTGTCCAGGCCGGGCACGCTGTGGTTCCTGTTCCTGTTCAACGGCGGTGCGGCCGTGGCGATGTACGTCGCCCTGGACGGCGTGAAGGCGATCGCCGCCGCTGCCGCCATGGGGCTGGTCTCACTCGGCGCGGCCGGCGGGATCGTCGCCGGCCACCGGAACGCGGCCCACGCCTGAGACTCCGCGACCTTCTTGAACCTTCCCCTCCCCCACCCCACCTCACCGACTCACCGAGGAGACGCCATGTCCGATGCCCTGTCCTGCCCCGTCACCGGCGCCACCGGCCCGCTGCCCGAGTACCCGCTGCCGCGCGCCGAACAGTGCCCGCTGGCCCCGGCCCCGGTCGCCCAGGAACTGCGGAACGAGAAGCCGATCACCAAGGTGCGGATCTGGAACGGCAGTACGCCCTGGCTGGTCACCCGCCACGCCGACCAGCGGGCCCTGCTGCCCGACTCCCGCGTCAGCGACGACGACCTCGACCCCGGCTTCCCGTACGTCAACGCGCACCGGGCGGAGATCGCGCCGATCACCCCGCGGCTGATCACCAACACGGACGCCCCGGAGCACACGCGGCTGCGGCGGACCGTGAACGGGCCGTTCGTGGTCAAGCGGATCGAGAAGATGCGCGAGCCGGTCCAGAAGATCGTCGACGAGCTGATCGACCGGATGCTCGCCGGCCCCGGCCAGGTCGATCTGCTCAAGGCGATCGCGCTGCCGGTGCCGTCCCTGGTCATCGCCGAACTGCTCGGAGTGCCGTACGAGGACCACGACTTCTTCCAGCGCAGCAGCAGCCTGGTGCTGGACGGTTCGGCGGCGCCGGAGGAGGCCAGGAAGGCCAGCGGCGCGCTCGCCGCCTACCTGGACAACCTCATCAAGCTGAAGACGGCCGACCCGGACGACGACGTGCTGTCGGAGATGGCCGGCCGTGTCCAGGCCGGCGAGATGACACACAGCGAGGCCGTGCACATGGGCGTGGCGATGCTGATCGCCGGCCATGAGACCACCGCGACGATGATCAGCCTCGGCACCCTCGCCCTGCTCCAGCACCCCGACCAGCTCGCCCTGTTGCGCGAGACCGACGACCCGAAGCTGATCGCGAACGCGGTCGACGAGGTGCTGCGCTATCTGTCCATCGTCCAGACCGGCGTACGCCGGGTCGCCAAGGACGACATCGAAATCGGTGACGTCGTCATCCGCAAGGGCGACGGCATCATCTTCGACCTGCACGCCGCGAACTGGGACCCGGAGGTCTTCCCCGAGGCCGAGCGCCTCGACATCACCCGCCCGGCCCGAATCCACCAGGCCTTCGGCTACGGCCCCCACCAGTGCCTCGGCCAGAACCTGGCCCGCCTGGAACTCCAGGTCGTCTACGGCACCCTCTACCGCCGCATCCCGACCCTGCGGCTGGACGCGGCGATCGAGGACCTGGAGTTCGACCACACCGGGACCACCTACGGCGTGCACAGCCTGCCCGTGGCCTGGTGACCACCCACTCTCCGAGAAGAACCGAGGTGACAACGATGCGTGTGGAACTGGACGTTCCGAAGTGCGTGGCGTCGGGCCAGTGCGTGATGGCCGCCCCTGACGTCTTCGACCAGCGGGACGACGACGGTGTGGCGATCCTGCTGGAGGAGCGGCCCGGCGAGGAGCTGCGCGGCGAGGTGGAGGAGGCCGTGGCGATCTGCCCGGCCGCCGCGATCCGGCTGGTGCAGTCGTGAGGCGGGTCGTGGTCGTCGGCGCCTCGGCCGCCGGACTCGCGGCGGCGGAGACACTGCGCCGGACGGGCTTCGACGGCACGCTCACCCTCGTCGGTGACGAGCCGCGCGCCCCGTACGACCGTCCCCCGCTGTCCAAACAGATCCTCTCCGGCGAGTGGCCGGCCGAGCGTCTGCCGCTGCGCCCGCCGTCCGACCTCGACGCGCTCGGCCTCGACCTGCGGCTGGGGACGGCCGCGACCGGGCTGGACATGACGGACCGTACGGTGTGTCTGGCCGACGGGGGTCGGGTGCCCTACGACGGGCTGATCGTGGCCACCGGGGTGCGTCCCCGGCGGCTGCCCGGTGACGCGGGCGCCCATGTGCTGCGCACCCTGGACGACGCCCTGGCGCTGCGCGAGCGGCTGAGGCCGGGCTGCCGGCTGGTCGTGGTGGGCGCCGGGTTCCTCGGTGCCGAGGCCGCCGCGGTGGCGCAGGGGCTGGGCGCCCGGGTGACCCTTCTGGAACCGGCTCCCGTGCCGCTGGCGCACGCCGTCGGCCACGAGGTCGGCCGGGTGCTCTCGCGGGCCCACCTCGACCACGACGTGGAGCTGCGCACCGGCGTCACCGTGACCGAGGTGACCGACGGGGGCGTACGGCTCGCGGACGGCGAGCCGGTCGAGGCCGACGCGGTCTTGGTCGCCATCGGCTCGCTGCCCAACACCGAGTGGCTGGCGGGCAGCGGGCTCGCGGTCGGCGACGGGGTGCTCTGCGACGCGTACTGCGCAGCCGCTCCGGGTGTGTACGCGGCCGGGGACGTGGCCCGCTGGGACAACCCGCTGTTCGGGACGTCGATGCGGATCGAGCACCGTACGAACGCCGCCGAGCAGGGCATGGCCGCCGCCCGCAATCTGCTCGCCGCACCGGATGCGCGCAGGCCGTTCGCGCCGGTGCCGTACTTCTGGTCCGACCAGTACGACATGAAGATCCAGGCGTACGGCTACCTGCGCGGGCACGACGAAGTCGCCGTCGTGGAAGGCGACTTGGCCGAACGCAGGTTCGTGGCCGCCTATCGCACGGGCGACCGCCTGACCGGTGCCTTGGCGGTCGGCATGCCGCCCAAGGCCGTCCGCGGCTGGCGGCAGGCCATCGCGGGCGGAACGGCCTGGCGCGACGCCGTACCGGCCGCCGGCACCGAGGCGGCCTGACCTCAGGTTCCCCGACTCCCGGCGGGGGCGGCCCCGTTGTCGCCCCCGCCCTTTCAGCGAAGGAGAGCGCAGATGCAGAACCGTACGGACGACCCGCGCGACGTGGTCGTCGTCACCGGAGCGGGCGGGATGGGAACGGCGGTCGCGCGCCGTCTGGGCAGCGGACGGACGCTGATCATCGCCGACCACTCGCGCGAACGGCTCGATCAGGTCGTGGCGGAGCTGAGCGCCGAGGGATACGAGGTGCGCGGCGTCCCGACCGACGTCTCCGACCGTGCCTCGGTCGAGGAACTCGCGAGAGTCGCGGCGGAACTGGGCCGGATCACCGCCGTGGTGCACACCGCCGGGGTCGCCGCCGCGACGGCCTCGGTCCGCAGGATCCTCGATGTGGACCTGCTCGGCACGGTGTATGTGATCGAGGCGTTCGAGAAGGTGGCCGTCAGAGGCACCTCGCTCGTCTGTGTCGCCAGTCTGGCCGGGCACATGGCCTCGATCAGCGCCGAGGACGAGGCCGCCCTGGCGACGGCTCCCGCCGAGGAGCTGCTCGGTCTCGACGCCGTCACCGGCCTCGGTGACGACGCGACCGCCGCCTACATCCTCGCCAAGCGCGCCAACCACGTCCGTGTGCAGGCCGCCGCCCTCGCCTGGAATCGGCTCGGCGCCCGCGTCAACACCCTCAGCCCCGGTGTCATCGCCACCGCGATGGCGAAGGCGGAGGCCGACTCGGACGCCGACGGGCACATGCTGAAGATGCTCGACGCGTGCGGGGCGGGCCGGCCGGGCACACCGGGCGAGATCGCCGACGCGGTGGCCTTCCTCACCGGCCCCGAGGCGCGCTACATCACCGGCACCGATCTGCTCGTCGACGGCGGGCAGGCCGCCTGGATCCGCCGCCACATGCGGCGCCCCGGATGACGGTGGCCGAACCGGCCCGCTGGGGCAGGGCGCTGGGGCAGGCGGGGCGGGCCACGCTCCACCTGTTCCTCGCCGCCCTGCTGGCCTTCGGCCTCTACCTGTTCATCACCGTGCTGCTCATCACGGCGATCGCCACGGTCTCCGTCGTCGGGGCGTGGCTGCTGCCCGAGACGGTGCTGCTGATCCGCCGGATCGCCGGGGCGAAGCGCACCCTGGTGACGGCCTGGACGGGCCGGGAGATCCCCGAGGCGTACGAGCCGGTCACCGGCCCGCTGCGCAAGCGGCTGCGGATCGCGGTCCGGGACCCCGGCACCCTGACCGATCTGCGCTGGATGGCGGCCTCGTATGTCTATGGGGCCCTGTTCTTCCTGGCCTTGCCCCTGTGGCCGCTGGGGCTGGTGGTCGACGGCGTGCGGTGCGGGCTGGGGCGCCGTGCGGCGCTCGTCCTGCCGTGGATCACCCGCCTCGCCGATGTGGAGGCCGGCTGGTCGGAGGCCCTGCTCAAGCCCTCGCCCCGGGCACGGCTGGCCGCCCGGGTCGAGGAGCTGGCCGCCACCCGGACGGACGCGATCGCGGCGCACGGGGCCGAACTGCGCCGTATCGAGCGGGATCTGCACGACGGGGCGCAGGCCCGGCTGGTGGCGCTGTCCATGCGGATCGGGCTGGCCGTACGCGCCTACGACCATGACCCGCGGGCCGCGCAGCGGCTGCTGGCCGACGCGCAGGACCAGGCCGAGGAGGCGCTGACCGAGCTGCGGCACGTGGTCCGCGGCATCCATCCGCCGATCCTCACCGACCGGGGTCTGATCGGTGCGGTGCGGGCGCTGGCCGCGATCAGTGGACTCGAGGTGGCCGTGCGGGTGGACGGTCTGGAGGGCGAGGGGGTCCGGGCCCCGGCCGCGATCGAGGCGGCGGCCTACTTCGCCGTGGCGGAGGCCCTCACCAACGCCGCCAAGTACAGCGGCGCCGACCGGGCGTCGGTCGTTCTGGAACGGCTGCGCACCGGGCTGCGCGCCGTCGTCCGGGACGAGGGCGTGGGCGGCGCGGACGAGTCCGGTGGCGGCTCCGGGCTGCCGGGCATCCGCCGCCGCGTCGCCGCCCTGGACGGGAGCGTGACCGTGACCAGCCCCGTCGGGGGGCCGACCGTGATCGAAGTGGAGCTGCCGTGCGTGTGGTGATCGCCGAGGACAACGCCCTGCTCAGAGAAGGGCTCGTGCTGTTGCTGACCTCGGCCGGGCACGAGGTGGCGGCCGTCGCCCGTACCGGTCCCGAGGTTCTCCCGGCGCTGCTCGAACACCGTCCGGACGCGGCCGTGCTCGACGTCCGGATGCCGCCGGGCTTCCGGGACGAGGGCCTGCGCGCAGCCCTGGAGGCCCGCGAGAGGATGCCAGGACTGCCCGTGCTGGTGCTCTCGCAGTACGTGGAGGAGTCGTACGCCGCCGAGTTGCTGGGCGGCGGGGCGAGCGGGGTCGGTTATCTGCTCAAGGACCGGGTGGGCCGGGTGGACGAGTTCCTGGAGGCGCTGGACCGGGTCGCGGGCGGTGGTACGGCCCTGGACCCGGAGGTGGTCACCGAGTTGCTCACCCGGCGCCGCGACTCACCCCTGGACTCGCTGACGCCGCGCGAGCGCGAGGTGCTGAAACTGATGGCCCAGGGCCATGACAACACCACCATCGCGCGGACCCTCGTCGTCACCGAACGCGCCGTCAGCAAGCACATCGGCAATGTGTTCCTGAAGCTCGGCCTCCCGACCGGCGACAGCGGTCACCGCAGGGTGCTGGCCGTCCTGGCGTATCTGAACGGACGGTGAGTCAGCGCGGGGTCGGGGCGGGCCGGGCCAGCCGGTCACCGATGACGCCGATCACGTCCGGCGCGTGGTCGATGAGGAAGAAGTGCCCGCCGGGGTAGCGCTTCATCTCGAAGTCGCCTTCGGTGTGGGCGCTCCAGGCCCGTACCTCGTCGTGGCTCGCCTTGGGGTCGTCGTCTCCGGTCAGCGCGGTGAGGGGGCTGCGGAGGCGGTGGTCCGACGCCCACACATAGGTCTCCACCGCGCGGTAGTCGTTGCGCAGGGCCGGCAGGATCATGCGCATCAGCTCCTCGTCCCCGAAGATGCGCTGGTCGGTGCCGCTGAGTCCGCGCAGCTCGGCGATGATCCCGGCGTCGTCCCGCCGGTGCACCCGCTCGTCGCGCCGGCACGACGGTGCGCGGCGGCCCGAGACAAAGACCCGCTCGGCGAATCGCCCGGCCCGCTCCAGCCGTACGGCGACCTCGAAGGCCAGGGTCGCTCCCATGCTGTGCCCGAACAGGGCGAAGGGGCGGTCGACCGTGCGCGTCACGGCCCGGCTGACATGGTCCGCGAGACCGTCGATAGTGTCGATCATGGGCTCGTTGTGCCGGTCCTGACGGCCCGGGTACTGGACGGAGAGCACCTCGACCCGGGGGGTCAACGCCTGGGCCACCGGCCGGAAGAAGGACGCCGAACCGCCCGCGTGGGGCAGGCAGATGAGTTGTACGGGGGCGTCGGGGCTCGGGAAGAAGCGTCGTATCCACGGATCGGTGGCGGTCATGGGGCCTTCCTGTTCTCATGCTCGGAACGACTTCTCGTGCTCGGAACGACATGCTGGTATCCGATTGCCAAGATAGACGGACCGACCGGCCAGGAGGGATCGCATGACGAACCACCCCACCCGCACGGAACGCGTCGAACTGACACCGGCAGCCGAGGAACTGCTGCGGAAGCTGACCGGGGCGCACGGGCCGGTGATGTTCCACCAGTCCGGCGGCTGCTGCGACGGCAGTGCCCCGATGTGCTACCCGCGCGGTGAGTTCCGGGTCGGCGGCTCGGACGTCCTGCTGGGGCAGGTGGCCGGGGACACCCCGTTCTGGATGAGCGGCGACCAGTACACGTACTGGTCGCACACCCATCTCACCGTGGACGTCGTCCCCGGCCGAGGCAGCGGCTTCTCCCTGGAGGCCCCGGAGGGCGTCCGCTTCCTGATCCGCTCCCGGCTGCTCACCGACGAGGAGCTGCGGCACATCGAGGCGGAGCCACCGCTGCCGACCGGGGCGGAGGAGCCCGGCCGGGCCTGAACGGCCGGGTGCGCGTGTCGCCGTAGGGTGGGCGCATGTACACGACGCGGGTCTCGGGCCATGTCGACGCGCCGCGTCCGGCCGTCTACCGGGCGCTGCTGAGCGCGGAGGCGGTCGAGCGCTGGCGGGTGCCGGACGACATGCGCGCCGAGGTGCACGAGTTCGACGCGCGCGAGGGCGGCCGGTTCCGTGTCTCGCTGACGTACGACGCACCCGGCGCCACCGGGAAATCGGCCGCGCACACCGACACGTACCACGGCCACTTCGCGCGGCTCGTGCCCGACGAGCAGGTGGTCGAGGTGCTCGCGTTCGAGTCCGCCGACCCCGCCATGTCCGGCCCGATGACCATGACGACGACGCTCACCGACGCGCAGGGCGGTGGCACCGACGTCCTCGTGGTCCACGAGGGCATCCCCGACGCCGTGCCCGCCGCGGACAACGAGACGGGCACGCGCATGGCCCTGGCGAATCTGGCCCGGTACGTCGAGACGGGCCCGAGCGCCGGCTAAGGCGCGGGGCGTCGTTCGCCGAGGTCCCAGCGCCCGCCTCGCAGCTCCTGTTCTGGCAGGCCCGCGCGGCCGCGGCGGAACTGGGAAGGCGCCCTGCGGGAGACCGCCGGCGCCGGAGCGAGCGACGGCAACTTCGTCTCCGCGCTGCTGGCCGGAATCCTCGGGGCGGCAGCCGTACAGCCGGACGGCCCACCCGGCCGATTTCCATGTTCATGCCAGGCACATGGGGCGACTGCCGTGCCCTTCAGGAGCACAGCCGGAACACGGATTTCTCCGTGCACAGAAACGCATTGACCAACTGAATGCACGAAGCAATCGTGATGCCCTCGACGCCCCTCCGTGCTTCCGTGCGCCCCTATGGAGAAAGGATTCGGCGAGCCGTCGGCGGATTTCACTGGGCAGGACTGTGGCGAGCGTCAAATCGACGCGACAGCAGCGCAATCCCGTGTGCCGACCGAGGCAGGTGGTATTCGATGAGCGGCTCCGTTCCCGGACCGGCCCGAAATTGGACAGTGGGCACTGCTCCAGGCATATTCCCATTCCTGGGCCACGGTATCGACTTGGTCCGTCGCCCGCTGGCTTTTCTGGAATCTCTGCCCGCGCACGGGGATCTGGTCGAAATACGCCTGGGTCCCCAGCGAGCCTGGATGGCCTGTCACCCGGATCTCGTCCACCAGGTACTAGGGGACCCGGAGACGTTCGACAAGGGCGGCCCGCTCTACGACCGGCTGCGGATGCTGCTGGGGGACGGCGTCGGCACCTGCCGCCACCAGGACCACCGGCGCCAGCGCAGGCTGCTCCAGCCCGGCTTCCGCAAGGCCCGCGTCGCCGACCAGGTGCACCTGATGGGCGAGGAGGTGGAGTCGGTGTGCCGCGGCTGGCGGGGCGGAGGGCCGGTCGACGTCAGCGCGGCCATGATGGACCTGTCGACCCGCGTGATCAGCCGCCTCCTCTTCTCCGACTCGCTCGACGCCGCGACCGCCGCCGAGATGCGCGGCTGCCTGGCCACCGTGGTGCGCGGCATGTTCGTCCGTACGGTGATGCCCGTCGACGCCCTGTTCCGGATTCCCACTCCGGCGAACCGGCGCTACCGGCACGCCTCCGACCGTCTGCGCGCGATCGTCGACGCGGCTGTCGCCGAGCGCCGGCGAGGCGCCGCCCGGGACGACCGGGACGATCTGCTGGGCACCCTGCTGGCGGCCGCCCGCGGGGACGGCGGGGAGCCGGCGATCACCGACAGGGAAGTCCACGGCCAGGTGATCACACTGATGTTCGCCGGCGCCGAGAGCACCGCCCTGTGCCTCTCCTCCGCCTTGGAACTGCTGGGGCGCCACCCCGAGGAGGAACGTCGGCTGCACGCCGAGGTGGACGCGGTGCTCGCCTCGGGACGGCCGCCCGGTCCCGACGAACTGCCGCGCCTCGTCCACACACGGTCCGTCCTCACCGAGACACTGCGCCACCGCCCGCCCGGCTGGCTCTTCACCCGCGTCACCACGAAGGAGACGCGGCTCGCCGGGCAGCTGCTCCCGCCGGGCGCCACGATCGTGTTCAGCCCGTACCTCCTGCACCACGACCCCGCCCTGTTCCCCGACCCCGACCGCTTCCTCCCCGACCGCTGGCTGCCCGGGCAGGCCGTCGCGGTCCGCCCCGGAGCGATGATCCCGTTCGGAGCGGGCCGCCGGAAATGCATCGGGGAGACACTCGCCCTCACCGAGGCCATGGTGGCCGTCGCGTTCATCGCCCGCCACTGGCGACTGCGCCATCTGCCCGGCTACGAGGAACGGCTGCGTCCCGCGGCGTCGTTGGGCCCGCGGGGACTGGTCATGACCTGCGAACCGCGCGTCAGGAAGACGGCGGGCACACCGCCCCGGGCGGATTCCATCGCACCCCGGACAGATGTCTGCCCCGTCGCCCACAACTCCCGAACGGCAGGTGGCAACGATGTCCACGGCGCATGAGGAAATAACGCTCGCCGCGCAGGAGAAAACTCGGGCGGTCGATCTGCGGGAACTGATCGACGCGAACCTCTACATGCCGTTCCCGTTCGAACGCAATCCCCACGCCTTGGAAGCGTCGGCGGGCGTCGACGCATGGCTGAGTACCTGGGGGCTGACCGACGACCCGGCGGTGGCGGCCATGATCTCCTACACACGTCCCGCCGAACTCGCCGCCTGCAACAGTCCGTCCATGGATTCCGGGCTCCTCCAGATCGTGGCCAATCAGATCGCCTACCAGTTCGTCTTCGACGACCGGGCGGAGGACGTCGGGCGGCGCTCGCCCGCCCGGCTGCTGCCCATGCTGAGCGAGAGCATCGCGATCCTGCGCGACGGCCGCCCGCCCACCACCCCGCTCGGGGCGGCCCTGACCGACCTGTACCGACAGGTCCGGGAGCGGTGCACACCCGATCAGGCCGCGCGCTGGGCCTGGTACAGCCGTGAGTATGTGCACGGCCTCCTGTACGAGGCGGTGGCCCAGGTCGACTCCGACCCGGTGGGCAGCGGACTGTGCCGGGACATTCGTTCCCTCATCGCCGGCGTCCAGCCGTTCTACCCGCTGTGCGAGGCCGCGCAGCCGTGCGAACTGACGCCGCAGGAGATCCACCACCCCGTCATGCGACGCCTGAGCCGGTTGTCGGCCGACGCGGCGGTGTGGATACCCGACCTCTTCTCCGCGGTGAAGGAACAGCGCGCGGGCGGCATGATCAACCTGGCCCTCGCCTACCAGAGGACCCACCGGTGCTCCCTGCCGGTGGCCGTCACCCTGGCCGCACGGCACATCAACCGCACGATCCGCGAGTTCGAGGAGCTCTACGGCGAGATCGGGCCGGAGCTGAGCCCGTCCGGCGTCGGCTATGTGGAGGGCATGGCCGGCTGGATCCGCGGTTGCTACTTCTGGTCCCGCACCGTGCCGCGGTACGCCGACACGATGGCGGCACCCGCAGGGCTCTGACCGTCCGTCCGACCGGTCGCGGCCCCCCGCAGGAACCCCGAAAGGGGCGGAAACGGACCACGCTACCCCGAAAGGTGGGCACTCAAAGCACTACCGCCGGAAATTCACTCACCCTGTCTACCTCCTATTACGTCCGGGCCAAACGACCTGTTTCCGGGCGTACGCTCGCCCCGTCCGGCGGGGAGCAACGACAGGAAGCGGTAGATCACATGGCCCATGGGCTGCGGCAACCGATCACCGAACACCGGCCTCTCCTCGAACGCGACGAGGAACTCCAGGCCATCGATCACGCACTGGCGGGACTCCGGGACACCGTGGACGGCGTGCCCCGGGTACCGCGCGGCGGGCTGCTCGCCTTCACGGGTGAGGCCGGGCTGGGCAAGACGACACTGATCGCGGCGGCGCGCGCCCGCGCCGCCGCACAGGGGTTCACGGTGTTCTCGGGCAAGGGCGGCGAGAACGAGCAGGGGCTGGCGTTCCGTGTCGTCCGTCAGGTCATGCAGCCCGTCCTGGCCCAGATGAGCGGGCCGGAGCGCCGGGATTTCCTGGGCAGTTGGTACGACATCGTCGGCGCCGCGCTCGGTCTCGAGGCGACGGACACCGCCCGGATGCCGGACCCGACCGGAGTGCGCGACGGCCTCGACTGGGTCATGACGCGCCTGACGATGCTGAACTCCCCCGTCGTTCTGCTCTTGGACGACCTGCACTGGGCCGACGCCGAATCCCTCGACTGGCTCGCGTCGTTCGCGCCCCGGGTCGCGGACCTTCCGCTCCTGGTCGTCGCGGGCTACCGGCCGGACGAACTCCCCTCCGACGCACCCTCGTTCCGCACGCTCGTCGAACGCCATGAGCAGCGCCCGCACGTCCTGTCCCCGCTCGGCGAGGCCGGTGTCGCGCGGATCATCAGGGAGGAAGTGGGCGAGGAAGCCGAGGACGAGTTCTGCGGCGCGTGCTGGACGGTCACCAACGGCAGCCCCTTCGAGACCGTCGAACTGGCCATCAGGCTCCGCGAGCGGCGGCTGCGGGGAACCCGGGACGAGGTGCCCGTGATGCGGGACCTCGCCGCGGCGGTCAAGGGCCCGGGCCTGATCGAGCGGCTCAAGCGGCTCGGGCCGAGCACGGTCCGCTTCGCGTGGGCCGGCGCCGTCCTGGGCGGGCCCTTCGAAGCGGAGGCCGCCGCCGATCTCGCGGTGGTCGGCAGCGCGGAGGCCATGGAGGCGACCGAGAAGCTGCGCGCCTGCCGCATCCTCAGGGACGCCTACGAGGCCGCGGGCGCGCTGGAGTTCGTCCATCCGCTGATCGCCACGACGGTCTACCGCGACATCCCCTCGGGCCTGCGCGTCGGCATGCACGACGCGGCCGCCAACGCCGCCCGGACGGTCGAGTCCAGCCCCACCGCCGCCGCCCGTCACCTGCTGGAGGTGCCCTGCGACGCCCGGCCCGAGACGGTCGCGTGCCTGCGCGCCGCCGCGCGGGAGTACCTCCGCGCCGGGGCCCCGGAGGCCGCCCGGCGGGTGCTGACCCGGGCGTTGCGGGAACCGCCGCCCGCCGCGGACCGCGCCGCCCTGCTGCACGAACTGGCCTCCTCGACCTTCCTGATCGAGCCCACGGCCACGGTGAGCCACCTCCGGGAGGCGCTGAAGGAACCCGGAATCGAGCCGGACCTGCGCGCCTCCATGGTCTATCTGCTGACGCAGGCGCTGGCCCACACCGACCGGCTGACCGAGGCCGCGACCGTGGCCGCCGACGAGGCGCGGCGCGCCACCAATCCGCGCGTCCGACTGCGCATGCAGGCGGATCACTTCGTCTGGAGCGCCTTCCGCGCCGACGAGCCGGACTCCTCCGCCCGCTCGCGCAGGCTGGCGAAGCTGGCCGGAATGCTGACCGGACGGGGCCTGGAGGAGCGCTACATCCTCGGTCTGCGGGCGTGGGACGCCCTGGTGCGCGGCGAGCCGCGGCAAAGCGCCCTCGGGTTTGCCGAGGAGGCGCTGAGCGGAGGGATGAGCTGGACCGACGAGAACCGCGGCTTCGAGGTGCCCGCGGCGGTCGCCCTGCTGTTCATGTACTGCGACCAGCCGCGGCGGGCCGAGGAACTCTTCGCCGAGGGGATGGCCGAGTGCGAGCACCGGGGGTGGCGGGGCTCCCATCTGGCGCAGGGCCAGACGCTGCTGGGCTACATCCGCTACCGCCGGGGCTGCCTCCCGGAGGCCGAGGAACTGGTGCGGGCCGGGCTGGACACGGCCGAGCGCGTCGAGGGAGCGGTGCCCGCGCAGTGGTTCGCCATCGGCATCCTCATCCAGATCCTGCTGGCGCGCGGGCGGACCACCGACGCGCGCCGGCTCGCCGACAGCTACCACTACGGCGACGTCGTCCCCAACGCCGTCATCTTCCCCGACCCGCGCACGGTCTACGCCGAACTGCTCCTGGCCGAGGGCCGGCTCTCCGAGGCGGCACGCCTGTTGGCCAGGGTCGGGAACTGGCTGGAGGGACGGGATTGGCACAACCCCTCCTGGTGCCCCTGGCAGCTCGGGCTGGCCTCGGCACTCGCCCGCACCGCTCCCGACCAGGCGGTGCTGCACGCCGAGGACGCCACCAAGCGAGCCCGGGACTTCGGCGCGGCGTCGGCGATCGGCCAGGCGCTGCGGGTCCAGGCGGAGGTCACGGGCGGGCAGGCGGGGCTCGATCTGCACACACAGGCCGTCGATCATCTGGAGCGGTCGCCCGCCGCGTACGAACTGGCCCACGCCCTGGTGAGCCATGGCGCCGCGCTCGTCCGCAACGGCCGGCTGCACGACGCCGCCGACCGGCTCTACCAGGGCCTGGAGGGAGCGGTGCACTGCGGTGCCGAGGGACTGGCCGACCGGGCCAGGCGGGAACTCTCCGCCGCGGGCCTGCGCCCGCTGCCCCTGCGCTACCCGCAGACGGACATACTGACGGGCCCGGAACGCCGCGCCGCCGAGAAGACAGCCCAGGGCCACCCGGCAACGGTGGTCGCGAAGGACCTGCGAATCACCGAACAGGGCGTACGCCACCTGCTGTCCTCCGTGTACCGCAAACTCGGCACGGACCCGGCGGGCCTCGCCGACGCCCTGGAGAACCGCGCCCGGCCGGGGCGGTAGCGAGCCCGGGGGCGGGTCTCAGCGCGTCCGCGGATCGTGCTGTGCTCGATGCCCCATCGACTCCCAGAACCGCCGTAGCTCCGTCAGATTCGTGCGGCGTTGCCACGAGGCCCTGGGATGGAGGGGGAAGCGCGAGCGGGTCAGGAGGGTGGACTGGGCGCGGCAGAATGCCTCGCCCAGTTCCGCCCGCTGGCCGTCGAGGTCCTTGGGCGGGTAGGGGCACAGTGCGAAGGCGCAGTCGTCGCGGCAGTTGGAGCCCGCCTGGGAGGATGCCTTGCGGACGGCGGTACGGCCCGGGTCGAGCGGGGTGCGGTCCAGGGTGAGGCAGGGTGGCAGATCGGGCCGAGCGGTGTGCTGAAGGCGCCGGATGCGGTCGGTGGGCCAGTCGCCCCGTTCTGCAAGGTTCAGGAGCAGCAGAACGTCGGCGAGGAGCTGTTGTGCGCTCGGGTGCAGGGCGCTCCAGCCCGTGGACGGCGGGATCCACAGATTGTGCTTGCGTGCCTCGCCCGAGGTCGTCTGGGAGCCCACGTGGGCGGCGACGCCGGACTCGTCGATCCACAGGAACCGGGTCGGCTGCCGGGTCTCCAGGGCCCAGACGCACAGTTTCCCGGCCGCCGTCACGAACGGGTGCTCCGGCTCGCCGTCCGGCCGGGCCAGCCACTGGCGGACCTGCTGGGCGGGGTTGGCCCCGTGACCACGGGAGGGAAAGCCGGCCGTGGCCCCGTCGGGCAGATCCCACAGAGTCAGCGCGTGCAGCAGCGTCAGGCGGGTGAACCAGAACCGGGTGCGCTTGAGCATGTACCACGCCTGCTCGCTCAGGTACTCACGGGCTTCGGGCCGGGCGTGCGGATGGCGGTGCCGGCGGTTCGCCGCGAACTTGAAGCCCTGGGCCAGCGCCACCTCCACGTTGAGGTCGAGTCCGGAGGACGTGCCGGTGCTGTCCGCAGGGATGCCCACGCGCCGTACCCAGCCTTCCAGGAACGCGTAGGGGGTGTTCTGGTGCCGGTGGGTGGTGACGGAACCCACGAGCAGCGGGATCAGCCACGCGCACAGGGTGTTGTCCCGCCACCGCCGTTCCTCGATCTCGCGGCCCTCGCGTTCCCGTCTGCGCTCCTGGCGCCGCTCCGTCTCACGCTCCTTCAGCTCCCGCTTCAGACGCGCCACCTGTCCCTCGCTCCGCCGGTGCTGTCGGGCCCTCTGCTCCGTGGCCAGCTCCCGCTGCTCCTCGTCGCCCTGCTTCTGCCGCCAGCCGGGCTCCCGCTCGACCGGCGGCCCCTTGACCGCCTGCGGAGCGCGCAGCCCTCGCTGAAGCGCGGCAAAGGCGAGATCCCCGCCGGCGCCGATCTCCTGGGCGATGGCCAGCCGGACCGAGTAGGAGGGTTCGAGACGGGCGATGTCGAACAGTTCCAGGTAGGCGGGCCGAAGGGTCTGGCGCTGCGCGACCCCCCGCATGGCCTCCCCGAGCCGGTCCACGAGCAGGGTCTTCGTGGTGCGCAGGGTGTGCGGGTCGCGGGCTCGCAGATCCGGCCAGGACGCGCACAGCCGCCCGGCGATGTCGTGCTGCTTCGGCTCGGCGTCGACGCTGTCGATCTCCAGGGCGGCCGCGTACAGCTCCAGAGCCTTGCTGTGCAGGGTGCGGCCGAAGAGGAGGCGGGCCGCCTGCTTGTCGCCACTGTCCTGGTCGGAGTTCCTGACCATCTGCGCCTGACAGGCGGCCTCCAACAGCAGGTCCCGGGCGGCGCTCACCGGGCACCACGCAGTCTCGTCCGGGTCGGCCGTTCCCGGCTCCTCGTGGACGCAGGCGCCGTCGGGCAACCGGGAGTGCAGCACCATGGCGATCAGCAGTTCGCGGCCCGGCCTGCGCAGGGCAGCCGGGAAGAACCAGCCCTCTGTCGGCTCCGCCGGGACGTCCGGGTGGATCACCGCGTTGAGGAAACGGGCCCCCAGCTGGGACTGGATCACGCTGTGCTGGAAGCGGACGCGGTCCCCGCCGAGTTCGACGAGCTCCATGCGGGCGCCCCAGTGGGCGGCGAGCCGCAGGTCGATGCCGCTGTCGCCCACCCTGCTCGCCAGCTCCCGGACGATCTCGGGATAGCGGGAGCGGGCCGGGTCCTGCTCGTCGACGACGTCGGCGAACCGTACCTCGGAGGTGTCGAGGGCCAGTCCGACACATGCCAGTGCGCACAGGTAGTGGACGGTCGAGCGTCGTTCCTCCGGGGAGAGCGGCAGGTGCGGCTGGAAGCGGCCGCTGATGAGGGCGCTGAGCCAGGTCTCGAACAGGTGGAACCTCAGGGACGCCCGGTCGCCGCCCCGCGTCTCCACGGCCTCCTCCTCCGCGGGGCCGCCGAGGGCGCGCTCCAGCAGTCCCTGTTCGTGCAGTTCGGCCGCGATCTCCAAGTAGGTGGGTGCCTCCGCGATACCGGCCCTTTCGACGATCCAGTCCAGCCGCTGCCGGTCCTCCCCGGCGCCCCCGGAGGAGATGTAGGTGAGGGCGGCCTCCTCGCTCAGTGGCTCCAGCTCGGTCAGGGAGGCCTCCATACCGCGCAGTGAGTCGTGCGGCCGGGAGGTGATGATCAGCGGCATGCCCTCCTCGTTGGCGCGGCGGATGGCCAGGCGGATGATGGTGTCGCGTTCCTCCTCCAGGTCCGCGGCGGTCAGCGCCTCGTCCAGGCCGTCCGCGAGCACCACGATCCGTCCCTGCTGGCACAGCCGCCGCCACACTTTCTCCGCCTCGGCGCCGGAGCGGATGTGGCCCTGCACTTCCCGACAGAAGCGTTCGAAGGCCAGCTCGCGGAAGTCGAGGTTCTTGTCGGCGGCGCGCAGTCGCAGCGGCACGGGCACCGCCCCGTGCTCGGCGAGCCGCTGCGTCAGCAGCACGACCAGAGCCGTCTTGCCGGTCCCGATGCCCCCGACGATGACGTGTGTACGGCGGAATCGGCGGTCCCGCAGGTCTTCCATGAGGACCGCGCAGAGCTGGTCGCGGCCGACGACCCGGCCGAAGATGCCGCCCGCGGTCTCCACCAGTTCGTGAGGCTCCCGGCGCGCCTTCCTCAGGTAGGCGCGGCGCACGGAGCTGAATCGGAAGAACAGGTAGGTGACGGTGGCCAGGGCAAGGGTGAGGAACGGCATGAACAGGGACTGCAGGACGGTACAGCTGAAGCCGTCGGGTTTGCATTGCCTGTCCACCCACCTGACGGGCGATTCGAAGCTCCTCTCCTGCGGCAGGGTGACGAGGGCGGTGACGGCCAGGAACAGTAGGAGCAGGGCGCCCAGGAACGTCAGCACCAGCAGCGTCACGTACCCGCCGCTCTTGCGGACCCGCCAGGTCCTGGTCCGGTCGTAGCCCTGCCTCATCAGCCGGCGCCGGTGCAGGGCGCGGCGGACGCCCAGCCCGTCGCGCAGCACTCGTCCCAGTCGGCGCGGCAGCTCTCCTCCTTCGCTCACCCTGTGAGGGTTCCGCGCGGGCGGCGTTTCGGGCGCGGGCGGCCCCAGATTCACCCGAGGGAAGCGCCGGAGGCACCCGCCACCCGGCCGTACGAGGTCGACACCGGCTCGGTCGCAGCCAATCACCGTTTCCGCAACTTACCTACGCCACAGACCACTTGATGCTGAACCATTCCACCGCATCCCTGGCGCCTGTCCTGGGCGGGCAGCTCGCCCGTCCAGGCCGCGTCCGGTGACGGCTCGGTGTCCGAACCGGACCGGCGCCTACCTGCGGACCGGCCTCACCGGCACCACGGTGAAGGTCAGGACCAGGAACGCCGTCGACCCGTACAGCAGCCTGCTCGCGCTGGAGGTGGGTCTCACATCGGGCCCGGGCCCGCCCCTCCCTTGAGGCGTTCCAGGTCGGAGGGGCGGACCTGGATGACGATCAGGGCGATCAGCGCGGCGACGGCGGTGAAGATCGCCGCCATGATGAAGGCGGCCGAGACGCCGGCGGTGAGGATCTCGTCGGACCAGGGTTTGGGCAGTTGCCCGGTCTGTTCGAAGCGCAGGCGCTCGGCCGGGGTCGCCTGCCGGAGGAAGGCCGGGATCTGCTTCTCGGCCTCGTTGGTGCTGGCCGTGCCGTACATCGTGACCAGGATGGACAGGCCGAGCGAGCCGCCGACCTGCTGGGTGGCGTTGAGGAGGCCGGAGGCGGCGCCGGTCTCCGGGGTGGCCACGTTGGACAGGGCCATGAGGGTCAGCGACACGAACTCCATGCCCATGCCGAGGCTGAAGACGAGCATCGGACCGAGGACACTGCCCGCGTACGTGGAGTGCACATCGGTCAGGGTGAGCCAGGCGAGGCCCACCGCCGCCAGGATCGCGCCCACCACCATGAAGGGCTTGGGGCCGTAGACGGGCAGGAACCGCGAGGCCAGTCCGGCGCCGACGGCGATGACCGCGCTGACCGGCAGGAAGGCGAGTCCGGCCGCGAGCGGGCTGAAGCCCAGCACGTTCTGCACGAAGAGGGTCAGGAAGAAGAACATGCCGAAGATCGCGGCGGCGAGGCACAGCATGATGCCGTAGGTGCCCGCGCGGTTGCGGTCGGCGAACATGTGCAGGGGCGTGATGGGCTGTCTGGAGCGCCGCTCGATCAGGATGAAGGCCGCCAGGACGACGACCGCGCCGATGAACGAGGCCACGGTGAGCGGGTCCCGCCAGCCGTCCTGCGCGGCTCTGATGAAGCCGTAGACGAGCAGCACCATGCCTGCGGTGGAGGTGAGCGCTCCGGCGATGTCGAAGCGTCCGGGGTGGCGTTCGGACTCCCGGATGTAGCGGGGCGTGGCGAGCACGATGAGCAGGCCGATGGGCACGTTGACGAAGAGCACCCACCGCCAGTTGAGCCACTCCACGAGCATGCCGCCGGCGAGCAGGCCGATCGCGCCGCCGCCGGCGGAGACCGCGGCGAAGACGCCGAAGGCGCGGTTGCGTTCGGGCCCTTCGCGGAAGGTGGTGCTGATCAGGGCGAGGGACGTCGGGGAGGCGATGGCGCCGCCGACGCCCTGGAGGGCGCGTGCCCCGAGGAGTTGGCCGGCGTTCTGGGCGAACCCGCCGAGCAGAGAGGCCAGTACGAAGAGCAGCACGCCGAAGATGAAGACGCGCCGCCGTCCCAGGATGTCGCCGGCCCGGCCGCCGAGCAGCAGCAGACCGCCGAAGGTGAGGGTGTAGGCGTTGACCACCCAGGACAGGCTGGTGGTGGAGAACTCCAGCGAGCTCTGGATGTGCGGCAGCGCGATGTTCACGATGGTGATGTCGAGGACCACCATCAGCTGGCAGGAGGCGATGACGAGCAGCGCCATCGCGTTTCCGCCACCACCGGTGTCCTTGGTGGTGGCCGCCTGTGGTGAAGCCGGCTGCGGGCTGCTGCCTGCGGTGTCCACCGTTCGACGGTACGCCCGCCTCCTGGACCTCACCACTCGATCACCGTCAGCCTCTGCGGTTGCCCTTCGGTGACAGCAGTTGCTCGCGCAGGACGGTCAGTTGGTGCGAGGTGTCCACCGCTCTCTCCTCGTCCAGGGTGGTCAGGGCCAGCAGCAGGACATCGGCGACGACGAGCGCGGTGAGTGCCTCGGAGGTGATGCCGGTCGGGGTGTGCGGGGCGGTGAGGACGGCGTCGACGCGGTCGCCGAACTCCTCGCCCAACTCGTCGGTGACGAGCACGACGCGTGCCCCGACCGCGCGGGCGCGTTCGACGAGGACGGTCAGCTCGGTGAGGGCGCGTCCGGGCTGGAAGATCACCACGGCGTCGCCCTGGCGCAGGCCGAGCAGATGGTCGGCGAGGGCGAAGCCGGTCGCGTCGAGGAACCGGGAGCGGCGGCCGATACGGCCGAGCGCGAGGGCCAGGTGCCGGGCGGCCGCCTCGGAGGCGGCGATGCCGAAGCAGTGCACCTCCCCCGCGTCCGCCAGCGCCGCGACCGCCGCGCGGAGCGACTCCTGGCCGGTCAGCCGCCGGGTCTGCTCGATCCGTTCCTGGGCCTCGTCGAGCACATCGCCCCAGATGCCGTCGAGGTCCCGCCCGACGTGGGCGATGCGCTGCTTCAGCCGCACCTCGGGCGCCACCGCCGCGGTGAAGCCGGTGGCCAGCTCGCGCTTGAGGGCGGGGAGTCCCCCGTAGCCGAGGCGCTGCAGTGCGCGGACGACGGTGGCGTTGCTGGTGCCGCTGGCCGTGCCCAGTTCCTGGGCGCTGGCGAACAGCATCTGCTCGACGGGAGCGCTCGCCAGGTACTGGGCGACCGCGCGCTCGGAGGCGGACAGGGACTCCCAGTGGTC
This sequence comes from Streptomyces koelreuteriae, assembly GCF_018604545.1. GTDB lineage: Bacteria > Actinomycetota > Actinomycetes > Streptomycetales > Streptomycetaceae > Streptomyces > Streptomyces koelreuteriae. The sequence goes on along the minus strand of NZ_CP075896.1, from coordinate 7,598,894 downwards.
GCGGACGGCCGCGCGGAGGCGGGCCACGCCCTCTCCCAGATCCCCGGGCTCTGAAATCTCCGTTACAGGCATTGACTTCCTCGTGTCGGCCGTTACTCTCCTGGACAACGCATTCCAAGAGGAGCGGTTTTCGTAATCGACGTTACAGCACGTCGGTGCGGCGGACAGCCCTCCACTGCGAGGAGAACAATGGCACCCCCTGCATCCCCGTCCCTCCCTCTCGTCGAGATCTCCGGCACTCCTCTCGAGCGCGGACGCCAGTACGGCGAGGCCGTCCGCGACCGGCTGCACACCGCGCTCGCCTACTACGAGGAGGCCTTCGGCCACTCCGCCGGACTGACCTGGGAGCAGGTCACCGCCCGCGCCGCCCGCTGGCAGGAGCCGGTCGCCTCCTACGCCCCGCACCTGCTGGAGGAGATGCGCGGCACCGCCGAGGGCGCCGGGGTCTCACTGCTGGACGTGCTCGCCCTCAACGCACGCGGCGAGGTGCTCTACGACCGGTCGTTCGCGGCCATGGAGACGGACTCGGGCACGGACGCAGCCGTCGTCGAGGAGGAGCCCGCCGAGGGCTGCACCTCCTTCGCCGCCTACGGACCCGCCAGCGGCGACGGGCACGTCTGGGCGGGCCAGAACTGGGACTGGCGGGCCGCGGCCGCCGGCACGGTCGTCATGCTGCGGATCGTGCAGCCGCCCGCGCCGACCCTGATCATGCAGGTCGAGGCGGGACAGATCGGCCGCCAGGGCGCGAACTCCGCCGGGATCGCCCTCAACGCCAACGGGCTCGGCGGACGCTTCGACGACGCGGTCGGCCTGCCGCAGACCGTCGTCCGCCGCAGCGTCCTCGACCAGCACGCGATCACCGACGCCCTCGACGTGCTGTGCCGCACCCGGGCCCATATCGCCTCCAACGCACTGCTGACCTGCCGCGAGGGCTTCGCCGTCGACCTGGAGACGACGCCCGCGGGCTACGGCTGGATGTATCCGACCGACGGCCTGCTGGTGCACGGCAACCACTACCAGGCGGGCGTCCCCGCGGCCATCGCCGCCGACTACCGTCCCCTCTCCCCCGACTCGCTGGTCCGCGTCCCCCGCGCCGAGGAGGGCCTGAGGGCGCTGCGCGGATCCACCGGCCCCGACGAGTCCCGCAAGCTGATCAAGCAGGCCCTCTCCGACCACCTCGGCCTGCCTGAGTCGCTGTGCACGCACCCCGACACCCGCAGGCCCGCCGTGGAGCACTGGGCCACACTCGTCTCCTCCTGCGTGGACCTGACCACCGGCGACTACCACGTCACAGCGGGCACCCCTTGCGACCGCGACTACCAGCACCTTCCCTGGAACCTCTACGACGGCCCCGACGGCTCCCCGGTCCGCCGCACCAGCTGAAAGAGAAACGCCGATGAACAGAAACTCACGCGGGACCGTGACCTGCGGCCTGGTCGTCACCGGTCTCCTCACCGCCGTCGGATGCAGCGGAGCCGACACCGCCACGACCGGCGGCAGCCCGGTCGACGCCGCGCGGCTGAAGCTCACCCCGACCACGCCCGCCGCCCAGGGCCCGGTCGCGAAGGTGAACTGGCTGCTGGAGGACGAGCCCGACTCCCTCGACCTCGACAGCCAGGGCTCCAGCGCCGGCCGAGTCGTCCTCACCAACGTCTGTGAGCGGCTCTACCAGCTCCAGCCCGACATGACTGTGAAGCCGTTCCTCGCCGAGAAGGCGACGACGCCCGACGGCAAGACCCTCGTGCTGAAGATCCGCTCCGGTGTCACCTTCCACGACGGCTCGAAGCTCACCGCCGACGACGTCCTGTGGAGCCTGAAGCGGCACGCCGACCCGGACATGGAGCAGAGCGACGAGTTCACCAACGTCTCCACCATGACGAAGACGGGCGCCGACGAGATCACCGTCCGCTTCAAGCAGCCCGACGCACTGTTCACCAAGGCCCTCGCGGGCGACGCCGGCATCGTCTGGAACAAGGAGCAGGTGGAGAAGGCGGGCAAGGAGTTCGGCACCCCGGGCCAGGGCGACGCCTGCTCGGGCCCGTACGAGCTGACGGGCTGGAAGTCCGGTGACTCGATCACCATCCGCGCCTACGACGGCTACTGGGGCGAGCGGCCGCTGACCAAGGAGGTCGTCTTCCGCTGGGCCTCCGACAGCGCCCTGGTCAACGCCCTGAAGACCGGAGCCGCCGACGGCACCTTCGCCGAGTCGCCCAACACCGCCTCCGCGCTGCGCGACGCCAAGGGACTCAGCCAGTACTACGGCCCCTCCACCGCCACCCTCGACCTCATCCCCACCGAACGCGGCGGTCTGAAGGACCCGCGCGTCCGACGCGCCGTCTCCCTCACCCTGGACCGCGCGGGCATCGCCAAGTCCGGCTACGGCGGTCTGGTGCAGCCGTGGGCGAGCCCGGTCGGTTCCGGCGCCTGGGGCTACGCGAAGCCGGAGTTCGCCGCCGCGCAGAAGCAGTTGGCGGCGGGCGCGCCCGCATCGCCCGACGCGGACGACATCGCCGAGGCCAAGAAGCTCGTGAAGGAGGCCGGCGCGCCGTCGGCCCCGATCGTCATCGGCACCGACGCCAGCCAGGGCCGCACCGTCGTCGCCAACGCCCTGCGCGCCGCCCTCCAGCGCATCGGGCTCAAGGGCGAGATCAAGACGGTGCCGACGACCCAGTTCGAGGAGTTCTACAGCGACCCGCAGGCCCGCACCGGCATCGACGTCCTGGTGGGCGACTGGTACATCTCCAAGTCCGACCCGATGGGCTTCTACGACAACGGTCTGTCCGACTCCTCCAACAACTGGATCGGCTTCAAGGACGCCGCCTACGACAAGAAGGTGCACCAGGCGCTGTCCACGCTGGACGACGCGCAGCGTGCCGCCCTCGCGATCGACGTGCAGAAGCGGTTCACGGACGCGGCGGTCTGGATCCCCGTCGCCCAGGTGCCCTCGGTGCTGGTGCTGAACAGCCGGCTCACCGGGGCGCCCGCCTCCCAGGCCTATCTGTACTACCCGTGGGCGGCCGGTCTCGGCGCGAGGAAGGGCTGAGCCGCCATGGCCGCCCGGATCGTACGGCGCCTGGCCGGTTTCCTGGCCACGCTTCTCGCCGCCTCCTTCGTCATCTTCGCGGCCGTCTACGCGGCCCCCGGCGACCCCGCCGTCTTCCTGGCCGGCGGTCGCGACGAGCTCACCCCCGAGCGGCTCGCGGCCGTCCGCGCCCAGTACCACCTGGACGAGCCGCTGGTCGTGCAGTACGGGCGCTGGCTCGCCGACTGCGTCCACCTCGACCTCGGCCGCTCCTTCAAGTACGGCGACCAGGTGGCCGACCTGATCGCGGCCCGGCTGCCCACCACCGTCGAACTGGTCGCCTACGCCACCGTGCTGTTCGTCGTCCTCGGTGTGGGCTCCGGCATCCTCGCCGCGATCCGGCAGTCCACCTGGGTCGACTCGGCCGTGGTCGGCGGGACGACGCTCGCCGCGTCCGTGCCGTCGTTCGTCGCGGCGATCGCCCTCGTGTCGCTGTTCGGCGTGCAGCTGGGCTGGTTCCCGGTGACGGGGGCCGGCAGCGGCCTCGCCGGGACCCTGCACCATCTGACGCTGCCCGCGCTGTCGCTGGCGCTCGGCGCGCTCGCGCTCATCAGCCGGGTCACCCGGCAGGCCATGGCGGACGCCGCCGCCTCCGACCACGTCGAGGCGGCCCGGGCCTCCGGGATCCCGGAGCGGGACATCGTCCGCCGCCATGTGCTGCGCAACGCGCTCGGCCCGATCGTCACCATGTGCGGCCTGGTCATGGCCGGGATGCTCGCCGGGACGGTCGTCGTCGAGACCGCCTTCGGCATCAGCGGCATCGGCTCGCTGCTGGTCGGCGCGATCAACACCCACGACTTCCCGGTGGCGCAGGCCGTGCTGCTGCTCATGGTCACCGGCTATGTCGTCGTCACCACCGTCGTCGACCTGGTCCATCCGCTGCTCGACCCGCGCGTCCGTGAGGAGGCCCGTACCGCATGACCGCGCTCACGCTCGCCCCCGTCCGGGTACGCCCCCGACGCCCCCTGGGTGTGCTGGTGGCCGGCGGTTTCCTGGGCCTGGTGGTCCTGGCCGCCGTACTCGCCCCGCTGCTGGCGCCCTACGCCCCCGACGCCATCGACCTGTCCGCCTCGCTCGCCGGCACGAGCCCCGACCACCTCCTGGGGACCGACTCCTCCGGCCAAGATCTCCTCTCCCGGGTGCTGTACGGCGCCCGCAGCAGCCTCATCGCCCCGCTGCTGCTCCTCGCGGTGGCCGCGCTGCTCGGCGTCACCCTCGGGGTGCTGGCCGCCTGGCGGGGCGGCTGGGTCGACGCGTTCGTCTCCCGGCTGACGGATGTGATGTATGCCTTCCCCGGGCTGCTGTTCACCGTCCTGATCATCGCGGTCTTCGGCACCGGCATGACCACGTCCGTGCTGGCCCTCGGTCTCGCCTACACGCCGACGGTCGCCAAGTACACGCGCTCCCTGGCCCTTTCCGAGTGCCGCAAGCCGTACGTCGACGCCTATCGCGTCCAGGGCATGGGCGGTGCCCGGATCTGCGCGGGGTATCTGGTGCCGAACCTGGGCCGGTCGGTCGCCGGTTATCTGGTGGTGCTGTTCGGTGAGGCGCTGATGTCGCTCGCCACCCTGTCCTACCTCGGCTTCGGCGCCCAGCCGCCCAGTTCCGACTGGGGTCTGATGGTGCAGGAGGGGCAGGCCGCCGTCGTCCAGGGCGCGCTGCTGCCCGCGCTGGTACCCGGCACCGCGATCGCCGCGGTCGTCGTCTCCTTCAATGTCGTCGGCGTCTGGGCGGCCGACCGGCTCGGAGGGCGGAACTGATGCTGCTCACCCTCGACCACCTCACGGTGCAGCTTCCGGGCGCGGCCCGGCCGCTCCTCGACGAGGTGTCCCTGCGCGTGGCCCCGGGCGAGGTCGTCGGCCTGGTCGGCGAATCCGGCTCGGGCAAGTCGACCACGGCGAAGGCCGCCCTCGGCCTGCTGCCCGGCGGCGCCACGGCCTCCGGCTCCGTCCGGGCCGGCGACGCTGACGTCCTCGCCCTCACCGGCGAGGACCTGCGCCGGCACCGGGCCCGTACGGTCGCCATGGTCCACCAGGATCCACGCGCCGCCCTCAACCCGGTGCGCCGCATCGGGGACTTCCTCCGCGAGCGGGGCGCGGACCGTGCCCGGGCCGTGGAACTCCTCGCCGCCGTCGGCCTGTCCGATCCGGAGCGACGGCTGCGGCAGCGCCCGCACGAGCTGTCCGGCGGCATGCTCCAGCGCGTCGTCATCGCGGGCGCCCTGGCCGTGGAGCCCCGGCTGCTGCTCGCCGACGAGGCCACCAGCGCGCTCGACGTCACCACCCAGGCGGAGATCCTCGCCCTGCTGCGCACCCTGCGCGCGGAGCAGGGGGCCGGGATGCTGTTCATCACGCATGACCTGCATCTGGCCGCCGCGTACTGCGACCGCGTGTACGTCATGTACGCAGGCCGGGTCGTCGAGGAGCGCACCGCCGAGGCGCTGTTCGCCGACCCCGCGCATCCCTACACCCGCGGTCTGCTCTCCTGCTCGCCCACCCTGGGCGACACCTCCCACACCCTGCTGCCCATCCCGGGACGCCCGCCGTCCCTGTCCGACGTCTTCACCGGCTGCCCGTTCGCCGCCCGCTGCCCCGACGCCGAGCCGGAGTGCGACACCTGGCGGCCGACGGCGGCGGAACTCCCGGACGGCGGAACGGCGGCCTGCCGCCGGATACCCACCGCCGTGACCACCGCGGCGGCCTCGGCCGAAAGGAGCACGCCATGACCGAAGGCCCTCTGCTGGTCGCCGACGGCCTGCGCAAGTCCTACTCCCTGCCCGGCCGCGGCCGGCTCACCGCCGCCGAGGACGTGTCGTTCGGTGTGCCCCGGGGCGGTTCGCTCGGGATCGTCGGGGAGTCCGGGTCCGGCAAGACGACGGTGGCGCGGATGCTGGTCGGTCTGGTGCGGCCCGACGCCGGCACCGTCAGTGTCGACGGACGCCCGCGGGAGGCGCGCACGCCCCGGCGCAAGGCGGCCCGGCTGGCCCGCGCCCGGGAGATCCAGATGGTCTTCCAGGACCCGTACGTCTCGCTCGACCCGCGCCTCACGGCCGACCGGTGCCTGCGCACCGCGCTGCGCCTGCACGGCCGGGACGAGGACCTGGCCGCGGACCTCCTCGACCGGGTCGGCCTCGGCGCACGGGAGGCCGCGGCCCGGCCCCGGCAGCTCTCGGGCGGCCAGCGCCAGCGCCTCGCGATCGCCCGGGCACTCGCCCCGGGCCCGCGGGTGCTGGTCCTGGACGAGGCCGTGGCCGCCCTGGACGTGTCGATCCAGGCCCAGATCCTGCGCCTCCTCGACGAGATCCGCCGGGACACCGGGGTCGCGCTCGTCTTCGTCGGGCACGACCTGGCGGTGGTGCAGCACATCACCGACGACGTGCTGGTGATGCGCCAGGGCCGGATCGTCGAACAGGGCCCGACCCGGCAGGTGCTCACCGATCCGGCCCACCCGTACACCAAGCTGCTGCTCGCGGCCGTCCCCGGGGAGGGATGGGACCCGGCCACGGCGGTGGAGGCCCGTGCCGCAGCGCTGAGCTCCTGAGGCGCGCGCTCCGTCAGCCCGTCACCGGATCCGCCTCCGCGTCCGGCTCCGGTGAAGAGAAGGGGTGGCGGAGCGGCAGCGGCGGCCACGACGGCATCGCACAGCGCTCCACAGTGAAGGTGTGGCTGCCCGACCCGATCTCGAACGGGGCTGCGCTGCCCGGGAGTTGAACCACGGCCGTGGTGTTGGGCGGGACCACCGCCGTGACCGTGACGGTGTCGCCCCGTCGCTCCCACCCGGCCTCGGCGCGCCCGTACGGCGTGAGGTGCGCGGCGTGCGCATGGGTCAGCGTGCCGCCGGGCACGGGTGCGACGCGCAGCCGCTTCCAGCCGGGCCCGGCCTGCCCGAGCCCGGCGACGGTGCGGTGCAGCCAGTCGGCGACCGCGCCGAGGGCGTAGTGGTTAAAGGAGGTCATCTCGCCCGGGTTGACGGTGCCGTCGGGCAGCAGCGAGTCCCAGCGCTCCCAGACCGTGGTGGCGCCCATGGTCACCGGGTAGAGCCAGGACGGGCAGCCGGTCTCCAGCAGCATCCGGTAGGCGATCTCGGGCGCGCCCGCCTCGGTGAGCGCGTCGCAGATCAGCGGGGTGCCGGCGAACCCGGTCGCGATCCGGAACCCGGCCCGGCGGACGATCTCCGCCAGGCGCCGGCCGGCCCGCTCGCGCTGCCGTGCGGTGGGCAGCAGCGCGAACCGCAGGGCCAGCGCGTACGCGGTCTGCGCGTCCGAGGCGAGCAGGCCGCCCGGGGTGACGAACTCGTCGGCGAAGGCGGCCCGCACCCGCCCGGCGAGCCGTGTGTACCGCTCGGCGTGCTCCCGCTCCCCCAGCAGATCCGCCACGTCGGCCATGATCTCGGCCGTGCGGGCCGCGTAGGCGTTGGCCACCAGGTCGCCGTCCGTCCGGGCGTCTCCCGGCCGGTCGGGCGGTGCGCCCGGGTCCAGCCAGTCGCCGAGCTGGAACGCGGCGCGCCACAGGCCACCGCCCTCCGTCACATACCGCTCCAGTTCGTCGGCCCAGGCGGACATCGACTCCCACTGGGTGCGCAACAGGCCCTCGTCGCCGAAGGCCCGGTACAGCGCCCAGGGGACGAGGACCGCGCTGTCGGCCCAGATCGCGTTCGCCGTGTCCGGGAAACCGTCGGGCAGGGCGTCGGGCACGACCAGCGGCGGGATCGCGCCGTCGGGGCGGGCGAGCTGCTCGGCGGCGAGGTCGCGCAGCCAGGAGCCGAGCATGCCGGAGCAGTCGTACAGGAAGGCGGCCGTGGGGGCGAAGACGGCGATGTCGCCGGTCCAGCCGAGGCGTTCGTCGCGCTGCGGGCAGTCGGTCGGCAGATCCAGGAAGTTGCCGCGCATGCCCCACACGATGTTCGCGTGCAGCTGCTCGACCAGGGGGTCGGAGCACGCGAACCAGCCGGTGCGTTCCATGTCGGTGTGCAGGACGACGGCTTCGATGTCGTCGGGGTCCAACTCACCTGGCCAGTCGTCCACTTGGGCGTACCGGAAGCCGTGGAAGGTGAAGAGCGGCTCGTACGTCTCGCCCTCGGGGGCGCCCTTGAGGGTGTAGCGGTCGGTGGCCTCGGCCTGCCGCAGGGGGCGCAGGGCGAGTTCGCCGTGTTCCAGGACCTCGGCGTGGCGCAGGGTGACGGTCCGCCCGGCCTCGCCGCGCACCCTGAGCCGCAGCCGGCCGACGAGGTTCTGCCCGAAGTCCAGCACCGTGTGTCCGGCCGGGGTGGTCAGGACGTGTACGGGCTTCAGCGTCTGCGTGCGGCGTACGGGCGGGCCGGTCGGTGCCACCAAGTCGCCCCGGGGCATGTCCGGTTCGACGACGGGCATCCAGCCGTCGCCGGACTCTCCGGGTGCGGACCAGCCGGGGCGCTCCAGGCGGGCGTCGTACTCCTCGCCGTCGTACAGCTCGGACCGCAGCGCCGGGCCGGTCGCGGCCTGCCAGCGGCCGTCGGTGGCGACGGTCTCTCGGCTCCCGTCGGTGTAGCGGATCTCCAGTTGGGCGAGCAGGGCGGGCCGGTCGCCGTAGACGCCCCGCCGGCCGCCGTGGAAGCCGAGCCGGCCGCTGTACCAGCCCTCGCCGAGCTGGGCGCCGAGCACGTTCGCGCCCTCGCGCAGGTGCTCCGTCACGTCGTAGGTGGAGTAGCGCAGCCGGTGGTGGTACGAGGACCAGCCCGGGGTGAGGACGTCCGCGCCGACCGGGCGGCCGTTGAGCTCCGGCCGGCAGACGCCGAGGGCGGTGACGTACAGGCGGGCCGCGGCGACCGGGGCGCGCAGCCGGAAGGAGCGGCGGAGCAGAACGACGGGCTGTGGTCGCCCCGGGTCGATGCCCAGGTCCGGGTGCGGGGCGACCGGGCGGGCCGTCCAGTCCGCCGCGTCCAGCAGTCCGGTCTCGGCGTACGCGACCGGAGACCAGGCGGAGATCCGGCCCTCGGCGTCCCTGACGCGTACCCGTGCCCCGACCCGTGTGCGGGAGGCCAGGTCAGGACCGGGCCACGGCACCAGCACCTGCGCGTCCGAGGCGACCGGGCCGTCCGTCCCGCCGATCCGGGTACCGGCGTCGTCGAGCAGCTCGATCTCGTACGCCGACTGCCGCCAGTCGGGTGTATCGGTCTCGGTGCGCCAGCTCAGCCGGGGCCGGGGCTCGCCGATGCCGAGCGGCTCCCGGTGGTGTTCGAAGACAGGGGCGGTGACCTCGGCCTGCATGGGAACGCTCCTCACTCCGCATGACATGAATCGATTCAATCGGGCCGGTCGCGCATACGGCCCGAACTGAAATTCCCGGGGCGGGCGGCGATAATCCGATCGTGATCCGCGTTCTGCTCGTCGAGCACACCCGCCTGGTGCGGGGAGCGTTCGCCGCGCTGCTGTCCCGTGAGGACGACATCGAGGTCGTCGCGGAGGCCGACGGCGACGGTGACGTGGTGGCACGCGCCCTGGCCTGCCGTCCCGACGTGGCCGTGATCGACGTGGACTCCCGGGCGGGCGAGGACATCGCCGTCCGGGGCGAGCTGCGGGCGCGGCTGCCGGAGTGCCGGCTGCTGCTGGTGATGGCCTCGACGACACCCGAGCGGCTGCGCCGCATGCTCGATCTGCACGCCGCCGGTGTCATCAGCACCAACGCCCCGCCCGACCGGCTGGTCCACGGGGTGCGCAAGCTGGTCAGGGGGCAACGGTTCGTCGATCCCGAGTTCGCGCTGGCCGCCCTGGACGCGGGAGCGAACCCGCTGACCCCGCGCGAGGTGGAGGTCCTGCGGCTGACCGCCGACGGCACGCCCACCCGGGAGATCGCCGAGCGGCTGTCGCTGTCCGTGGCCACGGTCCGCAACCATCTGTCGGCGATCACACGGAAGACCGGCGGGCGGAACCGGATCGACGCGATCCGGATCGCCGGGGAGTCGGGCTGGGTGTGAACCGGGTGAGCCGGGCAGGTCATCGAGGTGTACCTGCCCGGCTCTCGCGGGCCCTCACGCCCTTCCCCCGGGATCTGAGACGAGCATCCCAGGGCGGGGCGCCCCGCAACACCACCGTTCGTCACGCGTGCGGCGTGAGACCGTCACCCCGGAACCGGGAGAAACGGCGATACGAGGTGGGCGTTCCGGCCGGTCGCCTGACCGGCCGCGCGGTCAGCGGCCGCCGCGGATCAGGCCGGTCAGATAGCGCCACAGCGAGGAGCGCTGCCGGGCGGACGGGTCCGGCAGGACCTCCTCCGCCACCCCCGGCGCGGGATCTCCGGCCACCGGGCGCACGGGCACCGAGGCGAGTTCGTAGCGCACCGGCAGCGAGCGCAGGCCCCGCATGAACGGGGAGGAACGCCAGGGCAGTTGGTCGGCGGGCAGCGCGAGGTCGAGGTGGTCGAACCGCTGGAACAGGCGCCCCACACCGGCCGCCGCGACCGTCGAGGCGAGCTCCCTGGCCGGGCACTGGCGCGGACCGGCTCCCCAGGACAGATGCGCCCGGGTGCTGATGGTGGTGCCGGAGGCGACGTGGTCGGCGAAGAGCGGGTCGGCGTGGGCCGCGGCCGAGGAGACCCACACCGGATCGCCCGCGTGGATCGTGTACTTGCCGAGCGGGGTGTCCTGGGCGGCGAAGCGCGGGACGAAGTTCACCAGGGGCGGCTTGCGCATGACCACCCGGTTCATGCTCTCCCTGACCATCCCGGCGGACAGGCTGGCGCGCACGCTGCCCTCCCCCGAGATGACCTCGACGACGGTGTTGGAGATGAGGATGCCGACGTGGTCGGAGGTCATGCCGAGCAGCATGAACAGTTCGCGGGCGAGATGGTCGAGCGAGAGGTCCGGGTGCGCGGCCAGCAGGTACGAGGGGAAGTCGTCGCCCGGCTTCTGGAGCTTGCCCGCGGCCAGTTCCGCCAGGGTCGCGAGCAGGCGCTCCAGCGCGGCCTCGGCGTCCGGGCCGGCGTCGAGCACGCGCCACATGTCCATCAGCGCGTCATCGCCCTGCGAGCCGGGGAAGCCGAGCAGATGGCTCGCCACCATCAGCGGCAGCGGCCGGGAGAACTGCGCGGACAGGTCCGCCACGCCCGTTTTCCCGCCCTCCCCCACCAGGGTGATCAGCTCGTCGGCGTAGGCGGTGACGGCGGACTTCAGGCGCTTGGCCTGCGGGTGGCGCGGGTCCTGGAACGGCTTGAGGGCCACGTCCCACGCCGAGCGCAGCGGCCGGTAGCCGGCGCCGCCCTGGATCAGGATGTGGTTGACCTCCAGGGACGGGCCGAGCGGCCAGTCGGCCGGCACCCGGCCCTCGGAGCGGGCCCGCCAGTTCTCCAGCCCCTTGGGGAAGCCGTCGTTGTCCTGGAGTACCTGCAGCGACTCGCGGTAGCCGAGGACCAGCCAGGCGGGCACGCCCAGCAGGTCGACCGGCGCGACCGGGCCGTGTTCGTGCCTCAGCCGCTCGTAGACGAGGGAGGGGCGTGTCTCGTAGTCCCGGGTCAGCAGCGGTTCGGGGCTCAAGGCCTCCAGCCGCGTGTCGTCCAGGTCCACGGATCCGCCGTCACCCCGCTGGGATTCCATCGTCTTGCCACCCCTCCGACACGCCCCGTACCGGCACCCCATCAGCCGGTAGCCGGAAACGGTGGGGACCCTACCCCAGGTCGAACTCGTGGGTAACGACGGGGGTGGGGTGATGGGACGGGGCGACGAGGGCGGCCCGGTGGCGGGGCGCGGCGCGGATCAGGCTGCCGTGTAGCCGAGTTGGCGGCGCATGTAGGGCGTCATGAGCGTTTTCGCCTTGGCCAGGGTGGTGGTACGGCTGCCGAGGACGGCGGACTCGCCGCCAGGCACGGGCAGCACGGTCAGTCCGTCGGCCGGGCCGAACGGCACGATGAGCGGGGTGCGCTGGATCGGCCGGTAGAAGCGCGGCTCCTTGCGGTGCCTGCCGGAACTCTGCAGATAGGCGCGGATGTTGTGGGCGGCAATGTCCGCCTGGGCGAGGGCAGCAGGGGTGATCTTGAGTTCGCTGACGTCGTTCACGTCGCCGACGGCGAACACGTCGAGCCTGCCCTCGACGCGCAGCGTCCGGTCGACCTTGACGTGTCCGTCCCTGTTGAGCCAGTCGCCGAGTCCGGCCAGTCGGAGCCAGAGCGTGTTGGGGGTGGTGCCCGTCGCCCAGAAGGACAGGTCGGCCTCGATGATGTCGCCGCGGGCGTCGCGGTAGGTACCGAAGTCGTTGCCGGGGGACATGAAGGCGTCGAGCCGTACCTCGACGTCATGGGACTCCAGCCAGGCCAGGGCCTTGCGTCCCGGCCGGGTGCTGCCCGTGGAGTCGAGCAGCGCGGGCCCGGAGTGGGCGAGCGTGACCCGGGCGTCGGGGCGGGCGAGGCGGATCTCGGCGCTGAGTTCGACGCCGCCGGGGCCGCCGCCGACGACGAGGACGTGTTCGGCCGTGGCGACGTTGCGCTGGTGTTCGGCGAAGGACTTGGCCGCTTCCTCGGTGGTGGTACCGGTGAAGCGGGCCGGCTCGGGGTAGTCGGCGCCGGTGGCGATCACGACCACGTCGTAGGGCAGCCGCTCGCCGGTGGCGAGGACGACCTGGCGTTCGGCGGTGTCGACGCGGACGCACTTGCCCGCGACCACCCGGCCGTTGCCGAGCAGCCGGTCGTACGGGATGAAGGGGGTGTGGGTCCACTCGGGGCGGATGCCGGCGCGCAGGGAGGCGACGCGGTGGAAGAAGACCTCCTTGCGGTCCACCAGCGTGACCCGGGCGAGGCCGTCCAGCCGCTTCGCCAGCCGGACACCGGCGTAGCCGCCGCCGATCACCACTACGTCGCCGTCGTACACACCGAGTCTCCTGTGCCTGGTGGGGTCTGACGGTGAGATTAACCCTTGAAAATTAAAGGGATTCCGAGGTTCCGTGCATGTTCCGTGAAGGGATCGCCACCCTGACCGGCCGTCACTTCCCCCAGATCTCGCGGTACGCCGCCTGGTAGCCCGACGGGTCCCAGGTCGAGGCGCCTTCACTGTTTCCGGCGGTGGCGATGTGGATGGGGGCCGTGTATCCGCTGGCCGGGCGGTCGGCGAAGGCGCGGTTGAACTCGTCGACGATCTGCCAGCCCTGGAGGGTGAGCGGCTCGGGCACGGTGGCGGCCTGGTACTGCTCGCTGTTGATGCGCTGGAAGGCGGACGGGTCGCCGTCGCCCGCGCCGATGTTGAAGGGCGGCCCCGAGCCCTTCTCACCGGCCGCGCGGAAGGCGGGGGCGGCGTCGGCGAAGTACAGGTCGTTGATGGCGACGGAGTGCGTCCAGCGGTCCTGGAACCGGGAGAGCAGGGAGGAGATCTCCCGGGGGGTGCGACTGCTGGCGTCGGGGATCGGGATGTTCTCGACCGAGAGCACCCGCACGCCGGAGCAGGCGGCGAGTTCCTTCCTGATCAGGTCGGACTTGTTCCTGGCGAAGGGGATCGAGGCGTCGGTGATGACGACGACCCCGGCGCGGCCGTCCGAGTCGGAGATGATCCACTGCGCGCTGATGCGGGCCACGTCCTGGACCCTCGTGGTGACGTTGGTGAAGAGGTCGGGCTGCCGGCTGGGGCCGGGTTCGGGGACCGCGTGCCAGCCGATGAGCGGGATGCCCTGCGCGTTGGCCCGCGCGGCCTGCTGTGCCGTGGAGTCGGGGTCGAAGCCGCCGATGACGATGCCCGCGGGCCGCAGGGCCACGGCCTCGCTCATGGCCGCCTGGATACCGGCCGGGGTGCCTCCGCCGTCGATCACCCGGACGTCCCAGCCGATGACCCGCGCGGCTTCCCGCACGCCCTTCGCGGCGCCCGCGACGCCGGGATTGGTCATGGTCTGGGCGACATAGACGATCGTCCTGCCCGACACGGCCTCGGGGCCGTCGGTGGGACCGCCCCAGGGGATGTCGGTCCGCTCCGCCCGGGTGACGGCGGCCTGGGCCCTGGCGTGGACGGCGGGGCAGCCGCTCGGGCCCGTCGCGGTCTCGTCCGCGCCGTCCGAGGAGCCGCGTTCGCAGCCGACGAGGGCGGCCGCCGTCGCCAGCAGGGCGCAGGAGGCGAGCCGGGCGGTGCGGACCGCGGGGGCGGGCTTGTGGTTGCGGTGCACGGGAGCTCCATGGAGGGGATCGACGCGGCGGGACGTGCCAGGGGTCGGAACGCGCCGGGAGTCGCGGGACGTGCCGGGGGGTCAGGGGGGTGTGCCCGCCGTTCCGGCCTCGGGCGTCGGGGAGGACGGGGGCGGGGGCGGCGTGGCGGGCGAGTCGCGTGCCGCGGCCCCGCCGCGCAGCCTGCGCCGGGCGGCGTATCCGGCCAGGCCCACGGCGATGAGCAGGGTGCCGCCGTGGAACAGCGGGACCGTCCAGAACTCCGCGCCGAGCTGGGCGATGCCGGTGAGGCCGACGGCGAGGACGGCCACGGCGACGACGGTGCCGAGGGCGTTGGGGCGGCCGGGCTTGATCGCCGTGGACCCGAGGAGGGCGCCGACGAAGGCGGGCAGCAGATAGTCGAGGCCGACGCTCGGGTTGCCGATCTGCTGCTGGGACGCGAGCAGCACCCCGGCGAAGCCGACGATCAGGCCCGAGGCGGCGAAGGCGTAGACGGTGTACTTGCGGGTCGGGATGCCGACCAGGTCGGCCGCGCGCGGGTTGGACCCGACGACGTACAGATACCGGCCGAGCGGCAGCCGTTCCAGCACCAGCCAGAGGACTCCCGCGAGGGCGAGCACGTAGAAGGCGGGGACCGGGAGGCCGAGGAACGTGGAGTCGTACAGGTCGGTGAACGCGGGCGGGAGGCCCTGCGGGCCGGGGACGATGCGGCTGCCGTCGGTGATCCAGCCGGTCACGGCGTACAGCATGCTGCCGGTCCCCAGGGTGGCGATGAAGGAGTCGATACGGCCGAACTCGACGATGACGCCGTTGAGGACGCCCACGACCAGGCCTCCGGCGATCACCGTGAGGCAGGCGAGCGGCCAGGGCCAGGACTCGTTGACGATGAGCTGCAGCACCATCACATGGGCCAGGCCCAGGCCGTAGCCGATGGAGAGGTCGAACGCGCCGGTGACGATGGGGACCATGGCGGCGAGCGCCATGACGGCGGGGATCGACTGGTTGGACAGGATCGAGTCGAGGGTGTCCAGCGTGGGGAAGGTGCTCGGCAGGGCGAGGGAGAAGACCAGGTAGAGCACGGCGGTGAGGGCGAGCAGGCCGTAGGCGCCGATGTGGTGCCCGCCCTGCCTGCGCGGTCGGGTCCGTGGGCTCTTCATGGGTGCGTCGCGGTAGTGGACGGGGGCATGGCCGAGGCGGCCCGGGTGAGCCCGGCGACGGTGAGCGCCCTGCCGCTCAGCTCGGCCGTCACCGCCCCGCGGACGAAGACCAGGGTGCGCCGGCACACGCTCGCGACCTCCTCGAAGTCGGTGGACAGCAGCAGCACCGCCAGCCCTGCCTCCAGGGCCTCGTCGAGCAGGCGGTGGATCGCGGCCTTGGCGCCGATGTCCACGCTCGCGGTCGGCTCCTCGAGGATCAGCAGCCGCAGGTCCGTGCGCAGCCAGCGGCCGATCACGACCTTCTGCTGGTTGCCGCCGGAGAGGGTGGCGATGGGGGTCTCGCTGTCGCGGGGGCGCACGGAGAACCGGTCGATCAGAGCGGCGGCCGTGGCGCGTTCGCGCCGGGGCCCGATCCAGCGCGGTCCCGGCACGCCTCCCGCGCGCGGGTTGGCCAGGAGGTTCTCCCGCACGCTCAGCTCGGCGAGACAGCTCTCCCGGAGCCGGTCCCCCGGCACGAACCCCACACCGAGACCGACGGCCTCGGCGACCGTACGGGGGTGGTACGACCGTCCGTGCAGTACGGCCCTGCCGCCCAGGATCGGCCGGTCGCCGGCGAGGGCCCGGCCCAGATCCATGTGCCCGGCGTCGGAGAGCCCGACCAGCCCGAGCACCTCTCCGGGCGCGAGTTCCAGACTGACGGGTCCGGCCAGGGGGGTGCGTACGGAGTCGAGGGTCAGGACGGGGGGTGTGCCTGCCGCCGGGGGCGTCGGCGAGTAGGCGGGGGCGGGACGGGCGGCGAGGGTCTTCTCCTCACCGACGATGTCGTGGACCAGGCGGGCCGGGCTGTGGTCCGTCAGGCTGCCGTGGCTGACGAGGTGGCCGTCGCGCAGGACGGCGAAGGTGTCGGCGACCTGGTAGACCTCGTCGAGGCGGTGGCTGACGTAGAGGACGGCGTGGCCGCGGTCGCGCAGTTCGTGCAGGACGTGGAAGAGCCGGGCGCTGTCCGTGGCGGGCAGGCGGGCGGTCGGCTCGTCGAGGACGATGAGCTTCGCGCGCGCCGCCAGTGCCCTGGCGATGGCGACCAGCGAGCGGTCGGCCGGTGCGAGCCCGGAGACCGGGACGTCGGGGTCGAGGTGGGCGGCGACGACGCGCAGTGCGTCGACACAGCGCTCCCGGGTGCGGCGCCAGGAGATCAGCCCGGTCCGGCGCCCGTACCCGGTGGTCAGGGCGATGTTCTCGGCGACCGTCATCCACTCCACGAGACCGAGGTCCTGGTGGATGAAGGACATGCCGCGGGTGGCGACGGGGCTGCCGAGCGGTTGCCCGTCCACCGTGATCTGCCCGGCGTCGGCGTGATGCACCCCGGCGAGCACCTTGATCAGCGTGGACTTTCCGGCCCCGTTGGGCCCGAGGAAGGCGAGCACGCTGCCCGCGTGCACATCGAGGTCGACCCCGGCCAGCGCGACGGTCCCGCCGAACCGCTTGCTGAGCCCGCGGATACGGACCAAGGGCTCCGGTCCGAAGGGCGAGGCCGCCTTCGCCGGTGTGTCGGGAGCGTCGCGCACTCGATCAAATTACAGCATTTCGGTCATTTCACGGGGTGCTGTGGCTCCAGTGGGGATGCCGTGGCTCCCGGGGGGCGCTCGGCGCGAACGGGGGGGCTGGGGTCGAGCGGGGAGCTGAGGTCGAGGGGGCCGCTCGGCTCGCACGGGTTGCTCGCACGGGTTGACGGGCTCGAACGGGCCGCGGCCCGGGTCACGCGGCGTCGAGGCCGCATTCGGCCCAGATGACCTTGCCCTCCGGGAGGTAGCGCGTGCCCCAGCTCTGTGAGAGCTGCGCGACGAGGAACAGCCCGCGTCCGCCCTCGTCGGTGCTGGCCGCCCGGCGCAGATGCGGGGCGGTGTTGCTGGCGTCGGAGACCTCGCAGATCAGGGCGTGGCCGTAGAGCAGCCGCACCCGGATCGGCCCGGCGCCGTGCCGGATGGCGTTGGTGATCAGCTCGCTGAGGATCAGCTCCGCGGCGAACGCGGTCTCCTCCAGCCCCCACTCGGTCAGCCGCCGCATGGCGTCCGCCCGGACCTCGCCGACGAGTGCCGGGTCGGCGGGCAGCTCCCAGGTGGCGATCCGGTCGGAGTCCAGGGCGTGGACGCGGGCCACGAGCAGGGCGATGTCGTCGTGCGGGTGCGCGGGCGCCACGGTGTCCAGGACGGCCTGGCAGGTGTCCTCGGGCGCGCGCTCCGGGTGGGCCAGGGCCGTACGCAACTGCTCCAGGACCACGTCGACGTCGCGGTTGCGGTCCTCGATGAGGCCGTCGGTGTAGAGGACGAGCTGACTGCCCGCGGGGAGGTCGACCTCGACGGAGTCGAAGGGCAGGCCACCGAGGCCGAGCGGGGGCCCGGCCGGGAGGTCGGGGTAGGTCACGGTGCCGTCGGGGTGGACGAGTGCGGGCGGCGGGTGCCCGGCGCGGGCCATCAGGCACCGTTGCGAGGCCGGGTCGTAGACGGCGTAGAGGCAGGTCGCGCCGATGACCCCGGCACCCTTGCCGTCGGGGTCCTCACGGTCCAGTCTCCCCACGAGGTTGTCGAGGTGGACGAGGACCTCGTCCGGGGGGAAGTCGAGTTCGGCGAAGCTGCGCGCGGCGGTGCGCAGCCGTCCCATGGTGGCCGCGGAGAGCATGCCGTGACCCACGACGTCGCCGACGAGCAGTCCGACGCGGGCGCCGGAGAGGGGGATGACGTCGTACCAGTCCCCTCCCACGTCGGACTCGGCGGGCAGATAGCGGTGGGCGACCTCGACGGCGTCCTGGTCGGGCAGACCGTGCGGGAGCAGCCGGCGCTGGAGGGCCAGGACCATGGTGCGTTCATGGGTGTAGCGCCGGGCGTTGTCGATGGACAGGGCGGCGCGGGTGGCGAGCTCCTGGGCCAGCGAGCAGTCGTCGTCGCCGAAGGAGCTCCCGGCGCGGTAGAAGCTGGCGATGCCCAGGAGGACACCGCGGGCGAGCAGGGGCACCGCGATGAGCGAGTGGACGTGGGCCAGCAGGCGCGCGGTGTGCTCGGGGTCCTGGGCGAGCCAGCCCGCGGCAGCCTTCAGATCCGGCTCCAGCACCGCCTCGCGGCCGTTCAGGCAGCGCAGCTGGGGCGAGGTCGGACCGTAGTCGATGCGTTTGCCGGGCGGGGTGAAGGGCAGGCCCTCGCGTGCGCCGTACAGCACCGTGCGGCGCAGGTCGGCGAGCGGGTCGGCGGACTCCTCGCCGCGCAGGACGGCGTCGGGCAGGTCGATGGTGACGAAGTCGGCCAGTCGCGGAACGGCCGTCTCGGCCAGCTCCTCGGCGGTGCGGCGCACGTCCAGGGTGGTGCCGATACGGGCACTGGCCTCGGACAACAACTCCAGCCGCCGCCGCGCGGCCAGGGCATAGGCCCCTACCTGCGGCTCCCCCAGCATCACGAGCGCCCGGGCCGGGAAGGTGTCGTCGGGGCGATCGCCCATGGCGTCGCGCCCTCCGTCGGCCACGACGGCGTCACCCGGTCTGTCCGGTCCGCCCGGGACCGTCCCGCTGGGTCCGGCGGGTCCGGCTGGTCCTCGATCACCATCAGGCGCGACGGCATCGCCCGGCCCGGCCGTGACGGTCTCACCGAGCCCGGCGGCGCCGCGATCACCGTCGCCCGCGACGCCCTCACCAGGAGCCACGGCCCCCTGGCCGCCGTCACCCGCGACACCCCCGCCGGGCTGCCCGGCTCCCCTGCCGCCGTCGGCCGCGAGGACCGGGCCGGGGCCGGTGGGGTGCCCGGACGGGAGGGACATCGCGGACCGGGAGGTCAGGGGGGCGGCGGGGACGGCGGGAAGGCTCGGCAGGTCGTCGGCTCGTTGCGGAAGGAGGAGTGACCCGCTCGCCGAGGAGTCGTGCGGCACCGCTTCGATGGCGACACCCTGCACCCCGGACGCACTCGTCATCGGACGGCTCACGAGCGTCACCCGCCGCCCGTCGGGCAGGGTCACGTCGACGGCGGCCCGCTGGGCTCGGGAGATCAGCTCGGCCGCCTTCTCCCGCAGGACCGCCTGGTCACGAGGCTGGAATACGTGCACGGGCGCACCCGCCGAGACGCCGCCGCGCAGCCCGACGACCCCACTCCCACCCTCGACCCCGGCCCCGGCCGCCAGATACGCCCGCAGCAGCGCACGCTCGTGCGCGGAACTCTGCCCCAGCAGCCGCCGCTCGATGGCCTCGGCCGCCCGGCGGATCGCCGCGGCCAGCGCCGGGCGGTCGAAACCGCGCGGATAGCCGAAGCACAGGACGCCCTCGATGCGGCCGCTGAGCGGATCACGGACGGGAAGCGCGACGCAGGCGCTCTGCTGGGCGCGTTCCGCGAAGTGCTCGGCGCCGTGGACGCGGATGAGCTGCCGCTCAGCGAGGGCCAGCCCGATGCCGTTCGTCCCGGCCACCCGCTCGGCGAAGACGAACCCGGGGACCCGCTGGATCGCCGGCAGCTCCCTGGCCATCGCCGGATCGCCGAAGCGGCGCAGCAGAACCGTCCCGTTCGCGTCCGCGACCGAGATGTTGACCTTGCTGCCGGAGAAGGCGGACTGCAGCCGGTCGAGCACGGGAACGGCCGCGCGGACGATACGGCCCCCCGGGTCGAAGTCCTCCCGGTAGGGCAGATCGGACTCGTCCGGCGACAGCCCCAGGGTCCGGCAGCGCTGCCACGAGTTCAGGATGGACGCCCGTACGCCCGCCTCGACGGACTCGCCCTGGAGAAACCGCTCGCGAGGTCGGGCGGGCCCCGTGCCGTCAGTCGCACGCCCCGCCGGCTTGGGTTCCTCGCCGGACCGAACCACGCTTCGCCTCACTTGCGCCTGCGATGAATCCGCTCATCGGAAAGAATCGTGCATTGATGAGGATACGGGCATTGCGGTCATGAGTCACGATTCGCTTGACCCGCCAGGGCTTGATCCGAACGAGGGTCTCTGCCCCAGAAACTTCGGCTGCTGTCACCTCAAGATCGCCCCATCCACCCGGAGCCCCGATCTACTGGATCTCGCCGCCTCCCGGAATTTCGCTGGGCAGTCTCGTCATCGGCCGATACCGTGCGCGGCAGCGTCAAGGGGGGGGGAGCTAATGCGTCCAGTGCTGTTGGTGGATGTGGACGGGCCTCTGAATCCGTATGCCGCGAAGCCTCACCGACGACCTGCGGGATACGAGACGCACCGGCTGCTGACACCTCGCTGGGAGGCTGCTGAGCGGCGTCGGCTGACTGCGTGGGGGTTACCGAACAAGCCGGTGAAACCGCTGCGCGTGTGGCTCAACCCGCATCACGGCCCGGCGCTGGACGCGCTTCCCTTTGACCTGGTGTGGGCGACGACGTGGGAGGAAGAAGTCAACACGTTCGTCGCACCGGTCCTGGGACTGCCCGAGCTGCCCTTCCTCGCCTGGTCCGCGCCGCGCGCCGAGCCCGGCGGCGGTGTGTTCTGGAAGACGCCGGAGATCGTCGCGTGGGCGAAAGGGCGGGCATTCGCCTGGATCGACGACGAGATCACCGAAGCGGATCGCGTCTGGGTGAAGGAGCACCACGAGGGTCCCGCCCTACTGCACCGGGTCGACCCCCGACGCGGTCTCGTCATCGACGACTTCACCACTCTGACGGCATGGGCGACCGGCCTGGGCTGACTCCATGGTCAATCGACAGCGGCCCGCCACAGCTCTCGGCGGTGGAAGTCGTAGAGGCACAGGCTTCGTTGGCCGCCGTACCTGGTCTCAACGGCAGAGCACCCCGGGAAGGTCACCGGCCTTCACTGCGTCCTGGTCGATGATCACGCCCGTGTAGGCGCCCACGGCGGTGAACACCAGCTCGGGCAGGCGCTCGGCATGCTCCTCGAAGTGCGCGACGACGTCGGCCTCGCTGGCCTCGGGCATCGACGGGAAGACCGCGCCCGCGGCGCTGAGGGCGGCATCGAGGGCCGAGCCCTGTTCGGTGTCGGTGCCGAAGTCAGCCCGGTGTGCGCGGGCACCGGGCGCATGGATGATCAGGGCCGGAGGGCTGAAACGGTTGGCGGTCAGGCAGAGGATCTCCTCGCCCTCACAGGGAAGCATCGACCTGACCTTGCCTCGGTAGCCGGTCGCCCAGGTCGCCATGCCCCAGTCCTCGAGCACGTACGTCCACTCACCGCTCATGCCGTACATGGCGCGGTTGAGGTGAGGGGAGGGCCGGCCCGGCCGCTCGACCGGTACGCGCAACTCCCTGCACGGGGTGCGCGCGGCCAGTTCGTCGAGGTCGGCGCCCAGGTTGATGAGGAACTCGTCTCTCTCCATGCCTCGGGCCAGAGTCAGTGAGATGCCGCCGAGCATGCCGGGCACGGTCGATGAAGGGGTGTGATGGTGTGCGCCCATCCACGCGATGCCGTCACTCATGCCGTCAAACTATCGACCTGGCCGTGGCGGAGGTCCCAGTACGTGACGGGATGGAGCTACCGTCCCCGTCGCCGTCGGCAGGTCAGGCCGCGGCAGGGTCGAGGGACTTGGCCTTGAACGCAGGCGCGAGCAGCCTCCTCATCACGCGCTTGCCGACCGCGTTGCCCATCAGCGATGAGGTGAGGGTGCGGGTGAGCTTGTCCTTGCGGGTCTGAGGGACGAACTGCACCAGCTCCTTACGGCCGTGCTCCTGCATGCTGTCGATGAACGGCCGCAGCTTCTGGTCCCACTCACGCAGAGCCCGCGCGGGGTTGCCCGGGTTGCGCTGCAGCAGGGTGCCGAGCAGGTCCGCACCGGTGATGGCGCTGGAGGCACCCATCCCGGAGTACAGCGTCAGGCACCAGGCGGCGTCGCCGAGGAGGACGACTCGGTCGGTGTGCCAACGGGGCATCGCCACCTGATGGACGGAGTCGAAGAGACAGTCATCGGCCTGCTCGAACTGCCGCAGGAGGTTCTCCAGCACGGGCCCGGTCGGTTCGGGACCGAAGGCGCGGCGCAGCGACTCGATCGGCGGCCGGCTGAACTCCGCGTCCTCGTCCTCGGTGCGGTAGTTGAACAGCAGCCCCGGCTGGTGGTCGGTGAAGGGGAACACCCAGGCGGAGCGGCCCGGTTCGGCCAGGATCATGCCGTCGGTAAGGCTGAAGCCGGGGACCGCTTCCTTGAGGACGGTGGCGCCGATGATGTGGTTGAACGGCCGCAGGTAGTCCGAGTGAGGGCCGAAGGCCAGTTGACGCACGGTGGAGCGCAGACCGTCGGAGCCCACCACGAGGTCGAAGCGCTCCGTGGTTTCGGTGACGGTCTCGTCCGCCGCGGTGGTGCGCAGCGTGACGTCCACCCCGTCGGGGTGTTCCTCAAGGGCCACCGGGGTGGTGCCGTAGCGGATGTCGGTGAGGGACACGGCGGAGTCGTAGAGGGCACCCTCGATGTCGCCCCGGAGCAGCAGACGGGGCTCGCCCGGCAGGTCGCCGTATCCGAGACCCGGCCGACGGCGGCCCACCCGGTCGATGTCGTAGGTGGCGCCGCCCTCGACGGCCCGGTTGCCGATCGCGTCGAGCACGCCCATCCGCTGCGCGGCGAGCCGCCCGGTCTTGAACAGTCCGACGAAGTATCCGGCGGGACGGCGCTCGGGCGCGCGCTCGACGAGCAGGGTCTCCCAGCCGATGTCATACAGGCGCACGGCCGTGGCCAGGCCTCCGATACCCATGCCCACGATCAGGGCGCGCGGCTTGCTCATGGCGATCCTTCCTTCTTCCCTCTCGGCATCACGCACGGGCACACACAGCAAGTGGAGAAGTTATCTCCGCTTACCTGTTTCACTGTAGCACCGAAAATGGAGATGTCATCTCCGGTTTCGTCTACAGTGGATGCATGAGCAGCCGAGCCGCCTCCACCCCGCCCTCCGGGAAAACTCCGGCGCGCCCCCTGCGGGCGGACGCGGAACGCAACCGGCAGCGCATCATCGCCGCCGCTCGCGAGGTCTTCGCCGAACGAGGTCTGGACGTCACGGTCGACGACATCGCCCACCACGCGGGCGTCGGTGTCGGCACCGCCTACCGTCGCTTCGCCGGCCGAGAAGAACTCATCGAAGCCGTCTTCGAAGACGAGGTGGAGCGCGTGGTCGCGCTCGCGGAAGAGGCTCTCGCGCACGAAGACTCCTGGGACGGCCTCGTACAGTTCTTCACGGCCACCGCGCGGGTCTTCGCCGAGAGCCGCGGCCTGAGAGAGTTCCTGCTGGGAGTCACGCAGGGCAGGCCCCGCGTGGCCGCCATCCCGGACCGTCTCCATCCCGCCGTCGACGCCGTCATCGCGCGCGCCCGGCAGGACGGCCGACTCCGCGACGACATCGAACCGACCGACTTCCCGCTCATCCAGATCATGCTCGGTGCCGTAACCCAGCACAGCCGCGGCGTCGCCCCGGAGCTGTGGAAGCGCTACCTCACCCTCATCCTGGACGGCATGCGCCGCGACCGGGTCGGCCCGTCCCCCTTGCCCCACCGCGCACTCGTCATGGAAGAACTCGACCAGACCCTGACGTGACGCCGCCCGCCTCCACGCGGACAGCCCGAACACGGCCCCAGCGCGAGCGACCACGGGACGAGGCCGAGGTCTGCGGCCTTCTCTTCAGTGACAGTTGGGCCGACCCCGCCCGATAGGGGTCACCAGCGGGCCGCCGAGACAAACGGCGTGACACCCGCCGAGATCGCGCACCCTCGCGACGAGGAAGTTCAGCCCCGGTCGCGACGCAGCAGGACGAGTTCCTGGTTCATCTCCGTGAGGAATCGTGCGATCACCGCGAGTTCCTCCGGCGTGAAGCGGGCCCGCGCGGTATCGGTGCTGCGCGCGAGCGGCCGAAAGTACTCCCTGGCCAGGCCCCTGGCCGCCTCCGCGAAGTGCAGGTGGACCACACGCCGGTCGTCGGCGGCCCTGACCCGGCGAATGTGACCCGCCTTCTCCAGCCGGTCGAGGCACGCGGTGACCGCGCCGGACGTGAGGTTGAGCTGCCTGCGCAGGTTCGTGGGCGTCATGGGCTCGCCCACACCGTCCGGGTCGGCGTCCAGGATCGCGATCAGGGCCTGGATGTCGGTGAGATGAAGGCCGTGTGCCTGTGCGAACTCGTGGGCGATGCGATTGAACTCGCCGTTCATCCTGCGCAACAGGACGGCGAAGGACTGCAACCCCGTCGGGTCGTCTCCCGGAAGAGGTGTCGAAGGGGTGCCTGAGCCACTCATGGCTCCAGTATATGATCACTCAATGATTGAGATACTCACTCGTCGACTTACTTCCGCTGCTGGGCATGACCGCGGGAACCGCGCACCGCGCTGGGCCCGGTGGCTCGTACCCCTGGTGCTGCTGCTGGTCTGGCTGGGGGTGGGCGGAACGCTCGGACCGTACGCGGGCAAGCTGGGCGAGGTGGCCACCAACGACCAGGCCGCGTTCCTGCCACGGAGCGCCGAGTCCACCAAGGTCCTCACGGCCCGTGAGAAGTTCGACCAGTCCGAGACCCTGCCCGCCATCGTGGTCTGGACGGCGGACGGGAAGCGGGTCAGCGAGGCGCAGCGGGCAGCTGCCACCGACTCCGTCGGCGCACTGGCAGGGAGAGCCGGGGTCGTCGGCCGCCCCTCCCCCGCCCTGCTCTCCGACGACGGCCAGGCGCTGCAGGCCGTCGTCCAACTCAAGCCCGAGCTGGGCGAGGAACTGCCCAAGGTCCTCGACGAGGTGCGCGCCGCGGCACGGAAGGTGCCGGGCACCGAGGCGCAGGTCGCCGGCCCGGCGGCGAGCCAGGCCGACCTGTCGGACGCGTTCGCGGGCATCGACGGACTGCTGCTGGGCGTGGCGCTGGCCGCCGTGCTGGTGATCCTGCTGCTCGTCTACCGCAGCGTCCTGCTGCCGTTCCTGATCATCCTCGGCTCCGTCTTCGCCCTGGGACTGGCCTGTGCGGTGGTCTACGCGCTGGCGGAGCGGGACGTGGTCCGGGTCGACGGCCAGGTGCAGGGCATCCTGTCCATCCTGGTGATCGGCGCCGCCACCGACTACGCCCTGCTGCTGGCCGCGCGCTTCCGCGAGGAACTCGCCGTGAGCGGAGACCGGGCCGTGGCAGCCTGGGCCGCGGTGCGCCGCTCGTTCGGTGCGATCACCGCCAGCGCGGCCACCGTGGCCCTCGGGCTGCTGGCCCTGCTCGCCAGTGATCTCACCAACAATCGCGCCCTCGGACCGGTGGGCGCCATCGGCATCGTGTGCGCCGTGCTCTCCACGCTCACCTTCCTGCCGGCCGCTCTGGCCCTGCTGGGCCGTACCGCCTATTGGCCCTCGCGCCCGAAAGCCCCGGCCGCGTCCACGTCCGCGTGCGCGTCCACGTCCACGGAAGGCCACGCCATCTGGCGCAAGGTTGCCGCCCGGGTGGACGCGCGACCGCACCGGACCTGGGTCGTGACCGTGCTCGGCCTCGCCGTCTTCGCGGCCTTCTCACCCACGCTGTCCGCCAAGGGCGTGCCGCTGGACGAGATCTTCGTGAACGACGCTCCCTCCGTCGCCGCCCAGGAGACGATCAGCGAGCACTTCCCCGGGGGCTCCGGCAACCCGGCTGTCATCATCGCCGACGCCGACCGCGCCGATGCGGTGACGGCCGCCGTCCGGAACACCGAGGGCGTGGCATCGGCGGGCACGGTCTCCGCCTCGGGACGGCCCGGGGCCGGTGAGCCGCGGGTCGTCGACGGACGTGTCCGCATCGATGCCACGCTGGACGCGGCGGCGGACAGTGACGCGGCCAAGGAGACCGTCGAGCGGTTGCGCGAGAACGTGCACGCTGTCCCCGCGGCCGACGCGCTGGTGGGCGGCTACACGGCGCAGCAGTACGACACCCAGCAGACCTCGGCCCGGGACCGCACGGTGATCGTTCCCGTCGTGCTCGGCATCATCCTGCTGATCCTGGTCCTGCTTCTGCGCTCGTTTCTGGTACCGGTGCTGCTGGTGGCGACCGTCGCGCTCAACTTCCTGGCGACACTGGGAGTCTCGGCGCTCGTCTTCGAGCATCTCCTCGGGTTCAGCGGCACGGACGCGTCCGTCCCGCTGTACGGATTCGTCTTCCTGGTGGCTCTCGGCGTCGACTACAACATCTTCCTGATGTCCCGGGTACGGGAGGAGGCCCTCGAACGAGGCTCGCGTGCGGGGGTGTTGCGGGGGCTGACCACGACGGGCGGGGTGATCACTTCAGCGGGTGTGGTGCTCGCCGCCACGTTCGCGGCACTGATGGTCATCCCCCTGGCGTTCCTGGTGCAGATCGCCTTCATCGTGGCCTTCGGGGTACTCCTCGACACGCTCGTGGTCCGCTCGTTGCTGGTGCCCGCGCTCGTGATCGACATCGGCCCCCGCGCCTGGTGGCCCAGCGCCCTCGCCCGCGGCGACGGGCCTTCGGCCATGCCGGGACACGCGACGGGCCAGGACTCGGCCTAGCAGGCAGCCTGGGCGGTTTCCCGGAGACGAACGGGTCGGTGGGGTGGGGGGTCGAGCTTGTACCCCCCATAAACCCGACCTGCCTCGCCCGGCGCAGAAGCGGTTCGCTGGAGTCGCGCCTCGGTCACGACACCACCGACCGTCGCGCCTCTTCCCCCACCGATCGAATATGAGGTCCCCTCGATGGAACGTCGCAAAGCGCTCGGACTGTTCGCCGCCACCGGCGCCGCAACTGCCGCCTCCTTCACGGCTCTGCCCTCCTTCGGTGCGGAATCCGGCCGCGCCGCAGGCGCCACAGGACAGGGCAAGGCCGCAGCCAAGGGCGGCTACACCTTCGCGCTGGACAGGAACGTCAAGCGGACCTCGGTGCGGTTCAACAATCGCTACGGCATCGAGGTCGCGGCAGACCTCTACGTACCGAAGAACGCCAGGGGCACACTGCCCGCCCTGGCGGTCAGCGGCCCGTTCGGCGCGGTCAAGGAACAGTCCTCGGGGCTCTACGCCAACGAGTTCGCCCGCCGCGGCTACGTCGCCCTCGCCTTCGACCCCTCTTTCACCGGGGAGAGCGGCGGCACGGTGCGTGACGTGGCCTCACCCGACATCCATACCGAGGACTTCAGCGCCGCCGTCGACTTCCTCGGCCTGCAGAGGATCGTCGACCGCGAGCGGATCGGTGCGCAGGCCATCTGCGGCTTGAGCGGTATGGCGCTCACCGCGGCGGCTGCGGACAGCCGTATCAAGGCGGTCGCCACGGCCTCGATGTACGACATGTCGCGCAGCATGTCCCGCGGCCACGAGGACTACTACACGCGTGAGCAGCGCCAGAAGGTCGTGGACCACCTCAGCCGGCAGCGCTGGATCGACGCCGAGAAGGGCACTTACGCGCGGCTCTCCCACGAGGTGCCCTTCGACGAGAACGGCAACGTCGCCCCCTCGAACCGCGTCCTGCCCAAGACCCTCCCGGCGGACGCCGACCCGATCACGAAGATCTTCTTCGACTACTACCGCACCGAGCGCGGCTACCACCCGCGCTCGATCAACTCCACCACCGCGTGGACCGGGACCACACCGATGTCGTTCTTCGCCTTCCCACTGATGACGAACATCGACATGCTGGCGCCCCGCAAGGCCCTCCTGGTGGCCGGCGCCGACGCGCACTCCCGCTACTACTCCGAGGACGTCCAGGCCAAGGCCCCCGACACCGTCGACCTCGTGATCGTCCCGGACGCGGACCACGTCGACCTGTACGACCGCAAGAACCTCATCCCCTTCGACAGGCTCGACGAGTTCTTCACCAAGAACCTCGCCTGACCGGAATCACCCCCGACAAGCCGGTTGTCCAGACCGCCATCAGGCCATCCGGCTCCCACTCCTGCTCCTGCCACGCCCCGTGAGGCCTCTGGCAGCAGGGGCTGGTGACTACTGCGAACGACTCGGACGACCCGCTCCGGCTGCTGACGAGGACGATGCTGCAGCAGAGGCCGTGAGGCCCGGCGCGGTTGAGGACACCGGAGGGCTGAAGGCCCGGGTTCTCGCCGACGTCGCCGCCAAGAGGGGGGTCCTGCGCTTCGTGGAGCGGATGCAGCGGGACGCAGAGCACGACGACTTCATGGTTCACGGCCCCGCCATGATCACGCTCTCTGCGACTGCGTTCCCGCTCCGCCACCTTGTCGCAGCGTACGCCGCACACCCCGACTTCCGACCTGAGTGGGAGCCGAACGAGGAGGAAGTCAGGCCGGACCCGAGGTTCGATCGCCCCGGCAGGGCATGAGTCTTGGACTCATCGGTCGATCCGCGGCCCTGAGCGTGTCTCGAAGTCCAGGGATACCGGACCGAACCGCGCGCCGAATCCGGGCTGCCGGGGCCCGGAGGCGGGGTGCTACGCACCGGTGCCACCGATGCGGCGGCGTACGAAGGCCGACAGCTGATCGACGGCCACGACAAGCACCATCACCACCAGCAGATGGGTGGCCATCTCGTCGAACCGGAACAGCTTGATGGACTTGTTGACGAGGAATCCGATGCCGCCGGCGCCGACCAGGCCGAGGACCAGGGACGAGCGGACGTTGACGTCGAATCTGTAGAGCAGCAGGCCCACGAACTGGGGCACAACCGCCGGCAGCACGGCGTGCGCGGCAACCTGCAGACTTGAGGCTCCATTGGCGCGCAGGGCGTCACGGGGCCCCTGGTCGATCTCCTCCATCGCCTCGGCCCACAGCTTGCCCATCACACCGGTGTTGTGGAACACGAGCGCCAGCACACCGGCGAACGGCCCCAGGCCCACCGCGGTCACGAACACCAGGGCGAAGACGACGTCGGGCACCGCGCGCAGGAAGGACAGCACCGACCGCGCGGCCTGGTACACCCAGCGGTTCGGCGCGGTCGTGCGAGCCGCCGCGAGAGCCAGGGCCAGGGCGAACGGCACCGACAGCGTGGTGCCGAGCAGCCCGATGTACAGCGTGACCAGTGCGGCGTCGATACTCGGCTTCAGCACCTCGGACCACGACAGATCCGGTGGCAGGGCCTGGCCGATGAAGTCGGCCATTCCGCGCCATCCCTGCGCCAGTGCCGTCGGCGAGAAGTCAGTGCCCCGCCACGCCAGGACATGGGCGACGACCAGGACGGCAGTGATCGTGAGCATCACCGGGGACGGCCATCGCCGTCGCGGCGGGGCCGGCCGCTCGGCGGGCGTGAGGACATCCGTGCTCATGTGGACTCCTGCCGGGAGATACGGCGGTCAGGGGCGTAGAGGGCGTCCAGGTCGGCCTCGCTCACCTGGTCGGCGGGCGCGTCGAGCGTCACTCGTCCGCCCAGCAGACCGACGATGCGGTCGGCGTGGCGGCGGGCCAGTCCGGGCTGGTGGAGTACGGCGGCGACGGCCAGGCCCTTCTCTCGGGCCAGGTCCGCCAGCAGGGCGACCACCTGTTCGGCCGCAGCCGGATCGAGGGCCGATACGGGCTCATCCGCGAGGACGATGTCAGCGCGCTGACACAACGCCCGCGCGATGGCGACTCGCTGCTGCTGCCCGCCGGACAACCGTCCGACCGGCTCGGCCGCGCGGTCGGCCAGGCCGACCCGGTGCAGGCACTCCATCGCCTCCTCCCGGAGCGCGGCCGGAAACAGCAGCGGAGTCAGGGAACATCGCAGCTTGAGACGGCCCAGCGCCCCGGCACAGACGTTGTCCAGCGCGGAACGGCGGCGGACCAAATGGATGTCCTGGAAGACCATGGCCGTGCGCCACCGCAGCCGTGCCCTTTCGGCGCCATGCAGTCCGCCGATCTCACGGCCGTGGATGGCGATGGAGCCGCCGTCCGGGGTCTCCAGCCCGATGATGCAGCGCAGCGCGGTGGACTTTCCCGAACCGTTGGCACCGAGCAGGCTGACGAACTCCCCTGCCCGCAGGTTCAGATCGACCGAATCCAGCACGGCCGTTCCGGAGAAGGACTTGCTCAGCCCGCGGACCACCAGCGGCGTGCCCGATGCCGTGGGCCGCTCCATGGCGGAACCCCCAGGCGAGCCGGGGACAGGCTTGACCGCCCCCTGAACCCCCCGGACGGCTGCTGGCGAGTACGGCGCGTCGTCGGTCGGCATGGCGATCAGACGTCCTTCTCGGTCAGGTCGAGGCCGGATGCGAGCGCGAACAGCGGCTTGTAGGTCTCCTTGGTGACGGCTACCAGCGGGCCGGGCGGGTTGATGTCGAGGAAGGCGCCGACCTCGGCGACAGCGTCGGGCTCGAGGTCGAGCAGAGCCTTCTTCACCGCGTCCTGGAACTTGGGGTCGAGTCTGTCCGAGACAGTGATCGGGTCGTTCGGGATGGGGGAAGAGGTCCAGATCCGGCGGTACTCGGAAGGGTCGAAGCTGCCCTCGGCCTTCGCTGTCTCCAGCTGTTGGCTGTTGATCTCCGCTGCGTCGACCTTGCCCTTGGTGAGGGCGAGCAGCGCCTCGGGGTGACCGCCCGCGTAGTTGATCTTCACCTTGTCGACGTTCGTGGTCTTCAGCGCGTACCGGGGCAAGGCGTCACCCGAGGTCGAGCCGGGGCTGGAGAGTGCGAGCGACTTGCCCTTGAGGTCCTTGAGAGACTTGACGGGCGAGTCGGCGGGGACCCAGATCCCCCCGGTGTACGTGCTCAGCGCGCCCTTGGCGTCCGCGAAGGAGACGAGGGCCCGCGCATTGGCCTTCTCGCTGGCGAAGACGTAGCCGAGGGGGCCGAACTGGGCGATCTCGAGCTGGCCGTTGCGCATGGCGAGCACCTCGGCGGAGTAGTCCTCCACGACCTTCAGTTCCACCGGGCAGTCCAGCTTGCTCTCCAGGGCCTTGGCCAGCACCTCGTAGGCAGGCGTGAGCTTGGCCGGGTCCTCGTAGGGCTCGATGCCGAAGCGGATCTTGCCGCCCGGGCAGGAAGCGGCGGCCTTGCCGGAGCCCTTGCCGCCGGACGGGTCGGTGCTGCAGCCGGCGCCGAGCAGGGCCAGGGCCGAGACGGCCGCGAGGGCCGTCAGGGAGCGCGTTGTGCGCATGGTCGTTCTCTCTTCCGGGGGAGGCGCCGGCCTCCGGGTGGAAGTCCGGCGCGGGTTCAACAGGGGCGGAACGGATGTAGGGGGTCGCGGTGGGAGTGGGGCGGAGGAGGCTGCGAGGCGGGCAGCCGCGCGCCGGTCAGCGCAGCAGGTCGTCGAGGACCTCCGGGGCCAGCCCGAGCGCGGTGGTCATGCCGATGCCGGCGGTCACGGAGACCACCCGGACGCCGGGCATGGGCGAGGCGATCAGGAACGGCCGGTCGGCGGCCGCGTAGACGCCGCGCCAGCGTTCCCGGACGGTGAGCCGCTCGACCCCCAGGAGACGCGCGGTCTCCTTGAGGACGTGCTGGTCGAGGGCCTCCGCGTTGAAGGGATCGAGCGTGGTCGCGTAGGTATGTGTGTCGCCGATGGTCAGGTCGCCGTCGGGCCGCTGGGTGAACATCAGGTTGAGCCCGATGTCGATCAGCTCGGGGTGGTCCGCTCCCAGCCGGTCCTGGACCTTCGCCCGGGTCGGGCAGACCCCGAAGCCGTCGTACCGCAGAAGCGAGAAACCGCTGAGCACCGCGGGGTCGATGGCCCGGCCGTGCGGGTCGGCGACACGGAGCATGTGCAGGGCGCAGCGCCGCACTCCGGCCTGCTCGGCGAGCTCCGGGAAGTGCCGGTCGACGTCGTGGCCGACGGCCACCACGGTGCGTCCGGCCCGGATCCGGCCCCTGCTGGTGCCCACCAGGTCCGGTTCGATGGTGTGCGCCGTGGTCGCCCAGTGGAAGCGGACGCCCTGGAGGGCGAGCCAGTCGGCGATCGCGTGGGCCGCCTGACGCGGGTCGACGCGGATGTCCATCGGGAGCCAGGCGCCCCCGAGAACCCCGTGGCCGACGGGCATCCGCCGGGCCACCCCCGCCGCGTCGAGCAGCACCACCTGGTCGCCGCCCCGGGCGGCTCGGAACTCCTCGAGCACGGCGTACTCGTCCTCGGCCCGGGCAACCACCACGGTGCCGCTTTCGCGCATCCTCAGTCCGGCCTCGTCGGCCAGTCGCAACCAGCGGCTCCGTGCCTCGAGCGCGTACCGCAGTGCGTCGCCGTCCTGCGCCGTGAAACAACCGTGCCCGAAGTTGCGCACCGATGCGCCGGTGGCTCGCTCGTCACGCTCGACGACGGCCACGGACATGCCGCGGCGCACCGCGTCCACGGCATGGGCGAGCCCCACGATGCCCGCGCCGACGACCACGAGGTCGGCGGAGCCGAGAGGCTGGTTCCACTGCTGCACACTTGTCATGACAAGTAAACTCGCGGACGCCGAATCAGCCGTCAAGACTCAAGGGTGTGCGGTCATCCACAGTTCACCGCGAGGTCATATTCGCAGTTCAGCGAGACTTCCTTGACACAGACAGCCTTTCCGGACCCCTCCACTACCTGTATGGTCAAGTGTCATGGACGGACCTCTGCACGGGCGCATCGCATCTGACCTGCGCCGCCGGATCGCTTCTCAGGAACTGCCACTCGGGGCACCGGTGCCTTCCGAATCACAGTTGTGCGAGCAATGGAACGCCTCCCGCGGTCCGGTCCGGCAAGCGCTCGCCACCCTGCGCGCGGAGGGTCTCATCGGCGGCGGCCGGGGCAAGCCGCCAGTGGTGCGCAGCCAGGTGGCGCCGCAGCCTTTCGAGACCTTCTGGTCGTTCTCGCGATGGGCCGAGGAGCTGGGCCGCACGCCGGGCCAGCGCACCCTCGAGGTCGCCCGCCGCCCGGCGTCGCCGGAGGCGGCCGACGCCCTCGAACTCGAGGAGGGCGAACCCGTCGTCCAACTCCTCCGGCTGCGGCTTCTTGACGGCGTGCCCGCGATGATCGAGAGAACCACATTCGTCTGGCCGGTCGGCCACCTGCTCTTCGACTTCGACTGCGACTCGGGGTCGATCTACGCCTACCTCAGCGGCCAGGGCGTGGACCTCAGCATGGCCCGTCATGTGATCGACGCGGTCGCCGCGGACAGCACCGACGCCTCACTGCTGACCACCCCTCAAGGAACCCCTCTGCTGCGGGAGCGCCGGCGCACCCGTTCCCTGACGGGCGAGGCCCTCGAGTACTCCGACGATCGCTACCGCCCGGACGTCGTGTCCTTCACCATCGAGAACTCCCAGCAGTCTCACCCTGCGCTGCTCCGCAGCCCCAACTGACCTTGAACACCGGGCCCTTGAGCACTCGGGGCCACCGCACTCCCCTGAGGACAACTCTAGTGTTCGAACTGGCCGTTCTGGATATAGCCGGCACCACCGTCGAGGAGCACGGCTGCGTGTACATCGCCCTCGAGGAGGCCGTGCGCGCCGCGGGGGCGAATCCCGGTCTCGCCGACATACAGCTCTGGATGGGCGCGGACAAACGCGAGGCCATCACCGAAATGCTGACCGACGCCTTCGGTACGGCGCCGGAGACCGCCGTGGTCGACACCGCGTACGCCGACTTCCGCCGCCGGCTGGAGGCCGCGTACGCCGAACGCCCGCCGACGCCCCTGCCAGGCGTCGCGGAGGCGATCGCCGCGCTGCGGGCGGCGGGAGTCAAGGTGGCACTCACCACCGGGTTCGACCGCGCGGTGACCGACGCACTGCTCGGCACGATCGGCTGGGACGAGACGGTGCTCGACGCCGTCGTCTGCGTGGACGACGTCCCGGCCGGCCGCCCCTACCCGTACATGATCTTCCGCGCGATGGAGAGGACCGGCGTCAGGGACGTCAGCAAGGTACTCACCGCCGGTGACACGGTCCGCGACCTCGACGCGGGCACGAACGCCGGCGCCGGCATGGTTGTCGGGGTACTCACGGGCGGCCTGGACGCCACGGCGCTCGGCAAGGTCCGCCACACGCACCTGCTGTCCAGCGTGGCGGACATACCCGCCCTGCTGTCCATCGGCGCACCCCGGCCGGTCGGCCGCTGACGGTGGAACTCCGACGGCCCTGGCGACACCCACACTCAAACAATTGCGATCACATATTCCCACTTTCAACGGCATTCCAGTGCCGCATGAACACTTCACCCCCACCTATTCCAACAGCATCAAACATGCCCTAACTTGAACGCACATCAGCAGCGCGGTCAGGTCGGACCGCGCGCGCGAAGGTCAGAGGAGACGCACTGTGCACTGCTCACCTCTTCGCAAGAGCCGGCTGAGATCACCAGGAGGGTTATGCGTTCTGGCCTTCACGGCCATGAGCCTGTCCCTCCCCGCCGCCCCATCCGCATCCGCTTCCGCTTCCGCTTCCGAGGCCTCCCCCGCATCGCACGCCCAGGGCGTCTCGCCCGGGCAGGACGGACTCGCGCAGACCCCGCCGATGGGTTTCAACAACTGGAACGCCACCCGCTGCGGCCCGGAGTTCAACGAGCAGCTGATCAAGAACACGGCCGACCTCTTCGTCTCCAAGGGACTGAAGGACGCCGGCTACGAGTACATCAACCTCGACGACTGCTGGGCACAGCCCCGGCGCGATCGGAACGGCAAGCTCGTCCCGGTACCCGAGCGCTTCCCGAACGGCATGAAGGCCCTCGCCGAATACGTCCACTCCAAGGGCCTGAAGATCGGCATCTACACCAGCGCGGGCACCAAGACCTGCGACCGCCCACGCGGCTTCCCCGGCGCCCTGGGCCACGAGAAGTCCGACGCCATGCAGTTCGCCGAGTGGGGCATCGACTACCTCAAGTACGACAACTGCAACAACAACGGCATCGACGCCAAGAAGCGCTACCAGGACATGGGCAACGCCCTGAAGGAGGCATCCGAGGCCACCGGCCACCCGATCGTCTACAGCGTCTGCGAATGGGGAGAGAACAAACCCTGGGAGTGGGCCAACGGCGTCGGCGGCCACCTCTGGCGCACGACCTACGACATCCTGGACAACTGGGATGCCATGCTCCGCAACGCCAAGCAGACCCTGCCACTGGCGCAGTACGCGGGTCCCGGCCGGTGGAACGACCCCGACATGCTGGAGGTCGGCAACGGCGGGATGACGGACACGGAGTACCGCACCCATTTCTCCCTCTGGTCGATCATGGCCGCGCCGCTGCTCATCGGCACCGATCTACGCAAGGCCACTCCCGCGACCTATGAGATCCTCGGCAACCGCGAGGTGATCGCCGTCGACCAGGACCCGCTGGGCGTCCAGGGATCGGTGGTCTCCTCCGAGGACGGTCGCTGGGTCATCTCCAAGGAGATGCAGGACGGCAGCCGCACCGTCGCCCTGTTCAACGAGAGCGACCGGCCTCAGCGCATCTCCACCTCCGCGGCCGAGATCGGGCTCGGCCAGGCCCAGGGGTACACGCTGCGCGACCTGTGGAAGCACCGCACCTACCAGTCCGGCGGAACCGTCTCGGCCACCGTCCCCGCGCACGGCACCGTGCTCTACCGCGTCTCCGCCGACCGGAACTGGAAGTCCTACCCGCCCGCGGCCGACCTCGTCCTCGACGGCACCACGATCGCCGAGCCGAACGCCCCGGCCAGGCTGAACAGTGTCTTCACCAACCTCGGCCGCGGCCAGGCCCGTTCGGTGTCGGTCGACGTCGATGCCCCGGAGGGCTGGCGCGTCACGCCCACCTCGAAGCCGTACGGAAAGCGGGTGCAACCGGGCCGGTCGCTGACCACGGGCTGGCAGCTCACCCCGCCCGTCGACGCGAAGCCCGGCGTGTACACGGTGAACGTGCGCGCCGCCTACCACTCGCCCAGGCGCGTCAAGGGTGTCCAGGACTCGTCCCTGGAAATCCACGTGGCCAAGGCACCACCGACCGGCAACAGCCATGCGAGCGACCTGGACTGGGTCAGCGCGCAGAACGGATTCGGGCCGGTGGAGAAGGACAAGAGCAACGGGAACCAACCACCCGGCGACGGCCGTACGCTGACCATCGGCGGCGTCACCTACGCCAAGGGCATCGGCGTCCACGCAGCGAGCGCGGTCACCTACTACACGGGCGGCCGGTGCTCCGCATTCAGCGCGCAGGTCGGCTTGGACGACGAGACCGGCCAGGCGGGCAGCGTCACCTTCGAGATCTGGGCCGACGGCAGGAAGGTGGCCTCGACAGGAACGGTGTCGGCGACGGACCCCGCCCGGACGATCTCCGCCGCGATCGACGGCGCCCACAGCGTCCGGCTCGTGGTGACCGACGCCGGTGACGGCATCCGCTTCGACCACGCCGACTGGGGCAACGCCGTCTTCCACTGCTGAGGCGCCCCGTCTTCGACGCCTGGGTCAGACGCCGGTCGCATGAGCCATCCGTTGTTCACGGCTCGGTCGGCTCACCCACACACCGCACCCATACGTTCTCACCAGACCCTCTTCCAACCGAGGAGTATCGTGAGCGCCTCTGCTCTGAGCACTCTCACCGCCGCCCTGTTGATGGTCACGGGCGTGTCCGCCGCCCCGCAGCCGGTCCCCGTCTCCGCTCGCGTGGAGACACCCGCCGTGTACGACGACGAGGCGGGCGGCAACGCCGACGCCGACGACCCGGCCGTCTGGGTCGACCCCGGCGATCCCGACCGCAGCCTCGTGATCAGCACCCTCAAGGAGGCCGGCCTCGACGTCTACGGACTCGACGGCCGGCGCCTGCAGCACATCACCGCGCCCGCGGCGCCCGGCGAGGACGCCGCCCCGGGCCGCTTCAACAACGTCGACGTGGTCTACGGCTTCTCACTGGACGGCAAGAAGACCGATCTGGCCCTGGTCAGCGACCGCGGCCGGGACCGGGTGCGGGCCTACGCCATCGACCCGGCCGCCGTCGCCGCGGGAACGCCGCCGTTGAAGGACGTGACGGCGGCGGACATCGCGCCGGTCTTCGCCACGAGCGAGGCCGAGGTCGACGACCAGCGCACCGCCTACGGACTGGCCGCCTTCAGCGACGACGACCACGCGTACGCGGTGGTGTCCCGCCGTTCGGAGACCCGGGTACGGCTGCTGCAACTGGAGGACCACGACGGGCGCGTCGGCTACAAGACCGAGGACACGCTCGACCTTCCGCGGTCCTTCACCCTGCCCGACGGCGGGAAATGGACGCCGTGCGCCGACCCCGGAGACCACGCCCAGGTCGAGGGCATGGTCGTCGACCAGGAGGAACACGTGCTGTACGCGGCCCAGGAGGACGTCGGGCTGTGGCGGATCGGCCTCGACGACGAGGAGTTCGAGCGGCCGAAGCTGATCGACCGGGTGCGGGAGTACGGCACGCCGTGGACCTATCACACGGAGACGGAGGAGTGCGTCCTCGACACCGCGAACGACCCGGGCTTCGGCGGTGAACACCTGAGCGCCGACGCCGAGGGCGCCACGATCTACCACGCCGACGACGGCACGGGATATCTGCTCGCCTCCAGCCAGGGCGACAACACCTTCGCCGTGTACGAGCGCCAGGGCCGCAACGCCTACCTCGGCTCCTTCGCCGTCACCGACGGCGCCGCCACCGACGGGGTGCAGCAATCCGACGGGGCCACCGTGGTCAACGTGCCGCTGGGGCAGACCTTCCCCCAGGGCCTGCTCGTGACCCATGACGGCGAGGCCACACCCGCCGACGGGGACCGGGAGGGCACCGACTTCAAGTTCACCGGCTGGGAGTCGGTGGCCACCGCCTTCCCGAAGCCGCTGACCGTCGACACCGAGTCGTTCGACCCGCGCGACACGGACTGACCCACCGGCCCGAGGCTCGCCCGGATCAGACCATGACGATCCGGGCGAGCCGCCAGCAGGAGCGGCCTCGGGCGCCGGATGGAGGCGGACGCGGTGCATGCCCACAGGCCGGAGGTACGATCCTTCGCCGGGGGGGGACTGTGATCCGCATTCTGCTGGCCGAAGACATGCACATGATCCGTGGGGCGCTGGCAGCCCTGCTGGGCCTGGAGCCGGACATGGAGGTCGTGGCCGAGGTGGCACGTGGGGACGCCGTCGTCCCCGCCGCTCTCGCCCACCACCCCACCGTCGCGGTACTCGACCTGGAAATGCCCGGCGCCGACGGACTGTCCGCCGCCCGCGACCTCGGAGCCGCGCTTCCTGACTGCCGGATCCTCATCCTCACCGCCTTGGGCCGGCCCGAGGCACTGAGGTCGGCTCTCGCCGCCCAGGTGGGCGGGTTCGTGCTCAAGGACGCCCAGCCGGATCAGCTGGCCGCCGCGATCCGCAGCGTGGCGGACGGGGAGCATGTCATCGATCCAAGGCTGGCCGCCGCGGCGCTCACCGCCAAGGTGAACCCGCTCACCCCACGCGAGACCGATGTGCTGCGGCTGGCTGCCGCCGGGGCCGAACTCTACGAGATCGCCCGCGAGTTACACCTCTCGCAGGGCACCGTACGGAACTATCTCGGTGCGGCCGTCACCAAGCTCGATGCCCGCAACCGGCTCGACGCGGTGCGGATCGCCCGGGAGCAGGGCTGGTTGGAGTGACACGGAGTCACCCGCCGACGGGGACCGGAGCGGATTCCAGACGGACGGTCACCACGTAGCCGCGGCCGTGCGGGGCCGGTCCGGCCTCCAGGATCCCGCCGAGCGCGGTCGCGCGCTCACGTAGATTCCTCAGTCCGTTGCCGCCGGTACCCGCTCCGTCGCCCTCTCCCCGTGACGGTGGGGGAACCACGCGGCCGTCGTCCGCCACCCGCAGCAGCCCGGGGCCGAAGTACACCTCGCACCGGCGCGCTCCCGCCGCGTGTCGCAGCACGTTCGTCACCGCCTCGCGCAACACCGTCGCGAACAGTGCTTCCGACACCTCCTCCACCTCGTCCGCCCCGCCCCGGACCCGCACGGCGATGCCCGCGGCGGCCAGTACGTCCCGGGCGGAGGCCACTTCCTCGGCCAGCGAGATCTCCAAGCCCTCCCCCGGGATCGCCCGAAGGTCCGTCAGCGCCTGGTCCGCCAGCGCCGCCGCATCGGCGAGGTGCCGGCCGGCCCGCTCCCGGTCAGGGTCGCGGAGCGCCAGTTCGCCCTTCAGGGCGATCGCCGACAGCCCGTAGCCCAGCAGGTCGTGGACGTCCCGGGCGATGCGCCGGCGTTCTCGCGCCACGGCCAGCGACGCCAGCGCTCCGCGAGCCTCCCGCACCTGACGGACCAGGCCGCTGAGCAGGGCAAGGCCGTAGAAGACCGAAGCGATCACCACGATGTCCAGCAGGAGGACAGCGGTGCCATGAGCCCCGGGCCCGTCCGTCCTCAGCAGCATCGCGATCGCCGCCAGCGCGGTCAGCGCCCCGGCCGCCGGCCAGGCGGTGCGCCCGGGGAGGACGATCAGCACCGAGGCGGCCACGAACCCCACCGGCTGGGGGTACGGACCGTCCGGAGCGGCCAGCACGCCCAGGGCGACAGTGAGTTGCACACCCAGGGTCCACGCGACGTACGGGGGACGCACACCGGGCGGACGCGGCAGGGAGTGGTACGCCTGGAGTCCGACCACGGCCGCCAAGGCGGCCGCGTACCCGGCGACCCGCCCGCCCGGCATCCCGGCACCGAGCAGGAAGACAGTGCCCACGATCAGATACTCGACGTGGGTGGCGACCACGATGGGCCACACCAGCCGGGAGGCCAGGGCACAGCCGGGGGCGTCCGTCCCGGCGGCCGACTGTGCGGGCGGCGCGGCTCGTACGCGCTCCGTCGCAGCCCGCGCGACCGCCACGAGTTCCCGCGCCGCCCGCGTACCCTGCCCGGCCAGCCGGGTGATCTCCGCCAGGGCCGCTCCCAGTACCGCGTCCAGGTCCCGCCCGGCACGCTCCCGCTCGGCCGCGACCCGGGCCTGCGCCAATGCGCCACGCGTGGCGCGGAGTTCGGTGTAGAGGTCGGTGAGCCGGGTCAGCGCGTAGAGGACCAGTCCGTGGGCGAGGGCATTCCCGATGCCGTTGAGAACGGAATGGACGCTGCCGTCGCCGGATGAGAGCGGCCCCGCCGCCAGCACGACGACCGCGAACAGGGCCCATCGCAGGCGCCGTTCGAAGACCAGCAGCACGGAGGCGCCCAGGAAGCCGGGCAGCCCGGACCAGGGCATCAGCAGGACCTGTGCGGCGAGGGCCCAGGCCCCGCGCAGCCGCCGCGTCGAAGGCAGGCAGATGGCCAACTGGAGCAGCAGCATCGGCACGGCGGCCGGGCGCGGCAGGACGACAGCGGGCTCGAAGGCGAAGCCGAGAATGACGACGACGAGGATCACCGATACGACCGCCGGCGTCGGACCGTCATCGGCGTCGGCGCCTGAGCCGACGTCTGAGCCGGCATCCGTACCGGTGAAAGTCCTCCGCGCGGTGCCCCTGGGCCTGGTCCCCCGCCCGCACCGAAATGCCCAGCCCCACCCGTTCATGAGGTCACGTTAGACGCACGCCGGTGCACCGCACCCGCCCCACCCATGTGAAATACACATCGCCAGATGCGCCTCGCACTGCCGCCGCCCCGTTCCCGAACGAGATCGTCGACGCATGCGTACGACGTCGATACGGACCCTCACCACGATGGCAGCCGCCCTCACGATCGCCTCCGCCGCGCTGCTCTCCGTCGCGGCCCCCGCTCACGCGGCGGCTCCGCCCCGTCTCGAGTCCCTCGTCGACGCCGCCGTCGCCGACTTCCTGGAAGACGACCGCATCCCCGGCGCGGCCGTCACCGTCGTGGCCGGCGGCCGGACCGTCCTGGCCAAGGGCTATGGCGTCGCCGACGTCCGCACCCGGACCCCGGTCGACCCGCAGCGCACCGGTTTCTTCCTCGGCTCACTCGCCAAGCTGTTCACGGCGCAGGCGGCCTCCCAGCTCGTCGCCGAGGGGAAGGTCGACCCGAAGGCGGACGTCAACGACCACCTCCGTGCGGTCACCGTCCCCGACACCTACCCAGGGCGCCCCGTCACCCTGGACCAACTGCTCACCCACACCGGGGGCTTCGACAGTGACCTCGTCGGCCGGAACAGGACCCGAGCGAAGGACGTCGAACCGCTCGCCGAAAGCCTTGTGACACGCCGCCCGCCCCGGGTCCGTGCCCCGGGCACGACCGCCGCCTACGACAACTACGGCTACGCGCTCACGGGCCAGCTCGTCGCCGATGTCTCCGGCCGGTCCTTCCCCGCCTATGTCGACGAGCACATTCTGGGGCCCCTGGGCATGACCGGTTCCACGTTCGCCCAGCCGCCGCCGGCCTCGATCGCCGCCGGTCTCGCCCGCGGCTACCGCCCCAACGGCACGTCCGGCTGGACGGAGGACGAGGGCCAGTACGGTGCGTGGAGCCCGTCCGGGCCCGGTGCGGTCAGCACCGCCGTAGACATGGGCCGCTGGATGACGGGGCAGCTCACCGACGACACGACGGCGAACGGCCTCATGCAGCGGGTCCACTACCGGCAGGATCCCCGTATGCCCGGCCTGGGCTACGGATTCGAGGAGTGGCGGCGCGGCGGGCGCACCGGTTGGTTCAAGGACGGCGACATCCCCGGCTTCCACTCCAACCTGCTGCTCGTCCCCGCCCGCGACGTGGGGGTGTTCGTCG
The DNA here is from genome assembly GCF_018604545.1 of Streptomyces koelreuteriae. Lineage (GTDB taxonomy): Bacteria > Actinomycetota > Actinomycetes > Streptomycetales > Streptomycetaceae > Streptomyces > Streptomyces koelreuteriae. The sequence goes on along the minus strand of NZ_CP075896.1, from coordinate 7,557,176 downwards.
TCTTCAACGGCGACGGCAGGGACGGACGCGCCTCCTGGGACGGCAAGGACCTGATCGACCGGATCGTGGACGTCCTCGTCCCGGACAACCCCGCACCCGCCGCCCCGGGCGCCGTGACCGATCCGTCCCTCGCCTCGTACCCGGGCACCTACCGCCCGGGCCGGGTCAGCCGCACCGGTCTCATGGCGTTGGAGGGCCTGGTCGCGAGTGTCACCGTCCGGGAGGACGGCGAGAACGGGCTGCGCACCACCGGGCTCTCCCTCGACCCCGACCAGCCGGAACAGCGCTGGCTCGCGCTCGGCGACGGCCTGTTCCAGGAGCGCGGCGGAAGCGCGACGCTTGCCTTCACCCGGGGCGGCGTGCTCGTCTCGTCGGCAGTGCCGTCGAGCACATACGCGAAGCTGACCTGGCACCAGTCCCCGTCCCTGCACCTCGGACTGCTCGCTGCCGGCACGGGCACGCTGATACTCGCCGCGATCGCCCTTCCCGTCATCGCCCTGGTACGGCGGCTTCGGGGCCGAACCCCGCACCCTCCCGCGGCACGGGTCGCACGCGCCACGGCCTCGGCGACCGGGCTGATCGCGGCCGCGTTCACGGCCGCACTCGCCGCGGTCGTCCGGGACGGCAACGCGATGATGGAAGCCGTGCTGCTGGGACCCCCGCTGCTGTCCATCGTGACGATGCTGGGAACGGCACTCGTGCTGCTGGCACTGGGTGTGGTGGCGGGGGCGATCGCGGCCTGGTTCCGCGGCTGGTGGAACGTGTCCGGCCGCATCCTGTTCACCCTCACGGCGATGGCCGCGGTCGCGATGGCGAGCATGCTGCTCCAGTACCGCCTGGTGGGCGGCCCGTTCGTCTGACCTGCCGGTGAACTCCCGGCCCGTGCGTGCCCGGCCGGTCCTCAACCCATCTCCGACCCGTACGAGGCACACGACCATCCGATGCCACAGCCAGCAGAGGAGCAGATCATGAACACGTGGACCAGACGCGGTCTTCTGACCGCCGGAACGGCGACGGGAGTCGCCGCGCTCATCGGCGCCGGATCGCCGACTCGGGGACCGGAACCGCTCGACATCGTCACCGGCGAGGACGGGTTCAGAGCGCCGACGACCGCGGCCGCCGGCGCGGTGACCTTCCGGGTACGCACCACCAGTACCCGTACCGGCATCGTCGGCATCGCCCGACTCCGCCGCGGCGTCGGCGAGGCCGCCTTCCGCAGACACCTGCGCGACGTCTTCGAGAAGAAGAACGCGCAGGACGTCATTCAGGCGTCCAAGGATCTGATGGCCGACGCCGAGCTGTTCGGCGGCGCCATGGCGGTCCCCGGTTCACAGTCGTCCTTCACCGCGTGGCTGCCGCCCGGGCGGTACCTCGTCCTGGAGTACAAGGACTTCGAGGGGCCCCGCGTCGGACGCGATCCCCTCCCCGGCACGGAGTACGTCAGCCCGCTCCTCGTCCACGCGGCGGACGTCGCCGGAGCCGGGCGTCCGCGTCCCTCCGCCACCGTCATCGCCGTCGACACGAAGATGGGCCCGCGCTTCGTCCTGGAGGGACGCATACGCCGGGACCGGCCCGTGCGCTACGTGAACGCGATGCGGGGACAGGTCGACGAGCTCGCGGTGTACCCCCTCACCGACGACTCCGTCACCGAGGCCGACATCCAGAGGTTCTTCCAGGAACCGTGGAGCGCCGCGCCGTTCGACCTCGCCGCGCAACTGGGCACGCCCCCGCTCTCCCCGGGCCGGAGCGCGGTCCTCGGGATGCCCCTCGAGCCGGGCCGTTACGCCCTGACCAGCTGGGTCGCCGGTATGCAGGACGCACAACATCTGTCCGCTCACGGCCAGGTGCTCATCGTCACCGTTCCCTGATCCGCGCTCCGCGTCCGGCCGGGCCGGCTCGTCGGTCATGTACCGGCGTGGGTCTCAGACGTTGGACCCGCCGGGCGCGGTGCCGGTGCTCTCCCGCACGACCAGGTGGGTGGCCAGCTCCATCCGCAGCGTCGGACCGGGGAGCACCGCGTCCGCGCCCTGCAGCACGATGCGCGCCGCGAGGGCCGCCATCTCGCGCAACGGCTGGCTCACCGTGGTCAGCGGCGGGGAAGCCCAGGCGGCGTTCGGAACGTCGTCGAACCCGACGATGCTCACATCGGTCGCGACCCGGAGCCCGGCCTGTCTGATCGCCTCGTATGCGCCCAGGGCCATCAGATCGCTGCAGGCGAAGACCGCGGTGGGCGGGTCGGGGAGGGCGAGCAGGTCACGCATGCCGGAGAACCCGGTGGTGTAGTAGAAGTCGCCGGGCCGCTGCAGGGCCGGGTCGACCTCGATGCCCGCTCCCTCGAGTGCCGCGCGATACCCGTCCAGGCGCGCTCGCGCGCACAGCGCGTCCTCCAGGCCTCGCAGGATGCCGATCCTGCGGTGCCCCAGATCGAGCAGATGCCGGGTCGCGACCAAGCCGCCCTGCCAGTTCGTCGCGCCGACCGTCGGCACCCCGGCGTCGGGGCTGCCGACCGGGTCGACCACGGCCATCGGGATACCGAGGGCATCGACCTGCTCGCGCTGGGGCGGGGTGAGATCGGTGACCGCCAGGACGATCCCGTCGGAGCCGCGCGTGGACACATTGTCCAGCCAGCGCCCGGTGTCGGTGGTGGTTCCGTGGGCCGCGGTCACGACCACCTCGGCACCGTGCTCGGCCGCCGCGCTCTGCACTCCTTGCATCACCTCGCCCGCCCACAGGCTGTCCACCTCCCGGATGACCAGGTCGATCCAGCCGGCCGTCCTCTTCGGGCGGGCGCGGCGGCGCAGGTAGTTGTGCCGCCGCAGCAGTTCCTCGACACGGGCCCGAGTCTCCGGCGCCACCTGTTCGTGGCCGTTGAGGACCTTGGAGACCGTAGGTGCCGAGACCCCGGCTTCCCGGGCGATCTCGGCGATGGTGACACGCGCAGCGGGATCAGCAGCGCCGGTCCGGACCGTCGCTCCGCTGCTGCTCCGTCCGCCGGGCATGCATGACCTCGTCTCTGTATCGGCTTGCTGCGGCAAGCATACGCAGCGCCGCCGATAGTTTCGGCAAGCCCTTGCTATGCCGATCCGCCCTCCCTGGGCGCGCACTTGCCGCCACCTTCCCTTGACGACGCCCCGCACGTGCCCCTAACTTGCCCGACGTGCACAAGGAAAGTTGCCGAATGTTTCGGCCGTACGGGGGATGTGCCTCGATGAATCCAGGCGGTGCTCTGCGAGTCACCACGACCGTCGCCTCAGCTCTGGCGCTGGCTGTCGCCACCACAAGCTGCGACAGCTCCGACGGCCCGGCATCCGGAAGGGTCACCATCCGGATCTCCACCTTCTCCAACATGGGCTTCAACACGTCAGGGCTGTTCGAGGAGTACGAGAGACTCCATCCCGGCATCACCATCGAGGAGGACAACGCCGCCGACGAGGCCACCTACTGGCAGGCTCTGCAGCCCAAACTGAGCAGCGGTCAGGGCCTGGGCGACATCGTCAGCGTCGAGGTGGGCCGCATTCGCACCATCGCCGGGAGCAAGGCCGGCATGTTCGCCGATCTCTCACAGGCCCCGGGAGTGCGCGCCGACTCCTTCTACCCGTGGAAGTGGGACCAGGCCGAGGCCGAGGACGGCCGGGTGCTCGGCCTGGGGACCGACATCGGCCCCATGGCCGTGTGTTACCGCAAGGACCTGTTCCGGCAGGCCGGGTTGCCGACACAGCGCGATGCCGTCGGCGACCTGTGGGCAGCCGGCTGGGAGAGGTACGTGGACGTCGGCGAGAGGTTCCAGAAGCAGACCGAGGACAAGAGCCTGCGCTTCATGGACACCGGCAACGGCCTCTACAACGCCATGATCTTCGGACAGACCACGTCCTACTACGACTCCTCCGGCAAGCTGGTCCACGACAGCAACCCCGGTGTCCGGAGGGCCTACGACCTGGCCGCCCGGGCCAACGCCTCGGGGATGACCGCCAGGCTGCAGCAGTTCCAGACCAACTGGCGCAAGTCGTTCTCGGCTGCGAAGTTCGCCACCGTGGTCTGCCCCTCCTGGATGCTCGGCCAGATCTCCCAGGCCGCCGGTCCCGGGGGCGAGGGCCAGTGGGACATCGCCAGAGCGCCTGCCCCCGCCAACTGGGGCGGTTCCTTCCTGACCGTTCCCGAGAACAGCGAGGTCCGGGGCGAGGCCGAGAAGCTCGCCGCCTGGCTGACCGATCCGGCCCAGCAGGCCAAGACCTTCGCCGACGCCTCCGCGGGCAACTTCCCGTCCTCCCGCACCGCCGCCGCCGGCCCCTCGGTCGCCGGCACCCGGAGCCGGTACTTCAGCGACGCTCCCGTGGGACGCATCTTCGGGGCGGCGGCGAAGGACATGCCGACGCTGAACATCGGTCCGGATCAGGGCCTGATCACCAACGCCATCTCCAGCGGTCTGACCCGGGTCGAGCAACAGGGAATGAACCCGGACGAGTCCTGGCGGCAGTCCCTGGGCGAGGTCGAGTCGGCCATCGGGAAGGACTGAGCGATCCGCAATGGCATCCCCCCTCGCGCCCACCTCCTCCGCACGGCGCGGCCGGCGCTACCGCTGGGGCCTCAAGATCACCCCGTACACGTATGTGGCGCCGTTCTTCGTGCTGTTCGGTGCGTTCGGTCTCTATCCCCTGGCGTACACCGCCTGGTTGTCCCTGCACGACGTTCAGCTCGTCGAGCTGAACGCGCTGTCCTGGACCGGACTGGGGAACTACGACGACCTGCTGACCAGCCCGCGGTTCTGGAAGGCGACGCTCAACACGATCTCCATCGGGGTCATTTCGGCGGTTCCCCAACTGCTGATGGCGCTCGGTCTGGCGCACCTGCTGAACTACCGTCTGCGCGGCGCGCTGATGTGGCGGGTGGCGTCACTGGTGCCGTACGCGACCTCGGCGGGCGCCGCCGCGCTGTTCTTCCAGTTCGCGTTCAGCCGCGACTTCGGCCTGGTGAACTGGGCACTGCACAGCCTGGGCCTGGGCCCTGTGGACTGGGAGGGCGGCACCCTCTCCTCCCAGCTGGCCGTCTCCGCCATCGTCATCTGGCGCTGGACCGGCTACAACGCGCTGCTGTTCCTGGCCGCGATCCAGGCGATCCCGCAGGAGCGCTACGAGGCGGCGGCACTGGACGGCGCCTCCCGCCGGCAGCAGCTCCTCTACGTGACGATCCCCGGCATCCGCCCCACCATCGTCTTCACGATCGTGATCTCCACCATCGGCAGCATCCAGCTGTTCGGCGAACCGCTGATCTTCGGGGGTGGGTCGCAGGCGGTGCAGGGCGGTGCCGACGGCCAGTACCAGACACTGGGCCTGCTCCTGTACCAGACGGGGTGGGCGAACGGGAACGCCGGGCGGGCATCGGCGCTGGCCTGGCTGATGTTTTTGCTGATCATCCTGATCGCGCTGACCCAGGCGGTTGTCGCGCGACGCGCACGGAGGCGATGACGCCATGACCGCCCCGACGGAGACGACCCTCTCCCGCCGGCCCTCGCGGGTGCGCGGCCCCGATGCCCGCGGTGTCCGCCCTCGCCGCTCCGCGTCACCGTTCCGGCCCGGTGCCGGCCGGCAGGCGCACGGCGGGCCGGTCGCCTATCTGCTGCTCGGTCTGATGGCCGTGATCTCGCTGTTCCCCCTGTACTGGACGATCGTCGCCGCCTCGACCTCCAGCCAGGCCGTCAACCGAGCAGCCCCTCCGCTGCTCCCTGGCGGCAGGCTGATCAGCAACCTGGGCGCTGCCTGGCGGGACGCGGATCTGGGCAAGGCCGTCCTCAACTCCTTCGTGGTGTCCGGGTCGGTGGCCGCGTCCACCGCGCTGTTCGCCACCCTCGCCGGATACGCCTTCGCCAAGCTTCGTTTCCGGTTGCGCACCGCCCTGCTGCTGGTCGTCATCGCCACCGCCGCGGTGCCGCCCCAGCTCAGTGTGATTCCCCTGTTCCAGATCATGACCTCACTGGGCTGGTACGGCCGTCTGCCGGCGGTGATCGCCCCGACTCTGGTCAGCGCGGTCGGTGTGTTCTTCATGCGCCAGTACCTCGCCGAGGCACTGCCCGACGAACTCATCGAGGCGGCCCGGGTGGACGGCGCGGGCTCCCATCGGATCTTTTGGCACGTGGTCCTGCCCGCGGCTCGGCCCGGGATGCTGGTGCTGTTCCTGATCACGTTCGTGCAGTCCTGGAACGACTTCTTCTGGCCGTTCGTCGTCCTCACCTCGGAGAACCCGACCGTGCAGGTGGCGATGGTCAAGCTGGCCCAGGGCTATGTCCCCGACCAATCGGTGATCATGGCTGGAGCGCTCCTCGGGACCCTGCCGCTGCTGCTCCTCTTCCTGGTGTTCGGCCGACGCATCGTCGGCAATCTGACGCTGGGCGCCCTGAAGGGCTGACCGTGCCTCGCGGTTCGGTGAACCCGACCCGCGCGTGAGTGCCCGCTGACTGTGCATTCCAATGGATCCGACCCCGACGAGCAGGTGGGTTTGTGCTCTGGAATTCCGGCTCGCAACCGCAGGAGTTGTCCGATGCCGAACTGCTGCAGAGGGTGAGCGATGGAGCCCCCGACGCCTTCGGTGTGCTGCAACGCCGCCACGAACGCGCGGCGTGGGCCTATGCCTCCACCTGCTTGAAGTCACCCGGTGACGCACAAGCGGTGACCGCGTACGCCCTGACCGGATTGCGCCTGAGGATCGGGCGGGCCGAGACGGGTGAGAGCTGCGTCCGCGTCAGCATTCTCAACAGCATCCGCGGCGTGGCCATCCAATGGGCGGCTCTGAATCCGACCATGCTGACTCCGTCGTTCGGCCGATGGGTCGGTGGCGGAGCGGTGTGGTCACTGACGGAGGACGCCGAACTGCGTTCCGCCTTCGAGGAGTTGCCCGGCACCGATCAGTGTTTGCTGTGGCACTCGATCGTCGAGGGTGACAGTCCGGCCACCGTGGGCGGCATCGTGGGAATCCCGGCCGGCGGCGTGAGCGAGTATGTCGCGCAAGCGGTGCACTCCCTTCGCCGTGGCTGTGCCGAGAGGTACGCGTCGCGCCTGGACCGGGAGGATTGTCTGGGCTTCGTGAACGCGGTCGTATTCGGTTCGGCCGAGTCCTGGGCCGATGCGGCTGACACGACGCATCTGCGGGAGTGTCCGGAATGCCGCGAGGTCTTCTGGGAGCTGCGCAACCTGAGCGTCCGGCTCCCCGCCCGGCTTCCGCAACGACTGCTGGGGTGGTGGCCGGCCGATGCCTACCGCTCCGCCAAGTACGAGGTCGCCGGCGCCACCGCCCCGGTCTCGGCAGCCGCTCGACGTACCCGCGGCGCGTTCCCGCGCGTCGCCCGAAGCGGACGACGACGTCGCGCTCGGCCGCCCGGGTACTGGTACGTGGCCGCCCTGGGCTTCCTGCTCGTGCTCGTGGCGTTCGGCCTGTACGCGCTGGCCGCGAAGCGCCCATGAGGAACCTTCGAACTCACCGAGACAAGGGGGCGTCTTGACGTCATACCCGCCCTGTGACGACCCGTCATGCTCCGGGGAATCCATTGCCGGACAACACGTGTGCTCACGGTCCGTCCCGCCGGTCTTCCTGCCGAACACCGCTGCCCCATTGGACCCGGCGTCGGTGTCGGCCTTCGATCACCAGGAGCCGTCACCGGCCGTCCCGGCGAGCGACAACCAAGAGGTCAGCGAGCACCATCACGCGTTCCGCCGCGCGGCGGTGTTGGTCGCGGTGTTCGTCGGAGCGGCCTCTCTTCTCGCACTCCTCGTGTCTTCTCCCGAGAGGTCACCTACGACCAGCCTCGCCCCTGCGTCGAGAATGCCGCCGTCGCGACTGCCGACTCCCCAGCCTCCACCGCTCGTCACCGGTTCGCCTTCGGAATCGCACACACCGGTACGCAGAAAGGCGTCGCCCACTCCGTCCGCTTCCGAGTCGCGTGCCGAGCCCACCCGCCGGCCAGATCCGTCACCGACCGCTCGAGCAACCAATCAGCCGCTCGCCCATGCGTACGTCGGAACACGCTCGAGCCTCTGTCTCGATGTCCCCGATGCTTCGCGGGCCGAGGGCACGCAACTCACTATCTGGCCCTGCCACGGAGGAATCAATCAGCAGTTCACGCACACGGTCGACGGCGAACTGCGCGTCTACGGCGACCACTGCGTGACCGCGAGCGGGGGCGCCGTCCGAAGCGCCCCGGTCGTCGTCGCGCCCTGCACCTCCGACGCCCGGCAGCGCTGGCAACTGGCGGGCGACGGCACGATCCGGCAGGCGGGCATGTGTGTCGACGTGACCAACGGCTACAACGATCCCGGCACGCCCATCCAGATCTGGGACTGCGTGGTGTCGAGCAATCAGCAATGGTCACGTGTGCCACCCGCCGAGTGACACGAAGGTCCCCCCGCCCGACGATGTCCCGGACCGACGTCAGACCAAGTACGTCTCCCCGTCCCTGCCGATGGCGACCATCGACCGATGCTCCCGGCTGTACCGGATCTCCCACACCTGACGGGGATCGCCGGAGTCACACCGCGCCTGTGCGACGGGGGCCGCGCCGGCCTCCGAGACCCGCAGACACAGGCCCGTTCCCGAGTTGTGCAGCAGCAGCCGAGCGCCTCGGACGTGGTCCTCCACCCACGTCTGGTTCGTGCTGTCGTCGCAGTCGGCCGTGCGCACCCCGTTCGTCGACCCCGGCACCGGTTCCAGACAGTCGCCGCTCGCCGCGGACCGGAGCACGGAGGTCGGGCCGTACGGGATGTCCGGCCTGGTGGCGTCGCTCGGGGGCGAGGACGGCGTGGTGGTCGCCGACGCCGAAGGGCTCGGGGGCGGTGGTGTGATCGTCGACTCGTAGGGCTGCAGCGCGAAGTAACACGCCGTCACCACGGCCACTCCCGCGCCGACGGACGCGGCGCTCTTGGCGAAGGGGAGGCTGTGCCACGACGAGGCGAGCACCGTGGGGTCGGAGACCGCTGCCCCGGACGCGCTCAGCGCGACGGCCGACGCCTTCGCCGTGCCCGCGGCGGAAGCCAGCTCGGCGCCCACCCCGAACAGAATGGCGCCGGGCAGCACGACCCGCAGACGGGCATTGAGGTCGGTGAGGTCCACGAAGGCCTGTCGGCAGTGGGCGCAGTCGCCGAGATGACGCTTGAGGTCCCTGCCCGGCCGCCGCCGACGTCGTACGGCCGCTGCCAGCAGACCGCTGTACCGGCCGCAGAGGCTGTCCTCGTCCTGGTCGCCCGCATGGGCGTGGACGCTGAGATACGCCTCGCGCAACCCCTCCCGCGCCCGCTCGGCGAGCGACGTCACTCCGCTCTCACTGATCCCGAGGCGCTCGGCGACCTTCGCAGTCGGCTCCTTCTGCACCGTCGTGTACCACAGGACCGTCTGCCAGCGCTCCGGCAACTGCTGGAAGCTGCGGACGACGAGGGCACCCTCCTCGCGGCTGAGCACCATCTCCTCGCCGGTGAGGGCCTCGTCCACCTCGTCCTGAAGTTCGTCGCTGGGCAGTGCCCGGCCGTTCATGACCGCCCAGTCGATGACGATGCGTCTCACCGCGGTGAGGAGGTAGGGGCGCCACGGGCCACGCGGTCCACCACCGCGACGGACCGCTTCGATCGTCCTGGCGAAGGCCTCGGATGCCGCGTCGTCCGCCGTATGAGCGTCCCGGCAGCGGGAGACGGCGTACGCGCGCACCGCGGTGTGATGACGCCGGTACAGCTCGGCGAGCTCTTCTTCCGCGGCCTCACCGCCGCGCAGCGGTGCCGCCAGTTCGTCGTCCGTGCGGTCGACGTGGCTGCCTTGTTGCGTCGTAGACATCCAAACACCTGACTTCCGAGCAGGGAGGAGGCCCATCCCGGCGCGAAGCCGGCCCCTTCGGCCGACCCCGTGCATGTGCTGCCGTCACTGCCGTCACCAGGAAGAACGTGTGCGAGGCAACCGTGTCTCGCGACATTGCCCACGCTTTACCTTGACTCGTGCCGTCTGCGGGTGAACAGCCGAGCGGGCCGCTCCGCGAGTCGGTCGCGCGATGGATCAGTCCAGGTCCCGGCGCAGCCGACGGGCCATGCCTCTCGGATCGGAGTTGCGGAGTGCCAGATACCGCATCTGCCGATAGGCCGTGTCGTCCCACCACCCCAGGAGCAGGGCCGGCAGGTGCAGCCGGACGCCGATGTCCAGATGCGTGAGATCCGCCTCGGCCCGTGAGCACGAGGGGCAGTACTCCGCATGCCCTGTCGCGGCGATGTCGCGAGACGTCGTGTACACCGCGAGGTGCTGTACGAACGAGGTGCACGCGGGGCGACCGCTGACCGCTCGCCGATAGGCGGTCAGATAGAGGTCGCTCAGCATGTGCTGGGCGCGCTGCCGCGCCAGGGCCAGCCTGCCCGGCGACAGGCCCAGCATGTCGGAGATGAGCGCGGGATGGTCGTCCTCGACGGCGAGATGCCACAGAGCCGTCTGCCAGCGAGCCGGCAGACAGCGGTACGCCTCGTACAGCGGCGCGGGTCCTTGCGGGGGCCAAGGGCCGACGGACTCGACGATCCACTCCCGGAAGCCGTCGGTCACCGCGCAGGACTCGGGATGCGAACGCCATGCCCCGGCCGCCACCGACCGTGCCGTGTCCAGCAGATGGATGCGCGGGACGGCGTGCGACGGGTGATGCCCCGATGCTCGGACCACATGACGGAACGTGTGTTCAGTGGCCCAGTCCACCATGGCCGGATCCGTCAAGCAGGTGTTGAGGTAGCCGCAGACCGCGGCTTGATGCCGTCCTACGAGCACGCTGAGCGCTTCGCCGCCGCCCCGGTGCGCGCGGTCGACGAGCAGGGAGCCGCCTGCCGCCGCCCGACGCCGCGACAGGTGCGTCCATGGCAGTTGCCCGAGCAGCTCCCGCATGCGACTGCCTGTCTCCCGGGCTGCCAGCGCCTGTTGGGCCGGGTCCGGCCCGAACGACGCACGGGGTGGTTCGAGCGAGGGAGTGGCGAGAGTGCCGGGGGCGGTCCGCTTCGACGTGGCGATGAGGCCCTTGCGGTGCGAGGGGAGCCGTTTGGGAACATCCGCGCTGTTCATCGATGCCGGGCCTTTCCGTCGGGGGCGCGTGGTCCTCTGCTTGGTCGCGGTGGTCGTCAGGACAGACGGATCCGTCCACGCACAGTCCTGCCACTTGACTGTTCCTTTACCTTCCACCACCCCAGGTAAAGCATCGGCAAAGTGCCGGGACGGGTGGCGGGCGCGCCGGTCTGAACTGATGGCAGGACCGGACAGTGAGGAGACTTCCAGGCCTTGCCCGGATTCCCCATGCGATTTCCGCGGGCTCGGACAGCACGCGCCGCTCTACCTAATGCCCGAATTAGTGGGGGCCGACCCCTCCATTCCTTTTCCCCTTTACATGCCTGGAGGTGCGCTCGACATTCGCCTCAGTGCATTCGACGCCCGACCCCCACCCCTGAGCTGCGCTGCGACGTCACGCTGCGGAGCGCTGCAGCGCTGCCCAAATTCGGAATGCGGTGCATTTATGAACGGCGTGCGGTGCAGATTCAAGATTCTTTTCCGGGTTCGGCGGCCGGGGCTCGAACGGGGAAGCATGCAGGTCACCCCGGCAATACTCGGTGCAGGAATCCGAGACCGGGTTGCGGCCTCAGCGGGAGAATTCACGGGATCGGGTTGCGGAATCGTTATCCGGCGCGATAGCAATTCCCAGCAATCAATTGCTCCGGCGTTCGAAGCCGGAACTCCTTCGGCGAGCCCCCCCGTTCTGTGCCGCCGAAGTCCGACTGGAGGTCACACCATGTCCCATCAGCGACGAGCCAACCATCGCCGCATCAACAAGAAGACCGGAACCATCGCGGTCTCGAGTGCGGTGGCCCTCGCCGCGGCAGCGGTCCTCCTGCCCCAGGCCAACGCCGGCACCGACACCGACGACCCTCGTGAGCTGAGTCTGCGAGCCGCGACCGAGCTCGGCCAGACCCTGTCGTCCGACCTCGGTGATAAGGCGGCCGGCTGGTACTACGACGACCGTTCCGATCGCCTGGTCATGAACGTGCTGGGTGAGGACGAGGCCGACCAGGCCTCTTCCGAGGGGGCCGAGGCCCGGGTCGTGAAGTACAGCACCGAGGAACTCGAGTCCGCGGCGGAGAAGTTGGGCGCGTCGCCCGTGGGGGGCACCGCCTGGTCCGTCGACCCGCGCACCAACAAGCTGTCGGTGATCGTGGACGGCACGGTCAAGGGCGACGACTGGGCGAAGCTGTCGCGCCAGACCGAGAAGCTGGGTGACCGGGTCACCGTCAAGCGCGTCGGCGGCGAGTTCAAGCCCTTCGCCGGCGGCGGGGACGCCATCTACGCGGGCCGTGGCCTGTGCTCGCTCGGATTCAACGTCACCAAGGGCGGCAAGCCCGGGTTCCTGACGGCCGGTCACTGCACCGCGGCCGGCGGTGACGAGTGGTCCCTCGAGCAGGGTGGTCAGCCGGTCGCGAAGGTCACCGACAAGGAATGGCCCGGCAGTGACTGGGCTCTGGCCATGTACAACGACCCCGAGGCCGACGCTCCGAGCCTCGTGAACCTGGGCAGTGGGGGGAAGCAGAAGATCTCCGGTGCCGCGGCGGCGGTGGTCGGTATGGAGGTCAAGCGGATGGGCACGAAGACGGGGCTGCATGACGGCAAGGTCACGGGCCTCGACATGACGGTCAACTACCAGACGGGAGAGACGGTCGAGGGGCTCATCCGGACCGATGTCTGCGCCGAGCCGGGCGACAGCGGCGGTGCCATGTTCGCGGGTGACAAGGCGGTGGGGCTCACCTCGGGCGGGAGTGGCGACTGCGCCTCCGGTGGCGAGACGTTCTTCCAGCCGGTGCTCGAAGCCCTTGAGGCAACGGGGTCCCAGATAGGCGGCGGCGAGGCTCCGGGCACTCCCCCGAGCGACGACTGCGGCGGCGGAAAGCCCTCTGAGCCGGCCGAGCCGTCCCAGCCGGCCGAGCCGTCCCAGCCGGGAGAGCCGGGTCAGCCGGGAGAGCCGGGCCAGCCGGAGGAACCGGGTCAGCCGGGAGAGCCGGAAGAGCCCGGTCAGCCCGGTCAGCCCGGACAGCCCGGACAGCCGAGCGAGCCGGGTCAGCCCGGACAGCCGGGCGAACCGGGCGAGGGCGGTCAGCCGTCGGACCAGCCCGCGGCGTGACCGCGGTTTCGGGCCGTCGACCGCCCACACCTGACTCCCGGCTAGTCGGCGCCTGAGATCTCGCCTTCTCGGAGCGGGTGTGTCTGTGCCTCGTTCCGCACAGACACACCCGCTCCGAGGGCCACCGGCCCTCGACCGTCCGGGCCTTCCGCAGCACCGCGGCCGATCCCGGACGCCGTTTCTCCTCCCCCACCGCATCCCTCCTTGGAGGCACTGAGTGAAAAGACGTGTCGTCATCACGGCCCTGTCGATCACCGCCGTCGGCCTGACGGTGGCTCAGGGCATCGGAGCAACACCACCCGACTCACCCTCACCGAGCAAGGACGGCTACATCGTCGTCCTGAAGGAACAGGACAAGCGCCCGGCGCTCTTCGCTTCGGGGAAGCCGCGTGTCGACATCACCGCGACGTACGGCGCCGCGCTCGACGGCTTCTCGGCGCAGTTGAGCCGCGACGAGGTGAGTGAGCTGAGCGGGGACCCGGCTGTCGCCTATGTCGAGCGTGACGGCGAGGGACGTATCAACGGCCAGCAGACGCCCAAGGGGGTCAGCCGGATCCGTGCCCTGGAGAACAAGGCCCTGAAGACGGGTGACGGCAAGGACGAACGCGTCGACGCGGACATAGCCGTCCTCGACACCGGAGTCGCCGACCACCCCGACCTGAACGTCGTCAAGCGCGTCAACTGCAGCAAGGTCGACAAGTGTGTCGAGGACGAGGGCATGGACGACGACGGACATGGTTCCAACGTCGCGGGCATCGCCGCCGAGATCGACAACGACCAGGGGTTCACGGGTGTGGCGCCCGGTGCGCGGATCCACTCCCTCAAGATCCTGGACGAAGAGGGCAGGGGCAGCACCTCGGAGATCGTGGGCGCCCTCGACTGGGTCACCGCCCACGCCGACACCATCGACGTGGTCAACATCAGCGCCGGATACACGGGCGAGACCCGCGCGATCGCCGACGCCGTCAACCGTGCGATAGCCAAGGGGATCGTGGTCGTGGTCTCCGCCGGCAACGACGGCAAGGACGCCAAGTCGGCGTCTCCGGCCAACATCCCCGACGCCATCACCGTCTCCAACCTCGCCGACGGCGACGGAAAGGCCGGCGGTCAGGGCGACTTCGCCTGGTGCAACAAGGACAACAAGAACAAGGACGACACGCTCTCCGGCGACAGTAACTTCGGCCCGAGCATCGACATCGCCGCTCCCGGCGAGTGCATACAGGCGACGGGCAACAAGAACGACTACTCCAACTGGAGCGGTACGTCGCAGGCGGCGCCGCACGTGGCCGGCGCCGCGGCGCTGATCGTCAGCGGCTCCGAGAAGCCGAAGGACCGCGAGGGCGTGATGGCCGTGCGCGACAAGCTGCTGAAGGCGGGTCAGGACAACTGGACGGACACGTCGAAGGACGGAACGAAGGAGCCGCTGCTCGACGTGCACGACGCCGGGGTCTTCAAGCCGGCCTTCGCCGACGCCCAGGACCCGGAGCAGCCCGGGAAGCCGACCGAGCCGGGAGAGCCGACCCGCCCCGGAGAGCCGACCGAGCCGGGGGAACCCACCAAGTCCGGGGAACCCACCGAGCCCGGGAAGCCCACCGCGTCCGGGGAGCCGTCCGAGCCGGGAACCCCCGAAGCCCCGTCCGCGCCGGGCACCGGTCGCATAGAGGTCTCCTGCGACTCCTCCGGTACGTCCTGTGACCTGGACGCCGGCGCCCTCGGCAGCGCGGACGGCACCTACACCTGGGACTTCGGCGACGGCACGACCGGCACCGGAGCGAAGGTCACCCACGCCTTCCCGAAGGGCCTCGGAACATACGCGCCGACGGTGACCTACACCGATCGCGACGGCAAGACCGTCAAGGCCACGGCGACCGTCTCGTGCGCCGACTTCTACAACCAGATGTGCCACGGCTTCTGAGCGCCGAGCCGACCTGGTCCGGCCGCCGCTCCCCTCGGCGGCCGGACCAGGTCATCAGGAGCCATGGACCCCTGCCTGAACCTGAACAGCGAGGACGACGGGCGATGTACCTTCATGCCGGTTCCGAAAGATCCTGGCGGCGGCTGCGTGCCCACCGCCGAGTCCCGGCGAGAGCCGTGCACTCCCACGAGGAGCGTCACCACACGTTCGTGGACGCCCTCAAGTCGATGGAGCGGCTCTTCCGTCAAGCGGAGGAGCAGCCCCCGGCCGCTCGGCCCCTTCCCCTTCTCCACGGTCTGTGCCAGGCCGCTCGCGCCATCGCCAGTTGCGCGCCCGGAGTCGCCGACGACGGCTGGCGGCTCACGTCGAACGGCATACGCTCCACCGCTCCCCTGCCCGGCGACCTCGCGGACATCGCGCTGGTCACGGAGCCACCCGGATCCGCGGGTGGCTTCGCCCGGGTGAGCGAGATCCTCGGCTCACCGGTCTGGGGAGACACGCCCCTGCGCCTGGAGGACGCCTGGGACGCCCTGCCCGTCAACCTCGACCATCCGTTGACGGACAGGCGCCGGCGTACTCCCTTGTACGTCCACGGGGATGTGGGAGACGGATCACCGCACGCGATCCTGACCGTGGTCGTGTGCGACATCCCGGACCACGTGATCCGGGCGGGAACCAGCGAAGCACTGGACGAGCATCTGGGGTTCTTTCCTCCCGCGGCCACCTGCCACGGCTACGGCTGTCACGTCCGGGACGGAGCCCTGGTCCCGGCGCTCTCTCCCTTCCCGCACGGCCGCGGAGGGATTCGCATGAACTGGGTCATGCCGCAGGGCGAAACCGGCCGGTCCGCCCGCCTCGACCGGCTGCGCTCGATGACCACCGAATACGCGGGAAACCGGTACTTCATGCCGGTGATCCCATCTCTGCGGGCGGAGTTGCATCCGCTGATGGCCTGGTGGGCCGTGCTCTGCGGACTGGGCTCGCTCATGCATGACCGGCCGGACGACTGGCGCGCACACCTCGGTACCGAGGGCGCTGTCAGGCCGACCGAATCCGTGAGCCATCTGCTCCGCGAAGCTCCGAGAGAGCTCCCGCACCTCATCGCGGAAGCCCTGGAACAGGCGGCCGCCACGACTTCGTCGCACGACCAGGACCGGAGCAGTCGGCCCAAGTCGGGGCCGCACCACCCTGCCATGTGAACTCCGGCTCGCCGGCCTGCGCGTCCGCAGCAGCTCACCGCGCCGCTCTCCTTCCTGTGAGGTCCCTGAACACAGGTCCCGGGCACCCCGTATGTAGCGAAAGAACGGAAAAGAATCGCACGACGGGAGAAATCATGAAGCACGCATCGCGCATGAATTCGATGCCCGGGATCCGAGTGGCCGCCCTCTCGGCGGCCCTTGTCGTGGGCTGCGGCGGGATTGTCATGGCCGGTGTCTCCGCCTCCGCGGGAGAAAGCGGACAGAGGTCCGGCGAAAAAGCCGCGGCAGCGTTTCCTCCCGGCATCGAGGACATCGACCAGGCGTCGGCACGTGTCATCGAGTGCCCGGACGTGGAAAGTGAGATCCCGCAGTTCTCCGCGGAGCACACGGGGGAAGTGCAGCAGGCTCTGATCCTTCTGGATGCCCAAGTCATCGCCGCGGACAAGCGCTTCTCCGACGACAGAGAGCGACTCGAAAGCGATCCCGCCCTGGCGCGGGAGCAGATCCTGACTCCCCTGGAGAACGAACGACGCTCGACCATCCGCAGAATCGTTTCTCTGACTCAGCCGGGCGACGGCGGCACGGCAGGGCAGTTGGAGGAGCTGGCCGTGTGCACGCTGCGCACCGCCCCGGACGGCACCACCACACAAGAGCCCGAGACCGACGCCCCGGGCACGGGAATCACCGACACCGACGTCGTCCCGCCAGGGGCCGGCGGGAGCAGGCCCGGAGTCGGCAACGGAAATGGGAACGGCAACGGGAACGGCAATGGCGACGGCCGGAACAACGGAAACGGGAACGGCCAGGGCAACGGGAATGGCAGGGGCCAGAACAACGGAAACAACAACGGCAATGTCAACGGCACGGGAGACGGCCAGGACAGCGGCAATGCCAATGGCAACGAGAACGGCGCCGGAGACGGCCAGGACAACGGAAACAACAACGGGAACGACAACGGCGGCGACAGCGAGCGACTGAGTTCCGACCGTCGCGGCGACTCTGTCGGCTGAGCGTCTGGTCCAGGAGGGGGGCAAGGAAACGTTGTGCGCCGACTTCATCAGAACGTCGGCGCCTGCGTGACTCACGTCATGCGCCTCACCCCGTCATGGCAAGGGACACACAGCCGCACGCCCTTGCCCACTGACCGGAGCACCCCCTCTTGGAGAAACACGTGAATCGAGAAGCCGAGCGGTGACGGGCCGGCACGCGCAACGACGTCAGCCTCGGGTGCACTGGCTGTTCCTGGGGACGCTGTACGCCGCGATCGCCGCGGCACTGCTCTTCCAGGGCTGGACAGCCCACGAGGTCGACGCCGCCGAGGCCCGCCGGCCCTGTGTCACGCCCGCTCCGCGAGTGCTGCACGAGGCAGGGCCGGTGCTGCGTCTGAGAGGGGGTTCGGTCAAGTCCGCGTCGATGCCCGCTCGTACAGTGGCGCTCACCTTCGACGGCGGACCGGATCCGGTATGGACCCCCCGCATCCTCCGTCTGCTGCGCGAACAGGGTGCGCGTGCGACCTTCTTCCTCCTCGGCTCCGAGGCCGGCCGCCATCCGGAGCTCGCGCGGCGCATCCTCACCGAAGGCCATGAGATCGGACTGCACACCTACTCCGGTGCCGTCCTCGGTTCCGCGTCGCCGAGTCGCGCCGGTATCGAACTGGCGCTCAACCAGAAGGCACTGGCCGGCACCGCGGGCGTCACCACCACGCTGCTGCGGATGCCCGGAACCACGTCGGTGGACACACTGTGCGGCGCCGAGTGGCAGGCGGCCCTGCGCGCGGGCGGGGACGGATATCTGCTGGTCACCGCCGACCGGCGGTCCGTCGAACCGTCGAAGGGCGTGGTTCGGCAGTTCGATCAGTCCGAAGCCGCCTACCGACAGGTCAAAGTGCTGCTCCAGGGCCGTGATGCCGACCGGTTCACCACCGTGACGGCGGGACTGGGGATCCGCTCCGCCAACACGCCGGCCCCGCCGGCCCAGCGGGTGCAGGGCATGGCCTTGACGTGGATGGACACCGCCAGCCACGCGGTCGCGAACGGGGCGCTGTGGGTGCTCGCGATCGTGGGCGGACTCGGCACGCTCCGCCAGCTCCTCCTCGTCGTCTTCGCCCGCGTCCACGTCCGGCGTCTGGGCCGTTTCCGCCCCGGCTCGCCGTGGTTGCGGGGAGTCGACGAGCCGGTGACGGTCCTCGTTCCCGCGTACAACGAACAGGTGGGCATCGCGTCCACCGTCCGTTCGCTGCTCGCCTCCACCCACTCCCTGCTTCAGATCATCGTCATCGACGACGGGTCGACGGACCGGACCGTGGAGATCGTGCGGAACATCCCTGACCCCCGTGTCACGGTGGTCCGTCAACGCAACGCGGGCAAGGCCGCCGCGCTCAACAACGGACTCGCCCGCGCGAGTCACGGCATCGTGGTGATGGCCGACGCCGACACCCTCTTCGAACCCGAAGCCATTCACCGGCTCATCCAGCCGCTGGCCCACCCGGCCATCGGCGCGGTCAGCGGGAACATCAAGGTCGGCAACCGGCGCGGACTGCTCGGCCGGTGGCAGCACCTGGAATACGCCTGCGGGTGCAATCTCGACTTACGCATGCTCGAGGTACTGGAGTGCATGCCGACGGTGCCCGGCGCGATCGGCGCCTTCCGTCGCGAGGCGCTGATGGGCGTGGGCGGGGTCAGCGAGGACACCCTCGCGGAGGACACCGACCTGGCCATGACGCTGTGGCGAGCGGGCTGGCGGGTGGTGTACGAGGATTCCGCGATCGCCTGGACCGAGGTCCCGACCACCCTTCGTCAGCTGTGGCGGCAGCGCTACCGCTGGTGCTACGGCACGCTCCAGGCGATGCGCAAGCATCGTCGCGCCATGCTCGAAGTGGGGGTTGCCGGGCGCTTCGCCCGGCGCGCCCTGACGTATCTCACCGTCTTCCAGGTCGGGCTGCCCCTGTTCGCACCGCTCGTCGACATCTTCGGCCTGTACGGGGCGCTCTTCCTCGACTCGGCCTGGGCCGGCGCTCTGTGGGCCGGCTTCCTCGGTCTGCAGATCGCGTGCGCCGGCTACGCGCTGCGGCTCGGCGGTGAGCGGATGAGCGCACTGTGGGCGCTGCCGCTCCAGATCCTCGCCTACCGGCAGCTCATGTATCTGGTGGTCATCCAGTCGCTGGCGACCGCCGTGTTCGGCACCGGTCTGACATGGCAGCGCATCAGGCGGACCGGGACCGCCGTCGAGCAATTGGGCGGAGACCTCACGAACCAGGCCCTGCGACGGGACGAGGACGGGGCAGCCGGGAACCGCGGCTCCCGCCGTCTTGGGCCAGGTCATGGGCAGTTGGCCCCTGGACAGACGGTTCCGGGTGTCGTCCCGGCGCGGAGGGGGCCCCATGCGTGAGCGGTACGGCGACCGGCCGCACGCCGGCTCGTCCCGGGCGCCGCGGCACCGTGGCAGCGGACGAACAGCCGCCCCACCCCGGCGCCGAAGGGCGCTGCGCCGAGTACTGCTCCTCGTGCTCTCGGCGCTGCTGCTCACACCCCCGGGTGTCTGTCTGTGGGCCGATATCAGGCTCAACCGTGAGGTGGATCTGGGCGGAATCTCCGACCGGCCACCGCGAGGGACGGGCACGAACTACCTCATCGTGGGCTCCGACAGCCGCGAAGGCCTGTCCTCTCGAGCCAGGCGGGAACTGCACACCGGAACGGCCGAGGGCCGCCGTACGGATTCGATGATCCTGCTGCACACCGGCGCGCACGGCACCACCATGGTCAGCCTGCCGCGTGACTCCTGGGTCGTCCTCCCGCCGTACACCGAGCCCGAGACGGGGAAGCGCCACGGTCCGGCACCGGACAAGCTGAACGCCGCCTTCTCCATCGGCGGTCCCGAGCTGCTGGTGCGGACGGTGGAACGCAACACCGGCCTGCGTATCGACCACTACGCCGAGATCGGCTTCCGCGGCTTCGTCGACCTCGTGGATGACGTGGGGGGCGTACGGCTGTGCCTGGACCGCGACATCAGGGACGAGAAGTCCGGCGCGAACCTGCGCAAGGGCTGCCACAACCGCCATGGCGCCCAGGCCCTGGCCTTCGTCCGCCAGCGGCATCAGGAACGGCAGGGTGATCTGGGCCGTACGAGGAACCAGCAGCGTTTCCTCGCAGCGCTCGCCGACAAGGTCTCCCAGAGGGACGTCCTGCTCGATCCGTCCAGAATCTACCCGGCGACCCGAGACGCGCTGGAGACGCTGGTGGTGGACGAGGACATGGAGCTGTGGGATCTGGTGAGGCTGCTGCGCGCCATGAAGAGCGTCTCGGCGCCCGGCTCCGGGGCGCGGGTCAACGTCCCGGTCGCCGCTGTGGGCGTGCGAACCACCAAGGGCAGCGCCATCAGTTGGGACCGGGAGAAAGCACGGGACCTCTTCACCGCGCTGAGGAACGACCGGCCGCCGGGCAGAAGGTAAAGACCAGGGAAAGAGGCGGGATGCCTCCCTGGGTGGCCCGTCAGTTCAGGTACCGCGAGGCGCTCAAGAAGCAGCTGGAAGCGAAGCAGCTTCCCCTGCACTCGACCACCCACCTGAGGAGACCCACGCATGCCGTCCCACAAAGCGTTCCCCCGCAGAACCGTGCTGGCCGGAGCAGCTGCGACCGGTGCGGGAGCGGCTCTTTGGCCGACGCTCGGTCAGTCCGACGCCATGGGCGCGTCGAAGGCCGAGGCGGGCGCGTACACGATCCGCTTCGACAAGTCCCCCCGGCAGACCATCTGGGGACTGGGCTTCGAGATCCAGTCGGACTCCATCGGATCCGGCAACAACGGCATGGACGACAAGGTGATCAGCGGCGTCCCGTACGACCTGACGGAGGGCGAACGCGACCGGTTCTACCGGCAGATGCTCATGGGCGGCGGCGACCGGGGCTTCCGGTACTGCCGGCTGGCCCTGGGGCTGTACCACCGGGGTCTGGACCCCACGAAGAAGCACCTCGTCGACCGCTACAAGGGCCAGACGGATCTGCTGGCCGACATGATCAAGCGGACAGGGATCGAGGGCGTGTCCGCCGAGTACTGGTCACCGGCCCCCGGCTGGAAGAGCAACAAGTCCTACATCGGCGGGAAGCTCGCCTCGTTCTCCCCCGAGGCCCTGGATGCCCTCGGCGACGCCATGGTGGGAGACCTGGACTACCTCGCCGCCCGGGGCGTGCCGATCTCCATGTGGGGCCTGCAGAACGAGCCCCGCGAGTCGACCAGGTACTCGTCCTGCAAGTACACCCCCGACGAGTATGTGAAGGCCTTCAAGGCCGTCGCGCCCAAGATCAAGAAGAAGTATCCGAAGACGCTCGTCATCGCGGACAGTCAGGACGGCTGGAAGGGAAAGATCGGCGCGGCGATCAAGGCGGACCCCGACGCCGTCCGTCACGTGGACGCGTGGACCTTCCATCGTGTGGGGACGCCGAGCACCGAGCAGATAGAGGTCGACTTCACCTCCGGCCGCGTGGGCAAGCCCGTGTTCAACAACGAGTTCGAGTACCTCCATTACGGCAGCGTGACGCCCCAGCACACCATCCGTACGGCCCAGTCGATCATGAACTGGATGACGTTCCAGAACGCGCCCTCCTGGTTCTGGCTGCACGCCCTCAAGCCCACGTCCAACGCGGAGGCGACCGGCTACGCGCTGGGCTACTGGCGTTCGCCGCACGGCAAGCACCTCGACCGGTTCCCGGACGTGAAGCCACGTCACTGGACCTTCAACCCGCTGAACTGGAACGCGGTGGCGGGATTCCTTCGGTACATGCCGTGGGACTCCGTCCGCTACCACGTCGACGAGCCGAAGAACGCCGACGGCAAGCCGGACCCGCTGCACCGCATCATGGCCTGGCAGACGCCCAAGGGCGATCCGGTCTTCGTCGTCACCAACGCGTCCAAGAAGGACCCGTTCACCTATACCGTCGACACCCGGAGCCGGGGCACCTTCGCGGGCCACCGGTACGGTCCGCGCGCGGAGACGAACAACGTGAGCGTCGATGGCCAGAAGGGACCGAAGCTCACCCTCACCGTTCCTCCGCTGTCCATCGAATTCTGGACTCCGGGCTCATGAGCCCGGCAAGACGGTCCGACGGCAACGCAGCTGTCTCGCCGCGGCGTTGAGGACCGTTCCATGCCCCGTCGGTGTCCGTTTCGGCCACGCCGGCGGGGCTCTTCCGTTCGAGGAACTGATCGCCGGCGGCCGCGGTCACGTGTCCCGGATCCGTCGAGCCACGGGACGAGGGTCTCCGTCGCGGAGGGCCAGCGCCTTCATCTGCCGGTAGCGTCCGTCGTTCCACCAGCCGAGCAGCATGCCCGGCAGTTGTCGTCGGAGCCCGGCGTCGATATCGCTGAGGTTCCGCTCCACGCGGGCGCAGGGGCGGCAGTTCGGGGGGTGTTCGGTCATGGTCGTGCCCGGTGCTCGGCTGGCCAGGACCACCTGCTCCCGCGCGTAGGAGAGGCACGCCGGGCGGTCGATGACCGCTCGTTCGTAGGCGGCCAGGTAGAAGTCCCGAAGAGAATGCCGGGCCTTGTGCCCCAGTGACCTGACCCGCGCGGACGAGACGCCCAGCACGTCGCCGATCAGAGCGGGATCGTCCTCTTCCACGGCGATGTGCCACAGGGCCACCTGCCAGCGGACGGGGAGACACCGGTAGGCGTCGTACAGCGCCGCGGGAGTCGCGAGGGGCCACGCGCCGCCCGCCGCGATCCACTCCAGGAACTCCGGGGTGGCCGCACCGGCTCCGGGATCGGCGTTCCAGGTCTGGACGGCCACCGTACGCGCCGTGGCGAGGAGCCGGATCCGGTTGATCGCCAGCGCGTCCTCTCGCTCGGCCGCCTCGAGGACGCGTCGGAAGGTCTCCTCCGTGGCCCGCTCCACTGTCGCGTGGTCCATGAGGCAGGTGCTCAAGTAGCCGCATACCGCGGCCTGGTGACGTCCGACGAGGACGCTGAGCGCCTCACCGCTGCCCCGGCAGACCCGATCCACGACGAGTGTGTCGCCGACCGCGGCCCAGCGCTGCCGCAGTGCCATCAGCTTCAGGCACTCGAGTGCTGCCCGAACGCGTTCCCCTGTGGCGGTGACCCCCGGATGACGTGTCGAGCCGGCGCTGCCGGACCCGGGGCCGCCACCCGCCTGTACATCGCCTCGGCGTGTGCCGACGGCCGGTCGGTCCTGTTCGGACGGCACGGACCGGCGGCGGGTGGAACGGCGGGTGCGAGCCTGTGCTCGGGTCATGAGCTGGTGTCCTTATTGATCGTGAGCCTGGCCCGGATCATGTGAGGTAGGTCCATCCGCCACCGCTGACGGCCAGGGAACTGTGCTTCAGGCTGAACCGCACTCGCCACACCTGACGGTCGTCGCTCTGGTCACAGGCCACCTGGGTCGCCCGCGCCGCGCCGGGTCCGGGGGCGCGCAGGCAGAGGCCGGTCGCCGAGTTGCGCAAGAGCACTTGGGAGCCCAGGAACTGAAGCTGCGCCCACGTCTGGCCCGCGCTGCCGTCGCAGTCGCCGCCCCGCACCGCGGAGCCCGCGTGGGGCGCGGTCGGCTCAAGACAGCGCCCATCGGGGACGGAGCGCAGTGTCGTACGAAGACCTTCCAGGAGTACTCGCTCGGCCGTTTCCGTCGACGGCGCGACCGGACGGGAGCGGGAAGGCGTCGGTTTCTCCGTCGGAAGGCCCGGCGGGGTCTCGGGGGCGGGCGTTGCTGACGGTGACAGTGAAGGTGAAGGTGACAAGGCTGACGCCGACTGAGGCGGTCGCGGCGCCGGCAGCGGCGTCTCGGTCGGAGCGAGCATGAAGTAGCCACCGATACCGAGAGCGGCCGAAGTGCCCACGGTGACCACCCCCTTGACGAGGGCGGTCGTGGAGCCGCCTGCCCAGGCCGGGCCGGGCCCCCCGGCCGCCGCCCCTTTGGCGATCAGGACTCTCACGCTCTCGTCGAACAGAATCGCTCCCGGCAGCACGGCCCTCAGCCGGGAGTTGAGGTCGGTCAGGTCGTGCAGGGCCTGGCGGCAGTGGCCGCAGTCGGCCAGATGACGCTTCAGGTCTCTGCCCGGCCGTCTCGCCTTGCGCCGCACGACGGAAGCGAGGAGTCGGCCGTAACGCCCGCAGTCCTCCACGCCGTTGTCGTGCACATGGACGCTGAGGTAGGCCTCACGCAGACCCTCACGGGCCCTTTCGGCCAGGGAGGCGACTCCGCTCGCGCTGATGCCGAGGCGGCCCGCGACCGTGGCGGCGGGCTCGCCCTTCACGGCCGTGTACCACAGCACGGCCTGCCAGCGCTCGGGCAGCCGTCGGAAGCTCTGCACGACCAGATGGTTCTCCTCCTGGTCCAGCGTCAGCTCCTCTCCCCCGGGCGCTTCGTCGACCCGGTCCTGCACCTGACTGCTCGGCTGGGTGCGGTTCCTGTCGGCGGCCCAGTCCACGGCTATGTGACGGACCGCGGTCAGCAGGTAGGGCCGCCACGGCCCACGAGGGCCGCCGCCCTTTCGGATCGCGTCGATCGTTCGCGTGAACGCCTCGGAGGTGAGGTCGTCAGCCGTGTAGCGGTCTCGGCAGAAGGACACGGCATAGGAGCGGACGGCCCCGCGGTGACGCTCGTACAGCGCCGCGAGCTGCTCGTCGCCGGACTCGCCGCGGCGCAGGGGCGCGGCCAGTTCCTCATCCGTCCAGTTCACGATGGAGCGTTTCTGTGCTGTGGACATCGGCATCTGGCTTCCCCTTGGAGGGCCCTGAACGGACCCGTGGACGAGAACGACGGGGACCGCGGACGGTCTCGTCTTTCGTTCGTGACTGCCGAAGTGGACGCCGTGGTCACGCCTCGGGCTCTCCGCCCTTTGCGACCTTGAGCCCCTTGGGTACGGGCGGCAGCAGGCGTTCCTCGGACGTGGTCGTGGGGATTCGCCGTGGGTCGGCGTAGGACTGCGGGCTCGAGGCCTTGAAGCGGAGGGCAGGCCCGCGCTTGCTCAGATTGCGGCCCGCCGGAGGCGGGCCGGCCAGGGCGGGAAGGGTGTACGTGGTGGCCTTGCGCAGCGCTTGGGCCATGAAGGAGGCGGCGAGCTGGGCAGCCTGGTCGCGTGCCTCGGCCGGCCTGGCGACCTGGGCGGCCGAGCAGTCGCCGACACCGCCCTTCTCCTTCACCGAGGAGAGGTTGGTGTTGAGCATGGCGTGGCCGGTGGCGGGCAGCCGGACGTCGGCAACGACGTCGGTGGTGCCGGACTTGGCCAGCGCCTTGATCGTGTCCAGTCCGGCGTTCGGGCCCGTGTCCTCGTCGCAGGCGCCGCGGAGGTTGAGTACGGGCACCGTGTGGGGGGCCTTGTCGACCTCTTCGGCGGGCTCGACGGCGACGGTGGCGAACAGGCCGGGCCGCTTGCCCGCTGTGCTGTTCAGGACGTAGCCACCGGCGCGACTGTGCCCGACGAGCCCCACCCGGGAGGTGTCGATGCGCCCCTCGGCGCCTTCGAGGTTCAGACCGTGGCCGGTCCCCTCGTTCAGGTCGGCCAGCAGCTTCAGATGTGTGTCGATCAGCTGGGTGTAGCCCTTGGCCGGTGAGGGCTCGCCCGTGTACCAGGCCTCCGCGCTCTTCACGTCGATCGAGACGGCGGCGAAGCCCTTGCGGCTCAGGGCCTCCACGAAGTACGAGAGGCCGGCGTTGTGACGCACGTAGTCGGGACCGTACTTCCCCGGGTCGTACTCGGCCCCCGGCCGGCCGCACACCAGGGGCCAAGGGGCACGGACCGCGTCGCGGGCCACCGCGTCCGTCTTCCCGGGCCAGGCACAGGTGGGGTGCGAGCCGTGCAGGACGACGACGACCGGATGGGGCCCCGGCCCCTTGGGGATTCCGAGGATGCCGTGCAGCTGGGTGGGGTTGCCCTTGGAGGTGTTCTTGATCATGCCTGGCGGCAGCTCGTAGGCGGACAAGGTGGCCGGGGCGGTGTCCCTGGCGGGCAGGGTGGTGCTTCCGGACGCCTCGAAGCCGTTGACGGTGCACGAGAGGGCGAGAGGGACGGCCGCGAGAAGCATCACGGAGCAACGGGTCATCGGCATCACGTTGTTGTCACCTGCGCGACGGGTGAGTGCGAAGGGAGTTCGTGGCGGCATCGAGGCCACCTCCTGGTGGAACGGGGCGGGAATGTGGGCAGGGCGGGGCCAGGCGAGGAGTGGGGCAGAAGGATCCAGGGAGCAAGGGGCACGGCGGCTTCCCGCCTGCCGTGCCCCGCGGGTCACCCTGAGGCGGGTGCCGAGTCGGCACCCGGCTCAGGTGCCGCTCACTTGGTCAGCAGCATCCGGAACCCGGCAGCCGGCCCTCGGCCGGAGGGGGCGACAGAGGCTCCCTCGCCCTTGCCCTCGATCCGAAGCGGCTTACGGGTCTCGCGGTTGACGAGCTGATAGACGTCGGCTCCGTTCCCACGCCCCGAAGGCATCCACCACTCCTGACGCTTGTCACCGGCCTCGCAGGTGGTGAGCGCCGTCTTGCTCTTGCCGGACGGCGCGGTCAGGCACTTGTCGGTGCCCTTCAGCGCCACAGTGAGGTAGCCGTCCTTGCCGATGGCCCTCGACCAGACCTGCTTGTCGCCGGAGCCGCAGTCCTGCTGGACGACCGAGTCACCCTCGCCGCTCCCCAGGCAGACTCCGCCCCGCTTCCCGGCGAGCCGCATCTCGAGGGCGGGAGCCGGCTGATCCTTGATCAGATAAGGGCTGTTGGCGAGGTTGTACCCGGGCCGCTTCGCCAGCATGCTGCCCGACTCGGGCCGGGGGCGGAAGTAGGAGAACTCGTCCTTGGCGCAGTCCAGGAAGACGTTCGCCATGAGGTCACTGCAGCGCGGGGAGCGGTCGTATCCACGGCAGATGGGATCGCCGCCCTGGTCACGCTTGTTGTCGCAGTGACTGACACCGAACTGATGGACCATCTCATGCGTGACCGCGGGGACGGTCGCACAGCCCCACGACACAGCGGCCCGCCCTCTGAACATGGAGGATCGCAGGCGTGCCTTCGGCGTCGTGGCGACACCGCAGCCACGCGGCTTGGTGTCGAAGAAGTACACCGGCCGGGTGCGCTTGAACCGCTTCTTGACCGCCGCGGGAGCCTTGCGGATCTCGGCGGCCACGGCCGCCTCCGCCTTCATGCGGGCCTGGGGGAAGGAGGGCCTGCCCGGCAAGCCGTCGACGGCGACGCTCATGACGTCGATCTGGCAGTCCTTGTCCTGGACGAAGCGCAGACGGCGGCTGTCCCCCTGGCCGAAGCGCTTGGCACTGGCTTCGAAGATCTGGTCGGCGCTCCACATGATGTGACGGACGCTCTTCACTCCGGCCGCCGGGTCCTTGCCTGCCCGGTGAACGTAGACCGGCTGGTACCAGCCCTTGTTGGAACTGTCCTGCTGGTCGCAGGCGACCGGGGGCGTCGTGACGGCGGCGGCCGGCGGAGCCTTCTTCTCCGCCTGCTCCTCGCTCGCCCACCCGGGCATACCGACAGCTGCCCAGCCCAGCGCGGCCGCAACGGCCATGGCCACGGGGATCGCGGCCATGCGCGTCGCCTTGTGCTTGTTCCTTGCCACGTGCTCTCCAACGTTGGAGGACCCGGGGGCAGGGATGCATCGGAAGGAGTTCTGGAGATCGCCCGGCGAAGGTACAGCATGGCGCGCATGAAGCCAAGAAACCCGAACGACGGTAAAGGATTGGTAAACGACCGGGACGGGGTGCGGATTTCCAGGTCCCTCCCACGAGAACCCCTCAAGAAGCAGGACACCGGTCGAAGGGAACAGCACCGCGGAGCTGGAGATCGCCGGACGGAGTGACCGACCGAAGAGGATCGGTCCTCCGCTCCGTCCAGAACCGCACCTGATCCGCGAAGGAAAGGAGCCGTATCGAACGGACGACGCCGAGGCGCATCGCCTCGACAAGCCGCCCGCCTCTGCTACCCCCAACCGGGCGCGCTTCCCGTCCCCGGTCCGGCTGCCACCAGGCCGGTCCGGGGACGGGCCAGAGAATCGGCTCGGTCCCCCTGGTCAGCGGACGGGGACGAGATTCCAGCGTTGGTGCGAGCTGCCGCTCGCGGGCCGCTGGACGACCTTGGCACCCGCGGCCTTCGACGCCTTCGCCACCTCGGCCAGTTGGCCGTGCAGGCGGCTCTCGAGGACGAAGCCACCCGAGTCGGACCGTGCCACCAGCCACTGCTGACCAGGACTCTTGTCGCCGGTCGACAAGTTGAGCGGCGCTTCGGGCAGAACCGAGTTCCCGGAGACGGCCAGGACCTTCCCGCCGGCGACGCCGGTGATCGTGTAGTACCCGTCACCGGTCGACGTCAGGCGCCACCGCTGGTTGGTGCCGCCGTGGGCATCCCACTGGACGACAGGCGTCCCGTCGGCCGTACCCCGGGCGTGGGCGTCGAGCACCTTGCCGCTGTTGGCGTTGACCAGGGTGTAGGTGCCGTCGAGGGCGGTAGCGGAGCCGGGGGTGACCTTCAGCCCGCTGAACTGTGCGCCGTGGTAGCCGCCCGTGCCGAGCCCGATCTGACCGGCGCCGTAGCTGCCGTCCCTGACGGTGCCGACCTCGGTGCCGTCGATGCGCGCGGTGATGGTGTCGCCCTCGAAGGTGAGGGCGAGGTGGTGCCATGTGCCGGTGCCGGGGGGCGCGATCCTGCCGTCGGCAAGATTGGTGAAGTTCCAGTTCCTGTCGGTCTTCTGCAGCGACCAGCGGCCGGTGTCGGACAGACGCAGGTGATAGGCGTTCAGTCCCTTGTTGTTGCGGCGCTGGGTGCCGACACGGCCGAGGATCTCGATGGTGCCCGGCTCTTCCAGCAGGACATCCGAACCGACCGTGTAGTCAGCCCAGTGCAGTCCGCCCATCAGGGTGTACGGGTGATTGCTCGCTTCGTCGGTCCAGCGGATCGGGGAGAGCGGGGCCTGCTGCCTCAGGCACCGGCCGGCGCGCCCGCCGGCGCAGGGCGCCGTCTCGAAGGCTCCGTTCATGGTGGAGAAGAGGCGCGCCTCTTGGCCTGGCCCGGTGCCAGCGAGGCTGTCCGCGTAGGGCAGCGGGAGTGGTGAGCGGATCGGACCGGTCCCGGTTCCCGAGCCCTGGCCGGTGGTCGTGGTGACGGTGTAGATCCGGCCGGGCCGGAGGGTGAGGGTGTAGGCCCCGGCCGTGGGGGTGAGGTCGCCTTCGCGCACCAGGTGGCTGGTGGTGGTGCGGTCCGAGAGGTCGGTGGACCAGACACGCAGCGTGCCGCCCGGCAGGCCGCCGGCCGTTCTGAGGGTCACGTTCTGCGGGGCGTCGGCGTCCATGGTCTCGAAGACGGTGCTCCATGCCGACTTGTCCGCCGCCCGGTAGCTGACATGGCTGCCGTGGGCGCGGTTGCCGCCGAGGTAGCCGGACGCGGTGTCCAGGTACTTCCAACCGGGCCGGGTGAACTGCGTGGTGTGTGCGGTGGCCCAGGTGCTGCGTCCGACGCTGTACGCCCCGGACCAGGGCTGGTCGGCGATGACGAGGCCCATGGTGTTGTAGTGCAGGTTCTGATAAAGGGAGGCGACCAGCGGCCAGTTGAGGAAGCCGGTCATCCTGGCGTCCAGGTATCCGCGGTTGATGCCGCGTGCGATGGCCGGTGCTCCGGCGTTGGCGTCGTCGGAGCCGGTTTCGCCGGCCCACAGTTGTTTGCCGGTGGCCAGTGCGTCGGTGGTGGTGGCGCAGTTGGTCATCGGGGACCGGTACCCGCACGGGTAGTGAGCACCGATGACGTCGACGGCGTCCTGGAGGGCGCTGTCGGCGCGCATGCTGGTGGCGATGTCCCAGTTGTCGTCCGCGCCGACCACCTTGGTGGTGTGGCCCGCCGCTCTGAGGGTGGCGGCCAGGTCCTTGTACCAGGCGGCGTCGTACTCACGCTCGTTCCAGCCACCGAGGTAGTCGATGGACAGATCGTGCTGCCGGGCGCAGTCGAGCCAGTTCATCAGGTACCCGATCATGTCCCGGGACCAGAAGTCGCCGTTGCCGATCCAACCGGGCGCGCCCCAGGACAGGGCGTAGAGCTTGACCGACGGATTGCGCCGCTCGGCCTCCTTCATCAGCCACCATTCGTATCCCGCAGCGCAGTTGACGGTGTCCCGGCTGTGCTGGTGGCTGCTCTCGGCGCCGTCGGTGGAGTTGGTGTCGCCGCCGATCTCCACCTTGAGCATCTGGAGGGCCGCGCCGTGGCCCGGCTTGAAGAGGTGGTCGAGTATCTGTGACCGTTGCGGCTCCGGATAGTCGCGCAGCAGGCGGGAGTTGCCACCGCCGCCGCTGATCGCCCCGATGCCGTCGAAGGTTCGTCCGGCGCTGTCCCCGTCGAGTGTGATCTCCGTCGAGGCGAGGGCCGCGGTGGCGGCCGGCATGGTGGTCCCGCTGAAGAGGAGTGCGCAGCAGACGATCAGACCGGTGACGGCCCGGATCCAGGGAGCTTTGCGGCTTCTTGTTCGCTGAGCCGTGTGCATGGCGGATGGGTCTCCAACCTGGCCTGGGGGGCGGCTAGTTCTCCTTGAGGGTGATGTCGTCGCAGTACCCGTTGCCGGTGCCCGAGCGCGCGTAGCAGTAGATCCTGGCGGTGTCGGACGTGGCACCGGTGGTGAACGTGGTGGAACCCCTGGTGTAGGAGGTGCCGGTGAAGACATGGCGGGTGGACGAGCCGGCACTGTCGTATCCCTTGGCCCCGAGCGAGACTTGGGTGCCGGCGGACGAGACCTTCCCGTACCCGCTCAGCCGGTATCTGGTGCGGGTCTTGAGCTGGACGACCTGTTCGACGGCGGCCTGAGCCGGACCGACTCGTACGGCGTGGAGTCCGCTGTGTGTGCCGGTCGTGACGACGCCGACGCTCCCGTAGGGGGACCAGGCAGCGAGGGTGCCCGACTCGAATCCGGAGTCGATGGCGAGGTCGGGGGCCGGGCAGTCGCCGTCGTCGAAGTCGCTCAGTTGGTGGAACCCCGCGTCGGGGCGGCAGACTCCCGGGGCGGGTGATCCGAAGTAGTCCTCGGTGGCGCCCGCCGCGACCGGTCCTCCTGCGCGGAGCGCCGGGGAGCCGGGTGTCAGCCGGTAGTCGCCGGGCCTCGTGCCGCCGGGGTTCTCGATCTTCGGGTCCGCCGTGTTCCCGGCAGCGTCGATCGGCTGGTCGGCCGGGTGGTTGCCGTAGAAGGTGTTGCCGTTCCAGAGGAAGTCGGAGGGCGTGTACTTCGGTCCGGAGTAGCCGCCGGAGCCGAGGTTGTAGAAGATGTTGCCGCTCAGCACCATGTTGGTGGTGGCCGCCCGTTGGTGGACGACGGCAGTGCGCGACCCTGCGGGGAGATAGACGGTGTTGTTGTGGACCCTGGCGTTGTCGTCCTTGGTGACGTCGAAGACCCGGCCCTTGTCGGAGCGGCTGAGGTTGTACCGGACGACGGTGCCGTGACTGCTGGAGCCTGTTCCGCAGCCGCCGCAGAAGAGCATGAAACCGCCCTCGTTGTCGTGGCTGTGGTTGTACTGGAACACCGCCCGGTTGTTTCCGTAGTCGGAGTCGAATGCCTGGCCGTCGCCGTTGCCGGGGAGCTTGCGTACGTGGTGGACCTCGTTGTGCTGGATGAGGGTGTCATCGCTGTTGATGGTCCAGATACCGACGTTGGAGCCCATGGGGCGCATCGCGATGTCGTGGACGGTGTTGTGCTCGACCAGGGCGTGGCTGGAGGCACGGACCACGATGCCGTCGCCGCCGGTGTCGCTGATGTTGTTGCCACGGAAGACGATCCCGGTGTTGGCACGCCAGTTGACGGTGGATCCGCAGCCGTCGCCGGAGCCGTAGATCGGCCTGCACATCCAGGTGGTGCGGTTGGTGAGGCCTTCCCGGTCCACGGCGGTGATCCGGGAGTTCTGCACCAGGACGTCGTCGAAGTTGGTCGGCCTCGTGGTGCCGGAGACGCGGAACTGGATGCCGTTGGACCACTTGGTGGCGTCGCCGTCGACGTGGTGCACGGAGACGTCGTCGACCACGTAGTGGGTGCCGACGCCGTCCGGGAGATCGGCGATCTCGACCAGGAGGCCGTTGCGCTCGCGCCTGGTGGTGGCGCTGTCGGGGAAGGTGATCTCCAGGTCGCGGATCTCCCACTGCTCCACGTTGTGGAGGTGGACCGCGGCCTTCTCGGTGGTGGCGGCGTCGCCCGAGACGACGGGGCGGCCGCGGCCCGCGCCGTAGCCGGCGAGGGTGATGGGCGCGCCGTCCGTGCCGGAGCCTCGCGGCTTGAGCGTGCCCTTGCAGGTGGCACCGCGCTTGAGCAGTAACCGGTCACCGGGCCGGAACAGATGGGCGTTGGCGGTCGCCAGGCTGTTCCAGGGGCTGGCATGGCGGCCGGTGCCGTCGTGGGATGCCGAGCAGTCGAGATACCAGGTGGTGGGAGTCGCTGCCACGGCCGGGAAGAGGCTCTGGAGAGCGAGGATCACGGCGGTCAGCGGTACGAGTAAGACGCGTCTGAGTACGGCAGGCAGGAGCATGGTCGGACTCCCGGATCGGGGAGGAGTGAGGGGCCCGTGTCGCACCGTAGGCAGAGCGTTTGAGCGAGTCAACATGTTCGTATCAAAAGACCGAACATTGAGCGAATGATCGCTGCTACGCGCTCTGACTCGATGAGGGTGGGGCAGTCACGCTCACGCGCTCGGTGTGCCGCCGCAGGAAGCTCGGACCTTCAACTCCGGCAGGAGGTCGAGATGGTGGACGGGCAGCGCCGGGTCGCTCTTGAGCCGGCGCAGGATCAGCTCGACGGCCGCGGCGCCCACGGCGTGCCTCGGCGGTGAGACAGCGGTCAGGGGTGGGGCACCGAGGGCGGCGACCACATCGTCGTAGCTGACCAGCGCGATGTCCTCGGGGATCCGCAGGCCCTTGTCGCGCAGCATCGGGGACAGTTGAAGGGCGTCCTGGTCATTGTGGACGAGTACGCCTCGCACGCCGCTTTCAACGGCTTCGACGATCTGGCGGGCGATGTCCTCGGCATGCGCGGCGGGTTCGTCGATGTCGATCACCGGCTCGGCCGGCAGTCCGAGGAGCACGCAGCCTTCGGCGTACGCACCGCGCACCTGCAGGGCTGTCCAGGTGTCCTTGCGAGCGGCCAGGGCGACCCGCGCGTGCCCGAGCGCGGCCAGGTGCCGCAGGGCGATGAACACACCGTGGTGGTGGTCGGAGCCGACGGAGTCCAGCTCGGCGAGAGGGGTTCCGTGCGGCGCCCGGCGTTCGACCAGGACGGCCGGGACCGGCAGTTCACCGATCCAGCGCAGGTCGTCCGCCGACCGGGACGGCGTCCAGTTGGGAACGAGCAGCAACCCCGCGACGCCCGTGGCGAGCAGTTGCTCCACCTGGGCGCGGTCGGCTTCGGCTTGATAGGAGGAGATCCCGAGCGTCAGGTGGGCGCCCGCGGCTCCGGCGGCAGCGCGCGCACCAGCGATCACCTCTCCGAAGTACTGGCCCACCGTCGGCACGAGCAGGCCGAGTGCCGGCCCTCCCGCCTCTCTGGCCGGCAGGGAGACGGACCCATGGGACCGGCTGACAAGACCCGCTTCCGCGAGTGCCGCCACGTCCCGGCGCAGCGTGACCGCCGGCATGTTCAGGTGCTGTGCCAGATCCGTCACCCGGATCGTCTCCAGGCTCTGGAGCGCTGCGAGGATCCCCTCTCTGCGCCTGTCGGCGGCAGCGGACATGGCGCCCCTCCCCTGGTTGCCCAACACAAGGAAATCTATCATTCGATCGAATGACATCGAATTCGATATGTCGGCGATGGAGAGGTCAGGGGCGGGCGCCGGTGCCCCGGGCGCCCGCCCTCGTGGTCACTTGCCGGCGCCCATGGTGATGCCCTCGGTGATGCGGCGTCCGAGCCAGGCGTAGAGGCCGATCATCGGGAGGATCGAGATCGACACCCCGGCGAAGAGGGCGCCGAAGTCCGCGCCGGTGAACTGCTGTTGCTGGAAGTAGTTCAGCAGGGCCAGGGGGAGGGTGAACTTGTCGTTGGTCTGGATGAACATCAGCGCCAGAAGAGTCTCGTTCCAGATTCCCATCGCGTTCAGCAGGGTCGCGGTCAGCAGGCCCCCGCGGGCGAGCGGCAGCATGATCCGCCAGAAGGTCATCGCCGCGGACACCCCGTCGAGGGCCGCCGCCTCCTCCAGTTCGGCGGGCAGCGAGGCGAAGAAAGAGGTCAGCAGGAAGACGGTGAACGGCAAGGAGACGACCACATAGAGCACGAAGAGGCCGAACAGACTGTTGATCAGCTCCAGGGAGTTCATCAGCGCGTAGAGCGGGAGGACCATCACCTGGACGGGAATGCCCAGGCCCAGGACGAAGTACAGGTTGAGGCCGTTGGACAGCCGGCCGGGCCTCCTGCCCAGCACGTACGCGGCCGGACCGGCGATGACGACGGTCACGGCCGACGCGGTGACCACCAGCACCGTCGAGTTGATGAACGCCGGCCCGAAGCCGCCGTCGTTCCAGGCCGTCGCCCAGTTCTCGAAACGCGGGGTGGCGGGAAGGGACCAGGGGCGCTCCAGGATGTCCCTGCTGGCCTTGAACGAGCTGATCAGCATGAAGGCGAAGGCGAACAGGCAGAAACCGGTGAACAGCCAGACGGCGGTTGTTCCCGGCAGGCGGGCGAGAACGCGCGCGAGGCGTCTGCGGCGGGGGGTCCTGGCCGGGGCCCGGGGCTCGGCCGGCTGGGTCGCGACGGTGGTGGTCATCGCGGGTTCCTTCCTGACGGGTTCAGAACTGCAGCGGTTCACGGCGCATCAGGCGACGGAGCACGATCACCAGGACCGCGACGAAGACAAGGGTCGTCACGGCTGACGCGGCCGCGTATCCGAACTGGTTCACCGGGGTGATGCCGCCGACTGTCTCGCCGTAGACGAACATGGCGTTGTTCCACTGGTAGGTGGGCGGCAGAGCGCCCTGGTTGCCGCCGAAGGCGAGGATGAACTCGAAGATCTTCACTGAGGTGATGGTCCAGAGCACGGCCGCGGCCGCGGTGACGTCCCAGGACAGCGGCAGGGTGACATACCTGAAACGCTGCCAGGCGTTGGTGCCGTCGAGCCGGGCCGCCTCGTAGAAGGAGACGGGGATCCGGTCGACGCCGGCCATCAGGATCGTGACGTAGTAGCCCGTGTTGATCCAGACCAGGGCGACGAGGACGGCGCTCATCGTCCAGCCCGGCCTCAGCCACTCCACGGGGTCGATCCCGATCCCGTCGAGGGCCTGGTTCAGCAAGCCGTCCAGGCTGAGCAGGACGCCCCAGAAGATCGCCAGGACGACGGAGGAGACGATGTGGGGCAGGAAGATCACCCCGCGGATCACCCGGCGGCCCCGCATCTCACGGAGCATCAGCATGAAGCCGAAGCTCAGCACGAAGATCGCGGCGCCGACTCCGAACACGATCTTCAGGGTGTTGCCGAACGCGGAGCGGAAGGCGGGGTCGTTCAGCAGCTGGCTGTAGTTCCGGGTGCCCGCCCACTGGGGGGAGTTGATCCCGTCCCAGTCGGTGAAGCTGGTGTACAGCGAGTACAGGGTGGGCCCGATGAACAGCGCGGTGTACAGGGCCAGGGCCGGCGCCAGGAACGGTGCGAAGATCCGTCCCCGGCGACGTTCCAGCGGCGACCGGGTGGTCGCGCTCACGGGTTGGCCTTCCAGAAGTCGACGGAGGCCCGCCTGGTCTGGTCGATGAACTCGTCCGCGCTCGTCACGCCCTGGATGAACCGCACCACGTTCGGGGTGTACGCCTTGGTCGCCCAGGCCGCGTAGTCCACGAACAACCGTGCCTGATCGGCGTAGACGTCGTTGCCGTCGAGCGCCTTGGCGACCGCCGCGAGCTCTTCGGGCGCGGGGACGTCGGGGCGCGGGGCTATGTTGAGTGCCTGGGTGGCGATCCCGGTCAGGTGCTTCTTGTTCATGAAGTACGCGATGAACTTCTGTGCCTCCGCCGAGTTCTTGGCGGTCTTCGGGACGGCGAAGCCGAAGAAGTTGACGCCGACCGCGGTGTTGCCGCCGTCGATCGCGGGGAGCTGGAAGTTGCCGTACTTGAAGTCGGCGTCGACGTTGGGCTTGCTCTCGCCGGGCACCCAGGTGCCGTTCAGATAGAACGCGGCCTTGCCCTGTGCCCAGCTGGTCTGGGCCTGGGTGCCCTGTGTGGACTCGTAGCCCTTGATGAAGTGGTGGTCCCGCAGGTGCTCGACCTTCTTCACGGCGGCGCGGACCTCGGGGTCGTCCCAGGCGGCCCCGGACTTGTCGGCGGCGAGTTCGCGGACGCCCTCGGTGCCCAACTGGCGCTGCAGGGTGAGCAGGGTCCAGTAGGGGTCGTTGCTGGGCAGGGCGATCGGGGCGACACCGGTCGCCTTGATGCCGTCGAGCTTCTCGACGAGGTCCTCCCAGGTCTTCGGCGGGTTGGCCGCGAGCTCCGGGTACTTGGCGGCGTCGAACCAGACGCCCTCGGTGGCCACGGAGTACGGCACCATGAACGGCTTGCCGTTCTTGTCGTTGAGGTAGGCCTTGTACTTCTCCGGGATGACTTCGGCCACGGTCTTGTTCTCGCCGGGAATCGTCGCCGTGTAGACCGGGCTGAGGTCGGCGTTCTGACCGGCGGAGACCAGCGTGCCGAGCGCGTTGACCGAGTTGTCGACCAGGTCTGCCGCGGCGCCGCTCCTCAGGGTCGGGGTGATCTTCTGGATGACCTGCCGGCCCTGCCACTGGATGTTCACCTTGATGCCGGTGTCCTTGGTGAACTGGTCGGACGCCGCCTTGATGACCTTGGCCTGCGGCTCGTTCTGGTTCCACATCGACCAGTAGGTGAGGGAGTCGCCTTCGTCATCGGAG
The DNA here is from genome assembly GCF_018604545.1 of Streptomyces koelreuteriae. Taxonomy (GTDB): domain Bacteria; phylum Actinomycetota; class Actinomycetes; order Streptomycetales; family Streptomycetaceae; genus Streptomyces; species Streptomyces koelreuteriae. Next base: position 7,520,082 of record NZ_CP075896.1, on the reverse strand, counting down.
GAGGAGCCGCAGCCGCTCAGCGTGCCGGTGGCGAGCGCGAGAGCAGCTACGACGGCGATTCTTCTGGTACGGGCGGTGATGGTCATACGCGTGTCCTGTTCGGTGATGGTCGATCAGGTGGATGCGGTGGGGTGCGGCCCGAGGGCGCTTCAGGAAAGGGGCAGGCCCCAGCGGAACGTGCGGCAGTCGACGGGCTCGACGGTGAGGTCGGGGGTGTCGCCGGTACCGGTGATCAGGCACTCGGCTCCGGGAGGAAGGCTGATCCGCAGCAGGCCGTCGTCATCCCGGTTCCAGGTGGTCGGTCCGGGGAGCCCGTCGAGCGGGCGGACAGCCGCGGCGCCCGTGAGGGGGCCCGGTGCGAGAAGGCAGGGCTCCCCCGCCTCGCTGCGGACGCGGATCCAGCGCGTCACACCGTCACGCCGGCGGGCGCTGATCCGGAAGGCGCCCTCGGCGACCAGGTCGTGCACCGTCACGTCCGCCCAGGCACGGGGGACGGCCGGGAAGATCCGGATGACGCCGCCCCAGCTCTGCAGCAGCATGTCGTGCAGGCTCTGCGCGCCGGACAGCGGTGTCTCGATGACCGGGCCGGTCTCCGCGTACATGGTGTTCGGTTCGACATACATGTCCAGCAGCTCGCCGAGCCGGACCAGTGCCGTATCGCCGTCACCGAGGAGCGCGTGCATCGACGCGGCCCCGGTGAAGCTGTAGCCCTGGAGTTCGCCGGTCAGGCCGAGCCAGTGCTCCATGGTCCGCAGCAGGAGGGCCCGGTTGCCGGGGTCGGCGACGTCGAGCCGGTGGAGTGGATGGAACCACAGCAGGTGCGAGTAGTGCCGGTGGGAGCTGGTGAGCCGCAGGTCGCGGCCGATGAGGAGGCCTTCTTCAGCGTTCCGCGGCGGTGGAGTGAGGTGATCGAGGACGTGCTGCCACCGGTCCGCCAGCGGGTCGGTGATCCCGAGCCGGGCCGCTGCGTCGAGGAGCGTCCCGCACCCCCAGTGCAGCAGCGCGAGGTCGTAGTTGCAGTCGGCCGTGATGCCGTACTCGGGCGAGTAGGTGGCCGGCAGGTGCAGGTGGCCGGAGTCGTCCTCGGTGAGGAAGTGCAGGTGGTAGTTGACGGCTCTGCGCAACAGGGGGAAGACGGTCGTGCGCAGGAACGTCTCGTCCATGGTGTGCCGGTACGCGAGCCAGGCGTTGTGCAGGGCCCAGAGGAGGTTGCCCGTCTCGGGCAGTACCTCGGTCCGCCCGGGGACGCCGGCCGGTTCGCTGCGCAGGTCGTCCTGGCTGGAGCGGCCGATGGCCAGGGAGTCGCCGCGGTAGGCGGGCGGGGTCGAGGCGAGCAGTCCGGCTTCGCCGTTCTCCAACGCGGTACGCAGGGAGTCGAGTTCCGTGCGACCCGTCGGGTGGATCGGCGAGTACGCGAGCTGGACGTTGAGGTTCCACCAGGCGGCGGGCCAGGGGGTGTGTTCCAGCCAGGGTCCGTTGGTGGCGAGCACCGGCCTGTCCGCGCGGGTGGCGCAGGCCAGCTTGTACATCTGGATCCAGTAGAAGCTCTGCAACCGGCCGTCGGGGACCGAGAGGAAGCTCTTCGGGTAGTAGGCGTGCCACCAGTCGCGATGGGGGGCGACGAGCCGGTCGGTCGGCAGCTCGGCGGCGTCGTTCATGACGGCGACCGCCGTGTCGCTCGCCGAGGGGTCGGTGGCGCTGTGGGCCACCGTGCACAGCAGGGTGGTGGTCTCGCCGTCCGGCTCGGTACGGGTGCGCCAACGGGTCTCGGTACGTCCGCCGCACGCCAGATCCTGCGTGCACACGCTCTCGCCGTCGCGTCTGGTCAGCACGGGCAGCGGGTTGTCCTTGAGCCCGGTCGGGCGCTGCTCGGGGTAGAACGCCTCACGGGGAGGGACGGCCGCCTGAGGCACGAACCTCCAGGACACCTGCTCCGCGCCCCGCAGCGGACGGCAGTTCACCACGAGGAGATCCTTCGAGGCGTGGACGAACGCCCTGATGGTGACCGCGCCGCGGGTGGTCTCGACGGTGCCGGCGACTTCCGCGTCCCAGAGGGAGAGGCGGAGGTCGACGCCTGTGAGCTCCCCCCGCGTCGTCAGGACGAGGCGGCCGATGGGTAATCGTGTCCCGCCCCAGAGGGGGCCGCCGGCCTCCTGGTGGTCGCGGACCCGGCTGTCCCCGAGTACGAGGGTCAGCCGGGTGGCGTGTCTGGGCCTGCGCAGGGAGACCGAGAGACCGCCGTTGCCAAGGAAGGGGCCGTCGTGGAAGCCCGTGGGGACGGCCTGCCACACGGGGTCGAGCCCGCTGAGGAAGTCCCGCCAGCCGGTGCGGACGGCAAGCCGGTCTCTTGATGCCGGGTGGTCCGGGGAAGGTCGTGGGTGGGTTGTGTTCATGGGTCCTCTGCTCGGTTCGGCGCGAGGGGTGAGCGAACGGCACAGCGATGGGAGGCGGTCCGGGCTTGTCCTTTCGGGTTTGCCGGTATCGGTCGGCGGTCACCGGCCGAGCCAGCCGCCGTCCACGGGCAGCAGGGTTCCGTGGACGTAGTCGGAGGCGGGAGAGGCGAGGAAGACGGCGGTACCGGCGATGTCCTGTGGCGTGGCCCAGCGTCCGGCGGGGATGCGGTCGAGGATGGCGGCGTTGCGCCGCGGGTCTTCGCGCAGGGCACGGGTGTTGTCGGTGGCGACGTATCCGGGCACGAGCGCGTTGACGTTGACGCCCCGGGGCGCCCACTCGTTGGCCAGGGCCCTGGTGAGGCCGGCGATGCCGGACTTGGCGGCGGCGTAGCCCGGGACGGAGATTCCGCCCTGGTAGCTGAGGAGCGAGGCGGTGAAAATGATCTTTCCGGATCCTCGGCGCAGCATCTGCCGGCCGATCTCGCGCGCGAGGACGAACTGGCTGCTGAGGTCGACGGCCAGGACGTGATCCCAATCGGCGTCGCTGTGTTCCGCGGCGGGTGCGCGGGCTATGGTGCCGGCGTTGTTGACGAGGATGTCCACCGGCCGCTCCAGGCCGCCGAGTTCGGCGGCGAGAGCCGTGACGGCCGACCGGTCCGCGAAGTCGGCGCGCAGCGTACGGCACTGCCGTCCGAGGGCGGTGACCCGCTCGGCGACCTCGCTGCCGGAGTCCGGCAGATTCGCGCTCACGGCGACGATGTCGGCTCCGGCGGCGGCGAACGACTCGGCGATGGCCAGGCCCAGGCCCCGGCTGGCGCCGGTGACGACCGCGAGCCGACCGCTCAGGTCGAAGAGCCGCTGGTGTGGGTCGGCGGTCATGCCGGTTCGTTCCCTTCGCTTCTCCGGCAGTCGATCAGGACCTTCATCACGCCGGAGCCGGAGCCGGAGTCGAGAGCGGCGAACGCGACCTCGGCGCGGGTGAGCGGCTCGATCCTGGAGATCAGGCCGACCGGGACACGGCCCGCGGCGAGCAGCCGGGCGGCCTGCTCGAAGTCCTGGCGCCAGTAGAGCCGGGCGCCCAGCACGGTCAGCTCCCGCCAGAAGACCCGGTGCAGGTCGACTTCACGCGCGACGGGGTGGATGGCCACCACCACGAGACGTCCGTGCACTTGGAGGCAGTCGACGGCGCAGGTGACACCCGCGGCGGAGCCGGACACCTCGAAGGCGACTGCCGCGCCCACGCCTTCGGTCCACTCCTCGACCAAGCCACGGACATCGCCGGTATGTGGATCGGCACAGGTCAGTCCGAGGCGCTGGGCGATGGCCCGACGCTGGGCGTTGGGTTCGAACATGAGCACCTGGGCTCCGGCCCGGCGGGCGACGGAGGCGATCAGGACTCCGATCGGGCCGCCGCCGAACACGACGGCCTTCTCTCCGGGCCTCAGTTGAGCGCGGCGCACGTCGTGAACGGCGACGGCGGTGGGTTCCACCAGCGCGGCGTGGTCGAGGCGCAGGCTCTCCGGTAGGCGTACCAGGAGGTCGGCCGGGACCGTCCAGCTGTTCTGCATCGCTCCGTCGGAGTCGATGCCGAGGAAGACGAGCCGGTGGCAGACATGGGCGTGCCCTGCCGAGCAGGCAGGACAGTCACCGCACGAGACGGTCGGCATCACGGTGACGGCCTCGCCCGCTCTCCAGCCGGTGACACCGTCCCCGATCTCGGCGATCCGGCCGGCCATCTCGTGGCCGAGGACGGTGGGCGGGGTGACGCGGCCGTCCATCGCGCCGTGGAGGATGTGCAGGTCCGTGCCGCAGATACCGGTGTACGCGACATCGATACGGACCTGTCCGGCGGCGGGCGGTACCGGGTCGGCAGGGCGGACGAGCACCGTCCCCTTGCCGGTATAGGTGGCTTGGCGCATCGGGGCCTCCGATGGTGGGTGGTCGATGAGCGGTGAGGGCGTCGGGCCCCGTGGGGCTGTGGCCGAGGTCAGCTCGGGCCGGCGACCCCACCGCTGCTCCAGCCTCGGTCGCGGACCGGCTCGAGACAGGTCTCCACGGCCCGGAGCAGTTCCTGGTCGATGGGCTCGGCGAGCCAGGCCACGTTGCGGCGGACCTCGTCAGGGCTGCTGGTACCGACCACCGTCGTGGCGGCGGGAGTGGCGGTGACGGAGAACTGCAAGGCCAGTTTGGCGAGGTCGCCGCCGAGGGCCTCACACAGATCGGCGGCCTCGGCGCAGCGGGCGTGCAACGCGAAGGAGCCGGGGTGCCAGTCCGGCGCTCCCTGCCGGGTGAGTGCCCCCATGGCGAGCGGCGCGGCATTGACGACGCCCGCTCCGCACGCGGTGAAGTACTCCTCCCAGGCGGCCAGCCTCCGGTCTTGCAGGGTGTACTGGCAGTAGGAGAGCACGGTGTCGACATGGGCTCGGGCGGCGACATGGGCGAGCGTGGGCAGCGGATATCCGGTGATACCCACGTGGCCGACGAGTCCTTCGGTCTGGAGTGCGCGCAGTGCGGGAACGGTCTCTCCGACGATCTGCGCCGGCGAACCGAACTCGATGTCGTGGCACTGGATCAGGTCGAGGTGGTCGGTGCCGAGGCGGCGCAGGCTCTCGGTGACGCTGCGTCTGACCCGCTGGGCACTGAAGTCGAAGTCCGCCAGGCCGTATCGCCCCACTTTGGTGGCGAGCAGATAGGTGCCGCGGTCGACACCTCGCAGGGCATCGCCGAGGGCGGTCTCGGCTGTCGTGGCGCCGTAGTAAGGGGCGACGTCGAACAGGTTGACGCCCGCGTCGAGGGCCGTACGGACGGCGTCGACGCCGTCCTGCTCGGCGAACACACCGAACATCGATCCCAACGGGGCGGCGCCGAAGGCGAGTTCGGAGACGATCAAGTCGGTGTGGCCGAGTCGGTGGTATCGCATCTGCCATCCAGGGGTGTGGAGCGGAGAGGCGGGTGAGGTGAGCGAGCACGGCGGGGGGCGCAGCGGGTGGCGGTGGGCTTCAGCTCCTGGCGGAGCGGCTCCGGACAGGGCCGTCGAGGTACAGGTGATCGGCCACCGAGGCCAGGCGCGATCCCACACGGCGTTCACGCCAGCGGCGGCGGCCCTGTGGATGGCGCCACGCACGTCCAGCGCCCGACCCTGGTGATGAGGTTCATGGCCACCGCCCTTTCAAGGCGTGACGGGATGCGAGTGGATGCCGATCAAGGCCTCAGAGAGCGAGACATGGGATGTATCGAGGTACGGCAAGGAATCGCAGATGCCTTCGAAAGAGCCCCGCCTCAGGCGGCGACGGAGAGGCCGGGCAGGAGATCCGCCTCGATCGCCGGCCCATCAGGAACGGCGCGCCGGAGCAACAATCCGCGACGCACGCCGCGTTGCTCGGACTGAGGCATGCGCTGCTCCTTGGGGCTGCGGAGGGTCAGTGAAGGACCGGGCCCGACCGACCCAGTCCAACTACGATATCGGATATACGATCTACCCGCCACCATCCCTCAGGACAGCCTGAACATCTGCCGGTCGGAGCCGTCGAACGGCCGCTGGGTGAACTGGTCACCCCGGCTGGAGCCACTCGTCAGGTAGAGCCCGCTGTACCGGTTGACGAAGCGGACGCGTCCCCTGCCGGCGTCCTCCGCCAGCCACTCGTCGTTGGTCTTGGGACCCTGCGCGTACTCGCACTGGACGACCTTGGCGCCGGCATCGCGTGAGGCTCCCTGGACGACCACGTCCTCACCGCTGCCTTCGCTGACGACCCGCACATGGCCGTCGCCCACCGGTGCGAGCCGGAACCGGCGGCCCGCGCTGCCGTCCCCCGGGGCCCGGACGATGCGCGCGCCGCATCCGGCCGCACCGCCCTCGACGGCCATCACGTCGTCGCCGCCGACAGGCGTGAAGGTGCGGTAGCCGCTCGGCGACGCGGCCACCTTCGTGAGCTTGACCGCATGGCCGCCCCGGGCCACAACCGGGACTTCCAGGGAGTCACCGGCCCGGATGATCCTGCTCGAGCGCACGAGACCGTCGGGACCGTCCGTGGTGATCTCGGCGTGCCAGCGCCCACCGCCGAGGAACGCGGTCGGATACGTGAGGGTGCCGGCGCCCCCACCCGTGATGGCACCCACGAACCAGCGGTCCCCCGCACGGCGAGCGATGACCGCGCCACCCACCGGGTCGCCCTGGACGAATGCGGTCTCGTCCCAGACGGTGGGCAGTTGTCGCAGCCAGCGCTGAGCCTCGGGCCGTGCCCGATAGTCGGAGACCCTGCTCCCGGGCAGCATCAGACCGCTCTCGTAGAGCACGCCCAGGGCGAGTTCCGCGCCGTCGCTGTTCGGGTTGGCTCGCTGGAAGCTCATCGGCGAGTAGTCGGCCGATCCGAGCGCGCCCCGGGTGAACGGAACCGCGGTGACGTGCCCGATGGTGCGGCCGGTGTTGTACTCCTCGCCGCGCACGGCCTCGGTGGTGAGCACATGCGGCCATGTCCGGTGCACGCCGACCGGCAGCCGGGACCCGTGCAGGTCGACCACCAGCTCGGCTTCGGCCGCGTCCGCCAACGCCTCGTCGTACCAGCGGTGGCGCTCCTGGGACTCCGATCCCATGAAGTCCATCTTCACGCCGGCGACACCCCAGTCGCCGATCCTGGAGAACTCGGCCCGACGCTCGGACTCCGTGTCGAGGTCCTTCCAGTGGTACCAGAGCATGATGCGCACACCACGGGCCTTGGCGTACTCGACCAGTTCGGGCATCCAGGTGACGCCCTTCCATCCGTCGTCGACCAGCAGGTAGGACCAGCCTTGCGTCGAGGCGTAGTCGGCCCAGCCCTTGAGCTTGGCGAGGTCGCGCTGCGTCGCGTGCTTGCCGTCGAACCAGGGCCAGGCCGCGACGCCCGGCTTGATCCACGAGGTGTCGCTGACCTTGGACGAAGGGGCGACGTCGTCCTCCAGCGTCGATTCCACGACGGTCTCGGTGCTCCCGATCGCCGCGACCCGCCACGGTGTGGCGAACGCGGATTCCCGCACGACCCGAGCATCGGCGAGCTTCACGGTGAATCGGCCGGTTCCCCGTTCGTGAGTGAAGCGCCCGCCGGAGTAACCGCCGTCGACACCGGACTCGGAGAGCAGGACCCGGGCACCGTTGGCCAGGCTGCCGAACATGCTCATCCCGTACTCGCCGGTCGGCACAGCGGACACGGCTGACGTGCGATAGAGCGCTTCGTGGGCGGATGAGAACGTGTCGTGGCTGAGCTGCGCGTCGGCGGGGAGTTCGAAGGAGGTGGCCTCGCGCAGAACGGTCGCCCCGGAGGGCACCTCGTAGCGCAACGCCACACCGTCCGCGGAGGTGCGCACGGTCACGGTGATCCGCTCCCCGCCCTTGGCGAAGACCAGGCGCGTCTCGGTGGCGGTGCGCTTGCGGACCCGGGAGTTGCCGACGGTGGTCCGGTACGTCTGCGTGATCTTCTTGTCCGCGCGGCTGACGAAGTCCAGGCCGGAACCGAAGTCGGTGTCGTCGGTCACCAGACCGATCGGCGCCGGACGCAAGACCTGCTTGCAGTTCCATGAAGCCCTCAAGGACGGATTCCCGCTTCCGTCGAGCTCGACGGTCGCTCGAACGCCTCGACAGCCGGTGGGCCCCGCGCCGGGCTGGACGGAGGTCCAACTGTTCCGCGCCGACGCCGAGGCCGGGCCGGCGGTCGCCGTGACGAGGCCGGCCGTCATGGCCAGTGCCGTGGCGGCGATGACGAGTTCACGTCTGTGGGTCATGAAGGTCCCTTCATCGGTTTCGCGAAGTCGATGGCAGCGGCGACCACCGGGGCATGAGGACGGAAGCCAGGCTGAGGCGAGAGCCCAGCGGCATGCATGCGCGAGGGTGTGGGAGGCGTCGGCGACGGAATGTGTTCGAGAAACCGTACACACGACCAACCATTAACAAACAGAATGGAACGTAGAGTGCGGTAGAGCGGACGTCAATCCCCTGAACTCGGCCAGATCCCCGGTCCGTTCACCTCGCCGGAGAGCTGCCGCGGAAGCAAAGCGACCAGGGGTCTTGACATGACGGAGCTTCAGGGATGTCATATCCACGCCGCGTTCGAATCTGTTGACTTTGGCCCAGAAGCGGGCAGCCCGCTTCGCCAGATCGTTCGCTCGTCGTGTCACCGACCACCACGACGGGCGCCCTCGCGGCCTCTTCCCACCCGTGTTTCGTTTCCGCCTGCCCGGCGGATCGGGTGTGCGTATCCAAGGAGCCCTCCATCATGCCCCTGTCCCACCGCCATGCCCCCGTGGCCGCAAGCCTGTTACTCACGCTGGGCCTGACGACGACCGCTTGTTCCTCCGGCAAGGAGGAGGCCAAGAACGACACCGTCGCCAAGGCCGACGGCAAGATCACCTTGACGTACCTTCAGAAGCAGGGAGATCAGGAGTACTTCGTCGGCGAGGCCGCCGGCGCCAAGGCGAAAGCCGCCGAACTCGGTATCGATCTCAAGGTCGTGAACCTCGGCAACGACGCCAACAAGACGGTCAGCGAGGTCCAGTCGGCCATCGCCCAGAAGACCAACGGCGTCATCGTCGTCGTGCCGGACCCGGCCGTCGGCCCCCAGGTCGTCCAGACCGCCAGGGACGCGAGGATCGCCCTGCTGACCTCGGACGACCAGATCTGCACCACCGGCCCGGACCCGGCCGCCTGCGCCAAGGGCGACCTCGTGCCCCGGGTCGGCTTCAGCGGCTCCCAGATGGGCAAGGAGGTCGGCCGGCGTGCGGCGGCCGAGTTCGAGAAGGCCGGCTGGAATGCGGCCGAGACTCGCGTCATCTCCGCCTGGAAGCAGGACGTCACCGTATGCGGCGACCGTGTCGCCGGGGCCAAGAAGGCATTCGAGGCAGCCGTGCCGGGCGTCAGGAACATCGACGTCGCCACCGACAACACCCCGACCGGCGCGCAGGACAAGATCGCGGCCACCGTCACCGCCAACCCGAGCGTCAAGAACTGGGTCGTCTGGGGCTGCAACGACGAGAACGTCATGGGCGGGGTGACGGCGCTGCAGAACGCGGGCGTCAAGCCCGCCCACGTCGTCGGCGTCGGGCTCGGCGCATATCTGGCCTGCAAGGAGTGGCAGTCGGACAAGCCGACGGGCATGAAGGCCGCGCTGTTCATCAACGGCAAGGACGTCGGCGCGCTCGCCGTCCAGACCATGTACGACAAGCTCAAGAACGGCATGGACTTCCCGCTCGAGGCCTTCGCCCCCACCACCATGGTCGACTCCACGAGCTGGAAGAAGGCCGGACTCACCTGCGGCTGACCCCCTGTGCCGGCCGGTGGTCACCACTGCGACCACCGGCCCTCCGGGCCCCGGCCGGCCTCTTCCCCCAGCGAACCGGCCGGGGTCCCCTTGCCCACCGCACGACGGCTTCGAGGTGAACCGACACATGACCAGAGCACCTGATCCGAACAACCGCCCGAGCCTCGTCGACGGTCCTGCCGCGGCCCCGTCCCCGGCGGGCTCCGTCGGCGTGGCCGGGGTGGTCAAGCGGTTCGGCGCCGTCCAAGCGCTGGGCGGCGTCTCGCTCGACTTCCCCGGCGGCCGGGTCACCGCCTTGATGGGCGAGAACGGCGCCGGGAAGTCCACCCTGCTGAAGATCCTCACCGGTGACCATCAACCGACCGAGGGCCGGGTCGTCGTGGACGGCGAGCGCGTCGAACTGGGCTCCCCCGCCGATGCCCGCGCCGCGGGCATCCGGATCATCCCGCAGGAGCCGGAGATCATCCCGCACATCTCGGTCGCCGAGAACGTCTACGCCGGCTCGCTGCCCCGTCGGCGCGGACGGTGGTTCGACCGGGCCGAACTGCTCCGCCGGGTCGAGGCGGACCTGGAGCGGCTCGGGTTCGCCGGCGTCCTCGACCCCGGGCTGCTGGGCTCCGAGCTCACTCCGGCCCAGCGTCAACTCGTCGAGATCATGCGTGCGTTGACGGGAGACACGCAGGCGCGGCTGATCGCCTTCGACGAGCCGACCTCCTCGCTGTCCGAGCACGAGGTCGAGGCGCTCTTCGCACTGATCCGCCGGCTGCGGGACCAGGGCATCGCGGTCGTGTACGTGTCCCATCGGATGCAGGAGATCTTCCAGCTCGCCGACCGGATCGCCGTACTGCGCGACGGCGCTCTCGCCGGCGTCCAGGACGCCCACGCCACCGACGAGGGCGAACTCGTACGCCTCATGGTCGGCCGCGACCTGACCACGATGTTCTCCCGCGAGCGCGTCTCCCCCGGCCGCCTGGTCCTGGACGTCCAGGGGGTCACCACCGACGACGTCACCGGCATCGACCTCCGGGTGCACGCCGGCGAGGTGGTCGGGCTGGCCGGACTCATCGGGGCGGGACGGTCGGAGCTGGCCCTGGCCCTCGCCGGTGACCTGCCCGTCCACAGCGGTGTCGTCACCCTGGACGGCCGGCATCTGCGGCCGGGCAGGCCAGGCGAGGCCGTCCGGGCGGGTCTCGGGCTGGCCCCGGAGGAGCGCAAGGCGCAGGCTCTGTTCCTGCACCGCTCGATCCGCGACAACACCTCCACGGTGGTCCTGGACCGGCTGCGCCGATTCCGCTTCGTGCGGCGGGGTGCGGAGCGGCGACTGGCGCAGCAGTACGTGGACCGGCTGCGGGTGCGCACCCCCTCGATCGAGCACGAGGTGCGCAAGCTGTCCGGAGGCAATCAGCAGAAGGTCGTGCTGGCGCGATGGCTGGCCCGTAAGCCGAAGGTGCTGATCCTCGACGAGCCCACGCGCGGCATCGACGTCGGCGCGAAGGCGGAGATCTACCGGATCATCGCCGACCTGGCGAGGGAGGGCGTGGCTCTGCTGGTCATCTCATCCGAGCTGCCCGAACTCCTCGGTCTCGCCGACCGCGTCGTCGTGATGCAGTCGGGCCGGATCACCGGCGAACTCGACCGCGACGAAGCCACCGAAGAATCCATACTCGCCCTCGCGATGGCGGACGACATCGTCGGCGCCGACGCCTCTGGAGCATCCTCATGAGCATCACCGGCACCTCCCCGCACATCAAGGACACGGAAACCCCAGTGCCCCCGCGGCCGAAGCGGTTCGCGGGCCTCGGTGGACAGAACGTCAGCCTCATCGGCGCCCTGGTGTTCGTCCTCGTCCTGTTCGGCCTCCTCAACGACAACTACCTGAGCCTGTCCAACATGCAGGTGATCGCGGAGGCCGCCACCATCACGGGTCTGCTCGCCATCGTGCAGACCGTCGTGATCATCTGTGGCGGGCTGGACATCTCGGTGGGCTCCCAGGTCGGCGTGGCCTCCGTCGTCAGCGCCATGGTCTTCACCACCTCCGGCTCCCACGCGTTCGTCGGCGTGCTGGCCGCGATCGGCGTCGGCCTGCTGGTGGGTCTGCTCAACGGCGTCGTCATCGTCTACGGCCGGGTCAACCCCACCATCGCGACGCTCGCCGGACTCGCCGCCTACAAGGGCCTCGCGCAGCTGCTGTCCGACGGGCGGGCCCAGGGCTACGTCCTCAACGACGATGTCTTCGTCTTCCTGGGCCGCGGCAAGATCGCCGGGCTGCCGGTGATGGTCTGGATCCTGGTCGTCACCGCCCTCGCGGTCCATCTGCTGCTCAAGTACACCGACATCGGCCGCAACCTGTATGCCATCGGCGGCAACGACACCGCCGCCCGCCTCGCCGGCATCGGCATCAACAAGTACCTGGTCTTCGTCTACGCCCTCATCGGCGTGGTGTGCGCGGTCGCCGGCGTTCTGCTGACCGCCCGCACCGGCTCCGGCCAGCCCGTCTCCGGCAGCGAGGGCCTGGAACTCAAGGCGATCACCGCGGCGGCTCTCGGCGGCTGCGCCCTCAAGGGCGGCAAGGGCGGAATCGGCGGCACGCTCCTCGCCGTCGCGCTGCTCGGCTGCCTGGAGAACGGCCTGACCGTGGAGGGCATCAACTCCTTCTGGCAGAACGTCGCCCAGGGCGCTCTGCTGGTGGTGGCCGTCGTCATCCAGCAGCGCCGGAGCGGCGAACGGGCCGTCGGGCTGCCCCACTGATCCGGTTCGGTCCGGCCCGTTCGACGGGCCCGATCGGCCCGCCCGACGGGCTCGGTGCCACGACACGACACATGTCCCCGGGGACTCCACGTCCCCGGGGATCGGCGCGTTCGGGAGTACCCGGACTCCCTCAGTCGCTCTCCACCTCGTGGCGCGCCTGCGACACGGTGTGGGCGCGCGCCGCTTCGGCCGCGGCGGCGGGGTCGCCGGTGCGCAAGGCCTCGATGATGGTGTCGTGTTCCTCGATCACGGCACGCCAGTTGACCGGGTCGGTCGGCGCGACGATGCGATAGCGCCGGATGGTCATGAGTAGCTGCTCGGTCAGTTCACCGAAGATGCGGTATCCGGTCGCTCCGGCGAGCGCCTGGTGGAAGTCCGTGTTGAGTTCCGGCAGACGGTCGAGGGCGGCTTCGTCCAGCGCCGCGCGCATGGCCTGCTGAGTCTCCTCGAGCCTCGTCAGCAACTTGTCGTCGGCGCTCTCGGCCGCGAGGCGGGCCACCAGGACGTCGATGGCCTCACGTGCGAGGAAGACGCCCCTCATCTCGGTGACATCGACCTCGGCGACCGTCACGCCGGCATGGACTCGGGCGACGAGCAGTCCTTCCGATTCCAGCCGCTTGACCGCCTCGCGGACAGGGATCTTGCTCACGCCGAAGTCCCGGGCGAGCTCGTCCATGTTGACGCGCTCGCCCGGGCGCAGCTGCCCCTCGGCGATGGCCGCTCGCAGACTGTCGTAGACGAGATCGGCTTTGCTCTTCACTGCGGGCAGTCGCCCGACCCAGGCCTTTTCCACCATCCGTCCATCGTATCCGATATCCGGCTAGCCGGGCCCCGGCGGGATCCCTGTACCTGGCCGTCGGCCGCTTCCTTACTCACTCCTTCACTGCGCCGCCGGTCAGTCCTCGGACGAAGAGGCGCTGCAGGAGCACGAAGCCCAGCACGACGGGGACGGCCGCCATGACCGACCCGGCCATCAGCAGGTCCCAGCGAGGCGCGAACTGGTTCTGGAAGCGGGCCAGTCCGACCGGAAGGGTCCGCATCAGCTCGTTGTTGGTGACCAGGCTGGGCCAGGCGAACTCTCCCCATGTCCACATGAACTTGAGCACCGCGACCGTCCCCAGCGCGGCCCATGAACTCGGCAGCAGCACGCTCCACAGCGTGCGCAACCGGCCGGCGCCGTCCATCGCCGCGGCCTCGTCCAGCTGCATCGGCAGGGTGACGAAGTGCTGGCGGAGCAGGAAGATGCCGGCCGGGCTCGCGAGGAACGGGATGATGAGCGCCCAGTAGGTGTCGATCCAGCCGAGGTCGCGCATCATCAGGTAGAGCGGCACCAGGATGACCTGGGTCGGGATCATCAGCGTGGCGAGGATCAGGGTGAGGACGACCTGTCTGCCGCGGAACCTGATCCGGCTCAGCCCGTAGGCGGCGAGCGTGTCGAAGACGAGGTTGCCCGCGACGACCGCGGCCGCGACGAGGAACGAGTTGCCGAACCACTCCCAGAACGGGAACCTCGTGATGACCTCGCGGTACGCGTCGAGGCTCACCGAGGCCGGGACGAGCCGCGCGCTGGTGCCGAGGAGTTCCTCCATGGGCTGGAGTGATGTCAGCACCATCCACAGGACGGGCAGTCCCGCGAAGACGCTGATGAGGCAGAGCCACAGGGCTCTGGGGAGCCCCTCGGCCGGACGACGTGTCATGACTCCTCCCGGGAGGTCAGACGCAGCCGGATCACCGTGATGAGCAGCAGGATCACGAACAGCACCACCGAGGCCGCCGAGGCGACACCCACGTCGGTGAGCAGCTTGGTGTAGATGAACGTGACGACGGTCAGCGTCGAGGTGCCCGGCCCGCCCTCCGTCATCACCCACACCTGGTCGAAGACCTTGAAGGAGTTGAAGACGAGGAGCAGGAAGACCGCCGCCGCGGCGGGGCGGAGCATGGGCAGGGTGATCGAGCGGAACTGCCGCCAGGGCCCCGCGCGGTCGATGGTGGCCGCTTCGTACAGCTCGGCGGGGATGCGCTGGAGCCCGCCGAGGAGGATCAACGCGTAGATGCCGAAGTCCTTCCAGACGCTGACCAGCGCCACGGCCGGCAGAGCGAGGTCGTTGTCGAACAGCCAGCGCGCTCCGTCCACGCCGGCGAGGCCGATGAGGGTGTTGATCAGTCCGTGGTCCGGTTCGTAGAGCCACTTCCAGATCAGGCCCGCCACCACCATGGGGATGACGGCCGGCAGGACGGTGATGGTGCGCACGATCCGGGCGGAGGCGAGTTCACGGTTGGCGGCCATCGCGGTGGCCAGGGCCAGGACGTAGGTGCCCACCAGGGTGAGGAGGGTGAACACCAGCGTGTTGAGGAGGCTCTCGCGGAAGGTGCCCGGCCCGAGGATCGTGGCGTAGTTCTCGGCGCCGACGAACTGCTTCGGGCCGAGCATGTTCCACCGGTCGGTGCTCAGCAGCATCGACTGGACCATGGGATAGAAGGTGAAGCCGAGGATGACCAGCAGGGCGGGGGCCACGGAGAGCCAGCCTGCCAGCGCCCCGGTGGGCCTGCGCCGGCGGCGCCCGGGGCCGTGCGGGCGGTCGGGGTGGCCGCCCGCACGGTCCGAGGTGAGCTTCGGCGAAAGCTCGGTCGCGGTGTGCATCGTTTCTACTGCTCCGCGTCCAGTGCCTTGCCGACTTCGCCGTCGACGCTCTTCAGTGCCTCGTCCACCGGCAGCTGGCCGTTCACTCCGGCCACGATCGCGGACTTCTGGGCCTCCCACCGTGTGGCCCAGCCGTGCCGGTCCTGGAGGACCAGGTCGGGCGAGTTGCGGCTCGCCTGTTCCAGGATGGGCTTCCAGCTCGGATCACCGGCGATCTTCTTGTCGTACGTCGCCTTGACGGATGGATCGATCTTGGCGGGGTCGTACGGGAAGATCGCGTGGAAGTCCATGTACCGGACACTGCGTTCGGGCGAGGCGAGCCACTTCATGAAGGTGCCGGCGGCCTTGAGGTCCTGCCCCTGGGCGTTGGCGACGAGGCTGTGGCCGCCGACCATGGAGCAACCGCTCTCGGGGCCCTTGGGCATGGGGGCGACGGCCCACTTGCCCTCGGTCTTGTCCCCGCCGGCCTCGACGTTGGCGATGACGGACTGGAAGAAGGAGAACATCGCGACCTTGCCGTCGATGAACCCGTTGAGCGCGCTGGTTCCCACCGGGGACGTCTTGTCCTGGTAGAAGGAGCGCATGTAGTTCATCGTGGTCTTGCCGGCTTCGGTGTGCTGCGTCGACTTCTTGTGGTCCGGCGAGGTCAGGCTGCCGCCGGCCTGGCAGAGGAAGCTCTCCCAGGTGGAGTTGATGGCGTTGACGTGGTCGTCCATGCCCTTGAACTGCCAGCCACTGATCTTGCCGCCGTCCGCTGCGGACTTCTCGGTGATCGCCGAGGCGGTCCGCTTGAGCTCCTCCCAGGTGGCGGGAGGCTTCTCGTAGCCGTACTTCCTGAGAACGTCGGTGCGGTAGAGCATGACGCCGGCGTCGAAGTAGAGCGGGGCGCCGTACAGCTTGTTCTCGTACTCGTTGACCTCGACGAGGTCGCTGAACCGCGCGGTGTCGGCGGCGGTGTAGCCGAGCTTGTCGAGCGGGGCGAGGGACCGGGCCTTGAGGTAGTCGAGTTCGAGGCCGTTGTTCATGAGCCACACATCAGGGCCCTTGCCGGCGGCGATCGCCTGCTTGATCTTCTCGCGGCCGTCCTTCCACTCGAGCTGGGTCAGGTTGACCTTCACATCGCTCTGCGACGCGTTGAAGTCGTCGACGAGTTCCTTGACCTTGTCGTCCTGGCCGATCCAGTAGGGCATGGACCAGAACTCGACCGTTCCCTTGCCGTCACCCGCCGACCCGGTGGAGCCACCGGAGGAGGGAGAACAGGCCGAGGCGGTGATCGCGGATACGGACGCCAGGGACACGGCTGTGAGCCAACGACATCGGGGTCGTGCCATGGTGCGTTCTCCAATGTGGACGAGAGGAGGCGAGGGATCAGGCGCCGCGAACCCAGAACTCGATCGAGAGCGGCGGAACGGTGAGCGTCAGCTTGGGGCCCTTCTTGGAGCCGATCCGCTGGTCGTTCGTCTTCGGGCCGTAGCGGTGCCCCTCGAACGACGCGGAGGTCTGGGTGTCCACGGTGTAGGTGAACGACTCGGTCTCGGAGCGGTTGGTGATCGCGAACACCTCCTTGCCGGAAGGCGTCTTCCAGGCCATGATCCGCTGGTCCGACAGTCGCTTCGACTCGTCGACCATGTAGCGCACGGAGTCCCACGGCATGTACTTCACGAAGCCCGCGACGGCGTTCCAGTTCTGCGGGTTCCAGGTCCAGTGACCCGGCTTCAGGTCCGGGTAGCGGGAGAAGTCCTTGTCGGACGGCGGGCGCCAGAAGCCGAGGGAGTAGCCGGCCCCTTCGCCGTTGCCGATGGGCTTGAGGGCGTGGAGCCAGAACCAGGTGGGCGCGTCCTGGAAGACCATCCAGTTCATGATCGACTGGGCGGTGTTGATGCAGCGCCAGTCCGAGGTCTTGAAGTCCAGGTACTCGAACTCGTTGTTGAAGACCGGCTTTCCGGCGGCACCCGACCGGAAGTTCCTGGTCATCTGCTCGTTGCTGTCGGTACCGATGCGGTGGTACGTCCAGGCATCGATGTGGGACATGGCGTCGGGGTCCTTGGAGAGCTTCTTCCCGATGGCTCCGGACCAGCCGTCGATGCTGTCCGCCATGATCATGACATCCGGGTACTTGGCGCGGACCTTGGGCGCCACGGCCTTGAAGGCGGCCAGGTACTGGTCGGCGTTGTAGTGGCAGTGCGAATAATTCTGGATGTTGTTGTGGCGGGGTTCGTTCTGCAGTCCCCACATGGACACCGGGATGCCGTTGCCGGTGAGGTGATCCAGGTCGGCCACCATGGCGTCGCCCAGCGCGTCGAGGTCTTTGCGGGCGAAGGAGGCGAGCCTGCCTCCTCCGAGGTAGGACTTGTTGCTCTTGAAGGCCGGTGCCGGGGACCAGTACTCGACGGAGGTGCCCTCGATGCCGGCCTGCTTGATCATGTCCGCGAGCAGCTCGTCCTGTTCGGGGTAGCGCCCGCGCATATGGCGGCGTGAGTCGTCGAGGCCCCGGTAGTAGAGGCCCATCGCGAGGCGGCAGTAGCGGAAGCCGCGGTCCGAACGCCCCGCCTTGAGCATCTGCCGGTAGAACCGGGTTCGCTCGGACTGCGTGAGGTCGTACGGTACAGCGCTGACGGCCTTCGGCAGCCCGTCGTTCTTGGAGCCGATGGAGTCGGACTGGATCTCGAACCCGAGACCCAGGATCGTCTGCTGACGCTTCTTGTCGTACCGGATGACATAGCTGCCGGAGGCGGCTGCCTGGGCGCTGAAGGCCCCGGCGAAGGGGCTGACCGCGGCGACGGCTCCCGCTGCGGCGATTCCGCCGATGATCTTCCTGCGGCTCGGGCGGCTTCGGTGTGTGGACACTGTGCGATCTCCTTTGAAAGCCAGGTGTCTGAGAGGCGGATGGAGGAAGTACTTCGCTGCGGCGCCCGGCCGTCCCGTGGCCGGACGCCGCTGACCCGGCGGTGGGTCAGAACCGGGCGATTGTGTAGCGGTCGACGACGTCGTCGTCGATCTCGGCGCCCAGGCCGGGAGCTTGGGGGACCGTCAGCGCGCCGTCCCTGAACTCGGGCGGGTCGGTGAGGATGCGCTCGCGGATCGGGTTGGGCAGGCGGTTGTACTCGTAGGTGCGCAGGTTCGGGGTGGCCGCGCAGAGCTGCAGCGCCGCGCACAGGCTCACTCCCGAACCGACGCCGTGCGGGGCGATGTCGACGTGGAACGCCGAGGCGAGGGCGGCGAGCCGGGTGGCCTCCGTGAAGCCGCCGCAACGGGCGACGTTCGGCATGAAGACGTCGATGGCCCGGTTCAGCAGCGAGTCGCGCAGGTCGAAGCGGGTGAAGTGCGTCTCGCCGTTGACGATCGTGAGGCCGGTACGGCGGCGCAGCTCGCCGAGGTTGGCCAGGTCGTCGACCTGGAGGGGCTCCTCGTACCAGGAGATGCCGAGGTCGCGCAGGACGCCGCCGACGCGGGTGGCCTGGTCGAGGTCGTACGCGCAGTTCACGTCGGTGAGGATGTCGATGTCCTCGCCCACCGCTTCGCGGACGGCGGTGAGATGGGCGCGGTCCGTGCGCTCACCGCGGCCGATCTTGACCTTGAGGGCCTTGAATCCTTCCTCGACGAATCCGAGGGCCTGGCGGGCCGAGTCGGCGGGGTCGGCGTGCAGGGCGACCGGGCTGGCGTAGCAGTCGATCCGCTCCCGGACCGGGCCGCCGAGGAGGCGGTGCACGGGGACACCGGCGAGCTTGCCCCGCAGGTCCCACAGGGCGAGGTCGATCCCGGCCAGGGCCTCCAGGTAGAAGCCGCGGTTGTGTCCGCCGGCCGCCTGGCCCTGGTAGAGGCGCTCCCAGACCGCGGTGGTCGCGAGGGCGTCCTGGCCGATGAGGAGCGGTGCGAGGACGGTGGTGACGACGGTCGCGGTGACCTGGGGGGAAGGGAGCCCGTAGCACTCGCCGATGCCGACCGTGCCGTCCTCGGCATGGACCTTGACCAGCGTGGCGTACTGGCCGCGCCGTGGCAGGACGAGGTGGCTGGAGGCCGGGTAGCGCAGCCAGTCGGGCACGTCGTCCGGTGAGTCGTAGAGCTCGTCGAAGCTGGCGGACAGGGCCAGGGCCTCGATCTTGGCGATGCGCACGGGGTGCGAGGACATGAGGTGGTTTCTCCAGTGGATCGTGCCGCCGGGCGGGTGGGCGGCCGCCCGGCGTCGGTGCGGGTGCCGGTCAGTCGCGGGCGGTCTCGCGCCCGGTGAAGACCGCGACGAGGGTGACGACGCAGCCGGCGACGACGTACAGGGCGACCGGGGCGGTCGAGCCCGTCGAGGCGTGCAGGGCGGTGCCGATGAAGGGAGCGGTGCCGCCGAAGAGCGCGCCACCGATCTCACGGCCGGTGCTCACACCGCTGAAGCGGACCTTGGCGTCGAACTGCTCGGCCACCAGGGCGGCCTGGGGCCCGAAGACCATGTCCTTGCAGATCGGCATCGCGATGACGTAGGCGAGGAAGACCAGCGGAGTGCTGCGGGTCTCCAGGAGCTGGAAGAAGGGATGGACGAACGCGGCGGTGGCGAGCAGGCCGAGGGCGACCGTCTTCCGCCGGCCGATCTTGTCGGAGACCAGCCCCCACAGTGGGATCGCCCCGATCTCCAGGGTCGCGGCGAGGGCGATGGCCCACAGCAGTGTGGACTTCGGGATGTCCAGCGTGCTGGTGGCGTAGGCGAGTGTGAACGCCTGGATCAGGTAGCCCCACACGAACCCGGAGACGGTGATCCCCATGGTCCGTACGACCGCGCCGGGCTGGGTACGCAGGGTGTGCAGCAGCGGGAAGCGGACCTTGTCGTCCTGCTCCTCCAACTCGGCGAAGACGGGCGTCTCCTCGATACCGCGGCGGGCCCACACACCGAAGATCACCAGGCCGAAGCTCAGCAGGAACGGGATGCGCCAGCCCCATTGGAGGAAGGCGTCCTCGGGAAGCAGGGAGATCAGGCCGAAGACGGCGCTGGCCAGGACGAAGCCCGCTCCGGTGCCCATCGCGGGGATCGCTCCGTACAGGCCGCGCCGCCCCGGTGGGGCGTTCTCCACGGTCAGCAGAGTCGCCCCGGCGAACTCGCCGCCGACCGCGATGCCTTGGGCGATGCGCAGGACGATCAGCAGGATCGGGGCCCCGACGCCGATCATCGCGTGTGTGGGCAGCATGCCGACCAGCGCCGTCGACAGGCCCATGACCAGCATCGTGACCAGCAGGACGTACTTGCGGCCGACCCGGTCGCCGATGTGGCCGAAGACGATGCCGCCGACGGGGCGGGCCGCGAAGCCCACCGCGAAGGTGGCGAAGGAGGCGAGGGTCGCGCCGGTCGACGACGACCCGAAGAACAGCGGGCCGAAGACCAGCGCCGAGGCCAGGCCGTAGAGATTGAAGTCGTACCACTCCATCACCGTGCCGACTGTGCTGGCGACCATCGTGCGCCGCCGGCCGGCGGGCTCCGGCCGGCTCACCGCCGGGGATCTGGGGGTCGAGAACGTGCTCATGGGGACGTACACCGCCTAGAGAGGAAGACCGGACGCCAGGAAGAACATCCAGCGAAGGCTGAAGGTATTCCGTATACGAAATAACGTCCAGAGGTGCGGCGGGAAATTTTTCAGCTTGTGACCGGCGGGGCTCTACGGCTCGGCCGGGGCATGAGCCGGCCGCGTCGCCCCGAACGGCAGCGCCGGTGGCGCCGTCACGGCGGTCGCGCTGGCGAGCACGGCACCGTCGAGCAACCCCGGCCTCTCCAGACGATGCAGAGCCGTCGTCACATACATCCGGCCGCCGCCGAAGGCGATGCTGCTGACGTGGGGCGTGGGCAGGCGCACGGTGCGTAGACGCCTCCCGTCCGGCCCCAGACACAGGACGCGTCCCCCGCCCCAGAGCGCCACCCACAGGTTGCCGTGATCGTCGACCGTCATGCCGTCGGGACGGCCCTCAGCGAGCGTGAATTCGGCGAACGGCTCGGGCGGGCCCAGCGCACCCGTGACAGGGTCCGCCGCATAGCGCGTGATGGTGCCGCGGGCGCTGTCGGCCAGGTACATGAGCCGTCCGTCCGCGGTGAAGGCAGGCCCGTTGGGGACGGTGAGACGGTCGAGCACCTCGTGGACCGTGCCGTCGGGATCAGTGCGGTAGAGCGAGCCCGCGTCCCGTGCGGCGTGGACCTCCATGCTGCCGGCCCAGAACCGGCCCGCCGGATCGCAGACTCCGTCGTTCATCCGCATGGCCCGGTCGGCTCTGTCGCCGGGCCGCGCCAGCCACTCCGGTGCGCCGCGGCCGTCGGTCAGCGCGATGCCGACGCCGGCCGCGACGATCCAGCCCCGCCTTCGCCCGACGGCGGCAGGCGCCACCGCCCCCAGCGGCACACCGAGACCGAGGACTTGCTCCGGCCTGCCACCGGAGCTCTCCCGGCAGCTGTACAGGTCGCCGCGGAGAAGGTCGACGAAGAACAGCCGGCCGTCGAACCATCGGGCGCCTTCGGCGAGTTGATACCGGTCCGCGACACAGGGCCGCCACCGCCTGGCGACCCTTGCCGCCCTCATCGGAGCGTGCTGCCCGGAACGGCGTGCACCAGCCCGAGCTCTTCCCGCACGGGAAGCCCTTCCCAGTCTCCTCGGGAGGCGACCGCGAACGCGCCCAGGGTCACAGCGCGTTCGAGGCGCCGGTCGATGGGCTCGCCGTCCAGGAGGGCCGAGAGATAGCCGGCCACGAAGGCGTCCCCGGCCCCCACCGTGTCCTCCACGGGCACGTCGAGGGCGGGGCGGGCAACGGCACCCGAGGCGTTGAAGACTTCGGCGCCTTCGGCCCCCCGCTTGACGACGATCTCCCGGACACCGCACGCCAGAAGGGCCTCCACCTGCTGCGCCTCGGTCACGGTGCCGCCCGGCGCGGCCAGGGCTAGTTCGTCGTCGGACGCCACCAGGATGTCGGCCTGCGCCGCGAGCGGGCGCAGTGCGGCGGTGGCCGTCTCCCGGGACCAGAGCTTGGCGCGATAGTTCACGTCCAGGCAGAGCGTGGCTCCGCTCGCCCGCACGGCCGACACAGCTGTGCGCACGGCCCGTAGAGGTCCGTGGCCCAGGGCCGCGGTGATGCCGGTCATGTGCACGACCCTGGCCCCCTCGCGCAGGGGTGCCTTGAGGTGCCGGGGAGTCAGCCGCGAACCGGCGGACCCGGACCGGTGGTACGACACGCGGGTGACATCCGCGATGCGGGATTCGAAGACGGCCAGCCCGGTGGGCCCTTCGGCCTGCTCCACGTTCGCCACGTCGACGTTCTCGGCGCGCAACGTGCGCAGCACGAGCGCTCCGAACTCGTCACGGCTCGTGCATCCCACCCAGCGCGCACGGTGGCCGAGGCGGGCGAGGCCTATCGCGACATTCACCTCGGCTCCGGCGACGGACATGTGCAGCGCTCCGCCGCTGCGGATCGGCCGGTCGGCGCGCAGCGTGACCAGCGCTTCTCCGAAGGTCAGTACGTCGGTCATGCCACCACCCCGGTCAGGGCACGGAAGGCGCGCACCCGTCCGGCGAGTCCGCTGGAATCGCCGTCGGCGGCTCGCCCCACGAGCGGGGAGCCGACACCGACCGCGACGGCGCCCGCTTCCAGGTACTCGCGTGCTCGGACGACGTCGACGCCCCCGACGGGCACGAACGGAACGTCGGGGAAGGGCGCCCGGAGCGCGCGCAGCAGCTCCACCCCGCCGACCGCCCCGGCCGGGAAGAGCTTCACCGCGGTGGCGTCCTGCGCGAGCGCGGCCGCGACCTCCGTGGGTGTCACCGCGCCCGCGAGGACGGGCAGTCCGAGTGCGCGCGACGTGCCGACGGCGTCACTGAGGCCGGGTGTGACCACGTACCCCGCGCCCGCCTTGGCCGCCCGCCAGGCGTCCTCGGATGTCACCACGGTGCCCGCCCCCAGGAGCGCCTCCGGCCCGAGGACACTGCGGGCCTGTTCGATCACCCACACCGCGTCCGTGCCGCTCAATGACACCTCGATGAGCGGAATCCCGGTCCGGGCGAGGGTCAGGACCGTGGCGAGCGCCGCCTCGGGGTCCGCCCCGCGGACGATGGCCATGACCCGTTGGGTCTGCAGGGCGAAAAGGAAGTCGTGTGGTCGCACGGATGCCTCCGAGGCACGATTGAGGGAGTTTCGTAGATCGTATACTCTTCCCCTCCGACTTCAACCCTCCTCGCCCTGCCCGGGGACACGGACAGCTACCTGTGAGGCACCGCCCATGACCCGTACCGCCTTGATCACCGGAGCGGCCGGAGGTATCGGCCGCGCCATCGCCGCTCGCTTCGTCGCCGACGGCTTCCGCGTCGTGGGCGTCGACATCACGGACCCCGAACTTCCGGGTGTCACCTATCGACGCGCGAACGTGACCGACGCCGCGGAGGTGGTCTCGGCGGTACGCGTGGCGCAGGCGGCGAGCGGCGCCGTGGACGTCCTGGTCAACTGTGTCGGCATCACCGAGGGCCGGCCGCTGCACCGAACCAGCCTGGAGGAGTGGAACTCCGTCATGACAGTCAATCTGTCATCGGTCTTCCTGTACGTACGCGAGGTCCTGCCCGCCATGATGACGGCGGGAACCGGTGCCGTGATCACGGTCGGCTCCGTCCTGCACCGGACGGCCGCACCGGGTCTTCCCGCCTACGCGGCGTCCAAGGGCGCCATCGCCGCACTCACCCGCCAACTCGCCGTCGACTACGGCCAGTACGGCATTCACTTCGCCACCGTCTCCCCCGGATGGGTCCGGACGCCGGCCACCGAGTCCCGGCTGGACGGCGAGCGCGATCTGGAACGGCTGCGTCAGAGCAATCCCCTGAGGCTGTTGTGCGAGCCCGAACAGATCGCGAACACGGTCGCCTTCGTCGCCTCACCGGACGGGGCGATGCTGACGGGCAGCGAGATCGTCCTGGACGCCGGCGCGTCGGCCGTCAGCCCCGCGAGCCTGCTGCGGGACGCGCACCGGACGCGGATGGGGCTTCCTCCTTTGTGAGGCCTTGTGAGGCCTTGTGAGGGCGGTACGACCCCCGGGGCGCCCGCTGGAGGAAAGGAGGAGACGTCCCACCGCGGCACGACAAGACCATCCCGACGGCCACCGCCACCCCGGAAGGAATGCGACCACAGTGATCGAACTGCCCGCCGATGACCGCGAGTCCAGCCCGTACACCGGCTACACCCGTGCTCACTGGGAGGCCGCGGCCGATGCCCTGCTCGCCGCCGTGGCACCGTACGCCACCGCCGACCGCGCCCTCTATCACCTGCCCGGCAGCCATGTGAGCCAGGCGGGCCGCCTCTCCGACGGCCTGGAGGGGTACGCCCGCACACTGCTGCTGGCCGCCTTCCGTCAGGACGAGACCCTTCTCGGCCGCTACGCCGAGGGCCTCGCGACCGGCCCCGGCGGCGTATGGCCGCGGATCGAGGACCACAGCCAGCCGCTTGTCGAAGCCGCCTCGATCGCTCTCGCCCTGCGGCTGACCCGGCCGCTGCTGTGGGACCGCCTGGAGCAGCGGGTGCGCGAGCGGACGGCGGACTGGCTGTCGGACGCGCTCACCGCAGAACCCCGGCCGAACAACTGGGAGTTGTTCCCCGTCACCGTCGGCGGCTTCCTCCAGGAGATCGGCCACCGGCCGGACGCGGCGCGCCGGGCGATCGATCGGGGCCTGGAACGCATCGAGGACTGGTACCGGGGCGACGGCTGGTACACGGACGGCGACGGCCGGAAGTTCGACTACTACAACGGCTGGGCCATGCACCTGTACCCGGTCCTGCACGCATGGCTGGCCGACGACAGCGCACTGCTCTCCCTGTACGGCGGACGGCTGTCCCAGCACCTCGAGGACTACGCCCGGCTCTTCGGCGGCGACGGCGCCCCCGTGTTCCAGGGCCGTTCCCTGACCTATCGCTTCGCCACGACGGCCCCGCTCTGGCTCGGCGCGCTGACCGGGCACACTCCGCTGTCCCCGGGCGAGACACGACGACTGGGCTCCGGCGCCCTGCGGTACTTCCTGGACGGCGGGGCGGTCGACGAGCGAGGTCTCCTGCCACTCGGCTGGCTCGGTCCCGACGAGTCGCTCGTACAGACCTACTCGGGCCCGGCCTCCCCCTACTGGGCGAGCAAGGGCTTCCTCGGCTTGCTGCTGCCGCCGGACCACGAGGTGTGGACGGCACCGGAACAGCAGGCCCAGGTCGAGCGTGCCGACCGGGTCACGTCCCTGCCCGCGCCCAACTGGCTGCTGGTGTCGACCTGTTCGGACGGCCTGGTACGGCTGCACAACCACGGCAGCGAGGACACCCGCTACGCGGCGTTGTACACCCGTCTGGCCTACTCGACCGCGACCGTGCCGGCACCGTCGTACGACAACAGCGTGTTCGTCGGCGGGGACGCCACCCGGACGGAGATCGAGCCGCTCGGCACGGGTGAGGGGTGGATCGCCTCCCGGCACACCGTGCGCGACGGCATCACCGTGACCAGCGTGGTCCTCGCCGAGGGGGCGGTGGAGGTACGGGCCTTTCTTGTCGCCGGTGCGCCGCCGGGTACGCGGGTGCGGCTTACGGGATGGGCGCCGCGGGAGGGTTTCAGGGCCGAGCTTGTGCCTGCTATCGGCCTGACCGGCACCCTCGCAGGGGTCGAAGGGGTCACGGGGGTCGAGGGGGTCACAGGGAAGGGGGACGCCCTGTTCGTCGCTTTGGCCCGACTGACCGCCGATCCGGATCCGTTGCCGCATCCGTTGCCGTTGCCGCTGCCGCTGCCGCTGACCGAGCTGGTGTCCGTGCGAGCGGACGGCGTCGGCGGGCTCGAGGTCCACTGGAGCGGTCGAGCCGGGATCGGGGTACGGCTGGACGCATCGGGCGTGGACGTCACTGTGCGCGAATGAGGGCTCTGCGCGGCAGGCTCGGAGCAGGACAGCCACTGCAAGAGTCCCGAACCATACCGTGGGCACCCCCACGGCGATCTCGCGCTCGTCGGCACTTGCCGACGGCTCTTCTCGTCGTGGACGGGGACCTGTTCCGGCACCGCCGGCCACACGTCGGCCGACTGCACCGGAACAGGTCACGCCGGCTGAAGGATCGGCCGGCCGTCCGAGGGGCGGGGCCCGGCCTGCGCTACGCGCGCCGGACTAGGTGCGCTCCTCGGTGGCCGGCAACGCCGGATCCCCTGGATCAGCGGTCAGTTGCGGCGAGCCACTGCTCCCACTCGTTCTGGCCCTGGGCCCACTGCCGGTCGACCTCGTCGGCCTCCTCCGCGCTGGGCTTCGCGTTCTTGCAGTCGGCCGGCGCGGAGCCGCCGGACATCAGATCCGAGCACTGGCCTGTGCGGTTGTCCGGCAGACCAAGGATGTGACCGGTCTCGTGCGAGGTGACCCGGGTGGAGCTGAACTCCTTGGTCTGCTCGAAGTCCAGGAAGATGTAGCCCTTGCCGTTGCCTTCGACCCTCGCGTGCGACCCCTGGGGGTCATTGCCCTCGCGGTAGGTGAAGTCAGGATTGCTGCCCTCCTTCAGCTCCACGTTGTCCACGGCCGCGTTCCATATTGCGGCGCTGCGCTTGATCTGCTTGCGGAAGTGCGGGGCGTCCTTGGCGCTGTAGGTGACGGTGACGGCGGCGGCCGTGCTCTTCGTCGTGTTCTCCTTCTTCGCCAGGGCTGACTTCAGCACGGCCTGGATGAACGCGTCGGTGTCGGCCTTGTCGTCCTTGCCCGCGGTGTAGAGGTCGGTCGCCGCCGGCTGCCCGGATCCGTCACCCGACGTGTCGGGGGACGCGGATGCGATGGACAGACCGGAGGCGAGGAGGCCGACGCCCAGAGCCGTGGCGAGCGCCAACTTGGGGAGCTTCATGTGTGGGGTTCCTTGTAGTTCGCGCGCAGTGCGTGGGAGAGGGTCGCAGGATCCCCAGCGCCCTTCCCCTGCCCGCGCGTTCTGGCAGTTTCCACAGAGGAGGACTGGCAGTCGGGCAGGGGATCCCGCAGCTTTACCCATGCTTTACCCGTGGAGGTGGGCCGAACTGTCAATCAGCGCAGGTCAGTTGAACATTTCGCTCCACCGAGTTTCGCGCTGGCGCGGAGGCAGGAGCCTTGTCCCTCAACGCGTACTCGCTCACGCCGCCCGTCGACAGGCAGCGCTCGGCGCCGCCCGGCCCAGATGAATGAATCCGATGCTCTGCCGACCGCGACCATGCTCGAACAGCACGGCGGCCGAACACCAGCAGGAGTCTTCGCCCGCACCCGACAACGACTCGCCCTCGCCGTCGGCATCTGGAGGATCAGCCCCTCGGGGCGGGCATGATGCCCGCGCCTCGGAGGGCTCTTGGCCTCTGGCTGCTGCAGCCCTGCGCGACCCGGAGGCCGTCGATCTCGACGATGATCGCCAAACGCAAACAGCGGGCCGGTCCAAAGGCAGGCCGCCAGCCTTCGAGAAGACCGCCACCGTCTACCTGGCCGCACTGCCCATCGCGGCCGTCTTCATCTGGTCCGCCCGAGGATCCAGAAGAAACGGCCTAGGTCATCCGAGGAAACTCAACCGCACCTGACGGTTGGGATTGTCCCTATTGGTGTCCGCCAACCTCCGCAAGGACAACCCCGACCCTACTCACCAGCGCAAGCGCTCCGCGCGACGTCACACACTCCGGATCCTGTCTCAGCATCGACGCCACCGCACTGGCGGAGGTTGCAGTCCAGCTTCCCGCCGTCGAAGCCGCGGCTGTCCTGGCCCACCGTCCCGGCGCCCTCTACGGACTGGGAGTCCAGGATCACCGCGACGGTGCCGGGATTGAGGCCGTCGTGGGTTCGGATCATCGTGCAGCTCGGCATGGATACGGGCCATTGTTCCGTTCGCCCGCCATCGCTGGAACAATCCGTAGACCGTCCGCCAGGGGATGCCGAAGTCGACGGGAACGGACCTCCTTAGGTGGAATCGAGCCGAGCTAGTAGTACGGCCGATTGCAGAGGAAGCAGCCGTCCCAGAGCGGGAGCGCGCTGAGGACGCGGTGCCGCACGCACGAGGCCATCGCGGCCTCGTCCGGGCCAGGGAAGCCACGAGCGGCGCTGCTGTCGGCGGGCGGGGTGCAGGACTCCACCAAGGTTGCGAAGCGGTGCAGGTAGTCATGCACGCGGGGCGGGTGGTAGCCCAACTCGCTCCAGCGATGTCCGCTCGCCGCGAGTGCTGTGGCACGCAGCACGAAGTCCTTCGCGCGGGCGCGTTCCCGCTCCGTCGCACCCCAGTCGAACTCCGCCAGGTCGAACCCGACGGCACCGCGCCCCATGACGTTCTGGTCCTGCAGGGTCAGCAGCGCCGCGAAGCGGAAGTCCCAGTCCTCGGAAGCGAGATCAGACACGGCCAGCATCAGCACGTCGATGAACACCGCGGTGGCGCCATTGGACAGATCCAGGTCGTGGCTACCGCCGGAGAAGATGTTGCTCACCGACCTATGATGCGATCCCGGCCCTCCACATGCTTGGAGAGGACGCATGACGGATGCGAGCAGCGGCAAAGTGGTCGTGAACAGGGTGATGTCCCTCGATGGGTTCATCGCCGGTCCCGGCCACACGATGGACTGGATCTTCGAGCACATGACGTCGGCGACATTCCCGGAGGTCATGGCGGCCACGGGCGCCATGCTCATCGGCCGGGGCACGTTCGAGGTCGGCAAGCGCATGTCCGACGAGAACACCGACTACGACGGCGGGGCGCATTTCGTCCTCACTCACCGCCCGCCCGACGAGCCGGACCCCAACGTCATCTTCCTCACCTGCGACATCGAGGAAGCCGTGGCCACGGCACGCCGCGCCGCCGGCGACAAGAACCTGGAGATTCTCGGAGCCGACGTGGCCGCCCAGTGCCTGCAGCGCGGCCTCGTCGACGAGATCCTCGTGTACGTGCTGCCAGTGCTGCTCGGCGACGGCGTCCGCTTCGCACCGCCGGGCCTCGACCGGATCGACCTGGAACCGTTCAGCAACGTCCAGTCGGGCGGGGTCACCATGCTGCGCTTCCACGTGCACAGGTAGGCACGGTCGCAACTACTAGCCTGCTGTCACGGCCCCCTTCTCGTGGGACACGTTCTCCATCACGAGGCTGACCGCGCCCCGTGCGCTGTCAACGGGATCGCCTTCTGGCTGCACAACGCGTATCTGCGGCGCTGTCAGGACGTGATGACCGTGCGCAGCAGGAAGCCGGTGGGCGTGCCGGAGTTCAGCGTCGGACCGCCACGGCCTCCGTGCGGAGCGTCGGCGTTCAGCGCCGGGCTGCCGCGGCCGCATCCTGGCCGCGGCCGCGGCCAGGATGCAGTGCAGGACAGGGACCGGGATCGCCGGGTTGGTGACCGCTGCGGATGCCGTGTCGCGGTCGTGCAGCAGCCCGGCCAGGACGCGGGCTGGCAGCCGCGGACTGCGCACCGCGGTGTCGCGGACGTAAGCCTCCGGGTCGTTCAGCAGCCGCACCGCGTCGGCCGGTGACAGCCGGGGGTCCTCAGCCGCGCGGCGGCGCACCTCGGCTTCGGGATCCCGTGCCAGGCGTGCGACGTCGGCCGGTGTCGACTCCGTATCGTCCAGAGCCAGGCGGCGCATCCGCCCGCTGGGGTCGTCGGTGTAGCGCAGCAGGCCCACACGGGGGAAGTTGGGGTGGTTGCGGGGCCGGCCGGGGTGGCTGAAGCTGCCGTCCCACCAGCGCCAGACCTCCAGCAGCATGTCGGCCGGCGCGTCCTCGCACGATTCGGCGAGGAACAGGCGGACCGCCCGGTCCTCGTCCCGCGTCAGGCGCGCCACGACATCCGGTGGGAGGTGCCGGGCCCGGGCCACACTGCGGCGGACCAGCGGGTGGGACGACGCGGCCAGACGGCGCATCGCGTCGGCGTCGCCGTGGAGGTTCTCGACCCAGGGCAGGGTGTGCGACATCGACGTGGCGTCGAAGTCGTAGTGCATCGCGGCACGTTGTTCCTCGGTGAGGTCGGGGCGCAGCGCCACCGCGGAGCGGATGTCGTCCTGCGGGTCCTGTGCCAGCACGGCAACGCCGTGCTGGCACAGGCACGGGTTTGGCGGCCAACGCCCGACGCACCTCCGCGTCCCCGTCCCGGACGAGCTCCGCCTCCAGCTCGGGCGCGAGGCGGCACCGTTCGAGCGCCCGCCGCCGGTCGGGCAGGGCGGCGAAAACCTCGCGAGGCATGGGTACGCCGACGTGGTGGGCGAGCAGCGCAGCCGTTCGCACCACGTCGTCGGTGTCGGCCAGCAGCCGCTCCCGCAGCGGCGCAGCGAGGCCCTCCCACCGGGCACAGGCCGCCGCCCGCACCCGGGGATCAGCGTCGGCCGCGAGGCCAGGGAGGTTCAGGGAGTGAGAGGAACCGCGCAGTGGAGCCCCCTGCCGGAGTCCGGCAGTCAGGAGCCAGGGCAGCGCCAGACGATGCTGACGCCGCCCGAGCTTGCCGGTGATGGAGTTCAGCGTGCCCTCCGGTTCGTGAATGAACCCGGTGTCGACGTCGTTGGTGGTCGTGGAGGTCAGGCCGAGTGCGGTGTGGTGGAACCAGGTCGAACCCAGCTTGGTGCGCTCGGAGTTGTCCGTGCGGAGAGCTGGTTGCAGTCCGTCCACGTCTCGTTCGTGCGGGCGGTGGTGCTCGCACCTGCCGTCTTGATCTGTAAGTCTTGTGTCAGGAGCGGGTCTTCCGATGGGCTGAGAAGGCGAAGACCGCCAGAATCACTCCACCTGCCGCTGCGATTACTCCGAGCACAATCGGCACGGTGTCGCCAGTGAGCCTTTTCCAACCTCAGTTTGTGCATGTCAGGTGCAGGGTGAGGACGGCCTGGACGAGGCTGGTGATACGGCTGGTAGAGCATCGCAGTTTGCGCATGAGTCGCCAGGTTTTGAGGGTGGCCATGGCCTGTTCGACGAGGGCACGGACCTTCGCGTGTGAGCAGTTGACGGCCCGCTGACCAGGGGAGAGAGTCTCCCAGCGCCCCCAGTAGGGAACTCGCACGGTGCCGCCGGCGCCCCGGTAGCCCTTGTCGGCCCAGCAATCCACCCCGGCCTCCGCCAGGGCACCGATGATGCCGTGGGTTCGCGCGGCCTTGATGTCGTGGACAGATCCCGGCAGCGCGGGCGAGGCCACAGCAACCGTCCCGCCGGGTCGGCGATCACCTGCACGTTCATGCCGTGCTTCTTATGTTTCCCGGAGTAGAAGGGTCGGTCGGCGGCGATCCGGCCGATCGGCAGCAACGTGCCGTCCAGGATCACGAACGCCTTGCCGGAGGCTGTCCTCACCGCCTCGGCGAGGGTTGGAGCCAGAGCGGCCAGGATGTCGACGGCCTCGGCGATGTACCGGTAGGCGGTGGTGGTGCCCACGCCGAACCCGGCGGCGAGCTGGGCGTAGGTATGGCCGCATCGTAGATGAGCCAGCACGAGCAGCGCCTGCCGTCCGGCGGCCGGCCGGCGACATCGTGTCCCTTGCGCAAGACGACGTGCGGTCAACTCACGGGCGAGGAAGCGCAGAGCGGAGGTGGGCAGATCGACCCCGGCTGGGTAGACGAGCGTGCGGAAAGCTCCTGGCAGGATGGCTTGGACTCGACACGCACCCCTCTACCAGGAGCTTCTCTACGCCCGGGCCTCGCCCTCCCCCCCCAGTGGCCCTGCTCCGCACGCAGGTTGAGGAAACCTCAGTGGGTGTGGGCGTGAGGGAGTATGCGGAAGAGTCCGGCGCCGATCACGAGCGCGGGACGGTGGTCGAAGCGACACCGATCCATTCGTGTCCGCGTCGTACTCGGCTGCCTGCGAGCCGGGCGCGGGCTGGATCCGGTCGAGCTCGCGGCTCAGGGCCGACTCGGACTCCTTCCGGTGTGCTCAGCTGTGTTCAGCGAGGAGCAGTACCGCCCGGGGACTCTGCACCCAGGAGCGTGAGCAGCCCGGGGAATCTCTTCTCGATGTCCGCGCGTCGTAGTCGGATGCCCTTGCGGTTGCCGTAGTCGATCTCGTCAATGAGACCTGCCTCGCGCAGGACCCGGAAGTGGTGGGTCTGGGTCTGCTTCGAGATCGGAAGATCGAACGAGTTGCAGCCCCGCTCGCTGTCGCTGCGGTCGGCGGACAACTGCGTCATCACCGAACGACGGTGCTCGTCGGCGAGGGCACGAAACACCGCACCCAGATCGAGCGCATCGGCCTCCGGGCCGACCAGGTTCCTCCCGGCCACGCGGCACCCCCTTCAGGTATGACTTGCATCGTACCTGAAGGACGCGCTTCTCTGATGAGGTACGAAATTGATCGTACCTTGGTCCGGTTGCACCGCCCCGTGCCGCCGCTCCCTCAGACCCGGCCCGGCACTCGCCGGGCACCTGGTCATCGACACTCCGAGAGGTCATCGTCATGAAGAAGCCCGAGGTGCTGATAGTCGGTGCCGGAATCGCAGGGCCCGCACTCGCCTACTGGCTCTCCCGGAATGGATTCCGGCCGACAGTCGTCGAACACGCCCGGCAGCTGCGCTCCGGTGGTAGCGCGATCGTCGTGAAGGGGCCCGCGATCCCGGTCGCCGAGCGCATGGGCATCCTCCCGCAGCTCCGCGAGCTCGCCACCCGCAATCGGTCGCTGACCCTGCTCGACCCCGGCGGCAGGCGAATCCTGCAACTCCCGCTCACCTCGGACAAGGCGCCGACGGTCGAGGTGACCCGATCCGACCTGTCTGAGCTGCTCCACCGGTCGGCGCAGACCGAGGCCGAGTTCCTGTTCGACGACACGGTCACCGCTCTCGACCAGGATGAAGGCGGGGTGGACGTCACCTTCCGGCGGTCCGCGCCACGGCGCTTCGACTTGGTCATCGGCGCCGACGGGATGCACTCCACCGTACGGCGCCTGGTATTCGGACCCGAGCGGCAGTTCGCGAGCGACCTGGGCCTGTACGGCGCGACCGTCCCGCTGGAACCCGACGCCATCGAGGACCCGAGCGAGATGACGATGCTGACCGTGCCGAACCGGATGCTGGTCGTCCACCCCTCGCGGACCACCCCGCTCGCGATCTTCACCTTCCGGGCCGCACAGCCGGCGCCCCACGACCGCAAGAACATCGCCCTTCACAAGCAGACCGTGGCCGACGCCTACGCCGACGTGCGGTGGCGGGCACCAGAACTCGTGGCGGCGTTCCTCGACCACCCAGCTCCGTTCTTCGACCCCCTGACCACCATCCGGGTGCCCTCGTGGTCCCGCGGACGGGTCGTACTGCTCGGAGACGCGGCGGCGACAGCCCTACTGGGCGACGGGTCCAGCATGGCGATGACGGGCGCGTACGCCCTCGCAGAAGAGCTCGCTGCCCATCCCGGTGACCACGCCCGCGCCTTCGCCGCCTACGAGTCGCGGCTCCGCCGTGAGGTAGGCCCGCGGCAGCGACGCGTCGGTCTGCTCTCCAGGCTCATGGTGCCCCGCACCCGGCCGGGCCTCGCGGTGCGCAACGCGGTGGGCCGCGCGGTCGGTCGCAAGAACCGGATCGCCTCTCGCGAAGCCGCGAACCGGTAGACCGAGCCCGCACCGACCGGTCACCGGCCGGTGCGCAGCTCCCCTATAGCTCCCAACCGGGTCGGCGCCGCCATGTCCGACGAACCCGGCGTGGTAGGCCATCGCCGATGCGGCAGGCCGACTGCTGTCGGCCTCACCCACCGTTCCCGGCGCTCGCCACGACACCGGTGCTGTCGGTGACTACACCACCCGCGACGCGGAGGTGAAGTGCTGGACGGACAAGGCGTATCAAGGCGCCGGCGGCACCACCCGGGCGCACTTCCGCGGCCTGCGTATCAAGCTGCGACAACGTCGGCACAACAGCACCCACGCCCGGATCCGTTGCCTCGGCGAGCAAGCCATGGCCGCTCTGAAGGGCTGGCACCTCGCGCGGAAACTCCGCTGTAGCACCAACCGAGTCACCGCCATCGTGAAGACCATCCCCGCCCTTCGTCACGCCTCAACCTGAGGTTGGAAAGGGCTCAGTGAGTGATCCAGCAACGCACGCACATATTCCGCCGGTGATCGAAATTGCGGGAAAGATTCGTACTCTCCTGATCGCATTGCTCAACGACGCGTCCCTCCCGCGTATCCCAGAGCCCTATCCGAATTCGCGGCCAGCTGATGGGTCGGGAGTCAGCCGTTACCGACCACTACCAACTCGCTCTCACCTTCTCTGCCTATGGCGGGAAATGGCCATGGTGGTCAGTGCCAGCCCTCCGAGAGCGGCAAGAATTCCGGCGCCCACTAGTACATAGTTCTGATTGAGGACGCCCAGGATGATGCAGAACAGTCCAAAGGCGGTGCCGATTACTACGAATATTGTCAACTTCTTGGCCGGGCTGATGGACATGGCACCCTTCTCTTCTACGTTCCGTGACGAACGGCTTGCGCCAGAAGCGCCGTCGAGGACAGTCCGGAGACGGAGCCACCGCTCGACGACGCTCCCTGTGGCTCCTGTTGCCTTAAGCCTTGATTCCTCTCATGCGCTTGTTACCCATAGGAGATGATGTCTGCCCCAATCAAGGCTGCCCCTGCACCCGCGCCACAGGCGAGGACCCCGGCCGCCACACCACCTGGCGCTCCGAAGAAGCCCGTCGCCGCTGTGAGAATTCCGGATTCACCCGCAGCCCCGACTCCAGCAAGACATCCTGTGGCAGCGCTGAAGATCTTCTCCCCTGTATCGAGAGCGTCGGACAGGCTGAAGAGTCCTGTGGGATCGCTGTTGTTGATGAAGTCGCCGGCGGCGTAGAGGTACGGGTTCTTCTCCTGGCCGGAGGGGTCGGGCTGGGTGAAGCGGCCGAGGGTGGGGTCGTAGTAGCGGTGGCCCATCTTGTACAGGCCGGTCGGGTCGAGGTAGGCGCCGGTGTAGCGGTGCGGCTGGGGGGTGGCCTCGGTGGTGGTGCCGCGGGGCAGGCCGGTGGGGCCGTAAGCGTAGGTGTGGGTGCGCTTGCCCGCATCGTCGACGAGGCCGAGGACGTTGCCCGTGGCGTCGGTGAGGTAGTAGGAGGACTTCCCCCCAGTCGTCATGGAGTTCAAGGTGCCCGCCGGTTCGCGGATGAATCCGGTGTCGACGCCGTTCGTGGTCGTGGACGCCAGACCCCGCGCGGTGTGGTGGAACCAGGTCGAACCCAGCTTGGTGCGCTCGGAGTTGCAGGTGCCGCGTGGACCAGGTCGTAGGTCTTGCCGCCTGCGGTGATGCCGGACAGTTGGCTGTAGTCGGTCCAGGACTCGCCTGTGCGGGCGGTGCCGCTCGCCGCGGCGGTCTCGTTGCCGAGCTTGTCGTAGGACCAGCCCGTGGTGGAGCCGTTCCTGCCGGTGAGTTCCGAGGCGTTGTCGTAGGTGTACGTCGTGCCGCGGGGGCAGGCGCTCTTACTGCCGTCCTGGGAGGTGAGGTTGCCGGCCTTGTCCCAGCAGTACAGCCACGACGCCTTGCGGGCACCCGCTGAGTCGGCCTCCAGGGCGTAGCGCAGCCGGTCCTGGGAGTCGTAGTCGTAGGTGGTCTTGTACTTGGTGAGGTTGTCGGTGCGGGTGCGGATCTTGGTGGTGTCCTTGCCCGCGGTGTTCTTGTAGCTGTACGACAGGTCGATCAGCGCGGTCGTACCCGAGGTGGTCTTGATGGCTTCGGGGCGGCCGTTGTCGTCGATCGTGAGCGACTGTGTGGTGCCGCCGGGGTAGACGGTCTTGGTGCGCTTGTCGTTGTCGTTGTAGTCGAAGTCGGTCTTCTTGCCGTCCGGGGCGGTCAGGTAGTCCAGGCGGCCGGCCTTGTCCCAGGTGTAGTCGGTCTTGCCGGTGGGGTCGATTCCTCGGGGACCCTGAAGTAGTCCGCCAACAGCACGGCGGAGTCGGCGAACCGTCCGGGTTCCAGAGACTCTTCTTCATGTGTCGAGGGGTTCTCCGGCATGGCCGAGGACCTCTGCGTTCTGGTCAAGCAAAGGCAGGCGGAAGAGTATCGGTGCATGGCCTGCAACATCCGGTCGGCATGGAGCGGAAAGCTCGAAGCAAGCGGGTGAAGCTGGCCCATCTCGACATCCGGAAACCGAGCGACCTCAACTCGCAGCCTCCGCGCTGTACGCCGTGGGTCCCTATCGCGAGGCCGGGATCTCCCCGTGCCAGGAACAGGCATCCCGACCCTTGGCTGGTGCGGGAGCGCTGAGCACCGCTCCCGAAGCCGGCGTCGGGTCCTTCAGCCCGTGCTGGGCCGTGGTGATCAGGATGCGGAGGTCCGAGGGGTGCAGGCATACGGAGGTGGGTTGAGGAGCGGGCAAGGTCAGGGTGTGGAGCAGACGGCCGGTGGGATCGTAGCGGCGGACCGCGCCACCGCCCCACATCGCGACCCACAGGCAGTCCTCGTCGTCGACGGTCATGCCGTCGGGGCTGCCCTCTTCTCCACGGAAGCGGACGAAGGTCTCCGGGCCGGTGAGGTCACCCGTCGCAGGGTCGACCCGGCAGCGGTGGATGATTCCGGCGGCGGTGTCCGCGAGGTACAGGGTCCTGCCGTCGGCCGTGAACGCCGGGCCGTTGACGATGGTCAGGCCGTCCAGCACCCGGACGACCGTACCGTCGTGATCCGTGCGGTACAGCGAACCCGCGCCGGGGGTGCCGTCGTAGGCCATGCTGCCGGCCCAGAAGCGACCGGCGGGATCCGCGACGCCGTCGTTCATCCGGCTGGGGAGAGGGGTGCGGTCCTCGGGACGGTCCAGCCATTCCACCGCGCCGTCGGCGCTGAGCAGTGCGATCCCGGTGCCCGCGGCGGCGATCCATGCGTCCGGCCGGTGGCGTACCGGGGCGACCGCGCCAAGGGGCACGTCCAGCCGGGCCAGTTGGCGCGGTACCTGGCCCGCTCCGTCGCGCAGTTCGAAGAGCCGGCCGCTCAGAATGTCCACGTACACGTACCGGTCGCCGACCCGGCGTCCCCCTTCGGCGAGTTCGTAATCGCCCTGGACGGTGACCGTCGTCGTCGCCTCTGCGGCAGCTGCCATGGTCGCTCTCCTCCGTCAGCGGATGGTGGTGCCGTCCGGCTCGTCGAGCAGGCCGAGTTCGTCCCGCGTCGGCAGGCCCTCCCAGTCGCCCCGGGTGGCGACGGCGAAGGCCGCGGTGGTGACGGCCCGGTGCAGGCGGGCCGGGACGGTGGAGCCTTCGAGATGTCCCGACAGGTATCCGGCCACGAAGGCATCGCCCGCGCCGACCAGGTCGACCGCATCCACCATCCGCGCCGCGCAGTCAGCTGTCTCGTGGGCGGTGTAGGCGGTCGCTCCGCG
This sequence comes from Streptomyces koelreuteriae, assembly GCF_018604545.1. Lineage (GTDB taxonomy): Bacteria > Actinomycetota > Actinomycetes > Streptomycetales > Streptomycetaceae > Streptomyces > Streptomyces koelreuteriae. The sequence continues at coordinate 7,482,800 of NZ_CP075896.1, read as the reverse complement.
CGCGCCGCGCTTGATGACCACCTCGGTGACACCTTCGTCCAAGAGCCTGCGCACACCCTCGGATTCGTCCGCGGCGGGTTGCTCCAGTGCCGGCGACAGTTCGTCCTCAGAGGCGATGAGCAGGTCGGTGCGGGCCAGGAGTGGCCTCAGAGCCGTGCGGGCACGGTCGGCGGTCCACAGCCGCGACCGGTAGTTGACGTCGAGGCACACGGTGATGCCCGCCTCACGGGCTGCCGTGGCGGCGGCCACTGCGGCCTCGGCGGCCGACGGGCTGAGCGCGGGCGTGATACCGGTCAGGTGCAGGACACGGGTACCGGGGGTCAGCGTGGGCAACACGTCGGCCGGTGACACGGCCGACCCCGCGGAGCCGGCGCGGTAGTAGCTGACGCGGGTCAAGGTGCCCAGGCGGGGTTCGGTCAGCAGCAGTCCCGTGGGGCGGCCGGTGTCATCGGTCACCGCGTGGCCGACGTCGATGTTCTCGGCGCGGAGTGTGCGCAGCACCAGCGCGCCGAGTTCGTCGGCACCGACCCGGCCGGCCCATCGCACCCGGTGTCCGAGCCGGGCGAGGCCGATGGCGACGTTGGATTCGGCTCCCGCGATGGACAGTCCGAGGCTGCCGCCCAGCCGCAGTGCGCCGCCGGCTCGTAGCGCGGCCATCGTCTCGCCGAAGGTCACGACGTCCGGTGCGGCGCCGTCGGCCGGTGCCGTCATGGCGTCTCCCCCGCTATCACCTTGCGGAACTCGGCTGCACGGACCCGGAGTCGGCCCAGGTCGCCGCCGTTGCCTGCGTCCCCGACGAGGGGCGAGCCCACACCGACGGCGACCGCACCCAGGTCGAGATAGGCACGTGCTGCCGAAGCGTCCACTCCTCCGACAGGCACAAAGGGCACGTCTGGGAACGGGTCGCGCAGGGCCCGAAGATAGTCCGGTCCGCCGAGGGAGCCGGGGAAGAGCTTGATCGCGTCGGCTCCTCGGGCGAGGGCGGCTTCGATCTCGCTCGGCGTCAGGGCGCCCATCAGCACGGGTACGTCGCTGACCTCGCTCGATCCCAGGCCGTCGACGAGTGCCGGCGTGACGAGGTACGAGGCGCCGGCGTCCACGGCGCGTTCGGCGTCGGCGACCGTGCGCACGGTTCCGGCGCCGATCAGCGCGTCCGGACCGAGTTCGGCGCGCGCCTGCTTGATCACCGCCAGGGCGTCGGTGGTGGTCAGGGAGACCTCGACGGCCTCGATGCCCTCCTCGACGAGGGTGCGTACGGTGCGCAGGGCGGCGCCAGGGTCGTTGCCGCGCACGATTGCCAGCAGGCGATGCTTTCGGAGTGCTTCCACGAGGTTCACGGTGTGAGGTTCTCCTGCGGTGCGAAGTTCAAGGCGGGGCTTCACCATTCGGTGAACGCCCCGTCGGCGCCCCGCCATACGGGGTTGCGCCAGCGGTGCCCGGTCTCGGCGGCGCGGCGTACGGCCTTCTCGTCGATCTCGACGCCGAGCCCGGGGCGGGACCCCCGGGCGGCGTAGCCGTCCTCGAAGCGGAAGGGCTCGGGGTCCATCACGTACTCCAGCAGGTCGCACTGCTGGTTGTAGTGGATGCCCATGCTCTGCTCCTGGATGAGGAAGTTCGGCACGGAGAAGGCGATCTGCAGACTCGCGGCCAGGGCGATCGGGCCGAGGGGGCAGTGCGGAGCCATGGCGACGTCGTGCGTCTCGGCCATGGCCGCGATGCGGCGGACCTCGGAGATGCCGCCGGCGTGCGACAGGTCGGGCTGGGCGACGGCGATGCCGCTGGCCAGTACCTCGCGGAAGTCCCAGCGGGAGTAGAGGCGTTCGCCGGTCGCGAGCGGGATGCTCGTGGACTCGACGAGGCTGCGCAGGTGGCCCGAGTGTTCCGGCAGGACGGGTTCCTCGACGAACAGCGGGTGCAGGGGTTCGAGGAGGGGCAGCAGACGGCGTGACATGGCGGTGGAGACACGGCCGTGGAAGTCGACGGCGATGTCCCACTCGTCGCCGAGCACCTCGCGGACGGCCGCGACGCGTTCGACGACCTCGGCGGTGCGGGCCGGGGTGTCGATCGGGGCGAGTTCGGCCGAGGCGTTCATCTTCACGGCGGTGAAGCCCGCCTTCATCTGCTCCTCGGCCAGCTCCGCCACGTCACTCGGCCGGTCGCCCCCGATCCAGGCGTACATCCGCACGCGGTCCCGCACCGGGCCGCCGAGGAGACGGTGCACGGGAGCGCCGTAGGTCTTGCCGGCGATGTCCCACAGGGCCTGGTCGATGCCGGCGACGGCGCTGGAGAGGATGGGCCCGCCACGGTAGAAGCCGCCCTTGGTGAGAACCTGCCAGTGGTCCTCGATACGCAGCGGGTCGCGGCCGACGAGGTAGTCGGCCAGCTCGTGGACGGCGGCGCGCACGGTGTCGGCGCGTCCCTCGACCACGGGCTCGCCCCAGCCGGTGATGCCCTCGTCGGTGGCGATGCGCAGGAACAGCCAGCGCGGGGCGACCAGGAACGTCTCAAGTCCGGTTATCTTCAAGGAGTTTCCTCCGGCACGGCGTCGGTGTCGGCTTCGTCGAAGGTGTCCTGCGACTGCACGGCCGCCAGGTCCTGGGACGCCTGGGCCAGGAGTGATGCGACGGCGGCCACGGCGGCGTCCGGGTCGCCCGCCTCGACCGCGTCCAGCAGTTCCCGGTGCACGGGTATGGAGTCGGAGAAGTGCCGGGCGCCGTGCACGATCCGGTCGCGGACGCGCAGCCCGGCCTCGATGACGACCTCCATGCGGCTCAGGAGTTCGTTGTGCGCGGCATCCAGCAGGGCACGGTGGAAGGCCAGGTCCGCCTCGACCATGGCGTCCGCGTCCGTCCCCGCCGCCGCCATCGCGTCCAGCGCCCGCCGCATCGCGTCCAGGTCGGCGTCGGTGCGGCGGCCCGCGGCGAGCCGGGCCCCGGCGGGCTCGACGATCGCGCGGACCTCGGCGAGGTCCTCCAGGAAGCCCTCCGTCGGAGCGCTGCTGCCCTGCCAGCGCAGCAGATCACTGTCGAGCAGGTTCCAGTCGGCCCGGGGCCGGATGGTCGTACCGCGCTTCTGCTTCGACTCCAGCAGGCCCTTGGACGCCAGCACCCGCATCGCCTCGCGGACCACGGTCTTGCTGACCCCGAGTTCCGTCTCCAGTCCGACCGGGTCCACCACGGAGCCCGGAGGGTAGTCGCCGCGGATGATGCGCCGGCCCAGCTCCTCCACGGCCTGGCCGTGCAGCCCCTTACCGGGATGGGTCACCACGTTCTCCGTTTCCGTTCAGGTCCAGAACCGCTGTGCGCGCCGTTCACGAGGACTCCTTCATGACACTCCATCCTCCATCGACCACGAGGCTCGCGCCGGTCACGTACGACGCGTCCTGTGATGCCAGGAAGGCGACGGCGGAGGCCACTTCCTCGGGCATGCCGAAGCGCTTGGCGGCCGTGGCCGCCACGCTGAGCGCCCGGTCGGCTTCCGGTATCCCGTCCCAGGCGGCGGTGAGGATGGGGCCGGGCAGCACGGTGTTGACCCGGATGTCCGGCCCGTACTCGACGGCCAGCTGCCGCCCCAGCGAGCACAGCGCGCCCTTCGCCGCGGCGTAGGCGGCGTGGCCGGGCAGGCCGATGACCGCGTGCACGGAGGAAGTGAGGATGACGGAGCCCGACGCTTCACGCAGCGGGACCGCGAAGGTCTTCATCGCCCGCCAGGCCGGCTTGAGCAGCACGGCCATCTGACCGTCCCACTCCGCCTCGCTCAGTTCGTGGGCGGGCTTGTTCAGTTGAGCGAAGGCGTTGCTGTGCAGCACGTCCAGCCGGCCGTGACGCTCGTCGACGTGGCGGGCCAGGTTCTCCCAGTCGGCGGCCGAGGTCACGTCACAGCGGACGTACTCCGCGCTCCCGCCGTCGTCCGCGATGGCTCCCGCGACCGCCTTGCCCGCCACGTCGTCCACGTCCGTGACCACGATCGCCGCGCCTTCAGCCGCGAGCCTGCGCGCCGTGGCCGCTCCGATCCCGTGCGCCGCGCCGGTGATCACCGCCACCCGCCCCGCCATCCTGCGGCATCCCGTCATCGTGCGCTCTCCCCTTCGACTGCCCGGCCCCATGAGTCGGTGCCCTGGACCCAGGATAGCTCTTTCAATTAATAATGCATATATCTTGACGGGGCTGCTCGGCGCTCCAAGACTGACCGGCACGCACCACACAGCACGGCCGGCCGCACCGACCTGTGGTCGGAGGCCGTCGCGGCAGGTCCAGGCGCGCAAGCCGTAGAGCAAAGGGACACACATGGACACCTCAGCACCATCGCGGAGAGCCGTTCTCCGGTGGGGGGCCGGAACGGCCGCGGCGCTGGCAGCCGCCCCGGCTCTGACCGCCTGCGGCGAGGCCGTCGGGGCCGCCCGCACGACCAGGCAGGCACCCACGCGCCGCGGCCAGAAGGTCAAGCTCGTCTTCTGGACGTGGGTACCGATGCAGAAGACCGTCGACTTGTGGAACCGGACGCACCCCGACATCCAGGTCGAGATGCAGACCATCCCCGCGAACGTTCAGGGCGGCTACCAGAAGATGCACTCCTCGCTGACGGCCGGGAACCCTCCGGACCTGGCGCAGGTCGAGTACCACGAGCTTCCCGGCTTCATGCTGGTCAACGGCCTGACGAACCTGAGTGACTACGGTGCTGACGAACTGCGCGACAGCTATGTGCCGTGGCAGTGGCAGCAGGGCGTCTTCGACGGCAAGGTCTACACCGTCCCTCAGGCGTCCGGCCCGATGGGTCTCTTCTACCGGCGGGACCTCTTCGCGAAGTGGGGCATCGAAACACCCACGACCTGGGCCGAGTTCGAGCAGGCCGCCCGCGTGGTCAAGGCCCGCGGCAACGGCGCCCGGCTGTGCGCGTTCGCACCCAACCAGCCCACCTGGTTCGCCGCGATGTGCTGGCAGCGCGGCGCCCGGTGGGTGCGCACCGAGGGCGACACCTGGATCGCCGACATGGACAACGACCTCTCCCGCGAGGTCGCGGACTACTGGGAGCGAATGGTCCGCGACGACCTCGTCTTCGTCGAACCCGACATGTCCAGCGCCTGGTACAAGCATGTCCAGACCGGAAAGATCGCCGCCTGGGTCGGACCTCAGTGGGGCGACGCCCTGCTGCGCGGCAATGCGCCGGGCACCGCGGGGAAGTGGCGGGTCGCCCTGCTGCCCCAGTGGAAGGCGGGGCAGAATGCCTCCGCCAACTGGGGCGGTTCGTCCACCGCGATCCTGCAGGGAACCCGCCACCCGCGTGAGGCGCTGCGGTTCGCGCACTGGATCAACACCGACCGCAAGGCCGTCGACCTGAACATCTCCGTCGGCTACGGCTGGCCCGCCGCCACGGGCATCTTCCGCGGATCGGCACTCGACAAGCCCGACCCGTTCTTCGGCGGACAGCGCTACAACGACGTGTTCACCGTGTCCGATCGGACCATCGACACCTCCTGGAAGTGGTCTCCCACCACGGACGCCGACTTCGCCCAACTCCAGGATGCCTTCGGCGCTTCGATCGCCGGAGACGGCAGCCTCGCCGGGTCGCTGGCCATCGCCCAGAAACGGACCGTGGACAACCTGCTGGCCAAGGGTCTGAAGGCGAGGAGCGCGCGATGAGCACAACGACCAGCCGGAGGACGACGTCCGCACCGGGCGGCAGCCGGCGCTCCGCCCGCCCCGACCGGGCGGCATGGGGCTTCCTGCTCCCCTTCGTCGCCCTCTTCCTGTTCACCTTCGTCCTCCCGCTCGGCTACGCCGTCTACCAGAGCCTGCTCACACCGGTCCGCTCCGGTCCGCTGGGCCTCGGCCCGGCCACTCTCGGCTTCGCCGGACTGGACAACTACGCCCTCGCGCTGCAGCAGTCGGCCTTCCTGGAGAGCTTCGCGCGGGTGCTGCTCTTCGGGCTCGTGCAGATCCCCGTGATGCTGCTGCTGTCCACGGCGCTGGCCCTGGCGCTCGACACGCTCTCCCACCGCTGGGCGGGCATCCTGCGCGCCGCCTACTTCCTGCCCTACGGCGTGCCCGGCGTCATCGCGTCGATCCTGTGGGGCTTCCTCTACGTGCCCGGAGTGAGCCCCATCGTCGACCTGCTCGGCAAGGTCGGTCTCGCGCCCGACTTCCTCGGATACGACAACGTGCTCTGGTCGATCGCCAACATCGTGATCTGGGAGTTCGCCGGCTACAACATGCTGGTGATCGTCGCCCAGCTCAAGGCGATCCCCCAGGAGCTCTACGAGGCCGCCCGCATCGACGGGGCGAGTACCTGGCAGACGGCTGTCCGGATCAAGCTGCCCCTGGCCCGGCCGGCCCTGGTGCTCACCGGCGTGTTCTCCATCATCGGAACGCTGCAACTGTTCGCCGAACCGCTGGTCATCAAGCCACTGACCTCGACGGTCACCAACTCGTACACACCGAACCTGAGCGCCTACAACGAGGCGTTCGCCAACAACAACATCTACCTCGCCGCGGCCGAGTCGGTGATCCTCGCCCTGGTGGCGAGCGTGCTGTCCTTCGGCTTCCTCAGCCTGGTGAACCGCAAGGAAAGAAGGGATGCCCGGTGAGCGTGTCCACACCTCCCGCCGAGAAGCCCGTGCCGGCCGCGTCCGCCCACACCTCACAGACCGCCGGAACGCGCCGTGACGGCAGGCCGCGTCGCGGAGTGAAGCCCTCTCGGATCCTGCTCGTCGCGCTCCTGACCATCGCAGCCCTGTACTTCCTGCTGCCCGTCTACTGGCTGGTGGTGGCCTCCACCAAGAGCAGCGCCGGCCTCTTCGGCACCTTCGGACTGTGGTTCTCCGACCCGCAGTGGCTGGACAACCTGTCGAAGGTCTTCTCCTACAGCGACGGCATCTTCTGGAGCTGGACCTTCAACAGCGTCCTGTACGCGGGAGTGGGCGGCGCACTGGCCACCCTGCTGGCGGGGGCAGCCGGATACGCCCTCGCCGTCTACCGCTTCCGCGGGCGGGAGGCCGTCTTCAAGGCCGTGCTCGCCGGTGTGCTGCTCCCCAGCACCACGCTCGCCCTGCCGATGTACCTGCTGTTCAGCAAGGCGGGCCTGGCCAATACGTACTGGGCCGTGCTGATCCCCAGCATGGTCAGCCCGTTCGGCGTGTATCTGTGCCGGATCTACGCGGAGGCCGCGGTACCGGCGGAGATGCTGGAGGCGGCACGGGTGGACGGCGCCGGCGAGTGGCGGATCTTCGGCACCCTCGTCCTGCGCACGATGACGCCCGCGCTGGTGACCGTTTTCCTGTTCCAGTTCGTCGGTATCTGGAACAACTACTTCCTGCCGCTGGTGATGCTCTCCGACGACCGGAAGTACCCCATCACGCTGGGCCTGACCACCTGGCAGACGGCGGCCGACCGCACTCCCGAGCTCTACCAGCTCACGGTGGGCGGCGCGTTCCTCTCGATCCTTCCACTGGCCGCAGCGATGCTCGTCCTGCAGCGCTACTGGCGTTCGGGTCTGACCCAGGGCAGCGTCAAGGGCTGACGCACGGTGGCGCGTGCCCGGCGTTTCATCGCCGGGCCCGCGCCACTGTCTTGCCTTCTACGGCCTGGGGTTGACCGCCTTCCGGAACGTCTCGTGGACGAGCTTGGGCCGCTCCTCGCCGAAGGTGAGCAGGCCCATGACGGAGATGCCGTTGTGGTCCTGGTTGTACCCGGCCCGCTGCTTGTAGTCCTTCAGGACCCAGTAAGTGAAGCCGGCGACGAACTCGCTGCGCTCGGCCACTTGATTCCAGTGGGCGGTGAAGCTCGCCGCCTGCCACTCCTCAGTGCCCTGGGTGGTGCTCGGGCCGTGATTGCCGGCATCCGACCAGGTGCCGTTCTCGGTGATCAGGATCGGCTTGCCGGGGTACTTCGCGTGCACCGCGTCCAGCGTCGGGCCGAGGTCGGCGTCCTTGCCGTAGAAGTAGCCGAAATACTCGTTGAACCCGATCACGTCGGCCAGGTCGAAGGCGGGGTCGTTGCTGGTGTTGGAGGCCCACGTCACCGGCCGGGCGGTGAGATCGACCGCCTTCACGGCCGCCTTCATGTCGGCGAGCCAGGCACGGTAGACGGGGGCGCCGTCGGCGTCGATCTCCGACTCGTTCTGCAGACACCACAGGATCACCGACGGGTGGTTGTGCTGGTTCCACGCCATCGTCAGGGCCAGTGCCCGGGCGAGTCCGTAGCGTTCGGTCTGCAGCTTCTCCTGGGCCGTGTTGAGCCACATGGTGTCGACGTCGTCCATCACGAGCACTCCGTGCTCGTCCGCCCAGTCGTAGACGTACGGGTGGCGGTTGTAGACGCAGTTGCGGACGAAGTTGGCGCCCACTTCCGTGATGTGGCCCAGCTCCTTGTCGTACGCGGCGCGCGTCATGGCCCGCCCGTGGGCGCCGGTCTCCTCGTGCCAGTTGAGACCCTTGAGGAACAGAGGCCTGCCGTTCAGCCGCAGTTGCCCGTCCGCCACCGACAGGTCACGCACGCCGTAGCGTGTGGACAGGGTGTCCACACGCGGCCCCCCGGGCTTCCTGGCGGTCAGGGTGGCGCGCGCCGTGAGCGTGTGCGGCGAGGCCGGACTCCACCGTGGCGCGCGGGGCACGGGGACCGAGACGCGCACGACGCCGGCCGACCGGGCCGGTATGCGGGCCGTGACCACGGTCGGCCGCGCACCACTCCCCCGGCCGGCATCCAGCGTCAGAGAACCGTCGAAGTCGGCGGGACCGTGATTCTCGATCACCGCCCGCGCCTCGAGTCTCCCGTTCGCACCGGTCACGAGCAGCTTGGCGATGGTGACCCGTGGGACCGCCTCGATCCAGGCGGACCTGGTCAGGCCGGCGTAGGGCCAGTAGTCGACCGGCTTGTACGGGATCTCGTGGTCGTCGGTGACCGGCTGCCCGGGCGAGGCCGTGTAGTCGGTGTAGGTCGCCCTGCGGAACACCCGCACCGCGATCGTCTGCCGGGTTCCCGGCTTGAGCGCCTTGCCCACCGGAAGCGCGAACGGGGAATTGGCGCCCTCGTGCTTGCCGAGGTGGGTGCCGTCGAGCCAGACCTCGGCGCTGTAGCCGGCGGCCAGGAAGGCCATGCGCACATGGCGGGCCCGCCAGGAGCCGGGAACGTCGACGGTGGTGCGGTACCAGGCGTAGCCGTCGGCGAACGCGGTGCCCTTGCCGAATCTGCCGGTCTCCGAGGCGAATCCGGGCGTGTCGAGCAGGTCCCAGGCCGACGGGACGTCGATGCGGCCCCACGCCCGGTCGTCGAAGCGCGGGGACTGCCAGCCCTCGTCGAGGCCCTTGTTGCCGGGGTCGAAGCGGAAGCGCCAGCGCTTGTCCAGGGACAGGTACTCGCGGGTGGGCTCATGCGTGCGCCAGCCGTCGAACGCGGGGAGCACCGCGCCGTACTGGAAGACCACGTTGGTGCCGGCGACCTCGCGCACGTGCGTGCCGGACGGTTCGGTGGCCGGATGGGTGTCGAGCACCGGGCCGTCCTGCGCTGCCGAGGCCGCACGGTCCGCGGCCCGCGCCGTGTCCGGCCAGGCGGGCAGGGCGACGCAGCCGACGGCGCCGAGTGCGGCGACGACACTGCGCCGGGACGGGTGGGCGGCCTTCCGGGGGCGCCCCTGTGGCGGGTGGATGGGATCGGTCATGACGGAGAACTCCCTCGGTCACCGTCCGCGCGGCGGACTGGGTTCGCACGGCGGCTGAGCGGCACGCACGTGTCCATTGCCCCAAGAGCCTGATCAGCTCCACGAACACCGTCAAGGGAATATTCATAAATAATGAATTCATGTAGCGTGATGCCGTGCAGCCGCCGGAGCGCGGCCGCACGGCACAGCAGCGCCGTGACCAAGACAGCCGGGCTCGCACCGGCACCGGCCCCGCCACCATTCCTCACCGCACGCGAACGACGGGTGACCTCATGACCGCACACCGACAGGCCACTACGGGCGAGAGCGGCGACCGGCTCGCCATCACCCTCTGGGACTTCAGCTGGTACACGCAGGCAGGCCCCGGCGAGCCGTTCGCCGACCTGGACCGCGCCTTCGCCGAGACGGTGGAGCGCGGCTTCAACACCGTCCGGATCTGCGCCATGCCCTTTCTGCTCTTCTCCGGACGTGTCCCGAACCCGGAATCCATCCAGGTCCGCGGCCTGGGCAAAGAGTTCGGACAACGCACCCGCTGGTACAACGTCAGCGGCGGCTACCCGCTGGACGGCCTGAGGCGGCTGGTCGACCTGTTCGAGGCGGCCGCCCGGCACGACTGCCGGGTGATCGTGTCCTCGTGGGAGTACCAGCAGTCCCCGAGCTTCGCCGACACCGACGCCTGGCACCGCGCCCTGGCCGCGATCCCCGGCCCGGACCGAGCCGAGGTGATGGCCGAAGCACTGGCCGGACTGCTGGACTTCCTCACCGAGCGCGGCCTGGCCGACCAGGTCGCCTACGTCGAGGTGCACAACGAGGTCGACAACTGCTCCCTCGTACCGGGCGACGGCACCACCTCCCACTACGCCCGGCTCCGCGACCCGCTCAGCCGGGCCGTGGACCTGCTGCGGGCACGCCATCCCGCCATCCCCGTCACGTACTCACTGGGAGAGCCCTGGCCCGACGAGATCGACGACCTGCCGGAGCAGGCGCAGAACGCGCACTTCCACTTCTACGTCTACGGCGTGCTCGGCGCGCTCTACGAGGCTGTCGGGCTCGGGCACGGCACGGAGGCGGCGCCCGAAACAGCCGCCTGGCCCACTCCCGAACTGGCCGGCATGCTGCGCCCCGACGCGCCCGCCTTCGCCGACTACCACCCCGACGAGCCCTGGCGGCTGCAGGCCACCGGGATTCCGCGCGAACTGTTCTACGTACACGACTGGGTCGACCCCGACCGCTGGGACCTGTGGCTCTACGAGAACTACCAGTCGCACCGGCAGGCCATGCGGGAGACCCTGGCCCTGTGGGTCGACTCCGTCGCCGCTTTCGCCCGGCGCCGCGGCGTCCCCGCATTCCTCGGCGAAGGCGTCGTGGGATACACCCCTCTTCTGACGCGCTTCGAGGAGGACGCCGTCGGCAAGGACCTGGCGGAGTTCGTCGTCGACCGCTGCCTCGCGGCAGGCTTCCACGGCGTCGTCCTCACCTCCAACGCGGCCCCCCATCACCCCATGTGGCTCACCGACAGCGACTGGATGCGACGGGTCAACGCCCGCGTCACCGCCGGCTGAACCCGACGAGCCGGCTGGCGGGGCCGCGGTACTGCGACACGTGGCCACCGAGTTGGTCGCCCTGGGCCATCCCAGGAAACCGGGCTACACCCTGCGGGTCAGCGCCCTTGCCCCGACCGAACCATGATCATCGCCAACAGCTCTACCGATGCATCAAGGCCGGTGGGCGTTGTCGCTGAGCCAAGCCAGGACGTGGTCGGCGTGCTTGTCCGGCGGAAAGATCGGGTAGAAAACATGCTCGATCACGTTGTCCTTGATGATCAGCGTGAGCCGCTTGTACAGCGTCAACCCGCTTGTGGTGAATGTGGGAAGGTCCAGTGCCCGGGCCAAGCTCCATGCGGGGTCGGACAGCATCTGGAATGGGAGGCGGAGCCGCTCGGTGACCTCACGTTGGTAGTCGCTGTCCTGGCTGGAGAGGCCGTACACCTGGGTCGCGCCGGCCGCGAGCAGGTCCTGATGGTGGTCGCGGAAGCCGCACGCCTCGGCGGTGCAGCCACGGGCGCCGGGGATGGAGTCCCAGCCCTCGGGCAGATCGGTACCGGGGCGGCCCGTCAGCGGGTAGATGTAGAGCACCGTGCGACCTGCACCCAGCGCCTCAAGGCTGATTGTGGCGCCGTCGGTGGCATGGAGTTCCAGCTGCGGCATTCTCGCCCCGCGCAGGTGGGCAGCAGCGCCGTCGTCCTCGGGAACGGGCAGGTCGGCAGGCAGGCTCGTGTAGTCGGTCATCGGTTCCTCTCCGTTGGCCGGTGAGAATCGGCTGTTGCGGTGAGCGGCCTCGTGCAGCTGCGCCACCAGCACCGCCCGGCGGGCGGTGAGGCCCTCGATCCGCTGCGTGAGCTCATCAATGGCGTCCCGGTACCCGGCCAGCGCGGCCGGACAGTCGTCCGCGTGCCGGTGCCCCAGAGCCAGGCATTCCAGAAACGGCCGTGTCGCCTCGACAGGGATGCCGAGGCGGCACAGCGCCCGGATCTCCTGCGTGAGCCGTACGTCGTACTCGTCGTAGTCCCTATAGCCGTTGGCCAACCGCACCGGCGTGAGCAGCCCCAGCGATTCGTAGTAGCGCACCGCCTTGGTCGTCACACCCGCTCGCGCGGCCAGCTCACCGATCCGCATGCCTCTCACCTCGAAGAACGCTAAACCTTGCCCTTGAGGGTAAGGTCAAGCGCTTTGTGGGGATGCCTCCACGACCCGCAGGCGAAGGTTGGATTTCGGTGTGGACGGAGAGATGGGACGCGGGGGCGGCCTTCGCCGTGGTTGGCAAAGGAGGCGCCGTACTCGGAGAACGTCGCCGTTGGTGCCGTCGATCGGCGCCATTCCACCGGCTGGGTTTCGTACTGGACCACGTCCACGGCCCGCGGGCGGGGTGTCGCCTCGCAGGCATGCAGGGCTCTGGACTGGTTGTCGCTGCCGGGCTGCGCTCATCGGACCGGCGACACTGGCGGCGCGCGGCGGGCGGACCTGCTCCCCCGTACAGGCCGGACCGCGCCCTTCCCGGTTGACCGGCCGGTGACCAACGCCTCGGGGTTCGCAGGGTGCCCTGAGGCCGTAGGTCGGCCCGTATGTGGCCGCTCAGCCTCGCCCGCGTGGTGTCAGGCCGGGTGGGGTTCGGAGAGGCGGCCAGCCACGCGTGGAGCTCATACGAGTCGGGCGCGGCATGGGCAGCGGGTTGGGCCTTCCAGTCCTGTGACAACGTGGCGTGAGGGACACGGGATGAGGGCCGACGGTCGTGCGTCGGCCCTCCGAGGTCGCGTGTTACTCCGTGGGGATCGGGTTCTGGTATTCCAGGGTCCAGGTCTCCTGGAACTCGGGCTTGGGATAGGCGAGTTGGATCTGGGCGCCGCGGTGCCCGGTGCGCAGAGCGAGCCCCTTGTCCGAGAGGATCTTGATTCCGCCGATGACCCTTTCAAGGTGAACTTCGCCCAGTCGGCGCGCGGCACGGTGTTGACGAAGAGCTTGTCCTCGGCGACGGGGGCACCGTGCTCGACGGCTGTTCGGTGGCCGACAACAGGCTGGTGGGGCCGATGATGTGGGCGCGGATTTGGTAGATGCCAGGCTTGATCGGGGTCGGAGCCATGGGGGGGACTCCCTTTCTCACCGAGCGCGCCGGGCGCCACGATTTACGCAAACACGCCATGGCCATGCAGCTGCACGACTATGACCCAAGTCACGCCCTGTCACGTGAAACTGACAGGCCCTTCCCCGTGTCGCCGCCCCTCATCGACCCGTCGTGCCACCAGGGCAGGATGACGCCTCAGACCACGGGCAGGCCGTCATGTCACCCGGCAGCACCGCCCACGAGGCGGGGGCGCGAACGCCCGGCGAGGGTGCACGCCTGAAACCGAGAACCGCCCGCACGGGTCAGTTCGACTCGAACGAGGGCCGCTCGATCGCCTCATGATCAAAGTCTGGACGCGGGCGTTGCAGCCATCAGGAGAGAGCCGCCAGGTCTGGCCACCACTTGGGGTGCTCCGACACGACAGCTCGGAGGGTTGGACTGCGCTCCAGCAGGTACCGGCAGTACGAAGCCCAGTCCTCCTCGGACTCGTTCTGCGGGATGCGCCTGGTCACTTGGATGCCACTGTCCAGTACATCTGCCAGCGAGTCGGCAATGATCAGGACCCGCTCGCGGTCCGGTTCCTGGGTAGGCAGGGGATGACCTTCGTAGAAGTACGCCCGCATGCCGGGGTACTCCAGCATCTTGAAGTGGACTTCACGCAAGCCCGCGAACGTGTGATCGAGGGACTGAGTCCCGGCGAGGTTGTTGCTTGCCGCCACCTGCTTCGAAACCGCACGTGTCTGTACGGCGAGGAACACCAACGACACGATCAGGCCCAACAGACCACCGATAGCGGTCACCGACGTAATCATGCTCTTCTCCCCCCGAGGGTGTGGGTGTGGAGCATGCCCCCCTCTGACAGCCGCCAGTACATGACCACCCGCGCTCCGGGCACGACGCGGTTCATCGGCCGGTGAGCGCTGCAGCAGCATCCTGAGAGCGTACGAAGGTCCGGCCTACGCAATCCCGCCAGGCCGCAGCCCGCGGCTCTGCGCCCGAGGCAGCCGGCTCCGAGGTCGCGCAGACCTCGGAACCGACCACGCCGAAAGGGTGCGCCGCCCAGACGGTGGCGCGGCTGCCCCCGAGGGCCGGATCAGCCCGCCTCGCGCCACCACGCGGGAGACACGCTGAGGCTCCAGACCACACCCGCCTGCCCCTGGGAATGTTCGTCCGCGCGGACGAAGATTCTCACGCCGGACTCGGGCACCCGGTAGCGGTGAATGTCCTCAGCCGTGCCGTCCTCATCCGGTTCGGGTTCGACCGAGCAGCCGAGCCCGGCAATAGCGGCGGCCAGATCGTCGAAGCGCATCGAGGGAGCGAATTCGCCGTACGCGCCGCGCAGGGCCGCCGGTACGGACGACTCGGTGTACTCGCCGCTTGCGGCTTGCTCTTCCTCGAATGGCTGCGACCGCCCTCATCGCGGGTAGGGCACTGAGCGCTCCGGCGGTACCTGATCCGGCGCCCCGGCCGCGCCGGGCGGCTCGGGCGAGGTCACGTCGTGTTGATGTCGCTCGTGTCGGCCTCGCTGCCGAGGGCCGCGTGGTCATCGGTCGGAACAGCTGGCGGTCCCCAGTGCACGGCCCGCGAGCCAGGCAGCGATCCGCTTCTGCAACTCCCTGTCGGCGAGCGGATAGTCCCAATGTGCGTACCATTCCAGGTCCTGCAGGATGTTCTCGGAGCGGGCCGGGTGAGCCACCACCCTCACGTCGACCCCGATCTCGCCCGTCGAGCAGCTCATGTACACGCTGCTGTCGAGCGCCATCATGCCGAAACCCGGGTGGCCCGCACGTATGCCGAGGAACGCCGATGCCGCACCCCGACCCATGATGTCCCAGCGGTCAAGGAGCCGGACCCGGGTCCAGACCCGCGATGGGGCACGGCGGCCGTAGTGCGGGTTCTCCTTCGGCAGGACGGCCTGGTGCGTGCAGGTGCCGTGAGGAAGCAGGACGAGGAACTCGCGCCGGTGGTCGAAAAGGCCCGAGGAGACCGCCAGGTCATGCCAGTCCTCGTTGAGACGCTCGACGAGCCGTGGGGTTTCGTACCGGTGGGAGAAGCCGCCGACGATGTCCTCGGGACGATATCCGGAGACGAACGGCATCGTGCCGTCCGGCACGGCGTCCGGGATCACCTCCAGGCCGGCCCGCCACAGCGGCCGGTACATCTTGCGTTCGCGCTCCTGGATACCCACGTGTCAGTGTTCTACCAGGTGCGGCGCGCCAAGTATCCCTGGCCCGGCGCGTCTCCCGTTCCCGACCTCCCGGATCAGACCGGTGCTCGGATCAGATGCATGATCGGCCGGACAGGTCCTAGGTGGCTCATCGAAGCCCTGCCGGGGCTGTTCGGCCCCGGTGCGGGGGACCTTCGGGCCCGTGGACCTTCCGTTCACCGGTGAACCCGCCCGTGCGCACGAGTAGCACGCCGTCGAGGACCTGGAAGCCGGGCTTCATGCGCCGGCCGGGGAGAACCCGGCCGACGGGTGCGCCGACGCACTGTCGATGGCCGCCCCGCGCGCACCCTGCTGATCGACGCCTCGGCCGATGCCGCTCTCCTCGTGGTCGGCGCCGAGCGTACCCACGACCTCGGGCCGCGAACGGCCGCGTCACGCTGACCTGCAGCTCACCCGTACGCCCTGTCCGCTCCGGTTGCCTTGCTCAGCTGGGCGGCGAGACGGACGGCGGTCTTCTGTCCAGCTCGCTGTCTGATCAGCCCCTCTTTGGCAGCTGCACGAAGCCAGACTTCCGAGCTGGCCTCATTGGCCTTGAGCACTCGCGCGGTCACCACAACGGGATTCAGACCGCCGACACCGCCTCTGGCGACAACGCGGATCGTCTCGTCCTCGCCAGAGCCAACTGACAGGGTCTCGACTGCGCGGCCCGCCCCGTTGAGCACACCGGAGACGCGCTCCACCGCGTCGTCGAACGGCAAGGGAACAAGCAGGTCGATCTCATGGACGTCTTTCCTCATCAGCTTGGCCACCACCCGGACCAAGAGACCACTACCCCCGCCCACCGCGCCAAGAGCAGCGAGCTCATCAGCCAAGATCCTGTCTTCGCTCTGATCCACGGACCCCACCCTCACCCATCGATCGCCCCATCCGGCCGCCACCTTTCCGCCCGGCAGACCATGTTGACGTACGCAGACCGATGAGGCGCACCCCCGCTTTCCCTCACGCGGTTCAGGCAGACGACTCAACTTGTCGATCGCCTGAGATGTCTTGCCCCAAAGACGTAGGGGCACCCCCTCGCCTCACCCGACGGCATCGAGGACCTGGACGGATGGACAATCCATCGGCTACGGCACAGGGCCCTCACTCACGACGCTGAGGACGGAACCTTCACCCCGATGCTGCTGGCCCCCTCCAGCGCCTCCGTCCGCTCCGTGGCACTCAACCGAACGCCGCTTACGGCCAAGGTCCCGAGGACGACGCCGGTGCCCCCCAGCCGCAGGTCAGCGCGAAAGGGAGCAGCGGCGCGCAGACGCATCAGTCGGCAGTGCCCTCGTATCGGCCAGCCCTCATGGTCTGCTCGACGAATGTGCGGGCACGGGCCAACCTGCGTTTCGAGGACAAGAAGGGGCGACGTTCCTCACTGCTCTACGGGCTGTCAGGCGACGGTAACCCTGTCATCTCCCGGATTCCGCTGCCGGAGGCGATGAAGGCGGTCGCCTTCCGGGTATTTGCCGCTGGCGGCCGGGAGACGTGGACGGCGACCCCGGCACACCGCTGCGAGAAGTTCCCCGCTTCCACGACGAGATCAACGGCACCGGGTCCGATGTCGTGCACTACCGGGGAGAGCCGGGTCCGGGTGTGCTGCGGTACGAGGGACCGAGCATGATCCAGTTGGAGGCTCTGGATGACCGGCTCGCCTACCGGGTGACGTTGGTCGAGGGCAGCGCCGGGGAGCGCACGTTCCAATGGCCGGCCGCGGCTGCTGCCCCGTGCGCTCGGCCGAGCATGGGGTCTGCCCGCCGCGTGACGTGAGACGCGGGGAGATTGCTGCCCTCCGGCCAATCGTGATGCGCAAAGTGGCCAACTGGCGCCCCACAGACCACGACCCCAACGGCACCCGGCCTTGTCCGCGTCGGCCCGGACATCGGAAGTCCGATCACAGGAGCCCGTCTCCCTCACCGCCCTCAGCCTGGGTCCTCGGCATCCAGTGCGACCCGCACTCGGCATCCACAGGCACCGACATCACCCACCACGGCAACTGGCCCGTCAGGCTGGAGACTTCACTCCCTGACTTCGGAGCGACGCCCCCAGCCCCTGAGTCTCAGGCGGTTCCGCCGCGACGGCTCCTGAACCACCAGACGCCGCCGCCGAGTACGAGGACGCCTGCGCCGATGCCCAGAGGGACGGCGGCGGACATGCCGTCGTTTCCGTCGGTACTGTCCGCCGCCGGCTCCGCCGAAGGCGTCTCGGTGTCCGGCTCTGCCGAGGGGGCGGCGGTCGTGGGTTCCTCCGAAGGACTGGGCGTGGGACTCACCGGCTTCGCGCCGGCAGCTGCGGCCTTCAGGTCCAGTCGGGGCGCGGGGTGCCCGTGACCGTGGCCGTCCCCCTCGGACTGCTCTTCCAACTGGATCCAGCGGTCCACCCTGCCGTCGCTGTAGGACTGGAGGGTCTTGAACACCAACGACGTGACGTCGGGCAACTGCCTTACGGTGACGACGTATTCGACGTCCTCCCCCACCGGAAGCTTCTCGCCGGAGACCGTCCAGCCACGGCCGGTGGGGGCGAACTTCCAGCCGTCCGGGCCCTCCCCGTAGGTGATGTCGGCGGGGACGATGCCCTTCGGCAGGATCACCTCCACCTTGGTGATGCCGGCGGAGGCGGACTCCGATTCCGCGGAGAAGGTCAGTTCGACGTTCTGGTCGAGGGCCCGGGCGCCCTCAGCCTCAACCTCCGCGTGGGCCGCGGCCGGCCCCCCGGTGGCGAAAACGAGTGCGAGCGTGATTGCCGTGAGCGCGCCGGAGCGGCGCAGGATGCGGACCAAGGCAGGGCGATACACGGGGAACTCCTCTGAATGGATGGCGGGGAGGGTATGGCGGGAGGCAGGGCGGTCGCCTGGCTCGGACGCGATGGGCAGTTCGGCGTTCGTCCTGGGGCTCAGGCCGCGACAGCCACCGGTGTGCGGCACTCGGCGTCGTCGAGCGACTCGATCAGCGAGGTGCGGGCGCGGGCGACCCGTGAACGCACCGTGCCGATGGGGCAGTCGCTGGCGTCGGCTGCGTCCGCGCAGGGAAGGCCCACCAGTTGGGTGAGGACGAACGCCTCACGGCGATCGTCGGGAAGCGTGTCCAGCAGTTCGAGGAGAGCTATGCCGTCGTCGAATCCGGGCAGACCGCGCGGCTGAGCGCGTTCGGCGGCCGACTGCCAGTCGTCCGTGTCGGACAGGCGTGGGCGGGACGTGTTGTAGCGGATGCTGTCGATCACCGCGCGGCGGGCGATGGCCAGGAGCCAGGTACGGGCCGAGGAGCGGCCTTCGAACCGGTGCAGGCTGCCCAGCGCCCGCAGGAACGTGTCCTGGGTCAGGTCGTCGGCGTTCTGGTGGTCACCGCCGAGGGTCGTCACGTAGCGGTGGACGTCTCGGTGCAGGGCGCGGACGAACCGCTCGACGGCCTCGGGGTCACCGCTGCGGGCTGAGAGGGCCCAGGCTGTGGTCGACGCGTCGCGCGACACTTCACTCGGCTGTTCGTTCGCTTCTTCGCGCGAGGAGTTCATGGCAGGAGTGATCACCTGATGTGTGTCCTTCTCGGGAATCCGGATACGGCTGTCCGAGCCGGCGCACGCGGACAGCGGGCGGCACGGTACGAACCGATGCGGGTACGGGCGGCCGGGCACGGGAATGCGCGGCCGATACCCGAGGCGTGGAGCCGACAGGTCGTCGCCTCCGGAAACGGCCCCGGGGAAACCGGCTGTCGTCAGACGACGGCAGCGGTCCCGAGGGGCGGTCCCCGAGAAGTGATCGCATAGGTGAGGAGGAAGCCGTGCGGCGCTCGGTCGG
The DNA here is from genome assembly GCF_018604545.1 of Streptomyces koelreuteriae. Classification (GTDB taxonomy): domain Bacteria; phylum Actinomycetota; class Actinomycetes; order Streptomycetales; family Streptomycetaceae; genus Streptomyces; species Streptomyces koelreuteriae. Next base: position 7,463,532 of record NZ_CP075896.1, on the reverse strand, counting down.
AACGGTCCCGGCGGGCACGGGCCTGGGGACGGTGCGGCGGTACGGGCATGCGGAGGAGCAGACGGAGCGGCGCGGTCAGCCACCCCGCCAGCGCCCGCACAATGCGGAACGCGGCGCGCTCACCGTGGGCGAGCCACAGACCGCACACCAACGCGGCCAGCAGGTGGGCGGCGAGCATGCCGGTCGAGGACATTCCGCTCATACCCTGGTGGAGCGAGTGCGCGATCCCCTCATGGTCCATGCCGTCCGTCGTCGCCATGGAGTGCGTGGCGTGGGTGGCGCCCATCATGTGACCCAAGGAGTCCATGGAGGTCGCCATGGAGTCGCTTTCCGCGCCCGGCCCCGAGTGCGAAGCGCCCTGCAGATGGTTCATCCACAGCTGGACGAGCGACCCGCTTCCGGCCGATTCCGGCTGAACCACGGCCTGGGCGAGCGAGAACAGCGCGTGGAGTACGGCCTGCGCGACGACCGTGGCGGAGCCGACCAGAACCGGCCCGCGCTCCCAGCCGCCCCACCACCAGGCCGCGCCGCCGGTCACCACCGCTCCCGCCGCCATGGCCCACCAGGGCACCGCGGTCCCCGACATCATGACGTGCCCCAGGGAGGTGAGCAGCACACAGACAGCCGCGAACACGGCGGCCCTGAGCGTACGAGAACACCTCCCGGCAGTCATCGCGCCACATCCTCGCAGTCCATGCCTCACGCGTCACGAGAGAGTACGGAAATGCCCCTGGTCTCCCACTCATTCCAGCCGTTGTGATGCCCGTCACATCTCAGGACGGAACTCGCCGACTGGCTTGGCTCGATGGCGCCCGCCGTCGTCCAGAACCTTGACTGTGGTGATACAGCGCCGGCCACGCGCCAGTTGCCGGCGCGGGCCGACGCAGCGGCAGCGGCAGCGGCACACGGCCTGGCGGGGCGATGCCTTCGGTCCTGATGCCCCCTGTGCCGCGGCGAACCGCGACGCCTGTCCGCTGTCCACCCGAGAACGCCGCGCCACCCTTCGCCGTAGTGACTGTGCTCACACCGCGCGCGGGGAACTCGAGCCGGTGCCCTCTCGACTCCTCTTGTGGACCTCGCGCAGTTCAGCCACCGCGCCGGGAGTGTCGAGCAGTTGAAGGACAGACGCCCTGTCCCGCACTCCTGTCTCCACCTGACCCAGGCCCGCAGGCGTGTGACACCAATCCTGCGGTGGCGCCGGAAACCTCTCAGTCATCGGCCCAGGCAATGATGTGCCCGCCGATGGCCGCGGCGGCCGCCAGCACATCCTCCCGCTACCGCTCCGGCGAGGTTGCCGCCGCCTGCACACGCGACAGTCGACGTACTCCGAGCAGGCACTTTCCGCAGCCGTCGTACGGCCGCTCGACCTCGTCCGTGGTGGTACCGCGCATCTTTCTCCCGTTTCGACGCCAGAGCGTAAGGAGAATCGGCGGCCGCACCCAGGACGATCTTGGTCGTCCTAGGTCATCCCAGGAAACTCAACCGCACCTGACGGTTGGGATTAGAGATGTTCGTGTCCACCAGACACACCGACTGCCACGTCCCGAGCTCCAGCCGCCCGTTCAGCACCGGCAGGGTCGCGTGGGGTGGGACGAGGGCGGGTAGGACGTGGTCGCGGCCGTGGCCGGGGCTGCCGTGGCGGTGCTGCCAGCGGTCGTCTGCGGGGAGCAGCGTGTGCAGTGCGGCCAGGAGGTCGTCGTCGCTGCCGGCGCCGGTCTCGAGAACGGCGATGCCGGCTGTCGCGTGGGGGACGAAGACGTTGAGGAGGCCGTCGCGGCCGGCGGCCGACTCGCGCAGGAAGGACTCGCAGTCGCCGGTGATGTCGACGACCTTCTCCGTGGAGCCGGAGGTGATGTTCAGGACTCGGGTGGTGAAGACATCTGACATGTCTCCCATCCTGACGTACCCGCGGCGGTTCACCGGGTCACGTCGGACCGAGTGGCGATACCGGCGTCCACTGGACGAGACGCCGTTGACCGTGCGCATGCCACCTGGCTAGGTTCAGCCGCATGTTGCGTTCAGCCCTGCTCACCACGCGCGGTCACATCGACCTGCTGCGGGTGGCCTCCGCCGCGTGTCGCCGCGGCTGCTGACGCCCTTTTCTCTCCTCTCTGCATCCCCCTCAGCTCGCCTCGCCTTCGTGGCGCCTGTCCGCCGGTCGCCCCTGATCCCGCGGGCGCGGCGATGACGAGGCCTGCCTCCATCGGCCCCCGCTCTCCCCCTGTGGAGCCCCTTCATGAGCATCAGTCATGCCCCGCCGAGGTCATCGGCACCCGATATTCCGGCTAAATCAGCCTCTGATCTCGACCTCCAGCCCATCACACCCGCCTCCTCCCGTCGCACCCGCGTCCCCCGCTGGCTGCGCCGCACCACCGGCCCGGTCCTTCTGCTGGTGTTGTGGCAACTCCTCAGCGGCGCGGGCGCGTTGCCGCCGGATGTGCTCGCCTCGCCCGGCCGGATCGCCCAGGTCGCCGGGGACATGGTCGCCGATGGTTCGCTGCCCGCGGCCATGGGCACCTCGCTCCAGCGGGTCGCGGCCGGGCTGCTGTTCGGCCTGGTCGTCGGCACCGGACTCGCCCTGCTGTCGGGCCTGTTCAGGATCGGCGAGGACCTGGTGGACGCGCCTTTGCAGATGCTGCGGACCGTGCCGTTCGTGGGGCTCATACCGCTGTTCATCATCTGGTTCGGCATCGGTGAGGCCCCCAAGGTCGCCATCATCACGCTCGGCGTGACCTTCCCGCTCTACCTCAACGTCTACGCCGGGATCCGGGGCGTGGACTCCCAGTTGATCGAGGCCGGGGAGTCCCTCGGACTGTCGCGGTGGGGCCTCGTACGGCATGTCGTGCTGCCCGGTGCGCTGCCGAGCGCGATGACCGGTCTGCGCTACTCGCTCGGCATCGCCTGGCTCGCGCTGGTCTTCGCCGAGCAGGTCAACGCCGATTCCGGCATCGGGTTCCTCATGGTGCAGGCGCGGGACTTCCTGCGGACCGACGTGATCGTGGTCTGCCTGGTCGTCTACGCCTTCCTCGGCCTGCTCGCCGACTTCATCGTCCGCTCTCTCGAAAAGGTGCTGCTGCAATGGCGACCGACGTTCACCGGCCGGTGACCCCCCAGGCCGTCCATGTCGACGGGCTCACCCGCTCCTTCGACGGCCGTGCCGTCATCGACGACCTGCGACTGGACGTCGAGCCGGGCGAGTTCGTGGCCCTCCTCGGCCGCAGCGGCTGCGGCAAGTCGACGCTGCTGCGCATCCTCGCCGGGCTCGACCGCGACATCGAGGGCAGCGTCCTGGTGCCGCGCCGCAAGGCCGTCGCCTTCCAGGCACCGCGGCTGATGCCGTGGAAGAAGGTGTGGCGCAACGTCCTGCTCGGCCTGCCGGGCAAGCCCGAGCGGGCCGTCGCCGAGCAGGCCCTCGACGAGGTCGGCCTCGGCCACCGCTCGGACGCCTGGCCCAAGACCCTCTCCGGCGGCGAGGCCCAACGCGCCTCCCTGGCACGGGCGTTGGTGCGCGAGCCCGATCTGCTGCTGCTCGACGAGCCGTTCGGGGCGCTCGACGCGCTCACCCGCATCAAGGCCCAGCGGCTGGTGGGCGAGTTGTGGCAGCGCCGGGGGTGCGCGGTGCTCCTCGTCACCCATGACGTGGAGGAGGCCGTGCTGCTCGCCGACCGCGTCCTGGTGATGGACAACGGCGTCATCGCCCACGAGCAGCGCATCGACCTCGACCGTCCCCGCGACATCGCCGACCCGCGCTTCGCCGCGCTGCGCGCCGGACTCCTCGAACGCCTGGGCGTCGAGGCGACGGCAGCCGAGGCCGCCTGACCCGCCTCGCGCACCGCACCGTACGAACCGTACGGCCGAAGCCGCCTGACCTGCGCCAACCCCTCACGCACGACCCGTACAACCCGTACGACCCACACGAACGGAACCGCCATGCGACGACGCCTCGTCCCCGCCGCCCTGCTTCTCCCCCTCGCCCTTCTGCTCTCCGCCTGCGGCGGGAACTCGGCCGCCGGCACGTCGGACGGCGGCACCGACGGCCAGGGCGACGTCACGATCAACGTCGGTGACCAGAAGGGCGGTTCGGAGGCCATCCTGCGGGCCGCCGGGGAGCTGAAGAACCTCGACTACAAGATCAAGTGGTCGACGTTCACCTCCGGCCCGCCCCTGCTGGAGGCCGTCAACGCCAAGGCCGTCGACATCGGCGGTGTCGGCAACACCCCGCCGGTCTTCGCTGCCGGGGCGGGTTCGAAGATCAAGGTCGTGGCCGCGTGGCACGGCACCTCCAAGGGCGACACCATCCTCGTCCCGAACGACTCGTCCCTGAAGAGCCCCGCGCAGCTCAAGGGCAAGTCGGTCGCCGTCGCCCAGGGATCCTCCGCGCACTTCCAGCTCGTCGCGAACCTGAAGAAGGTCGGGCTGAAGCTGAGCGACGTCAAGGTCAAGTACCTCCAGCCGGCCGACGCGCTCGCCGCGTTCACCGCCGGCAAGGTCGACGCGTGGGCGGTGTGGGACCCGTACACCTCGCAGGTGCTCAAGGCCAAGCAGGGACGTGTCCTGTCCGACGGCGACGGTGTGACCAACGGGCTCACCTTCCAGGTCGCGGCACCGGAGGCGCTGAAGGACAAGAAGAAGGCCGCCGCCGTCAAGGACTACCTGGAGCGGCTGCGGCGCGCCTACACCTGGGTGTACGACCACGAGGAGGAGTGGGCGAAGGTCTGGGCGAAGGACACCGGGCTCCCCGAGGACGTGGCACTGGCGGCGGTGAAGCGCACCTACACCACCCGGGTCGAGGTCGCCGTCGACAAGCCGCTGATCGCCTCCGAGCAGGAGATCGCCGACACGTTCACGGCGCTGAAGCTCATCCCGCGCAAGGTCGACTTCGCCGACTTCACCGACACCCGGTTCAACGGCGACCTGCCGCCGTCGACCACCGCTCCGCGGCCCTCGGAAGGCTCATGACCTGACCCGACCCCGACCTGACCGTGCGGGAAGATCCACGCCTCCCGCACGGTTGGTAGAAATCGTGAACAACACGCGCGAGGTCGAGGTGGTCGTCATAGGCGCAGGTCAGGCCGGTCTGGCCGGCGCCTTTCACCTGCGGCGGGCCGGTTACGAGCCGGACCGCGACTTCGTCGTGCTGGACCACTCCCCCGGGCCCGGCGGCGCCTGGCAGTTCCGCTGGCCGTCGCTGACGTACGGCAAGGTGCACGGCATGCACGCGCTGCCGGGGATGGAGCTCACCGGTGCGGACCCGGAGCGGCCGTCCGCAGAGGTGATCAGCGATTACTTCGACCGCTACGAGCAGGCCTTCGAGCTGCGGGTGCGGCGGCCCGTCGACGTACGGGCGGTGCGCGAGGGTTCCGGCGGGCGGCTGCTCGTGGAGACTTCGGACGGCGTGTGGTCGACGCGGGCGCTGATCAACGCGACCGGCACCTGGGACCGGCCGTTCTGGCCGCGCTACCCCGGGCAGGAGACCTTCCGGGGACGGCAGGTGCACACCGCGCGGTATCCCGGGCCCGAGGAGTTCGCCGGGCAGCGGGTCGTGGTGGTGGGCGGCGGTGCTTCGGGCACGCAGCATCTGCTGGAGATCGCCGCGTACGCCGCGTCCACCACTTGGGTGACGCGGCGCCCGCCCGTCTTCCGTGAGGGGCCCTTCGACGAGGACGCGGGCCGGGCGGCGGTCGCACTCGTCGAGGAGCGGGTGCGGCAGGGGTTGCCGCCCAGGAGCGTCGTCTCGGTCACCGGGCTGCCGCTCAACGACGCGATCCGGCGGGGCATCGAGGACGGGGTGCTCGACCGGCAGCCGATGTTCGACCGGATCACGCCGACCGGGGTGGACTGGAAGGACGGTCGGCACGTCGACGCCGACGTCATCCTGTGGGCCACCGGCTTCCGGCCCGCGGTCGACCACCTCGCCCCGCTGCGGCTGCGCGAGCCGGGCGGCGGAATCCGTATCGAGGGCACGCGCGCGGCCACCGATCCGCGGATCCACCTCGTCGGCTACGGACCGTCGGCCAGCACAATCGGAGCGAACCGGGCCGGGCGTGCGGCCGTCCGCGACATCAGGCGACTGCTGACGCAGGAGCCGGTCGCGGCGTGACGGCACCATGACGTGACGTCGGCTGCGGGCCGTTCACGGCTGGTCGCGCGGTGCCCCGCTCCCCTGAGGGGCCGCCGCCGGGACCGTGCTCTTCACCTGGGCGTTGAACTCCGCGACATTGCGCTGGTGTTCCGCGTAGTCCGCGGTGAAGCGGGTGTCGCCCGGCCGGACCGTGACGAAGTACAGCCAGTCGCCCGCGGGCGGGTTGACGGCGGCGTGCATCGCCTCCTCGCCCGGATTGTCGATGGGTGAGGGCGGCAGACCCATGCGCTGGTACGTGTTGTAGGGGCTCTCGATGCGGGTGTCGCTGTCCGTCGTCCGCAGGGTGGAGCGGCCCAGCGCGTAGTTGACGGTGGAGTCCATCTGGAGCGGCATACCGCGTTCGAGGCGGTTGAAGACGACCCGGGCCACCTTGCCCATGTCGTCCGCGGTGGCCGCCTCCGCCTGGACGATGCTGGCGATGGTGACGGCCTGGTAGACGTTCATGGCGTTGCGCTGCGCCCCCGCGGCGATGGGCGCGCCGTTGAACTTCTCGTTCGCGGTGTCGACCATCCGCGCCAGGAGCTTCTCCGGCTTGGCCTTCCAGGGGAGCGGATAGGTCGCCGGGTAGAGGTAGCCCTCCGGGTTGCCCCGGGCGTCGTCCGGCAGTTTCGCGGCGGCCTTCGCGAAGGACTTCTTCGCGCTGCCGGGCGGCAGGGCAAGGGCCTTGTCGACGGCGGCGTAGACCTGGCTCGCGCGCCAGCCCTCCGGGATCACCAGGGTCGCGGTCCGGCCGCCGCCGTCCCCGGGGCCCAGGATCAGCAGCGGCACCGCCACGGCGGTGCCGACCAGGACGGCTCCGGTCGCGACGAGGACGATACGGCCCCGGCGCGTCAGTCGCATGGGGCTCCGTGGCGGAGTGTTCGTCTGCATGCGGGCACGGTAACCCGCATTTCGTCACAAACCTGGCATATCTTCAGCTTGTCGCTTCCAGTTGGGCATCCCGGCGTACGAGTGCCGCGTACCGCCCGTCCCGCTCCAGGAGTTCTGCGTGCGTGCCGCGTTCGACGGCGCGCCCCGTGTCGAGGACCACGATCTGGTCGGCATGCCGCACCGTGGACAGCCGGTGGGCGATGGTCACCGTGGTGCGGTCGGCCGACAGGGCGTCGATGGCCTCCTGGACGGCGGCCTCGGTCCGGGTGTCCAGGGCGCTGGTGGCCTCGTCGAGGATGAGGACCGGCGGGTCGCGCAGAATCGTGCGCGCGATGGCCAGGCGCTGCTTCTCACCACCGGAGAAGCGGTGGCCGCGCTCGCCGACGACGGTGTCGTAGCCGTCGGGCAGGGACGCGATGTGGTCGTGGATCTGTGCCGCCTTCGCCGCCCGGTACAACTCCTCGTCGGTGGCGTCGGGCCTGGCGAAGCGCAGGTTGTCGGCGACCGAGGCGTGGAAGAGGTACGTCTCCTGCGAGACGACGCCGACCGCGCGCGCCAGGGTGTCGAAGTCGAGGTCGCGGACGTCGACCCCGTCGAGGGTGACGCGGCCGCCGGTGACGTCGTAGAGCCGGGGCACCAGATAGCCGAGCGTGGACTTGCCGGCGCCGGTGGAGCCGACGAGGGCGAGGCTGCTGCCCGCCGGGACGGTGAGGTCGATGGCGTCGAGGACCGGGCCGCCCTGGTCGTCGTAGCCGAAGGAGACGTTCTCGAAGCGGACCTCGCCCTTGACGCGGTCGATGCGGACCGGGTCGGTGCGCTCGGTGATGTCGATGGGCAGATCGAGGTACTCGAAGATGCGCTGGAAGAGGGCGAGTGAGGTCTGGATCTGGACACCGGTCGACAGCAGGCTCACGGCCGGGCGGAACAGGCCCTGCTGGAGCGAGACGAACGCGACGATCGTGCCGATGGAGACCTGGGGGCCGCCCAGTTGGAGTGCCATGCCGGCGGTCCAGTAGATGACGGCGGGCAGGGCGGCCATCACGATCGTGATCACGGCCATGCGCCAGCGGCCGGCCATGTTCGACCGCACCTCCAGGTCGACGAGTTCCTCGGACTCGTCGGCGAAGGTCTTCGTCAGCGAGTCGGAGCGGCCCATCGTGCGGCCCAGCAGGATGCCGCTGACGGAGAGCGACTCGGTGACCGTGGCGGCCATGGTGGCCATCTGCTTCTGGCGCTGGGTGGTGATCCTGCGGCGCTCCTTGCCGACGCGGCGGCTGATCCACACGAACACCGGCAGCAACAGCAGGGATACGACGGTCAGGCGCCAGTCGAGGGCGATCATCGCGACGATCGTCGCGATGACGCTGGTCAGATTGGAGACCAGGGAGGTCGCGGTGGAGGTGACGGTGGCCTGCATGCCGCCGATGTCGTTGGCGATGCGGGACTGCACCTCGCCGGTGCGCGTACGGGTGAAGAACGCCAGGGACATGCGCTGGAGCCGGCCGTAGACGGCGGTGCGCAGGTCGTGCATGACGCGCTGGCCGACCGTCGTGGAGATCAGGGTCTGCAGCACGCCGAAGACGCTGGTGAGGACGGCGCTGAGGATCATGCCGAGGGCGAGCAGGCTGAGCAGGCCGGTGCGCCCCTCGGGGATCGCGACGTCGAGGATCTCCTTCAGCATGAAGGGCGTGGCGACCGAGACCAGCGAGGCGGCGCCGACCAGCAGGCCGACGATCGCGAGACGGCCGCGGTAGGGGCGGAAGAGTCTGAGGATGCGGCGGACCTGCCGGGGCTGTTCCTTCGAGCCGTCGGGTGGGGTCCAGGGGGTTTCGTGATCGGGAGGCATGGGCTCCTTCGAGAGCGGTACGGCACCGGCGGGCGCCGGGCGGGTCGGATCGTAGCTCATTGTTACCTATACTCACAATGAACTGCATCCTGATATTGTTCCCGTATGACCACGCCCGATCCCGACGGCCTGCTCGCCGAGCAGTTGCTGCGGCTCACCCGCCGGGTGCATCGCATCCAGAAGCGTCATCTGGAGCAGCGCGACCTCGGTATCACCCCGGCTCAGTCCCGGCTGCTGCGCACCCTCGCGCACTGGGGTTCGCCGCCGCGCATGGCCGATCTGGCCGAGCGCCTGGAGGTGGTGCCCCGGGCCGTGACGACGCTGGTCGACGCGCTGGAGGCGAGCGGGAAGGTGCGGCGGGTCCCGGACCCGGTGAACCGGCGGGTCATCCGCATCGAGCTCACGGACGACGGCCATGGCGCCCTGCGCGAGCTGCGGGCGGCCCGCAGATCGGCCGCGGAGGAGATCCTCGCACCGCTGACCGGGGATCAGCGTGCGGCGCTCGGGGGGTTGCTGGACACGCTGATCGACGGGGCGCCGATCGGGCGGTGCTGAGGGCTTCGCCGATCAGCGGGGAGGCGGAGTGGCAGTACTCAGGGCTTCGCCCTTCAACCAGGTTTCGGCCGGGCGGAGTTGAGAGCGTCACCGACCAGGCGGGCCGGGGCCCTGCGGCGCTCAGCGCCCCGATCAAGCCGCGTACGAAAACGGGCCGCGGCCGCCGCTCGTGCTGCTGGAGCGGTGGCCGCGGCCCGTTCGGTTTCGGTCAACCGACCTCGGGGGCGGGCTCCTTGGGCTTCTGGGTGGGGATGCCCGACGCCGGGGTCTCGGCTGTCGTGGGTGCGATCGCCGGGGTTTCGGCGGCGGCATCCTTCCCGCCGCCGTCCTCGTCGCCGCCCTCCGGCGGAGCCGCGTAGTCACCGTCGAGCGTCTTCTTCGCCCGGTCGGTGTCCAGGGCCCCCTCCCAGCGGGACACCGCGAACACGGCGACGCAGTTGCCGAGCAGGTTCGTGACGACGCGCATCGAGTCCATGATGCGGTCCACGCCGAGCAGCAGGGCGACCGCTCCGGCCGGAATCGCACCCAGGGAGGAGGCCGTCGCGGACAGGGCGAGGAACGCAGAGCCGGGGATGCCCGCCATGCCCTTGCTGGTCAGCATCAGCACCAGGACCACGGTGACCTGCTGACCCAGGGTCAGATCCACGCCCACCGCCTGGGCGATGAACAGCGTGCCGATGGACAGGTAGAGCGAGGCTCCGTCGAGGTTGAACGAGTAACCCGTGGGCAGCACGAGGCCCACGGCGTCGTCGCGGGCACCGGCCCGCCGCAGCTTCTGCATCACCCTCGGCATGACCGCCTCGGTGGACGCGGTACCGAGCGCGAGCAGCATCTCCTCGCGGATGTAGCGCAGGAACTTCCACAGGCTCAGCCCGGTCACCAGGCGCAGGGCGACGGCGAGCAGCACGATGAACAACGCCGCCGCGACATAGCAGAGCACGATGAGCTTGGCGTACGTCTTCATCACGCCCAGCCCGTAGTTGCCGACGAGGTGGGCCATCGCACCGAACACGGCGATCGGCGCCAGGCGCATGACGAAGCCGACGACCGCGAAGATGACCTCCTGGGCCTGGTCGATCGCGGGCAGGATCTTCGGCACCTTGGTGTGCCCGAGGTGCAGCAGGGCGGCGCCCACCAGGCAGGCCAGGATCAGGACCTGGAGCAGCTCGTTGTCGGCGAAGGCGCCGACGAAACTCTCGGGCAGCGCGTGGAGGAGGAACTCGGTCGTCGAGGGCAGATGTTCGCCGCCGGTCGTCTTCTCCACGGCGGCCGCGTCGAGCGAACCGGGGTCGACGTTCATGCCCTTGCCGGGCCCGACGAGGTTGGCGGCGAGGAGACCGATGACCAGGGCGACCGTGGAGGCGACCTCGAACCAGATCAGGGCCTTGACCCCGATCCGGCCGAAGGCCTTCAGATCGCCGGCCTTGGCGATGCCGACGACGACCACGCAGAACACCAGCGGTGAGATCACGGTCTTGATGAGGCGGGTGAAACCGTCGCCGAGCGGTTGGAGAGCCGTGGCCGTGTCCGGCCACAGCTTTCCGACGACGATTCCGAGGACGAGCGCGCAGAGGACCTGCGCGAAAAGTGAGGTACGCAGTGTGCGTGCGACACGTCGCGGCAGAGACGGTACGGACGGTGGCACGAGGCCTCCTTGGGGGACGGGCTACACAGAGGCCGGAGGGGACTTCTGCGATACGGAAAGCTGCTTCCGTAACCGAACACTTTGGAGGCTGTCTTGATCGCGCACAAGACCGCAATGTTTCGGACACGTAAAAGTGGCTTAAGTGACGCATGTCACACTGGCCACACCGCTCCCGTCAGCACCGGCCACACCGCTCCCCTCAGCACCGGTCGCGGTCGCCCGTGAGCACCCCCTGAACCGTGGTCAGCGTGCGGTCGTAGCAGCCGCGTGAGCCGTACAGCCGGTAGCGCTCGCTCGTGGTGCCGACCGCGTGCCGCTGGTCGCGGGGCACGTTCGCCGTGTACGTGGCGTCGCCCGTGTAGGAGTCGTCGAGGCGCGACCAGGCGGTGCGCCGCCCGCCTCGCGTCTCGACGGTGGTGGCACGGTCGCCGAGGGCCAGTACGGTGCGCAGCCGGTCGCCCGCCCCGAGGGTGGTCGTGCCGTCCATCGTGTAGGTCCGGTGGGTGCGGGTGCTGCGGGCCGGTCCGCGCCCGTCGACGGTGACCGACTCGTCGTCGGTCCAGACGGCCCCCAGACCGTCGTTCGTCTCGCCGTCGGTCCAGCGGTGCTCGGAGGTGTGGGCGAGCGAGCGGCCGACGGTCGTCGTGACGCGGCCGTGCGAGGTGTCCACGTATCCGGCGACGGTCAGCCGGTGCGCGCCCTCGGTGTCCACGCGGTGCTCCGCGCCGGGCGTGTAGTCCGAGGTGTCGGTGAGGTCGCCCTCCCGGTGCGCGGTGAGCTTCCCGGTGACGTGGGCGCGCCGCTCGTCCTGCCAGACGAGGACGTTCACGGGAGTGCTCCAGCCGGCCTGCCCCTCCGGGACGCCGACGACCGAGACCTCGACGCGGTGCGGCCGGCCGTCGTTGAGGAGCCCGGCGAAGGGGGTGAGGTCGTAGGTGATCGGCTTGATGTCGAAGGCGCGCGGGCCCGGGGTCACGTACCAGAGGAACGGGTTGGACCAGCCGCCGGTCCACACGGTCGGGAACGGCGTGGCGATGCCCGCGAGCCGGCCGTCCACACGGATCTGGACCTCCCGGTAGGGGCCACGGCCCGCCTTGCAGGAGTAGGGCGCGGGGTCGGGCACCGAGAGGTACCAGTACTCCTCGCAGCCGCCGCCCGAGCCGGTGGCGTACACCTCGGCGACGATGCGTTCGCTGTTGCGCGGGGTGGTGAGGGCCGAGTCGTCGTCGAGGGTGAGGACCCGGTCGGGGCTCTTGCCGTCCGGGCGGCCCTCGTAGAACGTCAGCGTGACCTTGACGTCGAGGACGCCCGTGTAGGTGTCGTCGACGACGTTGCCGATGAGCATCTCGACGTCCTGGCGCCCTCGGAAGGTGTCGCCGTAGCGCGTGACGTCCTTCTCCACGGACCACTCGATGCCGTCGGGCGAGGGCTGCGGCGTCGACGTACGGAAGATCTCCACGCCGCCGACGTGCAGATAGCCGAGGCGGTCGTACTGGCGCCCCTTGACCTTGCCGTCGAGCCGCAGCACCACCTTGCTCCAGCGGTCGCCGCAGTCGCCGGGCGGGGTGTACGTGCCCCGGTACGGGGTGAAGTCGCGGAACTGCGCCTGGGCGACGGTGACTTCGCAGGACTTGCCCGACGGCTTGGCGACGGGCGGGGCGGCGGTGACCGGGTCGTGCCAGTCGGTGCCGAACTCGGCGGGGACGTCGGCCGCCCGGGCGGGACCGGCTCCGAGGAGGGTGCTCGTCAGGAGGGTCGCCCCGGCAAGCATGGACATGACGATCCGTCTCTTCATGGCCGGTGTTCTACGGGGAGTCCGGCGCCTGTGCAATGAGCAACTGCCCGTCGAGACAGCGCTGTTCCCACCTCTGTCGGCCGGTTCCGGTCGGTATGCCGCCCGCCCACCGTAAAACCGGTTGCCTCCGACCACGCCGCGACGCGAACCTGTCACGGTTTGCTGCCACCGGCCGAACCCTCCATACCCCCTGACACGAGCCACTGGGACGTCATGCAGATTCAAGACCTTCCCTACGCCGACCCCGGCGTGCCGGACGCGCGTTCGGGTCCCCGATTCCTGTGGTGGCTCTTCCGCAATCAACTGGGCGGACAGCTCAAGTCGCTGGCCTGGGGGCTGCTGCACTTCGCCTCCGTCGCCGCGCTGCCGTTCTGCGTCGGAGTCGCCGTACAGGCCGTCGTCGACCGCTCCGGCACACGGCTCGCCCTGGCGGGCGGGCTGTTGGCGCTGGTCTGCGTCACCAACGCGGTCGGCGACACCTTCCTGCACCGCACCGCCATCACCAACTGGATCACGGCGGCCGCCCGCGTCCAGCAGCTGCTCGCCCGCAAGGCGGCCCAGCTGGGCTCGGCGCTCACCCGGCGCGTCGCCGCCGGTGAGGTCGTGGCCGTGTCCACGGGTGACGTCGAGAAGATCGGCTGGTTCGTGGAGGCCCTGTCGCGGTTCACCGCCGCTCTGGTCACCATCGTGCTGGTCTGCGTCGGCCTGCTCGTCTACCAGCCCGCGCTCGGCGTGGTCGTGGCCGTCGGCCTGCCCGTGCTGGCGCTCGCCGTGCTGCCGCTGCTGCCCCGCGCCACCCGGCGGGCCGACACCCAGCGCGAGAAGGCCGGACGCGCCACCGAACTCGCCTCGGACACCGTCGCCGGGCTGCGCGTGCTGCGCGGCATCGGCGGCGAGGAACTGTTCCTCGACCGCTACCGCAGCGCCTCCCAGGAGGTCCGGCACGCGGCCGTGCGCAGTGCCCGGATGTGGTCCCTGATCTCCGCGATCCAGGTCCTGCTGCCGGGGCTGCTGCTCATCGCCGTCGTCTGGCACGGCGTGCAGCTGGCCCGCCAGGGCCGGATCACCGTCGGCGAACTGGTCACCGTCTACAGCTCGGTGATGGTCCTGACCTATCCGCTGCGGCACTTCGAGGAGATCGCCATGGCGTACTCCTTCTCGCGGCCCTCGGCCAAGCGGGCGGCGGGCGTGCTGTCGCTGGAGCGGGCCACGGACACCGCCGGGTCCCGCGCCGCCGAGGCCCCCGCCGGAGACCTGTACGACCCGGACACCGGGCTGCTCGCGACCCCTGGCCGGCTCACCGCCGTGGTGTGCGGCGACCCGGACGCGGCGGGCCGGCTGGCGGAACGGCTGGGCGGACACCCCTCGCAGGAGGGCACCTCGGTGCTGCTCGGCGGTGTGCCGCTCGACGAACTCCCGCTGGACTCGGCCCGTACGGCCGTCCTCGTCCAGGACAAGGACCCGGTGCTGCTCTCCGGCTCGCTGCGCGAACTGCTCGACGTACCCGCGTCGGGTGCCGTGGAGCCGCGTGAGGCGCTGGCCGCCGCGCAGTGCGACGACGTGCTGGCGGCGCTCGTACAGGGCTCGCTGGACGCCGCCGACCCCATGGACGCCCGGATCACCGAACGCGGCCGGTCCCTTTCCGGCGGGCAGCGCCAGCGGCTCGCGCTCGCCCGGTCGCTGATCACGGACCCGGAGGTGCTGGTCCTGGACGAGCCGACCTCGGCCGTCGACTCGCACACCGAGGCACGGATCGCCGAGGGCGTGCGGGAGCTGCGCGCGGGGCGCACGACCGTGGTGTTCACCTCCTCCCCGCTGCTGCTGGACCGCTCCGACCGGGTCGTGTTCCTGCACGACGGCGAGGTCGCCGCGGTCGGCGCCCATCGCGAGCTGGTGCGCACCGAGCCCCGCTACCGGGCGGTCGTCACCCGCGAGACCGAGGACGAGGCCGCCCTGAACGGCGAAGCCGACCTGACCGACGTACTGGCGGAACTGGAAGAGATCGAGGAGAAGGCATGATCGGCGTCGCGCCACCGGCGTACGACCCGGCCGCCCCGACGACGGCGAACACCCTGCCGGTCGGCGCCCCCGCGACCGTCCGCGCCTACGCGGGCGAACTGCTGCGCCGGCACCGCCGGGCGTTCGTACTGCTCATCACCGTCAACACGGTCGCCGTCATCGCCTCGATGGCCGGTCCGTGGCTGCTGGGCGGGCTCGTGGAGAGGGTGTCCGCGGGCACCCGGGACCTGCGGCTGGAACTCACGGCGGGGCTGTTCGTGGCCGCGCTCGCCGTCCAGGCGGCGTTCGTCCACCAGGTGCGGCTGCGCGGCGCGATGCTCGGTGAGCGGATGCTGGCCGATCTGCGTGAGGACTTCCTCGTGCGGTCGGTCGGGCTGCCGCCCGGCGTGCTGGAGCGGGCCGGGACCGGGGACCTGCTGTCGCGGATCACGACGGACATCGACCGGCTGGGCAACGCCATGCGCGAGGCCGTGCCGCAGTTGTCGATCGGCGTGGTGTGGGTGGTGCTGCTGATGGGCGGGCTGGTGGTGACGGCGCCGCCGCTGGCGCTCGCCGTGCTGCTCGCCCTGCCGGTGCTGGTGGTCGGCTGCCGCTGGTACTTCCGGCGGGCGCCGGCCGCGTACCGCTCGGAGTCCGCCGGGTACGCCGCGGTGGCCGCCGCGCTCGCCGAGACGGTGGACGCCGGGCGTACGGTCGAGGCGCACCGCCTCGGTGATCGCCGGGTGGCCCTCTCCGAGCGCCGGATCAAGGAGTGGACGGCCTGGGAGCGCTACACGCTGTGGCTGCGGTCGGTGCTCTTCCCGGTCTTCAACGTCACCCACGTGACCGTCCTCGCCTCGGTCCTGCTGGTCGGCGGTGTGTTCGCCCTGCGGGGCTGGATCGACGTCGGGCAGCTCACGACGGGGGCGCTGATCGCCCAGATGCTCGTCGACCCGGTGGGCATGATCCTGCGCTGGTACGACGAGCTGCAGGTGGCCCAGGTGTCGCTGGCCCGGCTGGTCGGGGTCCGGGACATCGAACCGGAGGCCGGCGACTCCTCCGTGGCGCCCGAGGGACGCCATGTGCGGGCCGACCGGGTGCACTTCGGCTATCTGGAGGGCGTGGACGTCCTGCGCAAGGTGTCCCTGGAGGTCTCCCCCGGCACCCGGCTGGCCCTGGTCGGGCCCTCGGGTGCGGGCAAGTCGACGCTGGGCCGGCTGCTCGCCGGGATCTACGCGCCCCGGGACGGCCGGATCACCCTGGGCGACGCCGAGCTGTCCCGGATGCCGGCGGAACGCGTCCGCGCCCATGTCGCGCTGGTCAACCAGGAGCACCACGTCTTCGTCGGCTCCCTGCGCGACAACCTCCGCCTCGCCCGGACCGACGCGGTCGAGGCCGAACTCTGGGCGGCGCTGGGCGCGGTCGACGCGGACGGCTGGGCCCGGGCTCTCGACGACGGCCTGGACACCGAGGTCGGCTCCGGCGGCCTGGCGCTCACCCCGGCCCAGGCCCAGCAGATCGCCCTGGCCCGCCTGGTCCTCGCGGACCCGCACACGCTGGTCCTGGACGAGGCGACGTCCCTCCTCGACCCCAGGGCCGCCCGCCACCTGGAACGCTCCCTGGCCCGCGTCCTCGACGGCCGCACCGTCGTAGCCATCGCACACCGCCTCCACACCGCCCACGACGCGGACGTCATCGCCGTCGTCGAGAACGGCCGCATCAGCGAACTGGGCAGCCACGAGGAACTGGTGGCGGCGGAGGGGGCGTACGCGGCGTTGTGGAGGTCTTGGCACGGGTGACGCGCGCCGGACCTGCGGTGTGGGGGCGGCGATGGGTGGGCCTCGGCTTTTTTGGGGGGGCCGGGGCGCCCGGGCCGGGGATGCCGGGGCCGGGACGCCCAAGTCGGGGACACCGGGGCTGGGCGCTGGGGCCGGGACGCCTAAGCCGGGAATACCGGGGCCGGGGTGTCGGTGCCGGGGCCGGGGCGCGCTGAGCCGATGGCGCCGCGGGCCGTAGCGCGAGGCCTGAAGCGCCGAGGGCCAGGGCGCCAGGCCGAGGACACCGAAGGCCGGAGCACGAGGCCTGAAGCGCTGCGGGCCCGAAGATGCCGAAGGCCGGAGCGCCGAGGGCCAGACCGCGAGACCGAAGACGCCGAAGGCCGGAGCGCGAGGCCGAGGGCGCTGAGCGCGGGGCCTTCGGCCCGGCCGTCGCCGGGAAGTCGACGCGTCCGGACGGCCGACCCAGCTCGGCATGTCCGGAGTGGTCGGCCACGCGGCGACGGCCGGGCCGGGCGGCCGGGACCCACACGGCCCTTGGCCGGCCGGCAGCCGCCGATCTCGCGGACACGGCCGCCGTCAGCAGGGGTGACCAGCCCACTCGCCCCGCCCCTGGGCGATAGACAGATCGGGATTCCACCCACCGGGCGGAGGGCCCCGGCGTCTGCGGCAGGCCAGAGTCCTCAAGGGCACGGCCGAGCCCCCGGCAGGGGCCCGTGGCGTTGCGCGGGGACGAGGCCGGGTGGAAGGCTGGAATCAGGCACCGGCTCGGGGAACGCCCGGGAACCGGAGCGGTTCGGCGGCGGGCGGCGTCAGTGCTCCGTGCGGCGGCGGCCCGGCGCGGGCCCCGGTGAGAACGGGCCCGTCCCCACCCCCTGGAGGTACCCGTGAACAGGTCCGACGGTTGGGGAGACGATGTCTACCAACCGGATCAAGACGAGCAGCGAGAGGACACGGGGCTGCTCGACGCCGAGGACACCCTGGTGGACGACGGCGTCGACGATCCCCTGGACCGGGGCTGGTCCCCTCCCGAGCGGCCCTGGGCCGTCGAGCACCTCGGTGTGACGGCGGCCGAGCGGCACGCGGGCGAGACGCTGGACCAGCGGCTCTCCGAGGAGCTGCCGGACGCCGCCGCCCCCGACGGTGACGGCCTCGGGGACTGCCAGGGCACCGACGGGGAACTCCTGGACAACGAGGTCGGCGACGCCCGCTCCGGCCGGCTCGTGGCACCCGACGAGGGCGCGCACGAGGACGAGGAGAGCGCGCTGGTCGCCATGGACGTGGGCATCGACGGCGCCGCGGCGTCGGCCGAGGAGGCCGCCGTGCACGTCGTCGACGAGGACACCCTGTCCGGCTGAGACGAGGAGCATCCATGCAGCAGGACCAGCACCCCGACTACCACCCCGTCGTCTTCCGCGACCGGACCGCCGGATACGCCTTCCTGACCCGGTCCACCGCGACCAGCGGCGAACGCATCGAATGGGACGACGGCGAGACCTACCCCGTCGTGGACGTGGAGATCTCCTCGGAGAGCCACCCCTTCTACACGGGCAAGGCCCGCACGGTGGACTCGGAGGGCCGGGTCGCCCGGTTCGAGCGGCGGTACGGCGGCGCCTGAGCCCCGCCTTTCAGGCCCGGGGCGCGCTCAGATGAAGTTGAGCGCCGCCGCGCAGCCCACCCCGCCGAGCAGCATGAACACCGGCATCAGCACCCTGAGCTCGACCCAGCTGCCCGCCCGGAACCGCAGGGCCTTCGGCGGCCCGAGCGGGTACCAGCGCTTGCGCCCCACGGGTATGGGCCACAGGATCGGGCACCCGGACACGGTGAGCGCGTCCCCGATGTCGTGGACGATCGCCCCCAGCACGACCGGCAGCCCCAGCCACAGGTACTCCTGCCCCGGCGCCGCGAACAGCCAGTCCGCGCCGTTGCCCGGCTTGTCCAGGACACCCGCGAGGATCCACGCCGTGGTCGCGGCCAGCAGCCACACCAGGACATCGCTGCTGGAGCCGCGCGCCGCCCGCCACAGCAGACCCTCGATGGCCAGGACCATGTGTACGAAGAGGATCGCCAGCACGCCCCAGCGGTCACTGGTGATCGCCACGACCGAGGTGCCCGCACCGATCAGGACCGCCCACAGCCAGGTGTGCGTGAGCGTCCGGTGCCCCCCGGAGCGGCGCGGGTCGCCCGGCTTCCTCGTCGCCTTGTAGACGGCGTACGACAGCTTGTCCACGATCTCGCACAGCCAGCGTGAGAGCGGTCCGAAGGACCGGGAGATGGTGGCGGCCTTGTGGTCGAGGTCCGGGGCGAGCGCGGCACCGGCGCAGATCAGGGCACCCACGAGGAGGACCGGCCAGGGCATCGGGTGCCCGGCCGCGGCGGCCGCCGCGCCGACGCCGAGCCAGGCGGCGGCGCCCGACAGTGAGTGTGCTGGTCCCATCATGGCCGTTGCCGCCCCATTCCTCGTGTGCCGCTGTCCAGTTGACCGGGTGCGCTGACATGTCGTCGGCGACCCAGCGTAGCGTTCGTGATCTTCGAGCCCGCAGCCGATTCCCCCATCGGGCATCAGGCCAGGCAAGATGGGGGCGTGACCCTCATCGATCAGCTCCCGCGGACCCCCGACCCCGATGCCTTGTACGAAGCCTTCGAGTCGTGGGCCGGCGAGCGGGGTCTCACGCTCTATCCCCACCAGGAGGAGGCGCTGATCGAGGTGGTCTCCGGCGCGAACGTGATCGTGTCGACACCCACCGGTTCCGGCAAGAGCATGATCGCGGCGGGTGCGCACTTCGCCGCGCTGGCCCGCGACGAGGTCACCTTCTACACGGCTCCGATCAAGGCGCTGGTGTCGGAGAAGTTCTTCGAACTGTGCAAGATCTTCGGCACCGAGAACGTCGGCATGCTGACCGGCGACGCGTCCGTGAACTCCGACGCCCCCGTCATCTGCTGCACCGCCGAGGTCCTGGCGTCGATCGCGCTGCGCGACGGCAAGGACGCGGACGTCGGCCAGGTCGTGATGGACGAGTTCCACTTCTACGCGGAGGGCGACCGCGGCTGGGCCTGGCAGATCCCGATCCTGGAACTGCCGCAGGCGCAGTTCGTGCTGATGTCGGCGACGCTCGGCGACGTCTCCTTCTTCGAGAAGGACCTCACCCGCCGCACCGGCCGCCCCACCGCGGTGGTCCGCTCGGCGACCCGCCCGGTGCCGCTGTCGTACGAGTACCGCTACACCCCGCTCACCGAGACGCTGACCGACCTGCTGGAGGCCCGGCAGGCGCCCGTCTACATCGTGCACTTCACGCAGGCGCAGGCCGTGGAGCGGGCGCAGGCGCTGATGAGCATCAACATGTGCTCGCGTGAGGAGAAGGAGCGGATCGCCGAGCTGATCGGCAACTTCCGCTTCACCACGAAGTTCGGCCGCAACCTCTCCCGCTACGTCCGGCACGGCATCGGCGTCCACCACGCGGGCATGCTGCCCAAGTACCGCCGCCTGGTGGAGAAGCTGGCGCAGGCCGGTCTGCTGAAGGTCATCTGCGGCACGGACACGCTCGGCGTGGGCGTCAACGTCCCCATCCGCACGGTGCTGTTCACGGCCCTCACCAAGTACGACGGCACTCGCGTACGCACCCTGCGGGCCCGGGAGTTCCACCAGATCGCGGGCCGCGCCGGGCGGGCCGGTTTCGACACGGAGGGCTTCGTCGTCGCGCAGGCGCCCGAGCACGTCGTGGAGAACGAGAAGGCGCTGGCCAAGGCGGGCGACGATCCGAAGAAGCGCCGCAAGGTCGTCCGCAAGAAGGCGCCGGAGGGCTTCGTCGCCTGGTCGGAGCAGACCTTCGAGAAGCTCATCGGTTCCGAACCGGAGCCGCTGGCCTCCCGGTTCCGGGTGACGCACACGATGCTGCTGTCGGTGATCGCCCGCCCCGGCAACGCCTTCGAGGCGATGCGCCGCATGCTGGAGGACAACCACGAGCCGCGCAAGCAGCAGTTGCGGCACATCCGCCGGGCCATCGCGATCTACCGTTCGCTGCTGGACGGCGGCATCGTCGAGAAGCTCGACCAGCCGGACGCCGAGGGCCGCATCGTCCGCCTCACGGTGGACCTCCAGCAGGACTTCGCGCTCAACCAGCCGCTGTCCACGTTCGCGCTCGCCGCGTTCGAACTGCTGGACCCCGAGTCCCCGTCGTACGCCCTCGACATGGTGTCCGTCGTGGAGTCGACGCTCGACGATCCGCGGCAGATCCTCGCCGCCCAGCAGAACAAGGCGCGCGGCGAGGCCGTCGCCCTGATGAAGGCCGACGGGGTCGAGTACGAGGAGCGCATGGAGCGGCTCCAGGACATCACGTACCCCAAGCCCTTGGAGGAGCTGCTCTTCCACGCGTACGACACCTACCGCAAGAGCCACCCCTGGGTCGGCGACCA
Organism: Streptomyces koelreuteriae; assembly: GCF_018604545.1. Taxonomy (GTDB): domain Bacteria; phylum Actinomycetota; class Actinomycetes; order Streptomycetales; family Streptomycetaceae; genus Streptomyces; species Streptomyces koelreuteriae. Next base: position 7,442,493 of record NZ_CP075896.1, on the reverse strand, counting down.
TCCGCTGTCGCCGAAGTCGGTCATCCGTGACATGTACGAACGGGCGATGTCCTTCACGGAGCTGGTGTCCCACTACGAGCTGGCCCGCACCGAGGGCATCGTGCTGCGCTATCTCGCCAGCGCCTTCAAGGCCCTGGACCACACCGTCCCCGACGACCTCAAGTCCGAGGATCTGGAAGACCTGATCGCCTGGCTGGGCGAGATGGTGCGCCAGGTCGACTCCAGCCTGCTGGACGAGTGGGAGCAGCTGGCCAACCCGGCGGAGATGACCGCCGAGGAGGCCCAGGAGAAGGCCGACGAGGTCAAGCCGGTCACCGCGAACGCCCGCGCCTTCCGCGTGCTGGTCCGCAACGCCATGTTCCGCCGGGTCGAGCTGGCCGCCCTCGACCAGGTCGAGACGCTGGGCGAGATGGACGGGGAGTCCGGCTGGGACGCCGACGCGTGGGGCGAGGCGCTGGACAAGTACTTCGACGAGTACGAGGACCTCGGCACCGGCCCCGACGCCCGCGGCCCCAAGCTGCTGCTCATCGAGGAGGAGCCGGAGAACGCCCTGTGGCGGGTCCGGCAGATCTTCCACGACCCGAACGGCGACCACGACTGGGGCATCAGCGCGGAGGTCGACCTGACCGCCTCCGACGCGGAGGGCCGTGCCATCGTCCGCGTCACCGACGTCGGCCAGCTGTGAACGGCCGGACCGCAGCGACCACAGGAGAGTTCCACTCATGACGACGAACCCGGCCGAGAGACTCGTCGACCTGCTCGACCTGGAGCAGATCGAGGTCAACATCTTCCGCGGCCGCAGCCCGCAGGAGTCCCTGCAGCGGGTCTTCGGCGGCCAGGTGGCGGGCCAGGCCCTGGTCGCCGCCGGCCGCACCACGGAGGGCGACCGCCCGGTGCACTCGCTGCACGCGTACTTCCTGCGCCCGGGCATCCCAGGTGTGCCGATCGTCTACCAGGTCGAGCGGGTGCGCGACGGGCGGTCGTTCACGACCCGCCGGGTCACCGCCGTGCAGCAGGGCCGGACGATATTCAATCTCACCGCCTCCTTCCACAAGCCGGAGGAGGGCAGCTTCGAGCACCAGCTGCCGCCGGCCCGCAAGGTCCCGGACCCGGAGTCCCTGCCCACGGTCACGGACGAGATCCGTGAGCACCTGGGCGCGCTGCCCGAGCAGCTGGAGCGGATGGCCCGCCGCCAGCCCTTCGACATCCGCTATGTGGACCGGCTGCGCTGGACCACCGAGGAGGTCGAGGACTCCGAACCGCGCAGCGCGGTGTGGATGCGCGCGGTCGGACCGCTGGGCGACGACCCGCTGGTCCACACCTGCGCCCTCACCTACGCCAGCGACATGACCCTCCTGGACGCCGTCCGCATCCCGGTGGAGCCGCTGTGGGGCCCGCGGGGCTTCGACATGGCGTCCCTGGACCACGCGATGTGGTTCCACCGCCCGTTCCGCGCCGACGACTGGCTGCTGTACGACCAGGAGTCGCCGATCGCGGTCGGCGGCCGCGGTCTGGCCCGGGGCCGGATCTACGACACCGAGGGCCGGCTGGTCGTCTCGGTCGTGCAGGAGGGACTCTTCCGCAAGCTGGACTGACCGGTTCGCGGCCCGTCCGGCCCGGCCTTGCGCCGCTCGGGGCACGCGCGCTTCGGCACTCCGTTCGCGCCCGTGCCCCGATCCGGTGACCATGGCAGGAGGAGGCACCGCAGGCGTCACACGCCCGCCGATCCGGGAGGTGGCCACGCTGCACACCGTGCTCCCCGTCGTCTTCGCGGTCTGCGCGGCCCTCAGCAACGCCGTCGCGACGGTGCTGCAACGCAAGGCGGCGCTCACCGTGCCACGCTCCCAGGGGCTGCGGGCCGGGCTGATCCTCGATCTGCTGCGCCGGCCCGTGTGGCTGGCCGGCATCCTCGCGGTGATCGGCGCCGCCGTCTGCCAGGCGCTGGCGCTGGCTACCGGGCCGCTGACGATCGTGCAGCCGCTGTTCGTGCTGGAGCTGCCGCTCACCCTCATCGTTGCCTCTCTTCTGATGCACCGGCATCTGCCGGGCGCGGGCTGGCTGGCCGTGGCGGTTGTGGTGGCAGGGCTGGCGGTGGCGCTGGCCGCCGCGTCCCCCTCGGGCAATCGCACCCATGTGGAGCTGGACCGCTGGATTCCGGCGCTCGCCGTGTGCGCGGGCGCGGTCGTCGCCCTCGCCCTCGCCGCCCTCAAGCGCCCGGAGGGCCGCGCCCGGGCCGCCTGCCTGGGTGCCGCGACGGCGATCAGCTACGCGGTGACCGCGGCCCTGATGAAAGCCGCCATGCACATCCTGGATGAGCAGGGACTCGTGGGTTTCTTCACCGCGTGGCAGACGTACGCCTTCGCCGCGACCGGCGTGTGCGCCCTGTTTCTGCTGGAGAACTCCATGCAGGCCGGCCCGCTCGTCGCCTCGCAGCCCGCCCTCACCCTCGGCGACGCGCTGGTGAGCCTCGCCCTCGGCATCCTCCTGTACGAGGAGACGATCCGCTCCGGGTGGTGGCTGCTGCCCCAGTTGTTCGGCGTCGCGCTGATCGCCGCGGGGGTGCTCGCCCTGGCACGGATCCCGCTCACCCAGTCGCTGGTGGCTCCGGGTGAGGCTCCGGGCGGGGAGCGTCAGACAGCGGGAGCACCCTGAGCCGAGGAGGTCACGATGGAGCGTCTCAGTGAACAGGTGGCGATCGTCACCGGTGGGGCCGGGGGCATCGGAGCCGCGGTGTCCCGCGCCCTCGCGGCCGAGGGCGCCTCCGTGGTGGTCACCGACATCCGGGACACCGAGGGGGCGGACCTGGCGGCCGGCCTCGGCGGCCGTTCTCGCTACCTCCATCTGGACGTCAGCCGCGAGGACGACTGGCAGCGGGCCCTCGCCGAGACGGAGCGGGACCTGGGCCCGGTCTCGGTCCTGGTCAACAACGCGGGGATCGTCGACTGGGGCCCGATGGAGGAGCAGAGCCCCGAGGCCTTCCGCCGGGTCGTCGACGTCAACCTCACGGGCGCCTGGCTGGGCATGCGGGCGGTGGCACCGTCGCTGCGTCGGGCCGGGGGCGGTGTGATCGTGAACATGTCCTCCCTTGCGGGGCTGACCGCCTACGCAGGTGTCGGGGCGTACGCGGCCGGCAAGTGGGGCCTGCGGGGCCTGACGAAGGTCGCCGCGCTGGAACTCGCGCCCGACCGGGTCCGGGTCTGCTCCGTCCACCCCGGTGCCATCCGCACCCCGATGACGGCCGGCTTCGGCGACGCGTACACCGCGGGGCAGCCCATCCCCCGGTTCGGCGAGCCCGAGGAGGTCGCCCGCATGGTGCTCTTCATCGTCGCCGAGGCGACCTTCTCGACGGGCTGCGAGTTCGTCGTGGACGGCGGCATCCTGGCCGGGGCGCCGACCGTTCTGAATCCTGACGAGTGACCGATCAGGGTTCCTGGAGCACGGACAGCACATTCCCGGCGGGGTCGGTGAACCAGGCGATCAGCGGACCGCCGCCGCGGAAGATGCCCTTCTCGTCTGGCTTGAGGTGGTCGTAGTGCTCGAACTTCACGCCTCTCTTCGTCAGCTCGTCGACCGCGGCCTCGATGTCGTCGACGGGGAAATTGAGGATGGTGAACGATGCGGGAGTGTGGTCCTGCTTGGGATAGACCAGGGTGTCCCGGTCGCCAGCGATGTGCAGGAACAGCAGGCCGTTCTCCTCCGACACCCGGAGTCCGAGGGTGTCGCCGTAGAACGCCTTGGCCGCGTCGATGTCGTTCACCGAGAACCCGCTGAACGCCTTCGTCTCACTGAACATGATCGCCTCCTGGAATGGTCTCCTCAGAATTCCGACCGGGATGCGTCCGCAAACTCATCGCTTTTCATCCTGAATGTCGCCGGCCTCTGCGGTGCAGCCATCCCAGAAGGCCGTGTGGAGGAGTGCGGTCCGGGGCCTCGGGCCGGTCTCCGGCCGGAGCCGGGGGTGGCGCGGTCGGCTCTGCGGGTGATGCCGGGGCGGGTTCACGGGCCGGTTCCGGGACGGGACGCGGTGCCGGGTGGTGCCTTCGCGCGGTCTCCATCGTGTGAGCCAGGTCCGCCAGGAACCAGGCCACTTCGTCCGGCTCGCTCGCCGTCATCAGGGTCTCGGCCCGTTCCGCGGCGGGTGAGCCGGGGGCGCCGTGCGCCGGGAGGCGGGGACGGAGGAGGTCCAGGTGGGCGCGCTCGTAGGGGTCCGTGACGGCTTCCGCCACGTCGGCGGGGTCGAGAAGAGCGGCGACGGCCGCCGCGTGAGCCCACGCGTCGTGCCCGTCCTGCCGCGTCAGGAACCCGACCTGGCGTCCCCGCCAGTTGCGGGGCCGCCGGTCCAGCCCGTCCTTCTGCCCTTCCCGGATCTGTGCGGGTGTGCGCCCCTTCAGCAGCCGGGCGTTGCTCCCCTCTGCCGCGAACTGCCGGAGTTCCTCGGCCAGATACAGCCAGACGACCGCCCGGTAGCGGTTGAGGTAGAACCTGACCGGCACGAGCAGGCCGTAGCGGGCGAGACTCGTGAATCTGGCGGGCGTCACGCCCAGAAGTCCGGCGCCCTCACTGGTGCCGACGGTCGCGACGCGCTCGCGCAGCACCTCCGGGAAGCGGTCCTCGGCGCGCAGCCGGTCGATCTCGGCGCGGGCGACGCACAGCCCTCCGCCCCCTTCGTCCGGGACGGTCCGGATGAGCCCGAGATTCACGGCGAGGTCGAAGTCACCGCGCTTGAGGTCGAGTTCGCGGGCGGCCCGGCTCGGAGCGAGGATGAGGCGGTCGGGTTTCGCGATGGTGCCTGACATGGTCGGTCTCCCCCGTGGAGTCGGCGGCTCACGCCGTGTGCGGTCGCCGTGAGAAAACCGTAGCCGATCCGGCACTCTGCGTGACGAGCCTGTGGATAACTCCGCGAGGGAAGACGACTCCGCAGGTCAGACGTCTGTGGCCGGTTTCCGTTCGGGCTGGCGGGCATCCACGTCCAAGTGCTCGCCGACCCGGTTCACCAGAAGGGTCATCTCGTAGGCGATCTGGCCGATGTCGGCCTCGGCGCCGCTGAGGACGCACAGACAGCTTCCCGTGCCGGCCGCGGTGACGAAGAGCACCGCGTCGTCGAACTCGATCATCGTCTGGCGTACGCTGCCCGCGCCGAAGTGCCGTCCCGAGCCCTTGGCCAGGCTGTGCAACCCGGACGACACGGCCGCGAGGTGCTCCGCGTCCTCGCGGCGCAGTCCCGTGCTCGCCCCGGTCACCAAGCCGTCGTTGGACAGGACCAGTGCGTGCCGCACCTGGTGGACGCGCTCGGTCAGGTCGTCCAGCAGCCAGTCGAGTCCCTGGTTCTGCGCCATGTTCCGATCTCCCCGTTTTCTCCCCGTGCGATTCTCCCCCTGGCCGGAGGATCTCCACGCCAGCCTTCCCCACGACCGCTGCCGGGGCAAGGAGGATGGGAGCCATGGCAGAGAAGATGACCGACGCGCAATGGCGGGAGTTCGTTTCCCACGGCACCCGCACCGCGAAGCTCTCCACCGTCAGGGCCGACGGGAGCCCGCACGTGGCCCCGATCTGGTTCCTGCTGGACGGGGACGAGGTGGTGTTCAACACCGGCGAGAACACCGTGAAAGGGCGCAATCTCGCCCGTGACGGCCGGGTCGCCCTGTGCGTGGACGACGACCGGCCGCCGTACTCCTTCGTCGTGGTCCAGGGCCGCGCCCGCCTGGTGAGCGACCTCGACGAGGTCAGGCACTGGGCCACCCGCATCGGCGCCCGGTACATGGGCGACGACCGCGCCGAGGAGTTCGGCGCCCGCAACGGCGTCCCGGGCGAGCTGCTCGTCCGTGTCGCCGTCGACAAGGTTCTGGCGGAGCGGGACATCGCGGACTGACCGCGCGCGTACCCCCGGTCAGCCGACCGAGTCGAGGAGCCGGGCGGTGTGCATCCGCCCGGCGTACTCGACCAGCCTGATCAGCACCTCCTTCCCCGAGTCGCGGTCCCTGGCGTCACACAGCACCACGGGCGTCCCCCGGTCGAGGTCCAGGGCGCGGGAGACGTCGGGGGCACCGTGCTGCCGGGCGCCCGGGAAGCAGTTGACGGCCACCACGAACGGGATGCGCCGGTGCTCGAAGTAGTCGACCGCCGGGAAGCAGTCCTCCAGGCGGCGGGTGTCCGCGAGCACCACCGCGCCGAGCGCCCCTTGTGACAACTCGTCCCACAGGAACCAGAACCGGTCCTGGCCAGGCGTGCCGAACAGGTAAAGGGAGAGCCCGGACCGGATGGTGATGCGTCCGAAGTCCATGGCGACGGTCGTGGTGGTCTTGTGGTCCACGCCGTCGGTGTCGTCCACCGACTGCCCCGCTTCGCTGAGCAGTTCCTCGGTGCGCAGCGGCCGGATCTCGCTGACGGCGCCCACCAGCGTGGTCTTGCCCACGCCGAATCCGCCGGCGACCAGGATCTTCAACGCCAGTGCGGCGGAGTCGCCGTCGGATGCGTCGGAGTGCTCGGAGACCATTGATCACTTCTCTCGTGTCGGGTGGGGTGTGCGTCCCTGGTGGGGGTGTGTGGTCCGCTACAGCGCCCTCAGTCCCGCGATCACCTCGCGCAGGATCCGTTCGTCGGGCAGCTGGGCCGGCGGTACGGGGCGGCTGACGGTGACGCAGCCCAGTTCCAGGAGGTCGCCGAGGAGGACCCTGATCACACCCACGGGCAGGTCCGCTCCGGCGGCGAGTTCGGCGACCGACTGGGTCTCCGGGCGGCACAGGTCGAGGAGGGTCCGGTGTTCTGGGCCGAGCGGGGCGTCGTCCACGCCGGGCGCGCCGGGGTCCAGCGTGACCAGGGCGATCAGGTCGAACCGCACGCCGGTGGGCCCGGACCGGGTGCGTCCGCCCGTCATGGCGTAGGGGCGGACGAGCGGGCCGGCGTCCTGGTCGTACCACTGGCTGCCCTGCTCGCTCAGGGTGCCCGTCATGTCCTCGGTCATCTGCGCGAACCGCTCTCTCGGCTCATCCGGCGGCGGGCGGCCGCGCGCCGGCGCGGGGCGCCGTGCCGAGGTGCTCGCCGACGCGTTTGACCAGGCGGGCCATCTCGTACGCCACAAGGCCGATGTCGGCGGTCACGGCGGTGAGCAGGGCGAGGCAGGAGCCGTCGCCGGCGGCGGCCACGAAGAGGAACGCCTCGTCCATCTCCACCATGGTCTGGCGGACCCCGCCTGCGCCGAAGTGCCGTCCCGCTCCCTTGGCGAGGCTGTGGAAGCCCGAGGCGACCGCCGCGAGGTGTTCGGCGTCCTCGCGCCGCAGACCGGTCGAGGCGCCCACGGCTAGGCCGTCGTTGGAGAGGACGACGGCATGCCGGATGTCGCTCACGCGGAGCACCAGATCGTCCAGCAGCCAGTCGAGTTCGCCGGAGCGCCGGGCGGCACGCGTGCTCGGGTCCTGGATCATGCGGGGTCTCCTTCGCTGCTGTCTCTGCCCGTCACGGGGCCGGGAGTGGCGCCGCGGCCGGGTTTCCTGCCGCCGCCGCGTGCCCAGCCGTCGCGGTACGCCGCCATGCGGTCGCGTACGACTTCGGGGGTACGTTCGTCGTCCCGGGGGGCCGGCGTGGGCGGCGGTTCCTCGGGGCGCCCCTCGCGCAACTGCGGGGCGAGGCTGGCCTGTCGTACGCGACGCGGGAGGTCCTCGGAGCCTTCGGGTTGCTCCTGGGGTCGGTGCAGTCGCAAGGTGGCGACTCCTGGGGGTGGGGTGTGGCTCGTGGGCTCGGCAGCGGCCGGGACCGGGGCCACGAGGGCGCGCCGGTCGGCCGGTGCGGGGACGACGTCCCGGAGCGGGGTGTCGTCGGGCACGCGCGCGTGGGCGCGTTCCTCGGGCCGCGGCGGATGGGCCGCCTCACCGGGGGAACGTTCCGTCGCCGCGGTGTGCAGGAGGGCGGTGGGCAGCAGGACGACGGCGGTGGTGCCGCCGTAGGGCGAGGTCTTCAGGTGGACCTTGACGTCGTGCCGGGCGGCGAGCCGGCTGACCACGAACAGGCCGAGCCGGTCGCTGTCGAACAGGTCGAGTGCCTCGGACTGCTCGATGCGCCGGTTGGCCTCGGCGAGGGTCTCCTGGCCCATGCCGAGGCCGCGGTCCTCGACCTCGACGGCGTAGCCGTTGCCGACGGGTTCGCCGGTGACGCGCACGCGTGTGTGGGGCGGTGAGAACTGCGCCGCGTTCTCGATGATCTCGGCGAGCAGGTGGGTGAGGTCGGCGACGGCCGTGCCGATGACGGCCGCTTCGGGGAGTTGCCGTACCTCCACGCGCGCGTAGTCCTCGACTTCGGAGACGGCCGCCCGGACCACGTCGGTCAGGACGACGGGCATGCGCCAGGCCCGGCCGGGGGCGGCTCCGGAGAGGATGATCAGGCTCTCCGCGTGGCGCCGCATACGGGTGGTGAGGTGGTCGAGGCGGAAGAGGTCGCTCAGTTCGTTCGGGTCGTCGGAGCGGCGTTCCATGCTGTCGAGGAGGCTCAGCTGCCGGTGGACGAGGATCTGGCTGCGGCGGGCGAGGTTGACGAAGACGCCGGAGATGCCGCTGGCGAGCTCGGCGCGTTCCACAGCGGCCCGCAGCGCGGCGCGGTGGACCGTGTCGAGGGCTTCGGCGACCTGCCCGGCCTCGTCCTCGGCGGGTGGTCCCGACGGCGCTTCCGCCCGGATGTCGATCTCCTCGCCCGCGCGCAGTCTCCGCATGGCCTCGGGGAGTTTGCGCCGGGCGATCTCCAGGGCGCCGTTGCGCAGGCTCACCAGTTCCACCACCAGGCCGCGTCCGATGCGTACGGAGATGACGAGCGAGGCGGCGACGGCGGCGAGTCCGAGCAGAACGGCGGCGCCGGCCGGGGTGAGCAGTCCTCGGGTGAACGGGTCGGCCCGTCGCGCGACGCCGCGTGCCGCCTCGTTCTCGATCGTGCGCATGCCGTGCTGCACGCGCGTGTGGGCGGTGTTCCAGGTGCTCTCGGGCACGGTCTCGACCGCCTTGGCGCCCGGCCCGCGGGCGAGGATGCCCTCCTCGGCGTCGCTCAGGCCCGCATACGCGCTGCTGTCGGCGAGGGCGTTCCACGCGGAGTGTTCGGTGCCGCGCAGGTCGGCCACGGACGACGCCGTGAGGGTGCGGCGCAGGTCGACGGCGCCGGTGAAGAGCCGCAGCCGCTCCCCGGTCAGGGTGCCGGACAGCCGGGCGCTCGCCAGCACCGCGTCCTCCTGGGCCAACGCCTCGCCCGCGCGGGCGAATTCGAGCAGCACGCGCGCGTCGGAGCCGAGGTCGGCGTCCCGGATGCCGGTGAGGGCACCACCGGCGCCGAAGGCGGCCGAGATGGTCCGGGTGTAGCGGCCGTACGTCTCGGCCCAGCCCACGCGCCGGTCCTGTACCGCGGTCCGCAGCGGCGGCAGTTCCTCGGCGCCGGTGACGAACGCCTCCAGTCGGCGGTCGACGCCGGCGGGCAGTTCCTCGCTGTCGGCGACGGTGCTGCCCTTGCCGAGGCGGAGTTTCGCGACGGCGCGATCGGTGCGCCGGGCGAGTTCGTCCAGTTCGCCGGACGGTACGGCCGACGGGTCGGTGGCGTGGCGTACGGCGGCCGCGCGTTCGGCCTGGAGGGCGGCGACCGCCGCGGAGACGGGGGCGCGGACCGTGGCGTCCACGCGCTGGACCTGCCGCAGCCGGGAGACGTCCTGGGCGGTGGTGACCGTGGCGTAGGCCCACAGGGCCAAGAGGGAGACGACCGGCACCATCAGCAGGCAGACGATCTTGGCGCGCACGGTGCGCGGGCGTATGTGCCAGCCCTCCACGCGCGTGACCGTCCCGTCCGGTGCGGCGCCCGAGGGCGCCTCCGGGCCCTCGTCGGCCGGTGGCCCGGCGTGCGCGCGGCGACCGCGCACGGGCGGGGGCGGCGCCTCGGCGCCGGTTGTGGGGCTCCTACGGGGTGTACGCATGGCTCCTCGCTCGGGAGTGGTTCGGGCCGTGCGCGGCCGGGCCGGACAGGGCCTAGGGGGCGACGCTCTCGACCGGCCGCTGGGCCGAGGCGGACGCCTCGCGCTCGCCTGCCGTCGGCGAGAGCGCGACGAAGGCCGAGGTCAGGAAGAGGTAGGACCCGAGACCGACGGCGAGGGGGAAGATGAACTGCATCGCCGTCGCCCCGGGCAGGACCGCCCCGGAGGGCGTGACCCGCACGCTCACCGCGAGCATCCCGGTGTAGTGCATGCTGCTGACGGCCGCGCCCATGATCAAGGAGGCGATGGTGACCGCGACGGGCGACTTGATGTTGAGCGCCGCCCACAGGGCCGCCGTCGCCGCGACGACGGCGATCAGGACGGAGAGCCCGACGAGCACCGGGTCGTAGGTCACGTCGCCGTGCAGACGAACGGCCGCCATGCCCAGGTAGTGCATGCTCGCGACACCGAGGCCGGTGGTGAGGCCGCCGAGGAAGAGGGCCCGGCCGCGGTCCCGGCCGTAGCCGACGGCGAAGACGCCGGCGCAGACGACGACCATGGCGACGAGCAGGCTCAGCAGGGTGAGCGGAACGTCGTAGCGGATGTCGGTGCCGGTGACGGCGAAGCCGAGCATGGCCACGAAGTGCATGGTCCAGATGCCGGTGCCGATCGCCGAGGCGGCGGTGACGAGCCAGTTGCGGCGCGAGCGCCCGGTGGCGGCGAGGGCGCGGACGGTGCAGCGCAGTCCGAGCGCGGCGCCTGTGCAGGCCATCGCGTACGACAGCACGGGGGTCAGCCACCCCAGGGCGGCGTGGTCCAGGTGTCCCATGGCCCCGGGACGCTAGACCCGGCATGGGCGCACGAAGGGGGCGCATTTCGAAAGGTGTTGGAATATGACGCAAGGATGTACCGGAACGATCGCGTCACGCTCGAACATGTGCACCGGGGCGTGATCCGTGCCGGTGAGGAATCATGCGGTACATGAGCGACGACCAGACGCGTGTCCAGGAGTTCTTCACCGCCCGCGCCGCCGACTGGGACAGCCGGTTCCCGGACGACGGTCCGGCCTACGCGGCGGCGGTCGCCGAGCTGGGACTGCGCGCGGGTGACCGGGTGCTCGACGCGGGGTGCGGCACCGGACGGGCCCTGCCGCCGCTGCGTGCCGCCGTGGGGCCCTCGGGGAGCGTCCTCGGGGCCGATCTGACCCCGGCCATGCTGCGGGAGGCCGTACGGGCCGGACGGGACCGTGACGGGCAGCTGCTGCTCACGGATGTCGCCGCGCTGCCCTTGCGGTCGCGGTCGCTGGACGCGGTGTTCGGGGCGGGACTCGTCTCGCATCTGGCGAGTCCGGCGGAGAACCTGCGCGAGCTGGCGCGTGTGGTGCGTCCTGGTGGTGTGCTGGCGCTGTTCCATCCGATCGGCAGGGCGGCACTGGCCGCCCGCCACGGCCGCCCGCTCACCCCGGACGATCTGCGGGCCGAGCCCAACCTCCGGCCGCTGCTGGCCGGTTCCGGGTGGCGCATGACGTCGTACGTCGACGAGGACACCCGCTTCCTGGCGCTCGCCGTCCGCGAGGACTGAGCCGCCGCGTCACCCTGCCTCGGTGCCCGTCGCCTCCGCCTGCCGTACGGGGCAGCCTCTGAGGCCCGGGACCGGCCGCGTGCCGAGGTCGGCGAGCCGGTATCCGTACGGGTAGCCCTTGATCTCCCAGTTCTGGCGGGCGAAGTGCGGGGCGCGCCGGGGTGCCGTCAGCCGGACGGCGCGCCCTCGCAGCCGTACGGCACGACGCACCCACGCGCGCGTGGCCGGGCTCGGCGGGGTGTAGCGGAAGGCGTGCAGGAGTGGGTCGTCGAGCAGCGCGAGGGTCGTGGTGCGCAGCAGGGGTGCGAGCGGGCGCGGGTACCAGGACGCCATCAGGTCGAGCGTGGCGTCCGAGACCCGCCGGGCGTCCGGGTCCCAGGCGAAGTGGGCCGCCTCGTAGTCGTCGAGGCAGGTCTCGAACTCCTCGTACGTCTCGGGGATGTCCTTGATGCCCATGTGCCGGCCCAGCGTGCCGTAGTGGACAGCGCTGGCGACGATCTCGTGGCGCGACATCCTGCGCCATCCGTAGGCGTCGATCCACCGTTTGGGCATCACGACGAAGGTGCAGAGCACGTAGCGCATGTCGTCGTCGCTGATGTCATAGGCGCGGTGCATCTGGTTGATGCGGCGGATCGCGGTCTTTCCCCGGTCGCTGCCGAAGCCGTGCTCGACGACGGCATCGAGGAGCAGCGAGGTGTCGTCGTAGCGCTTCTGCGTCCGCTCCGTGAGCTCCGCCGTCCGCGCGAGCAGGCGGCCGATGCTCGGTACGGCGTAGGTGCGGTACAGGGCCAGTTCCAGAGCGCGGGTGAAGTCCCAGGGGAACTCGTACGCCACGCTCAGCCGGTAGATGTCCGTGGCCTCCCGGTACGGGTCCATCCGCCGGATCCGCACCAGCCGGTCGAAGCGTCTCACCGTGTCCCCCTTCTGCCACAGGATCTCCAACTTTACGTTGGTGGCCGGGAGATGAAAGATCAGACACAACAACCGCACAGGGGGAAGGTGGTCAGCATGTGGGGCAGGTTCCGCAAGGCCGGGGGAAGAGTGGCCGACGCCTTGCGCACGGAGGCCAAGACCGACGGGGACAAACGTCCACACAACCTTTTCGAGGCCGCCGCGGTCTATGTCGCGGCGGGCGCGGAGGACGACCAGGAGCGGGCCGACGAGGCGGCCGGCTGGGTGTCGCCGGAGGCCTTGTCGTTCGGGGTGAACGAGCTGGCCTGCCGGGCCGTCATCGCGCTCGCACGGGAACGCGGCGAGTCGCCGCGGACCGTGGCCCGTGAGTTGCTGGGGCTGCCTACGGCGCCGTGAGCACGGTCCGGACGGCCGATTCGCCCCGTCCGCCGGAAAATTGCAGCTCGGGTGCGCTTGCGGGGCCGTGACAAGCGGCTTCCGCGCGCACTAGGGTGCGCGCCGTTGGACGAACCGATGGGGAGGCTGGGATGGCCGGGACGGACGAGGACGTCGTCGCCGCCGCGGACGACGCGCTCTATGTGCTCACGGCGGTACTGCTGACGCCTGCGAAGTTCCCGAGCGTCCTCGGCGACGACTATCCGGAGGCGTGCGCGGCGCTCGGTCTCGCACCGCTCGCCGAGGGATACGGGCTGGTGCTCGGCCAGGACGGCGACGGCTCCCGCTGGACCGTCGCCATCGACGACGTCTCCCTGGTCGCCGTCGCGATCGCCTCCTGGGACTGCGGCATGGAGTACGAGCTGTCGCCCGACGAGCGCTCCGTCGTCGCGGCCCTGCCAGGCTGGCCGCTCGCGGTCGCCGTCGCGGCGCCCGGAGTGCCCGCGCCGCACGATCCCGACCCGGAGGCCGACGACCGGCCGCCGCTGGCTCCGCCGGACACCACCGTCTGGGGGCCGGCCCAGCGGCGCCTGGGCGCGGACGAGATCGCGCTGCAGTGGGCGACATGGCGGGAGCAGGTCGACGACTCGGCCTTCGTTGCACCGGGTTCTTCGAAGGCGCCGGGTTCTTCGAAGGCGCCAGATACCTCGGAGGCGCTGGAGGCTTCGGAAGCACCAGGGTCTTCGGAGGCGCCGGAAGCCTCGGAGAAGCTGGAGTCCTCGACAGCGCCGGGCGACGACGAGGGCCAGGCGGCCGACACCCCGGACGAGAGCGCGGAGAAGGCTCTGCCGAGTCACAGCGGCATCCGGCGAGTCCTCGCGGAGGCCCGCACCTACATCGACTCGCCGCCGCCGCTGGGACGGGTCCGGTCGTCGTTCGCGACGGCCGACGCCCGGACCCTGCGGGCGGACGGCCCGGGCTGGTCGCTCGTGGCCAGGACCGACGACATGGCCTTCGTGCTGCTCGACGAGGAACCCGGCGAGGTCCTGCCGGTGGGCCGGGGGCCGGAGCTGCCGGGGCTCCTCGAAGCGCTCGACAAGATGGCCGTACGGCCGAACTGATCCGGGGGAATCCAGGTCGTCCGGCTGGTCCGTCTGATCCGGCGACGGTCTCGGCCGCGCCGGGTCAGCGCCTCGGCGGCCGCATTCCTAGCGGCCGATCTCCTTGCGGGTGGCTCGGCGCAGCCTGCGGCGCTGCGACGGGTCCAGCGCGAGATACGCGGCGGCCGGGACCCCCAGGATGATCAGGAGCGCTGCCCACCAGGGCAGCCAGATCAACAGGATGAGCCCGACCGCCACACCACCTGCGGCGATCTTGGCGTTCTTGGACATGTCTGTCGCCTCCTTCGCGGCCACTGCCGCTCTCTGTCTCGAAAACGGGCCCGCGCCCGCGGCGGTTCCTGACCGCGACCCTGAGACATCCCTGAGGTGCGACCCCTACACACCCCTGACCCACTCATAGTGACTCGGATCACACCTCAGTCATACCCGTGTACGCCAGACGTGCTGTACCCTCGGCGACTCCACCCCGCTAGTCAAGTTTGAGGAATTAGCCATAAGCGAGCATCCGACTCTCCCGGCACCCTCCTCCGCACTCTCCTCCGCACCTCCCCCCTTGTCCCCCGAATGGGCCCACTGCCGCGCCGTGTTCCTGCCCGGCGACCCGGCCCGCACCGGCCACATCGCCTTCTGGCGCCCCGACGGCGAAGCCCTGCGGGCCATGGCATCGGCGTCCGCCACCGACCTGACTGTCGCCGTCCCCGGCAGCGAGGGAATCGAGGCGGAGAGCGTGCCCGCCGTCCTGCTGCCGGTGCGCACGGCCCTGCCGGTCCTCACCCGCGCAGGGGTGAGCGCCCAGGGGCACCGGTCCACCGTGTTCTGGGGCGCGGCGGCCGTGCACGCCCTGCACCTCGTGGCGCGCGGTCTGCTGCTGCCGGGACTGTCCCAGGGCGACCACGACGCCTGGCGGACGGGTCCCCTGCATGCCCAGGACGTCGAGGCCGTCCGCAGGCTCGCCGCCGCGATGCCGCCCGAGGCGCACTCCGTGCCGCTCGCGGGATCGGGGCCGCTGCGGCTGCCCGACCCGGAGCGGCTTCTGCGCGCCTTCCTCGACGCCGTCGCCGACACGCTGCCCCGCTCCCCCGCCGCGCCGCTGGTGACCGGCGGTGCCGCGTACGCGTCGCCCGAGCCGGTGCTCCTGCCCGAGCAGCGCGCCTGGGCCGCCGATGTCGCGGCGGGCCATGACGCGGGCGTGCGGCTGTCGCTGCGGATCGAGGCACCCGGTCTGACGGACGCGGCGGCCGACGCGGACGTGACGTTCCGGGCCGTGCTCCAGGTGCACAGCGTGAGCGATCCCGCACTGGTCGCGGACGCCGCCGACGTCTGGGCCGGTGCCGGGGGCGAGGCCTTCGGCCCGCGCGCCCGGATGGACGTCCTGCTCGCCCTGCGCCGCGCGGCCCGGGCCTGGGACCCGCTCACGCCACTGCTGTCGGCGACCGTGCCGGACGCGGTCGAACTCGCCGACGAGGAGGTCACCGCACTGCTGGGCGCGGGCGCCCGTGCGCTCGCGGCGGCCGGGGTCGACGTGCACTGGCCGAAGGGACTGACCCGCGAGTTCACCACGCGCGCGGAGGTGGGGCCGATGGGTCCCAGCGGCGACGGCGAGGAGGAGCAGGAGTCCGGCAGGTCCGTCGCGGCCCTGCCGTCGTTTCTGTCCGCCGACGCGCTGCTCTCCTTCAACTGGTCGTTCGCGCTGGGCGACCGGCGGCTGAGCCGCGAGGAGCTGGACCGGCTCGCCGAGGCCAAGCGTCCCGTGGTGCGGCTGCGTGACCAGTGGGTCCTGATCGACCCTCAGGAGGTACGGCTCGCCCACTCCCGGCAGGACCACAAGGTCACACCGGTCGACGCGCTGGGCGCGGCCCTGATGGGCTGGGCCGAGGTGGAGGGCAGCCGGGTCGAGGTGCGGCCCACCGGGTGGCTTGCGGCCCTGCGGGAGCGGCTCGCGGACCCCGAGGCGCAGCGGCCCGTGGAGCAGCCCGCCGCCCTCGCGGCCACCCTGCGGGACTACCAGAGGCGGGGCCTGAACTGGCTCGCCGGTATGACGTCCCTGGGCCTCGGCTGCTGTCTCGCCGACGACATGGGGCTCGGCAAGACGATCACGCTGATCGCCCTGCATCTGCACCGGCAGACCGACGCCGAGTCCGCCGGGCCCACCCTGGTGGTCTGCCCGACGTCCCTGATGGGCAACTGGCAGCGGGAGATCGAGCGGTTCGCGCCCGGCACCCCCGTGCGGCGCTTCCACGGCACTCGGCGCAGCCTCGACGACCTGGCCGACGGGGAGTTCGTGCTCACGACGTACGGCACGATGCGCCTGGACGCGCCCCGGCTCACCGGGGTGCCGTGGGGCCTGCTCGTGGCGGACGAGGCCCAGCACGTGAAGAATCCGTACTCCTCGACCGCGCGGGAACTGCGGGCGATCGGCGCACGCGCGCGTGTGGCGCTCACCGGCACCCCGGTGGAGAACAACCTGTCGGAGCTGTGGGCGATCCTCGACTGGACCACTCCGGGGCTGCTGGGCCGGCTCGGCACCTTCCGCAGGCGGTACGCGCAGGCCGTCGAGGGCGGTCAGGACCCGGCCGCCGCGGACCGGCTGGCCCGGCTCGTACGGCCGTTCCTGCTGCGCCGCCGCAAGGCGGACCCGGGGATCGCGCCCGAGCTGCCGCCGAAGACCGAGACCGATCACGCCGTGTCGCTCACCCAGGAGCAGACGGGTCTGTACGAGGCGGTGGTACGCGAGGCGCTGGCGGAGATCTCCGGCGCCGGCAGCATGGCGCGACGCGGCCTGATCGTGAAGCTGCTGACCGGCCTCAAGCAGATCTGCAACCACCCGGCGCAGTACCTCAAGGAGGAGAGCCCGGTGATCGCCGGACGCTCCGGGAAGCTGGAACTGCTGGACGAACTGCTCGACACGATTCTCGCCGAGGAGGCGGGCGTACTGGTCTTCACGCAGTACGTGCAGATGGCCCGCCTCCTCGAACGGCATCTGGCCGCCCGCGGCACACCCTCGCAGTTCCTGCACGGCGGGACGCCCGTCGCCGAGCGCGAGGCCATGGTGCGGCGCTTCCAGGACGGCGAAGTGCCGGTGTTCCTGCTGTCGTTGAAGGCGGCGGGCACCGGTCTGAACCTCACCCGGGCCGAGCACGTCGTGCACTACGACCGCTGGTGGAACCCGGCCGTCGAGGCGCAGGCCACCGACCGCGCCTACCGCATCGGCCAGACCCGGCCCGTGCAGGTGCACCGCGTCATCGCGGAAGGAACCATCGAGGACCGCATCGCCGAACTCCTCATCCGCAAGAAGGAGCTGGCGGACTCCGTCCTGGGCTCCGGCGAGGCGGCGCTCACGGAGCTGTCGGACGCGGAACTGGCGGAACTGGTCGAACTGCGAGGGGCGCGATGAATCGACACGACGGAGACATGGAGCGCACGTTCGCGGCACTGCCGCCCGCGCGCGGCCGGGGCTTCGCGCAGACCTGGTGGGGCCAGGCCTGGCTGAAGTCACTGGAGGACACGGCGCTGGACTCGGCGCAGCTCAAGACGGGCCGTCGGCTCGCCCGGGCGGGAGCGGTCGGCGCGGTGTCGGTGCGCCCGGGGCGGCTGACGGCCGTCGTCCAGGACCGCGACCGCACGGCACACCGGGCCGATGTCCTGCTGGCGGAGCTCTCATCCGAACAGTGGGACCACTTCTTGGACATGACGGTGGAGCGGGCCGGGCATGTGGCGGCGCTGCTGGACCGGGAGATGCCGCCGCACCTGGTCGAGGACGCGGCGGCCGCAGGCGTCGAACTACTGCCGGGCCTGGGCGATCTGGAGCCCAAGTGCGACTGCGACGCCTGGGACCACTGCGGGCACACGGCAGCGCTCTGCTACCAGGTGGCACGGCTGCTGGACCAGGACCCGTTCGTCCTGATGCTGATGCGGGGCCGGGACGAAGCCGCCCTGCTGGACGCTCTCCAGACCCGCGGCGGCGGATCCCCCGCGGAGTCCTCCGGGCCGGAGGGTGTGGACGCGGCCGAGGCGTACGCGGCCGGTGACATCCTCCCTCCGCTGCCGGACCTGCCCGGACTCCCGGGCGAGCCGGGGGTGCCACGGTCCCTGGACACCGAGACCCCGCCCGCTCCCGGCATCGACCCGGCCGCGCTGGAGTTCCTGGCCGCGCGGACCGCCGTACAGGCCCACCGCCTGCTCGCGGAGGCCCTCCGGGGTGCCTCCGAAGCGGAGTTGACTCTGACGCAGGACGCGGTGCGGCTGGCCGCAGGCAATCCCGGACGCGAGGTGGCGGACCGTCTCGCCGACGGGTCGGGACGGGGCCCGGAGGCGCTCGAAGCAGCGGTCCGTGCCTGGCACCTCGGCGGTACGGCCGCACTGGCCGTGCTCGACGAGGAGTGGCAGGTGGAGGGCGAAACGCTCGCACGCGCGCGTGCCGCCCTGGAGTCGGCCTGGGACACGGACGAGCGGCCGGAGCTGCGGGCGAGCGGCAACCGGTGGACGGTCGTCGGCGCACCGGTCCAGCTGCGCCTCGGCCGGGACGGCCGATGGTGGCCGTACGTCGAGGAACGCGGCCGCTGGATGCCCGCGGGAGGCGCCGCACAGGATCCGGCGACGGCCCTGACGACGGCGGATCCGGCCGCCGGGGACGGATCAGCGCCGGAGGAGGCGCCTCTACGGCAGTAGCTCGCCGGTGTCCAGGGACGGGAGGAGCGATTCGAGGTCGCTGGGCAGATCGCTCGGCAGCCGGCTCGGAAAGTCCGACGGCAGCCGGGTCCGCAGCTCGCTGGGCACTTCGGTGGGCAGCTTGGTGGGGATGCCGTAGGACGGGGCAGGGGTGCGGCTCGTGCTCCCGGCGGGCGGCTCCCGGTCCGGCGAGTCGTCGCCTCCCCTGGCCATCAGCACCACCGCGCACACGGCTGCGGCGGCCACGAGCACGGTGATCAGGATGAGCAGCGGATTCCGCCGCTGAGGCGGTACGGGCGGCATGGCCATACCGACCAGGGTCACCGTGCACCGCTCAAGGCGCGAGCGGTGCACGGGAGTTGCTACGGACTCATGGCGTGGATCGCATGATTCCGTAGCATTCCAGGCGGTACGGCCGACGCCCGCACAGGCACGCGTCCACGCGCGCGTGTGCTCAGCCGCGCGCCCCCAGCAGGTGGTCCATCGCCAGCTGGTCCAGGTGCTCGAAGGCCATGCCCCGCGCGGCGGCCGCGTCGACGTCGAAGGCCTCGAAGGCCGACCGGTCGGCGAGCAGGGCCTGGAGGCCGTCCGCGGCGGTGGGCTGGGCCAGCTCGTCCAGGCGGGCCGCGCGCAGCGCCGCCTGGACCTCCGGGTCGGCGCGGAAGGCCGCGGCACGCTCCTTGAGGATGAGGTAGTTGCGCATGCAGCCGGCCGCCGACGCCCACACCCCGTCGAGGTCCTCGGTCCGCGGGGGCTTGAAGTCGAAGTGCTTCGGGCCTTCGTAGCCGGCCGACTCCAGCAGGTCGACCAGCCAGAACGCGGCCCGCAGATCGCCGGCGCCGAAGCGCAGGTCCTGGTCGTACTTGATGCCGGACTGGCCGTTGAGGTCGATGTGGAACAGCTTGCCCGCCCACAGGGCCTGCGCGATGCCGTTCGGGAAGTTCAGCCCGGCCATCTGCTCGTGCCCGACCTCGGGGTTGACGCCGTACAGCTCCGGACGCTCCAGACGGTCGATGAACGCCAGGGCGTGGCCGACGGTCGGCAGCAGGATGTCGCCGCGCGGCTCGTTCGGCTTGGGCTCGATCGCGAAGCGCAGGTCGTAGCCCTGGGAGGTGACGTACTCGCCGAGCAGGTCGAAGGCCTCCTTCATCCGGTCCAGGGCCACGCGGACGTCCTTGGCGGCGCCGGACTCGGCCCCCTCGCGGCCGCCCCAGGCCACATACACCTGGGCGCCGAGTTCGGCGGCGAGGTCGATGTTGCGGATGGTCTTGCGCAGCGCGTAGCGGCGCACGTCACGGTCGTTGGCGGTGAACGCGCCGTCCTTGAAGACCGGGTGCGTGAAGAGGTTGGTGGTCGCCATCGGGACCTTCATGCCCGTGGCGTCCAGCGCCTGCCGGAAGCGCTTGATGTGGGCCTCGCGCTCGGTGTCGCTCGAGCCGAACGGGATCAGGTCGTCGTCGTGGAAGGTGACGCCGTGCGCGCCCAGTTCGGACAGGCGCTGCACCGACTCGACCGGGTCGAGGGCACGCCGCGTGGCGTCGCCGAAGGGATCCCGTCCCTGCCAGCCGACGGTCCACAGGCCGAAGGTGAACCTGTCCTCGGGGGTGGGCTGGTAGCTCATGCCGCGGCTCCTCGCTCGCTGAGACTATTTCGTCATGGCGATTTACAAATTAGTATGCGAGCACCTCTCTGGGAAGAGACAGCGCCCTTCCGGGAAGAGACAAGGTGTCCCGGAGTGAGAGAAGCAGGACCGGAGCAGGACGAGAGCAGAGGGAGAAACCCGATGTCAGCAGCCGAGGGTCCGCTCGTCGTCGGCGTGGACTCGTCCACCCAGTCGACCAAGGCGCTGGTCGTCGACGCGGCCACCGGCCGGGTCGTGGCGAGCGGCCAGGCCCCGCACACCGTCTCCTCGGGGGCGGGCCGCGAGAGCGATCCGCGCCAGTGGTGGGACGCGTTGTGCGAGGCCCTGCGCCAGTGCGGTGACGCGGCGCACGAGGCCGCCGCGGTGTCGGTCGGCGGGCAGCAGCACGGCCTGGTCACCCTGGACGACCGGGGCGAGCCGCTGCGGCCCGCCCTGCTGTGGAACGACGTGCGCTCGGCGCCGCAGGCCCGCAGGCTGACCGAGGATCTGGGCGGCGCGAAGTACTGGGCTGAGCGCACCGGAAGCGTCCCCGCCGCGTCCTTCACGGTCACGAAGTGGGCCTGGCTGGCCGAGCACGAGCCGGAGGCGGTCCGGGCCACGAAGGCCGTGCGCCTCCCCCACGACTACCTCACCGAGCGGCTCACCGGGCAGGGCACGACCGACCGCGGCGATGTCTCCGGGACGGGCTGGTGGGCGTCCGGGACGGAGTCGTACGACGAGGAGATCCTGGCGCACGTGGGGCTCGACCCGGCCCTGCTGCCCCGTGTGGTCCGGCCCGGGGAGGTGGCGGGCACGGTGCACAGCCACGATCTGCCGTTCTCCAAGGGCACTCTGGTCGCGCCCGGGACCGGCGACAACGCCGCGGCGGCGCTGGGCCTCGGGCTGCGTCCGGGCGTGCCGGTGATGAGTCTCGGCACCTCGGGCACGGTGTACGCGGTGTCCCGGCACCGGCCCGCCGATCCGAGCGGCACGGTGGCGGGCTTCGCCGACGCGCGCGGTGACTGGCTGCCACTGGCCTGCACCCTGAACTGCACACTCGCCGTCGACCGCGTCGCGACGCTCCTTGGCCTGGACCGCGACGCCGTGGAGCCCGGCACGGCCGTCACCCTGCTGCCCTATCTGGACGGCGAACGCACCCCGAATCTGCCCAACGCCTCCGGCCTGCTGCACGGTCTGCACCACGACACCACCGGCGGCCAACTGCTCCAGGCCGCCTACGACGGTGCCGTGCACTCCCTGCTCGGCGCGCTCGACCTGGTCCTGGACCAGGACGCCGACCCCTCGGCGCCCCTGCTGCTGATCGGCGGCGGCGCCCGGGGCGCGGCCTGGCAGCAGACCGTACGAAGGCTGTCGGGGCGTCCCGTGCAGGTGCCCGAGGCCAAGGAGCTGGTGGCGCTCGGCGCGGCCGCGCAGGCGGCCGGGCTGCTGACCGGGGAGGACGCGGCGGCCGTGGCACGCCGCTGGGACACGGCGGCCGGGCCGGTGCTCGACGCCGTCGAGCGGGACGAGGAGACGCTGGCCAGGATCGCCGGGGTACTCTCCGACGCGGCCCCGCTGCTGGAGCGGCCCACGGACACCCACTGAGGACTGGCGTCAGGCATGACCGCACCGCCGCACGAGGCTCACCCCGCCGGGCCGGGACGCGGGCTGCCCGACACCCAGCAGGGCATGCGCCGCCGCAATCTCGCCCGGGTCCTGCACACCGTCCGCGCCGAGGGGCCGCTGTCCCGGGCCGCCGTCGCCTCGCGGATCGGGCTGACCCGGGCAGCGGTTTCGACGCTCGTCGACGAACTCGTCCGCTCGGGGCTGATCGAGGAACTGGGGCCCGAGCGGCCCGGCCGGGTGGGCCGCCCCGGCTCCGCGCTCGCCGTCAGCGGACGCGGGCCGGCCGGGATCGGCGCGGAGATCGGCGTCGACCATCTCGCGGTCTGTGCCGTCGACCTGCGTGGCACGACCCGGGCGCGGGCGATACGGCAGGGCGCGAACCGCGGCCGTTCTCCCGGGCCCGTCACAGCCGAACTCACCGAGCTGATCGGCCGGGTCGTCGCCGAGGCGGAGGGCGAGGGCCTGTGGCCCGCCGGGCTCGCCGTGGCCGTACCGGGACTGGTGGCCCGGGACGCCCGGACCGTCGTACGCGCCCCGAACCTCGACTGGCACGACACGGACCTCGGCGCCCTGCTGCCGGCGGATCTGCCGCTGACCGTGGACAACGAGGCCAACTTCGGGGCACTCGCCGAACTCTGGCTCCAGGACGGCACACCGCGCGACTTCCTGCATGTGTCGGCGGAGATCGGCATCGGTGCGGCCGTCGTCGTGGACGGCGGGCTGCTGCGCGGAACACGCGGTTTCGCGGGTGAGTTGGGACATGTTCCGGTCCGGCCGGACGGACCGGCCTGCGCGTGCGGCGGACGCGGCTGCCTGGAGCAGTACGCCGGTGAGGAGGCGGTGCTGCGTGCGGCGGGCCTGGAGCCGGACGAGGACCGGGTGGGACTGCTCGCTGGACGCGCCGCCGAAGGTGACGAGGACGTACGCCGTGCCCTGCGTGACGCGGGCACCGCGCTCGGTGTCGCCCTGACCGGGGCGGTCAATCTGCTCGATCCCGAGAGCGTGGTGCTGGGCGGGGAGCTGTCCGGTCTCGCGCCCTGGCTGCTGCCCTCGCTTCGGGAGGAGCTGGCGCGGCGCACCGCGGGTCCGGCCTGTCCCGTGTCCGTGTCACGGCTGGGCCCTCAGGGACCGCTGCTGGGGGCCGCGCACTCGGTCGTGCGGGCGGTGCTGGACGATCCGGCGGCCGTCGCCGCGCGGGCCTGAACCCTCGGACAGCCCGCATCACCCACAAGAGTGGGCGAGTTATCCACATTCGCCGGTCAGTCCACCGAAACACCTCGCTCCCTTCTGACGGTCCGGCAGGCGCCGTAACGTGAGGATCCGTCGAAGCGAAAGGCATCCCGTCATGGACCAGGCAGCACCGCTCCCCAACAGGCGAGGCATCCTCGTGGGCGCCGCCCTCACCGCCGTTCCTTACGTCCTTCTCCCGGGCACACGGGCCGCGGCCCGGCCCCAGGCCCCCGACCACCCCGGGGCCGAGTGGCACCCGGCGACCGGAGCCAACTACACGGCGTCGAACCGCCCCCGAGGCCATCCCGTCGACCGCGTGATCATCCATGTCGCGCAGACGACCTTCGCCGGCACCCTGTCCATCTTCCGGAACCCGAGGAAGCAGGTGTCCGCCCACTACGTGGTGCGCTCGGCCGACGGCCATGTGGCGCAGTGCGTACGCGAGGCCGACATCGCGTGGCACGCGGGGAACTGGGACTACAACAAGCGCGGCATCGGCATCGAGCACGAAGGCTGGGTCGACCAGCCCGACTACTTCACGGACGCCGCGTACGAGGAATCGGCCCGGCTCACGGCGGCGATCTGCGCGCGGCACGGCATCCCCCGGAACCGGGACCACATCATCGGCCACCACGAGGTACCGGGCAGCGACCACACCGACCCGGGCGGCCACTGGGACTGGAAGCGCTACATAAGACTGATCAGAGACGCCACCTGAGGAAAAGCCGCCTCCCCCGCCCCACCTCACGTCCCGGTTACAAAGCGCTCAACCTCTGGTTGCGACACGGTAAGCGCGCAACGATGGAGCCATGACTCTGGCCCAGCGCGCCATGGAGCGCCTGCAGGCCTGGCCCGACCTGATGCCGGGCCCGGCGAGTTGCGGTACCGGACGGGCGATCCGTTCCGTCCGTGACGAGATCCTCCACTTCCACTCGGCACGGGACGTGGACCTCCACCTCACCCGCCGGGCCATCCAGCGCATCCACTACGACCTCGCCGGTTCGAGCGCGATCCACCTGGTTCCCGGATCGTCCTGGGTGACGGTCCACCTCGACTGCGAAGCGGACGTCGATCTGCTGCTGGGCCTGGTGAGCATCGCGCTCAAGGCCCACCAGACCCCGCCCGCCGCCGACGAGGCGCGCCCCGCCGGATGCAACTTCCACCGTGTCAGGGTGCTTCCGCGCGACGCCGCCGCGGGCGGCTGAGCCTTGGTGACACCGTCGGAGGAGGTCAACGCCGAGGCCTGGCGTGCGTACGGAGCCCACCATCTGCGGCGTGGCACGGAGCTGCCCGAGGTGGCGCGGTTCGACTGGGGTTGCGAGGGCGCCGGGCCGGGGACCGAGGTGCTGGGCGAGCTCGCGGGCCGGCGGGTACTGGACCTCGGATGCGGTCCGGCCCGGCACGCCGCCCATCTGGTGCGTGCCCACGGCGCGCTGGTGGACGCGGTCGACGCCTCGGCCGGACAACTGGAGCGGGCCCGTGCCCGGTACGGCTCGCTGCCCGGGCTGCGGCTGGTCCTGGCCGACGCGGTGGAGCATCTGCGCACGGCGGAGCCGTACGACGTCGTCTACGCCCTGCATGCCGTGCCGTATCTCGACCCGCACCGGCTGCTGCCCGCCCTCGCCTCGGCGCTCAGGCCTGGCGGCAGGCTCTGCTTCACGGTGCTGCACACCAACTCGCGCGGTGACGGCCCGTCGGACCGGGTCACGGCCCGGCCCGAGATCCTGCGGCTGGCCGGCGGCGGTGACGTCACCGTGCACATGTGGGTCCTCGCCCCTGACCTCTGGAAGGAGTTGCTCACCGAGTACGGGCTGCGTGTGGAGCGGGTCGATGTCCTCGACACGCCGGAGGCGGGCAACCACGCGTCCTACCGGCTGTTCCAGGTGACCCGGCCCGTCCGCGTCTCCTCCCGGCCGCGCGTCGACCGGCCGCCGCCGGCTCATGCCGCGATCGGGGTCGGCGCCATCCTGTACGGGCCCCGGGGGCTGCTCCTGGGCCGGCACCGGCGCGGGACGTGGGAGCTGCCCGGCGGGACGGTGGAACCCGGGGAGTCGTTGCGGGAGACGGTGGTGCGCGAGCTGGGCGAGGAGACGGGGCTCAGGGCGCGGCCGGAGGACGTCCGGCTGCTGGGGTCGCTCCTCGACGACGCGGGCGGTGTCGTCCGGGTGACCGTGGCCGCCCGGGTCACCGTCTGGCAGGGCGAGCCGGCGGACCAGCCCGACGAGAGCGTGGGCCGCTGGCGCTGGTTCGGCCTGGACCGGCTGCCCGATCAGCTGTTCGTGTGCAGCGCGCAGGCCCTCACGGCGTGGCGGCCCGGGCTGCCGATCGACCACACGCCCGCGCACTACACGCCGTACGCCACCGGAGCGGACGGCGGCTGAAGCACCCGGAGGGGTGTGTTTTTCCGACTTTTTCCGCGTGGTCGGCGGTCAGCCGTACTCCTGTGCCCCGACGTCTGGTCCACTGCCCTGAGGACTTCTGACGAGGCATCAGGGGGTACGGTGACAGGTCGTCACAAGCGGCGCGGAGCAGGCAGAGCGGTTCTGGCGTTTCTCACGGTGTTCGGCGCACTGGCCGGTGCGGGTGTGGCGGAGGCGGCTGAGGCCGATGCCGTCCACAAGCGCGTCCGGGTCGCGCCGGGCGTCACCTATGAGCACTTCGACATCCAGGCGGCCAAGGGGGTGACCCACGCGCATGTGCTCAAGGTCGACCTGGGCAACCCTCGGGTTCAGGTCGACCTGCTGTACCCCGGGGCGGTGGCCTCGCGCGCGCTGGTCTCGCGGATGGCCGACGCCCAGGGCGCCGTCGCCGGTGTCAACGGCGACTTCTTCAACATCACCGAGACGCAGCACCCGGGCGTCGAGGCGACCGGTGCGAGCGTGGGCCCGGCGATCGCGGCCGGGCGGGCGCTCAAGGCGGCCGTGCCGAAGGGCCAGCGTTTCGGGCCCGCGCTGCCGCCCGGCACGACCACGAAGGACGTGCTCGGGGTCGGAACCGACCGGCGGGCCCGGCTGGACCGGCTGGCTCTCGACGGCTCGGTCCGCACCTCCTCCGCGCGGCTGCCGCTCGGCGGGCTCAACCAGTACGCGCTGCCGGTGGGTTCCGTCGGCGCGTTCACCTCCGCGTGGGGCAGCGCCTCCCGGGTGCGGGCCACGTGCGGCACGGACACGGACCGGGCGGCTCCGTGCAGCAAGGACACTCACGAGGTGACGGTCCGCGACGGCAAGGTCGTCTCGACCGCCGACTCCCCCGGCAGCGGCCCGATCACCGAGGGGACGACCGTGCTGGTCGGCCGGGAGGAGGGTGCCCAGCAGCTTCGGAAGTTCTCCACCGGGGAAGCGGTCGAGGTCGAGCACGCCCTCGTGGCGGCCACGAGCGGCGTCCCGTACCGTCTCGCCCTCGGCGGTTATCCGGTCCTCTCGGGCGGCAGACCGCTGCCGGGGCTGGACGACACGGCGTCGGCCGTCCGTACGGCCGTGGGGCTCGCCGACGACGGGCAGCGCATGCTGCTGCTCGCGCTGGACGGTGGCGCCACGTACCGCAGCGGCCTGACGATCGCCGAAGTGGCCGACACGATGCGGCGGCTGGGCTCACAGGACGCCTTCAGCCTGGACGGCGGCGGGTCGTCGACGCTGGTCGCCCGGAAGTCCGGCGCGAGCGCCGTGTCCGTACGCAACCACCCCAGCGGCGGCGCCGAACGCGCCGTCCCGAACGGCATCGGCGTGTTCTCGAGCTGAGGGCCCCCAAGGCCCCCACCCAAGAACTCAAGGCCTCAAGGCCTCAAGGCCTCAAGGCCTCAAGGCCTCAGGCTGCTGACGATCTCCGCCGTCGCCGTGATGCCGCTGTGGATGGTGGGGGCGATGCTCGTGCTGGCCAGGTAGAAGCCGAGCAGCAGGCAGACCAGCGCGTGGGAGACCTTCAGCCCGCCGTTGCGCAGGAAGATCACCGCAAGGATCACAAGCAGCAGCACCACAGAGATGGAAATGGCCATCGTCAACTCCTCCGCCACGCCGCCCTATCCGATTCACGGCGTTCGGCCGCAAGTGTGGCGTAGCGGAGGGTTCGTCCGGGTGGCTGACCTGTCCGCCGAACGTGTGAAGTCCTATGCCGCCCGGCGGGCGTCCAGGAAGGCTTCCAGTCCGGCGAGGTCGTCGGTGTTGAGGTGGTCGACGTCTGCGGCGAGCAGCTCGGCCCACACCGCGTCACGGGCGGGCCCGGCCAGATCCGGGGTCGCCCAGAACCGCACCCTCTGCCCCCGCGCGTGCGCGGCTCGGACGATGCCCCGCAGCTTCTCCCGCTCGGCGTCCGGGAACGCGCCGACGCCCTGCCAGGTGAAGTTGAGGGTCCAGTTGTCGCTGATCAGTGGGATGAAGGAGGCCGGCGACTGGCTGCCGAGGTCGGCGAGGCGGCCGTCGTAGAAGGCGCGCCGGACGCGCTGGGCCTCCATGGGGGCGCGGGCCGCGCGGTCGCCGGAGATCACGGCGGTGACGGGCCCGGGGAGGACACGGCCGTGGGCGTACGTCGTGAACAGGTGCCGGTAGCGCCGCAGATGCCGGTCGAGCTCGAGGTACGTCGACGAGCCCTCGGTCTTGATGTCGACGAGGAGTTGCAGCGAGCCGCGGTGCCCCCGGTACACGCGGCCCTTGTTGGCGCGGACGCGGGCGGCGAGCGGGTCGAGGTAGAGGGACTCGAGGGTGCGGGAGGGGTCGAGGTCCTCCGGGTCGTGGGCGACGAGCAGCCGGTCGCCCACGAGGTAGATGTCGGCCTCGACGCTGCCGAAGCGGTGGTCGAGGGCGTCGAAGAGGGGGCGCGGATGCTCGTAGTCGTTGTGGGCGTGGGCGCGCCACAACGGGCGGCAGCCGTGCCGTCGTTCGCCGGCCACGGCCTGGGTGGCGGGGAGGGCGACCGAGCCGACGAGGGCGGCGCCGAGGGTGGTGAGGGCTCTGCGACGGGTGGTGAGGGCCATGCTCTGCCTCCCTGGAAGTGGCGGACGGGAACCCTGCGAGTATGGGTCCCGGCAGGTTCAAGAGGCAGGCCCGTGCACGGAGTTGGCCGGACCGCCGCTCCGCGTTCACTTCACCGGAGCGGTGCGCACGGAAAAGCCCGCCCCAGGTGGGACGGGCTTTCCCCGGGCGTCGACCAGGTGTACGTCAGGGGGCCTGGAGGTCGACGAGTCCGGCCAGGGCCTCGCGGTGGGCTCCCGCCGTGCCGTAGGCGATCGAGTCGGCCTTGGCGCGCTTCAGGTACAGGTGCGCCGGGTGCTCCCATGTCATGCCGATGCCGCCGTGCAGTTGCAGTGCCTCCTCGGCGGCGTGCACGGCCACGGGTCCCGCGAAGGCCTGGGCGACGGTGACGGCCACCTCGACGTCCTCGCCCGTGGCCAGCGCGTCGGCGGCGTTTCGGGCGGCCGCGCGGAGGTTGACGACCTCCAGCCAGAGCTGGGCCAGCCGGTGCTTGAGCGCCTGGAAACCGCCGACGGGCCGGTTGAACTGCTTGCGTTCCTTCAGATAGCGGACGGTCTCCGTCAGCGCCCAGTCGGCGAGCCCGAACTGTTCGGAGGCGAGCAGTCCGGCTCCGGCGGTCAGGGCCCGGCGTACGGCGGGCTCGGCGTCGCCCAGCAGCCGGGCCGGTGCCCCGTCGAGCGTGACGGTCGCCAGCGGGCGGGTCAGGTCCAGGGAGACCTGGGGCGTGACGGTCGCGGCCGTGGCGTCGACCGCGTACAGGCCGCCGTCGTCGGCGGGCACGAGCAGGACGTCCGCGACGGCCGCGTCCGCGATGCCGGTCAGCTCGCCGCGCAGTGGGCCGTCCTCGTGCCGGACCACCTTGTAGGCGGTGCCCGGCGCGACGTTCAGCGCAACGGCGAGGGCGCCGATCCGCCGCCCGGACGCCAGGTCGGCGAGCAGGTCGTCGGCGTCGCACGCGAGCAGGGCCTCGGTGGCGACGACGGCGCTGGTCAGGTAGGCCACGGGAGCGACCGCGCGGCCCAGTTCCTCCAGGACGACGGCGGCTTCGCGGTGCGTGGCGCCCTGGCCGCCCTTGTCCTCGGGCACGAGGAGCCCCGCGAGGCCCATGCCGTCGGCGAGCGCCTTCCATGCCTCACGGTGGTGCGGGGTGTCCGACTCGGTGCGGGCGATCACGCCGGGCGCGTCGCAGTGGTCGGCGAGCAGGTCCCGTACGGCGGCCCGCAGCGCCTCTTCCTCCTCGGAGTAGAGAAGATCCGTCATCGGGCCAGGTCCTTCCAGGCGACGTCCTTGTCGGTGCGCGGTTCGGCGGGCAGGCCGAGGACGCGTTCGGCGACGATGTTCAGCAGGACCTCGGTGGTCCCGCCCTCGATGCTGTTGCCCTTGGAGCGCAGATAGCGGTAGCCGGCCTCGCGGCCGGTGAAGTCGACCAGTTCCGGGCGGCGCATCGTCCAGTCGTCGTACAACAGGCCCTCCTCGCCGAGGAGTTCCACGTCCAGGCCACTGATCTCCTGGTTGAGGCGGGCGAAGGCGAGCTTCATGCCAGCGCCTTCGGGGCCGGGCTGGCCCACGACGAGCTGCTGGCGCAGCCGTTCGCTGGTGAGCCGGGCGACCTCGGCCTCCACCCAGAGCTTCAGCAGCCGCTGGTGCAGGTCGTGGGTGCGCAGCTCGGGCCGCTCGCGCCAGGTCTTGGAGACGAGTCCGATCATGCCGCCCTCGCGGGGCAGCCGCATGCCGCCGATGGCGACGCGTTCGTTGTTCAGCGTGGTCTGCGCGACCCGCCAGCCGTCGCCGACCTCCCCGAGGCGGCGCGCGTCGGGGATCCGGACGTCGGTGAGGAACACCTCGTTGAACTCGGCCTCGCCGGTGACCTGCCGCAGCGGCCGCACCTCGACGCCCGGGTCGGTCATGTCGCAGACGAAGTACGTGATGCCCCGGTGCTTGGGCACGTCCGGGTCGGTGCGGGCGATGAGGATCGCCCAGCGGGAGTTGTGCGCGCCGGACGTCCACACCTTCTGCCCGTTGACCACCCACTCGTCGCCCTCGCGTACCGCGCGGGTGCCGAGGGCGGCGAGGTCGGAGCCGGCGCCGGGCTCGCTGAACAGCTGGCACCAGACCTCCTCGCCGATCCACAGCGGCCGCAGAAAGCGCTGCTTCTGCTCCTCGGTGCCGTACTTGAGGATCGTCGGGGCGGCCATGCCGAGCCCAATGCCGTTGCGGCGCGAGTCGTTGTCGGGAGCGCCGGCCGCCTCCAGCTCGGCGTCCACGACGGCCTGCTGCGAGCGCGGGGCGTCGAGCCCGCCGAGGCCCTCCGGGTAGTGCACCCAGGCGAGTCCGGCGTCGAAGCGGGCCCGGAGGAAGTCCAGGCGGTCGGTCGAGGCGGGCGGATGGGCGGCCAGCAACTCCCGGGTACGACGGCGCAGTTCCTCGGCGCTGGTCATGCTGCTGCCTCCTCCATGACGACGGCGATCCGTCCGGTGGTCAGGCCGTCCGCGACCTTCTGCACGGCGGCGGCCGCTCCCGAGAGCGGGACGCGCTCGCTCACCAGCGGCTTGATCGCGCCCCGGGCGGCCAGCTCGGTGAGCTGCTCGTGGCAGTGCTGGACCAGCTTCGGGTTCTTGGTGTTGTAGAGGCCCCAGTGCAGGCCCATGATCGAGTAGTTCTTCACCAGGGCGTGGTTCAGGGCCGGGCTGGGGATCGTGCCGCCGGCGAAGCCGACGACGATGATGCGCCCCTCGAAGGCGACGACCTTGGCGGACTGGGTGTAGGCCTCGCCGCCGACCGGGTCGTAGACGACGTCGGCGCCCCGGCCGCCGGTGGCCTCCTTGACGGCGGCGACGACGTCCTCGGCGCGCCGGTCGATCACGACGTCGCAACCCAGCTCACGGGCGACGGCCGCTTTCCCGGGGCCGCCGACGACACCGATGACGGTGGCGCCGGCGGCCTTCCCGAGCTGCACGGCCGCGCTGCCGACCCCTCCTGCGGCAGCGTGGACGAGCAGGGTCTCGCCGGCCTCCAGACCGGCCCGGCGGTGCAGTCCGAACCAGCCGGTCTGGTAGCCGATGTGCAGGGCCGCGGCCTCCGCGTCGTCCAGGGCGTCCGGCGCGGGCAGCAGGGCGGCGGCATCGGCGACGGCGTACTCGGCGAAGCCGCCGTGGGGCAGCGCCGGGTTGGCGATCACGCGGCGGCCGTCCTCGGTCTCGCCGCAGATCTCCACGCCGGGGGTGAAGGGCAGCGGCGGCCTGACCTGGTACTGGCCCCGGCACAGCAGGGCGTCCGGGAAGTTGATGTTCGCGGCGCGCACCTTCAGCAGGACCTGGCCGTCGCCGGGGACCGGCCGCGCCACGTCCGCCAGGCGCAACACCTCGCCGGGCTCGCCGTTCTCGTGCACTTGCCATGCCTGCATGCGGGGCCTCCACGGGACTGCGTCGACTGCGTCGTACGACCGGGGTCGGTTCGCATACTAAGCGGTTGCTTGCCGATCAGGGAACAGTCATCGGCTCACGACTTCCTGGGCCGCGCCCGCACGTGCATCCGCTCCCCCTGCGGTCCGAACAGGCTGAGGAACTCCACGGGCCCCTCCCCCGTCGACCCGAACCAGTGCGGCACGCGTGTGTCGAACTCGGCGGCCTCACCCGCCGTGAGCACCACGTCGTGCTCGCCCAGCACGAGGCGCAGCTTCCCGGACAGCACGTACAGCCACTCGTAGCCCTCGTGCGTGCGCGGATCCGGCTCCAGGCTCCGCCGGGGTTCCAGCACCTTGTAGGCCTGGAGGCCGCCGGGCTGGCGGGTGAGCGGCCAGTGGGTGCGGCCGCCCATCACGATCGGCTTCGCCCGCACGCGCGGGTCGCCCGTCGGCGGTGCACCGACCAGCTCGTCCAGGGCCACCTGGTGAGCGCGCGCGATCGGCAGCAGCAGTTCCAGACTGGGTTTACGCAGTCCGGACTCCAGTCGCGACAGGGTGCTGACGGAGATGCCGGTGGTCTCGGAGAGCGCCGCCAGGGTCACTTCCCGCTCCTTGCGCATCTGCCGCAGCCGGGGGCCGACACCCGCGAGTACCTCGTCCGTGGTCATGGTCGTATTGCAGATTCGGCAAACATGTTTGTCAATACCGCGAGACCGGGGCGACGCTCGGCAGTGGAGGTGGTCACATGACCGAGAAGCACACCGAGACGTACGACGAGACGTACGACGTCGTGATCGTCGGCGGCGGTGCCGCGGGCCTGTCGGCGGCGCTGGTGCTGGGCCGGGCCCGGCAGCGCACGCTGGTCGTCGACGCCGGCGAGCCGCGCAACGCGCCCGCCGCGCACATGCAGGGCTTCCTGACACGGGACGGCATGCAGCCCGCCGAGTTCCTCGCCATCGGCCGGGAGGAGATCGCCCGCTACGGCGTGGAGCTCGTGCGAGGCCGGGTGGTGGAGGTGGAGCGGGGCGAGGACGCCGCAGTAGGGCGGGGCGAGGACTTCACCGTCGTACTGGCCGGCGGCCGGACCGTACGGGCCCGGCGGCTGGTCGTCGCGACCGGGCTGAAGGACGAGCTTCCGGCGATCCCCGGGCTGGCCGAGCGGTTCGGCCGGGACGTGCTGCACTGCCCGTTCTGCCACGGCTGGGAGGTGCGCGACCAGCCGTTCGGCGTGCTCGGGACGTCCGCCAAGAGCGTGCACCAGGCGCTGATGGTGTCCCAGTGGTCGAAGGACGTGCGGTTCTTCCTGCACACGGTCGCCGAGGAGGAGCTGTCCGACGAGGATCTGCGCCGGCTCGCCGCGGCCGGGGTCGATGTGGTGCCGGGCGAGGTCGCGGGGCTGGTGGTCGAGGACGACCGGCTCACCGGCGTCCGGCTCGCCGACGGCTCGACGCACGCCCGCTCCGCGCTGTTCGTGGCCCCGCACGCCGTCCCGCAGACCGGCCTGCTGGAAGAGCTCGGCGCCGAGCTGCAGGAGACGCCCTTCGGCGCGTACCCGGTCATCGACCCCACCGGTCTGACGACCGTGCCGGGCGTGTGGGCCGCGGGCAACGCGATCGGCTTCGCCGAGCAGGTCGTGCACGCGGCGAGCGGCGGATACCGGGCGGCGTCCGCGATCGTCGGGGATCTGCTGATGGAGGACCTCGACGCGGCTGCCCAGCGGTAGATGCTCCGATGACCGGCCTCCGCAGTCCGCCCGGGTGTAGAGGCACCGCCTCCGGTGCACCATGGCTGCATGCTGCTGCACCGGCTGGCCCGAGTGTCCCAGGAGGTCGCCGCCACCTCGGCGCGGTCCCGGAAGACGGCGCTGCTCGCGGAGCTGTTCCGGGACGCGGAGGCGGACGACGTGCCGATCGTCATCCCCTACCTCGCGGGACGGCTGCCGCAGGGCCGGATCGGCGTCGGCTGGAAGGTGCTGAGCCGCCCGGTCGCCCCGGCGGCCGAGCCGGGCCTGACCGTGCGGGAGGTGGACGCCCGGCTGGCGGAGCTGAGCAAGGTGTCGGGTCCCGGCTCCCAGACGGAACGGGCCCGGCTGGTCGGGGAGTTGATGGGCGCGGCCACCGAGGACGAGCAGCGGTTCCTGCTCGGGCTGCTCACCGGCGAGGTGCGGCAGGGCGCGCTGGACGCCGTCGCGGTCGAGGGACTGGCCCAGGCGACCGGGGCGCCCCCGGCGGACGTACGGCGGGCGGTGATGCTCGCGGGCTCGCTCCAGGCGGTGGCCGAGGCGCTGCTCTCGGACGGCCCCGCCGCCCTGGACCGCTTCCGCCTCACGGTCGGCCGCCCGGTCTGGCCGATGCTGGCGCACAGCGCCTCCTCGGTCGCCGAGGCGCTGGACAAGCTCGGCGCCTGCGCGGTCGAGGAGAAACTGGACGGCATCCGCGTCCAGGTGCACCGGGACGGCGGCACGGTCCGGCTCTACACCCGCACCCTCGACGACATCACCGACCGGCTGCCCGAAGTGACGGCCGCCGCACTGGAGTTGAGGGGCGAGAGGTTCATCCTGGACGGGGAGGTGATCTCCCTCGACGAGGGCGGGCGCCCCCGCTCGTTCCAGGAGACCGCCGGTCGCGTCGGCTCCCGCTCGGACGTGGCGACGGCCGCCCGCGCGGTCCCCGTCTCCCCCGTCTTCTTCGACGCGCTGTCCGTCGACGGCCACGACCTGCTCGACCTGCCGTGCGCCGAGCGGCACGCGGAGCTGGCCCGGTTGGTCCCCGAGCCGATGCGGGTGCGGCGCACGACGATGTCCGGCCCGGACGACGTGGGCACGGCGGAGGAGTTCCTCGCCGCGACCCTGGAGCGCGGCCACGAGGGCGTCGTCGTCAAGGCGCTGGACGCCGCCTACAGCGCGGGCCGGCGCGGCGCGTCCTGGCTGAAGGTCAAACCGGTCCACACGCTCGATCTGGTGGTGCTGGCCGCCGAGTGGGGCCACGGCCGCCGCACCGGCAAGCTCTCCAACCTGCACCTCGGCGCCCGCACCGCCGACGGCGGCCTCGCCATGCTCGGCAAGACCTTCAAGGGCATGACCGACGCCCTGCTGACCTGGCAGACCGAACGGCTCCGGCGGCTCGCCGTCGAGGACGACGGCCACGTCGTGACCGTACGCCCGGAACTCGTCGTCGAGATCGCCTACGACGGTCTGCAACGCTCCACTCGCTACCCGGCGGGCGTCACCCTCCGCTTCGCCCGCGTGATCCGCTACCGGGAGGACAAGCGCCCGCAGGACGCCGACACGGTGGAGACCCTGCTGGCCGCGCATCCGCGGGTGCGTCCGTGAAGCGCAGCGCGGGCCTGCTGCTCTTCCGCCCCACCGGCAACGGCCCGGAGGTGCTGCTCGGCCATATGGGCGGCCCGTTCTTCGCCCGGCGCGACGCGGGGGCGTGGACCGTCCCCAAGGGCGAGTACGAGCCCGACGAACCCGCCTGGGCGGCCGCCCGCCGCGAGTTCCAGGAGGAACTGGGGCTGCCGCCGCCCGACGGCGAGGCCATCGCCCTCGGCGAGGTCCGGCAGACGGGCGGCAAGATCGTCACGGTGTGGGCGATCGAGGCGGACCTCGACCCGGCGACGATCACGCCCGGCACCTTCCGGATGGAGTGGCCGCCGAAGTCGGGACGGCTCCAGGAGTTCCCCGAGCTGGACCGGGTGGCGTGGTTCGCCCTCGACCGGGCCCGCGAGGTGATCGTCAAGGCGCAGACGGCGTTTCTCGACCGCCTGGCTGAGCACTCGCCCTGAGCAGACGCTCCCGCGTTGCGGTCCCCTCCGCCGCGCGGGAAGGTCGAGACACAGCCCGCACCGAGGGAGGTCAGCCATGCCCATCGCAACGGTGAACCCGGCGAACGGCGAGACGCTCAAGACGTACGAGGCCATGGGCGAGGAGGAGATCGAGCGCCGGCTCCAGCTCGCCGAGGCCACCTTCCGCACGTACCGGACGACGACGTTCGACGAGCGCGCCCGGCTGCTGAACAAGGCCGCCGACCTCCTCGAAGAGGATCAGGACGACATCGCCCGGGTGATGACCACCGAGATGGGCAAGCCGATCAAGCAGGCCCGGGCCGAGGCCGCGAAGTGCGCCAAGGCGATGCGCTGGTACGCCGAGCACGCCGAGGAACTGCTCGCCGACGAGGAACCCGCCGCCACCGATGTGAAGGACTCGGGCGCCTCACGCGTCCGCGTGCGCTACCGGCCACTGGGTCCGGTGCTGGCGGTGATGCCGTGGAACTTCCCGCTGTGGCAGGTGATCCGCTTCGCCGCGCCCGCGCTGATGGCGGGCAACGTGGGCCTGCTCAAGCACGCCTCGAACGTCCCGCAGACCGCCCTCTACCTGGAGGATCTGTTCCACCGGGCCGGCTTCACCGAGGGCGCTTTCCAGACCCTGCTGATCGGCTCCGGCGCGGTCGACGAGATCCTGCGCGACGAGCGGGTCAGGGCGGCCACCCTCACCGGCAGCGAACCGGCGGGCCGCGCGGTCGCCTCCACCGCAGGCGAGATGATCAAAAAGACCGTGCTGGAGCTGGGCGGCAGCGACCCGTTCGTCGTCATGCCCTCCGCCGACATCGACCGGGCGGCGAAGGTCGCGGTGACCGCGCGGGTGCAGAACACCGGGCAGTCCTGTATCGCCGCGAAGCGGTTCATCGTGCACACGGATGTCTACGACGCCTTCGCCGAGCGTTTCGCCGAGGGCATGCGGGCGCTGAACGTCGGCGACCCCACGGCCGAGGACACCGACGTCGGCCCGCTCTCCAGCGAGCAGGGGCTGCGCGATGTGGAGGAACTGGTCGACGACGCGGTGCGCGTCGGCGCGCAGGTGCTGTGCGGTGGCGAACGGCCCGAGGGGCCCGGCTGGTACTACGCGCCGACGATCCTCGCCGGCATCACCCGCGAGATGCGCATCCACCGGGAGGAGGCGTTCGGCCCCGTCGCCACGCTGTACCGGGCGGCCGACCTCGACGAGGCCGTGCTGATCGCGAACGACTCACCCTTCGGGCTGAGTTCGAACGTGTGGACGCGGGACGAGGCCGAGGTGGACCGGTTCGTACGGGATCTGGAGGCGGGCGGCGTGTTCTTCAACGGCATGACGGCCTCCCATCCGGGGTTCCCCTTCGGCGGGGTGAAGCGGTCCGGGTACGGCCGTGAGCTGTCCGGGCACGGAATCCGGGAGTTCTGCAACATCACGACTGTTTGGCATGGTGCGTGAGTGTTGCGGGGCTACGATCCCGTCTGTGAACCGCGAAGTGACTCTGCCGTTGATCGTCGACGACCACGGGACCTTGCAGGTGGCTGCGGCGGATGTCAGCAAGCTGTTGCGGACGTTGGGGGGGCGGTGGGTGCGGTTGGTGGAGGCCGGGGAGTCGGGGCTGGATGAGGACACGGTCGCGGCGTTGACGATCGAGCTTGCGAAGCTGGCCGATCGGATTGATGTGGCTTGTATCGCGCACAGCAGTGGGGGCGCGACCTAAGAGGGCAGATGACCCAGCGTGGACCAGAACATCGCCTCGTAAAGCTGGAGCAGGCGGCCGTATCCGTGTGCCAGGGACTCGTTCAGTTGCCCGGTGTCCAGACCCGCCTGTACCGCCGTCACGGCCTTCTCGTCCAGCTCGGGTGACGGGTCCGCGAAGAAGTCGAAGAATGCGCAGGCCTCGTCCGTGAAGCCGTGGTGAGCCCGTAGGGCTTTCGCGATCGTCGCGCAATAGCCGCCCCACGCCGAGAAGTTGGCGGTCAGAGCCAGGACGACGTCCGCCGGTGAGCCGTTGAGGGAGAGCCAGGCGACGTACGCGGGGTAGGCCTGACAGCCGGCGAGGGGTTCGTACGACGCCGCCGCCGTCTCGTCCACACCGCACGCCTGTGCGAGCGAGGGCAGCAGTTCCTCCGCCAGCGCCTCGCCCTCCGCGAGGCTCCGGAAGAAGGCCGCGGCCTCGGGGGCGGTGACGAGGGAACGCTCGGCCAGATGGAGGAACGCGCGGCGGTCCGCGGGGATCACCCAGGACTGTTCCAGGGCGAGGGCGGCGAGGGCGCTGCGGGGTGCCGTGCCCTGGGCGATCCGGGGGACCAAGGGGTTGGACCGCGGGTCTGGGGCGAGTCGGGTGGTGGTCGTCCGCAGCAGGTCCCGGGCCGTGCGCGTCATCGCGTCCTCCGTCGGTGCGTGTCCGTGGACAGGTCTGCCCCGAGCCTGGCACGGGGTCCCCGAAATGGAGCAGTCCGACGCGAAGTCGGCGTCCCACCGGGTGATCGTGGAGGGACCACCCTCTGAGGTGAACCACCTTCTGACCGGGAGGCGAAAGGCCTCCCGGGAGGCGAAAGCAGGCACGGTTCATGGCGACTTTGTGCAGACCCTCGGTGTCCGTTCCAGAGCACGTGATCACGATGGAGGAGACGCTTGAGCTGGCGCGGGAGCGCCACGCCGATCACCCCCAACTGCCGCTGGCCCTCAGGCTGATCGAGAACACCGGCGTACGCACGCGGCACATCGTCCAGCCCATCGAGGAGACCCTGAAACACCCCGGGTTCGAGGACCGCAACAAGCTCTACGAGGCCGAGGCGAAGGCGCGGGTGCCCGCGGTCATCCAGGAGGCGCTCGACCACGCCGAGCTGCTCACCACCGACGTGGACGTGATCATCTACGTGTCGTGCACGGGCTTCATGATGCCCTCGCTCACGGCCTGGCTGATCAACGAGATGGGCTTCGACCCGACCACCAGGCAACTGCCCATAGCCCAGCTGGGCTGCGCGGCCGGCGGTGCGGCGATCAACCGGGCGCACGACTTCTGCACGGCCTACCCCGAGGCCAACGCGCTGATCGTGGCCTGCGAGTTCTGCTCGCTGTGCTACCAGCCCACCGACATCGGTGTCGGCTCGCTGCTGTCCAACGGCCTGTTCGGTGACGGCATCGCCGCCGCCGTGGTCCGCGGCCGGGGCGGCGAGGGCGTCAGCCTGGAACGCAACGGCTCGTACCTGATCCCCAAGACCGAAGAGTGGATCATGTACGACGTACGGGCCACCGGCTTCCACTTCCTGCTGGACAAGCGGGTGCCGGCCACCATGGAGCCGCTCGCGCCCGCGCTGAAGGAGCTGGCGGGAGACCACGGCTGGGACGCCTCCGACCTGGACTTCTACATAGTCCACGCGGGCGGGCCCCGCATTCTCGACGACCTCAGCACCTTCCTGAAGGTCGACCCGCACGCCTTCCGCTTCAGCCGGGCCACGCTCACCGAGTACGGCAACATCGCCAGCGGTGTCGTCCTGGACGCCCTGCGCCGACTGTTCGAGGAGGGCGGCGCCCAGGACCGGGCACGCGGGCTGCTCGCCGGGTTCGGACCCGGCATCACCGCCGAGATGACCGTGGGCCGCTGGCACCGCGCGGACGAGACGATGTGAGATGAGCGAAGAGACGATCACGGAAACGCTGCCCCCGGTCCGGGACTGGCCCGCGCTCGATCTGTCCGGCGCGGACTTCGACCCGGTGCTGCGCCGGCTGATGGACGAGGGCCCGGTCACCCGCATCAAGCTGCCCAACGGCGAGGGCTGGGCCTGGCTGGTCACCCGCTACGACGACACCCGGATGGTGACCAACGACCCGCGCTTCAGCCGCGAGGCCGTCATGGACCGGCAGGTCACCCGGCTCGCACCGCACTTCATCCCGGCCCGTGGCGCGGTCGGCTTCCTGGATCCGCCGGACCACACCCGGCTGCGCCGCAGTGTCGCCGCCGCGTTCACGGCGCGCGGGGTGGAGCGGGTGCGCGAGCGGTCCCGCCGCATGCTGGCGGAACTGGTCGAGGAGATGCTCCAGGACGGCCCGCCCGCCGACCTCACGGAGTCCGTGCTCGGCCCGTTCCCCATCGCGGTCATCTGCGAGCTGATGGGCGTCCCGGCCGCGGACCGGCAGGACATGCACCGCTGGACCCAGTTCATCCTGTCCTCCTCGCACGGCGCCGAGGTCAGCGAGAAGGCCAAGCAGGAGATGAGCTCCTACTTCGCCGATCTGATCGGCGTGCGCGAGGGCAGCACGGGCGAGGACGTCGCGTCCCTGCTCGGCGCCGCCCTGGGCCGTGGCGAGATCACCCTGGAGGAGGGGGTGGGACTCGCGGTGCTCCTCCAGATCGGCGGCGAGGCGGTCACCAACAACAGCGGCCAGATGTTCTACGTGCTGCTGACCCGGCCCGACCTGGCCGACCGGCTGCGCGCCGAGCCGGAGATCCGTCCCCAGGCCATCGACGAACTGCTGCGCTGGATCCCCCACCGCAACGCGGTCGGCCTGTCGCGGATCGCCCTGGAGGACGTGGAGATCAAGGGGGTGCGGATCCGGGCGGGCGACGCGATCTATGTGTCGTACCTGGCCGCGAACCGCGACCCCGACGTCTTCCCGGACCCGGAGACGATCGACTTCCTGCGCAGCCCCAACCCCCATGTGTCCTTCGGGTTCGGCCCGCACTACTGCCCGGGCGGCATGCTGGCCCGGCTGGAGTCACAACTCCTGGTCGACGCGCTCCTCGACGGCGTTCCGGGCCTGCGGCTCGCCGTACCCGCCGAAGAGGTGCCCTTCAGGAAGGGCGCGCTGATCCGCGGTCCCGAGGCCCTGCCCGTGACGTGGTGAACGGGCCATGACGGCGACGGAAGGACTGCTCGTACCACCCGGCCACGGCCGGGTGGTACAGGCCCCTGCCCAGCACGTCACCTTCAAGGTGACCGGCTCGCACTCGCGCATGGCCTCCACCTTCGAGGTGGTCGTGCCGCCGGGATTCGACGTCGGCGCCCATGTGCACACCCGCAGCGAGGAGTTGTTCTATGTACTCGAAGGCGAGCTGGATGTCCTCGCCTTCGAACCGCGGATCCGCACCCCCGACAACTGGCAGAAGTGGGAGTCCACTTCGGGCAACCGGGTGGTGCGCGCGACACCGGGCACGGTGATCGTCGTGCCCCCGGGCTGCCCGCACGCGTTCGCCAACCCGACGGACGGACCCGCGAAGATGTTCTTCCAGGCGAGCCCGCCGCCGGATCACGAGCGGTACTTCGAGGAACTGCTGGAGATCCTCGGCAGTGGGGGCCCGCCCGATCACGCGGCGATCCAGGAGCTGCGGGCGCGGTACGACATCGAGCAGCTCACGCCGCTCAGGCACCGTTAGCGGATGGGCGTGCCGGCCAGGGTCCGGGCGATGACCAGTCGCTGGATCTCGCTGGTGCCCTCGAAGATCGTGTAGATCGCGGCGTCGCGGTGCATCCGCTCCACCGGGTACTCCCTGGTGTAGCCGTTGCCGCCGAGGATCTGGATCGCCTGGCCGGTGACCTTCTTGGCCGTCTCGCTCGCGAACAGCTTGGACATCGAGCCCTCGGCGGCGGTGAACGGCCTGCCGTTGACCGCCATCCAGGAGGCACGCCAGACGAGGAGCCGGGCCGCGTCGATGGACGTGCGCATGTCGGCGAGCTGGAAGGCGACGCCCTGGTTGTCGATGATCGGGCGGCCGAACTGCTCACGGGTCTTCGCGTAGTCGAGGGCGACCTCGTAGGCGGCGCGAGCCGTGCCGACGGCCATCGCGCCCACGGCGGGGCGGGACGCCTCGAACGTGGCCATCGCCGCGTTCTTCACGCGCTCCCCGCCCTGCTTGGCCTTCTCCCGGGCACGGGCGAGCCGCTCGTCCAGCTTCTCCTTGCCGCCGAGCAGGCAGGAGCCGGGAACGCGCACGTTGTCCAGGACGACCTCGGCGGTGTGCGAGGCGCGGATGCCGTGCTTCTTGAACTTCTGCCCCTGGGCCAGACCCGGTGTGCCCGCCGGGACGATGAAGGACGCGTGCCCCTTGGAGCCGAGCTCGGGGTCGACCACCGCGACCACGACATGGACGTTGGCGATACCGCCGTTGGTCGCCCAGGTCTTGGTGCCGTTGATCACCCACTCGTCCTTGGCCTCGTCGTACTCGGCCCGCGTCCGCATGGAGGCGACGTCGGAGCCGGCGTCGGGCTCGGAGGAGCAGAAGGCGGCCACCTTGACATCGCCCGCGTCGCCGTACATCTGGGGAATCCAGGTGCCGATCTGCTCCTCGGTGCCGTTGGCGAGGACGCCGACGGCGGCGAGGCCGGTGCCGACGATGGACAGGGCGATGCCCGCGTCGCCCCAGAAGAGCTCCTCCATCGCCATCGGTATGCCGAGGCCGGTGGGGTCGAAGTACTGCTGGGCGTAGAAGTCCAGGGAGTAGATGCCGACCTTGGCGGCCTCCTGGATGACCGGCCAGGGAGTCTCCTCACGCTCGTCCCATTCGGACGCCGCGGGGCGGATCACATCGGCGGCGAAGCCGTGCAGCCAGTCCCGGACCTCCTTCTGTTCGTCGTTGAGCTCCATGGTGAACTCGGCCATGTCGTCCCCTCCAGCGGCGGCACACGTGCATGTTACTTGCGGTAACACCATCCTGTTACCGGTCGGTAGTCGAAGTCAACTCCTACCGACCGGTCGGC
This sequence comes from Streptomyces koelreuteriae, assembly GCF_018604545.1. Taxonomy (GTDB): domain Bacteria; phylum Actinomycetota; class Actinomycetes; order Streptomycetales; family Streptomycetaceae; genus Streptomyces; species Streptomyces koelreuteriae. Next base: position 7,400,570 of record NZ_CP075896.1, on the reverse strand, counting down.
ACCCGTTCGGTGTGCGGTGCATGCTTGGGTGTTAGTTTGCGCTGGCGTCATCGAATCAGCACGGGTGGGGAGAGCACATGGACACCACGCAGCGGACCGATCAGCAACGGTCCGCCGACCGCCGGCGGCGCGAGTTGCTGGAGGCCGCCGACCGGGTGGTGCTGCGCGACGGCCCGCAGGCCTCGATGAACGCGATCGCCGCGGAGGCGGGCATCACCAAGCCGATTCTGTACCGGCACTTCGGCGACAAGGGCGGACTTTACGCGGCCCTTGCCAAGCGGCACACGGACGCGTTGCTGGACTCACTGCGGGCGGCGCTCGACGCGCCGGCGGACCGGCGGGAGCGGGTCGAGGCGACGCTGGACACGTACCTCACGGCGATCGAGCTGCGGCCCCAGGTGTACCGGTTTCTGATGCATCCGGCGGAGGGGAGCCAGCCGGGGGATCAGGGGTTCGATGTCGGCAAGCACAGTGCGCCGTTGTTGCGGCGGATGGGTGAGGAACTCGCGCAGGTCATCGAGGACCGGCTGGATCTCGGGCCGGGCGGGCAGCAGCTGGCGCGGGTGTGGGGGCATGGGATTGTCGGCATGATGCATGCGGCCGGGGACTGGTGGCTGGGGGAACGACCCTGTTCTCGTGCCGAGTTGGTGCGGAGTCTGGCTGATCTGTTGTGGGGGCGTCTTGCTGCTGCGGGAGACAAGGTCGGCAGTCCGGGGTTCTGACCGTCGTGTCTCGACTGACGGCCGGTGGGGGTTGTTCGCGCAGTTCCCCGCGCCCCTGAATTACATATCCCGGCGCCAAGAAGACCTGGCCACCTGGCGCATCAGTTTGCGGTGGCGGCGGCCTGTCAGGTGGTCTGGGTAGATACGGCCTTCCAGGTGGTCGCACTCGTGTTGCAGGCAGCGGGCGAAGAAGCCCGTGCCGTGGACGGTGACCGGGTCTCCGGTCATCGTGAAGCCCTCGACCACCGCGTGGTCGTGGCGTTCCGTGCCCGCTTCCAGGCCCGGCAGGGAGAGGCAGCCCTCCGGGCCCCGGATGACCACTCCGTCGGCCTCGACCAGGCGCGGGTTGACCACGTGGCCCAGGTGGCGGACGTCCTCGTCGTCCGGGCAGTCGTAGACGAAGACCCGCAGCGACTCGCCGATCTGGTTGGCGGCGAGGCCGACGCCCTGGGCGGCGTACATCGTCGCGAACAAATCCTCCACGAGCCGAGCCAGTTCGGGGCCGAAGTCGGTGACCTCGGCGCAGGGGGTGTGCAGGAGCGGGTCGCCGTGCAGCGTGAGGGGTCTCACGCTGCCGTGGGCGCCGGGGATGGGGCTGTGTCGCATGGCGGCAAGAGTAAGGTCCTTGTCGGTCCGCGCCTCCCACACGAGTTCGCCACAGTGCCGCGGTTCGGGAGTGCTAATGGATCTCGATAGGCTGAGGTCCACACCACGTGGCCGTCAGGCTTCAAGGCGCGGCGCGTACGCAAGGAGGATCGAGAACTGATGGCAGGCAACTCGGACCCGCTCTCGCCGCGGGCCAAGCTGGCCGTGACCGCGGGCAAGGCGGTCGCAGCGGCATCCCGCGCCGCAGGGCGCGGCAGCGGTTCGGTGATCGGCGGCCGGGTGGCGCTGAAACTCGACCCCGACCTCCTCGCCCGGCTCGCGCAGAACCTGGACGTGATCCTGGTCTCGGCGACGAACGGCAAGACCACCACCACCCGGCTCATCGCCGAGGCACTGCGAGCGGCCGGACCGGTCGTCTCCAACGCCCTCGGCGCCAACATGCCGGCCGGCATCACCTCGGCGCTCGCGGGCAGCTCGGAGGCGCGCTACGGCGTGATCGAGGTCGACGAGAAGTACCTCGCCGGCGTCGCCCGGGACACCGCCCCGAAGTGCATCGCCCTGCTGAACCTCTCCCGCGACCAGCTCGACCGGGCCGCCGAGACGCGGATGCTCGCCGAGAACTGGCGGGAGGGGCTCGCGGGTTCCAAGGCCGTGGTCGTGGCCAACTGCGACGACCCGCTGGTCGTGTGGGCGGCGTCGTCCTCCCCCAATGTGATCTGGGTCGCGGCCGGGCAGATGTGGAAGGACGACGCCTGGTCCTGCCCGTCCTGCGGTGGCGTGATGCAGCGCCCGGGCGACGACTGGTTCTGCGGTGAGTGCGGCTTCCGCCGTCCGACGCCGAGCTGGGCGCTCTCCGGCGACCACGTCCTCGACCCGCACGGCTCGGCCTGGCCGATCCACCTCCAGCTCCCCGGCCGCGCCAACAAGGCCAACGCCGCCTCCTCGGCCGCCGTCGCCGCCGTGTTCGGGGTGCCGCCGCAGGTCGCGCTGGAGCGCATGTACCAGGTGCAGGCGGTGGCCGGGCGGTACGACATCGTCCAGTTCCAGGGCCGTGACCTGCGGCTGCTGCTCGCGAAGAACCCGGCCGGCTGGCTGGAGACGTTCTCGCTGATCGACCCGCCGCCGACCCCGGTGATCCTCTCCGTGAACGCGCGCGGCGCCGACGGCACCGACACCTCCTGGCTGTGGGACGTCGACTACACGCGTCTGACCGGTCACCCGATCTGCGTCGTCGGCGACCGCAGGCTCGACCTCGCGGTCCGGCTGGAGGTCGCCGACCAGCACTTCCAGGTCTACGAGAACCTCGACCAGGCCGTGGCGGCGTGCCCGCCGGGCCGGATCGAGGTCATCGCCAACTACACGGCGTTCCAGGATCTGCGCCGCCGCGTCGGCAACTGAGCACGAGACGTCAGGGGACTTTTGTGAGCGACAACCAACTGCGGGTCGTCTGGATCTATCCCGACCTGCTCAGCACCTACGGCGACCAGGGCAACGTCCTCGTCGTGGAGCGCCGTGCCCACCAGCGCGGCCTGGACGTGGCCCGGCTGGACGTGCGCAGCGACCAGCCGATCCCGACGTCCGGCGACATCTATCTGATCGGCGGCGGCGAGGACCGTCCGCAGCGGCTCGCGGCCGAGCGGTTGCGCCGGGACGGCGGTCTGCAGCGGGCCGTGGAGAACGGCGCCATCGTGTTCTCCGTGTGCGCCGGCTACCAGATCCTCGGCCACGAGTTCATCAACGACCTCGGCCAGCGCGAGCCCGGCCTCGGGCTGCTGGACGTGGTGTCGGTGCGCGGCGAGGGCGAGCGGTGCGTCGGTGACGTGCTGGGCGACGTCGACCCGCGCCTCGGCCTGCCCCCGCTGACCGGCTTCGAGAACCACCAGGGCGTGACCCACCTGGGCCCCACCGCCCGCCCGCTCGCCCAGGTCCGCTTCGGCAACGGCAACGGCACGGGCGACGGCACGGAGGGCGCGTACAACGACACCGTCTTCGGCACGTACATGCACGGCCCCGTGCTCGCGCGCAACCCGCTGATCGCGGACCTGCTGCTGAAGCTGGCGCTCGACGTCAACGCGCTGCCGCCGACCGACGACCGCTGGTACGAGGCACTGCGCGACGAGCGCATCGCGGCTGCTCAGGCGCCCGCGTAGGCACGGCGTCGCAGCCTGCCCGAGGTACGCGTCAACCTGCTGGTCAACAGCCCGTCTGACGGCACATCCGCACAGGTGAGCGGGGTAGTCCAGCAGGCGGACGCGCGGTTCGGTCCCGCCCCTTCGTGACGCTAGGGTGGCGGGAATTCGAGCCGGACAACGTGGTCCGGTCCCCGGCCCACGTTGAGAAGGTATTTCGGGCTATGCGTATTGGTGTCCTCACGTCCGGCGGCGACTGCCCCGGCCTGAACGCCGTCATCCGGTCCGTCGTACACCGCGCCGTCGTGGACCACGGCGACGAGGTCATCGGCTTCCGGGACGGCTGGAAGGGCCTCCTGGAGTGCGACTACCTCAAGCTCGACCTCGACGCGGTGGGTGGCATCCTCGCCCGCGGCGGCACGATTCTCGGGTCCTCCCGGGTCCAGCCCTCCCATCTGCGGGACGGTGTGGAGCGGGCCAAGGGCCATGTCGAGGAACTCGGCCTCGACGCGATCATCCCCATCGGCGGTGAGGGCACCCTCAAGGCCGCCCGGCTGATGTCGGACAGCGGTCTGCCCGTCGTCGGTGTGCCGAAGACCATCGACAACGACATCGCGGTCACGGACGTCACCTTCGGCTTCGACACGGCCGTGGGGGTGGCGACCGAGGCGCTGGACCGGCTGAAGACCACCGCCGAGTCCCACCAGCGGGTCCTGGTGGTCGAGGTCATGGGGCGGCACACCGGCTGGATCGCGCTGCACTCCGGCATGGCGGCCGGCGCGCACGCCATCGTCGTCCCCGAACGGCCCTTCGACATAGAGGAACTGACCAAGCGGGTCGGCGAGCGGTTCGAGGCGGGCAAGCGCTTCGCGATCGTCGTGGCGGCGGAGGGGGCGAAGCCCCGGGCCGGGTCCATGGAGTTCGACGAGGGCGGCAAGGACATCTACGGGCACGAGCGGTTCGCGGGTATCGCGCGGCAGCTGTCCGTGGAGCTGGAAGGGCGGCTGGGGAAGGAAGCCCGGCCGGTCATTCTCGGGCATGTGCAGCGGGGTGGTACGCCGACGGCCTATGACCGGGTGCTCGCGACGCGGTTCGGGTGGCACGCGGTGGAGGCCGTGCATCGCGGGGAGTTCGGGCAGATGACCGCGCTGCGCGGGACCGACATAGTGATGGTGTCGCTGGCCGAGGCCGTGAAGACGCTGAAGACCGTGCCGGACGATCGGTACGCCGAGGCGGAGACCGTTCTCTGAGGTTGCTGTAACTTCGCCCCCGGTCACTTGTGTGGCCGGGGGCGGTTCTACTCTTGTGGGCGGACAGATTGCTGCACACCCCCACGAAACAGGAGCCGGCGGAATGGATCACAGCGGGCACGGCATGACCATGGATCTGCCGCCGTTCACGCTGGGACGAGGGCTGGAGTGGTCGGCCGACCCGTTCTTTCTCGTCGCCTGCCTGGTCGGGCTCGGGCTGTACGGGTGGGGTGTCGTGCGGCTGGTGCGGCGCGGGGACAAGTGGCCCGTGGGGCGGACGGCCGCCTTCGTCATCGGTGTGCTGACCGTCGCGCTCATGATGTGCACCCGGCTGAACGACTACGGCATGGTCATGTTCAGCGTGCACATGGTGCAGCACATGGTGATCAGCATGGTGTCGCCGATCCTCGTCCTGCTCGGCGCCCCGATCACGCTGGCGCTGCGCGCCCTGCCCACGGCGGGGCGGGGTCGTAAGGGCCCCCGTGAGCTGCTGCTGATGTTCCTGCACAGCCGGTACATGCGGATCATCACGCACCCGGCGTTCACGATCCCGCTGTTCATCGCGAGCCTGTACGGGTTGTACTTCACGCCGCTCTTCGACACCCTGATGGGCTCCAAGCCGGGGCACATCGGGATGATGGTGCACTTCTTCGCCGTCGGGCTGGTGTTCTTCTGGCCGATCATGGGCGTGGACCCGGGGCCGCACCGCCCCGGCTACCTGATGCGGATGCTGGAGCTGTTCGCGGGCATGCCGTTCCACGCGTTCTTCGGGATCGCACTGATGATGGCGTCCGAGCCGATGGTCGGGACGTTCATGAACCCGCCCGCCTCGCTCGGCATCGAGGCGCTCTCCGACCAGAACGCCGCGGGCGGCATCGCCTGGGCGTTCAGCGAGATCCCGTCCGTGCTGGTGCTGATCGCCCTGCTGTTCCAGTGGTACGCCTCCGACCAGCGCCAGGCCAGGCGCAAGGACCGGGCCGCCGACCGCGACGGGGACAAGGAGCTGGAGGCGTACAACGCCTACCTGGCCTCGCTGAACGCGCAGGGGCGCTGAAAGCCCGCTCGCGCAAGGACCGTGCGCACCGGGCGTCCGCCAGGCACCATGGAGGCATCGGACCACGAGGAGGGTGTTGCGATGCCCGGTTCCACGAACGGTTCAAACTCGACCAAGACCATGGGAGTGCTCACCCTCGGCGGCCTCGTCGCGGTGACGGCCTACACGGTGGCGCTGGGGAGCAACGGCTGGCTGTGGTTCGGCTGGGTCGTCCTGGGACTGATCACCCTCGGACTGGTGGTGACCACACGCAGCACCTGACGGCTCACTCCCCGGTCAGCCGGCCCGCCGAGTGCACGCCCGGCTGGTACTTCGGGATCCGAACGGTGATCTTCATGCCCGCGCCCGGGGCGGTCTCGATGACGAGGCCGTAGTCGTCGCCGTAGACCTGGCGGAGCCGGTCGTCGACGTTGGAGAGCCCTATGCCGCCCGAGGGGCTGACCTCACGGGCGAGGATGCGGCGCAGCAGGTCGGGGTCCATGCCGGCGCCGTCGTCCTCGATGACGACGAGCGCCTCTGCGCCCGCGTCCTGGGCGGTGATCTGGATGCTGCATTTATCGGCTTTGCCCTCAAGGCCGTGTTTGACGGCGTTCTCGACGAGCGGCTGGAGGCAGAGGAAGGGCAGGGCGACGGGCAGCACCTCCGGGGCGATCTGGAGGGTGACGGAGAGGCGGTCGCCGAAGCGTGCCCTGACGAGCGCCAGATAGTGGTCGATGGCGTGGAGTTCGTCGGCGAGGGCGGTGAAGTCACCGTGCCTGCGGAACGAGTAGCGGGTGAAGTCGGCGAATTCCAGGAGCAGTTCGCGGGCGCGCTCGGGGTCGGTGCGGACGAACGAGGCGATCACCGCGAGCGAGTTGAAGATGAAGTGCGGGGAGATCTGAGCCCGCAGCGCCTTGATCTCGGCCTCGATGAGGCGGGTGCGCGACTGGTCGAGGTCGGCCAGCTCCAGTTGGACGGAGACCCAGCGGGCCACCTCGCCGGCCGCCCGGACCAGGACCGCCGACTCACGGGGCGCGCAGGCGACGAGGGCGCCGTGCACCCGGTCGTCGACGGTGAGCGGGGCGACGACCGCCCAGCGCACCGAGCAGTCGAGGGTGTCGCAGGTGAGCCGGAAGGCCTCGCCCCGGCCGGTGTCCAGGGCTGCCCCGAGGCGTTCCATGATCTGGTCGCGGTGGTGGGCGCCGTCGCCGTCCCAGACCAGGACCTGTTCGCGGTCCGTGAGGCAGAGGGCGTCCGTGCCGAGCAGGGAGCGCAGTTTGCGGGCGGACTTGCGGGCGGTCTCCTCGGTGAGGCCGGCCCGGAGCGGGGGCGCGGCGAGGGAGGCGGTGTGCAGGGTCTCGAAGGTGGCGTGCTCGACGGGGGTGCCGAGGCCGCCGAGGCTCTTGGCCCCCCGTGCGCCGCGCCGGCCCAGCCAGACCCCGGCGGCCAGCACGGGGAGCACGGCGACGCACAGGCCCGCCAGGAATCCGCTCATGGCGTCTTCACCTCCGTGCGCAGCTCCTCGGGCAGATGGAAGCGGGCCAGGACGGCCGCCGTGCCCGGGGGCACCCGGCCGGGGGTCGCCAGGGAGACCAGGATCATGGTGAGGAAGCTCAGCGGCACCGACCACAGAGCGGGCCAGGCGAGCAGGGCGTGCAGCGCGCCCTTGCCCGGGTAGCCCGCCATGGTCGCGGCGACGGCGAGCAGGGCGGAGCCGCCGCCGACCAGCATCCCGGCTGCCGCGCCGGGCGGGGTGAGCCGCCGCCACCAGATGCCGAGGACGAGCAGCGGGCAGAACGAGGAGGCGGACACGGCGAAGGCGAGCCCGACGGCGTCGGCGACCGGGAGCCCGCCGACGAGAACGCTCGCCGCGAGGGGCACGGCCATGGCGAGAACCGTCCCGAGCCGGAAGTACCGCACGCCCCGGGAGGGCAGCACGTCCTGGGTGAGGACGCCCGCGACCGCCATCGTCAGCCCCGAGGCCGTGGACAGGAAGGCGGCGAAGGCACCGCCCGCCACCAGCGCGCCCAGCAGGTCCCCGCCCACTCCCCCGATCATGCGGTCGGGCAGCAGCAGGACGGCGGCGTCCGGGTCTCCGGTGAGGGTGAGTTCGGGGGCGTAGAGGCGGCCGAGTGCGCCGTAGACGGGCGGCAGGAGGTAGAAGGCGCCGATGAGGCCGAGGACCACGACGGTGGTGCGGCGGGCGGCGACGCCGTGCGGGCTGGTGTAGAAGCGGACCACGACGTGCGGCAGGCCCATGGTGCCGAGGAACGTGGCGAGGATCAGCCCGTACGTGGCGTACAGCGGGCGTTCCCCGCGGCCCTCGTCCTGCGAGGGCGACAGGTCGCCGCCGGCGCTGCGCTCGGCCGCCGGGACGGTCGCGCCCGCGGCGAAGGTGAGCCGGGTGCCGCGTTCGATGTGGTGGGCGCCGGCGGGGAGTTCCAGGCGGGTGTCCGTGTGGGTACGGCCGTCCACGGTGCCGGTCACCGTGACCGTCAGGGGTCGGTCGAGGGTGAGGGCGATGCTGTCGTCCACGCGCACGACGCGCTGCTCGCGGAAGGTGGCCGGTTCGTCGAAGGCCCGGCGCGGGGCTCCGTCGTGCTGCCAGACGAGGACCAGGAAGAGGGCGGGGACGAGCAGGGCGGTGAGCTTCAGCCAGTACTGGAAGGCCTGCACGAAGGTGATGCTGCGCATGCCGCCGGCGGCGACGGTGGCCGTGACGACGACGGCGACGATCACTCCGCCCAGCCAGTCCGGCGCCCCGGTCAGCACGGTCAGGGTCAGTCCGGCCCCCTGGAGCTGGGGCAGCAGGTAGAGCCAGCCGACGCCGACGACGAAGGCACCGGCGAGGCGCCGTACCGCCTGGGAGGCGAGGCGGGCCTCGGCGAAGTCGGGGAGGGTGTAGGCGCCGGAGCGGCGCAGCGGGGCGGCGACGAAGAGCAGCAGGACCAGATAGCCGGCGGTGTAGCCGACCGGGTACCAGAGCATCTCGGGGCCCTGGACCAGGACGAGGCCCGCGATGCCGAGGAAGGAGGCGGCGGAGAGGTACTCGCCGCTGATGGCGGCGGCGTTGAGGCGGGGGCCGACGGTACGGGAAGCGACGTAGAAATCGGAGGTGGTGCGGGAGATGCGCAGGCCGAAGGCGCCGACCAGAACCGTCGCGACGACGACCAGGGCGACGGCGGGTATGGCGTAGCTGGAGTTCATGGGACGGCTTCAGCGGTCTTCGACGAGGCGTACGAAGTCGCGTTCGTTGCGCTCGGCGCGGCGGACGTACCAGCGGGCCAGCAGGACGAGCGGGACGTAGAGGCCGAAGCCGAGGACGGCCCACTCCAGGCGGCCGGTGCCGGGCGTCGCGGCGAACAGCAGCGGCAGCGGGCCGACGAGCAGCCCGAGGATCGCGAACACGGTGAGGGCGGCGCGCAGTTGGGTGCGCATCAGGGAGCGGACGTAGGTGTGGCCGAGGGTGGTCTGCTCGTCGATCTCGGTGCGCGGGCGGTAGTAGCCGGAGGCCCGGTGGGTGCGGCGGGTGCGGCGGGGCGGGGCGGTGACGACGACGCGGCGTTCGGTGTGGTCCTGGGGCACGGTCACGGCCTCCGCATGAGCAGGTCGCGCAGTTCTCGCGTGTGACGCCGGCTGACCTGGAGTTCCTCGGAGCCGACGAGGACGCTGACGGTCCCCGCGTCCAGGCGGAGTTCGCCGATGTGGCGCAGGGCGACGAGGTGGCGGCGGTGAATGCGGACGAAGCCGCGGGAGCGCCAGCGCTCCTCCAGGGTGGACAGCGGTATACGGACCAGATGGCTGCCCTTGCCGGTGTGCAGCCGGGCGTAGTCGCCCTGGGCCTCGACGTGGGTGATGTCGTCGACGGCGACGAAGCGGGTCACGCCGCCGAGCTCGACGGGCAGGTGGTCGGGGTCGGGTTCGTGCACGGGTATCGGCGGGGCGGCGCCGCGCAGCTCGGCGGCGCGGCGGACGGCTTCGGCGAGGCGTTCCTTGCGGACGGGCTTGAGGACGTAGTCGACGGCCTTGAGGTCGAAGGCCTGGACGGCGAAGTCCTCGTGGGCGGTGACGAACACGACGAGCGGCGGCCGGGCGAAGCCGGTGAGCAGCCGGGCCAGGTCGAGGCCGTCGAGGCCGGGCATCTGGATGTCGAGGAAGACGACGTCGATCGCCTCGGGGCCGCCGGGGCCGGACTCCAGGGCGCGGTTGATGCGGCGCAGCGCCTCGGTGGCGTCGCCGGCGCCCTCCGCGCTGCCGACGCGGGGGTCCGCCTGCAGCAGGTAGAGCAGTTCCTCCAGCGAGGGGCGTTCGTCGTCGACAGCCAGGGCGCGCAGCATGAACCCGGAGTGTAGGGGCGATCCGTACGTCTGGACATGTGCCGGGGGTGCGCGTTCCCGCTGGATACAGTGCCCGCATGAACAGCAGGTCCACGCCGTTCGACGAACTCGACCGGAAGATCATCACCACGTTGATGGCGAACGCCAGGACGTCCTTCGCCGAGATCGGCACGGCGATCGGGCTGTCGGCGACGGCGGTCAAGCGCCGGGTCGACCGGCTGCGTGAAACAGGTGTGATCACCGGTTTCACGGCCACGGTGAAGCCGTCGGCGCTGGGCTGGCGCACGGAGGCCTACGTGGAGGTGTACTGCGAGGGCGCGGCCCCGCCGCGGCGGCTCGCGGAGGTCGTGCGCGACTACCCGGAGATCGCGGCGGCGATGACCGTGACCGGCGGCGCGGACGCGCTGCTGCATGTGCGGGCCCGGGACGTGGAGCACTTCGAGGAGGTGCTGGAGCGGATCCGCCAGGAGCCGTTCATCCGGAAGACGATCAGCGTGATGGTGCTGTCGCATCTGCTTCCGGAGAGTCCGGAGGCGGGGGCCAGCCATCCCGCGCCGGAGTAGCCCCGGACGGCGCGCAGCAGACGTGCGCTGAGCCGGCTCAAGACGCAGCGTTCCTGCGTGAAGACGCAACTGATGTTTCTTGTGGACCGCCTCCGTCAGTTTCTACCTTGGTGTCAACCCTCAGTCACACACCGTTAGGAAGCGGAGGTACCCCTCTGTGCCCGACTCCCGTGTGCCGCGCCGGCGGCGCTACCTGGTCTGCGAACCCAGACACTTCGCCGTGCAGTACGCGATCAACCCGTGGATGCATCCCGACGAACCCGTCGATGTCATCCGTGCCCTGGACCAATGGCAGGCGCTGGTGGACGCCTATCGTGTCCACGGCCATACCGTGGACAGTGTGAAACCGGTTCCCGGCCTGCCCGACATGGTCTTCGCCGCGAACGCGGCGGTCGTCGTCGACGGCCGCGTCTTCGGCTCGCTCTTCCACGCGCCCGAGCGCCGTCCCGAGTCCGTGCCGTACGAGGCGTGGTTCAAGTCGGAGGGCTACGAGGTCTACCACCCCGAGTCGGTGTGCGAGGGCGAGGGCGACCTGGTGCCCGCCGGGCGCTGGATCCTGGCCGGGACGGGTTTCCGTACGACCCGGGAGGCCCACAGCGAGGTGCAGGAGTACCTGGGGGTGCCGGTGATCAGCCTGACGCTGGTGGACCCGTACTTCTACCACCTGGACACGGCGCTGTTCGTCCTCGACGAGGAGAACATCGCCTACTACCCCGAGGCGTTCTCCCCGGGCAGCCGCGAGGTGCTGGCCCGGCTGTACCCGGACGCGGTGCTCGCCACCCACGAGGACGCGATGGCGTTCGGGCTCAACTCCGTCTCCGACGGGCGCCACGTGTTCATCTCACCGGGGGCGACGGCCCTGGCCGGGCAGCTCGCCGACCGCGGCTACGTCCCCGTCCCCGTCGACCTGTCCGAGTTCCAGAAGGCCGGTGGCGGCATCAAGTGCTGCACCCAGGAGATCCGGGAGATCCGCTCATGACCGCACCTGTCCGCACCCGTGACTCGCAGGAGCTCATCCGCGCGGAGGAGCCGGTCCTCGCCCACAACTACCATCCGCTGCCCGTGGTCGTCGCCCGCGGCGAGGGCACCTGGGTGGAGGACGTGGAGGGGCGGCGCTACCTCGACCTGCTGGCCGGCTATTCGGCGCTCAACTTCGGCCACCGGCATCCGGCGCTGATCGAGGCGGCCCACCGCCAGCTCGACCGGCTGACGCTCACCTCGCGTGCCTTCCACAACGACCGGCTCGCCGAGTTCGCCGAGCGGCTGGCGGCGTTGACGGGCCTGGACATGGTGCTGCCCATGAACACCGGCGCGGAGGCGGTGGAGAGCGCCGTGAAGGTGGCCCGCAAGTGGGCCTACGACGTCAAGGGCGTGCCGGACGGCCGGGCGACGATCGTGGTCGCCGCGGACAACTTCCACGGCCGCACGACGACGATCGTCAGCTTCTCCACGGACGAGACGGCGCGGCAGGGCTTCGGCCCCTTCACGCCGGGCTTCCGGATCGTGCCGTACAACGACCTGGCCGCGCTGGAGGCGGCGGTCGACGAGACGACGGCGGCCGTGCTGATCGAGCCGATCCAGGGCGAGGCCGGGGTGATCATCCCGGACGACGGCTACCTGGCCGGCGTGCGCGAGCTGACCCGGCGCAAGGGATGCCTGTTCATCGCCGACGAGATCCAGTCCGGGCTCGGCCGCACCGGCGGCACGCTGGCGGTGGAGCACGAGTCGGTCGTGCCGGACATGGTGCTGCTGGGGAAGGCGCTGGGCGGCGGCATCGTGCCGGTGTCGGCGGTGGTGGCGCGCCGGGAGGTCCTCGGGGTGCTGCGGCCGGGCGAGCACGGCTCGACCTTCGGCGGCAACCCGCTGGCGGCCGCGGTCGGCACGGCGGTGGTCGAACTGCTGGAGACGGGCGAGTTCCAGCGGCGCGCGGCCGAGCTGGGCACCACCCTGCGGGACGGCCTGACCGAACTGGTCGGCAAGGGCGTCGTCGGCTTCCGCTCGCGCGGCCTGTGGGCGGGCGTCGACATCGACCCGGCCCTCGGCACCGGGCGCGAGGTCAGCGAACGCCTCATGCGGGAGGGAGTCCTGGTCAAGGACACCCACGGCTCCACGATCCGCCTGGCACCGCCGCTCACGATCACGGGCGAGGAGCTCGCGGGGGCGCTCGCGGCCCTGGAGAAGGTGCTGGGGTAGGGCAGCGCCACAGCCGCCCGCGGCCGCCCCGACCGGACCTGCACAAGCCGCCCCCGTAGGCGGGAAGGGTGAAGATGGGGGCAAGAGGTGGTAGACCACTCTCAGCGACAGAGAGGTCGGCCGGTGGGCGCACACGAGGAATACGGCGTTGCCCGGCGGCGGTTCGACGTGGCCGACGCCGTGCCCCTGTTGCTCGATCCGCAGGGCATGGTGACGGGCTGGACCGACGACGCCCGGCGGCTGCTGGCATACCCGGCTTCCGAGGCGGTCGGCAGGAAGCTGTCCGACCTGCTGGCCGCCGAGGACGCGGAGCGCGTGCCGGACCTGGTCGAGCGCTGCCGCAGGGACGGCGGCTGGGCCGGGCTGCTGACGGCCCGCCGCAAGAACGGGCAGCCGGTGCGGGTCATGGCCCGGATCACCTCGACCGAGGAGACGCAGACCGGCTCGCGCTGGCTGGTGCTCCTGTCGGAGCTGGGCCAGGCCCCCGGCTGGGACATGAGCCGTTCGGTGCTGGAACGGATGGTGTCCGACGCTTCCGTGGGCATCGCCATCGTCGACACCGACCTGCGGTTCGTGTGGTCCAACACCGCCCTTGAGCAGTTCGGCGGCGGACCGGCGGCGCGACGGCTCGGGCTGCGCTTCGCGGACGTCCAGCCGGGCATGGACGGCCAGGCGGTCGAGGCGCAGATGCGGCACGTCCTGGAGACCGGCGAGGCGGTCGTCGGGTACGAGCATGTGGGGCATGTGCGGTCGGCGCCGCTGCGCGAGACGGCGCACATGCTGTCGTTCGCCCGGCTGGAGGACGACCGGGGCCACCCGCTGGGCGTGTACTACACGGTCGTCGACATGACCGAGCGGCACCGCGCGCGGCAGCGGCTGGCGCTCCTCGACCGGGCCGGCGAGAGCATCGGCCGCAGTCTCGACGTGATGCGCACCGCGCAGGAGCTGGCCGATGTGGCCGTGCCGGGAGTGGCCGACTTCGTCACCGTGGATCTGCTGGAGGCGGTGGTGCGGGGCGCGGAGCCGGCTCCGGGGCCGCTCGCGGACACGGATCCGGTGGCACTGCGCCGGGCCGGTCAGCGCTCCGCGCAGGAGGACCTCCCGCAGGGCGCCCTCGAGGTCGGCGACATCGCGACGTATCTGGCCGGGTCGCCCCCGGTCCGCTGCCTGACCACGGGACGCTCCTGGCGTGCGGAGCGGCTGGATCCGGTGACCCGGGAGTGGGCCACGGACCTCCCGGACGGCCGCCGGACCGTCACCTTCCTGGAGCTGGACCTGTACAGCGTGATGACCGTGCCGATCCGGTCGCGGGGCACCACCCTGGGCGTCACCACCTTCTTCCGGCGCCACCGCCGTGAGCCCTTCGACGAGGAGGATCTGCACCTGGCCGAGGACCTCGTCGCCCGCGCGGCCGTCTGCCTGGACAACGCCCGGCGCTACACCCGCGAGCGGGACGCCGCCCTCGTCCTGCAGCGCAGTCTGCTCCCCCACCGGCTGCCCGAGCAGGACGCCGTCGAGGTGGCTGCGTGCTACCGGCCGGCCGACGAGCTGACCGGCCTGGGCGGCGACTGGTACGACCTCATCCCGCTGTCCGGCGGCCGGGTCGCGCTCGTGGTGGGCGAGGTGCCCGGGCATGGTATCGACGCCGCCGCGGCGATGGGGCAGCTGCGGACCGCGGTGCGGACCCTGGCCGCGCTGGATCTGCCGCCCGAGGAGGTGCTGGCGCACCTCGACGACCTGGTGGCGCGGTCGGCGCGGGAGGAGGGCGTCGAGCCGGGCGCGGCGGGCGCCGACAGCGGACGGTCGTCCGTGGGCTCGGGGTGTCTGTACGTGGTCTACGACCCGGTCGACGGCGGCTGCACGATGGCGGCGGCGGGTCATCCCGCCCCGGCCGTGGTGGCGCCGGACCGCTCGGTGACGTTCGTGGATCTGCCGCAGGGGCCGCCGCTCGGCGTGGGCGGTCCGCCCTTCGAGGCGGTCGAGCTGTCCCTCGCGGAGGGCAGCACGCTCGCCCTGCACACCGACGGGCTGCTGGCCCGGGGCGAGACCACCTGGGCCGTCGACACCGGCCGGGAGCGGCTGCGCGGGGCGCTGGAACAGGCGGGTCCGCTCGAGTCGCACTGTCTGACCGTGGTCGACGCGCTGGTCCCGGCGCGCCCGTACGACGACGTGGCCCTGCTGATGGCCCGGACGAAGCGGCTCGACACCGAGCGGGTCGCGGCCTGGGACCTGCCCTCCGACCCGGCCGTCGTCGCCGACGCCCGCCGCACGGCCACCCGGCAGCTCGCGCACTGGGGCCTGGACGAGCTGGTCTTCACCACGGAACTGGTGGTGAGCGAGCTGGTCACCAACGCCATCCGGTACGCCACCGGCTCGATCCGGCTCCGGCTGATCCGGGAGCGCGCCCTGGTCTGCGAGGTCTTCGACGGCGGCGCCACCGCGCCCCATCTGCGCCATCCCCGTACGACGGACGAGGGCGGGCGCGGACTGCTGCTGGTCTCCCAGCTCACCCAGCGGTGGGGCAGCCGGTTCGTCCCCGACGGGAAGGTCATCTGGGCGGAGCAGTCGCTGACGGACCTCACGGAGTGAGACCCGGACCGATTGCCGCATACCGTGGGAAACTGGTCTGATACCGGCAGTGGTGGTGAGGCGGCGGCGATGACGGATACGGCGATCGACTACGAGGCCGTGTTCCAGGCCTTCCCGGGTGTGGTGGCCCTGCTCACGCCCGACCTGGTCTACGCGGACGTCAACGAGGAGTTCCTGCGGGTCGTCGGACGCACACGCGAGCAGGTCGTCGGCGGCGACCTCGACGACCTCTTCCCGGACAACCCGAACGACCCGCGCGCCTCCGGCATGGCGAACCTCAAGGCCTCGCTGTACCGGGTCCTGGCCACCGGCGAACGGGACACCATGGCGCTGCAACGCTACGACGTCGAGCCCCCCGACCGTCCGGGCCACTGGGAGGAGCGCTACTGGAGCCTGGTCAACGCGCCGCTGACCGGGCCGGACGGCAAGGTGATGCTGCTGGTCCTGCGGGTCGAGGAGGTCACCGAGCTGATCCGCGCCCATGGCCGCCCGAGCGGGAGCCGGTCGCGGGCGCTGGAGGCCGAACTGTACACCCGGGCCCGTGAGCTGCAGGAGCTCAACGACCGGCTGCGCCAGGCGCACTCCCGGGAGCGGGAGGTGGCCCTGGCCCTGCAGGAGGCGATGCTGCCCGACCGCCGCCAGGTCAGACACCACCACCGGGCCGCCGTCCGCTACCGGCCGGCCGTGGGCGCACTGAACGTGTGCGGGGACTGGTACGACCTGGTCGATCTGGTCGGCGGCCACCGGGTCGGGGTGTCGGTCGGTGACGTGGTCGGGCACGGACTGGAGGCCGCCGGCGTCATGGGCCAGTTGCGCAGCGCGCTGAGCGCGGCCTCCCGGGTCGCCGAGGGCCCGGCCCAGGCGCTGGACGTGCTGGGGCGCTACGCGCACGTGGTCGACGGCGCCGAGTCGGCGACCGCCGTGACGACCTTCATCGACTTCGACCGGCACACCATCACCTACAGCAGCGCCGGCCATCCCCCGCCCGTGCTGGTCCACCCCGACGGCCGGGCGGAGCTGCTCGACGGGGCCACCGACACCCCGCTCGACGCCCGCCCCGACCCGATCCCCAGACCCCAGGCGGACACCTCGTACACGCCGGGCGCCACCCTCGTGCTCTACACCGACGGGCTGATCGAGCGGCGCGGCGAGGACATCGACACCGGTCTGGGCCGCCTCGCCGACGCGCTGGCCCGGAACCGGGACCAGGACCCCGAGGCACTCGCCGACACCGTCCTGCTGGAGCTGCTGCCGCCCGGGGGCGCCACCGACGACACCGCGCTGGTCATCGTGCGGCTGTGATCGGGGGCCTGCCGCCCTACAGCCGGTTCCGTCCGTGGTCGAGGATCCGGACGCGGTCCACGTTCTGCCGGTCCTCGGTGTCGCCGCTGGGCTCGCCCGCGAACCACGCGTCGAGGATCTCCGTCAGCAGCGGCTCGGACGTCAGCCGCAGGCTGAGCGCGAGGACGTTGGCGTCGTTCCAGCGGCGGGCCCCGTCGGCCGTGTAGGCGTCCGTGCACAAGGCGGCCCGTACGCCGGGCACCTTGTTCGCCGCGATCGAGGCGCCCGTGCCGGTCCAGCAGCACACCACGGCCTGGTCGGCCGCCCCGTCGGCGACCTCGCGGGCCGCGGCCTCCGAGCACACGGCCCACTGCGGGTCGCCCCCGGAGCGCAGCGCGCCGTGCGGGCGCACCTCGTGCCCCCGGTCCCGCAGCGCGGCCACGAGAGCGCGGGCGACGGGCTCGTCCATGTCCGAGGAAACAGAGATCCGCATGCTCCGCAGACTACTCGCCGAGGCCGCAAGAACCACCGGTTGGCCAGGCACCCTTCACTTCCCGGCCATGCCACCCGTTCGGCTTGCCGATCACCCGTACGGAGCAGCACGCTGGTCCCGCGGCCCTCCCCAGCCGCATGAGCACCACCGGACACCGCCACCCGACTGACTGACCGTCAGTCAAAAGGTGAAGGATCGACGAGGTCCCGCCGCACGAGGTGCCCGGTGACTGCGCCTGCACCTACACTGGCACCCCACGACACGCCGGTTGACCTGCTGGAACGCGGCGGTTGAGTTCACCGCCAGAGTCGAGGAGCGCCCGCTTTGTTCTACTACCTGCTGAAATACGTGCTGCTGGGCCCGCTGCTGCGACTGGTCTTCCGCCCTCGAATAGAGGGGCTGGAGCACGTGCCGTCGGAGGGCGCCGCCATCGTCGCCGGCAATCATCTGTCGTTCTCGGACCACTTCCTGATG
Source organism: Streptomyces koelreuteriae (assembly GCF_018604545.1). Lineage (GTDB taxonomy): Bacteria > Actinomycetota > Actinomycetes > Streptomycetales > Streptomycetaceae > Streptomyces > Streptomyces koelreuteriae. Next base: position 7,382,900 of record NZ_CP075896.1, on the reverse strand, counting down.
CCGGCGATCCTCAAGCGGCGCATCACCTTCCTGGCGAAGGCCGAGTACTTCACGGGCCCGGGTCTCAAGGGCCGGCTGACGGCCTTCTTCTTCCGCAGCGCGGGGCAGATCCCGGTCGACCGCTCGGGCAAGGACGCGGGCCAGGCCGCGATCCGCGAGGGCCTCGGCGTGCTGGACAAGGGCGAGTTGCTCGGCATCTACCCCGAGGGCACGCGCTCGCACGACGGCCGGCTCTACAAGGGCAAGGTCGGGGTCGCGGTGATGGCCCTCAAGGCGGGCGTCCCGATCATCCCCTGCGCGATGATCGGCACCTTCGAGGCCCAGCCGCCCGGCAAGGTCATCCCCAACATCCACCCCGTCGCGATCCGCTTCGGCGAGCCCCTCGACTTCTCCCGCTACGCCGGAATGGAGAACGAGAAGGCCATCCTGCGCGCCGTCACCGACGAGCTCATGTACGCGATCCTCTCCCTGTCCGGGCAGGAGTACGTCGACCAGTACGCGGCCGTCGTGAAGGCCGAGGAGGCCGCCGCCGCGAAGAAGCGGAAGCTGCCGCGCATGCCGCTCGGTTGATGCCTCTGCCGTCGGCAGAACCGCAGGTGGCCCGGCCCCCGGCCGCCGTACGGTCGCCGTATGACACGTGCTGTGGTGATCGGGGCGACGGGACAGATCGGACGGGTGGCGGTGGGGGCGCTGGCCCGGGACGGCTGGGAGGTGACGGCCGTCTCGCGGGGCGGCGGCCGGGACCCCCGGTGGCCGGACGGCGTCCAGGCCGTGCGGGCCGACCGGGAGGACGACGCGGCGCTGTCCGCGGCGGTCGGTGACGGCTGCGACGTCCTGGTGGACATGGTGGCGTTCGGCGCCGGGCACGCACGGCAGTTGACGGGGCTGGCCGGGCGGGTCGGCTCGGCGGTGGTGATCTCCAGTGTGTCGGTGTACGAGGACGACCGGGGCCGCGGCTTCGACACGCAGGGCGAGCCCGGGGGCTTTCCCGAGTACCCGGTGCCGCTGACGGAGGACCAGCGCACGGTGCGGCCGGGCGACGCCTCGTACAGCACCCGGAAGGCGGAGCTGGAGCGTGAACTCCTCGCGGCGGGCGACCGGTTGCCGACCACGCTGCTGCGCGCGGGCGCGATCCACGGGGCGTACTGCCAGGGCCCGCGCGAGCTGTACATGGTGAAGCGCAACCTCGACGGGCGTAGGCGGCGCGTGCTCGCCTACGGCGGCGAGAGCCGGTTCCATCCGGCGAGCGTCCACACGATCGCCGAGCTGATCCGGCTGGCCGCCGCCCGGCCGGGCGCCCGCGTCCTGAACGCCGTCGACCCGGACGCGCCGACGGTGGCCACGATCGCGGCGGAGATCGACGCGGTGATGGGCGTGAAGACCGAGGACGTGCTCGTGGACGGCCCGCCGCCCGCACCCGGTGTGGGCGAGACGCCCTGGTCGGTGCCGATGCCCGTGGTGTGCGACATGTCGGCGGCGCAGCGCGAGCTGGGCTACCGGCCGGTGGTGCGGTACGCGGACACCCTGCCGGAGACGGTCGCCTGGATCGAGGAACAACTCGCCGGGCGGGACTGGCGGGAGGCGTACCCGAAGATGGTCCAGGCGTACGGCGACCTCTTCGACTACGCGGCGGAGGACGCCTGGCTGGCGGAGAGGGACGGCCGAGGGGACGACTGAGGGGGGCGGCCGTACGACCGCCCCCCTCCGGCCGTGACTACGGCTTGGGCGTGGCGTGCGGTGTGCAGGTCACATCGCGACGGTCCAGCTTGCCGGTGAGCAGGTAGCTGTCCACCCGCTCGTTGACGCACGGGTTGACCAGCCCGGAGACGCCGTGCGAACCGGCGTCCTTCTCGGTGATCAGGCGGGAGCCCTTGAACCGCTTGTGCAGTTCGACGGCGCCCTCGTACGGCGTCGCCGCGTCATGCTCCGACTGGACGATGAGCACGCCGGGCAGGCCCTTGCCGCTCTTGACGTTCAGCGGCGTGTGCTGCTTGGACGGCCAGGTGGCGCACGGCAGGTTCATCCAGGCGTTGGCCCACGTCATGAACGGGTGGTCCTTGTGGAGCCGGGTGTTGTCCCGGTCCCAGGTGCGCCAGCTGGTGGGCCACTTGGCGTCGGCGCACTCCACGGCCGTGTAGACGGCGTTGCCGTTCTCCGCGGAGGCGTTGCCCGCGGTGTCCGACAGGTCGGGGGCGGCGGCGTCGATCAGCGCCTGGGTGTCTCCGGCGACGTACTTGCTGAAGGCCGACGCGACCGGGGCCCACGCCGAGTCGTAGTACGGGGCGCTCTGGAAGAAGGAGATCAGCTCGGCCGGGCCGACGACCCCGCCGAGGGGGTTCTTCTTCGCCGTGGCGCGCAGCTGGAGCCACTTCTCCTGGACGGCGGCGCGGGTGGTGCCGAGGTGGTAGGTCGCGTCGTTCGCGGCGACCCAGTCCTGCCAGTCCTTCCAGCGGCCCTCGAAGGCGACGTCCTGGTCCAGGTTGGCCTGGTACCAGATCTTGTCCCGGGACGGGTTGACGACGCTGTCGACGACCATGCGGCGCACATGGCCGGGGAAGAGGGTGCCGTAGACGGCGCCGAGGTAGGTGCCGTAGGAGACGCCCAGGAAGTTGAGCTTCTTCTCGCCGAGGGCGGCGCGGATGACGTCGAGGTCGCGCGCGGTGTTCGGCGTGGTCATGTGCGGCAGCATCGCGCCGCTGCGGTCCTGGCAGCCCTCGGCGTACTCGCGGGCCAGCTTGCGCTGGGCGAGCTTGTCGGCCTCCGAGTCGGGCACCGGGTCCATCTTGGGTGCCTTGACGAACTCCTGCGGGTCGACACAGGAGATGGGCGCCGACTTGCCGACGCCGCGCGGGTCGAAGCCCACGAAGTCGTAGGCCTTGGCGGCGTTGGCCCACACCGGGTTCTTGCTCGTGACCCGGGCGGGGAAGCGCAGTCCGGAGCCGCCGGGGCCGCCGGGGTTGTAGAGGAGCGCGCCCTGCCGCTCGGCCTTCGTGCCCGTGTTGCCGATGCGGTCGACCGCGAGTTTGATCTGCTTGCCGTGCGGCTTGGCGTAGTCGAGCGGCACGGTGACGTACCCGCACTGGATCGGCTTGGCCAGATTCCAGTCGGCGGGGCAGTCCTGCCAGTCGATGCCGGCCTTCGCGGCCCGGGCGGCGGCTGTCGCGACACCCCGGGCCTCGCGGTCCTGGCCGTGGCGGGTGCCCGCGCTCGCGTTCGCCGTGGGCGCCGCGACGGCGCCGGCTATCAGCGTGGCCGTGACGAGTGCTCCGGCCGAACCGAGCGCCGCCACCCGCCTCTTCGGTCTCGTACCCCTCAAGGGGGACCTCCCCGTACATCGTTGCGATCAGTACGGGGATCCTCGCGGCTGTGAGGTCACTGAGAACAGGGTCCGTCGCGCTTCTTTGCCAATCCGATAAACGGAGAACGGGTGCTGCTCTACGGACGCCTGACCGAGCGTCTACGCGAGGGACGTCAGCGCCTCGTCGAGCAGCCGCCGCAGCCGCAGCGCGTCCTGCGCCACGGCCGTCACCAGCCCGGCGGGTCCGGCGAGCGGCACGACCGACGCCCCCTCCCCCAGCGCCCGGGCCGTCACCGGTTCGACGGAGAACTCCGGCCGTACGACGACCAGTTGCCCGACCGCCCGGTGTCCCCCGAGGACGGCGGGCCCGTCCCAGCCGCCCGGCGCGCCGGGCCCACAGGCCAGCTCCTGGTCGAGCACGGTCCGCTCGGCGATCCGCAACGTCAGACGGCTCGTCAGCCGTCCGGGTTCCTCACCGACGCGTCCGAGCACCTGCTCCTCGCGCAGCACGAGCCGGGCCGTGGCGGCGAGATCGACGCGGGTCGTGACATACAGGTCGCTGCCCTGGGCGGAGATCAACTGCTCCGGCAGCCAGTGCAGTTCGGCACCGTCGGCGACATCGAGCCGCACGTCGTAGCGTGCCTCGCTCTTCGACTGTCCCGGCAGCGCGATGGTGGCGGCGGCCGACCCGACCGACAGCCGGGCCGCCTCCTCCACCCGGGCCTCCACGGTGAAGTGGTCGCCGCCGAGCGGGCCGCTCATCGCCCCGACGAGCATGACCCGCGCCTCGGGGCCGCTCGCCCTGGTCCGCCGCAGCGCCAGCGGGCCGTCGCTCTCCAGCACGGGCAGGGAGGTCCCGCCCCGGCCGTCGTCCCGGGCGACGATCCGCGCGACGGACCGCACCCCGGTGCCGAGCACGCTCACGCCGCCCACGCGGCGAGCTGTGCCCGGACCCATGCGGCGACGTCCGACACCCCGGCCTCGCTCCGCAACGACTGGAAGACGACCGGCAGTTCGGCCCGCTGCGCCTTGGCGTCGGCCGCCATGCGCGCGAGGTCGGAGCCGACGTACGGTGCGAGGTCGGTCTTGTTGACGATGAGCAGGTCGGCGGTGGTCACGCCCGGCCCGCCCTTGCGCGGGATGTCATCGCCCCCGGCCACGTCGATAACGAAGATCTGCGCGTCGACGAGCCCCTTGGAGAAGGTCGCGGTGAGGTTGTCCCCGCCGGACTCCACGAGGACCAGGTCCAGCGGCCCGACGGCGTCCTCCAGGTCCTCCACCGCTTCCAGGTTGGCGGAGATGTCGTCCCGGATCGCGGTGTGCGGGCAGGCGCCCGTCTCCACGGCGGTGATCCGCTCGGGCGGCAGCACGGCTTCCCGGAGCAGGAACTCGGCGTCCTCCCGGGTGTAGATGTCGTTGGTGACGACCGCGAGCGACAGCTCGTCCCGCAGCGCGCGGCAGAGGGCGGCGACGGTGGCGGTCTTTCCTGAGCCGACGGGGCCGCCGAGGCCGATGCGGAGCGCTCTGCGGGTGCCGTCGGGGCGGTGGGCGTCGGCGCTGACGGCTGGCGCGCCGTCGTGGTGGTGGTCGAGGTGCATGTGCGGCTCCTGGTTGGGCGGGTCCTGGTTTGGGACGACCGGGTTCGGGGTGGTGGGCGCGGGTTTCGGGGTGCGGGTGGGTGGGGGCTTGTCGCGCTCACGCGGCGGAGCCGCATATCGAACACAGCCCCGCGCCCCTGGGGCGAGCGGCTACGAGGCGAACAGGCGTACCGGCCAGCCCGCGTGCACCTCCGCTCCGATCTCCAGCAATGGTGCCGAGCCCGCCGGCAACGCGTCGACCCCCTCGTCGACGACTCTCCGCGCCGCCTCCACCGCGCGGTCCACGACTTGGTCCAACTCCGGTGCCAGACGGGCCAGTACGCCCGTCGCGTCGAAGGGGTCCAGGCTCAGCAGGCGGACGGTCGCCGTGGCCGGGCCGCTCACGCTCTCGTAGGCCGCGCAGTACGCCGCGTCGACCGGTCCGAGACCGGCCGCCCGGGCCGTCAGGCCGAGCACGACCGGCTGATGGGCGCCCTTGGGGAACTCGCGTGCCAAGGCGTCCAGTTCAGCGGACGGCCAGGTCGAACGGGCGGCCCGCATGAGCTGGCGGCCCAGCCTGCGTGCGGCGACCCGCAGCGCGGGCGAGGGCGTACGGGCGTCCGCGGCACGGTCCAGCGTGACGGGGTCGATGCCGAGCGCGGCGGCGGCCGAGAGCGCCGCGGCGACCGATCCGGCCGTGTGCAGGCGCCCCCGGCAGAAGTCGGCGAGGCTCGCCGCTCCCTTGATGCGCCCGGCCTTGACCGCGGCCTCGGCCCCGCCGGAGTGTGCGTGGCCGCCGGCGGGGAAACGGCCGTCGGCCAGGACGAGAAGCGCTGCTCGTGACATCAGGGCGTCCTCAGAACAGGAAGTAGCGCTGCGCCATGGGGAGTTCGGCCGCGGGCTCCGCCTCGACCGCTGCCCCGTCGATGTACACCGCGAAGCTGTCGGGGTCGACCCGCACGTCCGGGCGCGCGTCGTTCTCCCGCATGTCGGCCTTGGTGACCCCGCGCGTCGAGTCGATCGCCACGAAGCGCTTGCCGAGGCCCAGCCGCTCAGGCAGCCCGTCCTCGACGGCCAAGGGGGCGACGAAGTTGAAGGAGTTGGCGGCCGGTGCCCGCCCGATCGCCCCGTACATCGGGCGCGGCAGGATCGGCTGCGGTGTGGGGATCGAGGCGTTGGCGTCGCCCATCTGCGCGTACGCGATCTGCCCGCCCTTGATGACGAGCTGCGGCTTGACGCCGAAGAACGCCGGTTCCCACAGCACCAGGTCGGCCAGCTTGCCGCTCTCGACCGACCCGATCTCCCGGGCCAGGCCCTGGGCGAGCGCCGGGTTGATCGTGTACTTGGCGACATAGCGACGCACCCGACGGTTGTCGGCGCGTCCGTCCCCGGGCAGGGCGCCCCGCCGCCGCTTCATCACATGCGCGGTCTGCCAGGTCCGCATGACGACCTCGCCGACGCGCCCCATGGCCTGGGAGTCGGAGGAGATGATCGAGATCGCGCCCAGGTCGTGCAGCACATCCTCGGCGCCGATCGTGGACGGCCGGATCCGGGACTCGGCGAAGGCCAGGTCCTCCGGCACCGCCGGGTTGAGGTGGTGGCAGACCATCAGCATGTCGAGGTGTTCCTCGGCGGTGTTGACGGTGAACGGCCGGGTCGGATTGGTGGAGCTCGGCAGCACGTACGACTCGGAGACCACGGTCATGATGTCCGGCGCGTGCCCGCCGCCCGCGCCCTCGGTGTGGTACGCGTGGATGCCCCGCCCGGCGATCGCGGCGAGCGTGTCGCCGACGAACCCGGCCTCGTTGAGCGTGTCCGTGTGAATGGCGACCTGGATGCCGGTCTGCTCTGCGACGGTCAGCGAGGCGTCGATGACGGCCGGGGTCGAGCCCCAGTCCTCGTGCAGCTTCAGGCCGAGCGCGCCGCCGCGGATCTGCGACAGCATCGCCTCGTGCGAGACGGTATTGCCCTTGCCCAGCAGGCCGATGTTGAGCGGGAAGGCCTCCATCGCCTCCAGCATCCGCGCGAGATGCCAGGGGCCGGGGGTCACGGTGGTGGCCTTGGAGCCCTCGGCCGGGCCCGTACCGCCGCCGACGAGGGTCGTGATGCCCGCCGAGAGCGCCTCGTCGGCGATCTGCGGGCAGATGAAGTGGACGTGCGCGTCGATGGCGCCGGCCGTGAGGATCCGCCCGTTGCCGGCGATGATCTCGGTCTCCGGGCCGATGACCAGGTCCGGGTGGACGCCGTCCATGGTGTCGGGGTTGCCGGCCTTGCCGATGCCGGTGATCCGGCCGTCGCGGACGCCGACGTCGGCCTTGACGATCCCCCAGTGGTCGATGATCACCGCGCCGGTGATCACGGTGTCGGGGGTACCCTCCGCCCGCGTGGCACGCGCCTGGCCCATGGACTCGCGGATGACCTTGCCGCCGCCGAACACGGCCTCGTCACCGGCGCGGCCGGGGCCGCCGGAGCGGTCCTCCTCGATCTCCACCAGCAGATCGGTGTCGGCGAGCCGGATCCGGTCGCCGGTCGTCGGGCCGAACAGGTCTGCGTACGCGGCACGTGAGATCTCAGGCATCGAGGGCACCTCCGGTCTCACCGCGCAGTCCGGGCACGACACGGGCGCCGGTGAGCGGAACGAGTTCGACGTCGACGGGGATCCCGGGTTCGAAGCGCACGGCCGTCCCGGCGGCGACGTTCAGCCGCTTTCCGCGGGCCGCGGCGCGGTCGAACTCCAGGCCGGGGTTGGCCTCGGCGAAGTGGTAGTGGGAGCCGACCTGGACGGGCCGGTCGGCGGCGTTGAGGACGGTCAGCCGGGTGACCTCGCGGCCCTCGTTGTACGCAATCGGGTCCTCGGCGAAGAGGATCTCTCCGGGAATCACGGCGGCTCCCCGTCAGACGATCGGGTCGTGGACGGTGACGAGCTTGGTGCCGTCCGGGAAGGTGGCCTCGACCTGGACGTCGTGGATCATCTCCGGGATGCCCTCCATGACGTCGTCCCGGGTGAGCAGCTTGCGTCCGGAGGACATGAGTTCGGCGACGGTACGGCCGTCCCGGGCGCCTTCGAGGAGGTGCGAGGTGATGAGCGCGACCGCCTCGGGGTGGTTCAGCCTCAGCCCGCGGGCCCTGCGCTTCTCGGCCACGTCGGCCGCGACGTGGATCAGCAGTCTCTCTTGCTCGTGCGGGGTCAGTTGCACGTCCCACCTCACAGTCCTCGCTCCGGACCGTGCGGGGCCCGGCTGCCGCAGCCCCGGGGAAAAGCCCTGGTGGCGTGGCGGCAGGCTAGTTGGACCGGGTTTCGGGCACGTTAACCGAGCTGTGATCCTCCAGGCCTGTGCGACGCGCCCGGAAAGCTACGCCGGGCCGGCCCCCCGATGCTCCGCCGCGATCCCGAACCGCTGCCGTTCGCGAGGAGCGGACGCGACCTCGCGGACCGTGGAGACGGCGCTGACCACCTGCTCCTCGGCGGTCTCCGCGAGCTCCTGGGCCTCTTCGAGTCGGCGCAGGTCATCGGCCGAGACGAGGGCGACGAGGGGCTTGCCGTGCCGGGTGACGACGACGCGCTCACCGGCGTACACCACGCGGTTGATCAGGTCGGCGAGCTCAGCCCTGGCTTGCGTCACCGGAATCTCGTAGGCCATGTCCTCATCATAACGCGATGTACGTCCTGTACATTTTTCACAGAGGAAGCTGTCGCCGAGGACAGCCCTGCCGCGAGGAGGGGTTCACCATGACCCGACCGTCCGCCCGTCACGTGCTGCCCGAGCTCACGGAACGCACGAGTTCCGGGCAACGGACCATGGACCCGTACTCGAAGCTGCTGGAGGAGCGGATCGTCTTTCTCGGGACGCCGGTGGACGAGATCTCGGCGAACGACGTGATGGCCCAGTTCATGTACCTCGAGCACCAGGCCCCGGACCGCGACATCCAGCTCTACATCAACTCCCCCGGCGGCGCGTTCCACGCGATGACCGCCCTCTACGACACGATGCGCTACGTCACCTGCGACGTGGAGACGGTCTGCCTGGGCCAGGCCGGGGCGGCCGCCACGGTGCTGCTGGCGGCCGGCACGCCGGGCAAGCGGTCCATGCTGCCGGACGCGCGTCTGGTGATCCATCAGCCCGCCCTGCCCGAGCCGGTCCAGGGACAGGCCAGTGATCTGGCGATCCAGGCCGACGAGCTGACGCGGATCCGGACCCGCATGGAGGAGATGCTCGCGCTGCACACCGGCCGCACCCGGGAGCAGGTGAGCGAGGACATCGAGCGGGACAAGGTGCTCACCGCCCAGGAGGCGGTGGAGTACGGCCTGGTGGACCGGATCGTCCCCGACCGCAAGGCCACCATGGCCGCGCCGACCGGACGGTGAGCCGCCGGTGCTGCCTCCCGAACTGCCTCCGCTGCCCGCCCTGACCCGCGCGGAGGCGGAGCTGATCGACCGTTACCTCGAGGTCGTGGACCTGCTGGGCCGGATCAATCCGGCGCTGCACGGCGACACCTACCGCGGACTGAGGGCCGCGCAGGCCCTGGTCGGCAAGGCGACCGCGCTGCGGGACGCACTGGCCCTGATGCACCAGCGGGGCGAGACGGAACTGCACGCCGACACACTGGCCCGGGCGCTGCGGGTGCTGGACGGCGAGCGCCGCACCGCCCGCGTCGCCCTGCCCCCGGAGTCCGTCGGTTGACGCGGAGCCGGCGGATCCGTCGGCTCCGGGACCCTGCTCTGTCGACGTGACGTCCGCGCTTGAGTCGAAACGAGCCAAACGACGTACCGCTGTTCGGAGTAGACGGGACACCAATTTTTGGACCGTCACGGTTGCGCGACGCGCGGGGTCGAGGGGCGGAATGGGACATTCCGTCGCTGGTCCGACGGTGCGCGGCGGGGTGGACACCCGGTCGAACACAGACGTGTCCACCCGAACGGGTGAGTGGTGAGTAACAACACAAATCCCCGGTTCCGTTGGGATTTCATGACAACCATCAGTCAAGATCCCTGACTGACGACAAGCCCCCGCCACAGCGGCGGGGCGATCCGGGCGGACGCCGAGTCCTGCCGCCGCCTGGATGACCGGTCGACAGGAGTGGATCGGCAGGAGTGGAGGACCCAAGCACGACGGGTCGCCGGGACGGTCACGCCATGACCGGACCCGAGCAGCCCTTGGGGTGAAGCCGCGTCAGCGGCCGGGCAACTTCGCCAGCCCGAATCCGACAGGTCATCCTTCACAGGCGGCTGACGAAGGGTTGCGCATGACTGCGCTCAATCGTGTCCCGTCGCTGATGGCCCGAGCCGGTACGGCCTCGGCCCTCACCATCGCCGCCGTGGGCGGCTCGATCGTGGCCCCCGGCTTCTCCTCCGAGGCAGCGGCGGCCACGCCGGCGACCAAGGCACTCCAGATAGCGGCCTCGAAGAAGGGATCGCCCTACAAGTACGGCGCCGTCGGCCCGCACCGGTTCGACTGCTCGGGCCTGACGCTGTACTCGTTCAAGAAGGTCGGCAAGAAGCTGCCGCGCACGGCCGCCCAGCAGTACAACAAGACCCGCCACATCTCCGCCCAGAACCGCAAGGCCGGAGACCTGGTGTTCTTCCACTCGGGCCGGAACGTGTACCACGTGGGTATCTACGCGGGTAAGAACAAGCTCTGGCACGCCCCCAAGAGCGGGGACGTGGTGCGGCTGCAGAAGATCTGGACCAAGAGCGTCTGGTACGGGCGCGTGAAGTAACCCGACGGGCGTGCGGCGACGCCTGAGACACACCGCCGCACGCCCACTCCAGCGCGCCCACCGCATGGTGGTCGAGCAGCTCCAAGAGGTCCGGGCCACCCGGACGGGCGTAGAGATCGAACGGCGGCTGCGGGGATCCGGAGCCCGCTGTCCACGAGGCGGCGCGCCGAGGCGCCGTCAGGAACCCCGCACCGCGTCGGGGAGGAGGAGCGTCGCGCCGAGAGGCGTCGCCGCGGCGGTGATGCCAGGCTTCGGGGAGAGGGCGGCGCGGACGTCGCTCACGCCGACGGGGCGTGCGCGCGCTCGGGGCCGGCGCGCCGAGGCTACGGCTCCTGCTGTCCCGCCGCCGTCATGGGCTGGGCCGGGACGGTCCACGGAAGTTCGACCGAGATGGTCTTGCCGCCCTCACGGGTGGGGCGGATCCTGAGCCTGCCGCCGCATTCGGCGGTCAGCCAGCGGATGATGACCAGACCGCGGCCGTTGTCCTGCTGGACGGCGGCGGGGAGCCGTCTGGGGAACCGCGGGTGGCTGTCCGTGACACCGATATGCAGCCGCTCGTCGCGGTCGAGCACGACGTCCACCGTGAACGTGGGCGACTGCCCGAAGGTGTGCTGGACGGCGTTGGTGGCGAGCTCGGAGATGATGAGCCGGACGGTGTCGGACACCTCCGTGTCCGCCGGCAGACCCCACTCCGTCAGCGTGTCCACCACGTAGACACGCGCTGCGGAGACCGAGGCGGGATCGCTCGGCAGAGTGACGGATGATTCCAGATGGTCTGCCATGGCGACGTCGTCCCTTTCCCACGGGACCGGAGTCCGACATGGAGCGGATGGTTCGAGTACGGTCCCGGACTGGTGCATCGCCGCCAGAGTGCCACCAGAACACCCGCGAAGGGCGGCGATCCACCAAGATATGCATATATCTGTCGCCCAAAGCGGTGAACTCTACGACGCGAGACCGTATTCGGGTGGCTCGGAAGGAGTAAGGAGAAGCCCATGCAGCACGGTCCCGCGGTGCGCCGCCGGAAACTGGGCGCCGAACTGCGCGCGCTGCGCACCTCGGCGGGTCTCACCAGTGGTGAGGCGGCCCGGCTGGTGGGCTGGCACCAGTCCAAGGTCAGCCGGATCGAGACGGGCACGAGCGGGGTGAAACCGGCCGATGTGCGGTTACTCCTCGACGCCTACGGTGTGGCGGACTGCCAACTCCGCGAACTGCTCCTGGTGTTGGCGGAGTCCGAGGACGGGAGCGGCCGGCACCACTGGTGGCACGCCTACCGAGGGGTGCTGCCGCCGACCTACCGGGACTTCATCAGCCTGGAGTCCCAGGCCACGGCGATGCGCACGCTGGAGACCACCGTCGTCCCGGGGCTGCTCCAGACGCCCGAGTACGCGCGTGCGGTGACGAAGGCCGCCGTGGAGGGACTGTCGGAGGACCGGCTCGACACGCTGGTCGAGGTGCGACTGGCCCGGCAGGACGTGCTGCGCGCGGATCCGCCGCTGGAGCTGAGCGCCGTCCTGGACGAGGCCGTGCTGCGGCGGGAGGTGGGCGGGCCCGGAGTGATGGCCCGGCAGCTGGAACGGCTGGTCGAGGCGGCGCGCCTGCCCCAAGTGCGGCTCCAGGTACTGCCGTTCGCCGCCGGGGCGCACATCGGAGTCACCGGCCCTTTCGTTGTTTTCTCATTTTCGAGCACTTCTGATCTGAACGTGGTTGTTCTCGACCACTTGACGAGTAGCCTCTACCTCGAACGGAAAGAAGACCTCCAGGCCTACACGGAGGCCTTCAACGCCCTTCAGATCCACGCCCTTTCGCCCGAGGACTCGTTGGATTACATCGCCGGGACAGCCGCCGGCGCGTAAGGAGGCACCATGCGTGCACTGCCTCGTCATGTCCCCTCAAGCATCGAACTGCACGGTGTGCGGTGGTTGCGCAGCAGCTACAGCACCGGCGCGAACAACTGCGTCGAGACCGCGTGTCCGCAGACCCCACCCTGGGCCGGGCTGCTCGCCGTGCGCGACTCCAAGGACCCGGCCGGGCCCGCGCTGCTCTTCTCGTCGAGGAGCTGGGCGGAGTTCACGGCCGCGGTCGACCACATCTGACCGTTTCTGATCAGACCGTCATCGTTCAGACCGGGACTGTTCAGTCCATCATCGTGCGACGCCCGGCCGTGTCACGCCGACTCATGGCCGCGTCTCGCCGATCAGCCGTACAGCGCGTTCGATCTGTTCGCCGGCCAGATCCGCGCGGGCGGTCAGCCTGAGTCGTGAGATGCCGTCGGGCACGGAAGGAGGACGGAAGCAGCCCACGGCCAGGCCCGACGCGCGGCATTCGGCCGCCCAGCGCACGGCGTCCTCGGGAGAGGGCGCACGCACCGAGACCACCGCGGCGTCCGGACGTACCGCTTCCAGACCCGCGGCGGTCAGGCGTGCGTGCAGTTCGCCCGCCACCGCGCGGGCCCGTGCCGCACGTTCCGGTTCGCGGCGCAGCAGCCGCAGGGCCGCCAGGGCCGCGCCCGCAGCCGCGGGGGCGAGTCCCGTGTCGAAGATGAACGTCCGTGCCGCGTTGACCAGGTGGTCGATCACCCGGGCGGGGCCGAGGACGGCTCCGCCCTGGCTGCCGAGCGACTTGGACAGCGTGACCGTGACGACGACGTCGTCGGCGCCCGCGAGCCCCGCCGCGTGCGGGCCGCCCCGGCCGCCGTCGCCGAGGACGCCCAGGCCGTGGGCGTCGTCGACCACCAGCCCGGCGCCGTGCTCCCGGCAGGCCTCGGCGAGGGCCGTGAGCGGGGCCGCGTCGCCGTCGACCGAGAAGACCGTGTCGGACACCGTGATCGCCGTGCCCTCGTGGGCCGAGAGCGCCTTGCGCACGGCGTCCGGCTCGGCGTGCGCCACCACCTGGGTGGTGCCGCGGGCCAGCCGGCAGCCGTCGATGAGCGAGGCGTGGTTGCCCGCGTCGGAGACGATCAGAGAGCCGTGCGGGGCCAGAGCGGTGACCGCCGCGAGGTTGGCCGCGTAGCCGGAGGAGAAGACGAGGGCCGCCTCGAACCCGCAGAATTCGGCCAGTTCCCGTTCCAGTTCCGCGTGCAGTTCGGTGCTGCCGGTGACCAGCCGGGAGCCGGTGGAGCCACCGCCCCAGTCCCGCGCGGCACGGGCCGCGCCCTCGGTGACCTCGGGGTGCCGGGCCAGCCCCAGGTAGTCGTTGCTCGCCAGATCGAGGAGCGGCGATACGGCCGGACGGGGGCGCAGAGTCCGTACGAGTCCGGCGCGGCGGCGCACTCGCGCCTGCTCGTCGATCCAGCCGAACGCCATGGGTGGTCCTCCGGGAATTTTGTAGGCAGTGCACAGACACTAGCGGGACCACCAGCAGGTCAGTATGTGGCAATACCCACACCTCGAAGCGACTCTGTTGTGCGAACTCTCCTTGGCCCGGAGCGGGTGCGTAGGACAGGATCGGCTTTCATGGACCTGCTGAACACGCTGGTGGACAAGGGGCTTCGGCGCGAGCTGCCGACCCGCGAAGAGGCACTCGCCGTCCTCGCCACGACCGACGACGACCTGCTCGATGTGGTGGCCGCGGCCGGGAAGGTGCGCCGGCACTGGTTCGGCCGACGGGTGAAACTCAACTATCTCGTCAACCTGAAGTCCGGCCTGTGTCCCGAGGACTGCTCCTACTGTTCGCAGCGGCTCGGCTCACAGACGGGGATCCTCAAGTACACCTGGCTCAAACCCGACCAGGCGTCCGACGCGGCGGCGGCCGGTGTGGCCGGGGGCGCCAAGCGTGTGTGCCTGGTAGCGAGCGGGCGCGGTCCGACCGACCGGGACGTGGACCGGGTCTCCGACACGATCAAGGCCATCAAGGAGAGCAACGAGGGCGTCGAGGTGTGCGCCTGTCTCGGACTGCTCTCCGACGGTCAGGCCGAGCGGCTGCGCGAGGCGGGCGCCGACGCCTACAACCACAACCTCAACACGTCCGAGGCGACGTACGGGGAGATCACGACCACGCACACCTACGCCGACCGGGTGGACACGGTCGAGAAGGCGCACGCGGCGGGCCTCTCCGCCTGCTCCGGGCTGATCGCCGGCATGGGCGAGTCGGACGCGGACCTGGTGGACGTCGTCTACTCGCTGCGCGAGCTGGACCCGGACTCGGTTCCGGTCAACTTCCTGATCCCGGTCGAGGGCACCCCGCTGGCCAAGGAGTGGAACCTCACCCCGCAGCGCTGTCTCAGGATCCTGGCGATGGTGCGCTTCGTGTGCCCGGACGTCGAGGTGCGCATCGCGGGCGGGCGGGAGGTCCATCTGCGCTCGATGCAGCCGCTCGCCCTGAACCTGGCCAACTCGATCTTCCTCGGCGACTACCTGACCACCGAGGGCCAGGCGGGCAAGGCCGACCTGGAGATGATCGCGGACGCCGGCTTCGAGGTGGAGGGCACCGACCAGGTGACGCTGCCCGAGCACCGTTCCGGCGGCTGCCACGACGGTGGCGGGGTGTGCGGTTCCGAGGGCGGTGGAGGCTGCGGTTCCGCCGACGCGGCCCCGGAGGTCTCCGAGTCCCGTACGTCCGCCGATGCCCGGACCGATCTGGTCGCCGTGCGCCGCCGGGGCGCCGGGACGGACCTCGCGCCCAATGCCTGAGCGGACGGTGCCCGAGCTGCTGGAGCTCGACCGGCGGCATGTGTGGCATCCGTACGGCCCCATGCCCGGACGGCAGGAACCGCTCGTCGTGGAGTCGGCGAGCGGGGTTCGGATGCGGCTCGCCGACGGCTCGGGAGAGCTCGTCGACGGCATGTCGTCCTGGTGGTCGGCGATCCACGGCTACAACCACCCGGTGCTCAACGAGGCGGCGCGCGGGCAGCTGGAGCGAATGAGCCATGTGATGTTCGGCGGGCTCACCCACGAGCCCGCCGTACGCCTGGCGAAGCTCCTTGTCGATATGTCGCCCGACGGGCTCGAGCATGTCTTCCTCGCCGACTCGGGGTCCGTGTCGGTCGAGGTCGCGGTCAAGATGTGCCTGCAGTACTGGCGTTCGCTGGGCCGTCCCGGCAAGCAGCGGCTGCTGACCTGGCGCGGCGGCTATCACGGGGACACCTGGCAGCCGATGTCGGTGTGCGATCCCGAGGGCGGGATGCACGAGCTGTGGACCGGGGTGCTCCAGCGTCAGGTGTTCGCGGACGCGCCGCCCGCCGAGTACGACGAGGCGTACGCCGAGCAGCTGCGCACGACGGTCGAGCGGCACGCCGACGAGCTGGCGGCGGTGATCGTCGAGCCGGTGGTGCAGGGCGCGGGCGGGATGCGCTTCCACTCCCCCGCCTATCTGCGGGTGCTGCGCGAGGCGTGCGACGCGCACGACGTGCTGCTGGTGTTCGACGAGATCGCGACCGGTTTCGGCCGTACGGGCGCGCTGTTCGCGGCGGAGCACGCGGCCGTGACGCCGGATGTGATGTGCGTGGGCAAGGCGCTGACCGGCGGTTATCTGACCATGGCGGCGACGCTGTGCACCGCGCGGGTGGCCGACGGGATCTCGCGGGGCGAGGTGCCGGTGCTCGCGCACGGCCCGACCTTCATGGGCAATCCGCTGGCCGCGTCCGTGGCCTGTGCCTCGATCGAGCTGTTGCTCGGCCAGGACTGGCTCGCGGAGGTCAAGCGGATCGAGGCGGGGCTGCGGGACGGGCTGTCGGCGGCCTCGGAGCTGCCGGGCGTGACGGATGTGCGGGTCCTCGGCGCCATCGGGGTCGTGCAGCTCGATCACGCCGTGGACATGAAGGCGGCCACCGAGGCCGCCGTACGCGAGGGTGTGTGGCTGCGGCCGTTCCGCGATCTGATCTACACGATGCCGCCGTACGTCACCGGCGACGCGGACGTGGCGCGGATCGCGCGGGCGGTGTGCGCGGCGGCGCGGGAGGGATGACATGCCGGTACTGGTGATCACGGGCACGGGCACGGAGGTCGGCAAGACGGTCGTGACCGCCGCCGTCGCCGCGACGGCGAGGGCGGCGGGCCGTTCGGTGGCCGTGCTGAAGGCCGCGCAGACGGGCGTACGGCCGGACGAGCCGGGGGACGCCGCCGAGGTCGGGCGGCTCGCGGGCGCCGTGACGACGGCCGAACTCGCCCGGTATCCCGAGCCGTTGGCGCCGGCCACGGCCGCCCGCCGGGCCGGTCGCGCCCCGGTGCATCCGCACGAGGTCGCGGACGCCGCCGCCAAGCTGGCCGCCGAGCACGACCTGGTGCTGGTCGAGGGGGCGGGCGGACTGCTCGTCCGGTTCGACGCGGCCGGCGGCACCCTGGCGGACGCGGCCCGGCTGCTGTCGGCGCCGGTGCTGGTCGTGGCGCCCGCGGGGCTCGGCACGTTGAACACGACGGAGCTGACGGCGCGTGAGCTGCGCTCCCGGGGGCTGGACCTGGCCGGGATCGTGATCGGGAGCTGGCCCGCGGACCCGGATCTCGCGGCGCGCTGCAATCTCGCGGACCTGCCGGATGTGGCCGGAGCGCCGCTGCTGGGCTCCGTTCCCGCCGGGGCCGGAGGCCTCTCCCCCGCCGCCTTCCGGTCGGCGGCGCCGCACTGGCTGGCGCCGCGTCTGGACGGTACGTGGGACGCGGAGGCGTTCCGGATGCGGGAGGCGCCCCCGGCGTCCTGAGTCCGGACGGGCGGGCGCGCGGTGAAACCGGCGCGGACGTGATCGCGTGTTGGACTACGTACGTGATCACCTCTGGAGGGAACACCTTGCACGCGACACACGCACGCCTGTCCCGCCGCACGGCCCTCGCCGTGGGCACGGCCGCCGCTCTCTCGCTGGGCGGCGGCACGGCCCACGCGCTGCCCGCCACGGGCGGTGTCACCGCACGGCTGCGGGAGCTGGAGCAGAAGCACACCGCACGGCTGGGGGTGTACGCCCGCAATCTGCGCTCGGGCCGGACCGTGGCCTACCGGGCGGACGAGCGCTTCCCGATGGCCTCGGTGTTCAAGACGCTGGCCGCCGCTGCCGTCCTGCGGGACCTGGACCGCGACGGCGAGTTCCTGGCCAAGCGCGTCCACTACACGCAGGACTACGTCACGAAGTCGGGCTACTCCCCGATAACCAAGGAGAACGTCGCGACCGGCATGACCGTCGGTGAACTCTGCGACGCCACCATCCGCTTCAGCGACAACACCGCGGGCAATCTGCTGCTCGTGGAGCTGGGCGGGCCGAAGGCCGTCACGCGCTTCTGCCGCTCGATCGGTGACCGGGTCACCCGGCTGGACCGCTGGGAGCCCGAGCTCAACAGCGCGGAGCCATGGCGCGTGACCGACACGACCTCCCCGCGCGCCATCGGCCTGACCTACGCCCGTCTGGTGCTCGGCGACGCCCTGGAGTCCCGGGACCGCGCGCGGCTCACGGACTGGCTGCTGCGCAACACCACGAGCGGCGAGAAGTTCCGCAAGGCGCTGCCCGCGGACTGGCTGGTCGCCGACAAGACCGGCGGCGGACGCTACGGCGGCAACAACGACGTGGGCATCACCTGGCCGCCGGACGGTCCGCCGATCGTGATGTCCGTCCTGACCACCCAGCCGGAGGAGGACGCCCCGTCCGACAACCCGCTGGTGGCCGATGCCGCCGCGCTGCTGGCGTCGGAACTGGGCTAGGGAGCACGGGTGAGTGAGGGGCGGTCGTGGGACGCCTGGCTCGTCGCGGGCGCCGTCGGTGTCGCCGGCCTCCTGGCCCTGCACTCCGCCGTGCCGGGCGGGGTGGGACGGCTCGGAAGTCTCCTGGAGACGTTCCTGCCGTGGCTGGGCGTGGCCGTTCCTCTGCTCGGCTGCCTCGCCGCGCTCAAGCGGTCGAAGGCCGGGCTGCTCGCCTGCCTCGCGCCGATGGCCGTCTGGTTCTGGATGTTCGGCGGGCAGTGGTTCTCCTCGCCCCCGGAGTCCCACGACCTGACGGTGGTCCAGCACAACGTGGCCGATGACAACGCCGACCGCTCCGGAACCGCACGGGCGCTGCTCGCCACGGGTGCGCAGCTGGTGGCCGTCGAGGAACTGACGGCTGCCGCACGGCCCGCGTACCAGAAGGTCCTGGGCGCCTCCCGGCCGCACCGGGCGGTGCACGGCACGGTGGGTCTGTGGTCGGCCTGGCCCCTGTCGGACGTAAGACCCGTGGACATCCGGCCCGAGGGCTTCCCGGAGAGCTGGCAGCGCGGCCTGCGGGCCACGGTGTCCGCGCCCGGTGGAGAGGTCGCGGTGTATGTGGTCCATCTGCCGTCCGTCCGGCTGGGCCCGACGGGTCTGGCGTCGGCGGCCCGTGACGAGAGCGCGGCGCTGCTCGGGGCGCGGATCGCGGACGACCCGGCGGAGAGGCTCCTGCTGATGGGCGACCTCAACGGCACGGTGTGGGACCGGGGACTCGGACCGCTCACCTCCCAACTGGACGCCCCTTCCTCGAGGTTCGCGTTCAGTTGGCCGGCCGCCTTCCCGGTGGCGCGGATCGACCAGGTGCTGGGGAGAGGAGCCGAGGTGACGGAGGTGTCCGCTCTGGACGCGACCGGGAGTGACCACCTTCCGGTGCTGGGGCGGGTCCGTCTGGGCTAGTCGAGTCGGCGGCGGCAGGGGTGCGGCGGGGTCGCGCGGGGGACAATCCCGGTAGGTCCGCCTAGCAGGGAGGTCTCCATGCCGCTCCGCTCCGGCAAGGTGCCGCGGGATGCCGTGCACCATCCGCTGTTCGCCCGCTACTACGCCCGGATCAGCGTCGCCGCCGAGACCCGGATGGGTATGGGCAGGGTGCGCGGGAGACTGCTCGACGGGCTGTCCGGGCGGGTGCTCGAGATCGGCGCGGGCAACGGGCTGAACTTCGCGCACTACCCGGGCACCGTCTCGGAGGTCGTGGCCATCGAACCGGAGCGGCGGCTGCGGAAGCTGGCCGTGGAGGCCGCCCTGCGCGCCGAGGTGCCGGTGGACGTGGTGCCGGGGGCGGCCGAGGCGCTGCCGGTCAAGAGCGAGGGATTCGACGCGGCGGTGGTGTCGCTGGTGCTGTGCAGTGTGCGGGACGTGCCCCGGGCGCTCGGGGAGCTGCGGCGGGTGCTGCGGCCGGGTGGTGAGGTGCGGTTCTTCGAGCACGGCCGGGGCGGCGGCCGGGTGATGACCCTCAGCCAGCGCGCGCTGGACCGGACGGTGTGGCCGGTTCTGAACGGCGGCTGCCATCTGTCGCGGGAGCCGGTGCGGGCGCTGCGCGACGCCGGTTTCGAACTCGGCCCCTACCGGCGGGTGCTGATGCCGGAGCAGGGACCTGCGCTGCCCACCTCGTACTGCGTGCTGGGCACGGCATGGCGCCCGGTCGGCAGCTAGTCACACCGTCACAGGCTCCACTGCCGCAGCTCCTGCTCGATGTCCCGCAGGGACGCCTCACCGCTCTTGACCAGCTTGGCGAGGTCGCGGACCTGCTCGGGTGAGGTGACGACCTTGGCACCGCTGGCGACCAGGTACGCGTAGGCGACGGCGGAGGCGAACAGGGCGTTGGAGCGTTCCAGCGCGGGGACGTGGATCAGGAGCTGGAGCAGCGCGGCGGCGCGGGCGTGCGGGCTGTCGTAGACAGGGACGTCGAATATGGCGGCCTGGTGGCGTGCGACGGCGGCGACGAGGGCTCCCCAGTCGGTGACCTGGGGGTCTCCCGGGGTCTTGTGCTCGGCGAGCATCAGCAGCCAGGCGAGATCGATCTCGAGGTTGTTCAAGGGATCAGTGACGACCTTCGCGCGTGCCCTCGCGGTCGACGCCGAATTCGTCGGCGAAGACGGACTCGTACTGCTTCATGAAGTCGGCGGCGGCCTCCACGAAGGTGTGGCCCACCTCGCCGGTGTCCTGTCTGACCAGCTCCTCGATGTAGCGATTGACGCTCATGCCGCGGGCCAGGGCGCGTTCGCGGGCGGCTCGGGCGGTGCCCTCGTCGACTCGCACGTTCAGCTGGGTCTTCGCCATACCTAGACGCTAGCGCGGATCCGCTAGCACCGGCAAGGCCGGGACTCCGACTCGCGGAGGATACCGAGTGTGGGCCGCGTCACATTACCCTCGGGCAAGACGGCGAAGTCCGGACATCCACCCCGAGGAGGCGGCCTTGTCCACACCTGCTGCGGAGCACGCCCCAGGCCTCGCGTCGGCCGACGGGATCGCGGCCCGCGCCCGCGGTCTGACCAAGGCGTACGGCTCGGGCGAGACGGCCGTGCTCGCGCTGGACTCGGTGGACGTGGATGTCGCGCGGGGCCGGTTCACCGCGGTGATGGGGCCGTCGGGCTCCGGGAAGTCCACGCTGATGCACTGCCTGGCGGGGCTCGACACCGTCTCGGCCGGTCAGGTGTGGCTCGGCGACACGGAGATCACGGGGCTGAAGGAGCGCGAGCTGACGCGGCTGCGCCGGGACCGGATCGGGTTCATGTTCCAGTCGTTCAACCTCATCCCGACCCTGAACGCGCTGGAGAACATCACCCTGCCCATGGACATCGCGGGCCGGAAGCCCGACGAGTCGTGGCTGGACCAGGTCATCGACACCCTGGGGCTGCGGGACCGGCTCAAGCACCGGCCGTCGCAGCTCTCCGGGGGCCAGCAGCAGCGCGTGGCCTGTGCGCGGGCCCTGGCCTCGCGGCCCGAGCTGATCTTCGCGGACGAGCCGACCGGCAACCTCGACTCGCGCGCCGGTCTGGAGGTGCTCGGCTTTCTGCGCGAGGCGGTGGACCAGCTGGGCCAGACGGTCGTCATGGTCACCCACGACCCGGGCGCCGCCGCCCACTCGGACCTGGTGCTCTTCCTCGGGGACGGGCGGATCGTGGACGAGATGCCGCGGCCGACGGCGGAGGCCGTGCTGGAGCGGATGAAGAGGTTCGACACGATCCGCACCCGGTTCGAGGACACCCCGTCCGCCGCGAGGTCCGAGGACACGCCGTCCGCCGAGGAGAACTGACCCGTGCTCAAGGCGACCCTGAGAAGCTTCCTGGCGCACAAGGGGCGGCTGCTGCTCTCCGCGCTCGCCGTCCTGCTGTCCGTCGCCTTCGTCGCGGGCAGCCTGATCTTCTCGGACACGGTCAGCCGTACGTTCGACCGGCTGTTCGCCTCCACCGCCGCCGATGTCACGGTCAGCCCGAAGGAGGACCTCGACGAGGCCGTGCCCTCCGGCCGGACGGCCACCCTGCCGGCCGCGCTCGCCGCACGGGTGCGGCAGGTCGACGGG
Source organism: Streptomyces koelreuteriae (assembly GCF_018604545.1). Taxonomy (GTDB): domain Bacteria; phylum Actinomycetota; class Actinomycetes; order Streptomycetales; family Streptomycetaceae; genus Streptomyces; species Streptomyces koelreuteriae. The sequence continues at coordinate 7,361,128 of NZ_CP075896.1, read as the reverse complement.
GTCGCGGCGGCGCGGGCCGAGGTGGACGTGGACGGCCTCACGGTCGCCGACGAGAAGAACGAGCCGGTGGGCCCGACCACGGGGGCTCCCACGCTCGGCACCGCCTGGAACCCGACCGAGCGCAGCCCGGTGGAGCTGACCTCGGGTCACGCCCCGCGCGGCCCCGCCGAGGCGCTGCTCGACTCGGAGACCGCCGGCCGCAAGGACGTGAAGATCGGTGACACCCTCACCGTGATCGCGCCGCCCGGGTCGTTCAAGGTCGAGGTCGTCGGCATCGTCACCTTCACCACCACCAACCCCGGCGCCGCCCTGGTCTTCTTCGACACCCGGACCGCGCAGACGAAACTGCTGGGCAGCCCGGGAGGCGCCACCAGTATCTCGGTCGACGCCGCCGACGGGGTCAGCGACGCACAGCTCAAGCAGCGCGTGTCCGCCGCGCTGGGCGCGCACACCTACGACTTCAGGACGGCCGGCGAGCAGGCCGAGTCGGACGTCGAGCAGCTCGGCGGATTCCTCGACGTCATCAAGTACGTGATGGTCGGGTTCGCCGGGATCGCCGTGCTGGTGGGTGTGTTCCTGATCGTCAACACCTTCTCCATGCTCATCGCCCAGCGCACCCGCGAGCTGGGGCTGCTGCGCGCGCTCGGCGCCGACCGGCGCCAGGTCCGCCGCTCGGTCCTCGTCGAGGCCCTGCTGCTCGGCCTCGTCGGCTCCACGCTGGGGCTCGCGGCGGGCATCGGGCTGGCGGCCGGGCTCATCGAGCTGATGGGTCTGCTCGGCATGAACATCGACGCCGGCGAGATGGTCATCGGCTGGGTGACGCCCGTGACGGCGTACGTCGTCGGACTCGGGGTCACCTTCGTCGCCGCGTACCTTCCGGCGCGGCGGGCCGCGGGGGTCTCGCCGATGGCCGCGCTCTCGGACGCCGAGGTCGCCGGGGTGGGCCGGCCGCTGCGGATGCGCGCGGTGGCGGGCGCGATCGTCGGGGCGGCCGGGGCGGCGGCGCTCGCGGGGTGCGCGGCGTCCGGACAGACCTCGTCGGCGGCGTCCCTGCTGGGGCTCGGTGTCGTGCTGACCTTGATCGCCACCGTGATCGCCGGTCCGCTGCTGGTGCGCCCGGTGATCCGGGTGCTCGGCGCGGCCTTCCCCGCGCTGTTCGGGTCGATCGGCCGGATGAGCCAGCGCAACGCCCTGCGCAATCCCCGCCGTACGGGGGCCACCGCGGCGGCCCTGATGGTGGGACTCGCCCTGGTGGGCGGGATGTCGGTGGCCAGCGCCTCGATGACCAAGTCGTTCGACCAGCAGATCGACAAGACGCTGGGCGCCGACTACGTCATCCAGAACACCAACTTCCTGCCGTTCCCGAAGGAGGTCACCGACGAGGTGCGCGGCACCGACGGCGTGGGCCTGGTGGTGCGGGGGCGGTTCACGCCGGTCGCGGTGCGGCTGCCGGACGGCGACCGGGTGGAGACGACCGCGGCGGGCTACGATCCGCGGCTCGACGAGGTCGCCAACATCACGTACGCGCAAGGGGACTCGGCGGCGGCGCTGGCGGACGGGCGCCTGGCCATGGACCGGGACTTCGCGCGCGACCACGGCGTGCGGGTGGGCAGCACCGTCCCGGTTCAGTTCCAGGGCGGACGCACGGCCGAGCTGAAGGTCGGGGCCCTCACCGACCAGGACTCCGCCGAAGGATTCGGCACCCAGGGCGGGCTCTACTTCGGGCTCGCCACCCTGGAACGGTACGCGCCGGGCGGGCAGGACTCCGCGCTGTACGTCAACGCCACCCCCGGCACGAGCGACGACGACCTGCGCGCGAACCTGGAACGGACCCTGGATCCGTACCCGCAGGTGCAGGTGCGGGACCTGGCCGACTACAAGCAGCTGGTGCACGACCAGATCGCCGTCCTGCTGTACTTGGTGTACGCGCTGCTGGGGCTGGCGATCATCATCGCGGTGCTCGGCGTGGTCAACACCCTCGCCCTGTCGGTCGTCGAACGCACCCGGGAGATCGGGCTGCTGCGGGCGATCGGGCTGGCCCGGCGTCAGCTCCGGCGGATGATCCGGCTGGAGTCGGTGGTGATCGCGGTGTTCGGGGCGGTCCTGGGGCTGGCGCTGGGGCTGGTGTGGGGTGTGTGCACGCAGCAGGTGCTGGCGCTCCAGGGCATGACGGCCCTGGCGATCCCGTGGGGGACGATCGTCGCGGTGGTGATCGGCTCGGCGGTGGTGGGCGTGGTGGCGGCGCTGCTGCCGGCGTTGCGTGCATCGCGCATGAATGTACTGGCGGCCATCGCGCACGAATGATGGAATCGCGGCAGTCACTCAAGTCCCTTCCCGGTGAGGAGAGTTCATGCCGCGCCCGTTCCGTTTCGGAATCAACATGCTCACGGCCGCCCCTGGCGAGGAGTGGCGCGCCAAGTGCCGCCGGGCCGAGGAGCTCGGCTACGACGTGATCCTCGTCCCCGACCATCTGGGCATGCCCGCGCCCTTCCCGGCGCTGGTGGCGGCGGCCGAGGCGACCGAGCGGCCGAGGCTCGGCACCTTCACGCTCAACGCCGGTTTCTGGAACCCGGCGCTGCTGGCCCGCGAGGTGGCGACGACGGACGCGCTGACGGGCGGGCGCCTGGAGCTCGGGATAGGCACCGGCTACGCACGGGACGAGCACGAGTCGGCCGGGCTGCCGTTCGGCTCGCCGGGCGAGCGGGTGGACCATCTGCGGCGCACCGTGGAGGAGTTGGAGCGGCTGCTGGCCTCCGAGGAACACCAGCCGCGGGCGGCGCAGCGCCCGCGGATACCGCTGCTGGTCGGCGGGAACGGCGACCGGATGCTGCGGCTGGCCGCCGAGCACGCCGACATAGCGGCGTTCACGGGTGCGCGCACGGCACCCGGCAGCACCACCGGGCAGTTGACGCCGATCAGCCCGGACGACCTCGAAGAGCGGGTGGCGCGGTATCTGAAGTTCGCGGAGGGCCGCGCGGAGCCGGCCGAGCTGAACCTGCTCGTGCAGGTGGTGATCGGCACCGAGGACCGCGAGGCCGCCATCCAGCCGTTGCTGGACCGCGTACCGGGTCTGACGGCCGATGAGGTCCTGGACCTTCCGGTGACCCTGGTCGGCACGACGGACGAGATCACCGCCCAGGTCCTGGCCCGGCGCGAGCGCTACGGCTTCACGTATCTGACCGTCCTGGAGCCGTACATGGAGGCGTTCGCGCCGGTCATCGCGCGGTTGCGAGAGGGTGGAGCCGGCTAGCGCGTCACGCGGTGGCGGAGGTAGACGACGTTCGAGCTGTAGGTGCGGGTCTCCACGAGTTCGAGATCCACCCGGCGCTCGTTCCGGGGAAAGAAGGAGATGCCGCCGCCGACCAGCACCGGGTAGACCATGGCCCGGTACTCGTCGATCAGGCCCGACGCGGCGGCCTCGGCGGCGAGCGTCGCGCCGCCGATCGCGATCTCGCCCTCCCCCGGCTCGGCCCGCAGCCGCTCGATCTCCTCCGCCACGCCGCCGGAGGCCAGGCGGGCATGCCCCTCCACCGTCGACAGGGTGGTGGAGAAGACCACCTTGGGGAGCGGGTTCCAGAGCGCTGCCCATTCGCGCCCCGCGTCGTCGAGCGCGGGATCCTGCTCGGCGGTCTCCCAGTAGAGCATCGTCTCGTACAGCCGCCGCCCCATCAGGTGGACGCCGACGTCCCGGATCTCGTCGATCCAGAAGCGGAAGACGTCCTCGCCGGGCACGCTCCAGTCGAAGCCGCCGTCCGGCCCGACGATGTAGCCGTCGAGAGAGACGTTCATCGAATAGGTCACGCTGCGCATCAGCAGTCCTCCTCGGCATCGGGTTCGACCGGCGGCCGCCGATCGATGTATCCACCCTCAAAGCTTGAACACAAATTGCACACACCCTCTCTCCATACTGGCCCCGATGGTCTAGATTGACCGTGCTTCAGCTGTTCGGGCACGAGGCGACCCTTAATGATCAATAGGTCCAACGCTGTACCAAGCCGGTGGGACGGGCGAATCCGCTGCCGCCGGGGCGGGCTGTTCAGGCAGCCCTGCGAGCGCTGGAATGTCATGCGCACGACGAGGGAGGCGGGGGCCTCCCCGGGGGAGAACGGCGCGGGAGGCGGGGGCCTCCCGGAGGGGGAGGAACAGTGTCGGGCGAGCACGTCGAGCCACTGGGGACCTGGGGGGTTCTGTGCGGCAAGGGGGATTAGCCAGCCCGTATCCGTCAGCACGCGGGCGTCTGGCGGACGGGGCGATCGATCAGCCCGCGATCGACTGGGAGCAGCGGTACCGCCGTACCGTGATCACCACCGATACCGTGGCCACCGCCTTCGTGGTGGCGGCGATCGGCAACTTCTTCGGGGCGCGGGACGCGGCCAACTGGCACGAGAAGTGGGGAATCCTCGCCTTCGGCACCGAGCTGCTGGTGCTGGGGGCGCTCGCGGTGGGCCGGGCGTGGGCGCCGGCCGTACTCGGCCAGGGCGCTGAGGAATTCCGCCGGCTCGGACGCTCGCTGTTCGCGGCGACCGTCGTACTGGCCCTCGGCGGTATCGCCCTCACCTCGCGCAACATCAAGCTCTGGATCTTCGTCGCGATCCCCGCGATCGCGCTCGTCACCATGACCGCGCGGTATCTGCTGCGCCTCTGGCTGCACAAGCAGCGTAAAGAGGGCCGCTGTCTGAGACCGGTGCTCGCCGCCGGGAGCCCGGCCACCGTGCACGACCTGATCACCCGGACCCGCAAGTTCCCGCACCTCGGCTGGCGGGTGGACGCGGTGTGCACGACGGACGGGCTCGGGCCGGACGGCGATCAGCTCGACGGAGTGCCGGTCGTCGGCCGGCTGACGGACGTCGCGGGCCATGTCAGCCGCGACGGCTACCGGGTCGTCGCGGTCACCCCGGACCCGCATTGGTCACCGGACCGGCTGCAGCGGCTGGCCTGGAACCTCGAGGGCAGCGACGCCGAGATGGTCGTGGCCCCCGTGCTGATGGAGGTGGCCGGCCCGCGACTGCACGTCGACGCGGTGCTCGGGATCCCGTTGCTGCGGGTCAGCATGCCGGCCTTCACCGGCGGCCGCCGGGCGGTCAAGGGGGTCGTCGACCGGATAGGCGCAACGTTTCTGCTGATGTTGTTCGCGCCGCTGATGGCGTGCGTCGCGCTGCTCGTGCTGATGGACAGCCGGGGCGGGGCGTTCTACCGCCAGCGCCGGGTCGGCAAGGACGGCCGCGAGTTCACCATCCTCAAGTTCCGCACCATGGTCGCGGGGGCGCACGGCGCCCGTGCCGAACTGGCCGAACGCAACGAGGGCGCGGGCCTGCTGTTCAAGCTCCGCCGGGATCCGCGGGTGACCCGGGTGGGGGCGGTGCTGCGCCGGTACTCGCTCGACGAGCTGCCGCAGCTGTTCAACGTGCTCACCGGATCGATGTCGCTCGTCGGCCCGCGGCCTCCGCTGCCGGAGGAGTCCGCGGCGTACGGGCCGGACATCAGGCGGCGGCTGCTGGTCAAGCCCGGGCTCACCGGCCTGTGGCAGATCAGCGGACGCAGCGACCTGTCGTGGGACGAGGCGGTCCGGCTGGACCTGCGCTACGTGGAGGACTGGTCGCTCGCGCTGGACACAGTGATCTTGTGGAAGACGCTGCGTGCGGTGCTGCACGGGCAGGGGGCGTACTGATGCGCGGGGGCCGTCAATGGGCCGGCGCGCGGATCGCAGGCCGTCGGGGCCTGCCTGGGGGGAGGAACGCGTCATGAGAGTCAGCGTTTTCGGGCTCGGCTACGTGGGCTGTGTGTCGGCCGCGTGCCTGGCCAGCATGGGCCACGAGGTCATCGGGGTGGACGTGAACCAGGTGAAGGTCGACCTGGTCAACGACGGCAAGGCCCCGGTGGTCGAGGAGCGGATCGGCGAACTCATCGCCGAGGTCGTGCGGACCGGGGCGTTACGCGCCACCGGCGACGTCCGCGAAGCGATCATGGACAGTGAGGTGTCGCTGGTCTGTGTGGGCACGCCGTCGGAGCCCAACGGCAGTCTGTGCACCACGTACTTGGAGCGGGTCACCGAGGAGATCGGGGCCGCTCTGGCCGAGCGGGCCGAGCAGGGGGTCCGGCACACCGTCGTGTTCCGCAGCACCATGCTCCCGGGCACCTGCCTGAACCTGCTGGTGCCGATCCTGGAGAAGTCCGTCGGCGGCACCGCCGGGGTGGACATCGGGGTCGCCGTCAACCCGGAGTTCCTGCGCGAGGGCACCAGCGTGCGGGACTTCTTCGACCCTCCCAAGACCGTCATCGGCGAACTGGACCCGGCGAGCGGCGACGCCGTGACGGCGCTGTACGAGGGCCTGCCCGGTGAGGTGTTCCGGGTGCCGGTCCCGGCGGCCGAGGCGATCAAGTACGCGGACAACGCGTTCCACGGCCTCAAGATCGGCTTCGCGAACGAACTGGGCGCGGTGTGCCAGGCGCTCGGGGTGGACTCGCACCAGGTGATGGACGTGTTCCTGGCCGACCGCAAGCTGAACATCAGCCCCGCCTATCTGCGCCCCGGCTTCGCCTTCGGCGGCTCCTGCCTGCCCAAGGACCTGCGCAGCCTGGTCCACGCGGCGCAGCGGGCCGATGTCTCGGTGCCCATCCTCGCCCACGTCCTGCCCTCCAACTCCGACCATCTGCAGCGCGCGGTGGACCTGGTGGAGCGCACCGGCAAACGCCGGGTGGGCCTGTTCGGGCTGTCCTTCAAACCCGGGACCGACGACCTCCGCGAGAGCCCGCTCGTCGAGCTGGCGGAGAGGCTCTTCGGCAAGGGGTACGACCTGAAGATCTACGACGCCAATGTGAGCCTGTCCCGGCTGATCGGCGCCAACCGCGAGTACATCGAGACCCGGCTGCCGCACCTCGCGCAGTTGCTCGCGGACTCCGTCGACGAGGTGCTGGAGCACGCCGAGGTGTGCCTCGTCGGGAGCAGCGATCCGGCCGTGATCTCGGCGCTGCCCCATGGTGACGGCCCGGTGATCGTCGACCTCATCCGCCTTCCCGACGCCGAGGCGCGCCGGGCCGAACCGGGGTACGTGGGCCTTGCTTGGTGACACATCGTTCAGTGAAACGGCCGGCGGCGACGGGACGAACCGGCGCGCGCTGGTCCTGGTGGAGAACCTGTCGGTGCCGTTCGACCGGCGCGTGTGGCAGGAGTGCACGACGCTGCGCGACGCGGGCTGGGAGGTGCACGTCATCTGCCCCCGGGGGAGCAAGCGGGACACGGAGCCGGAGGCGGTGATCGACGGGGTGCGGATCCATCGCTACCCGTTGCGCGCGGCCACCGGCGGACCGGCCGGCTATCTGCGGGAGTACGGAACGGCCCTGTGGCACACGCTCCGGCTGGCCCGGAAGGTCGGCCCGGTCGACGTCGTCCACGCCTGCAACCCGCCCGACCTGCTGTTCCTGCCGGCCCTGTGGATGAAGAGGCGCGGCGCGCGGTTCGTCTTCGACCAGCACGACCTGGTGCCCGAGCTGTATCTCTCCCGGTTCGACCGCGGCGAGGATCTGCTCTATCGCGGCGTGTGCGCGCTGGAGCGGCTGACGTACCGGGCCGCGGACATCGTGCTCGCCACGAACGAGAGCTATCGGGACGTCGCGGTGCGCCGGGGCGGAAAGCGGCCGGAGGACGTCTTCGTGGTGCGCAGCGCGCCCGCGACGGACCGTTTCCGACCGGTACCGCCGGAGCCGGAGTTGAAGCGGGGCAAGCCCCATCTGCTGTGCTACCTCGGCGTCATGGGCCCTCAGGACGGCGTGGACTACGCCTTGCGGGCCCTGGCGAAGCTGCGCGACGACGTCGGGCGGACCGACTGGCACGCGGTGTTCGTCGGGGCCGGGGACGCCTTCGACGCGATGGTGGAGCTGTCGCGGCGGCTCGGGCTCGCCGAGCAGGTGGAGTTCACCGGGCGCATTCCGGACGCCGACCTGGTGCGCTACCTGTCCACCGCCGATGTGTGCCTCTCCCCCGACCCACGCAATCCGCTCAACGACGTGTCGACCATGAACAAGGTCCTGGAGTACATGGCGATGGGCCGGCCCCTCGTCTCGTTCGACCTCCGGGAGGCGCGCGTCTCCGCCGGTGACGCGGCCGTCTACGCGCCCGCGAACGACGAGGCGGAGTTCGCCCGGCTCATCGCGCTGCTGCTGGACGACCCGGAGCAGCGGGCCCGGATGGGCAAGATCGGCCAGGAGCGGATCAGCGGGCCGCTCTCCTGGCGGAACTCGCAGGCGTCGCTGCTCGCCGCCTACGCCGCTGCCTGCCGTGACCACGCTCCGGTGTCGCGGACGACCCGTAACAGGCAGGGATGAGGCAGCACAGTTGAACGATGAAACGATACGCCTGGTCACGATCGGGCGGATTATCCGTCGGCGTGCGCGGCTTCTGCTCTTCCTCGCCGTGCTGGGCGCGCTCGTCGGCTTGGGCACCTCCCTGCTGTTTCCCCCGCGCTATACGACGTCGGCATCCGTGCTGCTGCCGGGCGCGTGGGAGGAGCGCGAGCTGCTGACTCAGGCACAGATCGCCAGCAGTTCGGTGGTGGTCGACCGTGCGGCCGCCGCACTCGGCTGGGACGGGGTCGACGGCGGCGAACTGCGGGACCGGGTGAGCGCCGAGGCCGCCGACGGGAACATCATCGAGATCTCGGGCACGGCCGACACCCCGCAGCGCGCGCAGCGGCTCTCCGACCAGGTGGCCCAGCAGTTCGTCGCCTTCGCCGCGCGGATCGCGGGCGAGGACACCGACTCCGAGGCGGCGGCGCGGCCCGAGGCGCTGCGGCAGCTGGTGGTGCAGACCAGCCGTCGTATCACCGAGCTGGCCGACGCGGCCGATCCGGGGCGGACCGTGGAGAGCGTGCAGACCCGCACCGAGCTGGCGAAGCTGCGCACCACGCTGCAGGAGGCCATGAAGAAGCTGGACGAGGCCGACCCGGCCGCCGGCAAGGCCAACATGGTCGTCATGGGGCCCGCGGCCCGGCCGGACGGCGAGGCACCGCCGACGAGGACGCAGCTCGTCGTCGGCGGAGCGCTGCTGTTCTTCCTGCTCGCGGTCATCGGCCATCTCACCGCCGCGCGGATGAGCAGCCGGCTGCGCGGCGAACCGGAGATCGCCGCGGCGCTGGGTTCGGCGCCGCTGGGCACCGTCGACGTTCCCGCCGAACCGCCCGCGCACCGGCCCGAGGACGACGGCCCGCGGGCCCGGATCCGCCGGCTGCTGGGCGTCGACGTCCGGTGGGACCTGCCGAGTCCGCAGACGTCCGGCGACGAGGCCGGGATGCGGCTCCGCTACCGGCGGGTGTGCGCCCGCCTGCGCGAGCGAGTCCCGTCTCCTCGAGAGCTGTTGGTCGTCGTCCCGGACGGCGACGAGACCGCCCACCGGGCCGCCGGGCAGCTCGTCGCCGAGGCCGAGGGCGATCCGCGGCTGCGGGTGGTGCGGGTCTCGGTGTCCCAGCCGGTGGTGCCCGACCGCGGCCACGAGTCCGGGGCCCTGGTCGTGCTCAGCGCGGGCAGCCGGACCGCCGGAGAGCTGTCGGGCATCGCCGAGGCGTGTGCGGACGCCCGGCACGAGGTCGTCGGCATCGTCCTGGTCGGCACGGTCCGGGCCCGGCCGGCGCGATCCGCCGGACGTCCCCGGGATACCGCCGCACCCGCGCTCGCGGTCGGCGACGGCACGGCGGGAGGTTCGGTGTGACGACGACCAGTACGACATCGGAGCCGTCGGCCCCCGCTCCGCTGCTGGACCTGCAGGCACTGGTCGTGGCGGTGCGCAGGCGGCGCCGCCTCTGGGGCTCCCTGGCGCTGCTGGGGCTGCTCGTCGGCGCGGCGGTGGCGATCCTGCTGCCGCCACCGCCGACCGCGATGACCAAGGTGCTGGTCGCGCATCAGGAGGACCAGCCGAACGACCCCGGCACGCTGATCCGCACCGACGTGGAGCTGCTGCGCACCACGCGGATCGCCGACAAGGCACTGCGCTCCCTCGGGTCCCCGGAGAAACCGGAGGACTTCATGCGGGACTACGAGGGTGTCGGCCTGACCAACAACCTGCTGCAGATCAACGCGACGGGTGACAGCGACGCGGAGGCGGTGGCCCGTGCCGAGGCGCTGGCCGAGGCGTTCGTCGCCGACCATGTGAAGCGGATACAGGAAGCCGCGAACGCCGAGGCCAAGACCCTGCTCGACCAGCGTGACCGGATGCGGGACGAACTCGCCCAGGTCAACAAGGCGATCGGGGACGGACCGCCGCAGAGCGACCCGCAGGCGTCGGCGGACATGGAGTCGCTCTTCGCCCGCCGGGCCGAACTGACCTCGCGGATCACCGACTTCGGCCAGCGCGCCGCGGAGGCGCGCATCGGCACGCCCCAGCTGGTCGCCGGCACGCAGATCGTGGACGCCCCGCACGCGGTGCGCCACTCGCTGCCCAGGACCGCCGCCACCGACGCCGCGATCGGACTGGTCCTCGGGCTCGTCCTCGGGCTCGCGGTGGCCGCGGTCGGCACGGTGGTGGCGGACCGCCCCGTGCTGCGCCGTGACATCGCGGCGAACCTCGGCGCCTCGGTCATCGCGGAGTTGCCCCGTACGGCGCGGGCCAGGTTGTGGCGGCGCCGACGGACCCGGGCGACCCGCGCACGGCTCACCACGACCCTGGCCCGGGCCGTGCGCGGCTCCGCGGAACCGCTGTCCTTGCTGGAACTGGGCTGTGCGCGCGGCACGAGCGCGATCGCCCTCGACCTCGCCGGGGCACTGGCGGCACAGGGGCCGGTGGCCGTCGTCGACGGTCTGCCCGGCCGGCAGCTCTCGGGCCGCCGCCCGAAACCGGGAGACCCGACCGTGATCAGCGGCGAGGAGGCGACGGCCGGGTCACCTCGGGAACTCCGGCTCGGCGTCGGCTCGGTGACACCCGGCACGGCGTGGACCGACCTCCGGTACCTCGGCACACGGACCGTGCTCGTCGTCCGCGCCGGGCACGGCAGCGCGGCGTGGCTGCACACCGTGGCGCGGCAGCTCGCGGACCAGCGCATCTCGGTGCTCGGCGTGGTGCTGATCGACCCCGATCCGCGTGACCGGACCGACGGCACCCTGTGGGACGGCCCGCACCCGGCGCCGCGCGGCCCCGACGAGATGCCCGCCCGGCAGAACGGGACAGCCCGGCGGCGGACGGAGCGGCTGCCGATCCGGGCGGCGGGCGTCCCGGACAGCGACCAGGAGGGACGGTAGGACATGTGTGGCATCGCAGGCATATACCGATGGCCGGACGGGAAGATCGTGGCCGACCGGCTCACCGACACCCTCGCCCACCGCGGTCCGGACGGGGCGGGCCGCTACAGCCACCCCGCCGGCGACGGCGAGGTGCACCTCGGGCACCGTCGCCTCGCCATCATCGACCTGTCGGAGACCGGCGCCCAGCCGATGGTCTCGGACGGCCTCGTCCTGACGTACAACGGCGAGCTGTACAACGCGCCCGAGCTGCGTGCCGAACTGACCGCCGCCGGGGTGCGCTTCCGCGGGACCTCCGACACCGAGGTGCTGCTCGAGGCCTGGCGGCGCTGGGGCACGGACTGTCTGCCCCGGCTGCGCGGCATGTTCGCGTTCGGGATCTTCGACGAGCGGACCGGTGAACTGGTCCTCGCGCGCGACCAGTTGGGCATCAAGCCGCTGTTCCTGCTCCGGCGCGGCGCGGGGCTGGTGTTCGCCTCCGAGCTCAAGGCGCTCGCCGCCGCCACCGGCGGATCGCTGGAGGTGGACCACGCGGCGCTGGTGGCCTCGCTCCTCTACTACTGGGTGCCGGACTCACGGTGCGCGTTCCGTGAGGCGGAGAAGCTGCCGCCGGGGAGCTGGCTCAGGTGCCGGCCCGACGGGCGGGTGGAGCGCGGCCGGTACTGGAACCTGAAGGACGTCGCCGCCGAGGGGCGGGAGCGGGCCCGCGGCGGCGAGCTGCCGGACCTGGCGGCCATCGTCGAGGAGTCGACGCGGCGGCACATGCTCTCGGACGTGCCCGTGGCGACCTTCCTCTCCGGCGGACTGGACTCCAGCTATCTGACCGCGCTGGCGGCCCGCGAGCAACCGGGGATCTCCGCTTACACGATCGGATTCCGCGCCGAGGACGCGAAGTTCGAGGCGATGCCCGACGATCTGCGCTACGCCCGGCAGGTGGCCGAGCGGTTCGGCGTCGACCTGCGGGAGATCGAGATCGCCCCGGACGTGCTCGATCTGCTGCCGCGGATGACGTACAGCCTGGACGAGCCGATCGGCGACCCAGCCGCCATCAACACGTATCTGATCTGCCAGGCCGCCCGGGAGGCCGGGGTCAAGGTGATGCTCTCGGGGATGGGCGCCGACGAGCTGTTCGCCGGGTATCGCAAGCATCTGGCCAACGTGCTCGCCCTGCGCTATCAGCGGGTTCCGCGACCTGTGCGGCGCGGGGTGTACGCAGCCGTGGACCGGCTGCCGGTCGCCACCAGCCGCAGGGGGCTGCGTTCTGTGCGGTTCGCGAAGCGATTCCTGTCCTTCGCCGATCTGCCGGAGGAGGCCGCGTTCCGGCGCAGCTACACGATGTACGACCAGGACGAGCTGCTCGGCCTGATCAACCCGGATCTCGCCGGCACGGTCGACGACGTGCTCACCGAGCACCGGGACGTCTACGAGGACAACCACCTCGACGACTTCGTGAACCGCATGTGCCTGGGCGACGCCCGGATGTTCCTGCCAGGCCTGAACCTCGCCTACACCGACCGCTCCAGCATGGCCGCGTCGACCGAGGTGCGGGTGCCGTATGTGGACGTCGAGGTGGTGAAGGCCGCCTTCGCCTTTCCCGGCCATCGCAAGATCGTCGGCCGGCAGGGCAAGGCCGTGCTGAAGGAGGCGGCCACCTCGATCCTTCCCACGGAGATCGTCTACCGGCCCAAGGGCCTGTTCAGCGCCCCGCTGCGGGCCTGGATGAGCCGGGATCTCGCGCCGCTGGTGCGCGAGGTGATCAACGACGGCGAGCTCGTCCGCTCCGGGTTCCTGCGCCGGGACGCGCTGCGGCGGATGGTCGCCGAGGACGCCGCCGGGCAGCAGGACTTCTCCAAGCATCTATGGCATGTGCTGACCCTCGAGTACTGGTACCGCGGCGCGACTTCTGGGGAGTTTGAGTGAAGCAGGTCGTACAGAACTACAAGAGCGGCGAGCTGGCGGTGCTGGACGTGCCGGTGCCGGGGTGCAAGCCGGGGGGTGTGCTGGTCCGCACCGCCTGGTCGCTGATCTCCACGGGGACCGAGATGATGAAGGTCTCCGAGGCCGGGATGTCGATGCTCGGCAAGGCCCGCTCCCGGCCGGACCAGGTGGCCAAGGTCATGCAGAGCGTGGCCACCAACGGGGTGCCCGCCACCTACCGCAAGGTGATGGGCAAGCTGGACTCCTACACGCCGCTCGGCTACTCGCTGTGCGGGGTGGTCGAGCAGGTCGGCGCCGGGGTCGACGATGTGAAGGCCGGCGACCTCGTGGCCTGCGCCGGCAACGAGCACGCGCTGCACGCCGAGTTGAACTGGGTGCCGAAGAACCTCTATGTCCCGGTGCCGGACGGCCTCGCGCCGCGGCACGCGGCCTTCGGCACCGTCGGGTCGATCGCGATGCAGGGCGTCCGCCAGGGCGAGCCGCAGCTCGGCGAGGTGGCCCTGGTCATCGGCCTCGGGCTGATCGGGCAGCTGGTGGTGCAGCTCCTCACCGCCTCGGGGGTGCGGGTGGTCGGCGTCGACCCCGACCCGGTGCGCTGCGAACTCGCCGAGCGCCTGGGCGCGGCGGCCTGCGGCGACCCCGAGTCGGCGGCCGTGGAAGCCGCCGTCGCCGAACTCACCGACGGTCACGGCGTGGACCAGGTATATCTGGCCGCCGGCGGCGGCAGTAACCAGCCCGTCGAGCTGGCCGCCCAGCTCTGCCGGGACCGCGGCCGGGTCGTCGACATCGGCAAGTGCCGCCTGGACCTGCCGTGGAACGCGTACTACGAGAAGGAGCTCGACGTCCGGTTCTCCCGCAGTTACGGCCCCGGCCGCTACGACCCGGAGTACGAGCTGGAGGGCCGGGACTACCCGATCGGCTATGTGCGCTGGACCGAGCGCCGCAATCTGGCGTGCTTCCTCGATCTCGCCGCCCGCGGCAGGGTCGACGTGGAGCCCCTGGTCTCCCACGTCGCCGACTTCGATGACGCCGTCGAGACGTACCAGCGTCTGAAGGACGGCGAGTTGAAGGCCGTGGCCGTGCTGTTCCGGTATCCCGAACAGGCGGTGGAAGCCGAGGCTCCGGTGGTGGCCGTTCCTTCGGTGACCGTGAAGCGGAGTCCGGCCCGTGCATCCAGGACGCCGGTGCGCCTGGCGTTCGTCGGCGCGGGGAACTACGCGACGTCGATGCTGCTGCCGCATCTGGCCGGGCGCGACGGCGTGGAGTTGTCCACGGTCGTCACGACGACCGCGCTGTCCGGGGCCAACGCGCAGCGGAAGTTCGGCTTCGCCGAGGCGACCACCGATCTCGACGCGGTGCTCGGCGACACGTCGATCGACGCGGTGTTCGTGGTCACCCGGCACAGCTCGCACGCCGAGCTGACCCGGAGGGCGCTGCTGGCCGGCAAGGCCGTGTTCGTGGAGAAGCCCCTGGCGCTCACCGAGGACGAACTGGCCGGTGTGCTCGCCGCGGTGGAGGAGTCGGGCAACGACCGGCTGCAGGTGGGCTTCAACCGCCGGTTCGCGCCGCTGCTGCAGGAGGCCACGTCGCGGTTCGGTGCCCGGACCGGCCCGGCGAGCCTGCGCTACCTGGTCAACGCGGGCCGGCTGCAGCACGGCAGCTGGTATCTCCGACAGGGCACGGAGGGCTCGCGGTTCGAGGGCGAGGGCGGGCACTTCATCGACACGGCGAGCTGGCTGCTCGGGGCCGACCCGGTCTCGGTGTACGCCCTCGCCACGCCCGGCAACGACGATCTGCAGGTCGTGCTGCGCTATCCGGACGGGTCCACCGCCACCATCAGCTACGTCACCACCGGCGCACCGGGCTTCCCCAAGGAGACGCTGGACCTCGTCGCGGACGGCAAGGTGCTGCGGCTCGACGACTTCGTCCGTGCCTCGGTCCACGGCCCCGAGCGGTGGGTCAGTTCGCGGCTGCCCAAGGCCCGGGACAAGGGGCAGAACGCCGAGCTGGCCGCGTTCGTCAGGGCCGTGCGGACCGGCGGGCCGATGCCGGTGCCGCTCGAGTCACTGGTCGCCACCACGTCGGCCACTCTCGCCGTGCGGGCCGGTCTGGCCGGCGGCGCGCCGGTGACGTTGGCGAGGACGCGATGACCATGACCGCGGGCTGGTACTTACGGCGGCTGTCCCGGATGGGACCGCGGGAGGTCGGCGGCCGGGCGGCCGACGTGGTGCGCAGACGGCTGTGGCGGTCGGCGCGGCCGGACTGCCCGAGCGTGACCGGCGCCCGCTTCACGGCCCGCCTGCCCGCCGGGACGATCGACTCGGTGCCGCCGGACGCCGCGAAGCGTCTCGTCGCCGAGGCGGACCTGCTGATGGCCGGGCACGCCACGTACTTCGGGGTGGACCGCGACGACCTGGCCGACCCGGACTGGTGCCACGACCCGAAGACCGGGCGCCGGGCGCCGGGGGGCTACGCCTTCGACGTGCCGTACCGCAGCGAGGACGCGGTCGGGGACATCAAGCAGATCTGGGAGCCGTCCCGGCACCAGTACCTCACCGTGCTCGCCGCGGCCTACGCGATCACCGGGGACGAGCGGTACGCCGAGCGCGTGGCCGCGCATCTGCGGTCGTGGTGGACGGCCAACCCGCCGCTGCGGGGCGTGCACTGGATCAGCGGCATCGAGCTGGGCATCCGGCTGCTGTCCTGGGTGTGGATCCGCCGGCTGCTCGACGGCTGGCAGGGCGCGGCCGGGCTGTTCGAGAACAACCCGGTGGCGCTGAACCAGATCTGGCACCACCAGCGCTGGCTGGCCGCCTTCCCCAGCCGGGGCTCCTCGGCGAACAACCACGTCATCGCCGAGACCGCCGGGCAGTTCGCGGCGGCGTGCGCGTTCGGCTGGTTCCCCTCCTCGGCGCGCTGGCGGGCCGAGGCGCTGCGGTCGCTGGAGCGGCAGTTGCGCGGCAACACCTTCCGTTCCGGCCTCAATCGCGAGCTGGCCACCGAGTATCACGGACTGGTGCTGGAGCTCGGCCTGGCCGCGCTGGCCGAGGCGGATGCCGCGCGCGTTCCGGTCCCCGCGA
Organism: Streptomyces koelreuteriae; assembly: GCF_018604545.1. GTDB lineage: Bacteria > Actinomycetota > Actinomycetes > Streptomycetales > Streptomycetaceae > Streptomyces > Streptomyces koelreuteriae. Next base: position 7,344,887 of record NZ_CP075896.1, on the reverse strand, counting down.
CGATCCGGCTGGTGCTGCTGCGGATGACCGACGCGCTCGCGGCCGTCGTGGACAACCGGCTGCGGCCGCCGCGCCAGGGGGACGCGGACGACGGGCACGGGCTGGTCGTGGACGGCTCGGGCACCGACCGCTGGGGGTCGCTGCTGGCCACCGGGGACGCCGTGTTCGGGCGGCTCGCCTGGTGGCCGGAGGTGACCGGCACCGATGTGCGCACCCCGCTCCTGGCCGCGCTCATCGAGCCGTACACGACGAAGGTGACCGCCCGTCCGGCGAGCCGGCCGGCTCATTTCGCCGACGCGGGCATGACCGTCCTGCGCGGCCCCGGGGAGATCTGGTGCCGCTGCGACGGCGGTCCGCACGGGTTCCTGTCCATCGCCGCGCACGCTCACGCGGACGCGCTGTCCCTGGAGGTCCGGCTCGACGGGGTCGACGTGCTCGCCGATCCGGGGACGTACTGCTACCACGGGCAGCCCGAGTGGCGGCGGTACTTCCGGTCGACCCTCGGCCACAACACCCTGGAACTGGACGGCGGTGACCAGTCCGTCTCCGGCGGGCCGTTCCTGTGGACCCGGCAGGCCCGCAGCCGTGTCCTGGTCGTGGACACAGCCGATGAGGGCGTGGCCCGCTGGAGCGCCGAGCACGACGGCTACCAGGGCTCCGTGCACCGCCGCCGGGTGGAACTGACGGCCGAGAGCCGGGAGTTGAGGGTGGTCGACGAGGTGCGCGGCCCGGGCCGGGCCGTGCGTCTGGCGTTCCACCTCGGCCCGGCGATCGTCGTGGACCTGGTGGGGAACCGGGCCGTGCTCACCTGGACCCGGGACGGCGAGGACCGCTCCGCGACGCTGGACCTGCCCGGGCGGCTGTCCTGGCGGGCGCATCGCGGCGAGACCGACCCGCCGCTCGGCTGGTACTCCGCCGGCTTCGGGCGCAAGGAGCCTTCCACCACGCTGGTCGGCTCCGGTTTCGCCGACGGCGGGCAGGGGTTCACCACCGTCCTCACGTTCCACGGCTAGGGGGGCGCGTGGGGATCAAATGGCCGCACCGGGCGTTACCGGCGGTGTCGTTGGCGTTGGCCCTGCTGGCGGTGACCGGCTGTGACAGCACGCCGGGCGCGCGGCCGGAGCCCGGCACCGCGCCGTCCACGTCCGCGGCCACGGCCCGTTCCGTGGCCCGGGTGTGCGCCCATCCCGCGGCCGGGCCCGCGAAGGCGCCGGCGGGCGCGGTGACGGTCGACCCCTCGGTGACCGGCGACCTGGCCGCGAAGACCAAGAGCAACCCGCCGAACACCACGTTCTGGCTGCGGCCGGGCAAGCACCGGCTTGAGCCGGACCGCTACGCCCAGGTCATCCCCAAGAAGGGGAACCGCTACCTCGGGGCGCCGGGTGCGGTGCTCGACGGCCGGAGGACCAACCAGTACGCGTTCGGCGGCACCGCCCGCGATGTCACCATCCGCCATCTGACGGTGCGGGGGTTCGTCGCGCCGCACAACGAGGGCGTGGTCAACCACGACTCGGCCGACGGCTGGGTGATCGAGCACGCGACGATCCGGAACAACTCCGGCGCCGGGCTGATGGCCGGTGCCCGCCAGCGGGTCCGGGCCAGCTGCCTGCGCGACAACGGGCAGTACGGCATGAACGCGTACAAGGCCAAGGGCCGTATCAGCGGCCTGGTGGTCGAGGGCAACGAGATCACGGGCAACAACACCGACGACTGGGAGCGGCGGCGGGAGGGCTGCGGCTGCACCGGAGGCATCAAGTTCTGGGCCGTCGACGGCGCCGATGTGCGCGGCAACTGGGTGCACGACAACCGCGGAGCGGGGTTGTGGGCGGACACCAACAACAACGACTTCCGCATCGAGGACAATGTGCTGGAGGCCAACGACGGCGCCGCGCTGATCTACGAGACCAGCTACAACGCGGTCATCCGGAAGAACACGATCCGCCGGAACAACCGGGTCGAGGGCCGCAGGTCCGCCGACCGCGGCGACACCTTCCCCTTCGCGACCGTCTACTTGTCCGAGTCCGGCGGCGAACCCCGCATCCGTGCCCGCACGGACAAGATCGAGATCTACCGGAACGTGCTGGAGAACAACTGGTCCGGGATCACCCTGTGGGAGAACGCCGACCGGTTCTGCAACAGCCCGGCCAACACCTCGTCCGGTGACTGCACCTTGCTGGTGAAGGACACCGACCGCTGCGCGCGGCCGGGGATCGCCAGGGCACCGCTCTACGCCGACTGCCGATGGAAGACCCAGCGGGTGGACATCCACCACAACCGCTTCGTGCTGGACCCGTCCGTCGTCGGGTGCACGGCGAAGTGCGACCGCATGGCGGTGCTGGCCAACTACGGCACCTATCCGGACTGGTCGCCCTACCAGGGCGAGCGGGTGGCGGAGGCGATCACCCGCGAGCAGCACAACCGCTGGCACGACAACACCTACGTCGGACCGTGGAAGTTCGTCGCCCACGACCCGAGCCGGGTGCTCGACTCCGGGCAGTGGCAGGGCACGCCGTACCGGCAGGACGCGGGCAGCACCTTCCGCGCACGGGAGGGTGGTTGAGATGACCACGTCCCGGATGCCGAGGATCGTCGGTACCGCCTGGGGGCTGCTGATCCTCAACACGCTCGGCTCCGCCGGGGCGAAGACCATCGTCCCGCTGCCGCGCTCGCTCATCCAGATGGTCACGATGGGCGCGCTGGTCGCCGCGTTCACGCTGGCACTCGCGGTCAATCCACGGCTGCGTATCCGGCCCAGTGCCTTCGTGTTCCTGCTCACGCTGCTGCTGGTGGTCAGCGTGATCTCCAGCGCGAGCCTGGAGTCCGGGTTCGGCGCGCTGTTCCGCTGCGCCCGGCTGGGCCTCTTCGTCACCACGCTGTGGCTGCTCAGCCGCTGGTGGGACGGCGGCCTGACGTTCGCACGGCATCACATCCGGATGTACTTCGCGGTCCTCGGGTCGGTGGCCGCGGGCCTGGCCGTCTCACCGGGCGCGGCCATGCCCGAGCTCTACGGCGGGCGGCTGGTCGGCGCGTTGTGGCCGCTCACCCCGCCGCAGATCGGGCAGTACGCCGCGGTGATCATCGGGCTCACCGTGCTGCTCGTCCTGGGCCGGCGGACCGACCGGGGCAGCGCGGCGCTGGTCGTCGTGCCGTCGCTTCTCCTGCTCGCGCTGACCCATACCCGGACGGCCACGCTCGGCCTGCTGGCCGGGCTGGTGCTGGCGATCGGCTCGCTCGTCCTGACCAGCGCCGCCGCCCGCCGGTTCTTCGCCTGGGCGGTGGGGTGCGCCGCCGTGGCCGCGGTGGGGTTCAACGCCGCGCTGCAGGCGTGGTTCCTGCGCGGGCAGAGCCAGGAGAACTTCACCAGCCTCACCGGCCGGGCCAAGGTCTGGAACGCCCTGCTGGCGGCGCCCCGGACGACCTCGGAGCAGTGGTTCGGCGCGGGCCTGGGCGACAAGTCGTTCGGCGGGCTGCCGATCGACAACAGCTGGCTCGCCGTCTACCACGAGCAGGGCCTGGCCGGAGTCGCCCTGGTGGCGGCGGTCTTCATCGTGCTGGGCGGCGTCGCGTTGCTGCGACCGCCGTCGCTGCAGAGGGCCTGCGCGATCTTCCTGATCAGCTACTGCGCGATCGCCTCGTACACCGAGGCCGGGCTCGGCGACGCCTCGCCGTATCTGCTGCATCTGGCCGTGGCCGCCTCGCTGCTGGCGGCACCCGCCGGGGCCGCTCCCCGCTCGACGAGCGAAGCGCCTTCTGAAGCGCCTTCCGAAGCGCCTTCGACGCCCGAAGCGCCCGCACGACGCATTCCGCGATGGGCCCAGAGATCGGAGGTGAGCTGACCATGCATGTCCTCGTGGTGCACAACCGCTACGCCTCGGCACAGCCGAGCGGGGAGAACAAGGTCGTCGACCAGGAGGTGGCACTGCTGCGCGAGGCCGGTCACCGGGTCGGGGTGTTCGAGCGGCGCAGCGACGACATCGCCGCCCGCTCCCTGCCGGGCAAGGCCGCGATACCGCTGCTGGTGCCGTGGAACCCGGCGGTCCGGGCGGAACTCGCCGCCCGGCTGCGCGCCGAGCGGCCGGACGTGGTGCACGTCCACAACGTCTTCCCGCTGCTGTCGCCCGCCGTGCTGGCCGCCTGCGCCGACGCCGGTGTGCCCGCCGTGGCCACGCTGCACAACTACACGCAGATCTGCCCGCCGGGCACGCTGCAGCGGGACGGCCGGCCCTGCACCGCGTGCGTCGGGTCGACGCCGCTGCCCGCCGTCCGGCACGGCTGCTACCGCGGCTCCCGGCTGGCGACGGTGCCGCTCGCGGTCAGCCTGTCGGTCAACCGGCGGCGGTGGTGGACCGGCGTGGAGCGGTTCTTCTGCATCTCCGCGGCGCAGCGCGACGTCCTGGTGCGGGCCGGCATGCCGCCCGAGCGGCTGACGGTGAAGCACAACTTCGTGCCCGACCCGGGGACGTGCCGAGAGGGCGCCGGCGAGCATCTGCTCTATCTCGGCCGGCTCGCCGAGGCCAAGGGCGTACGGCTGCTCATGGCCGCGTGGGACGAGGTCGCCGCGGGCGGCGGTGCGGGCGTGCCGCTCGTGATCGCCGGCACGGGGCCGCTGGAGCCGGAGGTGATCGCCTGGGCGGCGGGCCGGGACGATGTGCGCTACGTCGGCCTGTACGACACGGCGGAGTGCCGGAAGGCCATCGCGCGGGCCGTCGCCGTGGTGGCTCCCTCGACGTGGCTGGAGGCGTTCGGCCTGGTCGTCGTCGAGGCGATGGCGGCGGGGGTCCCGGTCGTCGCCGCCGGTCACGGGGCCTTCGTCGAACTCGTCGAGGACGGGGTGACCGGGCTGCTGCACCGGCCGGGCGACACCGCCTCGCTCGCGGACCGCCTGCGCCGGATCACGGCGGAGCAAGCCCGCAACCGGGAGATGGGCCAGGCGGCCCGGAGGCGGTACGAGCAGGGCTTCAGCCCGGCCGTCGGCCTGGAGCGCCTGGTGGAGGGGTACCGCACCGCGATCGCGGGGCGGTCGGAATCAAACGGGGACCGAATCATCGGGGACCGCATCCATGGGGACCGAATCAATGGGGGGCAGTAAATGACACGATGCAGACTCTGCGGCTCGGAGGCGCTGGCGAGCGTCGTCGACCTGGGGGCGACCCCGCCCTGCGAAAGCTTTCTCGCCGCGGACCAACTGGACCAGCCGGAACCGGCGTACCCGCTGCACCTGCGGGTCTGCACCGACTGCTGGCTCGCGCAGATCCCTCCGCTCATCACGCCGGAGGAGACGTTCAAGGAGTACGCGTACTTCTCCTCGTACTCGACGTCCTGGGTGGAGCACGCGCGCACCTTCGTCGCCGACGCCGTCCAGCGGGTGGGGCTCGGCACCGACGGCTCCGAGGCCTTCGTGGTCGAGGTGGCCAGCAACGACGGGTACCTGCTCAAGCACGTGGTGGACCGGGGGATCCGCTGCCTGGGCATCGAGCCGTCGGTGAACGTCGGTGCCGCGGCGCGCGACGCGGGCGTGCCCACGCTCACGGAGTTCCTGAGCCCGGACACCGGTTCGGCCGTCCGCGCCGAGCACGGCCCGGCGGACCTGGTCGTGGCCAACAACGTGTACGCGCACATCCCCGACGTGGTCGGGTTCACCGAGGGTCTGCGCGCCCTGGTCGCCGACGACGGCTGGGTCTCCATCGAGGTGCAGCACCTGCTGACCCTGATCGAGGAGAACCAGTACGACACGATCTACCACGAGCACTTCCAGTACTACACGGTCGCGTCCGCGATCCGGGCCCTTGCGAGCGGCGGACTCACCCTCGTGGACGTCGAGTTGCTGCCCACGCACGGCGGCTCCATCCGGCTGTGGGCCCGGCCGGCCGAGGTGGCCGGCGAGCCGACCGCACGCGTGGCCGACGTACTCGCCCGGGAGAAGGCCGCCGGGCTGCAAGAGCTGTCCGGGTACACCGAGTTCTCCGCCCGGGTGGCCAAGGTCCGCCGGGACCTGCTGCGTTTCCTCATCGAGGCGGCCGAGCGCGGCGAGACGGTCGTCGGCTACGGCGCCCCGGGCAAGGGCAACACCCTGCTCAACCACTGCGGTATCCGGCCCGACCTGCTCGCGTACACGGTCGACCGCAACCCGTACAAGCACGGCAGGTTCACGCCCGGCACCCGCATCCCGATCCTGCCGCCCGAGCAGATAGCCGCCGACAAACCGGACTACGTGCTGGTCCTCCCCTGGAACCTGCGGGCCGAGCTGGTCGAGCAGCTCTCCTTCGTGCACGAGTGGGGCGGCCGGCTGGTCTTCCCCATCCCGGAACTGAGCATTGTCGAGGTCAAGGCATGAAGGTCGTTCTGTTCTGCGGCGGTTACGGGATGCGGATGCGCAGCGGCGCGGCGGACGACGTGCCCAAGCCGATGGCGATGGTCGGACCCAGGCCGCTGATCTGGCATGTCATGCGCTACTACGCGCACTTCGGGCACAAGGAGTTCATCCTGTGCCTCGGCTACGGGGCCCATCACATCAAGGACTTCTTCCTCAACTACGAGGAGACGACGTCCAACGACTTCGTGCTGCGGGACGGGCGGACCGAGCTGCTGTCCACCGACATCGCGGACTGGACGATCACGTTCGCGCAGACCGGCATCGAGTCGCCGATCGGGGAGCGGCTGCGCCGGGTGCGGCACCATCTGGACGGCGACGAGATGTTCCTCGCCAACTACGCCGACGTGCTCACCGATGCCCCGCTGCCGGAGATGATCGACCGGTTCGCCCGGCGTGACGCGGGCGCGTCGATGATGGTGGTTCCGCCGCAGTCCTCGTTCCACTGTGTGGACCTGGGCGAGGACGGCCTGGTCGGGGGCATCACCGCGGTGAGCGACATGCCGCTGTGGGAGAACGGCGGCTACTTCGTGCTCCGTCAGGAGGTCTTCGACCACATCCCGGAGAACGGGGACCTGGTCGCCGACGGCTGCGCCCAGTTGGCCAAGCAGGGACGGCTGGTGGCGCACCAGCACCGCGGCTTCTGGAAGCCGACCGACACCGTGAAGGAGCGGGCCGCGCTCGACGAGGCGTACGCCCGGGGCGACCGGCCGTGGGCCGTGTGGGAGCGGGACAGCGTCGGAGCCAGGGCGTGATCCGGCTCGGGGCGGGGCCCCTGGACCGGATCGTCGCGGTGGGCGCGCATTGCGACGACATCGCCATCGGCGCCGGCGGCACGCTGCTGACGCTGTGCCTCGCGCGGCCGGGTGTCCGTGTCGACGCGCTGGTGCTCTCCGGCGGGGGCGGCGAGCGGGAGCAGGAGGAGCGGGCCGCGCTCGCCGCCTTCTGCCCGGGCGCCGACCTGCGGCTGACGGTGCTCAAGCTGCCGGACGGCCGGCTGCCCGCGCACTGGGAGGAGGCCAAGGCCGCGGTCGAGGAGCTGCGCGAGCGGACCGATCCGGACCTGATCCTCGCCCCGCGTACCGAGGACGCGCACCAGGACCACCGCGGCCTGGCGCGCTTGCTGCCCACCGCGTTCCGCGACCACCTCGTACTGGGCTACGAGATCGTCAAGTGGGACGGCGATCTCGGCCGTCCGGCGGCGTACCAGCCGCTGTCGACGGAGACCGCCGAGCGGAAGGTGCGGCTGCTGCAGGAGCACTACCCCTCGCAGCGGCACCGGCCCTGGTACGACCGGGAGGCCTTCCTCGGTCTCGCACGGATCCGCGGCATCGAATGCCACGAGCGCTACGCCGAGGCGTTCGACGTCAACAAACTCACGCTCCATCTGGGGGGATGAACCATGCGCGTACTGCTGACCGGTCACCAGGGCTATCTGGGCACCGTGATGGCCCCGGTCCTCAGCGCCGCCGGGCACGAGGTCGTCGGCCTCGACGCCGGACTCTTCGCCGACTGCGTGCTGGGCCCGTCGCCCGCGGACCCGTCGGGCCACCGCGTCGACCTGCGCGACGTCACCGCCGAGCACGTGGCCGGGGTGGACGCCGTGATCCACCTCGCCGCGCTGTCCAACGACCCGCTGGGATCGCTGGCGCCGGAGCTCACCTACGACATCAATCACCACGCCTCCGTACGGCTGGCCCGGCTGGCCCGCGACGCCGGGGTGCGGCGCTTCCTGTACGCGTCCACCTGCTCGGTCTACGGCGCGGCGGGCGGCGACGACCTGGTGGGCGAGGACGCCCCGCTGCGCCCGGTGACGCCGTACGCGGAGTCCAAGGTGCGGGTGGAGGACGACCTGCACGCGCTGGCCGACGGCGACTTCACCCCGGTGTTCATGCGCAACGCCACCGCCTTCGGCTACTCCCCCAGGCTGCGGGCCGACATCGTGCTGAACAACCTGGTGGGCCACGCGCTCCTCTCCGGCGAGGTCCTCGTCCTCTCCGACGGCACGCCCTGGCGGCCGCTGGTGCACGCCGCCGACATCGCCCGTGCCTTCACGGCCGCGCTGACCGCGCCGCGGGAAGCGGTGCACGACCGGGCGTTCAACATCGGCAGCGAGACCAACAACGTCACGGTCGCCGAGATCGCCGAGCAGGTCGCCGAGGCGGTGTCCGGTTCGAAGGTGGTGATCACCGGGGAGAACGGCGCCGACCCGCGGTCGTACCGGGTGGACTTCTCCCGGTTCCGCGCGGCGATCCCCGGCTTCGACTGCGAGTGGACGGTGAAGCGGGGCGCGCTCGAACTCGCCGACGCCTACCGCGAACACGGCCTCACCCAGGAGGACTTCGAGCAGCGCTTCACCCGACTCGCCGTGCTGCGCGCGGCGTCCGACGCCGGTGCCGTCGACGACACCCTGCGGTGGCGCCGATGACCGCTGTCGGCGAGGAGATGCATGCTCTGGTGGAGCGGATGTACCCGCTCTGCCGGAGCATCACCGGCGACGGGGTGCGCGCCACCCTGGAGATCGTCGACGAGTACGTCCCGCTGCGGGTGCACGAGGTGCCGACCGGGACGCAGGTGCTCGACTGGACGGTGCCGCAGGAGTGGAACATCCGGGACGCGTACATCGCCGACGCCTCCGGCAAGCGGGTCGTCGACTTCGCCGCGTCCAGCCTGCATGTGCTCGGCTACAGCGTGCCGGTGTCACGGACCATGCCGCTGTCCGAGCTGCGCGCACACCTGCACACCCTGCCGGAGCACCCGGGTTGGGTGCCGTACCGCACCAGCTACTACAAGCCGGAGTGGGGGTTCTGCCTGGCCCAGGAGACCCTGGACGCGCTGCCGGAGGGCGAGTACGAGGTCCGTGTCGACTCCACCCTCGCGGACGGTCACCTCACCTACGCCGAGCACGTGGTGCCCGGGCAGGTCGCCGACGAGGTGATCGTCTCCTGCCATGTCTGCCATCCGTCGCTGGCCAACGACAACCTGGCCGGCGTCGCGGTGGCGGTGTTCCTGGCCCGGGCGCTGGCGGCGGAGAAGCCGTACTACACCTACCGGTTCATCTTCGCGCCCGGAACCATCGGGGCGATCACCTGGCTGGCCCGCAACGCGGAGCGGATCGACCGGGTCAAGCACGGCCTCGTGCTGGCCTGCGCGGGCGACTCGGGGCACCTGACGTACAAGCGGAGCAGGCGCGGCGACGCGGAGATCGACCGGGTGCTGCGGCATGTGCTGACCGCGTCCGAACGCCCGCACCGCGTCACCGAGTTCACTCCGTACGGCTACGACGAGCGGCAGTACTGCTCGCCCGGGTTCGACCTCGGCGTGGGCTCGCTGAGCCGGACCCCGTACGCCGGATACCCCGAGTACCACACCTCGGCGGACAACCCGGACTTCGTGTCCCCGGAGGCGATGGCGGACACCCTCGCCGTCTGCCGCGAGGCGTTCTCGGTGCTGGACCGCAACCGGCGGTACGTCAACCTCAGCCCCTACGGCGAACCGCAGCTCGGCAGGCGCGGGCTGTACGACTCGCTCGGCGGGCGCAGCGACGCGAAGCAGGCCCAGATGGCCATGCTGTGGGTGCTCAGCCTCTCCGACGGAGAGCACGGTCTGCTGGACGTCGCCGAGCGGTCGGGGCTGCCGTTCGACACCGTCGCCGCCGCGGCCGACGCCCTGCGCGACGCCGGGCTGATCAAGGCGTGAGACCGATGAACACCGAGGAGGAGAATCCCGGGACGCCGCCGGCGGCACCGGCCGGATCCGCGCGGCGGGCCTTCGTCGGCCGGCTGTCCTGGGGACTGGCCGACCAGGCGGCCTCCAGCATCAGCAACTTCGCGGTGGGCATCTATGTGGCCCGCTCGCTGGGGGTGACCGCGTTCGGCGTGTTCAGCCTCGCCTGGGTGACGTACGGCGTGGTGCTCAACGTCTCCCGCGGTCTCGCCACCGACCCGCTCGTGGTGCGCTTCAGCGGTGTGCCGGACGCGTCCTGGCGCGGGGCGGTGGCCCGGTCGTCGGGTACCGCGCTCGGCGTCGGTGCCGCCATCGGTGCGGCCTGTGTTGCGGTCGGCCTCGCTCTCGGCGGCAGCGTGGGGCCCGCGTTCGCCTGTCTCGGCGTCATGCTGCCGGGGCTGCTGCTCCAGGACGCCTGGCGGTACGCGTTCTTCGCCGCGGGCGCCGGGCGGAAGGCGTTCGTCAACGACCTCGTGTGGGGCGTGGCGCTCGTCCCCGCCATGGTCGTGGCGGCCCGGGTGGGCAGCGTCGCCGCCTTCGTGCTCGCCTGGGGCGCGTCCGCCACGGTGGCCGCGGGGTACGGCTACGTCCAGTCCGGCATCCTGCCCCGGGTGACCCGGGCCCGCGCGTGGCTGCGCGAGCAACGCGACCTCGGCTACCGGTACCTGGTCGAGAACGTCAGCCTCAGCGGCGCCAGCCAACTGCGCGCGTACGGACTGGGCGCGATCGTGGGGGTCGGCGCGGTGGGCGCGGTCCGGGGCGCCGAGCTCCTGCTCGGACCGTTCCTCGCCGTGCTGATGGGGCTGTCGCTGGTCACCGTCTCGGAGGCGGCACGGGTGCTGCGCCGGGCCCCGCACCGACTCGGCAGGTTCTGCCTCCTGCTGGGCGGCGGACAGGCCGTTGCCGCCCTGCTCTGGGGCGGGGCACTGCTCCTGATGCCGGACCGCTTCGGCGCGTTCGTACTCGGCGACGTCTGGCACTCCGCCGCACAGCTCATCGTGCCGGTCACCCTCGGCGTCGCGGGCGCCGGCCTCGGCACCGGCGCGGCGGCCGGGCTGCGCGCGCTCGCCGCGGCCCGGCGCAGCCTGCGCTGCCAGCTGTTCGCCTCCGCCTGCTATGTCGCCGGCGGGCTCGGCGGCGCGGTCCTGGGCGGCACGGTCGGCTCGGCCTGGGGCGTCGCCGCCGCGACCGGCTGCGCGTCGGCCGTGTGGTGGCTGCATCTGCGGTCCGCCCTCGGCGAGCACCGGCACCATCCCATCCCGGAAGTGAGGACGTCATGACCGCCCATCCCCGGCTGAGCATCGGCCTGCCCGTGTACAACGGCGAGCAGTACCTCGCCGAATCGTTCGACGCCCTGCTCGGCCAGACCTACGAGGACTTCGAGCTGGTCGTCTCCGACAACGCCTCGACCGACGGGACCGAGGACATCTGCCGCCGGTACGCCGAGAAGGACTCGCGCATCCGGTACATCCGGCTGACCCGCAACATCGGCGCCGCGCCGAACCACAACTACGTGTTCACCGAGTGCCGCGGCGAGTTGTTCAAGTGGGCCTCGCACGACGACCTCTACGCCCGGGACCTGCTGCGGCGCTGTGTGGAGGCGCTGGACGCGCGGCCGGACCTGGTCCTCGCCCACTCCGACCAGGCGGTCATCGACGGCGAGGGGCGGGTGAAGGTCCCGTACGAGTACGGGCTCGCCACCGCCTCCCCGCACGCGCCGGAGCGCTTCCGCAGCTTCCTGTTCGAGCCCGGGGGCGACGACTTCTACGGGGTGATGCGCGCCGACATGCTGCGCCGGGTGAAGCCGCACGACAGCTACCACCACGCGGACCGCACCTTCGTCGCCCAGATCGTGCTGCAGGGGCCCTTCCACCAGGTGCCCGAGCTGCTGTACTTCCGCCGCGACCATCCCACCCGCGCCGAACGGGCGAACCCTTCCAAGCGTTCCCGGTGCGTCAACCTCGACCCGCGCCGGGCGGGCCGGCTGCACCCGACGCCCCGGCTGCTGGCCGAGTACGTCGGGGGCTTCGTCTCGGCGATCCAGCGGGCGCCGCTCTCCGCGGCCGACCGGCGCGCCTGCTACCGCCACCTGGCCGCGTGGATGACCAGCCGGGTGCGGCCGGGCGCCGGCGAGCGGGTCGAGGACCGCGCCCCGGTCGACCCGGCGAAGCTCACCGTCTCCGTCGACGACCTCGTCGCGGGACGCGAGGGGCGGCGGACATGAGAACTCCCGTGCGCGTCGGGGTGTTCGGTCTGCTCGGCTCCGGCAACCTCGGCAACGACGGGTCGCTGGAGGCCGTACTCGGGTATCTCCGCGCCGAGCACCCGGACGCGGTCGTGGACGCGCTCTGCGGCGGACCCGAGGTCGTCACGGCCCGGTACGGGATCCCCGCGACGCGGCTGCACTGGTACCGCGGGGAGTACCGGACCGCGTCCCGTGCGGGCGCGATCGCGGGCAAGGGCCTGGGCAAACTCGTGGACGTGGTCCGCACCGCCGCCTGGGTGCGCCGGCACGATGTGGTGATCGTGCCGGGCATGGGCGTCCTGGAGGCCACGCTGCCGCTGCGGCCGTGGGGCTTTCCGTACTCCCTGTTCCTGCTCTGCGCGAGCGGCCGGCTGGTCGGCGCCCGGGTCGCGCTGGTCGGCGTCGGCGCCGCCCCGATCGGCAACCGTCCGACCCGGGCCCTGGTGCGCTGGTCGGCGCGGCTGGCCGCGTACCGGTCGTACCGGGACGCCCCGTCCCGCGACGCGATGCGGGAGATGGGCGTGGACACCGCGCGCGACGAGGTCTGTCCCGATCTCGCCTTCGCCCTGCCGGCACCGGAGGCGGGCGCACCCTCGGGCCCACCGGGCCTGGTCTGCGTCGGCGTCATGGACTTCCACGGCGGCGACGACGACCGCGCCCGGGCCGAGGAGATCCACCGGCGCTACCTCGACGGGACGACCCGCTTCGTCCGCGCGCTGGTCGAGGACGGCAGACCGGTCCGGCTGCTCACCGGCGACGCGTGCGACGCGCCCGTGGTCTCCGCGATCCTCGACGCGGTGGACTCGCCGCTGGTCACCGCGGCGGAGGCGGTGTCGCTGGCCGACCTGATGAAGGAGACGGCGGCCGCGGACACCGTGGTGGCGACCCGGTACCACAACCTGATCTGCGCGCTGAAGGCCGGCACGCCGACGCTCGCGCTCAGCTACGCGGCGAAGAGCGACGCGCTCATGGACCGGATGGGCCTCGCCGCGTACTGCCACCCGGCCCGCGAGGTCGACGCCGACCGGCTGCTGGAGCAGTTCCGGGAGCTGGAGAAGCGCTCGGCGGAGCTGCGGCAGACCCTGGCAGAGCGGAACCGAGTTGCCGGCCGGCAACTCGCGGACCATTTCAGCGCCTTGACGGCAGCCCTGTTCCCGGCGAAGGAGACTCCATGAAGGCGACCGAAGTCCCGGAGATAGCGGGGGCGTTCCTCTTCGAGCCGACCCCCCACGCCGACGAACGCGGCTTCTTCTGCCGCACCTTCGACGCCGACGTGGTCCGCTCGGTGGGCCTCGACCCGGACGCCTTCCTCCAGGACAGCGTGTCCCGCTCGGTCCGGGGCGTGCTGCGCGGCCTGCATCTGCGCTCCGGCGAGGGCGAGGCCAAGCTCGTGCGGTGCTCGTACGGGAGGATCTTCGACGTCGTCGTGGACCTGCGGCCGGACTCACCGACCTACCGCAACGTGGCCACCTTCGACCTGTCCGGCGAGACGCAGACGACCCTGTACATCCCGGCGGGGTGCGCGCACGGCTTCCAGGCGCTGACCGAGACGGCCGACACCTCGTACCGGATCGACCGGCCGCACGATCCGGCCGAGGACGTGACGATCGCCTTCGACGACCCGGAGCTCGCCATCGACTGGCCGCTGCCGGTCAGCTCGATGTCCCAGCGGGACCGGGAGGCGCCGAGCCTCGCCGAGGTCCTGAAGCACATGGAAAGGTGAAGTGAGCGTGGACACCGAAGAGTTCCTCCTCCCCCGGTCGCGGGCGGCGAACGAGCGACTGCACGCCATGATCCCCGGGGGCGCGCACACCTACGCCAAGGGCGACGACCAGTACCCCGAGAACCTGGCCCCGGTGATCAGCCACGGCCGCGGCGCCCATGTGTGGGACGTCGACGGCAACCGCTACATCGAGTACGGGTCAGGCCTGCGGTCGGTCAGCCTCGGCCACGCCCATCCCCGGGTGCTGGAGGCGGTGCGGCGGGAACTCGACCGCGGCAGCAACTTCGTACGGCCCTCCGTCATGGAGGTCGAGGCCGCGGAACGCTTCCTGGCCACGGTGCCGACCGCCGAGATGGTGAAGTTCGCGAAGAACGGCTCCGACGCCACCACCGCCGCGGTGCGCCTCGCCCGCGCCGCCACGGGGCGTACCCGGGTGGCCCTCTGCTCCGACCATCCTTTCTTCTCCGTCGACGACTGGTTCATCGGCACCACCGCGATGTCCGCCGGCATTCCGGCGGCGACCACCGACCTCACCGTGGCGTTCCCCTACGGCGACCTGGCCGCCACGGAGGAGCTGCTGACCCGGTATCAGGGCGAGGTCGCCTGCCTGATCCTCGAACCCGCCACCCACACCGAGCCGCCGCCCGGCTACCTCGCCGGACTGCGCGAGCTGGCCGACCGGCACGGCTGCGTCCTGATCTTCGACGAGATGATCACCGGCTTCCGCTGGTCCGAGGCGGGCGCCCAGGGCCTGTACGGCGTCGTCCCCGACCTCTCCACCTTCGGCAAGGCGCTGGGCAACGGATTCGCCGTCTCCGCGCTGGCCGGGCGCCGCGAACTGATGGAGTGGGGCGGGCTGCGTCACTCCGGCGACCGGGTGTTCCTGCTGTCCACCACGCACGGTGCGGAGACGCACTCGCTGGCCGCCGCGATGGCCGTGCAGACCACCTATGCCGAGGAGGGCGTCACCGCGCGGCTGCACGCCCTCGGGGAGCGGCTGGCCGCCGGTGTCCGCGAGGCGGCGGCCGGTATGGGCGTCGGTGACCACATCGTCGTGCGGGGCCGGGCCAGCAATCTGGTGTTCGCCACCCTCGACGAGAGGGGGCAACCGTCGCAGGAGTACCGCACGTTGTTCCTGCGGCGGCTCCTCGCGGGCGGTGTGCTGGCGCCGTCGTTCGTGGTGAGCGGCGCACTCGACGATGCCGACATCGATCACACCGTCGACGTGGTGGCCCAGGCCTGTGCGGTGTACCGGAAGGCACTGGACGCCGGTGACCCCACCCCGTGGCTGGCCGGGCGGCCGGTGAAGCCGGTGTTCCGCCGCTCGGTATGAAGCTGACGTGACGTCAATGCCGTTCCCGGCGACCGGAGTCGGCCACCCGGTCGACCAGCCACGCGGTCGCCGGCACCACGGCCAGCGCGGTGCACCAGCCGCCGAGGACGTCCGTCGGGTAGTGGGCGCCGAGGGCGACCTGCGCCCAGCCCATGGCGGCGCCGGCGACGAGCGCCGCCCCGAGCACGAGCACCGTGCCGGCCGTCCTGCCGAGGCCGAGCCGGCCGGTCACGAGCAGCGCCACCACGAGGGCGAGCGCGGTGAGGAAGGCGGTGTGCCCGCTCGGGTAGGACAGGTTGTCCGGGCCGTGAATGGTGCGTCCCACCAGGGGCTTGAGGAGCTTCGTCGTTCCCACGGTCAGGCCCGCGCCCACGACGACGAGCACCGCCGCGCGAGGGTGCCGCAGCAGCAGGCAGCCCGTCACGGTGACCACGACCAGCGCCGCCGCGCCCAGGGGCTCCGCCAGGAAGTCCGTGGCCAGGGCGAGGTACCGCCACGGCGGCCGCACCCCGTCCACCGCCGACTGGATCCACCCGTCACCCGCGCCGGGCTCACCGTGCCCGGCGTACCGGACCCCGAGCGCGACGACCACCAGCGCGGCGAGGACCGCGATCAGACCGAGCAAGCCGCGCGGCGCCGGGGGCAGCACCGCGGGCGCCGACCGCCGGGCAGCCATGACCTCTGGGCGCCAACTCCCCACGAACGAGCCCCCCGTCGTGTCCGACTCGGCCCGCGCGGGCGCCGTCAGTCTCCGGCTGTCACCCTAACCAACGGGCGGTGTCCGGGTACTGAAACCCGATCGCCGTACCGGCCGGCGTTCTGCTTGGCTCGCCCCATGAGCGATCTTCACATCCGCTGCGCGGCCCTCTCGGACATCGACACCGTGCTGCGGTTCTGGCGCGAAGCCGCGGAAGGCACCAGCATCAGCGACGACCACGACGGAGTGGCCCGCCTCATCACGCGGGACCCCGAGGCCCTGATCCTCGCCGAGCGCGACGGTGTCCTCGCGGGCACCGTCATAGCGGGCTTCGACGGATGGCGCTGCTCCGCCTACCGCCTCGCCGTACACCCCGACCACCGCCGGCAGGGCATCGCCACCGCCCTGCTCGAAGCCGCCGAACAGCGCTTCGCGGCCCTGGGCGGGCGACGCGTCGACGCCATGGTCCTGGAGGCCAACGAACAGGCCCAGCACACCTGGGCCGCGGCCGGCTATCACCGCGAGGACCACTGGCGGCGCTGGGTCAAGCCCCTCAACGGCTAGGGAGTGTCCCTCGGCCGAGGAGTGTCTCCGGCCGCCGCGAGAACCCCGGCCACGAGCCGCCGGGCGTAGGCGGCGTCGAGGCCGTCCGGGCGGAAGAGGATGCGGTACATCATGGGCGCCACGACCTGGTCGATCACCGTCTCGACGTCGGGTGTCCGCTCCCCGCGCCCGGCCGCCCGGGTGAGGACGAGGCCGATCTGCTCGGCCGCGTAGGCCGAACACTGGCCGGCGTTGCCGCCGTCGGGGTCGCCGAGCAGGGCGTCGCGGATGTAGGCGCGCCCGGCGGGCGAGGCCATCTCGTCGAGGAACTGCTCGGCCCAGGCCGTCAGGTCGATCGGCAGGGCGCCGTGGTCGCCGGGGGTGGTGTCGGGCCGCAGCCGCTCGACCGCCACGTCCGACAGCAGTTCCTGGAGGTCGCCCCAGCGGCGGTAGATCGTCGACGGTGTCACGCCCGCGCGCTGGGCGACCAGCGGCACCGTCAGGGCGTCCCGGCCCAGCTCCGAGGCGAGTTCGCGCACGGCGGCGTGCACCGAGGCCTGGACCCGGGCGCTGCGGCCGCCGGGGCGCACCATCTGTCTGCTCACGGCACCCACCTTAAAGCGAACCCTTTGCGTCTGGGGAAGGGCTCGTTCAGGCCGCCGGGGCGAGCTCGCGGGCGGGCCGGGTCCGCTCATAGGCGTGCCCGGCCCGCAGGAGCTGCCGCTCCCCGAGCGGCCTGCCGAGGAGCTGCATGCCGATCGGCAGGCCCTCGGTGTCGTGGCCGACCGGTACGGACAGGGACGGCACCCCGGTGATGTTGGCGGGGGCGGAGAGCCGCACACAGGCGTCCGAGACTCCCTCGACGGTGCCGTCGGGCCAGGTGATCGTCTCCTGGCCGGCCGGGACCGCGGTCATGGGGAGGGTGGGGGCGGCGATGAGGTCGACCTCGCGCAGCATGACCGCCCACTCCCGCCGCATGAGGGTGCGGGAGCGCTGGGCCCGCAAGTAGTCCCCGGCGGGCATCAGTTCGCCGGCCTCCAGGAGGACGCGGACGTCGGCCTGGTAGAGCTCGTGGACCGTGCGCAGGGTGCTCTCGTGGTAGGCGGTGGCCTCGGGCACCATCAGGCCCCACTGAGTGGCCTGGATGTAGCGGGTCATGGGGATCTCGACGTCGACGAGCCGGGCACCGAGGCTCCGGAGCCGGTCGATCGCGTTCCGGACGGCGGCCTCCACCTCCGGGTCGACATGGTCGAAGTACCAGGAGCGCGGCACGCCGATCCGCAGTCCGCCCAGGTCGGTGCCCCCGGTCGGCCGGTGGTCCTCCGGCGGTGTGGCCAGGGAGGCGGGGTCGCGGGGGTCGTGGCCGGCCAGGGCGTCGAGGACCAGGCCCGCGTCCTCGACGGTGCGGGTGATCGGGCCGATGTGGTCCAGGGACCAGGACAACGAGGTGACACCGTGGCGCGGGACGAGGCCGTAGGTCGGCTTGAGGCCGACGACCCCGTTGAGCGCGGCGGGCACCCGAATGGAGCCGCCGGTGTCGGTGCCGAGGGCGAAGGTGGCGGCGCCCGCGGCGACGGCGACCGCCGATCCGCCGCTGGAGCCGCCGGCGACCCTCTCGCGGTCCCAGGCGTTGCTGGTCTGCGGGGTGGTCAGACCGTAGGCGAACTCGTGGGTGTGGGTCTTGCCGACCAGGACGGCCCCGGCCGCCGACAGACGTGCGGCGACGGCGCTGTCGGCGTGCGCGCGATGGTCGGCCCTGACCCGTGAACTGGCCGACGTCGGCAGTCCGGCGGCGTCGATCAGATCCTTCAGGCCCATCGGGATGCCGTGCAGCGGACCGCGGTACCGGCCGGCCGCGATATCCCTCTCGGCCTCGCGCGCGGCCCGGCGGGCGTGCTCGGCGGTGACGGTGACATAGGCCCCGAGCCGCGGCTCGACCTCCTCGACGCGCTCCAGCACGGAGTCCACCAGCTCGACGGGAGACAGCTTCCGCGCCCGGATCGCGTCGGCGGCTGCGCCGAGGGTCAGTTCATACGGCTGCATCGTGGGCCTCCTGTGCCGCGCGGTAGGCGGGGGCGGGCGGGGTGTCGCCGAAGTCCAGCTCGCGCAGGACGGCGACGACGGAGTGGATGTGGTCGGCGGTGGCCGCGACGGCGGCGTGACGGTCGGCGGACAGGACGAGCCCGGCGCGGTGGGCCCAGCGGGCCGCTTCCGGAGGCGTGAGTTCGGCGGAGGACATGAGCTTCCCTTCGAACGTCCCTGAGCTGCAAAAGCTAACTGTTTGCGTTAGTGGACTGTAGGACCTACGGTCGACTTAACGCAAACAGATTGCTTTAAGCGCGCCATGCACTAGTCGCGCGTTAGTCGCACGTGAAGGAGAGACCGATGACCACCTGGACCGTGGGCGACGCCACCGTCCACCGCATCGACGAGACGCCCCTGCCGCCCGCCACCGGACCGTGGCTGCTGCCCGACGCCACCCCGGACGTCGTCGCGGGGCAGGACTGGCTGTACCCCCACTTCGCCGACGGCGACGGCGTCCCACACCTGGACAGCCACAGCTTCGCCTTCACCGTCGGCGAGCTGCGCGTCCTGGTCGACACGGGCATCGGCAACGGCAAGCAGCGGGCCGATCCCGCCTGGCACGACCTCGACACCGACTACCTGTCGCGCCTCACCGCCGCCGGATTCCCCCCGGACGCGGTGGACTTGGTGATCCTCACCCACCTGCACGCCGATCACGTCGGCTGGAACACCCGGGAGGTGAACGGCGCGTGGGTGCCCACCTTCCCGCACGCCCGCTATCTGACCTCCCGCGTGGAGCGGGAGTTCTGGGCCGGGTACGCCATGGACGAGGCCCGCGCGCAGATGTTCCGCGACTCCGTGATCCCGGTGGAGGAGGCGGGTCGGCTCGACCTCGTCGACGTCCCCGCCGAGGGCGTCGAGGTCGCCCCGGGCCTGCGCCTGGTCCCGACCCCGGGGCACACGCCCGGCCACCTCGCCGTCGAGCTGACCAGTCGCGGACGGACGGCGCTGATCACCGGCGACTGCGTCCACCACCCCGTCCAGCTCGCCCACCCGGGCATCGGCGCCTGCGTCGACATCGACCCCGGACAGTCCGAGGCCACGCGCCGCGAGCTGCTCGACGCGCTCGCCGGAACGGACACCCTCCTCCTGGGCACTCACTTCGCGCCGCCGACCGCCGGTAACGTCATCCCCCATGAGGGCGCCTACCGGCTCGCACCCGTCCCCGCCGACTCGCCCTGAGCACGCCGAAAGAAGGACTTTGCCCATCCTTTACCCTTGGATGGCCACTCGGTTCAGCATGAAAGGTTGTGAGCGTCCGCCCATGGGCGAGCCTCCCCGTGCGCGACACCGCGCGTTCCGCCCCGTCCTGGAGAACCATGGAACGGGGGTGAACCGATGACCGAAGTGCTCCTCCTCCTGGCGGCGATCCTGCTCTCGCTCGCCTGCGGCGCCTTCGTGGCGGCCGAGTTCTCCCTCACCACGGTCGAGCGCGCCGAGCTGGAGCGGGCGGTGGAGCGCGGCGAGCGGGGCGCGCAGGGCGCACTGAAGGCCGTACGGAGCCTGACGTTCCAGCTCTCCGGGGCGCAGCTCGGCATCACCGTCACGAACCTGGTCGTCGGCATGCTCGCCGAGCCGTCGATCGCCGCGCTGATCGCCGGGCCGCTGGAGGACGTCGGTGTCTCGCGGTCGGCGTCGCACACCCTCGCCCTGGTGCTCGGCACGGCCGCTTCGACGGTGTTCCTGATGGTCGTCGGCGAGCTGGTTCCCAAGAACTGGGCGATCTCCTCGCCGCTGACCGTCGCCAAGACCGTGGGCAACGCCCAGCGCTGGTTCAGCGCCGCGTTCCGGCCCTTCATCACCCACCTGAACAACACGGCGAACCGGGTCGTGCGCCGGATCGGCGTGGAGCCCGCCGAGGAGCTGGCCTCGGCGCGCGGGCCGCAGGAGCTGGCGGCGCTGGCCCGTCACTCGGCGAAGGAAGGCGCCCTGGAGGCGGACACCGCCGAGTTGTTCGTGCGGACGCTGAACCTCGCCGACCTGACCGCGGAGAACGTGATGACGCCCCGGGTGCAGGTCGTCGCCCTGGAGGTGCAGGCGACCCTGGAGGACGTGGCGAACGCGACCCGGGCGACCGGCCTGTCACGGTTCCCCGTCTTCCGCGGGACCCTCGACTCGGTCGTCGGGACCGCGCACGTCAAGGACGTCCTGGCGGTACCGGCCGAGCGCCGGACCCGGATCTACGTCTCCGAGCTGATGCGCGAACCGCTGCTGGTGCCGGAGACGCTCACCGTCGACCGGCTCCTGGACCGGCTCTCCGGCAAGCGCACGATGGCCGTCGTGATCGACGAGTACGGCGGTACGGCGGGGGTCGCCACCCTGGAGGACATCGTCGAGGAGGTCGTCGGCGAGGTGCGCGACGAGCACGACCCGCACGAGCTGCCCGACCTCGCCCCGGCCGGCACGGACGAGGCCGGCCACGCCCTGTACTCGGCCGACGGCTCCGCGCGCGTGGACCACCTGGAGCGGGTCGGGCTGCGGGCGCCGGAGGGGCCCTACGAGACGCTGGCCGGTCTGGTGGCGACGGTGCTGGGCCGGATACCGGCCGTCGGTGACACCCTCGAGGTCGCCGGCTGGCGGATGGAGGTGCTGGACGCGGCGGGCCGCCGGGCGGCGCGCGTCCGGCTGCGGGCGCCCCTCGACGACGAGAAGCCCGACGAGAAGGGAGCGGAGCTGTGACCGCGGTACAACTGCTGATCGGTCTGGCGACGCTCGTCGTCAACGCCTTCTTCGTCGGCGCCGAGTTCGCGCTGATCTCCGTGCGCCGCAGCCAGATCGAGCCCTACGCCGACCGGGGCGACCGGCGCGCCAAGAGCGTGCTGTGGGGCCTGGAGCACGTGTCGGCGCTGATGGCGGCCGCGCAGCTCGGCATCACGCTGTGCACACTGGTGCTCGGTGTCGTCGCCGAGCCGGCGATCGCGCATCTGCTGGAGCCGGCGTTCCACGCGATGGGCGTGCCCGAGGGCGCGGGGCACGCGGTGTCCTTCGTGATCGCGCTGTCCCTGGCCACGTATCTGCACATGCTGCTCGGCGAGATGGTGCCGAAGAACATCGCGCTCGCCGAGCCGGTGCGCAGCGCGCTGGCGCTCGGCCCGCCCCTGGTGGCGCTGTCCCGGGGGCTGCGCCCGGTGATCTTCACGATCAACGCCTTCGCCAACACGCTGCTGAAGCTGCTGCGTGTGGAGGCCCGGGAGGAGGTCGCCGCCTCCTACTCGGACGCCCAGATAGCGCAGATCGTGAAGGACTCCAGCGAGGCCGGCCTGATCGACGACCGCGCCCAGGAGCGGCTGCACGACGCGCTGGAGCTGGGCCGCCGCCCGGTGCGCGATGTGGTGCTGCCGCTGGAGCGGGTGGTCTACGCGAGCGTGGGCGTCACCCCGGACGAGCTGGAGCAGCTCACGGCGGACTCCGGGTTCTCCCGCTTCCCGGTGGTGGACGAGGGACGGCGGATCGTGGGCTATCTCCATGTGAAGGACGCCCTGGACGCCCTCGGGCGCGATGAGCCGTTCCGGCTGCGGGACATGCGGCCCATCGCGCGCGTGCGGGAGCACACACCGCTGGACGACGTCCTCACCGCGATGCGCGGCAGCCGTACGCATCTCGCGGCGGTCCTCGGGGAGGACGGACGGCTGGCCGGTCTCGTGACCATGGAGGACGTGCTGCGGGAGCTGTTCGGCCAGCGGATCTGAGCAGGGCATCCGGCGCCTGACCTGGGCTTCAGGCGCCTGGGAGGGACTCCCGGCGGCCGACCGACTGCTGGGTATGTGCACGGGATATCATTTCCGTCGCCATGCACACGAACCCCACCCACAGCAGCCTCGTCGCGATCGGCGACTCCTTCACCGAGGGCATGTCGGACCTGCTGCCCGACGGCACCTACCGCGGCTGGGCCGACCTGCTCGTCGCGCGGATGGCGGCGGGCACACCCGGCTTCCGCTACGCCAACCTCGCGGTGCGCGGCAAGCTGATCCAGCAGATCGTCGACGAGCAGGTGGCCGTGGCGGCGGCCATGGAGCCCGATGTGATCACCCTGGTCGGCGGGCTCAACGACACGCTGCGGCCCAAGTGCGACATGGGCCGGGTGCGCGCCCTCCTGGAGGAGGCCGTGGAACGGCTGGCCCCGTCGTGCAAGCAGCTCGTCCTGATGCGCAGCCCGGGCCGGCGGGGCCCCGTCCTGGAGCGGTTCCGGCCGCGCATGGAGGAGCTGTTCGCCTGCGTCGACGAACTCGCCGACCGGCACGGCGCGCTCGTCGTCGACCTCTACGGCGCCCCCTCGCTCGGCGACCCCCGGCTGTGGGACGTGGACCGGCTGCATCTCACGGCCGAGGGCCACCGCCGGGTCGCCGAGGCCGTGTGGCAGACGCTCGGCTACGAGCCCGAGGACACCGAGTGGCGCACGCCGATGCCGACGTCCCTGCCGCCGGGCTGGGTCATGCGCCGCGCGGCGGACGCGCGGTTCGCCCGGCAGTACCTGCTGCCCTGGATAGGCCGCCGCCTCACGGGCCGCTCCTCGGGCGACGGCCTGCCGCCGAAGCGCCCCGAGCTGCTGCCGTACGAGCTGTAGGTCCCGCCGCACCACCCCTTCGCCCACGGCATCGCGAGCCTCTCGTAGGTTCCGACGAAAAGGCCGGTGCGCTGGCCTGCACGAATCGCCAGTAGAATCCGTCCACGTGACTTCCGCTCCCGCCAAGCCCCGCATCCCCAACGTCCTCGCCGGACGGTACGCCTCCGCCGAACTCGCCACGCTCTGGTCCCCCGAGCAGAAGGTGAAGCTGGAGCGGCAGCTCTGGCTCGCCGTGCTGCGCGCCCAGAAGGACCTCGGGATCGAGGTGCCGGACGCGGCGCTCGCCGACTACGAGCGTGTTCTCGACACCGTCGACCTGGCCTCCATCGCCGAGCGCGAGAAGGTCACGCGGCACGACGTGAAGGCACGGATCGAGGAGTTCAACGACCTCGCCGGGCACGAGCACGTGCACAAGGGCATGACCTCCCGCGACCTCACCGAGAACGTCGAGCAGCTCCAGGTCCGGCTCTCGCTGGAGCTGATGCGCGACCGCACGGTCGCCGTCCTGGCCCGGCTGGGCAAGCTGTCCGGCGAGTACGGCGAGCTGGTCATGGCCGGCCGCTCGCACAACGTCGCCGCGCAGGCCACCACCCTCGGCAAGCGCTTCGCGACCGCCACCGACGAGCTGCTCGTGGCCTACGGCCGGATCGAGGAGCTGCTGGGCCGCTACCCGCTGCGCGGCATCAAGGGCCCGGTCGGCACCGCGCAGGACATGCTGGACCTGCTGGGCGGGGACGCCGCGAAGCTCGCCGAGCTGGAGCAGCGGATCGCCACGCACCTGGGCTTCTCGCAGGCCTTCACCTCGGTCGGCCAGGTCTACCCGCGCTCCCTGGACTACGAGGTCGTGACGGCGCTGGTGCAGCTCGCCGCGGCCCCCTCGTCGCTGGCGAAGACGGTCCGGCTGATGGCCGGGCACGAGCTGGTCACCGAGGGCTTCAAGCCGGGCCAGGTCGGCTCCTCGGCGATGCCGCACAAGATGAACACCCGCTCCTGCGAGCGCGTCAACGGCCTGATGGTGATCCTGCGCGGCTACGCCTCGATGACGGGCGAGCTGGCGGGCGACCAGTGGAACGAGGGCGACGTGTCCTGCTCGGTGGTGCGCCGGGTCGCGCTGCCGGACGCGTTCTTCGCGCTGGACGGCCTGCTGGAGACGTTCCTGACGGTGCTCGACGAGTTCGGCGCGTTCCCGGCGGTCGTCGCCCGGGAGCTGGACCGGTACCTGCCGTTCCTCGCCACCACCAAGGTCCTCATGGGCGCCGTGCGCGCGGGCGTGGGCCGGGAGCTCGCGCACGAGGCGATCAAGGAGAACGCCGTCGCCTCCGCGCTCGCGATGCGTGAGCAGGGCGCCGAGCGCAACGAGCTGCTCGACAAGCTCGCCGCCGACACCCGCATCCCGCTCGACCGCGCCCAGCTGGACGCGCTGATGGCCGACAAGCTGTCCTTCACGGGCGCCGCGGGCGACCAGGTCGCGACCGTGGTCGCCCGGGTCGAGGAGATCGTGAAGCAGCACCCCCAGGCCGCGGGCTACACCCCCGGCGCGATTCTCTGACGCCGCGCATGGCGCGCTTCACGCCCGAGGAACTGGAGGCCGCCCGCGACCGTGTCGTGCCCGACGTGGTCGCGGACGGTCTGCG
This sequence comes from Streptomyces koelreuteriae, assembly GCF_018604545.1. Classification (GTDB taxonomy): domain Bacteria; phylum Actinomycetota; class Actinomycetes; order Streptomycetales; family Streptomycetaceae; genus Streptomyces; species Streptomyces koelreuteriae. The sequence goes on along the minus strand of NZ_CP075896.1, from coordinate 7,319,967 downwards.
GGTGCTGTTCTGCGGCATCAACCCGGGGCTCATGACGGCCGCGACGGGCCATCACTTCGCCCGCCCCGGCAACCGCTTCTGGCCCGTACTGCACCGGTCCGGCTTCACGCCCCGGCTGCTGAAGCCGTCCGAACAGCGGGAGTTGCTGTCGTACGGGCTCGGCATCACCAACGTCGTGGAGCGGCCGACCGCCCGGGCCGACGAGCTGAGCGCCGAGGAGTACCGGGAGGGCGGGCGGCAGCTCGCGCTGAAGGCGGAGCGGCTGCGGCCGGACTGGCTGGCGGTGGTGGGTGTGACCGCGTATCGCGCCGCGTTCGACGACCGCAAGGCCCAGGTGGGGCCGCAGTCGCGGACGTTCGGGGACACGCGCGTGTGGGTGCTGCCCAACCCGAGCGGGCTGAACGCGCACTGGACGGTCGAGACCATGGCGGAGGAGTTCGGACGGCTGCGGGAAGCGGCCGGGGGCTGATCCCCTACGGCGGGTCGGTCTCCGTGACCAGGGCCAGCAGGTGCACCTCCTGTGCCTCGTCGCGGTCGGCGACCGCCAAGGCGACCCAGCGGCCGGTGCCCTCCACCTCCCAGAGGTACGCCACACCGGCGCATGCGGCGAGGTCGGCCCACGGCCGGGATATCTCCTCGTGCTCGGTACGCAGCAGAACCGTCTGCAGGTTGTAGGGGTCGGTGTCGCCCCAGCGCGAGGCGAGAAGCTCGTAGACCGCGTCCCGGTCCTTCTCGAACTGGTCGATCGTCACGGCCCGGGTCGCGGGGTCGCCGTAGGGCTCGCTCTCTAACACCGCGATGTGGTAGCCGGGGCCTGACCTGCCGACGTCCGACGGGCCGTGCTCCGCCGGAAAGGGGCGGTAGCACAGCTCGTCGACGAGGGCGATGTGCTGTGCGAGGTTCATGGGTCCAGTAAACCCGCACCCACTGACACTTGGCGGGGACACTCGGCGGGGCATCGGCCCCGTTGCCGGTCAGGCGTCCCGGCAGCGCACGCTCCACGCTCCCGCCAGCAGCGCGGCGACCGTCCAGAGCGCGGTCACCGCGAGCCCCGACCAGGGCCCGAGCAGCGATCCGTCGTAGGTCTCCCGCAGGACCAACTGCCCCGCCTTGTCGGGCAGGAAGTCCGCGACGGAGCCCGTGGCGTCACCGATCACGAACCCTACGACGAGGATGAACGGGATCAACAGGGACAGAGTGGCGACGCCGCTGCGCAGCAGGGCGGCCAGGCCGGCGGCGAACAGCGCCATCAGCATGAGGTAGACCCCGCAGCCCACGACACCCCGCACCTGCTCGCCGACGCCGAGCCCGTCCGCTGCCGGTCCGAGCCCCGACCGCCCCACCAGCAGAGCGGCGAGAGCTGTCACCAGCCCCACCAGGAGGGCCGGTACGGCGATGACGGCCGCCTTGGCCGCGAACCACCGTCCGCGCTGCGGAACCGCGGCCAGCGAGAGCCGGAGCGCCCCCGAGTGGAACTCGGACGACACGGCCATGGCACCGAAGGCGATGGCCGCGATCTGGCCCGGTATGACACCCGAGAGGGATGTGAACAGCGGGTCGAACCCCGGGTCCGACGTGTCGGAGACACCGGCGATCGCGGAGAACGCCGTGGTCGCGGCGAACAGGGCCACCAGGGCGCCCGGCAGCGAGCGGAGCGTACGGATCTTCAGCCACTCGGAGCGGAGTACGGGCGTGAGTTCCATGGTCAGGCCTCCTGGGGCTGTGCGGTGAACTCGGTCTCGGCGGAGGTGAGGTCGAAGTAGGCCTGCTCCAAGGTGCCCTCCTCGGCCGCGAGTTCCAGGACCGGCACGCCCGCGGCGGAGGCGATGCGGCCGATGTCGTCCACGCGTGCGTGGTGCACGGTCCAGTGGCCGTCCACGTGCTCCTCGGCCTCGTGGCCGTGCTCGGCGAGGGCGCTCTTGAGCGCGACGGGGTCGCTCGTGCGGATCCGTACGCGCGGCCGCACGCGCGCGTGGATGAAGTCCCGCATCGGGGTGTCGGCCAGCAGCCGGCCCCGCCCGAGCACGACGAGGTGGTCCGCGAAGGACGCGGTCTCGTTCATCAGATGGCTGGAGACCAGCACCGTCCGCCCCTCCCCCGCGAGCCGCCGCAGCAACCGCCGGATCCACACGATGCCTTCGGGATCGAGGCCGTTGGACGGCTCGTCCAGCATGACCACCTCGGGATCGCCCAGCAGGGCGGCGGCGATGCCGAGTCGCTGGCGCATGCCCAGGGAGTACGTCCGCACGCGGCGCCGGGCCACCGACGCCAGGCCGGTTTCCTCCAGCACCTCGTCCACGCGGCGGTCCGGGATGCGGTTGCTCGCGGCCAGGACACGGAGGTGGCCGCGGGCGGTACGGGAGCCGTGCGCGGCCTGCGCGTCGAGCAGGGCGCCGACGTGGCGCAGGGGTTCGCGCAGGGCCGGGTAGGCGCGTCCGCCGAGGGTCGCCGAACCGGCGGTCGGCCGGTCGAGGCCTAGCACCAGCCGCATGGTGGTGGACTTTCCGGCGCCGTTGGGGCCGAGGAAGCCGGTGACGCGGCCGGGCAGCACACGGAACGTGAGGTCGTCGACGGCGCGCTTGGTGCCGAACTCCTTGGTGAGGTACTGGACGTCGATGCTGGTCATGGCAGCAGCCTGGCCGGTCGTGCGGGGTGCGGGCCTCCCCCGGCGGTGGAGATCACCTCCCCCGTGCGGGGGAGGTCCGTTGTCAGTGCCGGCTGGCACGATGACGCCATGGTCCGCATGCTGCGCCCGCTCACGCGGGCGGTCACGTACAAGCGGTGGCTGCACATCGTGGTGGCCATCGTGTGGCCGTCGCTGTGGCTGTTCGTCGAGGAGGCGTGGTGGACCCAGGTCACGGCCGCCGTGCTGCTCGGACTGGCGGGCCTCGTGCCCATCACACGGGTCGTGGAGGGGTTTCAGGCCAGGCTGCTGCTGATCGGCCATCGGCAAGGTGGTGGTGACAGCGGCGAGATCGTGACCACTCCGTCGGTCACATGGGCCGATCGCGGGCGGACGGTGGTGTGGCTGGAGACGCGGCTGGTCCTCGGCTGGATCGTGGCCCATCTCTCCGTCCAGTTGCCTCTCCTCGCGGTCGACTTGGCGACGACGGCGTTCGGCACCGAGCCCGCCGGCGACGGGTTCGTGCCCGTCAAGGGGCCGCACTGGTGGCACGCCCTGCTCGCCCCCCTGCCGCTGCTGCTGCTCGCCGTGGTCGTGGTGGGGGCGGGCCACCTGACCACCGCACTGGCCAAGCGACTCCTCGGCCCGTCCCCCGCGGAGCGGATGGCGGCGCTGGAGGAACGCACCGAACAGCTCCTGGAACGCACGCGTATCGCCCGCGAGTTGCACGACTCCATCGGACACGCGCTCACGGTCGCCGTCGTACAGGCGGGGGCGGCGCGCGCGGCCGGTGATCCCGCCTTCACCGACCGGGCCCTGAGCGCCATCGAGGAAACCGGGCGGACCGCCTTGGAGGAGCTGGACCGTGTGCTCGGCATCCTGCGCGAGTCGGAGAAGCCGGTGAGCGGCAGACCGACCCTCGTGGACGCGGACCGCCTTCTGGAGTCCGCGCGTACCTCCGGGGCGAAGGTCGACGCCGAGGTGACCGGCCCCGTGGACACCGTGCCGGGGCCGGTGTCCCGGGAGGGCTACCGGATCCTCCAGGAAGCACTGACCAATGTGCTGCGGCACGCGGGGGCGGTCCCGGCTCAGGTACGCATCCGGGTCACCGGCGACACCCTCGTCCTCGCGATACGCAATCCCCTGCCCGAGCCGATATCCGTACCCGGACGCGGCACCGGTGGCGGCAGCGGCCTGCGCGGCATACGCGAGCGCGCCGCCCTGCTCGGCGGACGGGCCAGAACCGGCCCCGATGAAGGCGACTGGCAGGTTCATGTCGAGCTGCCCTTGAGTTGATCTACGCTGTCCGGATGCCGGTCACCGTTCTCCTCGTCGACGACGAACCCCTCGTACGCGCGGGTCTGCGGGCCGTGCTGGAGGCACAGCCCGACATCGAGGTGGTCGGGGAGGCCGCTGACGGGGCGGCGGTGATCCCGCTCGTGCGGCGGCTCCGGCCCGACGTGGTCGCCATGGACGTACGGATGCCGCTGCTGGACGGGATCGAGGCCACCCGGGCGCTGCTGCGGACGGTCGACGAGCCGCCGCGGATCCTGGTGGTGACGACCTTCGAGAACGACGAGTACGTGTACGAGGCGCTGCGGGCCGGGGCGGACGGGTTTCTGCTCAAGCGGGCCCGGCCGGCCGAGATCGTGCACGCGGTGCGGCTGATCGCCGAGGGCGAGTCGCTGCTGTTCCCGGCCTCGGTGCGGCAGCTCGCCGCCGAGTACGGCGACGACGGCGGCAACCGCGCTGCGCGGGCCGTGATGGAGCGGGCCCAGCTCACCGAGCGCGAGGCCGAGGTGCTGCGGCTGATGGCGCGGGGGTTGTCGAACGCGGAGATCGCCGCCCGGCTGGTAGTCGGGACGGAGACCGTGAAGTCGCATGTCAGCGCGGTGCTGGCGAAGTTGGGGGCGCGGGACCGGACTCAGGCGGTGATCGCCGCGTACGAGTCGGGGTTCGTGGCACCGGGCTGATAGGCGAGGGCCGGTGCCGGACCCTCGCCGGGGCGCGCCGCGCCGAGTACGATCCGGCCAACACGCGCGCGACCTGGGAGGACGGACGGTGGGGCGGCTGACCGGCGGGGATCCCTCGCTGCTGCGAAGGATCAATTCCGCGGTGGTGCTGCACGCGCTGCGTGCCACGGACTGCGCGACGCTGACCGAGATCACCCGGGTGACGGGGCTGTCCCGGCCGACCGTGGAGGGCGTCGTCGAGGGGCTCATCGAGGCCGGGCTCGTCGTCGAGAAGGCGGCCGAGGAGGGTGCCGCACGGCGGCAAGGGCGCCCGGCGCGGCGGTTCCGGTTCCGGGCGGAGGCCGGGCATCTGCTGGGGCTGGAGATCGGACCGCACCGAGTGGCCGCGCTGCTGGCCGATCTGGACGGCCGGGTGATCGGCGCCCAGGCCAAGGACGTGTCCGAGACGGCGGGGGCGGACGAGCGGCTGGAGCGGCTGCGCGGGGCGGTCGCCGAGCTGCTGCGGCGCGCGGGTGTGGCGCGGGGCTCGCTGCGGGCCGTGGGTGTGGCGACGCCCGGGATCGTCGAGGCGGACGGCACGGTACGGCTGGGCACCGCGCTGCCGGGGTGGACGGGGCTGCGGCTGGGCGAGCGGCTGAGCCGGTCCTTCAAGTGCCCGGTGCTGGTCGAGAACGACGCCAACACGGCGGCCGTCGCCGAGCACTGGAAGGGCGCGGCCACCGAGTCGGACGACGTGGTGTTCGTGCTGGCGGGGCTCAGCCCGGGCGCCGGTGCGCTGATCGGGGGGCGGCTGCACCGGGGCTACGGCGGGGCGGCCGGCGAGATCGGCGCGCTGCATCTGCTGGGCCGGGAGGTCACGCCCGAGACCCTGCTCTCCACCACCGACGAACCCCTGCACCCGCTCGACGAGCAGGCGGTCGCCGAGGTCTTCGCCCAGGCCCGCGAGGGCGACCAGCGGGCCCGCGCGGCCGTCGACCGTTTCATCCAGCGCCTGGTCCACGACGTGGCGGCCCTCGTCCTCGCCCTCGACCCGGAACTGGTCGTCATCGGCGGCTGGGCAGCGGGCCTGGACGGCGTCCTCGACCCCCTCCGCCGAGAACTCTCCCGCTACTGCCTCCGCCCACCCGAGGTGACCCTCTCCCGCCTAGGCGACGCGGCAGTGGCCACCGGCGCCCTACGCCTGGCTCTGGACCACGTGGAGGAACAACTCTTCGCGGTGGAGCAACGCCCGCTTTAGTAGGGGCGCGGGGCTGTGTCGATATGCGGCTCCGCCGCGTGGGCGCGACAAGCCACAACGCGCCCGCGGCCCCCCACTCACCACACCCCCACGGCGCAAAGGTTCAAGACGCCCGCTGCTCAGGCCCGTCATGAATCTCCACCCCACCCGAATCACCGAAGGTCAACCGGCACGTGTCAGCACGATACGTCGCAACCGACAGCGCAGCCGTACGCCCCCCGACAACAAACCGAGTCGTCACCACAAGAACAGGAGCCCCAGGCAGCCGATCCAGCTCCTTCGCGTCGTCGGCGCCGGCAGAGCCGAGCTCCACCGCGTTCTCCTGCCGCGCCGGCTCCAGCCGCTGCAGCTCCCGCAGCACCGCACGCGCGCGTGCCGCTCCGGACGGCGCGTCGATACCGGAGAGCTCGGGCACCGACGACCGCGGAATGTAGAGGAGTTCGGCGGCCACCGGCCGGCCGTTCGACACCCGGGAGCGGCGCACGACATGGACGGCCTCGTCACGCCCGGTCCCCAGCGCCTCGGCGACAGCCGCCGACGGCACCGCGGCGACGCAGTCGACGGGCTGCCAGGCGTCCTCGGAACCGCCGGGCCAGGTGTGCGGGCCGGTGCCGAGGGAGACGCCCACGCGCGGCGGCGCGACGGTCGTGCCGACACCTCGGCGGCGCTGCAGCCTGCCTTCCAGTTCGAGCTGTTCCAGGGCCTGGCGGAGCGTGGCGCGGGCGACACCGAAGCGGGCCGCGAGGTCGCGCTCGTTGGGCAGGATCTCCCCCACGGAGAACTCCGAGTCGAGCGCTTCACTGAGCACGGTCTTGAGATGCCAGTACTTCGGTTCCGGCACCGATTCCAGCTGCGTGGTCCCCACCCTGTCCTCCGCAATCGCCGTGGTCGGCGGCGTTTTAGCGCCCTTGTTTTTTAAAGGTTGTTTCACTTCTCTGCGACCATAGGACGGCCCTGATCCTTGGTCAAGACCAATGGCCGGGAACGTTCACGGGGCGTTCACGCGCGGTCTACGGGGCGACAGCGGCGTCGGCTATCCGGCGGCCAGCGACCGCAGCTTGTCGGGGTTGCGGACGATGTAGACCGCCTGGACCTGCCCGTCGGCGACGTCGAGCTGGAAGACGGAGTCGGGCTTGTCGCCGGACAGGACCAGCACGGCCGGGCCGCCGTTGAGCTCCAGGAAGCGCACGGAGAAGTCCGGGACGCCCTTCTGCGCGGCGCCGACGAGGAACCGGCCCACCTTGTCCGCCGTGTCGAGGACCCGCAGCGGTGCCCGCGCCTTGCCGCCGCTGTCGCCGACGAGGCGGACGTCCGGGGCGAGCAGCGCCATCAGCCCTTCGAGGTCGCCCTCGCCCGCCGCGGCGAGGAAGCGCTCGGTGAGGTCGCGACGCTGGGCGGGGTCGACCTCGTAGCGGGGACGCCGCTCCTCGACGTGCTTGCGGGCCCGTCCGGCGAGCTGCCGTACGGCCGCCTCGCCGCGGTCGAGCATCGCGGCGATGTCGGCGTACGGGAAGCCGAAGGCCTCGCGCAGCACGAACACGGCGCGCTCCAGCGGTGACAGCGACTCCATCACGACGAGGACGGCGAGGGAGACGGAGTCGGCGAGCACGGCGCGCTCGGCGGTGTCCGGCACGGTGTCGCCGAAGTCCGTGACGTACGGCTCGGGCAGCCACGGGCCCACGTACGTCTCCCCACGGGACTTGATCTGGCGCAGCCGGTCGATGGCGAGGCGGGTCGTGATCCGTACGAGGTAGCCGCGCGGTTCGCGCACATCGCCGCGGTCGCTGCCCGACCAGCGCAGCCAGGCCTCCTGGACCACGTCCTCCGCGTCGGCCACGCGGCCCAGCATGCGGTAGGCGACGCCCAGCAGGACGGGGCGGTGTGCTTCGAAGAGGTCGGTCGCGGTCTCGGTGGTCACGGCTCCATCCCAGCCCACGGGTGCGGCCCTGTCCAGGCGGAATCGCCCCTTCCCGGACAGAATGACCGACAGGACGCCGGTGATCGCCGGCACGCTTCCCGGAGGTGGCGATGCGGTACGCGGTGCTGGGCACGGGCGAGGTCGGGCGCACCCTCGGCGGTCGGCTGGTGGAGCTGGGGCACGAGGTGCGGCTCGGTTCGCGTACGAGGGAGAATCCGGCCGCGCTGGAGTGGGCCGCCGCCGCGGGTGCCGGGGCGGGCGCGGGGACGTTCGCGGAGGCGGCGGCGTTCGGTGAGGTCGTGGTGAACGCGGTGGGCGGGCGGGTGGCCCTCGCCGCGCTGGAGGCGGCGGGGGCGGAGAACCTCGGCGGGAAGGTCCTCGTGGACGTCTCCAACCCGCTGGCGTTCGAGGAGGGCGAGCTGCGGCTGTCGCCGGTCGGGTCGGACAGCGTGGGCGAGCAGATCCAGCGGGCGTTTCCGCACGCGCGCGTGGTGAAGTCGCTCAACACCGTCAACTGCCGGGTGATGGTGGATCCGGCGCGGGTGCCGGGCGAGCACGATGTGTTCGTCTGCGGGGAGGACGAGGGAGCCAAGGAGCAGGTGACGGCCCTGCTCGGGGAGTTCGGCTGGCCTCGGGAGCGGGTGCTCGATCTCGGTGGGATCCAGGCGGCGCGGGCTGTGGAGATGTGGCTGCCGCTGTGGGTCGGCCTGATGCGGAAGTTCGGGCACGGGGACTTCAACCTGGAGCTGCGCCGGGCCCGTTGAGCGGTCCGGGCCGCAGCGGTCGAGCGGTCCGGGGCCGTGAAGGTGCCGTCGACTCGGGGCTACCCGCCGGTAGCAATTGCTGACAAGCTGTCTACAGCGTCCGTCAGCGAGTACAGCCGAGGAGCACCCATGTCCGCCACCGTCTCCTTCAAAGTCGCCTCCGCGCACGGCGAGCAGCACGTCACCCTGGCCTACACACGCCGGGGCAGCGGCGACCCGTTGCTCCTGCTGCACGGCATCGGCCACCACCGGCAGGTGTGGGACCCGGTGATCCCCGCGCTGGCGGCCGAGCGGGATGTGATCGCCGTGGACCTGCCCGGGTGCGGCGAGTCGCCGGCGCTGCCGAACGGCATGGCGCACGATCTGCCGACGATGAACACCGTGCTCGTGGCGCTGTGCGAGGCGCTGGAGATCGAACGGCCGCATGTGGCGGGCAACTCGCTGGGCGGTCTGCTGGCCCTGGACCTGGCCCGGGCCCAGCTCGTCCGGTCCGTCACCGCGCTGTCCCCCGCCGGGTTCTGGAACGAGGCCGAACGCCGCTACGCCTTCGCGGTGCTGATGACGATGCGGCAGATCGCTCAGCGGATGCCCCTGCCCGTCGTCGAACGGCTGGCCCGTCCCGCGCTCGGCCGGACACTGCTGACGAGCACCATCTACGCCCGCCCGGGCCGCCGTGCGCCCGAGGCCGTGGTCGCCGAGACGCTGGCCCTGGCCCGGGCGCAGGGGTTCTCCGAGACCCTCCGCTCCGGCAGGACCGTGCGGTTCGGCGACGACATCGTGGGCACCCCGGTCACCGTGGCCTGGGGCAGCAAGGACCGGCTCCTCGTCCCCCGCCAGGGCGTGCGGGCCAAGGGCGTCATCCCCGGAGCCCGGCTGGTACGGCTGCCGGGCTGCGGCCATGTCCCGATGAACGACGACCCGGCCCTGGTCGCCAGGGTCGTCCTCGACGGCAGCCGCTGACCCGGACCGGGGCCTGCGCGCGGCGAGGAGCCTTTAGGGTCTCCCTTCATGAAGCCACCGCAGAGCGCTCCGGGCGGAGGTGCCGCGTCCGCTGCCTGGGAGCTGCTGCTCCCCGCCGCCGCGGCACCGGCACGCACGCGTGGCCGGTCCCTCCAGGCGGCGCTGCGCGAGGCGGTCCGCTCGGGGCGGCTCGCGCCGGGCACGCGGCTGCCGTCCAGCCGGGATCTCGCGGCGGACCTGGGGGTGTCGCGGGGACTGGTCACGGAGGCGTACGAACAGCTGACGGCCGAGGGCTATCTGCGCAGCGGCCGGGGCGCCGGGACCTGGGTGGGCGCGGCCGCGCGGGCCGCCCGGCCGCGGGCGCGCGACCTCGCCCCGCGCTCCCCCGGCGCCCGCGCGGACTTCGTGCCCGGCACGCCCGACCTGTCGCTGTTCCCGCGCTCGGCGTGGGCCGCCGCGCAGCGCGACGTCCTGGCGGAACTGCCGCACCAGGACCTGGGATACCCCGATCCGCGCGGGCTGCCCCGGCTGCGCACCGCGCTGGCCGGACTGCTCGCCCGGCGGCGGGGCGTGGTGGCCGACCCGGAGCGGATCGTGGTGGTCTCCGGGGTCGCCCAGGCGACGACCCTGCTCGGTTTCGCGCTGCACGCGCGCGGGGCGCGTGCCGTCGGGGTGGAGGATCCCGGCAGTCCCCAGCACGACGCGCTGTACACCTCGGCCGGGGTCACCGCCGTGCCGCTGCCCGTGGACGGCGAGGGGATCGCCCTGGAGCCGCTGCGGGCGTCGGGCGTACGGGCCGTGGTGACGACTCCGGCCCACCAGTTCCCCACCGGCATCGCCTACTCGGCCGACCGCCGGGCCGGGTTGCTGGACTGGGCACGGGAGGTGGACGGCATCGTCCTGGAGGACGACTACGACGGCGACTTCCGCTACGACCGCGCCCCCGTCGGCGCGCTCCAGGGCCTCGACCCGGACCATGTGGCCTACACGGGCTCCGTCAGCAAGTCCCTCGCGCCGGGGCTGCGGCTGGGCTGGCTGCTGGTGCCCGAGTCCTGGGCGGAGGAGATCGTCGAACGCAAGCGCACCATGGACCTCGGCCACCCGGCCCTCGACCAGGCCGTGTTCGCCCGGTTCCTGGAACGCGGCGACTACGACCGCCAGCTCCGCCGCTGCCAGCGCGCCTACCGCGAGCGGCGTGACGCGCTGGCCGCCGCCCTCACCGAGCACTTCCCCGGCTCGGAGGTGTCCGGGATCGCGGCGGGCCTGCATGTGATCGCCACGCTGCCGGAGCGGTACGGCCCCGAGGAGCGCTTCCTCGCGCGCGTGGCCGAGGCCGGGGTGGCGGTACGCCCGCTGTCGTCCTGCGCCCACCCGCGCCCCGGGGGCGCCGAGACGAAGAAGGTGCGGCTCGTCCTGGGCTACGCCCATGTGCCGCCCGCCCGGATCGCCGAGGGCGTACGGCTGATGGCGCAGGCGGCCACCGGGTGACTCCTGCGGGCTCGCCCGTGCGTGCCGGTTCCCCCGCCCCTGGGGTCAGTTGTTCACTTGGGGTTCGTGTGTGCGCTGCGGCGTGCCAGTAGTTGTGGCTCTGCACACTGGCCGGATCCCGTCCCTGGAGGCGTATCCATGTCACACCGTCCGTTCCCCGGGCGCCGTAGCGTCCTGCGGGGTTCCCTCGCCGCGTCGGCGGCCCTGTCCCTGCCCACCGCTCTCGGAGCGGCGCCGGCCTTCGCCCGGTCCGGGCGTCCGAAGGCGGGGTGGGGTGTGCAGGCGGGCGACGTGACCTCGGACTCCGGGCTGGTGTGGGTGCGCTCCGACCGGCCCGCCCGGATGATCGTCGAGACGTCGGCGACCGAGTCGTTCCGCAACCCGCGCAGATGGCACGGCCCCCTGCTGGGCCCCGGCACGGACTTCACCGGCACGACCCCGCTGCGCGGACTGCCCTCCGGAGAGCAGATCCACTACCGGGTGCTGCTCGCCGACCCGGACGACCCGCGCCGCACCGGCGAACCGGTCACCGGCAGCTTCCGCACCGCGTCCGTCAAACGCCGCGACGGCGTACGGTTCGTCTGGTCGGGCGACCAGGCCGGACAGGGCTGGGGCATCAACCCGGACCTCGGCGGCTACCGGATCTACGACGCGATGGGCGCCCTGGACCCGGACTTCTTCCTCTGCAGCGGCGACAACATCTACGCCGACGGCCCGCTCACCGAGACCGTGGCCCTGCCCGACGGGCGGACCTGGCGGAACATCACCACCGAGGAGAAGGCGAAGGTCGCCGAGACCCTGGCGGAGTTCCGCGGCAACTTCCGCTACAACCTCCTGGACGAGAACCTGCGCGCCTTCAACGCCCGGGTCCCGTCCATCATCCAGTGGGACGACCACGAGGTCACCAACAACTGGTACCCGGGCGAGATCCTCGGCGACACCCGGTACACCGAGAAGAACGTGGACGTGCTCGCCTCCCGCGCCCGCCAGGCGTTCTCGGAGTACTTCCCGATCTCCACGCTGCGCCGCCCGAGCGGCCGGGTCCACCGCGTGCAGCACCACGGCCCGCTGCTGGACGTCTTCGTCCTGGACATGCGCACCTATCGCAACGCCAACTCGACGGACGACCAGCCCACCGACGCGCAGGGCATCCTCGGCCGCGAGCAGCTGGAGTGGCTCAAGCGCGAACTGTCCCGCTCCCGGGCGGTGTGGAAGGTGATCGCCTCGGACATGCCGATCGGTCTGGTCGTCCCGGACACCGGTGACGGCAAGCCGAACATCGAGGCCGTCGCGCAGGGCGACCCCGGCAAGCCGCTGGGCCGCGAACTGCAGATCGCCGAGCTGCTGCGGTTCATCAAGCACCGGCGGATCACGGGCACGGTGTGGCTGACGGCCGATGTGCACTACACCTCGGCGCAGCACTACCTGCCGTCGAAGGCCGCCTTCACCGACTTCGAGCCCTTCTGGGAGTTCGTCTCGGGCCCGCTCAACGCCGGTGCCTTCCCGGCGAACACGCTCGACGGCACCTTCGGCCCGGACCGGGTGTTCATCAAGGCGCCGACGACCGCCAACGTCTCCCCCGCCGGCGGCTACCAGTTCTTCGGCGAGGTCGACATCGACGGCGGCAGCGGCGAACTGACGGTGCGTCTGCGCGAGCAGGACGGCACCGTGCTGTTCACGCAGGTGCTCCAGCCGGGCCGGGTCGGCCAGTAGGTTCCAGTGGGTCCATGGGGGCCCTGGGGTCCATCAAGTACGGAGCGCAACGTTTGAAGGCTCGATAAAGGGGGCAAACTGTCCCCTTTACCCGCCGGACACAGAGAGTTCGCGATCACGCAACACCGTTCCGTCACAGTGGGTGCATGACGCGAAAAATCACCGAAGCGACACACCAGAACGACAACTGCCGCCCCGCCACCCCGATGCGACGGTTCACCACGGCGTTCCGGGCCTGGCGGACACGACGCCACGAGAACGCGCCGCCGACGGACCATACCGAGTCCCCGGCACCGGAGCCGGTGCCGGGGGCGAGCACGCTGTGGCGGATGCGGACCACGGTCCAGGACGAGCCGGGGTCCCTGGCGGCGCTGTGCACGGCCCTCGCCGGGGAGCGCGTCGACATCCTGAGCCTGCAGACCCATCCGCTGGCCGACGGCACGGTGGACGAGTTCCTGCTGCGGGCCCCGGGTGAGCTGGCGGCGTCCGGCATCGCCACGGCCGTCCGGACCGCCGGCGGCACCGACACCTGGATCGAACGGGCCGACGCGCACGACCTGGTCGACGCGCCGACCCGGGTCCTGGGCCTCGCCGCCCGCACCGCCCTGGACGCGGCGGAACTTCCTCTGGCCCTGCGCCAGTTGCTGGGACGCTGCACGATCCGCTCCCAGCCCGCACCGGCCGGCGGCGACCGGGCGACCGACGGCGTGCCGGTGGAGGGCGCCCTCGACGACACCGTGCTGCGCCTGCGCGCCCCGGAAGGCGGAGTGATCACCGTGGAGCGGCCGTACCTGCCGTTCACCCCGACCGAGTTCGCCCGGGCCAGGGCCCTGGTGGAACTGGACGCCCGGCTCGGCCCGCGCCTCCCGCGCGGCCGGGACGTGCTGACCCTCGCCGAGGGTGCCGACATCACCGTGCGCCGGGCCGACACCCGTGATCTGGAGCCGGCCCGGGCCATGCACGAGCGGTGCTCGGACCGCACGCTGAGGCTTCGCTACCACGGTCCGGTCGGTGACGCCGACCGGTATCTGAACCATCTGCTCAGTCCCCGCTTCGGCCGTACGCTCGCCGTGCAGACCGCGTCGGGGCGGGTGGTCGGGCTCGGGCATCTGCTGTGGGACGGGGACGAGACGGAGGTCGCGCTGATCGTCGAGGACGCGTGGCAGCGGCGGGGCGTGGGTGCCGAGTTGCTGCGCAGGCTGGTGGCGATGGCGGTGGATGCCGGGTGCGCGAGTGTGTATGCCGTGACGCAGGCGTCGAACACCGGCATGGTCGCGGCGATGCGGGGGCTGGGGCTTCCTCTCGACTATCAGGTGGAGGAGGGGACGCTGGTGATCACGGCGCGGCTGGGTGAGCGGGTTGCGTCGGGTGCGGGTGAGTTGGGGAGTGCGTCGGCGCCGTAGGGGGTTTCGTCGGTCGGCGGGTGCGGGTGCGCTGTGGCTGGTCGCGCAGTTCCCCGCGCCCCTAGGAGGGACCTGTCCAGGTCCGCCCAGAGGTCCTCTACGTCCTCCAAGCCCACCGACATCCTCAGCAGGCTGTCACTCACCCCGGCGTCCTGTCGGTCGTCCGCGTCCACGATGCGGTGGCTGATGGACGCCGGGTGCTGGATGAGGGTGTCGACGCTGCCGAGGCTGACGGCGGGGGTGATGAGGCGGACTCCGGCGATGACCTCGTGGGGGTCGCCGTGCACCTCGAAGGAGACCATCGCGCCGCCGATGCGCGGGTAGTGCACACGGGCCACTCGCGGGTCGGCGGCCAGGCGGCGGGCGAGTTCGGCGGCGTTGGCGGAGGCGGCCCGGACCCGTACGGGGAGGGTGGACAGCCCCCGCAGCAGCAGATAGCCGGCCAGGGGGTGCAGCACACCGCCGGTGGCGAACCGCACCTGGCGGAGCCTGCCCGCGAGCTCCTCGTCGCAGGCGATCACGCCCGCCAGCACGTCGCCGTGCCCGCCGAGGTACTTGGTGGCGCTGTGCAGCACCAGCCGGGCGCCCTGCTCGGCGGGGCGCTGGAGGACGGGTGTGGCGAAGGTGTTGTCCACAAGCAGCGGCACCGAACCGCAGGCGTGGGCGACGGCCCGCAGGTCGACCTCGGCGAGCGTGGGGTTGGCCGGGGACTCCACCAGGACCAGACCGGTGTCGGGGCGCAGCGCGTCGGCGATTCCGGCCGGGTCGGTCCAGGTCACCTCCGAGCCCAGCAGCCCGGCGGTCAGCAGATGGTCGCTGCATCCGTAGAGCGGACGTACGGCCACGACGTGCCGCAGCCCCATCGAGGCGCGTACGAGGAGGACGGCGCTGAGCGCGGCCATGCCGCTGGCGAACGCGACCGCCGCCTCGGTGCCCTCCAGACGGGCCAGCGCGGTCTCGAAGCGGGCGACGGTCGGGTTGCCCAGCCGTCCGTAGACGGGCGGGCCGTCCGGCTCCGAGCCCGTGGCGGCGAAGGCGTCGATCCGGGCCGCCTCGCCGCGGCTGTCGTACGAGGGGTAGGTGGTGGACAGGTCGATCGGCGGGGCGTGCAGCCCCTGCCGGGCGAGGTCGTCCCGACCGGCGTGCACGGCCTCGGTGGCGAGAGCGCGCGGTGTGGTACCCGAACGCGCGTCCATCCTCATGCCCATGTCCATGCCCGTGTCCATGTCGATGCCCATGTCGATGTCCATGGAAGGGAGGGTGAACACTGACCGGTTCTGCGCGGAGGAATGCCGTGTTACGTTCGGTCGATGGCCGAATCTGTCGTACTGGACCCGGTGGATCTCCATCTTCTGCGGCTGTTGCAGAACGACGCCCGGGCGACGTACCGGGATCTCGCCGCGCAGGTCGGCGTGGCGCCGTCGACCTGTCTGGACCGGGTGACCCGGCTGCGCCGCTCGGGCGTGATCCTCGGGCACCGGCTGGAGCTCGATCCGGCCAAGCTGGGGCGGGGCCTGGAGGCGCTGCTGTCGGTGCAGGTCAGACCGCATCGGCGGGAGCTGGTGGGACCGTTCGTGGAGCGGATCCGGGCGCTGCCGGAGTCACGGACCGTGTACCACCTGACCGGCCCGGACGACTATCTGGTCCATGTCGCGGTCGCCGACATGGCCGATCTGCAGCGGCTCGTACTGGACGAGTTCACCTCGCGGCGGGAGGTCGCGCGGGTGGAGACCCGGCTGATCTTCCAGCAGTGGGAGTGCGGACCGCTGCTTCCGCCTTCGCCCTCGGCTCAATCCGGATGACGTGCGCGTGCCGTCGTACGAGGATGGCGGCATGTCTGAGATCAAGAGCCCGCTGCCCCGTGAGGTCGCCGACGCCTACGTCGACGAGCTCATCGCCCTCGACCCGATCACCGGCACGTTCCTCGGCGTGAAGGAGAGTTCGAGCAGGCTGCCCGACACCTCGCCCGCGGGCCAGGAAGCCTCCGCGGAGCTGGCGCGCCGGACGCTGGCCCGGCTGGACGAGGCCGAGCGGCTGCCCGGCGCGGACAGTGAGATCGAACGCCGCTGCGGACGGCTGCTGCGCGAGCGGCTCGACGCCGAACTGGCCGTGCACGACGCCGAGGAGAGCCTGCGCTCCGTCAGCAACCTGAGCTCCGTCGCCCATGCGGTGCGCCAGGTGTTCACGGTGACACCGGCGCAGACGGAGGAGGACTGGACGGCGATCGCGGAGCGGCTGCGCGCGGTCCCGGCCGCGCTGGAGGGGTACCGGCAGTCCCTGGCGCTCGGCCTGGAGCGGAAGCTGTACGGCGGGCCCCGCGCCACGGCCACGTTCGTGGAGCAGCTCGGCGAGTGGGCCGACGCGGACGGCGAGGGGCAGGGCTGGTTCGAGCAGTTCGCGGCCGGGGGCCCACCGTCGCTGCGGTCCGAGCTGGACACCGCCGCCCGCTCGGCCACCGAGGCCGTGCTGCGGCTGCGCGACTGGATGCGGGACGTGTACGCGCCGGCGATCGAGGGGTCGCCGGACGTGGTGGGCCGGGAGCGGTACGCGCGCTGGGTGCGCTACTTCAACGGCACGGACCTCGACCTGGACGAGGCGTACGCCTACGGCTGGTCCGAGTACCACCGTCTCCTCGGCGAGATGAAGAAGGAGGCCGAGAAGATCCTGCCGGGCGCGGCCACGCCGTGGGTGGCGCTGGCGCACCTGGACGAGCACGGCACGCACATCGAGGGCGTCGACGAGGTACGCGACTGGCTCCAGTCCCTGATGGACGGGGCGATCGACGCGCTCGACGGCACCCACTTCGACCTGGCCGAGCGGGTGCGCCGGGTGGAGTCCCGCATCGCCCCTCCGGGCAGCGCCGCGGCCCCGTACTACACGGAACCCTCGGACGACTTCTCACGCCCGGGCTGCACCTGGCTGCCGACGATGGGCAAGACGCGCTTCCCGGTCTACGACCTGGTGTCGACCTGGTACCACGAGGGCGTCCCCGGCCACCACCTCCAGCTCGCCCAGTGGAAGCACGTGGCGCAGGACCTCTCCCGCTACCAGGCGAGCGTCGGCATGGTGAGCGCCAACGCCGAGGGCTGGGCCCTGTACGCGGAGCGGCTGATGGACGAACTGGGCTTCCTGACGGACCCGGAGCGCCGCCTCGGCTACCTGGACGCGCAGATGATGCGCGCCGTGCGCGTCATCATCGACATCGGCATGCACCTGGAGCTGACCATCCCGGACGACTCCCCCTTCCACCCCGGGGAGCGCTGGACGCCCGCGCTGGCCCAGGAGTTCTTCGGCTCGCACAGCAGCCGCCCCGCGGACTTCGTGGAGAGCGAGCTGACCCGCTACCTGTCCATGCCGGGCCAGGCCATCGGCTACAAGCTCGGCGAACGCGCCTGGCTCCTGGGCCGCGAAAACGCCCGCACCCGCCACGGCGCCGCCTTCGACCCGAAGTCCTGGCACATGGCCGCCCTCTCCCAGGGCTCCCTGGGCCTGGACGACCTGGTGGACGAACTGTCCAAGCTGTAACGCGGCCGACGCCAACAGTCCGCCTCATCCGTGGCCAGCCATGCGATGAGGCGGGCGGGCATCGGCCTCTCAGGGGCGCGGGGCTGTGCTGATATGCGGCTCCGCCGCGTGGGCGCGACCAGCCACAGACAACCCGCACACGCCAACGGCCGACACCCCCGGCTATCTGGGCGCCACCAACCGAAGCTGCACCAGCCCCAGCCACACCTCGGGCCCCGGCTGCACCCGAGCCGCCCGAACCGCATAACGCCCCGGCTCCAGAACAACCCGCACCCGGTCACTCCCCGAGGCCTCGCCTCCAGGCCAGGCCGCGTCGAACAGAAGCACCGGCCCAGGCACCTGCCAGGTGACCTCCGGTTCCCACTGCGCCGTCGCGACAGCGCCCGGCACGCTCGCCAGGAGCTCGCCCTCGGAGTTGCCCGCACACCAGCGCACGAACACACCCTGGTCGGGCAGATACGTGGTCGAGGCCGGTTCGTCGCCCAGTACCAGTGCCGTGCAGTCGCCGACCGGCAGCAGCCCGACGGGTCCGTCCACCTCACAGGCCCGGTCGTAGTCGGACGCGGTTTCCTCACCGTCCGCACCCGCCCAGAACGGCAGCACCGTCTCGGGCACCGCTATCAGCGGTCCGCCGCCCGACTCCACCCACTCCACCGTGCCCGGCTCCGCGTATCGCACCATGAGGCAAGAACCTACAATGCCAACTCGCGCCGCCGGGGCGGGGGTTAGGGCCTCCCCACAAATCCCCCTAAGTCCCGCGCTGCCGCAGCACCGATCCGGACCGGCCCTTGACGACCTCCAGCTGCGCGTGGATCCGCCGTCGCAGGTCGGCCACATGACTGACGATGCCGACGCTGCGGTCGCGTTCGCGCAGGGAGTCGAGGACGTCGAGGACCTCGTCGAGGGTCTGGTCGTCGAGGCTGCCGAAGCCCTCGTCGATGAAGAGGGTGTCCAGCCGTACACCGCCCGCCTCGTCCGTGACGACGTCCGCGAGGCCGAGGGCGAGGGCGAGGGAGGCGAAGAACGTCTCGCCGCCCGACAGGGTCGCCGTGTCCCGCTCGCGGCCGGTCCACGCGTCGACGACATGCAGTCCGAGTCCGCTGCGCCCGCGCCCGGTGCGGTCGTCGGAGTGGACGAGGGTGTAGCGGCCGGAGGACATGCGCCGCAGCCGTACGGTCGCGGCGGCGGCGACCTGTTCCAGCCGGGCCGCGAGGACGTACGACTCCAGGCGCATCCGGCGTTCGTTGTCCGCCGAGGTGCCGGCGGCGAGGCCGGCCATGCGGGCGACCCGGTCGTACTCCTCGCGCAGCGGCGCCAGTCGGCGTACCGAGGCGTTCGCCCGGGCGGACAGCCGGTCGAGTTCGGCGCAGCGCCGGGCGGCGGCGTCATGGGCGGAGGCGGCGTCGCGGGTCCGCCGGTCCGCGGCGGAGGCGGCCCGCTCCGCGCTCTCCGGGTCGGCGGGCCGCTGCCGGGCGGCGGCCGCGGTGTCGGCCTCGGCGAGAACGGCCCGGGCGGCGGCCTCCTCGGTCTGCCAGGCGTCAAGCCGCCGTTGCAGCTCGCGGTGGACGGCGTCGTCGAGAAGGGCGTCGGCCGCGGCCTGCGGGGTCTCGAAGCCTGCGCGGAAGGCGGCGTCGGCGAGCCGGGCGTCGGCGTCCTTGAGCCGCTGGGCGGTGTCCTCGGCGGCGCGGGCGGTGTCGGCGGCGTCCGTGAGCAGCGCGGTCCGCCGCTCCAGCTGCGCGGCCCGCGCGGCGACGCTGTCCAGGGCGCCCCGCGCCCGCTTCAGCTCCTCCTCAAGACCGGCCCGTTCCCGGTCCAGCCGCTCCCGGTGTCCGACCCGGGCGGCGGTCCGTACGGCGGCCTCCTGCCGGGCGGCGACGCGCCGTTCCTGCTCCTGCCCGGCCTGCCGCAGCCGCTCCCGCGCGGAGTGCAGTTCGGCGGCGCCTCGGCGGGCCTGCTCGTACTGCTCCTCCAACTCCTCTGCCTCGTCGAAGAGTTGCTCGGTGGGTGTGTCACCGGCCTCGGCGGTGGCCGCCGCCAGCGCCTCCCGTACGTCGCCCAGCCGCCGCTCGTCCGAGGCGCGCCGTTCGTCGGCGCTCTGGTAGGCGGCCAGGGCGTCTTCCTCGGCCTCGCGGTCGACGTGCCCGGCGTCCTTGCGGGCGGGGGCGGGGTGTTCGGTGGCACCGCAGACGGCGCAGGGCTCGCCGTCGGTGAGGTGCGCGGCCAGTTCGGCCGCGATACCGGTCAGGCGCTGTTCCTTGAGGTCGAGCCAGTGCTGTTTGGCGCGCAGCATCCGCTCCTGTGCGTCCCGGGCGCGGGTGATGGCCTCGTCGGTGTCCTGGGTGAGCCGGTCGCGCCGCCGAGCCGCGGCCAGCCGCTGCCGGGCGGGCTCGCGCCGTACGTCGAGCTGTTCGGCGAGTGAGGCGGCCTGCTGCGCGGAATCCACCCGGTTCTGGAGCCCGGTGCGGGTCTCCTCCCAGCCGTCGAGCCAGTCCTCCGCCTCGCGCAGCACGTCAGCGTCAGCCCGCTCCTGGCGGTCCAGGCCGGCGCGCTCGTCGAGGAGTTCGGCCAGCCGTCGCTCGGCGCGGCGGGCCGAGTCCAGTCCGCCCAGTTCCTCGGCGGCCCGGCGCGCGGCCGTGGCGAGTCCGGCCGCGCCCGCGTCGGCGAAGCTCTCGGGCAGCAGGGCACGCGCGCGTGCCTCGGCGTCGGCGGCCCGCCGGTGTTCGGCGTCGGCGGACTCCCGCAGATCCAGGGCGGGCGCGACCTTCTCGGCCTTGCGGGCCCGCTCCATGGTCGCCTGGGCCTCGCGGTACGCCTCGGCGCCCTGCTCCAGGCTCGCCGTCCGTTCCTGAGCGTCCGCGAACCGCTTCTGCAGCCGGGCGAGTTCGCGTACGTCGTCGAGGGCCCGGCCGGTGACGGCCTGCGCGGACTCGGCGGCGTAGAGCGTGCACTCGGTGACGGTGAGCTGTTCCCGTGCGGTGCTGCGGGCTACGGCGGCGGCCCTGAGCACGGCCTCGGCCAGCCCGGGTTCTCCGGGGTCCAGGTCCGGCAGCTCCATGGCGTCGCCCGCGGCCTGCTGCATCCGGTGGGCGTCGGCCAGCAGATCGGCGTCGCCGTCCCGCACCTGGGCCTCGGTGGCCCGGCGCCGCTCGGCGAGGCGTTTCTCGACGTCGGCGAAGCGCCGGGTGTCGAACAGGCGGCCGAGCAGTTTGCCGCGGGCCTCGGCGTCGGCGCGCAGGAACCGGGCGAAGTCGCCCTGCGGCAGCAGCACGACCTGGCAGAACTGCTCCCGGCTCATGCCGAGAAGCTGGGTGATCTCCTCGCCGATCTCCTGGTGGGAGCGGCTGAGGTCCTTCCAGGCGGCGGCTGTCGCGTCGTACTCGCGGAGCCAGGTCTGGGCCTTGTCGAGTGTCGTGCCGGTCCCGCGCTTCTTGGGGCGCTCCCAGGGCGGCTGGCGGGTGATCTCCAGCCGGCGTCCGGCGACGGTGAGTTCGAGGGCGACCTCGGTGCGGATCGCGGGCGCGGCGTGGTCGCTGCGCAGGGTCGCGCCCTGTCCGCTGCCCTGCCGGGCCCCGGGCACCGAGCCGTACAGGGCGTAGCACACGGCGTCGAGGACGGACGTCTTGCCCGCGCCGGTGGGTCCGTGCAGCAGGAACAGCCCGGCGGTGGACAGCTCGTCGAAGTCGACGCTCTGGGTGCCTCCGAAGGGGCCGAAGGCAGTGACCGTGAGCCGGTGGAGCCTCACCGGGCCACCTCCCCTACGGTCTCGTCGGCGCGGACCGCGTCGAACGCGTCCCGCAGCACGCCCTGTTCGTGGGCGTCGGGTCCGGCGCCGCGCACATGGGCGACGAAGTCCTCGGCGATCTGCTGGTCGCTGCGGCCGACGAGGCGCCGGGCGTACGACACGTCGGGGTCGTCCTCGGTGCGGTCGGGGTCGAAGACGAGGCTGAGCGTGTGCGGGAAGCGCTCGGTGAGCCGGGCCATCGGGTCGGCGGGGCGGACCGGGTCGGTGAGCGTCGCCTCGACCCAGGACTCCTCGTCGCCCGCGTACTCCGGGTCGGCGAGCAGGTCCTCCAGCGGGCCCCGGATCCGGGCGAGGGGGCGCGGCACGGGGCAGTCGACGCGCTCGGCCTCGACCGACCCGTCGGCGTCCAGCTCGATCAGCCACATGCTCTTGCGGTGCCGGGCCTCGGAGAAGGAGTAGGGCAGCGGCGACCCGGAGTAGCGGACGCGCTCGGTGAGGGTCTGGCAGCCGTGCAGATGCCCGAGGGCCACGTAGTCGACGCCGTCGAAGACACCGGCGGGTACGGCGGCGACACCACCGACGGTGATGTCCCGCTCGCTGTCACTGGGCTCGCCGCCGGTGACGAAGGCATGCGCGAGGACGACGGAGCGGGTGCCGGGGGCACGGGCGGCGAGGTCGGCGCGGACCCGGTCCATGGCGGCGGCGAGCACGGCCTCGTGCCCGGCCTTCGCCACGCCGAACTCGTCCTTCACCAGGGCCGGTTCGAGATACGGCAGGCCGTAGAAGGCCACGTCTCCATGGGCGTCGGCCAGCACCACCGGGGTGCCGGCCGCCGACGGCTCGGTCCGCAGATGGACGCCGGCCCGCCCGATCAGTCCCGCCCCGACGCCCAGTCGGCGGGCCGAGTCGTGGTTGCCGGAGATCATAACGGTCGGCACGCCGAGGTCGGCGAGCCGGTGCAGGGCGTCGTCGAACAGCTCGACCGCGGCGAGCGGCGGAACCGCCCGGTCGTACACGTCCCCCGACACGACCACCGCGTCCACGGCCCGCTCCCGCACGGTCGCGACGAGATGCCCGATGAACTCGGCCTGGGCATCGAGCATGTTCACCCGGTGGAACGACCGGCCGAGGTGCCAGTCGGATGTGTGCAGCAACCTCATGATCCCCCGAGACTAACCGCCGGGTCCGACGTCACGGGCGGTTACTCCCGTATCGACCCGTCATCGGCCGCTCCAGCCGCGCCTTTCCTGCCCGCTTGGTCCGGATCGTCAGATATCGCCGTACGCCTCCCCGCCCGTCTCGAAGCGGGCCGTGCCGGAGGTCACATCCGCGAGCCAGGCCCGGAAGGCGTCCACATCCGCGTCCGGGAGGGCGATCTCCATCGTGACGGCCTCGCCGTAGCGCACGTCCCGTACCTCACGGCCTGTGGTGCGCAGGTCGTTCTCCAGTCTGCCCGCCCGCTGGTGGTCGACGGTGACGGTGGCCAGGCGGAATCTGCGGCGGGTGCGGGTGCCGAGGGTGTCCAGCGCCTCGCCGACCGCTCCGCCGTACGCCCGGATGAGCCCGCCGGCGCCGAGTTTGACGCCGCCGAAGTAGCGGGTGACGACGGCGACGGCGTACCGCATGTCGCGGCGCAGCAGCATCTGGAGCATGGGGACGCCGGCGGTGCCGCCGGGTTCGCCGTCGTCGCTCGCCTTCTGGACCGAGGCGTCGGCGCCGATGACGTAGGCCCAGCAGTTGTGGTTGGCGCCGGGGTGCTCCTTGCGGACCGCGGCGATGAAGTCCTGGGCCTCCTGCTCGGTGGCCGCCGGGGCGAGGGCGCACAGGAAGCGGGAGCGGTTGACCTCGGTCTCGTGCACGCCGGCGCGGGCGACCGTGCGGTATTCGTCCTGCATCCGGCCAGCGTAGTCCCGTGGTGGAGAGCGTTCCGACGGGCCGGACGTCCGTCTGCGCATGCGCGAACGGGGGCCTGCGACGCCTCCGGTCAGCCGGATGGGCCGAGACCTCCGCTACGAGTGGGCCACGACCTCGCCGGCCGTGACCTGGGGCGGATGGGGCAGCAACTCGGCAAGGCGTTCCCGTACGAAGCCCCCCGCCCTTTCGGTCGACTCCTCGGCGCCGGCCCGGTCTTCGAAGACGCTGGTCGACACCATCACCCCGCCACCGGCGTCGACCCAGTAATAGGCCACGAAACCCCGGACCTCGCGGAGGAGCGGCACGAAACCCTCGTTCACCCGGCGTCCCGCCTCAGCCGGGTCGGTCACCCCTTCGTACCGCCGAATCACCGCGTGCATGGGTGGTCTCCTCATGGTCGCAAGGCCGCTTTCTCGCAGACGGCGTACCCGCTGCGGCTGTGGCGCCCAGCACCAGCCCGGCGCACATCACCGGAATGGCCCCATGCCTGTGCGTGCTCCTCGGCTACTTCTCCTTCCGGCCCCTGGGCACGATGACGGACATGAGCAGGGCCGTGCCGGGAGTGAGGGACCGCCAGGTCGTGCCGTGCCAGGACAGGACGGCGATCGCCGAGGTGGGGAATTTCGTACGGACCCGCTCCAGGGTGTCGTCGAGGCCGTCGGCGGCGAGTGCCAGGACCAGTTCCTCCAGGCCGGGGTTGTGCCCGATCAGCAGCAGGGTCTCCACCTCGGCGGGCACCTCGTGCACGACGGCCAGCAGGCCGGAGGGGCCCGCGGCGTACAGCCGCCGGTCGTGGCGGACCGGCGGGGGCGTGCCCCACTGGTCGGCTGCCAGGTCCCAGGTCCGGCGGGCGCGTACGGCCGTCGAGCACAGCGCGAGATCCGGCAGGCAGTCGGTCTCGGCGAGGGCGCGCCCGGCCGCGGGGGCGTCCCGGCGGCCGCGCGGGGCGAGGGGGCGTTCGTGGTCGGCGACGTCCACGGGCCAGGCGGACTTGGCGTGCCGCAGGACGACCAGGCGGCGCAGTGGGCCGGTTCCGGCGCGCTCGATCATGAGGGTGATCCCAGGTCGCGGGTGAGGTCGAGGCCGAGGAGCCGGTCGGCGTACGCGTACGTCTCGAAGCGCGCGCCGTCGGGCAGCTCCGGGTCGGTCTCGACACCGTGCAGGACGTCCAGTACCCGGGGCACGTCCAGGTCATCCTCCCAGGCGTCGCGCAACCGCCCGCGCACCTCGTCGGGGACGGGCCGCGAGGGCCGCCGGGCCCAGTCGGCGACCGCGCCGCGCCAGCGGGCGAGGGTGCCCCGGGCCTCGTCGAACGCGGCCGTCTCCAGCCGGGCGGGGGCGCTGTGGTGCCGGGCGAGCAGGGCGAGGCGCAAGACACCGGGGTCGATGCCCTCCCGCGCGCCCGGGTCCTCGGGATGCGCGGGGGCGACATCGATCCGCACCCCGTCGATCGCCGCTCCGCCCTCGACGGCCACATGGACGGCCTGGGTCTCGCCCAGACCGGCGCTCACGTCGGGGCTGTCCTCGAACGGCCGGACGCCGAGGGCGGTGGCCTGCGCCCTCAGCTCGGCCTGCTGTTCTCCCCCGGTCAGCAGCGCCCACACCGGGGTGCCGCCGATTTCCAGGGCCCGGACGAGCAGGTCGGCGACGAGCAGCACGCGCAGGTTCGTGGTGTCGGAGCCGGGCGCGTGCACCTCGACACGGGTCAGGCCCCGGCGGGCCGGGGCGGCGTCGACCGGTTCGCCGGTACGGGCGTCGATGATGCGCAGCACGAGGCGAGCGTAGGCGGGTGGAGGGGCGCACGCGGGCAGGTTCGGCGTTTCCCGGTCACCGTGGCGGGAAACGCCCCTCCCCTGGCGTGCCCGCCACCCGGGCGTGGAGGTCTCAGGCCAGCGTGCCCAGGAAGCGCACGTGCGGCCGCTGTTCGGGCCCTTCTCGGGTGACGGCGGCCCGCACCCCGTACACCTGGGCGATGAGCTCTTCGGTGAGGACGTCCCCCGGAGCGCCGCCCGCCACGACCGTCCCGCCGCGCAGGACGACGACCCGGTCGCAGTACATCGCCGCGAGGTTGAGGTCGTGCAGCGCGACGACGGTGGTGACCGGCAGGCCGGTGACCAGGGCGAGCAGGTCGAGCTGGTGGTGGATGTCGAGGTGGTTGGTGGGCTCGTCCAGGAGGAGCTCGCGGGGTTCCTGCGCGAGCGCGCGGGCGATCTGCACCCGCTGGCGTTCGCCGCCGGAGAGGGTGTGCCAGGGCTGGCCGGCCCGGGCGGCGAGGCCGGTGCGCTCCAGGGCGGCGTGGATCGCCCGCTCGTCGTCCGCCGAGGCGGGTGTCCAGGCCCGGCGGTGCGGGACCCGGCCCAGCCGTACGACGTCCAGAACCGTCAGCTCGACCTGGGTGTCGGCCTGTTGCTCGACCATGGCGAGGCGGCGGGCGACGGTACGGCGGGGCAGGTCGCCCAGCGGCGTGCCGCCGAGGGTGACGACTCCGGCGGTCGGCGTGAGCAGCCCGGCCAGTAGCCGCAGCAGCGTGGACTTGCCGGAGCCGTTGGGGCCGAGGACGCCGACGGTGGAGCCGGGTTCGGGCGCGAGGGCCACGCCGTCGAGGATGAGGCGCCCGTCGGTACGGCGGCTGACCCGGTCGGCCCGCAGCCCGGCGTCCGCCGGTGCGTGGGTCTCACCGGCCTGTGTCTCGGTCATCGCACCCTCCGCGTCCGGTAGAGCACCGCCACGAACGCCGGCACCCCGATCAGCGAGGTCACGACCCCCACCGGTACCTCCTGCGGATCCAGGACCGTACGGGCCAGGGTGTCGACCCAGACCAGGAACACCGCACCGGCGAGGGCAGTGACCGGCAGCAGCCGGGCGTGCCCGGGTCCGGCCAGCGCCCGGGCGGCGTGCGGCAGGACGAGCCCCACGAAGCCGATCGCCCCGGCGGAGCTGACCAGCGCGGCCGTGAGCAGGGCGGTGACGCACAGCAGCACCAGGCGGGTGCGGGCCACGGACACCCCGAGCGCGGCGGCCGCGTCCTGTCCGAAGGCGAAGGCGTCGAGGGTACGGGCGTACGACAGGCACACCACCAGTGCCACGGCCAGGACGGCGAAGCACAGCCACACATCGGTCCAGCCGGCCCCGCCGAGCGAGCCGAGGAGCCAGAACAGCACGCCCCGGGTCGTCTCGGCGTCGGCGGCGGTCAGCACGACGAAGGAGGTGAGCGCGGAGAAGAGCTGCATGGCGGCGACGCCCGCGAGGACGACCCGGTCGGTGGTGTCGCCGAGGGTGTGGCTGAGCAGCAGGACCAGCGCGAAGGAGACCAGGGCGCCGAGGAACGCGCCCGCGGACACCGAGACGACACCGCCGCCCACGCCCAGGACGACGATGACGACCGCGCCGGTGGAGGCGCCGGAGGACACCCCGAGCACGAACGGGTCGGCGAGCGGGTTGCGCAGCAGCGACTGCATCACCGCTCCGCACACGGCGAGTCCCGCCCCGCACACGGCCGCGAGCAGGGTGCGCGGCAGCCGCAGCTGCCAGACGATCCCGTCCCGGATCGGCGTCAGGTCGGAGCTGCCGATCCCGAGGTGGGAGGCGACGACGGACCACACGTCCCCGACCCGGATGTCGGCCGGTCCGATGGTGATCGCCAGGGCCACGGAGACCACCAGCAGCAGGGCGCCCCCGACACCGAGCGCCGGTCCGCGGAGGGTCACTTCACGAGCCCGAACTCACGCAGTCCTGCCGCGACCTTCTCCACGCCCTCGACCGTGCGGATGGTCGGGTTCATGGCCTGCCCGCTGAGCAGCACGTACCGCTTGTTCTTGACGGCGTCCATGTTCTTGGTGGCCGGGTTGGACTCCAGGAAGGCGATCTTGCGCTTCGCCGACTCGGCGGTCTCCGAGTTGCGGGTCAGATCGCCGATGACGAGGACGTCGGGGTTGCGGTCGGCGACCGTCTCCCAGTTGATCTGCGGCCACTCCTCGTGCGTGTCGTCGAAGACGTTCTTCGCGCCGAGGGCGCGGGTCATGATGCCGGGCGCTCCGCAGCAGCCGGCCAGGTAGGGCGACTCGGAGTTGGCGAACCAGTACATGAGGGAGACGTCGGAGGCGTCGACGCCCTGGGTGGCCTTCTTCATCCGCTGCTGGAGGGAGGCCACGAGCTTGTCGCCGCGGTCCTTCACGCCGAACACGGTGGCGAGGTCCCGCACCTCGCCGTAGACGGCGTCGATGCCCAGCGGCTTGTCGCGCTTGCCGTCGCCGCCGCCCGAGTTGTCCTTGCCGGCGCAGTCGGACGGGGAGACGTAGGTGGGCACGCCGAGCTTCTCGAACTGCTCGCGGGTGGCGACGCCGCCCTTGCCGAGGGTGGAGACGAAGGACGCGGCGACGAAGTCGGGCTCGGAGTCCAGGACGCGCTCGAAGGAGGGGTTGTTCTCGGCGATGCGCGGGACCTTGGCGTTGGCCTTCTCCAGTCCCTTCATCACGGGGTCGGTCCAGGTGGCCGTGCCGGCTATTCGGTCGGCGAGGCCGAGGGAGAGCAGGATCTCGGTGGTGCCCTGGTTGAGGGAGACGGCGTGCCGGGGCGCCTTGTCGACGCGGACCTTCCGGCCGCAGTTGTCGAGGGTGGCGGAGGCCTTGGCCTTGTCGGGGGACTCGGAGCCTGCGCAGCCGGTCACGATCAGGGAGCAGGCCGCGAGCAGGACGGCGGCGCGGGCGGGTCGGGCGAGGGGCAAGGAAACCAGTCCTCAGACGTCGAGGGCCCGATCGCGGAGCCCGGTCGTACGGTGCTCCCCCACCGCCGGCCGGCCGCGGGGGCCGCCAGCAGGTCTTCGGACTCGGGTTCACCCGGTGCGGGGCGCCTTCCCGTACGACATACGAGCCGTTCAGTGGCCGAGGCCCCGCCCGTCCCCCTCACCGCTGCGCGTCAGTTCCGGATTCGCACCGGATTCCCTGACCCACGTACATGGGTTCGACTGGCCTCGGCAAGCTATCACGGAGGATCCGGGGGAATCACAGCGCACCCTGCGTCGTTGCCGGGACAGCAGCTCTTCCGCGACTCCCTAGGAGGCCGCCGGTGTACGGCGACGACGCAACGCTCCGCAGGATCCTCACCGAGCTCGGCGACACCTGGGCCGTGGTGGGCCTGTCGTCGAACCGGCAGCGCGCGGCGTACGGCGTAGCAGCCGTGCTCCAGCGCTACGGCAAGCGCGTCGTGCCCGTACACCCCAAGGCGGAGACCGTGCACGGCGAGCGGGGGTACGCGAGTCTGGCGGACATCCCCTTCGACGTGGACGTGGTGGACGTGTTCGTGAACAGCGACCTCGCCGGGGCGGTCGCGGACGAGGCGGTCGCGAAGGGCGCCGCGGCGGTGTGGTTCCAGCTCGATGTCATCGACGAGGCGGCGTACGACCGCACCCGGGCCGCAGGCCTGGAGATGGTGATGGACCGCTGCCCGGCGATCGAGATACCCCGGCTCGGGCCTTCATAATTGAGCGCATGATCCACGCCTCCTCCCCTGCCGACTCCGATGCCCCGCAACACTTCCCCGTCGTCGTCGTGGGCGCCGGTCCCGCCGGGCTGACGATCGGCAACATCCTGCGGGCCGCCTCCGTGGACTGTCTGGTACTGGAGACCGAGACCCGGGAGTTCATCGAACAGCGGCCACGGGCCGGTGTCATCGAGGAGTGGGCCGTACGGGGCCTGGAGAAGCGGGGCCTCGCCCGGAACCTGCTGGACCGCGCCGAGCTGCACACCTCGTGCGAATTCCGCTTCGACGGAGAGCGGTACCGGTTCCACTACGGCGAGATGACGGGCAGTCATCACTTCGTCTACCCGCAGCCGTTGCTGGTGACGGACCTGGTGCGCGAGTACGCCGACGTGCGCGGCGGGGAGATCCGCTTCGGGGTCCGGGACGTCGAGGTGCAGGACATCGACACCGACCGGCCGTCCGTGTCGTACACCTGCCCGGAGACGGGTGAACAGCGGGTCGTGCACTGCGACTTCGTGGCCGGCTGCGACGGGGCGCGCGGAGTGACGCGGGCCTCCTTGCCGCCGGAGCGGGTCCGGATCGCGCGGCACGACTACGGCATCGGCTGGCTGGCGCTGCTCGCCGAGGCCCCGCCGTCCGCCGACTGCGTACTGTTCGGCTGTCACGGACACGGCTTCGCGGGCCAGATGCCCCGCAGCCCGGAGGTGACCCGCTACTACCTCCAGTGCCCGCCGGGCGACGACCCGGAGAACTGGCCGCACGAGCGTGTCTGGGCGGAGCTGCGGCAGCGCCTCGGGGCGGCCGGTGTGCCGCCGCTGACGGAGGGGCGGCTGATCGAGAAGCGCGTCCTGGACATGCACGACTACGTGGTCGAGCCGATGGTGCACGGCCGGCTGTACCTCGCCGGCGACGCGGCCCATCTGGTCGCCCCCATCGCCGCCAAGGGCATGAACCTCGCGTTGCACGACGCCTTCCTGCTCGGCGACGCCCTGGTGGACCGCCTGACCGACGGGGACGACAGCGGCCTCGGCGGCTACGCGGAGGCCTGCCTGCGGCGGGTGTGGGACTACCAGGAGTTCTCACAGTGGCTGGCCGAGGTGTTCCACGGGGCGGCGTCGGGCGACCCGTACCGCGCGGGGACCTCGATCGCACGGCTGCGCCGCCTGTTCTCGTCGCCCGTGGCGGCCGCCGCCTTCGCCGAGCGGTACCTGGGGACGGCCGAGCGGTACTGACTCAGTCGTGCGGGGGGCGGTCGCTGAGACGGTGGTCGGCCACGTTCAGCGCCTCGTCCACGAGCCGGCGCAAGTGGCCGTCGCGGAGTGAGTAGATCACCCGGCGGCCCTCCTTGCGGGTGTCCACCAGGCCCGCGAGACGCAGCCGCGCCAGGTGCTGGCTGACGGCGGGCCGGGCCGCCCCGCACTCCTCCGTCAGGGTCGTGACATCGGCCTCTCCCCCGGTCAGTGCGTGCAGCAGGGCGAGCCGGGTCCGGTCCCCCAGGAGGGCGAGGAGTTCGGCGGCGAGCGCGAACTGTTCCTCGCCGGGGCTGCGCGGATGCGCATCGTGCGCAGGTGACAGGTGCATGCGTGCGCTCATACGCACATAATGGCCCCGTGGGCGTGTGCACGTCCACTCCCGCGCACCGGAAGGGGATCCACGTGAGCGACCGGCACGAGCACTCCCACCCTCACCACCACCGGCACGGCCCGCGCCACCGGCTGTCCCATCTCCTCACCCCGCACTCCCACGAGACGGCCGACAAGGTCGACTCCGCCCTGGAGTCCTCGGCGCGCGGGATGCGGGCGCTCTGGGTCTCGCTCGCGGTGCTGGGTGTGACGGCCCTGGCCCAGGCGCTCGTGGTGGTCGTCTCCGGCTCGGTGGCGCTGCTCGGGGACACCGTGCACAACGCCGCGGACGCGCTGACCGCCGTACCGCTCGGGATCGCCTTCGTGCTGGGCAGGCGCGCGGCCACCCGGCGTTTCACCTACGGCTACGGGCGGGCCGAGGACCTGGCGGGGCTCGTGATCGTGCTGACGATCGCCGCGTCCGCGGCCTTCGCGGGGTGGGCCGCGATCGACCGCCTGCTCGATCCGCGCCCGGTCCAGCACGTCCCGGCGGTCGCCGTGGCGGCCCTCGTCGGGTTCGCTGGCAACGAGTGGGTGGCCCGCTACCGCATCCGGGTCGGCCGCTCGATCGGCTCGGCCGCGCTGGTCGCCGACGGGCTGCACGCCCGCACCGACGGCTTCACCTCACTGGCCGTGCTGCTGGGCGCGGGCGGCTCGGCCCTGGGCTGGCAACCGGCCGACCCGATCGTGGGGTTGGCCATCACGGCGGCGATCGCATTGGTTCTGCGGGACGCCGCTCGGGAGGTGTTCCGGCGGGTGATGGACGCGGTCGACCCGGCCCTCGTGGACCGCGCCGAACGGGCCCTGACCGAGGTCCCCGGGGTGCGCGGGGTGGGTGAGCTGCGGCTGCGCTGGATCGGGCACCGACTGCGCGCCGAGGTCGCGGTCGTGGTCGACGGCACCGTGACCGTGCGCGAGGCCCACCGCATCGCCGTCGACGCCGAACACGCGCTGCTGCACGCCGTGCCCCGCCTCACCGCCGCCCTGGTCCACGCCGACCCGGAGCCGGTGCCCGGCGAGGCCGACCCGCATCTGGCCCTGGCTCATCACACGGCGGCGTAGCTCAGGAGACTCCGAGCCCCTCCAGCACCACGGCTCCCGGCAGTTCCGCGAACGCCTTGCCCGGGACCAGCAGCTTGCCGCGCCGACGGCCGCTGCCGACCAGCACGTACGGCAGGTCGACGACGGCCGCGTCCACCAGCACGGGCCAGGCCTCCGGCAGTCCGAGCGGGGTGATGCCGCCGTACTCCATGCCGGTCTCGCCGGTCGCCGTGTCCATGCTGGCGAACGAGGCCTTCCGGGCACCCAGTTGACGGCGCACGACGCCGTTCACGTCGACCCGGGTCGTGGAGAGCACGACGCACGCGGCGAGCGTGGTCTCGCCGGCGCGCTTGCCCGCCACCACCACACAGTTCGCGGACCGCTCCAGCAGGTCCCGGCCGTAGTGCTCCACGAAGACGGCGGTGTCGGCCCACTCCGGGTCGGTGTCGACGTAGAGGATCTGGTCGGCGGGGACACTGCCCGGCCAGTGGCGTACGGCGTCGGAGACCGGGCCGGTGAGTTCGTCGAGGCAGGAGGGGGCCGGACGGGCGTCGTCGAAGTGTCCGATGGGTGCGCGCATGACCGCACGCTAACAACAGCGGACGGCCTCGGGGCCGGGCGTCTCAGGACACGGGCGGCACCGAGACGGCCATGACCATCTGCATCGGTACGTCGCCGGTGTTGCCGTACGTGTGCGGGACGTTGGCCTCGAAGTGGACGCTCGAGCCCGCGGGCACGCGGTACTCCACGCCGTCGGCGGTGAGGGTCAGCTCCCCCGCCGTGACATGGAGGAGTTCGGTGGTGCCGGCGGGGTGCGGGTCCGAGGGGCTGCTCTCGCCGGGCATGAGCAGCCAGTCCCACATCTCCAGCGGGCCGGGCGCCTCGGTGCCCGCGAGCAGCCGGTTGTAGCTGCCGGCGTCGGTGTGCCACAGCCGTACGGTCTGCTCGGCGGGGACGACGTGGACGTTCGGGCCCTTCTCGTGGTCGAGCAGAGTGGTGATGCTGACGCCGAGCGCGTCGCCGATCTTGACGACGGTGCCGAGGCTGGGGTTGGTGCGGGCCTGCTCGATCTGGATGAGCATGCCGCGGCTGACGCCCGCCCGGGCGGCGAGCACGTCCAGGGTGAAGCCGCGCACCGCGCGCCAGTGCTTGACGCTGCGCGCCAGGGACTGGGTCAGCAGCTCGAGGTCCGACACATTCCGTCCAATATTTTGTATGACACAGTGCAGCCGATTGCACTATGGTGTGGGTGGTTGACCTGATCGTTCACTGAACTGTACTGCGAGGCTTCCGGACCATGACAGCGCTCTTCGCCCTGGCCACCAGCCTGCTGTGGGGGCTGGCCGACTTCGGCGGCGGGCTGCTGACCCGGCGCACGCCCGCGCTGACGGTGGTCGTGGTCTCGCAGTCGATCGCGGTGGTCGTGCTCGGCGCGCTCGTGGTGGCGACCGGCGGCTGGAGCGAGGCGGGGCCGCAGCTCTGGTTCGCCGTGGCGGCCGGACTCGTCGGGCCGGTGGCGATGCTCGCCTTCTACAAGGCGCTGGCGCTGGGCCCGATGGGCGTGGTCTCACCGCTGGGTTCGATCGGCGTGGCCGTGCCGGTCGGCGTCGGCCTGGTGCTGGGCGAGCGCCCCGGCCTGCTGCAGTTCGTCGGCATCCTGGTGGCCGTCGCCGGTGTCTGTCTGGCCGGCGGCCCCCAGTTCCGCGGCGCGCCCGTGCAGCGCCAGGCGATCGCCCTGACCCTGCTCGCGGCGTTCGGTTTCGGCGCGGTGATGGCGCTGATCGCGGAGGCGTCGACCACGCTCACCGGGCTCTTCCTCGCGCTGTTCGTGCAGCGGGTGACCAACGTGACCGCCGGAGGAATCGCGCTGCTGGTGTCGGTGCGACGCGGATCGCCGGCGCTCCCGGCGGACGGCTTCCCCTGGCGCTCGCTGCCCGCGCTCGCCTTCGTCGGCCTCGCGGACGTCGCCGCGAACGGCACCTACTCGATCGCGGCGCAGCACGGCCCGGTCACCGTCGCGGCCGTACTGGCCTCCCTCTACCCGGTGGTGACCGCCGTGGCCGCGCGGGGACTCCTCCGGGAACGGTTGCGGGCGATCCAGGCCGCCGGTGCGGGACTGGCCCTGGTGGGGACCGTCCTCCTGGCGTCGGGCTGAGGTCAGGACCCCGGTTCCAGCTCCGCGAGACCGGTCGCCGCGTCCTCGTCCAGTTCGGCCAGCCGGGCCACCGTCTCCTCGTCCAGGTCGGAGAGCGCCCGCAACTGCTCGGGCGTGACGCCCTCCGGTATCGGTACCGGCGGCGGGGTGCGCAGCGGCGGCTGCCAGCCGTCGGCGGGGGTCCAGCGCCGTACGACACGGGCCGGCGCGCCCGCCACCACGGCATGGTCGGGCACCGTGCCCCGCACCACCGCGCCCGCGGCCACGACCACGTTCCGCCCGATCCGGGCGCCCGGCAGGATCACCGCGCCCGTGCCGATCCAGCAGCCGGGCCCGATCTCCACCGGTTCCATCCGCGGCCACTGCTTGCCGATGGGCTCGTGCGGATCGTCGTAGGAGTGGTTCGTGGACGTGACGTAGACGTACGGGCCGAAGTAGCAGTCGCTGCCGATGGTCACCGTCGTGTCCGCGATGACATGGCTGCCGCGGCCCAGGACGACGCCGTCACCGAGGCGCAGGATCGGGTCGGGGCCGAGATCGAGGTCCGGCATCAGGCCCGCCGTGAGGGTGACCTGCTCGCCGATGATGCAGTGGGAGCCGAGGTGGATCCAGGGCTCGCCGAAGACGGTGCCGAGCGGGAAGGCGAGTCTGGTACTGGTTCCCATCGCGCCGAAGCGGTAGCGCCCGGGGTGCTCGGCCGTCACGGAGCCCGTGCGCTGCGCCCAGGCCCAGCCCGCGTGGACGGCGCGCTGCACTAGGCCCCGCCGCCAGGATGAGAACGTGTTCTTGCGCTTCGGCACGAGGTCACCGTACTCAGCGGTAGCTCACCTCGCGGTGTCGGAGGCCTGTGATCTTCGCCCCACCGGGTGTCGTACGGTTTGCGCGTTGTCTACGACGTTTCTGGAGGCGGACATGGCGCAGCGGGCGATGATCACGGGGATCGGCGGCAGGGAGCCGCAGGTCGATCCGGAGGCGTTCGTGGCGCCGACGGCCTCGGTGATCGGCGGCGTGACGCTGGGTGCCGGGGCGAGTGTCTGGTACGGGGCCGTGGTGCGGGGCGACGTCGAGTCGATCTCGGTCGGCGCCAGCAGCAATGTCCAGGACAACTGCACGCTCCACGCCGACCCGGGGTTTCCCGTGACGGTGGGTGAGCGGGTGTCCATCGGGCACAACGCCGTGGTGCACGGGGCGACCGTCGAGGACGACTGTCTGATCGGCATGGGCGCGACCGTGCTGAACGGGGCCGTGATCGGCGCCGGGTCCCTCGTCGCCGCGCAGGCCTTGGTGCCGCAGGGGATGGTCGTGCCGCCCGGGTCCCTGGTGGCGGGCGTCCCCGCGAAGGTCCGCCGGGAGCTGTCCGAGGAGGAGCGGCAGGGGGTCACCCTCAACGGCACGATGTACGCCGAGCTGGCGAAGGCGCACCGCGAGGTGCACGCGTAGGTCGCGCGGCGGGTGCGGGGCCGTGGTGGCTTGTCGCGCAGTTCCCCGCGTCCCCGAGCGCGCTACTCCCCGGCGGCGACTGCCGGTGCTGCCTTCTTCGCCTTGCGCTTGAGCACCAGCATGGACGTGACACCGACCAGGACCGCCGCCACCAGGCCCAGCCACGAGAAGCGCTTCAGCCAGGACTCGGCGACGATGCCCACGTAGTAGATGACGGCCGTCGTGCCGCCGGCCCAGACGATGCCGCCGAGGACGTTGGCGATGAGGAACTTCCAGTACGGCATCCGGAGCACACCGGCCAGCGGGCCCGCGAAGATGCGCAGGAGGGCGACGAAGCGGCCGAAGAAGACCGCCCACATGCCCCACTTCTCGAAGGAGCGCTCGGCGGTGGCGATGTGGCCCTCGCTGAAGTGCCGGGGGAACTTCTTGCCCAGCCAGGCCAGCAGGGGCCGACCGCCCTTGCGGCCGATGGCGTAACCGATCGAGTCGCCGATGATCGCGCCGGCCGTGGCGCAGGCGCCGAGGACGACGGGGTCGATGTCGCCGTGCTGGGAGGCGAGCAGCGCGGAGGAGACCAGGATGATCTCGCCCGGCAGCGGGATGCCCAGGCTTTCCAGGCCGATGACCACTCCCACCAGTGCGTATACGGCGACGGCGGGTACGGTTTCGAGCCACTCCTGGACGTGCAACGCGGGTTCCTTTCCCTGAGCTTCCCTGCGGGCACGGGAAGCCTACCGGGTTGCAGGACGTGCCCCGCGACTCACGCGTTCCACGTCCACTCGGCGACTTCCGGCAGGTCGGTGCCGTGCTCGCGGATCCAGTCGTGATGGCGGGTACGGGCGTCGGCCATGCGCTGGCGTACGGCCGTGGCGCGCACCGCGAGGCCCGGGACGCGGTCGATGACATCCATCACCAGGCGGTAGCGGTCCAGGTCGTTGCGGACGACCATGTCGAAGGGCGTGGTCGTGGTGCCGGACTCCTTGTAGCCGCGCACGTGCAGCTGCGGATGCCCGGCGCGGCGGTAGGCGAGGCGGTGGATCAGCCACGGATAGCCGTGGTACGCGAAGATCACCGGCTTGTCGGTGGTGAAGAGACCGTCGTACTCGAAGTCGCTCATGCCGTGCGGATGCTCCTCGCGGGGCAGCAGCCGGGCCAGGTCGACGACGTTCACCACGCGGACCGCCAGGTCGGGCAGGTGCCGGCGGAGCAGGTGCGCGGCGGCCAGGACCTCCTGGGTGGGGACGTCACCGGCACACGCCAGCACCACGTCGGGTTCCCGGGAGCCGTCCTCGGTGCCCGCCCATTCCCAGGCGCCGGCGCCGCGGGCGCAGTGGACCCGGGCCTCGTCCATGGACAGCCAGTCGAAGCAGGGCTGCTTGCCGGCCACGACGACATTGACGTAGTCGCGGCTGCGCAGGACGTGGTCCGCGACGGACAGCAGGGTGTTGGCGTCCGGCGGGAGGTAGACCCGGACGGCCTCGGGGCTCTTGTTGAGGATGTGGTCGACGAAGCCGGGGTCCTGGTGGGAGAAGCCGTTGTGGTCCTGCCGCCACACATGTGAGGTCAGCAGGTAGTTGAGGGAGGCGATGGGGGCGCGCCACGGCAGTCGCCGGGAGGTGCGCAGCCATTTGATGTGCTGGTTGACCATCGAGTCGACGATGTGCACGAACGCCTCGTAGCAGGAGAACAGCCCGTGCCGGCCGGTGAGCAGATAGCCCTCCAGCCAGCCCTGGCAGAGGTGTTCGGAGAGGATCTCCATCACCCGGCCGTGCCGGTCGAGGTCCTCGTCGACGGGCAGCGTCCCGGCCTGCCAGGCCTTGCCGCTGGCCTCGAAGACGGCCTGGAGCCGGTTGGAGGCGGTCTCGTCCGGGCCGACCAGGCGGAAGTCGCGGCGGTCGGCGGTGTCCCGCATGATCCGGGCGAGGAGGTCGCCCAGGACCCGGGTGGGCTCGTGCGTGGTCGTGCCGGGCTTGTCGACCGGGACGGCGAAGTCGTCCAGGGACGGGACCGGCAGATCGCGGAGCAGCAGTCCGCCGTTGGCGTGCGGGGTGGCGCCGAGCCGCCGGGTGCCCTCGGGGACGCAGTCGAGGACGTCCGCGACCGGGCGGCCGTCGGCGTCGAACAGTTCCTCGGGCCGGTACGAGCGCAGCCAGTCCTCCAGCTGCCGCAGGTGTTCCGGGTTGTCGCGGACGCCGGACAACGGGACCTGGTGGGAGCGCCAGGTGCCCTCGACCGGCTCGCCGTCGACCTCGGCCGGGCCGGTCCAGCCCTTCGGGGTGCGCAGCACGATCACCGGCCACCGCGGGCGTTCGGTCGCGCCCTCCTCGCGGGCGGCGCGCTGTGCGTCGGCGATGCGGTCGAGGGCGGTGTCCAGGGCGTGGGCCATCGCACGGTGGACGGCGGCCGGGTCGTCGCCGCCGACATGGATGGGCTCGTGGCCGTAGCCGCGCAGGAGCGAGTCGAGTTCCTCCTCCGGGAGGCGGGAGAGCACGGTCGGGTTGGCGATCTTGTAGCCGTTGAGGTGGAGGACCGGCAGGACGGCGCCGTCGTGGACGGGGTCGAGGAACTTGTTGGCGTGCCAGGACCCGGCGAGCGGGCCGGTCTCCGCCTCGCCGTCGCCGATCACGCAGGCGACCAGCAGGCCCGGGTTGTCGAGGGCGGCGCCGTAGGCGTGGGCGAGGGAGTAGCCGAGTTCGCCGCCCTCGTGGATCGAGCCGGGGACCTCCGGGGCGACATGGCTGGGCACGCCGCCGGGGAACGAGAACTGCCGCATCAGCAGCTCCATGCCCGGCGCGTCCCGGGTCGCGTCCGGGTACTTCTCGGTGTAGCTGCCCTCCAGCCAGGAGTTGGCCAGGACCGAGGGCCCGCCGTGGCCCGGACCCCAGACGCACAGGGCGTCCAGCTCACGGTTCTTGATCACGCGGTTGAGGTGGGTGTGGACGAGGTTGAGCCCGGGTGAGGTGCCCCAGTGCCCCAGCAGTCGCGGCTTGATGTGCTCGGGCTTGAGCGGCTCGGTGAGCAGGGGGTTCGCCAGCAGATAGATCTGACCGGCCGCCAGGTAGTTGGCGGCCCGCCAGTGGGCGTCCAGCCTGCGCAGCTCCTCGTCGGTCGGTGCGGTCCTGCTGTCCTGGCGCGGGGCCTCGGGCATGAGTGACTCCCTGGGGTTTCTGCGACGGCCTCAGGAGGAGTACCAGTTTGTTCCGGTTCGATGCCAGGCGCCCGTCGGCCATGCGGCGGGGGCCGTTCGGCACCCGTCGTGTTTCAGCCGCCCACCCGTACGCTCGTGCGCAGCCGCCGATCCCGTGACGACGCCCCGATCCAGAGGATGCGCCGGCCGGTGCCGAGCACCCAGTCGTGCATCTTCGGGTCCCAGGAGGAGAGGGCGCGCGGCTCGACGCGTACGGTCACGCGCCGCTTTTCCCCCGCCCGCAGGGAGAGCCTGCGGTACCCGGCCAGGACGCGGACCGGCTGGTCGAGCCGGAGGTCCGGGGCCGGTCCCGCATACACCTGCGGCACGGCGACACCGTCACGCGGGCCGGTGTTGCGGACGGTGAAGGCGACATCGAGTCCGTCGGCGGTCCAGCGCGCGTCCGGATCCGTGTAGGCGAAGGTCGTGTACGACAGTCCGTGGCCGAAGGGGAACAGCGGCGCCACGTCCTCGGCGTCGTACCAGCGGTGGCCGACGTGGACGCCCTCCGTGTAGTGCTCGGTGCCGTTCACGCCGGGGTAGCGGCGGGGGTCCCCGGCGACGGGATGGTGGTCGTCGTCGGCGGGGAAGCTCTGGGTGAGGCGGCCGCCGGGATCGCGCTCCCCGAAGAGGACGGCGGCGGTGGCGGCCGCGCCTTCCTGGCCCGGGTAGTACATCTGGAGCACGGCGCCGGTGCGTTCCAGCCACGGCATCGACGTGGCGGAGGAGGTGTTGAGGACGACGGTGGTGCGCGGGTTGGCCGCCGTCACGGCCTCGATGAGCCGTTCCTGGTTGCCGGGCAGGGCGATGGTCGTACGGTCCTGGCCCTCGATGGCGTCCTCGTAGGCGAACAGGACGACGTCCCGGGCGGAGCGGGCGGCTCGTACGGCCTCCGCGACATCCTCGGCCCGGGTCGCGGCGGTGACGCGGCGCAGCCGGAACAGCTGGCCGGTGTCTCCGCCCGGTGCGGTGATCTTCAGCCGGTGCGTTCCCTTGGCCGGTTTCAGGGTCCTGCGGCGGACGGACAGGCCGTCGGCCGCGTGGGTGAGCAGGCCGCCCATGAAGTACTCGTCCCAGCCGGGCACCAGGGGGAACAGTTCCTCTCCGTCGAGGAGGACCTTCGGGCGGAGCGGGGGCGTGCCGGAGTAGTGGAGGACGAACGTCCAGTCGTCTCCGGCCTCGGCTTCGGTCACCGTGAGGGTGCCGTCGTACGTCCAGGTGCGGCCGGCGTCGACGCGCCGGCCCTCGGTGTCGAAGGCGGGGTCGAGCGCGCTGGGCGGGAGGGGCTTGCCGAAGGCGTCCTCGCCGAGGGCGTAGGTCACCCGTGCGGCGCGCGTCCGGATGCCGTCGAGGGGGCTGTCGGCGTGCTCGGGCACGACATGGGCGCTGCCGCCGCCGCTGACCAGGGGCCGGGCGCCGGTCGGCCCGATCACCGCGATGCTCCCGCCGGCGGTCAGGGGCAGGGTGCCGTGGGCGTTGCGCAGCAGGGTGGCGCCCGCCTCGGCGACCTCGCGTGCGACGGCCGCGCCCGCCTTCGCGTCGCGGTCGGGGCGGCGCGGGACGGTGTCGCCGAGCAGTCCGAAACGGTCCATGACGGTCAGGACGCGGCGTACGGCCCGGTCGACGTGGCGTTCGGGCACGCCGCCGTCGCGCACGGCCGAGGTGAGCGGCGTGCCGAAGTGGGTGCCGTCGGGCATCTCCATGTCGAGGCCCGCCATGAGGGCCTCGCGGGTGCTGTGCGCGGCGGACCAGTCGGTCATCACCCAGCCGGTGAATCCCCACCGCTCGCGCAGGACGCCGGTGAGCAGCTCCTCGTTCTCGCAGGCGAAGGTGCCGTTGACCTTGTTGTACGCGCCCATCACCGCGCCCGTGCCGGCCTTGACGGCCGCTTCGAAGCCGCGCAGCTCGGTCTCGTGCAGGGTCCGTTCGTCGACGCGCACATCCACCGAGGTGCGGTCGCGCTCCTGGTTGTTGAGCGCGAAGTGCTTGACGGTCGCGATGAGTCCCTCACCCTGGATGCCCTCGATCTCGGCGGCGACCAGATGCGCGGAGAGCAGCGGGTCCTCGCTGAAGGTCTCGAAATTGCGGCCCGCGTACGGGGTGCGGATGAGGTTGACCATCGGGGACAGCAGCACGTCCTGGCCGAGGGCACGCCCCTCCCGTCCGATGACCTGGCCGTAGCGCCTGGCCAGGTCGGGGTCGAAGGCGGAGGCCAGCAGGACGGGGGCGGGCAGGGCGGTGGCGTGCCGGGTGACACGGACACCGGCCGGGCCGTCGGCGAGACGCAGGGGCGGGATGCCGAGCCGTGCCACTCCGGGGACGTAGCCCGCCTGGCCGAGCGGGCGCGGGTCGGTGGCGCCGTGCAGCAGGGAGATC
Organism: Streptomyces koelreuteriae; assembly: GCF_018604545.1. Lineage (GTDB taxonomy): Bacteria > Actinomycetota > Actinomycetes > Streptomycetales > Streptomycetaceae > Streptomyces > Streptomyces koelreuteriae. Next base: position 7,279,408 of record NZ_CP075896.1, on the reverse strand, counting down.
TTCTCGTCGAGGGTGAGCCGGGCGAGCAGCTCCTCGACCCGGGCGTCGGCGCTCCGGCCGCGTCCCTCCCGCGCGTGCGCACGGGAAGCCGGGGCGAACCCGCCGGTGGCCGCCGCGACCACGGCGACCGCCCCGCCGAGCAGACGAAGGGCGGACCGCCGGGGGAAACGGGAGACGGAGTCGGTCATGAACGCACTATGCGCCCGCCTCGCCGTCACCTTTCGCCGGACACCCGGTCAGGTCGGGTGAACTCACCTCTCGTACCGGGGCCGGGGTCACCCCGCCGGGTGACCCGCGGCCTGCCGACGGGTCACCCACCAGATGCCCCGGGCGCTACGGAAGCGTCGCGGCGTGCAAGGTCAGCGCGGTCCTTGCCACGTCGGCGGTCACCCGCCCGACCACCTCGGAGCCGGGCGCCGCACGCGGGTCGGGCTCGTCGCAGCAGCCCACCTGGGCGATCCGTGGCTCGTAGCGGTCCGGCGGTGGCTGCTGCTCGGACTTGGCCCGCGGGGACTCGGGCGGGTGTGCCGAGGGGGCATCGGCGTAGGGCCCCTTCTTCTCCTGGCCGTTCTCCCGCTTCTCTTGGCCGTTCTCCCGCGGTACGGCCCGGGAGTCCTCGGACCGCTCCTTCCGCGACTCCCCCGCCTCCTCGCGGGAGACCGCCGGTTCCAGCGCCCAGCGTTGCGCCTCGGATCCGTCGCGCCCGGTGACGATCACATGCCGGTTCTTTCCGGGGGCGACGGCCAGTCCCTTGCCGCCGCGCGGCAGGAGTTCGCCGCGCACGGTCAGGTCGTAGCGCACGACCCCGGCGTGCACGAGACATCCGGCCAGGCCGACCGACCGCTCGGCGGTGTCGGAGCCGAGGCAGAGCGTCGGGTCGGCGGCGCTGGTCAGCAGGCCGTCGTCCCGGTACGACCACAGCGGGGACCCGTCGGAGCAGGCGGTCAGCAGGACACGGGCGTCGCTCCGGAGCCGGCCGCCCCGGACGTCGAGGCACAGCCCGGCGTCGAGGTTGCGCAGCCGCCCGCGGGCCACTTCGGCGGGGTTGCCCGCGGACGCGGCCGACGGAGCGCCGTCGGCCGAGGACGACTCCCGGGACGACGCCCCCGCGCCGCCCGCGTCGACCGAATGACCGCTGACCGCTCCCCAGGTGACCTCGGGGCCGGCGGTACCGCCCTCCTCCGACCAGCCCCGGGCCGCGAGCAGGGTCGCGAGCAGCACGAGGGAGGTCAGCCCGACCGCGGCGGCCAGCGCCTTCGTGTGTTTCCTCGGGGTCCCGAGCCGGCCGCCCGCCGGCAGGGCGTGGGCCCGCGAGCGGTGCCGGCCACCGGCCGGGGATGCCGGAAGGGCGCTGGGGCCTCCGTCCCGGCCCGGCCGTGATGCGAGGTAGCGGCGGGCGCCCCAGCCGAGCACGGTCTCGACGAGCAGATCCTCCAGACCGCCCTCGAAATGGCTGAGTTGCTCGGCGGCGTGCCGGCAGTAGCGGCAGGCCATCAAATGCCGTTGCACATCCGGCAGCAGAGCCCCGCCGCGGCGCATGGGAACGTCCAGCAAGCGGTTGTAGTACCGGCATTCCTGTGTCGGCGCGAGTTCCCGGTGCGCCCGTACGCACCCCGTCCGGAATTGCTCGCGCGCCTGTTCCAGAGCGGCCGACGCGGTGCGGGGGTCGACCCCCAGCAGACCGGCCGGTACGGATATGGGCTCGGCCTCGACCTCCGTGTGCCAGAGCAGGCATTGGGAAGCCGCGGGAAGAGACCGGAACGCGCGTTCCGCCAGGCGCCGCCTTTCGGCTGTCGTGGACCGGGCGGCGCGCAGCCCTCGGGCGCCGACGGGTTTGCGGAGTTCCGGCAGTACGACGGAAATGCCGTCGTCGGCGGCCCACTCCCCGACCAGGTCCCGCACGGCCGCGAGCAGCCGGGGTCGCAGTGCGCCGACGCCCGGTCCGGCGAGCTCCCGGCGGAAAGCGGCCGCGGCCGCCATCGACGCCGAGTCCGCCGAGGACGCCAGACAGATCACGGCGTACTCATGGACGGCCCGCCAGTGCCGCGAGAGCAACAGCGCGACGGCGCGCGGGCCTTCACCGGGTTCGCCGACCCGGGCGAGAAGATTGCGGTCGGACTCCGCCGGCCCCGCTCCGGGTCGCGGCGGGTACGGCGGGCGTGGGGGGTACGGGGATTGCACGGAACCATTTCCTTCCAGCCGCAGACGGCATGCGAATTGCGCGTCCGTCGGAAAGCAGGGGCGTGATTGGTGCATACCTGGCCGCGTGAGCTGCGGACTCGGGTGTGAGGCGGCTCACCTTCGCACATGCGACTCACAGGTAACAAGGCGTTCGGATGACCCGAGTTCAAAACGCCGGCAATTCAGATATGTTACCGGCGGTATCCGTACCGGCATTCGAAATCCGCGCCGCTCAAGGCCTCAAGTTGTGTGCACACAAAGGCGGTTGGTCCACGAAATCTCCAACTCCACAGCGGACTCCCATGCGACTCTCGGCCCGCTCTCATCTCCGCGGGTCAGCATGGGCCGCATGATCGACCCCCACGCTTCCACGCCGGTCACCCCCGCCCGAACCACCGGCACCGCCCGCACCGTCCGCAAGGCGGTCGTCCCCGCCGCCGGCCTCGGCACCCGCTTCCTGCCCGCCACGAAGGCGACGCCCAAGGAGATGCTGCCGGTCGTCGACAAGCCGGCCATCCAGTACGTCGTCGAGGAGGCGGCAGCGGCGGGACTCGACGACGTCCTGATGGTCACCGGCCGGCACAAGCGGGCCATCGAGGACCACTTCGACCACGCCTTCGAACTGGAGCAGACCCTCGCCGCCAAGGGCGACACCGTACGGCTGGACGCGGTGCGCGACCCCGCCCTGCTGGCGAGCATCCACCACATCCGGCAGGGCGACCCGCTCGGCCTCGGCCACGCCGTGCTCTGCGCCCGCCGCCATGTCGGCGACCAGCCCTTCGCGGTCCTCCTCGGCGACGACCTGATCGACCCGCGCGAGACCCTGCTCAGCCGGATGCTCGACGTCCGCGACCGCCGGCTCGGCAGCGTGGTCGCCCTGATGGAGGTCCCGCTGGAGCAGATCCACCTCTACGGCTGCGCCGCCGTCGAACCGGCCGGCGAGGAGGACGTCGTCCGTGTCACCGGCCTGGTGGAGAAGCCGGCCCGGCAGGACGCGCCGAGCCGCTACGCCGTCATCGGGCGCTACGTCCTCGACCCGGCCGTCTTCGGTGTCCTGGAGCGCACCCCGCCGGGCCGGGGCGGCGAGATCCAGCTCACCGACGCCCTCCAGGAGCTGGCCGCGGGCGGCACGGTGCACGGAGTCGTCTTCAAGGGCCCGCGCTACGACACCGGGGACAAGGCCGACTATCTGCGCACGGTGGTCCGGCTGGCCTGCGACCGGCCCGACCTGGGGCCGGAGTTCGTGACGTGGCTCAAGGGGTTCGTCGCGGAGCTGGACGGCGCCCCCACCGTCCCCGCGCCCACCGTCCCCGCCCCCGCACGGCACATCGCCGCCTGAGGCAACGCGAGGGCCCCGGCCCGGGGTTCAACTCTCCCCTCGGCCGGGGCCTCAGTCACGCGAGGGCGGGCTCAGCCGTTGGGACGCAGCGTCCAGACGACCGTCATCTCACCGGTCACGGCGCCATCGGCCCGCTGGATGGCGATGGCCACCGGGAACTCGGGACGCCCGCCCGCGTCCAGTTCCGCGACGACCTCGGCGGCCGGGCGGCCGAGGGTCGCGGTCGCCGTGACCGCGCCCATCGCCAGCTTCTTGTAGGCGATCTCGGCACTGACGGCGAGCGGCACGGCACGCGAGAGCTGGTCCCCGAACGCGGCCAGCACGATCGCCCCGCTCGCGGACTCGCCGAGCGTGAACATCGCGCCGGCGTGCGGGCCGCCCACATGGTTGTGGTAGTCGCTCTGGTCCGGCAGGGACACCACCGCCCGCTCCGGCGTGGTCTCGAGGAACTCGAGGTTGAGGGTCCGGGCCATGGGCACCGTGGCGGCGAGCATCTCGCCGATGGACATCTGGTCTGCGCTCATGCCCGCATGTTACTCACGAGTAGAGACGACTGACCAGGCCTTGACCAGGCCGTGTGACGACCGCCGCATCGGTCCGCCGTACGCCGGTTCGCACCGCGTCGTCGCCGTGTTGCTACGGCTCCGTCCACAGGCGGTGACCGAATCGTGTCCGGAGCGCGGCTAGGGTGACTGCCCATGTGGCCAGGACAGCAGCCGCCCGGGGGCGAGCAGAACCCGCAAGCGAACAACCCGTACCAGCAGCCGGGGTACCAGCAGCCGAATCCGTACCAGCAGCCGGGCTATCAGCAGCAGCCCGCCTACGGGCAGCAGCCGCAGTGGGGCGCCCCGGCGCCGGCCGGCGCGCCCCAGCCGCCGCCGGGCGGTGGCGGCGGCAACCGGACGAAGCTGGTCGCGATCATCGCGGCCACGGCGGTGGTGGTGGCCGCCGGCGTCACCGGCTTCCTGGTGCTGGGCGGCGACAAGGACGACACGGCCGGCGGGAAGGACAAGAAGCCGGTCAAGGCCGCCTCCAAGGAACCCTCCACCGAGCCGAGCGCCTCCGCTTCCGGGAGCAACCCGCGCGGGGGCGAGGGGGAGAAGGCGACCATCCCCGGCTGGAAGGTCGTCACCAACACGCGCTTCGGCACCCAGTTCGACGTGCCCGCCGACTGGGAGATCGAGACTCCCGGTACGAGCGTGGGCTTCGAGTGGGAGAAGAAGGACGGCGAGATGGACCGCACCAGCGTCACCGCCCCCGCCTATCTGAAGTCCAAGTGGTGCACCAGCGACTCCGACAAGGACGGCCGCGAGGAGGACACCGCCCTGGCCACCGTCGGCACGCGCGGTGAGGACGGCGCGAAGACCACGGACGAGGCGGCCGAGACCCGTGTGCCGTGGTGGATCTTCGGCGGCTACACCCAGCCGGACAAGAAGAGCGTGAAGTTCACCAAGCCCAAGCCGTACACCACCAAGTCGGGCATCAAGGGCAGCGTCGCCACGGCGCACTCGGAGAACACCCCGCAGAACGGCAAGTGCGACAGCGACGGCAAGGCGATCACCTTCGCCTTCAAGAACGGCGCGGGCGACTTCGTCACCTGGAACCTGTACGGCGCCAAGGGCGTCAAGGGCGAGCTGGCCGAGGCGACCGTCCAGAAGATCCTCGGCACCGTGCGCCTCACCAAGGAGGGCCCCCAGGGGGCGTGACCGGCGACGGCCCGGGCGAGCGTGACCGCGCAAGGCCCGCGTAAATCGCTTGGCAGGGCGACCGTGCCCCGCCGATAGTCACCGGGTGCCCACCACCACCCGTCGCCCCGCCTGGGCGGGCCGCAACTACTCCCTGCTGACCGCCGCCGCGGTCGTCACCAATCTGGGCAGCCACGGCGCCCTGGTCGCGGCGGCGTTCGCCGTTCTCGAAACGGGCGGTGACAGCGGTGACGTCGGCCTGGTCGCGGCGGCACGGACACTCCCGCTGGTGCTGTTCCTGCTGATCGGCGGCGCCGTCGCGGACCGGCTGCCCCGGCACCATGTGATGGTCGCGGCCAACGCCCTGAACTGCCTGTCCCAGGCCGCCTTCGCCGCGCTCGTGCTGACCGGGCAGCCCCTGCTGTGGCAGATGATGCTGCTCGCCGCCCTGGGCGGAACCGGCCAGGCCTTCTTCGGCCCGGCCGCCGAGGGCATGCTGATGTCCTCGGTCGACGGGGAGCAGGCGGGCCGCGCGTTCGCGGTGTTCCGGATGGCGATGCAGGGCGCGGCCCTCGGCGGTGCCGCGCTCGGCGGGGCCATGGTCGCCGCGATCGGGCCCGGCTGGGTGCTCGCGGCGGACGCCGCGGCCTTCGCGCTCGCCGGTGCGCTGCGCGCCTTCCTCGACGTCGGCCACATCGCGCCGCGCGCACCGGGCGGCGGGATGCTCGCCGATCTGCGGGAGGGCTGGCGGGAGTTCGCCGGCCGGCCCTGGCTGTGGGCCATCGTCCTGCAGTTCTCGATCGCCAACGCCGTGGTGGCCGCCGCCGAAGCGGTGTACGGCCCCCTCGTCGCCCGCGACCATCTCGGCGGCGCGGGCCCCTGGGGTCTCGCCCTGGCGGCGTTCGGGGCGGGCACGGTCGCCGGTGCCCTGCTGATGACCCGCTGGAAACCCCGCCGCCTGCTCCTCGCGGGCACCCTGTGCGTGTTCCCGCTGGCCCTGCCCGCGGCCGCGCTCGCCGTCCCGGTCCCCGTCGGGGTCCTGTTCGCGGTGATGTTCGTCGCGGGCGCGACCGTCGAGGTGTTCGGCGTCTCCTGGATGACGGCACTGCACCAGGAGATCCCCGAGGACAAGCTCTCCCGCGTCTCGGCGTACGACTGGTTCGGCTCCGTCGCGCTGTCACCGCTCGCCACGGCCGGGGCGGGCCCGGCGGAGGAGGCGTTCGGCCGTACGACGGCGTTGTGGGGCTGCGCGGGCCTGGTCGTCCTGGTCACGGCCGCCGCGCTGTGCGTACCGGACGTACGTGACCTCCGACGGAGGACCACCTCGGTGGCCCAGAGCGGCAGCGAACGCGCGTCAGCCGATGCCGAACGACCCGTCGGGGGGCTCGGGTGACGGCACGGCGTCCTCGTCCCGCACCGCCGGCGCTCCCCCGATGAACCGCCGCAGAGAAGCGCCGTGTTCGACCCGGGCCGGAAAGGCGTCGGCGGCCGTGAGCCGCGCCAGGGCGGCGATGTCGAGGGCGTGATGCCCGGCGGCGAGCACCGCGTTCCCGAACCGCCGCCCCCGCAGCACTCCCGGCTCGGCGATCAGCACCAGCTCCTCGAACTCCGTGGCCAGAGTGGCGAGCTGGGACCGCAGAAAGGCGAACGGCGCGGCGTCGGGAAGGTTGGCGAGATAGACCCCGTCGCCGCGCAGCACCCGCGCGGCCTCACGGACGTAGGGAACGGACGTGAGATGCGCCGGCACCCGCGAACCGCCGAACACATCGGCGACGATCACATCGGCCGAGTCCGCCGCGGCCTTCTCCAGCCACTCCCGCGCGTCCGCCGCGTGCGGCGTGACCCGGGCGCCCTCCGGCAGCGGCAGATGCTCGGCCACCAGCTCCAGCAGCCCCTTGTCCGCCTCGACGACCTCCTGCCGGGACCCGGGCCGCGTCGCCTCCACGTACCGGGGCAACGTGAGCGCCCCGCCCCCGAGATGCACCACGTCCAGCACCCGCCCCGGCTCCGCCACGACGTCCAGCACATGCCCGAGCCGCCGCGTGTACTCGAACTCCAGATGCGCCGGATCATCCAGATCGACATACGACTGAGGCGCCCCGTCGACGGTGAGCAACCAGGCCCTTTCCCTGTCGACATCGGGCATGAGCTTGGCGGTGCCGTGATCGACATCGAGGGTTACGGGGATGGACTCGTTCACCATCTCATTGTGCCTGGGCTACGGCGCCCCTTCAGGGGGCGCGGGGAACTGCGCGACCAGCCACAGCCAGCCGGCAGTCCCCCACCACCTCAACCCACCACGGTCACGGTCCCCGCCCCCACAGTCCTGCCACCCTCACGAATGGCGAAGCCAAGCCCGGCCTCCAACGGCACCTCCCGCCCCAACTCCACCGTCATGACAACCGTGTCACCGGGCCGCGCGACCCCCCCCTCACCGAGGTCGACATCCCCCACCACATCCGCCGTACGGATATAGAACTGCGGTCGATACCCACTGGACACCGCGGTCGTACGCCCACCCTCACGCGCGGACAGCACATACACCTGCGCGGTGAACCGACGACCGGGCACGACACTCCCCGGCGCGGCGACCACATGCCCCCGCCGGACGACATCCCGCGCCACCCCCCGCAGCAGCAACGCCACGCTGTCCCCGGCCTGCGCCTCCTCCATCGGCCTGCCGAAGGTCTCAAGGCCCGTGACCACCGTCTCGACGGACGCCCCGAGCACCTCGACCCGGTCCCCGACCCGCACCGTGCCCCGCTCCACCGCGCCGGTCACCACGGTCCCCCGCCCGGTGATGGTCAGCACGTTCTCCACGGACAGCAGGAACGGCGCGTCCAGATACCGCTCCGGCATCGGCACATACGTGTCGACGGCATCGAGCAGCGCCTCGACGGACGCCGTCCAGCGCGGGTCGCCCTCCAGCGCCTTCAGACCGGAGACGCGTACGACGGGTACGGAGTCACCGCCGTAGCCGTGCGCGGTGAGCAGGTCGCGTACCTCCAGCTCGACCAGGTCGGTCAGCTCCTCGTCACCGGCGTCGGCCTTGTTGAGGGCGACGACGATGTGGTCGACGCCCACCTGCCGGGCGAGCAGGACGTGTTCGGCGGTCTGCGGCATGATCCCGTCGAGCGCGGAGACGACGAGGATCGCCCCGTCCAGCTGGGCGGCGCCGGTGACCATGTTCTTGACGTAGTCGGCATGGCCCGGCATGTCGACGTGCGCGTAGTGCCGTGTGTCGGTCTCGTACTCCACGTGCGCGATGTTGATGGTGATGCCGCGCGCCGCCTCCTCGGGCGCCCGGTCGATCCGGTCGAACGGCACGAACGTGCCGCTGCCGCGGTCGGCGAGGACCTTGGTGATGGCGGCGGTCAGGGTGGTCTTGCCGTGGTCGACATGACCCATCGTGCCGATGTTGAGATGCGGTTTCGTGCGGACGTAGGCCGTCTTGGACATGGCTGTACCTCGAAGCGTCTAGTCATGAAGTGGGACCCCGAGGACCTGCCCGACCCTCCCCTTGCGGGGTCCGACCGGACGAACCGGAGAGGGTCAGCTTCGGGCGCCGTCTGCAACGGCTGTGAGAGCTACGACGGCAGCCTTCGGGGCACCCGTGACCACGGATGCTGCGAGGGTGAAGGTCTGCCGGAACATGACGCCGATCCTTGCCGACGCTTCACCGCACGTCGAATGGTTTTCGGGGGGCCGCACGCCGACAAGCGTTCAACTGTCTGTGACGCTGGTGAGACGAACCATACGGCGATCACACACATATGTCGGTTAGTGTCGCCGGATGCTCGATGCCACCACCCGCTCTGGGGGCACCGCCACGGCCTCTCCCCGGGCCAGCACCGCGGAGCTCGCCGTCGCCGCTTCCCCGGCAACGACCGCCTCGCCCGCCGCACCGACCCGTTTCGCCGCTCGCTGCACGAGAGTGCTGCTCTCCCCGTGGTCGCGGCTGTCCCTGCTCGTCACCCTGCTCGCCGCGGCCGGCTGCGCGGTGCTGCTGTTCGAGCCGCAGCGGCTGCTGACGGAGGGCTGGCCGCCCCAGCTCGGCGGAGCCGCGGCGGCGGTGGTGTTCGCGGTGGCGTACGGCGTGTGCACCGTGGCGTTCGTGCCGAGGCCGCTGCTGAACCTCGCGGCGGGTGCGCTGTTCGGTTCCCAGCTCGGCACCGGCACAGCCCTGGCGGGCACGGTGCTGGGCGCCGGCATCGCCTTCTGCCTGGGCCGGGCGCTGGGCCAGGACGCCCTGCGGCCGCTGCTGCGCGGACGCTGGCTGAAGGCCGCGGACGGCCAGCTGAGCCGGCACGGTTTCCGCTCGATGCTGGCGATCCGGCTGTTCCCCGGTGTGCCGTTCTGGGCCTCGAACTACTGCGCCTCCTTCTCCCGTATGGGCCTGCTCCCGTTCCTGCTGGCGACGGGCCTCGGCTCGATCCCGAACACCGCCGCCTACGCCGTCGCGGGCGCCCGCGCCTCCACTCCGACCTCCCCCGCCTTCCTGATCGCCCTGGCATGCATCGCCGTACCCGCGCTCGCGGGCGTGGTGCTGGCCTGGCGCAAGCGACACCAGCTGCGCCGCCTCTGACGGGCCGTTACTCCTGACCGGGGCCGCGCCCCGGTCAGGTCACACCCGTTCGAGCACCATGGCGTTGGCGAGCCCGCCCGCCTCGCACATCGTCTGCAGCGCGTACCGCGCGCCCCGTTCCCGCATCGCGTGCACGAGCGTCGTCGTCAGGCGGGTGCCGCTCGCGCCGAGGGGATGGCCGAGAGCGATGGCCCCGCCGTGCACGTTGACGCGGGCGAGGTCGGCGCCGGTCTCCTGCTGCCAGGCCAGTACGACACTGGAGAACGCCTCGTTGACCTCGAACAGGTCGATGTCGTCTAGGGCCAGCGACGCCCTGCGCAGCACCTTCTCCGTCGCCGGTACGACGCCGGTCAGCATGAGCAGCGGGTCGGAGCCGGTGACGGCGAAGCTGTGCAGCCGGGCGAGCGGGCGCAGTCCGAGCCGGGCCGCGATCTCGCTCGACGTGATGAGCACCGCCGAGGCGCCGTCGTTGACCGGGCTGGCGTTGCCCGCCGTGACGTTCCACTCGATCTGCGGGAAGCGTTCGGCGAAAGCGGGGTCGTAGTAGGCGGGCTTGAGCCCGGCGAGGATCTCGGTGGTGCTGCCGGGCCGTACGCACTCGTCGCGTGTGACGCCCTCCAGCGGCGCGACCTCCGCGTCGAAGAGCCCGTTCTCCCAGGCCGCGGCGGCCTTTTGGTGGGAGGAGACCGCGAAGGCGTCCATCCGCTCGCGGCCGATCGACCACTGGGCGGCGATCAGTTCGGCGCTGATGCCCTGCGGGACGAGCCCCTCGGGGTACCGCTCGGCGACACCGGGGCCGAAGGGGTCCTTGCCCGGGGGCACGTTCGACCACATCGGCACCCGGCTCATCGACTCGACCCCGCAGGCCACGACGAGGTCGTACGCGCCCGAGAGCACGCCCTGCGCCGCGAAGTGCACGGCCTGCTGCGAGGAGCCGCACTGGCGGTCCACGGTGGTCGCGGGCACCGACTCGGGGAAGCCCGCCGAGAGGACGGCGTAGCGGGTGGTGTTCATGGCCTGCTCGCCGACCTGGTCGACGGTGCCGCCGATGACGTCGTCGATCAGCGCCGGGTCGACGCCGGAGCGCTCGACGAGGGTGCGCAGGGTGTGGGCGAGCAGTTCCACGGGGTGGACGTGCGCGAGGGCGCCGTTCTCCTTGCCCTTGCCCTTGCCGATCGGGGTGCGTACGGCTTCGACGATGACTGCGTCACGCATGGTGCGGGCCTCCATGACTGCCCCGGACCACCGGGGCTACCAGTGAGTAGGAAATCCGAACTCACCGTAACCTGGTGGGTTGGAAAATCCAACCCTCTCCTAGACTGGGATCCATGGCCGCCAGCAAAGACCCGCGCCCCTGCTCCATCGCCGACACCCTCGCGCTCGTGGGCGAGAAGTACTCCCTGCTCGTACTGCGGGAGGTGTGCCTCGGCAACGGCCGTTTCGATCAGCTGGTGCGCAACATCGGCGCCCCGCGCGACATCCTCGCCACCCGGCTGCGCCGGCTCGTCGACGCCGGGATCCTGACCAGGCAGCCCTACAGCGAGCGCCCGCAGCGCTTCGAGTACCGGCCGTCGCAGGCGGGACTGGAGCTGGAGCCCGTGCTGATGACGCTGATGGCGTGGGGCGACCGCCATCTGCGGACGGACGGCGACCGGCCGATGATCCTCGAGCACTCCTGCGGCCGGGCGCTCGCCCCGGCCGTCACCTGCCGGGCCTGCGGGGACGAGGTGCGCCACGAGGACCTCACGGCCCGCCCCCAGGCGCCCGGCTGGACGGTGACCGGCCCGACGGCGGCCTGATCCGGCCCCCGCGGAGCGCCTGCCGAACCCCTGCGTCCCAGGGGTTCATCCGGGGACGCTACGCTTCCCCCTCGGCGCACCTGATCCCACGGTCATCTCATACGTCGGACGGGTGTGCCCGTCGTCCGTCCCGCATCGGCACTTGGACTCCGTTACCTCATGTCTTGGTTCGAATCACTCATCCTCGGACTCGTCCAGGGGCTGACCGAGTTCCTCCCCGTCTCCTCCAGCGCGCATCTGCGGCTGACGGCGGCCTTCCTGGACTGGAAGGACCCGGGCGCGGCCTTCACGGCGATCACCCAGATCGGCACCGAGGCCGCCGTGCTGATCTACTTCCGCAAGGACATCGGGCGGATCCTGTCCGCGTGGACGCGCTCGCTCACCAACAAGGAGCTGCGCGGCGACCCCGACGCGCGGATGGGCTGGCTCGTCATCGTCGGCTCGATCCCGATCGGCGTGCTCGGCGTGACGCTGAAGGACCAGATCGAAGGACCGTTCCGCGATCTGCGGCTCACGGCGACGATGCTGATCGGCATGGGCATCGTCCTGGGCATCGCCGACCGGCTCGCCGCCCGGGACGAGAAGAGCGGCCGCCACCGCGCGCCCAAGCAGCGCAAGGCCCTGGAGGACCTCGGCGTCCGGGACGGACTGATCTACGGCGCCTGCCAGGCCATGGCCCTGATCCCGGGCGTCTCCCGCTCCGGCGCCACCATCAGCGGCGGCCTGTTCATGGGCTACACGCGTGAGGCCGCGGCCCGTTACTCCTTCCTGCTCGCCATCCCCGCGGTGCTCGCCTCCGGCCTGTTCGAGCTCAAGGACGCGACGGAGGGCGGCCATGTCTCGTGGGGTCCGACGGTCTTCGCGACGGTCATCGCCTTCGCGGTCGGATACGCGGTGATCGCGTGGTTCATGAAGTTCATTACGACCAAGAGCTTCATGCCGTTCGTCTACTACCGCATCGCCCTCGGCATCCTCATCATCGTCCTCGTGTCGATGGGTGAGCTGAGCCCGCACGCGGCCGAGTCGGCGGGCTGACCCCGCGGCCTGTGAGCCGCGTCTCGTGACCAACCGCATAGCGTTCCCGTAGCCGTCCGGTAGCGGTCTGTCAGTGGGTGCCCCTAGGCTGTCCGCATGTCCCCCGATTTCTCGATCCCTGGTTCCGTGCGGTCCGCTGCCGAGGTCAACGAGGAGATCCGTGCGCTGTGGCTGCGCACGGGCGGCAAGCTGTCCGCCGAGGAGCGCGCGGAGTACGAATTCCTGGTCGTCGAGTGGGCGGCCGCGATCCGCGGCGAGGTCGTCGAAGCGGCCTGATCGCCCCGGCTCCCCGCCCTCGCCACTCCCACTCAGCAGCCCGTTTCGTCACACCCCTTGGCTCCACCCCCTCCATGCCCAACACTGAGCCGATGACGCAGCGCGTGGAGCTCGCTACCGTGAGAGACCGGCTGGCCGTCGACGAACTGATCACCGACTACGCGGTGGCGGTCGACGACGGCGACTGGGAGGCATACCGAGGCCTGTTCGTGCCCGACGGGCGGGCGGACTACCGCTCGGCCGGCGGCATCGAGGGAGAGGCCACGGCGGTCGCCGCCTGGCTCGCCGAGAGCATGCGGCTGTTCACCATGCGCCAGCACCTGATCGTCAACCGGCGGGTCCGCTTCGGGATCTGGGAACAGGACACCGGCGACACGGCCCAGGTCCGGGCCGACTACGTCAACCCCATGGCCACCGCGGGCCCCGCACCGGACTTCGTGTGCGGCGGCCGGTACTCCTTCGCCCTGCTGCGCACGGGCGACGGCTGGCGACTGGGCGCGGTGGTCGTCCAGGAGAAGTGGCGGCGCCTTCCCGAGCGGCAGAAGACACCTGTGGTCAACTGACCCGGCGTCCGCTGTCCTAGATCGTCCGCAGGGCGCACACTGGAGGCACCAGCGGGGTAGGAGGCGCCTATGAAGACGCTCGGCCACTGGCTCGCCTCCCCCTGGCGGCGCTCGGCCGCCGCCGTGCTCGCGGGCGCCCTTCCCGTACTCGCCTATCCCGCCCCGTCCCTGTGGTGGTGGGCCTACGTCGCCCTGGTCCCCTGGCTCCTGCTGCTGCGCACCGCGCCCACCGGCAAGAGGGCGGCGTACGACGGCTGGTGCGGCGGCTTCGGCCTCATGCTGGCGATGCACCACTGGCTGCTGCCCTTCCTGCACGTCTTCACCTTCGTCATCGCCGCGCTGCTCGGCGCCCTGTGGGCCCTGTGGGGCCGGCTCGCCCACCGGCTGCTGGCGGGCGAGCCCTCGCGGCGGCGGATCGCGGCCGCACTCCTCGTCCTGCCCTCCGGCTGGCTGGCCATCGAGCTGGTCCGCTCCTGGCAGGGCCTCGGCGGCCCCTGGGGGATGCTCGGCTCCAGCCAGTGGGAGGTGGAACCGGCACTGCGGCTCGCCTCGGTCGGCGGGGTGTGGCTGCTGAGCTTCCTGGTCGTCGCCGTCAACGTCGCCGTGGCCGTCCTGGTGGCGGTCCGCCGGGCCCGGGTGCCCGCCGTGGCCGGTCTCGTCGCCACGGCCGCCGCCACCTCGGCGGCCTGGGCCTTCTCGCCCCGCCCGGACATCGACGGCGAGGTCAGGATCGCCGTGGTCCAGCCGGGCGTCGTCGACGGCGGCAAGAGCGCGGACCGCCGCTTCGACCGGGAGGAACAGCTCACCCGCCGGCTCGCCGGGCAGGACGTCGACCTGATCGTCTGGGGCGAGAGCAGCGTCGGCTTCGACCTCGGGGACCGGCCCGACCTCGCCCGGCGGCTCGCGGCGCTGTCCCGCGCGACGGACGCCGGCATCCTGGTCAACGTGGACGCCCGGCGCTCCGACAAGCCCGGCATCTACAAGAGTTCGATCCTGGCCGGCCCGGACGGCCTGACCGGCGAGCGCTACGACAAGATGCGGCTCGTGCCGTTCGGCGAGTACGTCCCGGCCCGCTCCCTGCTCGGCTGGGCCACCTCCGTCGGCAAGGCGGCTGGCGAGGACCGCAGGCGCGGCACCCAGCCGGTCGTGATGAACGTGGGGAACGGGCTGCGCGTCGGGCCGATGGTGTGCTTCGAGACCGCCTTCCCGGACATGACCCGCCACCTCGCCCGGGAAGGCGCCGACGTGCTGATCGGCCAGTCGTCGACGTCCACGTTCCAGCAGAGCTGGGCGCCCGAGCAGCATGCCTCACTGGCCGCGCTGCGGGCCGCCGAGACCGGCCGTCCGATGGTCCACGCGACGCTGACGGGTGTCTCGGCCGTCTACGGCCCGAGCGGACAGCGGATCGGGCCGTGGCTCGGGACGGACGCGTCCGCCGCGCACGTCTACGAGGTGCCGCTCGCGCACGGCACGACGCCCTATGTCCGCCTCGGCGACTGGACGGTGTACGCGGCCCTGCTGATCCTCGCCGCCTGGGTCGCCGGCGAGGGCGTACGGTCCCTGCGGCTCAGGCGGTCCGCTCCTGAACCGCGCGTACGACCCGCTCGCACAGCTCATGGGTCTCCAGCGCGTCCCGGGCGCTGAGCACCTTCCCCGCGCGGACCGCGTCCAGGAACGCAAGCACCGCCTGCTCGATCCCGCGCTGCCGCGCCACCGGCACCCAGTCGCCGCGCCGCCGGACGGTCGGCTGCCCCTTGTGGTCGACGACCTCGGCGAGGTTGACCACCTGCCGCTTGGTGTCCTGCCCGGACACCTCGAGGATCTCCTCGGCCGAACCGCTGAGCCGGTTCATCACCCCCAGCGCCGTGAAACCGTCCCCGGCGAGCTGGAGCACCAGATGGTGCAGCAGGCCGTCCCGGACGCGGGCGCGCACGGTCACGTCGTCGACCTCGCCGGGCGCCAGGAATCGCAGGGTGTCGACGACATGGATGAAGTCGTCGAGGATCATCGTGCGCGGCTCCTCCGGCAGCCCGATGCGGTTCTTCTGCATCAGGATCAGCTCGCGCGGATGGTCGGCGCACTGCGCGTAGCCGGGGGCGTAGCGCCGGTTGAACCCGACGGCGAGGCTCACGTCCCGCTCCTCGGCGAGCGCCACCAGCCGTGCGGAGTCGTCGAGTTCGTAGGCGAGCGGCTTGTCGACGTACGTCGGTACGCCCGCTTCCAGCAGCCGCGTCACGATCTCCGGGTGCACGAGCGTCGGGGCGTGCACGAAGGCGGCGTCCAGTCCTTGGCCGAGCAGGGAGTCGAGGGTGGTGTGGCGCCGCTCCCGCGGGATGTGGAGGCCGTCGGCGACCCGGTCGAGGGTGGCGGGCGTGCGGGTCTGCAGGTGCAGTTCGACCCCGGGCTGGAAGGCGAGGACCGGGAGGTAGGCCTTCTGCGCGATGTCGCCGAGTCCGATGCAGCCGACCTTCACGGGGTGTTCTCCTCTAACGGTTGCCTGCCGGTGTCTGCCCGGAAGCATACGGCGGCTGCGGGGGCCGCCAGTCGGCGATGCCGTCGAAGCCGCGCAGGAACAGGGCAGGCCCGGCCTTCGACAGCGCGGCCACGGCCGTGTCGCGTACGGCGATCCCGGCGCGACTGGTCATGAGGTTGAGGCGGGCGACGTTCACGGCCTTCCGTGCGACGGCGGTCGTACGGGGAAGCCGGGCCGCGGTGTAGGCGGGGAGGTCGTCGCAGTGGTGGGCGAGGACGATCGCGTCCTCGATGGCCTGATTGCCGCCCTGGCCGAGGGTCGGGGGCATGGCGTGCGCGGCGTCGCCGACGAGGGCGACGCGGCCGTGGTGGTAGGCGGGCAAGGGCTCGGCGATGTGGTGGACGTCGTGGCGCAGGACGTCGTCGGGGCGGGCGGCGGCGAGCACGGCGGCGATGGGGTCGTGCCAGTCGCCGAAGAGGCGCAGCAGCTCGGCCCTCTCGTCGTCGGGCGCGTGTCCGTCGGCGGGTGTCATGGCGGCGGCGTAGGCGTAGACGCGGCCGTCCTTGAGTGGGTGCGTGCCCCAGATGCAGCCCCTCCCCCACGTCTCGTGCGAGGCGAACTCGGCACCGGGGACGGGGATCACGACCCGCCAGGTGGTGAACCCCGAGTACACCGTCCCCGGGTGGCCGGGGAAGAGCGCCCGGCGTACGGCGGACCGGACTCCGTCTGCGCCCACCACCAGGTCGGCCTCCAACTCGCCGTCCGCGGTCCTGACCATGGCGGGTCGGCCAGGGTCGCCGCTGTCGGCCAGGGTCGCGGCGGCGTCCGTGCGGACGGCGTCCGGCGGGAGCTGTGCGGCCAGGCGCTCGACGAGGGTGGCGCGAGGCAGCAGCACGAGAGGGCCGCCGAAGCGCTCGGCGGCGGCGTCGGCCGAGGAGCGCGAGAGCCACCGGCCGGACGGGGTGCGCAGCCCGCCGTCCCCCGCCCAGGCGGCGAGGGCGCGGATCTCCTCGCCGAGGCCGATGACGTCCAGTGCGCGCAGGGAGTTGGGGGCCAGGGAGATGGCGGCGCCGACCGGCTCCAGCGAGCGGGCGCGCTCCAGCACGGTGACCTGCCAGCCGCGCCGGTGCAGAGCCGCCGCCGCGGTCAGGCCTCCGATACCGCCGCCGATCACGACGGCCCGCCTCGGCTGTGCCATGGCTCCTCCTCGAACCCGCGTCGACTACATCTGTAGTTCCCTCTCGACTTTACTACAGCCGTAGTGAGACGGGTAGCGTGAGCCCATGTCCGTACGCACCACCGGCCCCTCCCGCGCCGACCTCGTCGCCGACACCGCCCTCGCCCTGCTCGCCGAGCGCGGAATGCGGGGCCTCACCCACCGGGCGGTCGACGAGACGGCCGGACTCCCCCAGGGCTCCACGTCGAACCTCGCGCGAACCCGGCAAGCGCTGCTGGAACTGGCCGTGCGGCGCCTGGCCGACCGCGAGGCCCGGGTGCTGGCCCTGCACGAGATGCCGGACCCGCGGTCCGGGACCGACTCCCTCACGGACGCCCTGGCCCTGGCGACCCACCGCGCCCTGACGAGCAACCGCGCCCTCACGCTCGCCCGCTACGAACTGGCCCTGGAGGCGACCCGCCGCCCCGAACTGCGGGCCTACTTCGACGCGACGGGCGCCCGCTTCAGGGACCAGCTCACCGCCCTGGTCACGGGAATGGGCTCGACGGACCCGGCCCGGCACACACTGTCGCTGATCGCCTGGGCGGACGGGCTGATGTTCAGCTGCGTCGCGGGGTCGTTCGGTTCCGATACGCCGAGCCTGGAGGAGGTACGGGCCGGGCTGCGGGAGCTGCTCGCGGGGATGCTCGGGGGCTGAAAACCCCTGGGCGGTGCGGGCGAGTTGGGAAAGGATGCGGACATGACCATCGAGCGCACCGAACCCGCCACCGACGCCGCCGAACGCACCATGCTGGAAGGCTGGCTCGACTATCACCGCAATACTCTCGCCTGGAAATGCGAGGGCCTGAGCGACGAGCAGCTCAGGACAGCCTCCGTGGAGCCCTCCGAACTGTCCCTGATGGGGCTGGTGCGGCACATGGCGGAGGTGGAGCGGGGCTGGTTCCGCAAGGTGCTGACGAACGAGGACGCGCCGCCGATCTACTACAGCGACGAGGACCAGGACGGCGAGTTCCATCTGACCGAGTCGGACACCTACCAGGAGGCGTTCGCCACCTGGCAGGCGGAGATCGAGACCGCCCGGCGCAACGCCGCCCGCTTCGCCCTGGACGATCTCTCCGAGGGCAAGCACCGCCGCACCGGCGAGCAGTTCAACCTGCGCTGGATCTACACCCACATGATCGAGGAATACGCCCGGCACAACGGCCACGCCGATCTGATCCGCGAGCGCCTCGACGGCTCGACCGGCGACTGACGTCACCCACGGCCCACCGGCGACCTCCGTACGGGGCGGGACATCACCCGTGCGGGGCATCCTCCGCCCGTCCGCTGTCCCACCCGGGGCCGGACGCACCAGAGTTGCGCGGGTGCATCGAACGACGACCACAGCGACGCTCCTGGTGACCGTGGCGGTCTCGGCCCTCTCCGGCTGTGTGACGGTCCAGGATCCTCCCGTTCCCGAGCCACCGACGGCTCCGTCCCGGCCGTCGCCGCCCCGACCGGAGGAGCAGGTCGTGCAGGCACCGGCCCGGGAGGCCCTGGAACTCATCGAGGGGTCCCGCCGCCCGGAGCCGGCCCCGACCGCGTCCCGGCGGGCCACGCCCCCGGCGGCCTCACCGGAGCAGGGACAACCGCCGTCCGGCTCCCGCGACACCGGCCCGCGCCCCGCCCGCCCGGAACGCCGGGCACCGGCCCAGCGCACCCCACAGCGGCCACCCGCCGCCGAGCTGCCCGACGTCCCGGAGTCCGTAGGGCAGGACGTCCGCAAGAACGTCCCGAAGAACGCGGACGTGTGCGCGCTGGGCACGCGCTACGGGGGGTGGCCGGCGGACAGCCCGCAGGCGACCATCTGCCGCGACACATACCGGCGTTGACCGGCTCACTCCTTCAGGGCCGCTGCCTCGGCGGTGTCCACGCCCCGCCGCCGCCTTCGTCCAGCCTGGACTCCAGCCGCTCGATGGCGGCCCACACGCCGTCGCCGTACCTGTCGTCGGCGAGGGCGGCGGCCGCAGCCCTGGCCCGTCGCAGATGGGTGCGGGCCGCGTCGCACTGGCCGAGCCTGAGGTAGTCCTCGGCCAGATTCAGGTGCAGGGAGGGGTAGAACGCGCGCACCGCCTCGCCGGAGGGGAGCCCGTCCTCGGAGGTCTCCTCCGCCGCCGTCAACGCGCGCAGGTCCCAGGCCAGTTCGTCCCCGGGGTCGTCCTGTGTGTCGGCCAGGTAGTGGGCCAGGGTGCAGCGGTGCAGGGGATCGCCGTGCTCCCCGATCTCCGCCCAGAGGTCCAGGAACCGGTGCCGGGCCTCCTCGCGGTCCCCTGCGTGGTGCAGCATGACGACCTGCCCGATCCGCGTCAGCACGGTGTCCGGCGCCGTCTGCTCCTGTCGCTCCATCGCCACGCCCTCCGCGCACTCGCCGGCTGATCCTCCGACGCTAGCCGGAGACGAAGGCGATCCGGCTCAGGCCGGTCCGTACGCGCGGGGCCTTCCGGGAGGAGGACCCCGCCGTACGCCGCCCGCCTCAGCCCAGGTTCGGGATGGTCCAGTCGATCGGCTCGTGCCCCTGCGCGGCCACCGCAGCGTCGATCTGCGTGAACGGACGCGAGCCGAAGAACTTCTTCGCCGACAGCGGCGACGGGTGCGCGCCCTTGACCACCACATGCCGCGACTCGTCGATCAGCGGGAGCTTCTTCTGCGCGTAGTTCCCCCACAGCACGAACACCGCCGGGTCGGGCCGGTCGGCGACCGCGCGGATCACGGCGTCCGTGAACCTCTCCCAGCCGCGGCCCTTGTGCGAGTTGGCCTCGCCGCCCCGGACCGTGAGCACCGCGTTGAGCAGCAGGACGCCCTGTTCGGCCCACGGCATCAGATAGCCGTTGTCCGGGATCGGCGCGCCCAGCTCCTGGTGCATCTCCTTGTAGATGTTCCGCAGGGACGGCGGGATCCGCACACCGGGCCGGACCGAGAAGCACAGCCCGTGCCCCTGGCCCTCGCCGTGGTAGGGGTCCTGACCGAGGATCAGGACCTTCACCTTCTCGTACGGCGTGGCGTCCAGCGCGGCGAAGACCTCCTCGCGCGGCGGATGCACGGGACCCTTCGCCCGCTCCTCCTCGACGAACTCCGTCAGCTCCTTGAAGTAGGGCTGCTGCAGCTCGTCGCCCAGAACCCCGCGCCAGGACTCGGGCAGCATGGCGGTGTCGGTCACGTCAACGTCCTCACGATGTGCGGTCACTTCCAGGCCTCAGAACCTACAGGCGACCACTGACAACGTGCCCGGCGAAGCCCGGGACCGACCCGTCTACCAGGCGGTCTTGCGGTGCAGCTCCCACAACATCATGATCGTCGACGGGTCCAGGGCGCGCTCGGCGCCCGAGACGTCCCGGCTGGCGGCCACGTACTGCCTGCCCTGCCACAGCGGCAGCAGGCGCGCGTCGTCCACCAGGATCCGCTGGGCCTCCTCGAACTCCTTCTCCACGTTCGCGCGGTCGCTCTCGCGGCGCGACCGGGGCAGCAGGTCGCCGGTGATCTCGGGGGCCGGGTAGGGCGTGCCGAGGGCGTTCTGCTCGCCGACGAAGGGCGCGATGAAGTTCTCGGCGTCGGGGAAGTCGGGGAACCAGCCACGTCCGAAGACCGGGTACTCGCCCTTCTGGTAGCCCTCGACGTACGTCTTCCAGGGGCGGCTCTTCAGGTTGATCGTGAAGAGGCCGGAGTCCTCGAGCTGGCGCTTCAGCTCCTTGAACTCCCCGGCGGTCTCGGAGCCGTAGCGGTCGCTGGTGTACCAGAAGGTGAGCGGGACGCGCTGGTTGATGCCCGCGTCGCTGAGGATCTCGCGGGCCTTGTCGACGTCGGGGTCGCCGTAGTCGTCGAAGAAGCCCGTGGTGTGGCCGGTGAGGCCCTTGGGGACCATGGAGTACAGCGGGTCGACGGTGTCCTTGTAGACCTTGTGGGTGATCGCCGCCCGGTCGACGACCTGCGCGATGGCCTGGCGCACGGGCTTGCGCTTGGCCCAGGAGTCCTTCGGGTTGAACACCAGGTAGTTGATGTCCGTGCCCGTGCCCTCGACGAGCTGGATCTCCTCCTCCTTGGAGGACTTGCCCTGGAGGTCGACGACGTCGCCGGCGGCCAGACCGCGGTAGGTCACGTCGATCTGCTCGTCGCGCAGGGCCTTGACCATGGCGCCGGAGTCCTGGAAGTAGCGGATGGTCACCGCGTCGTTCCGGCGCTCCGCGTAGCCCTTGTAGCCGTCGTTGCGGACGAGGGCGGCCTCCTTGCCCTCCTCGTACGAGTCGAGCGTGTAGGGCCCGGACCCGACGGCGTCGTTCTCCTTGCGCAGGGAGCCCTCCGGGTAGGCCTGCGGGGAGACGATCGACATCGCGGGGGTGGCGAGCACGAACGGGAAGGTGGCGTCGGGCTTGTTGAGGTGGAAGATCACCTCACGGTCGTTCGGCGCCTGGACCCGTTCGAGGCTGCCCAGCAGACCGGCGGGGCCGCCGTTGACGTTGATCTTGCGGATCCGGTCGAAGGAGTATTTGACCGCCTGCGCGTCGAGCGCGTCGCCGTTGGAGAACTTCAGGCCCTCGCGCAGCTCGCAGCGGTACACCTGGTTCGAGGAGTCGCTGAAGCCGCACTGCTCGGCGGCGTCCGGCTGGGGTTCGCTCGCGCCCGTCGGGTAGCTCAGCAGCGTCTGGTAGATGTTGCGGAACAGCTCCCAGGAGCTGTCCCACGACGCCGCGGGATCGAGCGTGCTGGGCGCACTGGTGGTGCCCACGACGATCGGCCCTTCGTCCTCCGGGGTGTCGGACGACAACACGCCACACCCGGCGAGAAGGGACGATATGGACGCGATGGCCGCCACCTGCCGCAGGCATCGGTTCCGGTTGAACACGCGCACGCTCCTCGATCTGCCATACCAAGGGTCGGCAGACCATACCGCAGTGCCCGGCCGGCTGACCCGCCCCGGTCCATGACTCCTTGATCGATAAACCTTTGACGACGTTGTCATCGCCCTTTGCGAGGGCTTTACGTGGGTACGGGCGCCTCGTGAGTCCACGGGCGCCCGCACCGAGCCTCTTGCCTCAGCCCGTGCCGGCGTTGAGGAAGATACCGCCGTCCACGACGAGCGTCTGACCGGTGACCCAGTCGGACTGCTCGGAGGTGAGGAACGCGGCCGCGCCGCCGATGTCGGAGGGCACACCGAGCCGGCCGAGCGGGTAGGCCGCGGCGGCCTCCTCCTCCCGGCCCTCGTACAGGGCCTGCGCGAACTTGGTCTTCACGACGGCCGGGGCGATCGCGTTGACCCGCACCTTGGGCGCGTACTCGTGCGCGAGCTGCACCGTCAGGTTGATCATCGCCGCCTTGCTGATGCCGTAGGCGCCGATGAACGGCGAGGGCGAGAGGCCGGCGACCGAGGCGATGTTGACGATGGCGCCGCCGTTGTCCTTCTGCCAGGCGTGCCAGGTCTTCTGGGCGAAGCCCAGCGCGGAGACCACGTTGGTCTCGAAGACCTTGCGCGCGACGTTCAGGTCGAGGTCGGCGATCGGCCCGAACACCGGGTTCGTACCGGCGTTGTTGACCAGGAAGTCGACGCGGCCGAAGGCCTCCATCGTGCGCTCGACGGCGACGGCCTGGTGGGCCTCGTCGTGCGCCTTGCCCGCGACGTAGATCGCGCGGTCGGCGCCGAGCTGCTCGACGGCCTCCTTGAGGGAGTCCTCGTTGCGGCCGGTGACGCACACGCGGTCGCCGCGTGCGACGAGCGCCTCGGCGACGCCGTAGCCGATGCCGCGGCTGCCGCCCGTGACGAGGGCGACCTTGCCGGAGAGTTCCACGGAAGTCATGTCTGTCGTCCTCTAGTCGAGCGGTCCGCCGGCCACGTACAGCACCTGGCCGGAGACGAATCCGGCCGCCTCGCCCGTGAAGAAGGCGATGGCGTTGGCGATGTCCTCCGGCTCACCGACGCGGGCCACCGGGATCTGGGTGGCGGCGGCGGCCTTGAAGTCCTCGAAGCCCATGCCGACGCGGTCGGCGGTGGCCTTGGTCATCTCGGTGGCGATGAAGCCGGGGGCGACGGCGTTGGCGGTCACGCCGAACTTGCCGAGTTCCTTGGCGAGGGTCTTGGTGAAACCCTGCAGACCCGCCTTGGCCGCGGAGTAGTTCACCTGGCCGCGGTTGCCCAGCGCCGAGGACGACGAGAGGTTGACGATCCGGCCGAATCCCGCGTCCACCATGTGCTTCTGACAGGCCTTGGACATCAGGAAGGCGCCGCGCAGGTGCACGTTCATGACGGTGTCCCAGTCGGAGACGCTCATCTTGAACAGCAGGTTGTCGCGCAGCACGCCAGCGTTGTTGACCAGGATCGTCGGCGCGCCGAGCTCCTCGGCGACACGGGCGATCGCGGCCTCGACCTGGGCCTCGTCGGAGACGTCGGCACCGACCGCGATGGCCTTGCCGCCCGCCGCGGTGATCTTCTCGACGGTGTCCTTGCAGGCCGCCTCGTCGAGGTCGATCACGGCGACCGCGCGGCCCTCTGCGGCCAGTCGTACGGCGGTGGCGGCACCGATACCGCGCGCGGCACCGGTGACCACGGCGACCCGCTGCTCAGTGGTGGACATGGCTGCTTCTCCTCAGGTGAGCGACCGCTTAGTACCTTCAGTGGGTGTGACGCTAGAAGCCCTGGCACGCGGTGTCAACGGCCACGGCGTGTGTGTGATCCATTACCCGCACGCCCGTCACCGACGGCATCCCCCGGGACACCCGATCGGCCTACGGCCACGCGCCGCAGCGACCCTCGGACCCTAGCGTCGAAGCCCGAGCCACTCGTGGCCGGAAGGGAGGCGCTCCATGCGCCGTCACACCGGTGCCCTGGGCACGCTGTTCGCGATCGCCTCGATCGTGCCCATGGCCGACCCCGCTCACGCCCGACAGGACCTGGACTGCCGCGACTTCTCCTTCCAGGAGGACGCGCAGGCCGTCTTCGACGCGGATCCGAGCGATCCCAACAGACTCGACGAGGACCAGGGCCCGGACGACGGCATCGCGTGTGAGGTCCTGCCCCGCCGTGGCGTCATCTCCCCCACCAGCTCCGCCACCCCGTCCGCTCCTGTCACCACCACGCCCACCACCGCCACCCCGTCTCAAGGCGTACGAGGCGGACTCGGGGGCGCGGCGGTCACGGGGCCGAGCGACTGGGATGTGGCCATCGGCGTGACCTTCGCGGCGGGCGCCGCGCTCTCGGCCGGCTACGTGGTGAAGCGCCGACGGCACTGACAGCGCGGCGGAGCCGGGTATCCGCTACCTCACCAGCACGTCCAGCAACCGCTCCGTCTCCGCCGCCGGATCCGTGGTCAGCCCGGTGTGTACGGGCCCGGGCTGGACGATCGTCGAGCGGGGGGCGACGATCCAGCGGAAGCGGCGGCCCGGGTCGTCGGGGGCGGCCTGGCCGGCCGCGGGGCCGCCCGTGCAGATGTTCTCCACGGCGCGCAGCGCGGCCCGGACGCCGGCCACGTCGGCATGGGGGTCGAGGGCCAGCAGCCGGGCCTCGTCGAGGTGGGTGCGCGCGCCGACGTAGGACTCGGCACGGCAGTAGACGAGGACACCGGCGTTGATGCACTCGCCGCGCTCGACGCGCGGGACGACGCGCAGGACGGCGTACTCGTAGATCTGGCGGTCCCGTGCACCGCCCCTGATGATGTGCCGGTCGCTCACTTCGCCCCCTGGATGCGGTCGTGGATGACGGCTGCGCGCGCGAGCAGCGGCCGCGCGTAGGCCTGCCTCAGGTCGTCCGGCGTGTCGAAGCCGGGCTCGTCGGCCAGCCAGGCGTCCGGGATTCGCGCGGTGACCTCGGCGAGCAGTTCCTCGGTGACCAGGGGCGCCAACTCGGCCGCGGCGGAGGCGACATCGGGCGCGAAGGGCGCGAGGGCGTGGTCGGAGGCGTCGTAGGGGCGGTCCGCCGAGGCCTGCGCGCCGGGCCAGTTGTGGTGCCAGATCATGGTCGCGCCGTGGTCGACGAGCCACAGCTCGCCCCGCCACATCAGCAGGTTGGGGTTGCGCCAGGACCGGTCGACGTTGTTGACCAGCGCGTCGAACCAGACGATCCGCCCGGCCTCCTCGGGGCTCACCCGGAACGCGAGCGGGTCGAAGCCGAGCGCGCCGGAGAGGAAGTCCATGCCGAGGTTGGTGCCGCCGCTGGACCTGAGCAGGTTCTGCACCTCCTGGTCGGGCTCGCCGAGGCCCAGCTCCGGATCGAGCTCGACCGTGACCAGGCGCGGCACCCGCAGCCCCAGCCGGCGGGCGAGCTCCCCGCAGACCACCTCGGCGACGAGCGTCTTGCGCCCCTGTCCCGCGCCGCTGAACTTCAGGACGTACATCCCGTGGTCGTCTGCCTCGACGAGTCCCGGCAGCGAACCGCCCTCGCGCAGCGGCGCGATGAACCGGGTCGCGATCACTTCCTTGAGCATCGCCCCAGGTTACTGACGTGGACGGGGGCGCACGCGACGGCCTCGCGGCGGCGGGCCGCAACCCGACAGCGAACCGACAGCTCCGCTTTACCCACACCGTTCCGCGAACGGGTCAGGATCTCGACATTGTCTGAACAGCCGGTCCTCAAGGGCCGTACCTCTCCGCAGATCACGAATCCCCGGAAGGAACGTCAGCATGACCAGCGAATCAGTTCAGCCGAGGTCCGGACCGAGCCGTCGTGCCGTGGTGGCGGCAGCCGGCGCGGCGGGGCTCACCGTCGCGCTGACGGCGTGCGGATCGGACGACAAGGCCTCCGGCTCGTCCACCGAACAGGGCTCCGGCGGCAGCGCTTCATCGCCCGAGGCGGGCGCCGGTGGTGCGGCGCTCGCGAAGACCGCCGACATCCCCGAGGGCAGCGGCAAGATCTTCAAGGACGAGAAGGTCGTGGTCTCCCAGCCGGCCGCGGGCCAGTACAAGGCGTTCTCGACGATCTGCACCCACCGGGACTGTCCGATGGTGGACCTCAAGGACGACATCATCTCCTGCACATGCCACGGCAGTGAGTTCTCCGTCCTCGACGGCAGCGTGAAGAAGGGGCCGGCCGTCGAACCGCTGGCGGCGAAACAGGTGACCGTGAACGGCGACTCCATCACGCTCGCCTGACCTCACGCGCTCGTTTCAGACACGCCAGTACCTCGTCCGTGGTCGCGACCGTGGCGACCAACGCGAGGGTGTGGCGGATCATCGCGGGGGTGTAGTCGGACGGCACTCCCGCGATGGCGTCTGTCGGGACGACGACGGTGTAGCCGCGGTTCACGGCGTCGAACACGGCGTTGGGGACGGCCACGTTGGCCGATACGCCGGTGACGATCAGGGTGCGGCAGCCCAGGTTGCGCAGCAGCGGGTCGACATCGGTGCCCTGGAGGGGCGACAGCCCGTGCAGGCGTCGCACGACGAGGTCCTCCTCGGCGACCTCGATCGGGGCGGCGACCCGCACCGCCGGCGTGCCGGACAGCTGCTGGACGGGCAGGCGCGCGGCGGCCCGGAAGAGGCGGGCGTTGCGGTTGGCGCCGCGCCCGTCGGGACGGCGTTCGGCGACGGCGTGCACGACCTGGACGCCGCTTTCGTGGGCGGCGGCCACCAGGCGGGCGATGTTGGCGAGCACGCCGCCGGAGCGGGCCTCGGCGGCGAGTTCGGGCAGTGCGCTGTCCGCTCCGACGACGCCTTCCTGGCACTCGACGGTGAGCAGCACGGTGGTCCGCGGATCGAGGAGTTCGCTGAGCTCTTCGTACGAGGGCACGGTTCCCCCTGGGCGCCGGCGGCGGGTCGGGGGAGCGTAGCCACCGTTGCGCACGGAGGGAAGAGCACTCATTCTTTTCTGACGTGATGTCAGAGGATCTCCTCTGACACGACGTGGGAAGAAGAAAGAGGGGGAGCATGACCGTCACGCAGCAGCGCCGGGGCCGGAAGATCATGATGACGCCGGGCGAGCTGGACGATTTCCTCACCACGCAGCGCACCTGCCGGGTCGCCACGATCTCGGCGGACGGCGCTCCGCATGTGAGCACGCTGTGGTTCGCCTGGGACGGCGCCTCGATGTGGCTGTACTCGGTCGTACGCAGCAAGCGGTGGACCGACCTCAGGCGCGACCCCCGGGTGGCGATCGTGGTCGACACCGGCGAGGAGTACGACGAGCTGCGCGGTGCCGAGCTGTCGGGGGCCGTCGAGTTCGTGGGCGAGATACCGCGCACCGGCGAGCTGCGCGCCGAACTCGACGTCCCGGAGACGCTGTTCGCCCGGAAGAACTTCGGCCTGGAGGAAATGCCGCACGACGGCCGGCACGCCTGGGTACGCCTGACACCGCAGAAGATCGTCTCCTGGGACTTCCGCAAGCTCGGGCCCGCCTGAGAAAGCGCGGAATCCGGCGCGGAGCGCTCAGGTGAGGCTCTCCCCCGCCGCCCGCAGGGCCTTGACCGCGGCCCTGATCGACGGGCGGCGGTCGGCGTCCGCGCGCCAGACGACGTAGACATGCCGCCGCACCCGCTGTCTGACCGGGACGGTCACGACCCCGTCGGGCACCGGGTGGCGGCCGAGCAGCGGGGCGATGCACACCCCGAGGCCCGCGGCGACCAGCCCGAGCTGTGTATGGGTCTCGGCGGCGCGATGGCCGACGATCGGCTCGATGCCCTTCGAGCGGAGCGTGAACATCAGCCACTCGTGGCAGAACTCGCCCTCGCCCCAGGTGATCCACTCGTCCTCGGCGAACTCGGCGAGGTCCACCTCGTCACGCCCCGCGAGCCGGTGGTCCACCGGCATGGCGACATCGGCGGGGTCGTCCAGGATCGATGCCTTGACCAGGCCGTCGGGCAGCGCCATCGGCTTGTTGTACCAGTCGAGCACCACGGCGAGGTCGAGGTCGCCGCGGACGACTCCGGCGATGCCGTGCTCCGGTTCCAGCTCGCAGGAGCGCAGCCGGAGCACGGGGTGCCGCTCGCGCAGCGCGGACAGCGCGTGCGGGAACAGGCCGCGGGCGGCCGTCGGGAACGCCGACAGTCTGAGCTCGCCGACGACCTCCCCCCGCTGCGCCTCCAGGTCGGACCGGGCGAGTTCGACCTGGGACAGGATGCGCGCGGCGTGCTCGGCGAGCAGCCGGCCCGCGTCGGTGAGCCGCACGCCCCGGCCGTTCTTGGCGA
Organism: Streptomyces koelreuteriae; assembly: GCF_018604545.1. Classification (GTDB taxonomy): domain Bacteria; phylum Actinomycetota; class Actinomycetes; order Streptomycetales; family Streptomycetaceae; genus Streptomyces; species Streptomyces koelreuteriae. The sequence continues at coordinate 7,251,157 of NZ_CP075896.1, read as the reverse complement.
GGAGCTGCCGGCCGACCTCCCGCTCCAGCTTGGACATCTGCTGGGAGACGGCGGAGGTGGTGATGTGCAGGCTCTCGGCCGCGCCGCTGACCGAGCCGTGCCGTGCGAGGGCGTCGAGGGTGCGCAGGCGCTCCAGATTCAACACGTAAGCGATGCTACGCAATATCGAGTGCGAAATCTCGATTGTGCTACGCGGTTCCGCTCCCGCATCGTGACTGCCATGACCACCGCCACCTCCACGCCCGGCCAGGCCACCACGGCCTCGCCCGACCGGCCCCGGCGCCGCCTCGACTGGCGTCTCCGCTTCGCCGCGCTGTCCCTGATCTGGGGCTTCAGCTTCCTGCTCATCAAGGTGGGCACCCAGGGGTACGCGCCGTTCCAGGTCACGCTCGGCCGGCTGGCGTTCGGTACGGCGGTGCTGGCCGCCGCGATGGCCGTGCGCCGCGAGCGGCTGCCGCGCGGTGCGCGCACCTGGGGGCATCTGGCGGTCGCCGCGTTCCTGCTCAACGCCCTGCCGTTCTCGCTGTTCGCGTACGCCGAGCTGACCATCCCGTCCACCCTGGCGGGCATCTGCAACGCGACCTCACCGCTGTGGGGCATGGCGCTGTCCCTGGTCGCCCTCTCGGAGGACCGCCCGACCCGGGTGCGGGTCGCGGGGCTGGGCCTCGGCTTCCTCGGGGTCCTCACGGTGCTGGGCGCCTGGCAGGGCTTCCACGGCCTGGACGCCACCGGCACGGCCCTGGCGCTGCTGGCGTCCCTCAGTTACCCGGTCGGCTGGATCTACGTCCGCCGTACCCTGGCCGGCACGAGCCACTCGCACCTGTCGATGACCGGCGCGCAACTGCTGCTCGCGACCGCCCAACTGGCCGTCGTGACCCCGCTGTTCACCACCCTGCCCGACGGTCTGCCCGTCGTGCCGCTGCTGGCGATCGCCGCGCTCGGCGCCCTGGGCACCGGCCTCGCCATGCTCCTGCAGTACGGCCTGGTCGCCGAGGTCGGCCCGACGACCGCCCAGATGGTCACGTACCTCGTCCCGGTCATCGCCACGGCCGCGGGCGTCGCACTCCTCGGCGAGTCGCTCGCCTGGTCGACTCCGGTCGGCGCGGCGATCGTACTGACGGGCGCGGCCCTCACCCAGGTCCGGCCGAAGCCCCGTGCGCGGCCGAGGCCTCAGACGTAACCGCGCGCCGGGGCAGGGCCGAGCGCCGAGGCGATCGCGTCGGCCAGCGCCTCGATCTCGCCCTCCTTCCGCCCCTCACCCCCGCTGTCGTTCTCGGCGAGCGTCGAGACGGTGACCCGGATGCCGGGCGGTGCGCTCAACCGGAAGCGGACGCCCGGTGCGACCGCCCAGCCGGCGTGCTGCAGCCGGGCGACGGCTCCGGTCTCGTCCGGCACGGGCACCCACACATTCATCCCGCTGCGCCCGTGCGCCGCGACCCCACGCCGCGCAAGCGCCTCGATCAGTGCGTCCCGGCGCCGCCCGTACGCCGCCGCCACCGCGCGCGTGTCCACCGCTCCGTCGGCCAGCAGCCGTACCAGGGCCCGCTGCGTCAGCAGGCTGACCCAGCCCGGGCCGAGGCGCTGCCGGCCACTGACCCGGTCGACGGTGACGGCGTCGCCGGTGAGCAGGGCGAGGCGCAGATCGGGGCCGTAGGCCTTGGCGGCCGAGCGGACGAAGGCCCAGTGCCGGGTGGTGCCGGCGAGGGGGTGGAGGGGGAGGTCGACGATGCCGTGGCCGTGGTCGTCCTCGATCAGCAGGGTCTCCGGGTGCTCCCGGAGCACGGACCGCAGGGCACGCGCGCGTGCGGCGCTCACCGCGGCGCCGGTCGGGTTCTGCGCCCGGTCCGTGACGATCAGGGCCCGGGCCCCGGCCTCCAGCGCCCGGCGCACGTCCTCGGCGTAAGGCCCGTCGTCGTCGACGCCGACGGGGACGGTCCTGAGCCCGAGCGCGGGCACGAGGTCGAGGGTGCGGCCCCAGCCGGGGTCCTCGACGGCGACGGTGTCACCGGGCTTGAGGTGGGCCGCCAGGACGCGTTCGACGCCGTCGAGTGCTCCGGAGACCACCGCGAGCGGCCCGTCCGGCACCCCGTCGGCGTCGAGGCCGGCCCGTGCGATCCGGGCCAGTTCCGGCTCCACGGGGGTCTCTCCGTAGAGCACGGGAGCACGGTCGGCCTCGGCGGCCGCCGCCGCGAACGCGGCCGCGAGCGGCGGGAGCAGCGCCGGGTCCGGATTGCCGGCCGCCACATCGCGCACGCCCTCGGGGACGTCCACCCTGATCTGGTCCCGCCCGGTCGTGGCCGGCGCGGACCGCACCCGGCTGCCGCGCCGGCCGGCGGTCTCGATGACCCCGCGCTCACGCAGGGTCCGGTACGCGGCCGCGACCGTATTGGGATTCACGCCCAGCCGCTCCGCCAACTCCCTCATGGGCGGCAGCAGTTGGCCCGGCAGCAGCTCACCGACCCCCACCGCCCGCTCGACGCTCGCGGAAATGTCCGCTGCGCGGCGCCCACTGATCGGATACTCTCCTAGCACAAAGCAGATTATGCACTAGTGCAATGGAGAGCGCCAATGCAGGAGACCGCACCGACCCCGTCGCACCCCGCCACCCCCTACACCCCGACCGACCGCACCGTCCCCACGCGCTCCCCGGGCCGGGCCTCGTACGACAGGGAACTGGTGCACGCGATACTCGACGAGGCCTACGTCTGCCATCTCGGCTTCGTCCGCGACGGCGCCCCGGTCGTGCTGCCCACACTCTTCGCCCGGGTCGGTGAGCGCCTCTACGTGCACGGCTCCACGGGCTCACGCCCGCTGCGCGCGGCCGGCCAGGCCGACCCGGGCCTTCCGGTCTGCCTGACCGTCACGCACGTCGACGGCCTGGTCCTGGCCCGCTCGGCCTTCCACCACTCGATCAACTACCGCTCCGTGGTGGTGCACGGCGTCGCCCTCGACGTCACGGACCCCGAGGAGAAACGGCAGGCCTTGGACGCGCTGGTCGACCACGTCGTGCCGGGCCGCGCCGCCGACTCCCGCCCGGCCAACCGAAAGGAACTCGCCGCCACCGCCGTGCTCCGCCTCGACCTGACGGAGGTCTCCGCCAAGCTCCGCACGGGCGGCGTGAACGACGAACCGGAGGACCTCACCCTCCCGCACTGGGCCGGCGTGGTCCCGGTCGGAAAGACTTACGGCACCCCGATCCCCGACCCGGACCTGGCTACCGACACCGAACTGCCTGACTACTTGCGGACCCGGTGACGCCGAACCTGCCTTGAGGGCGCGAGAAAATGCGCGACCAGCCGCACAACCCGCGGCCGCCGGTCACACAAGGACCCCTGGCTCCGACCGCGCGCTCCGCGCCTCCCCCACCGCAAGCCCCGCCACGGAGCCCAACAACAGCAGGGTTCCAGCCACTGTCGCCACCGTAAGCCGCTCTCCGAGCAGCACAACCGCAAGCCCCGCCGCACTCACCGGCTCGAGCAACATGATCACCGAGACGGTGGCCGACCGCACCACGGCGGCTCCGGCAAAGTAGAGGCCGTAGGCAAGGGCCGTCGGCACGGCGGCGACGTACGCCAGCAGCGCCAGGAGCCGCCCTGGCTCCTCGGTGTGCGGCAGCAGCCCTTCCGCCCAGGCGAACGGCAGCAGGCACAGGCTCGTGACGGCGAAGGCCCCGACAGCCGTCCGGGACGCGTCGGCCTCACCGCCGCGGCCCCACCGGCGAGTCAGCAGCGTCGTCGCGCTGTACCCGGTCGCGGACAGCAACGCGAGCAACACGCCCCACAGGCGTACGGCCGTACCCCCGCCACCGAGGACGAGGACCGCGAGCCCCATGAGGGCACCCGCGACGGCGGTGATGCCGCCCCGGCCCAGACGTTCGGCCAGGGTCAGCCGGGCACCGAGCGCGATGAGTACGGGACCGGCGCCCAGGGTGACGACGGTGGCGACGGTGGCGACGGTGGCGACGGTGGCGACGGCGAGGCCGGTGGCGGAGACGGCCGCGAAGTAGGCCGTCTGGAAGACCGCGAGCCCGAGCCCGGTGACCCCGGTCCGCAGCGCCCGGCGGCCGAGCGGCTCGCGTACGGCCGTCCCGGCGCGCGGCCGCACGAGGCGGACGGCGAGCAGCAGCACGAGACCGGCCGCGCAGCGCCAGAAGGAGAGGGCGACGGGCCCCATGTCACTGGTCCGGTAGACCAGGGAGGCGGCCGCGCCCGCGGTGCCCCAGGCGACACCGGCGACGATCAGATAGAGGAGGCCTCGCCCGATGGGCAGGCCGGAGGCAGTGTTCGACACGTGTTCTCTCCGCAGACGCGCACGACGCGCCGCGCGGAACGGGCGGCGGTGGGTGCGCGGAAGTTCGGGAAGGACCCCGGCTCAGCGAGGTCCGCGGACTTCGTCTGCGGGCAGCACCGTTCGGCCCGGCGGCGACATGCCGGGCTCGGTTTCCGGAGGGCCCGCCTCAGGCGGCCGGAGGCGGAAGAACGAGTGCGTCGGACGGCATGATCGGCACCCTAAGCAGCCGTTCCGGGTGTGGACAACTCCCTTTCCGGGCCACCGCTCGCCACCGGCTGTTCGGAGCCCTTCGCGGGCGTCGAGGACTGTGCGATGAACGCGCCCAGCAGCACGATGGCGCCACCGGCGATCTGCGGTGCCGACAGGTGCTCACCGAGCAGGACCCAGGCCAGGACGGTCGCGATGACCGCTTCGAGACAGGCCACGACACCGGCGACCTGTGGGGAGAGCCGGCGTACGGAGACCACGCCGGTGACATACGCGACGACCGTGGCGACCAGGACGATCCAGGCCAGCAGGACGACGGCGGCGACGGGTGTGCCGTCCATGCGCGCGGTGCCCGTGAGCACGGACCAGTCCATGGTCCAGGGCCGGGCGACGACGGTCAGCACGGCCGCGCCGACGAGCAGGCCGTAGGCGATGACACCGAGCGGGTCGGGCGCCTCGTCTCCGGCGTCGCTGCCCTGGTCGGAGAGGACGAAGTAGCCGACCTGGCAGCAGGCCGCGCCGAGCGCGAGCAGCAGCCCCAGGGCGTCGAAGCCGAGGCCCGACCACACCTCGACGACACACGCGAGCCCTCCGACCGCGAGGACGACTCCGACGGCGGCGGCACGTGTCACCGGCCGCCGCTGCACGAACCGCACCCAGCCGAGCACCAGCGCGGGCGCCAGGTACTCGATGAGCAGCGCCACCCCGACGGGGATGCGGGAGAGCGCGGCGAAGTAGCAGGCCTGGACACCGGCGACGGCCAGCAGCCCGAATCCGGCGAGGAGTCCGGGGCGGCGGCGCAGCAGCGCGCGGTGGCGTACGGCGAGCGGCAGCATCACCAGGGCGGCCCCGGTCACGCGCAGCCACACCACGTGCAGCGGGTCGAGGCCCGCCTCGATCAGCGGCTTGGCCGCGACTCCGGATCCGCCGAAGGCGACCGCGGACAACAACGCGAGGCCGAGCCCCACGCCCCTGCCGCGCTTGCTCGGACTGCTCTCAGAGGTACGCACCGGCACATGATGACAGGCCATGACAGGAGCGTCACCCCTCATGGCACCTGTCTCACTGCCTGGACGGGGCGAACGCTCGGGACGGGGCGAACGCTTGGGACAGAGCCAGCACCCCGGGCAAAGCCGACACCCCGGGCAGGGCCGGTCAGTACGCGGCTTCGGAGCCCCCGGCCCACTCCCCGGGCAGGCCGGGCCCGCCGTCGAGCCGGGCCAGCACCTCGTACGGGTCGATCCCGGCGCGTGCGAGCACCTCGACCGCGCGCGCCTGCGCGTCGACGACGATCGCCGCGAGCAGGTCGATGCCGCGGGCCGGTCCGCCCCGGCGGGCGGCACGCTCGCAGGCGTACTCCATCGATGCCGCGGCCAGCGGCGAGAAACCCGCGCACTCGGCCACCACGGGGACGGCGCCGGAGTCCTCGACACCGCTCTGCCAACGCAGGCCGTAGCCGATGCTGCGCTGGACGAGATAGCCGAGCAGTCGCGCGATGCGCGGTCCGTCTCCGAAGACGGCACGCGCCTCGGGGTCGGACTCCAGCAGGGAGTGGAGCAGATGGGCGGTGTCGATCTGCCGGTCCCCGTCCCTGACCGCCCGGCGACGGGCACCGCCGATCACCGACGCCAGCTCGTCACTGAGCCTGGCATCGTTCTCCGCGCGGTGGATGCCGTGCTCAGGGGCCGACTGCCTGGGGATACGGTGGTGCACATCCCCTACCCCATCAGTCCCGCGAGCCCGGGTCATCCCCGAGGGGGAGCATTTCGGCGTCCCACAGGAAGTGGACTCCCCCGGCCGGAATCTCCTCCTTACGGAGGAGATCAGGCTGTTTCGTGCGCGGACCCACCACGCCTGACTGTTCGTCAGTATTGAACATTGCGGCCGACGCGGCTACGTTCCGCGACACCCGACTCGAAGAGGTGGTCGCATGGCCGAAGTCAGCGCGGAGGCACGCATCGGGGCGCCCGCCGAGAAGGTGTGGGCCAGACTCACGGACTGGTCCACCCACGGCGAGTGGAACGCGACCCACACCAGCTTCCCGTCGGGCGGCCCCAAGAGCCTGGAGGTGGGCACGACCTTCCGGGAGAACATGCGGCTGATGAACTTCCCGGCCGAGGTGGAGTGGACCGTCGAGGAACTCGAATCGGCCCGGCTGCTGGCCATCCGCGGCCAGGGCCCGATGGGCGTGACCGTCGCGACGCGCTACACCCTCACGCCCGACGGCGACGCGACGACGGTCCGCATCGACGGCGAGTTCACGGGTGCGGCGGTGTCGTTGATGGCGGGCAAGCTCAGAGACTCGGCCACGGCGGCCCTGAACGAGTCGCTGCGCAAGCTGAACGAACTGGTCGCCTGACGCCCCGGCACGAAGAAGCGCCCCCCGGATCACTCCAGGGGGCGCCAGCGCCACGAGGGGCCGTCGCTCAGTCCTCGTCGGCGAGGATCAGGTACAGCTTCTTGCGGGCTTCGTTGATGACGCCGAGCGCCTTCTCCTTCTGCTCCTTGCTGCCGGTCTTCCAGACCTGACCGAAGGCCTCCATCAGCCCGAAGCCGGCCTGGCGGATCTCGCCGAGGGCCTCCCAGTCGACCCCGCGGGACGCTTCCTCCCAGGGCGCCTCGGGCCCCTCTTCGGCCGCCGTACGACCCGCCTCGGTGAGCGAGAACAGCTTCTTGCCGCCCTCGGACTCACTGATGATCAGACCCTCGTCCTCCAGCAGTTGAAGGGTGGGGTACACGGAACCCGGGCTGGGCTTCCACGCCCCGCCGCTGCGCTCGGCGATCTCCTGGATCATCTCGTAGCCGTGCATGGGCCGGTCCTTCAGCAGGGCGAGGATCGAGGCCCGCACATCACCGCGCCGCGCCCTTCCCCTCGGCCCGCCGCGTCCTCGTCCGCCCCAGGGGCCGGGGCCGAAGCCCGGACCACCGGGCCCTCCCCAGCCGGGACCACCAGGACCGCCGGGCCCGAACGGACCGAAAGCCGCACGCAGTCCCTCGAAGCCGCCCCGACCGCGCCGCGGTCCGCCGTGGCCATGTCCGTGCTCGTAACCGTGGGTACGCATCGCAACCACTCTCCATTCCATCGTTGATCTGTCGCGATGCGTCAACGATATATCGGTAGTGTTCTTATGGCAAGGCCCTGCCGGACCAGCGGCTTCAGCGGGCGTCGCGCATCCCGAGAATGTAGGTGGCGGTCTGTGCGACGACGCGGTCCTCGTCCCGGGCCAGATCGGCGAGGGCACGGGACGCCGTGGGGCCCGGGATGTCCGCGAGCGCCTGGGTCAGCCGTCGGCGCGCGGACGGTTCGGCGGTGCCGCCGGCGAGGCGGTCGACGAGCCCGGCGGCGATCCGGTCCGCCGACGCGGGATCGCTCGCCAGCGCGCTCAGCGCATCGGCCGCGTCGACGTCGTTCACGGCCTCGACGACCATGTCGATGAGCGTCGGGACCGCGTCGGCCACTCCCCGCGCCCCGAGTTCCAGAGCCGCATACCTGCGGACCACGATGTCGGGATGCTCGAGAGCGCCCTTCAGCAGTGCGGTCGCCGCAGCGTCCGGCATCTCGACGAGGGACCGCACGGCACGTTCGCGCACCTCGGCCGCGGGTGAGCCGAGGCCCTCGGCGAGCAGGGCCGACCCGCCCTCGCCCGATTGCGCCAGAGCCCATCGAAGGGCTCCGGCGACATTCGGGTCCGTCTCGCTCAACGCCGCCTCGACGAGGGCCTCCACCGGCCACGGGACCTCCTCGACCGAGGACAGGGCCGCGCGCTGACGCGTTCCGGCGCTCTTCGATCCCAGCGCGTGGAGGAGTCCGACGATCTGGAGGACGTCCTCCCAGCCGGCGGGCTCCGCGGCACCGATCCGACGGAGCCGCGTGAGCAGCTCGGTCTCCGCCGCGATGCGCTCCCGCGTCCGGTGGACGAGGTCGTCGACGAGCTCCGCGGGCCGGAAGCCGGGATCGTCCAGCGCGCGCCCCACCTCACGCAGCGACAGCCCCAACGACCGCAGGCTCTCGATGTGGAAGATCCGCCGGATGTCGTCGCCGGAGTACGCGCGATAGCCGGCGTCGGTCCGGCCCGTCGGCCGCACCAGGCCGAGCGACTCGTAGTGTCTGAGCATGCGGGCGCTGACCCCGGACCGCCGTGCCACCTCACCGATCAACACCGCCCTGTCATCCCTCCTGGCCGATCGCGTCGAGGGCCACGACCCGCTTCGCCTCCTCGATCGCGAACCCGAATCCGGCGTCCGGGTCGCGCCACAGCCGTTCTGTGGCGATCGCATGCTGACGCACGCGAGGGTCGGCATCCGTCATCCCCGCGTGCAGGGTCGGCATGATCACCTCACCGAGCGCGATCAACGCCCGGCTGAGGCTCAACTGCGTCTCGTGCTCGCCGCGTCCGAGCTGTGCCGCCAGCACCCCGGCCAGCCCGGCCGCTTCACCTTCGGGTACGAGCACGACCGCCGCCCGCCAGGCACTCCGCGCCACCTCGTCGTCGGGGTCGGTCAGCAGCGCCCGGGTGATCGCAGGCCACGCCCGCCGGTCACCGATCTTGGACAGCGTGTGCAACGCCTGGCTTCGTGCCTGCGGACGCTCCGCGCGGAGTTCATCGATGAGCCTGGGGACCGTCAGGGACGACGAGTGGCGGGTGAGCGCCCACGTGAGCATCTCGCGCACGGAGAACTCGGGCTCGATCGCGCACCGTTCGACGAGCTTGTCGACGAACCGGGGATCCGGGGTCGTGCCGGCCGCCAGCGCCGCCCGCAGCCGGACCGACGAGCCGTTGTCCTCCAGCCCCCGGAGAGCCGGCATCGGGTGTGTGTCCTCTTTCGGCATGGTCATCGCGACCACCTCCTCGGCCACAGTGAAGACCTTGTCATCGTGTCAAGGTCAAGCGGAGCCGCGCCGAGTGAGCCGCTGCCGGCCAGGACCGGTGAATCGGGCCAGGACTCGTGAATTGGCCTTGGTCCGCGGCCTGGACGGGCCTCTAGCGTCGGGGCATGCGGATTCGAATCGTCGACGCCTTCACCGACCGTCCCTTCACCGGCAACCCGGCCGGGGTCATGCTCCTGAACGACGCGGAGGCCTTCCCGGACGACAGCCGGCTGCAGGACATCGCCCTGGAGGTCAACCACGCCGAGACGGCCTTCGCCCATCCCCTCCCCGAGGGCGGCGAGGCCGACTGGGCGCTGCGCTGGTTCACGCCCGCCGCCGAGGTCGCGATGTGCGGCCACGCCACCCTCGCCACCGCCCATGTCCTGCACACCACCGGTGCCCACGAGGGGCCGGTGCGGTTCGCGACCCGCAGCGGTGTCCTCGTCGCCACGCCCACCGGCGACGGCTCCATCACGCTGGACTTCCCGACGGCTCCGCTCACCCGGGTCGACCCGCCCCGCGGCCTCGCCGAGGCCCTGGGAGCCGAGCCGCTGACGGTCCTCGACACCGGCCCGAACGTCGGCGATCTGCTCGTCGAGCTCTCCGACGAGAAGACGGTGCACGGCCTCACCCCCGACCTCAAGGCCCTCGCCGCCCACTCCGCGCGCGGCGTCATCGCCACGGCCCGAGCGGAGGACCCGGCCCAGGGCTACGACTTCGTCTCCCGCGGCTTCTTCCCGAACATCGGCATCGACGAGGACCCGGTCACCGGCAGCGCCCACACCGCCCTCGCCCCGTTCTGGTCCGAGCGCCTGGGTCGCGCCGGCCTCACCGGCCTCCAGGCCTCACGCCGCTCCGGCCGCATCCGCACCGAACTGCGCGGCGACCGCACCCTGCTGACGGGCAGGGCGGTCACGGTCATCGAGGGCGAGCTGCTGGCCTGAGACGGCGAGGGCGCATAGAGCGAGGGGCGTACGACACCGCCGTACGCCCCTCCCCCGGTCCTTCACGCCGTCGGGAGCCACCCGACCTTGCCCGCCAGCAGCGCGTACCCGATGAACGCCCCGATGTCGAGCAGCGAGTGGGCCACCACGAGGGGGCCGACGCGGCCCCAGCGGCGGTACAGATAGACGAAGACGACGCCCATGGCCAGGTTCCCGATGAAGCCGCCGATGCCCTGGTAGAGGTGGTACGAGCCGCGCAGCACCGAGCTGCCGATCAGCGCGGCCGTCGGGGTCCAGCCCAGCTGCCCGAGGCGGCGCAGCAGATAGCCGACGACGATCACTTCCTCCAGCACCGCGTTCTGGATCGCGGAGAGGATCAGCACCGGGTATTTCCACCACACGCCGGGCAGCGCCTCCGGCACCACGGTGAGGTTGAAGCCGAGGCCGCGGGCCGCCAGATAGAAGGCGATGCCGGTGCTGCCGATGACCGCCGCGATCGCCGCGCCGCGGCCGAGGTCGGGCCAGGGGCGGCTGCGGTCGAAGCCGATGGTGCGCAGACTCGCGCCCTCGCGCAGCAGGAAGTGCGCGACGAGCGCGACGGGCACGAGCGCCGTGGTGATCCCGAAGAGCTGCCAGGCGAGGTCGAGCCAGGGACGGCCGGGCGCGGCCGAGGCGTTCATCGTGGCCGCCTGGTCCTTGAGCCCGCCGGGCTTGGTGACCGAGCCGATGAAGCTGATCAGGGCGGAGACTCCGCTCGCCCCCAGCGAGAGCGCCAGGACGAGCAGGGTCTCGTTGCGCAGCATCCGCCGCGAGAGCCGCTGCTGGGGAATGGAATCGTCCGCCACCGGGCCCGCCTCCGCCTGCACACCTGCCTCCACTTCACCGACCTGCCGGAAACGATCGCTCGAACACGATCTGTCGGATCAGTATGAAGGCAGCAGGATGTCACCCCGGCGGCGCGTCAGCCCAGCGGCACCGGCTCCGGCAGGCCCACCGGCCAGGTGTGGACCGGATCCCCCTGGTGCATCAGCTCGCGATAGCGGCGGGTGGTGGCGGCCAGCGCGGCCTCCCGCGTGTGGCCGGCGTCCAGCGCCTTGTGGAAGGTCGCGGCCTGCCAGCTCGCCCCGTTCACCCGGCGCCGGCACCGTTCCTCGATCACGCCCAGGTACAGGTCGCGGTCGGCCGGCTCGACACCCCACGCGTCCAGTCCGGCCTCGGCGAGCGGCAGCAGTTCGTCCCGTACGAGGCTGACCGCGTCGACCTGTGTGGTGCCGCCGTAGCGGCCCCGCCGGGGCCAGGTGAAGCGGGCGTCGATGCCGTCCTTGCAGGCGGCGTCGAAGTTGGCGGCGGCCGCCTCGAACGGCAGCCGGGTCCACACCGGCCGGGGCTCCTCGGCGAGGGCGCGGACGACGCCGTAGAAGAACGCCGCGTTGGCGACGACGTCGGTGACGGTGGGCCCGGCGGGCAGGACGCGGTTCTCCACGCGCAGATGGGGGACGCCGTCGGCGATGCCGTAGACCGGGCGGTTCCAGCGGTAGATCGTGCCGTTGTGCAGGACGAGTTCGGCGAGGGAGGGCGTGCCGCCCCGGTCGAGCACCTCGAGCGGGTCCTCGTCGTCGCAGATCGGCAGCAGCGCCGGGTAGTAGCGGAGGTTCTCCTCGAAGAGGTCGTACGCCGAGGTGATCCAGCGCTCCCCGAACCAGGTGCGCGGCCGGACGCCCTGGGCCTGAAGCTCGGGCGGGCGGGTGTCGGTGGACTGCTGGAACAGCGGGGGCCGCGACTCGCGCCACAGCTCGCGGCCGAACAGGAAGGGCGAGTTGGCGCCGACGGCGATCTGCGCGGCGGCGACCGCCTGGGCCGCGTTCCACACGTCGGCGAACCGGCCCGGGGTGACCTGGAGATGCAGTTGCACGGAGGTGCAGGCGGCCTCCGGCGCGATGGATTTCGAGGTGCAGGTGAGGTGCTCCACGCCGTCGATGTCGAGGGTGAACTCCTCGCCCCGGGCGGCCACGATCTGGTCGTTGAGGAGGGTGTAGCGGTCGACGTCGGAGAGGTTCGACGAGACGAGGTCATCCCGGTCGAGGGTCGGCAGAATGCCGATCATCACGATTCCCGCGTCGACCTCGCCCGCTTTTCGGTCGGCATATGCCAGTGACGTGCGGAGTTCCTCACCGAGCCGGTCGAAAACCCGGCCACCCAGACGGTGTGGAGGAATGTTCACTTCCAGATTGAACATGGCGAGTTCTGTTTGGAAGTCCCGGCTCGCGATGCGTTCCAGGACTTGCGCATTCAACATTTTCGGCATGCCGTCGGAGCCCGCGAGATTCAATTCGATCTCCAGCCCCATGAGGTTCTTCGGGCGATCGAACCGCTTCTCCGCCAGGAGCCGCTCCAAGCCCGTCAGACACCGACGGAGCTTGTCGCGGTAGCGCTGGCGATCGGACAGGTCGAACCGCCCTGCCACGACCTTCTCCCCCATCGAAGCGTCCCTCCTCGGATGATACGGGCCTCAAGATCCGGCCGCCGGGGTCACGGTCAGGTGGAGGATGCCCAGCGAAAGCGATCGATAACGTCCCGGAGGGGTCCGCCGACCGCTACGCTGGTCGCGTGTGACCAGTGGCACATTCACTCGGCATGTCGCACGGGACAGATTTTGATGTCCACCCGGTGTCCGCGAACTCGTGAAAAACGCCGACGAGAATGGGCCTACCGGTTCTCGGACATTCACCGAGGTCATCACCTCGCACCCCCGCCTGGAATCGGGATAATTCTCGCGTATCGCCGACCGAATGTACCCTTGTTCTTCTCACCGGAAACGGCTAGGCGAAACCCAGTCTGATCCCGTGTCGTATAAACTCCGCGAACAAGGCAGAAGGTTGGCGCCCACGGTCGATGGGTCCTGCCGTCGAGTCGATGTTCGGCGGACCCCACCCCCCTCTCGTTCATGAGACCCGGCCCTGCCTCTGCCGACCCCCGTGAGCAGACAGCGCCGTCCGCCCCCGCCCTCGTGCCACCGTGCCTTTGAATGAGAGGCGACCCACCATGCCGCTGCATGTCCCCCCGGCTCCCGCGCCCGCACTCCGTACCGTCCTGACCGCGCTCTCCTCGCCCACCGCGGTCCGGGAGGCCCGAACCCCCTCCCTGCTCCGCGCCCAGGGACCTGTCGCAGCGGAACTCCCGCTTCCCGTCCACGTCCTCGACCGGGTGACGGCCGAGGGGGTGTCGGCCACCCGGCTGGCCGGGTGGCGCTTCCTGATCCGCTCCGGCGAGCGGGCCGTGGCCGCGGCGGAGACGATGCTGACTCCCGACGGCTGGGCCTTCTCCCACTTCTTCGAAGGCCCGTACATCACCTCCACCGAGCGCGCCCTGCGCCAGGCCGAGACGATGCCGCAGTCGTATCAGCCCCGCCTGCTGTCGGTGCCCGGCCTCTACATGCTGACCCTCTGGCTGCACGAGGACTGCACCGCGGACGGCGCCGCCGGCCACCCCGCCGCCACCGATCTGCTCGTCCCGCTGGCGCCCGCACCCCCCGGCATCGCGGCACATCGCCCGCACCGCGTCGCCGAACTCCTCCCGGTACTGACCCACCGCGCGACTCCCACGCGACTGCTCGGCTCACCCGCCTGAAACGCCACGCGTGAAGCCTTTCCGCACCCCGTCGCCGAATTCCCGGCGTCGGGGTGCGGGCTTTCTATCGCTCGTACGAGCACCTAACAGCTCGTACGAGCCGAAAAGGCCCCCGACCCGATCTGACTAGCCCTATCCGACCACTGCGAACCACCCGAAGTGACAGCCCAGTTGGGATGAACCGTCCGGGCGGGTGACGCGTCCTGAATCTGTGAGAAGCGGTGCCGCGAAATCCCTGCGGAATGACGCCCGTGGGGCAACACTGGGTTCCGACCACTTATCACGGGGGGCGGCCATGAACGACACTTCTAGCCGCGGAACACACACGACGACCGATTCAGACGACTCAGTCGCCTCATCCATCACGACAGAGCGAAAGATCCCACCCATGTGCCAGCACCAGACACCATGCCCCTCAGCCGAATCCGCCGACCGGGAGTCCGCCCATCTCGTGGCGCACCACCCGGAGCAGGGGTGGAGCCTGCTGTGCAACGGCGTGGTGCTCTTCGAGGACACCGGTGAGCTTCTGCCGGACGGCAGGGTCATCGCCCCGCACCGTCCGCTGGCCGGCAGCCAAGTGGTGACGGCTGCCTGAGGGCCGCCGGGCGGGGTGACGCCCCGCTCGCAGATATGAGGGGCCGGCCGCAGGACACCCTGCGAACCGGCCCCGACGCATGTCCGGGGGCGGTCACTCCCCGTCACCCGCCGCGACTTCTCCGTTCCCGGCCCGTACGCCTTCCCACGGATGCCCGACTTCCGGAAGACTCCTGGAAGTTTCGCGGTCACCCGTCGACGGAGGTGGGGCAAGTGGCAGCACGTGAGGCCGACGCCGGGGGCAAGGTCACGATCACGGAGATCGCCCGGCAGGCGGGCGTGTCCGTGCCGACCGTGTCCCGGGTCGTCAACGGCCGGTCCGACGTGTCGCCGCAGACCCGGGCCCGGGTCGAGGAACTGCTGCGCCGGCACGGCTACCGCAAGCGCCCCGCGCCCCCCGGCACCCGTGCGGCCCTGCTCGACCTCGTCTTCAACGACCTCGACAGCCCCTGGGCCGTGGAGATCATCCGCGGGGTCGAGGAGGTCGCGCACGCGGCCGGGGTCGGCACGGTGGTGTCGGCCATCCACGGGCGCTCGGGCGATGCCCGCGAGTGGATGCGCAACCTCCGGGCCCGTGCCTCCGACGGCGTCATCCTCGTCACCTCGGCGCTGGAGCCGATGCTCCACGAGGAGTTGCGGATCCTCGGCGTCCCGCTGGTCGTCGTCGACCCGGCGGGCTCCCCCGCCCTGGACTCGCCCACGATCGGCGCCGCGAACTGGTCGGGGGGCATGGCCGCCACCGAGCATCTGCTCTCCCTCGGCCACCGCCGGATCGGCCTGATCGCCGGCCCGCCGCGCCTGCTGTGCTCCCGGGCCCGGCTGGACGGCTACCGAGCCGCCCTAGAAGGCGCCGGTGTGGCGCCGGACGCGTCCCTCGTCGTCCCCGGCGACTTCCGCCCCGAGTCCGGCTTCACCGCCTGCAACACCCTGCTCGACCTGCCCGAGCCGCCGACCGCCGTGTTCGCGGCCAGCGACCAGATGGCACTAGGCGCGATCGAGGCACTGCGGCGGCGCGGGCTGCGGGTCCCGCAGGACATGAGCGTGGTCGGTTTCGACGACCTCCCGGAAGTCCGCTGGTCGGCTCCACCCCTGACCACGATCCGCCAGCCCCTCGCCGACATGGGCAAACTGGCCGCCCGCACGGCCCTCCGCCTGACCCGCGACGAACAACCGGACTCGCCTCGAGTGGAGCTGGGGACGGACCTGGTGGTGCGATCCAGCACCACACCTCCGGCCGGGCGGGGCTGACGGGCCCGCGCCGCCTGCCTCCCCCGCCTACTTCGCTCCGAGCGCCTCACGCAGCGCGAAGTACGCCGGCTTCGGCCTGAGCTGCTCGTCCCACGGCAGGGCCGCGCCCTGGCCCGGGAAGAAGGCGGGGATCCACGAGTACTTGTCCGTGTAGTCCCAGAGGGTGACACCGACGCAGCGGCGTACCGCCAGGCACGCCTCGGTCAGGTCGCGGTACCACTCGGCCTGCTGGGCCAGCTTCTCCTCCGTCGCGGGCAGGATCATCCGTACGTCGACCTCGGTGAGCGAGGTGTCGAGGCCGAGCCGGGAGAAGCGCCGGAGGTTGTCCTCCAGGGTGGTGGGATAGCCGTACTGAAGGGCGAGGTGGGCCTGGAGGCCGATGCCGTGCAGGGGGACGCCGTCGGCCTTCAGTTCCTTGGCCAGCTTGTAGTACGCGTCGCTCTTCGGGCCGATCCCCTCGATGTTGTAGTCGTTGAGGTACAGCTTCACGCGCGGATCGGCCTGATGCGCCCAGCGCAGCGCGTCGGCTATGTACCCGGGCCCGAGCGTCTTGTAGAAGACGGACTCCCGGTACGTACCGTCCTCGTTGAACGCCTCGTTGACGACGTCCCAGGCGAACACTTTGCCCCGGTAGTGCCGTACCTCCGCCTGGACATGCCTCTTCAGCACGGCCCTCAGCTCCGGCGCCGTCCACTCCCGCCCCGTGAGCCACCCGGGCAACTGGCTGTGCCAGACCAGGGTGTGGCCGCGCACCTTCTGCCGGTTGGCGCGCGCGAGGTTCACGATCTCGTCGCCCTTGGAGAAGTCGAACACCCCCTGCTGCGGCTCGGTCGCGTACCACTTCATGCCGTTGCCGGGCGTGATCTGGTCGAACTCGCTGCCGAGCAGGGCCTTGTACGGCGAGTCGACGAGCTCGGGATTGTCCGTCGCGCTCCCGAAGTAGCGGCCGTGCCGCTGGGCGAGATCGGCGAGCGTCGGTTCCTTGCCGTGCTCCTCGCCGGCCTGTGCCGCCGGGCCGGTGGCGATACCTCCGGCCACCAGCACGGCGGCCAGCGCCCCAGCGAGTCTGAGCCGTATGGCGGTCCTGCGCATGGTGCGACTCCTCAGCGTCGAAACGGATGGGTGAGCCGTACGTCCGCGGGCGCGTGTCAGCCCTTCGTGGCGCCCGCGGTGAGGCCGCCGACGAGCTGCCGCTCGGCGACCGAGTAGAAGGCCAGTGCCGGGACCATCGCCAGCACCAGATAGGCGAAGACCTTGGCGTACTCCGCGGAGTACTGCCCCTGGAACTGTTGCACCCCGATCGGCAGCGTCCACCACTGCGCGTCGGTGAACACCAACAGCGGCAGGAAGAAGTTGTTCCAGCTGGTGACGACGGCCAGCACCGAGACCGTGCCGAGCGCGGGCCGCGCCATGGGCAGCAGCACCCGCCAGAAGAAGCCGAACGAGCTGCACCCGTCGAGCGTGGCCGCCTCCTCCAGCTCACCGGGGATCTGCCGGAAGAAGCCCCGCAGGATGATGATGGTCATCGGCAGCCCGAAGGCCGCCTGCGGAAGGATCACCCCGAGGGGGTTGTCCAGCAGGCCCAGGGAGCGCAGCAGCAGGAACAGCGGCAGGGCCGCCACCGCGAACGGGAACATCAGCCCCATCGTGAACAGCGTGAACAGCACCTCCCGGCCGCGGAAGGCGAACCGCGCGAAGGAGAAGGCCGACAGGGCGGAGACCGCGACGACCAGGACGGTCGTGCCCACCGCGATCAGCGTGCTGTTGCCGATCAGCCGCCAGAAGTCCCCCGAGCCGAGGATCTGGGTGTAGTTGGAGGTCACCCACGACTCGGGCAGACCGACCGGGTTGCGGGACAGCTCGTCGGTGGACTTGAACCCGGAGAGCGCGGCGTAGACCAGCGGGACGGCCATGAACGCGCCGACGGCGATCAGGACGAGGTGCAGCGGAAAGTTCCGGCGGCTCTTCTGATGAGCAGTCACTTTCCATCACCCCGCATGGTCGTGGTGGCCCCTTCCAGATCGCGCCGGAGCACGAACCGCTGGTAGGCGAGGGCGAAGACGAGGCTGATGCCGAACATGGCCACGCTGATCGCGCTGGCGTAGCCGACCTGGTAGCGCTTGAAGCCGTACTGGAACATGGTCACGGCCATGGTCTCGGAGTGGTGGTCGGGACCGCCCGCGGTGGTCACCCACACCAGGTCGAAGAGCTGGATGGACCCGATGACCGACAGGAAGACACTGATGCGCAGGGTGGGCGCGAGCAGCGGCAGCGTCACATTGCGGAAGCGCTGCCAGGGACCGGCCCCGTCGATGAGCGCCGCCTCGGTCAGCTCTCTCGGGACGGCCTGGAGCCCGGCCAGGTACAGCATCATGTGGAAGCCGAAGTACTTCCAGGTCATGACCAGGAACAGGGTCGCCATGACCGTGGACGGGTCGGCGAACCACTCCCCTCCGAGCCCTTCCAGCCCGATTCTGCCGAGGAGTTGGTCGGCGAAGCCGTCGTCCGGGGCGAAGATCATGCCGAACAGGATTCCGGTGATCGCCTCGGACAGGACGTACGGCGCGAAGAACAGCATCCGGTACACCGCCCGCCCGCGCATGCGCTGGTTGAGCAGGACGGCCATGGCGAGCGCGAACGGCAGTTGCAGCACGAGCGACAGCACCACGAGGACCAGACAGCGCCACAGGTCGCCCAGGAAGACCTCGTCCTGGAAGAGCCGGGTGAAGTTCTCGCCGCCGATGTACTCGGAGGGCATGCCGAAGCCGCCCCAGCGGAAGAACGCGGCGTACAGGGCGAACAGCATCGGCAGCAGCACGAGCCCCATGAACAGCACCAGGGCGGGCAGCTGGAAGCCGGTCGCGGTCAGCCAGTTCAGCGCGCGTCGCCGGGCCCGGCTCCGGGCCGGGTCCGCGGCCGGGGGCGGCAGGCCGGCGTCGGGGCCGGTCCGTTTGTCCGGCAGGAACGTGGAGGTCATCGCCGGCTACTGCTCTTCCTTCGCGGTCCTGGTGATCGACTGGGCGACCTGCCCGGGGGACTTGGAACCGGCGATGAGCGCGGCGACGCTGTCGTTGACCTCCTGGCCGACGGCGGGCGCGTAGGCCTGGTCGAGGTAGAGCTGGAAGCCGGTGGCCTTCTTCAGCTGCTCCTGCACGGCCTTGATGTTGGGGTCGGCGATGGCGCTCTCGGCCGCCGGGACCACGGGGAGGACTCCGGTCTTCTTGACCAGTTCCAGGTCGGTGGCCTCGGACGCGAAGAACTTCAGGAAGTCGACGGCCGCCTGCGGGGCGCCCTTGCGCAGAGCGTGCCCGCCGCCTCCGCCGAACACCTCGGTGAGGGCGCCCTTGCCGCCCTCGACCGCGGGGAACGGGAAGAAGCCGAGGTCCTTGCCGAGTCCCTTGCCCGCGTCGGCCTGCACCACGGGGGCCCACTGCCCCATGAGTTCCATGGCGGCCTTGCCGTTGCCGACGGTGGCGGCCTGGCCGGTGGGCGAGGAGTAGGCGGCGCCGAGGTAGCCCTTCTGGAACGGCTGGAGTCCGACGAGTTCGTCGAGGTGCTCGCCCGCCTCGACGAAGGGGGCGCCGGTGAAGTCCTTGGCCTCGTAGGCCTTCTGCAGCGCTTCGGCACCGGCGGTGCGCATCGCGAGGTAGGCCCAGTAGTACATCCCGGGCCACTTCTCCTTGCCGGCCAGGGCGAGCGGCGTGACCTCGGCGGCCTTCAGCTTCCGTACGGCGTCGAGGAAGCCGGTCCATGTGGTCGGGGGCGCGCTGATGCCGGCCTTCTCGAAGAGCGCCTTGTTGTACCAGAAGCCGATCATGCCGATGTCGAACGGGACGCCGTAGACCCGGTCGTCGAGCAGGTACGGCTCCCTCGCGACCGGGAGCAGGGCGTCGCCCCACGGCTTGGTGCTGTCCGTGAGGTCCTCGACGAGTCCGGCGTCGACCTGCTGCTTCAGGACTCCGCCGCCCCAGGTATGGAAGATGTCGGGCAGCTTCCCGGAGGAGGTCAGGGCCGTCATCTTCGACTTGTAGGCGTCGTTCTCCAGCTGGACGATCTTGATCTTGACCTTGGGGTTCTGCGCCTCGAACTTGCGGGCGAGCGCGGCCCAGACACCCTTGGCCGGCTCGGTGGTGGAGATGTTCCACCACTCGATCGTGGTCGTCCCCGACGACCCTCCGTCCGAGTCCCCGCCGCATGCGGTCAGTGCCGTCATCCCCAGACCGGCCGCGGCGGAGGCCGCCAGGAAGCCGCGGCGGGACAGTGCCGGGTCGCCCATCATGCTCCTCGAAAGTTTCGGATGAACTCCAGAAAGCTGCGTCGTTGCCGCACCCTAGAGACAGGCGCCAAAGGGTGACAACCCCTCGTGCACGGTCAATCGCTCAGCGAGGCAAGAGTGCGAGTGCGGGACGAAACATTCGAGCTGCTCAACGAACCTTACGGAGCTTGCTCGACCCACGATCACGCACGGTGTTCAGCCACGGATCGACCGCAGAAGCCTCACTGATGCCCGGGCGGACCGCCCGACGGCCGGCTCACCCGCCCTCAGCTCGCCTTTCACGCTCCCGGCGCCCCGGCCGAAGCCGCCCGGGGCCGAGTCTTAACGGAAGCTTGACGCGCTCCGCCCTCTCATCCACGGGCCACGACATCACGCTCCGCATACGCTGAGCGGGCCGTCCAGTGATGGCCGGAAATACCCTGCGCCGCCTCTCGGGAGCACCTTCGATGGCCACCACTGAGCACCTGCCACCGAGCCGTACGGAGCCCACCCCGCCCAGTCGCCTGCGGGCCTGGATGCTGGAGGGCCTGTCCGACATGGGCAAGGGCGGCGGCCACACCGGACCCCACGCCGAACCGGAGCCCCCGCACAAGGGCCAGCCCTGGTGGCGGGTGATGTGCCTGACCGGCGTCGACTACTTCTCCACGCTCGGCTACCAGCCGGGCATCGCGGCCCTGGCCGCCGGACTGCTCTCCCCGATCGCGACGATCGTGCTGGTCATCGTCACGCTGGCGGGCGCTCTGCCGGTCTACCGCCGGGTGGCCGAGGAGAGCCCGCACGGCGAGGGCTCGATCGCGATGCTGGAGCGGCTGCTCTCCTTCTGGCAGGGCAAGCTGTTCGTCCTCACCCTGCTCGGCTTCGCCGCCACCGACTTCCTGATCACCATCACCCTGTCGGCCGCGGACGCCTCCACCCACCTCGTGGAGAACCCGCATCTGAACAGCGCCCTGCACGACAAGCAGTTGCTGATCACTCTGATCCTGGTCGCGCTGCTCGGCGCGGTGTTCCTCAAGGGCTTCCTGGAGGCCATCGGCGTCGCGGTCGCCCTGGTGGGCGCCTATCTCGCGCTGAACGCGGTCGTGGTGGTCGTCGGCCTCTACCACGTGGTCACCGCCGGTCATGTGGTCACCGACTGGTCCAGCGCCCTCACCACGCAGCACAGCAACATCTTCGTCATGATCGGCGTCGCCCTGCTGGTCTTCCCGAAGCTGGCCCTCGGCCTGTCCGGATTCGAGACCGGCGTCGCCGTGATGCCGCACGTCAAGGGCGACGAGGGCGACACGGAGGAGAACCCGAAGGGCCGTATCCGGGACACGAAGAAGCTGCTCACCACGGCCGCTCTCATCATGAGCGTCTTCCTGATCACCACCAGCTTCATCACCACGCTCCTCATACCCGAGAAGGAGTTCGAGCCGGGCGGCCAGGCCAACGGACGAGCCCTGGCCTTTCTGGCCCACGACTACCTGGGCAACGCCTTCGGCACCGTCTACGACGTCTCGACGATCGCCATCCTGTGGTTCGCCGGCGCCTCCGCGATGGCCGGGCTGCTCAATCTGATGCCGCGCTACCTCCCCCGCTACGGCATGGCCCCGCACTGGGCCCGCGCCGTACGGCCCATGGTCATCGTCTTCACCCTGATCGCCTTCCTGGTCACCTGGATCTTCGACGCCGACGTCGACGCGCAGGGCGGCGCCTACGCCACCGGCGTGCTGGTCCTCATCAGCTCCGCCGCGATCGCGGTGACCATCGCCGCCCGCAAGGCCCGGCAGCGGAACTGGACCATCGGCTTCGCGGTCATCTCCGCGGTGTTCCTCTACACGACCGTGCTCAACGTCATCGAGCGCCCGGACGGCGTGAAGATCGGCGCCTGCTTCATCGCCGGGATCATCGTGGTCTCCCTGCTGTCGCGGCTGGCCCGGGCGTTCGAGCTGCGCGTGACCAGCGTGTCGCTGGACGGCATGGCGGAGCGCTTCGTCCGGGACATGGCCAGCCGCAGGATGCGGTTCATCGCCAACGAGCCCGACCGGCGCGACATCGCGGAGTACCGGGAGAAGATCGAGCAGATCCGGCAGGACAACGACGTGCCCGGGCAGGAGGACTTCGTCTTCGTCGAGGTGACGGTCACCGACCCGTCGGAGTTCGAGGCGAGCCTGACCGTACGCGGCGAGGTGCTCCACGGCCGCTACCGCGTGCTGACCCTGGAGTCCTCCTCCGTCCCCAACGCGCTGGCCGCCCTGCTGCTGCACGCCCGCGACCTGACCGGCTGCACCCCGCACATCTACTTCGAGTGGACCGAGGGCGGGCCCTTCACCAACCTGCTGCGCTTCTTCCTGTTCGGCCAGGGCGAGGTCGCCCCGGTGACCCGCGAGGTCCTGCGCGAGGCCGAACGCGACCGGAAGCGCCGGCCGAGGGTGCACGTCGGCTGACCGGCGACCCGCGGCACCTCCACGCCCCGGGCCGCCGGTCCGGGCGGCGGCCGATGCGACGCATACAAACGCATACCCGATATAAGGGCCTCACCGGGCTACCGTGCACCCATGAGCCTGAGCATCCGCAACCAGCTCCCCGGCACCGTCACCGCCGTCATGCCCGGCGAGGCCATGGCGACGGTCAGGGTCCGCCTCGCCGGCGGCCAGGACCTCACCGCCGCGATCACCCGCGAGGCCGCCGAGGATCTCGGTCTCACCCCGGGCACCGTCGTACGCGCCTTGGTGAAGTCGACGGAGGTCGCGCTGGCCACGGCCCCCGTCGAGGGCCTGTCCATCCGCAACCGCCTCCCCGGCACGATCACGGGCATCACGGCCGGTGACGCGATGGCCTCCGTCCGGATCACCGTCGAGGGCGGCGAACTGACGGCGGCGATCACCAAGGACGCCGCGGACGACCTCCGCCTGTCGCCCGGAACCCCGGTCGTCGCCCTGATCAAGTCGACCGAGGTGTCACTCGCCGTCGCATGACGCAAGAGCCCTGCACGGCGGAGGGGCCCCGCATCAGCGGAGCCCCTCCCTCTGACCGGTCGGTCGATCAGTCCTCGTACGCGTCCAGCGGCGGGCAGGAGCAGACCAGGTTCCGGTCACCGAAGGCCTGGTCGATGCGCCGCACCGGCGGCCAGTACTTGTCGGAGGCCGCGACTCCGGCCGGGAAGACGGCCTCCTCACGGCTGTAGGCGTGCTCCCACTCCCCGGCGAGCGCGCCGGCGGTGTGCGGGGCGCCCCGCAGCGGGTTGTCGTCCGCGGGCCACGCACCGGAGCCGACCTTCTCGATCTCCGCGCGGATGGCGATCATCGCCTCGCAGAACCGGTCCAGCTCGGCCAGGTCCTCCGACTCGGTCGGCTCGATCATCAGCGTCCCGGCCACCGGGAACGACATCGTCGGCGCGTGGAAGCCGTAGTCGATCAGCCGCTTGGCGACGTCGTCGACGCTCACGCCGGTCGCCTTGGTCAGCGGTCGCAGGTCGATGATGCACTCGTGCGCGACGAGCCCGCCGGGGCCGGTGTAGAGCACCGGGTAGTGCGGCTCCAGCCGCTTGGCGATGTAGTTGGCGCTGAGCACGGCCACCTGCGTGGCCCGCTTCAGTCCCTCGCCGCCCATCAGCCGGACGTACGCCCACGAGATCGGCAGGATGCCGGCCGAGCCCCACGGCGCCGCGGAGATGGGGCCGACCCCGGTCTCCGGGCCCGCCTCGGGCTGCAGCGGATGGTTCGGCAGATACGGCGCGAGGTGCTCACGCACCGCCACCGGACCGACGCCGGGCCCGCCGCCGCCGTGCGGGATGCAGAAGGTCTTGTGCAGGTTCAGGTGCGAGACGTCCCCGCCGAAGTGCCCCGGCTTGGCGAGCCCCACGAGCGCGTTGAGGTTGGCCCCGTCGACGTAGACCTGCCCACCCGCCTCGTGCACCTGCGCGCAGATCTCGGAGACATGCTCCTCGAACACGCCGTGCGTGGACGGGTAGGTGATCATCAGCACGGCCAGCTCGTCACGGTGCTGCTCGATCTTCGCCCGCAGATCCTCGACGTCGATCTCGCCGTCCTCGGCGGTCTTGACGACGACGACCTTCATGCCCGCCATCACCGCGCTCGCGGCGTTGGTGCCGTGCGCGGACGACGGGATCAGGCACACGGTGCGCTGCTCGTCCCCGTTGGCCCGGTGGTACCCGCGTACGGCGAGCAGACCGGCCAGCTCGCCCTGCGACCCGGCGTTCGGCTGGAGGGACACCTTGTCGTAGCCGGTGACCTCGGCGAGACGGTCCTCCAGCTCGTGGATGAGCGTGAGGTAGCCCTCGGCCTGCTCGGCGGGCGCGAAGGGGTGCAGCTGCCCGAACTCGGGCCAGGTGACCGGCTCCATCTCCGTGGTCGCGTTGAGCTTCATGGTGCAGGAGCCCAGCGGGATCATGCCGCGGTCGAGCGCGTAGTCACGGTCGGCCAGCCGGCGCAGGTAACGCAGCATGGCGGTCTCGGAACGGTACTGGTGGAAGACGGGGTGGGTCATGTACTCGTCGGACCGCAGCAGGGCGCCGGGCAGCCCGTCCTCGGTGGCGGCGTCCAGCGCCTCGACGACACCCTCGACCCCGAACGCGGCCCATACGGCACGCAGCTGGGCCCGCGTCGTGGTCTCGTCACAGGAGATCGAGACCTGGTCGGCGTCGACGAGACGCAGGTTGACCCCGTTCCGCGCCGCGGCGGCCACGACCTCGGCGGCCCGGCCCTCGACGCGCGCGGTCAGGGTGTCGAAGTAGGCCCCGTGCACGACCTCGACCCCGCCGTGTCCGAGCCCGGCGGCGAGGACCGTGGCGTAGCGGTGGGTGCGCCGCGCGATGCTCTTCAGGCCCTCCGGCCCGTGGTAGACGGCGTACATGCCGGCCATCACGGCGAGCAGCACCTGCGCCGTGCAGATGTTGCTGGTGGCCTTCTCACGGCGGATGTGCTGCTCACGCGTCTGCAGCGCCAGCCGGTAGGCCTTGTTCCCGTCGGCGTCCACGGACACGCCGACGAGCCGCCCGGGCAGGCTGCGCGCCATCTTCTCGCCGACGGCCATGTAACCGGCGTGCGGTCCGCCGAAGCCCATCGGCACGCCGAAGCGCTGCGTCGTCCCGACCGCGATGTCCGCGCCCAGCTCACCGGGCGACTTCAGCAGGGTCAGCGCGAGCAGATCGGCGGCGACGGTGACGAGCGCCCCGAGCCCGTGCGCCTGGTCGATGACCGGCTTGATGTCCCGTACGGCTCCGGAGGCGCCCGGGTACTGGATCAGCACGCCGTTGATCTCGCGCTCGGCGATCCCGGCGGGGATGCCGTCACTGAGATCGGCGACGACGACCTCGACACCGGTCGGCTCGGCCCGGGTCTCGATCACGGCGATGGTCTGCGGCAGCGTGTCCGCGTCGACCAGGAACAGGCCCTTCTTGTTCTTGCCCAGCCGCCGCGACAGCGCCATGGCCTCGGCCGCCGCGGTGCCCTCGTCGAGCAGGGAGGCGCCGGAGGTCGGCAGTCCGGTCAGGTCGGCGACCATGGTCTGGAAGTTGAGCAGCGCCTCGAGCCGGCCCTGCGAGATCTCCGGCTGGTACGGCGTGTAGGCCGTGTACCAGGACGGGTTCTCCATGACGTTGCGCATGATCACCGGCGGCGTGAACGTTCCGTAGTAGCCGAGCCCGATCATGGAGCCGAGGACCTGGTTGCGGTCGGCGAGGGAGCGCAGCTCGGCGATCACCTCGGCCTCGCTGCGGGCGCCCGGCAGGTCCAGCGCCTCGGCGCTCTTGATCACGGCCGGGACGGCGGCGGCCGTCAGCTCGTCCAGCGAGCCGTATCCGACGTGCGCGAGCATCTTGGCGCACGCCTCGTGGTCGGGGCCGATGTGGCGCTGCTCGAAGGGAACTGCCTCTTCGAGCTCGGAGAGCGGAATGCGATGGGCGGTCATATGCGGAGGCCTCCTGGTCTGACACGACCTTCGAGGGGCACCACGGCACGGGTACCCGGACGGCCTCCCCCTCTGTCATGTCAACCTGAGAGCTTCACCGGATCGCCCGAAGGCCTCCGGCTTTCACCGTCGGTGAGGGCGGAAGCCGTGACATCCGCCCTGCTTTCCAGAGTGACCTCGTCCGTGCGGTACGTGGGCCTGAGAGATTCCGGGGAGGATTTGCTCCTTCGGCGCCTCCGATGGTGTCTGGAGGACTCTCCCGCACGGGGTCAGCAGCCGTTGTCAGCCTACCAGCGCGGTCAACGCACGAACCTTCGAGTGGCCGCCTCCTCGATTGTGCCGTTTTGTAGTGTTTACGGATGAGTTGCGACCATGTGGAGGGCCCGTGCGAACCGATATCGATCCGCGCAACTTGATCGGCCGCAAGGCGTTCGACCGCAACGGGACCAGGATCGGCACGATCGACGAGGTCTACCTCGACGACGCCACCGGCGTCCCGGAGTGGGCGGCCATACGGACCGGCCTGTTCAGCAGGGACGCCTTCGTCCCCCTCGAGCCCAGCGAGCTGATCGAGGGCGCCCTCCACGTGCCCTTCGACCGCGCCCTGATCAAGGACGCCCCGGACTTCGGCGTGGGCCGCCACCTCTCCCCCGAGCAGGAACTCCAGCTCTACCACCACTACGGCCTGGACGTCGCCGCCCCTCCCCCGCTCCAGGACCACGAGTTCGGCAAACTGGCGGGGAAGGACGAGCCGGCCTGAACCCCGGGCGAGCCGCCTAAGGGGCGACGGACCGCAGCCCCACACCCCCGGAGTCGTCGTCACCCTCCGGCCCATGGCCCCCTTCAGGGTCTCGTAACACCAGCGGCAACGGATCCGCCGGCTCCAGCTCCGGATCGTCGACCCGGAAGGTCCGCACACGCCCGGGCTCCGAGTCGGGCGTCTCGAACCGCACGGTGACCCGCCCCAGGCCGCTGCCCTGCACCCACCCGTGCCCGAACCCGGTGTGCCGCACATCGTGCCCGGCGGGCCACCGCCGCTCGGCCGGCTCGGGCTGCTCCTCGACCGGAGCCGGGGCGTGCTCCTCCACCGGGCCCTCCGTGACCGCCCGCTCCCCGGCCGCCTGGGCGAACAGGTCCTCCTGCGTGTAGTCGGCGAGCCCGCTGACACCCACTCCGAGCAGCCGCACACCGCCCGTGGTGTCGACCGAGTCCAGCAGTCTGGCCGCCGCCTCACGGATCACCCCGGGATCGTCCGTCGGCCCGCGCAGCGTCTCGGACCGGGTGCGTGTCGAGAAGTCGTACCGCCGCACCTTCAGCACGATGGTCCGCCCGGACAGCCCGGCCCCGCGCAGCCGCCGTACGCAGCGGTCGGCGAGCCGCTGCACCTCCAGCCCGACCCGCAGCCGGTCGTGGATGTCCACGTCGTAGGTGTCCTCGACCGACACCGACTTCGCTTCCCGCTCCGCCACCACGGGCCGGTCGTCCCGTGCCAGCGCCATGGCGTAGAGCCCGTGCCCGTGCGCCTTCCCCAGCAGCCGGACCAGCTCGTCCTCACCCGCCTCGGCGATCTCCTCGACCGTGGTGATCCCGGCCCGCCGCAGATGGTCGCCCGTCGCCGGCCCGACTCCCGGCAGGGTCCGCACCGACATCGGCCCCAGCATGGCCCGCTCCGTCCCCGGCTCGATCATCACCAGCCCGTCGGGCTTGGCCTGCTCCGAGGCGATCTTGGCGAGCATCTTGGACGCGGCCAGCCCCACCGACCCCGTGAGGCCCGTGACGGCCCGGATGTCCGCACGCAGCTTCACCCCGGCCAGCCGCGCCGAACGCTCGTCCCAGGCCGTTCCCCCGGCCTCCAGGTCCACGAACGCCTCGTCCAGGCTCAGCGGCTCCACCAGCGGCGACAGCGCCCGCAGCAGCTCCATCACACGCTCGCTGATCGCCCGGTAGAACCCGAAACGCGGCACGAGATACGCGGCGTTGGGCGCGAGCCGCCGGGCCTGCGCCATGGGCAACGCCGAGTGCACCCCGAAGACCCGCGCCTCGTACGACGCGGTCGCGACCACACCCCGCGGCCCGAGCCCGCCCACGACCACGGCCTTCCCGCGCAGGCTCGGCTTGGACGCCTGCTCCACCGAGGCGAAGAAGGCATCCATGTCGAGATGCAGGATCGTGGGCGCGGTTCTCACAACTCCGATGCTGCCCTACGCCACTGACAACGCCGTGCCGAACCGTCCCGGCCACCCCGGAACACCGCTCGCGGTCCGGCGCGGAAACGTCCCGCCCCCTGCGGCCGCACCCGCACCCGCACCGCGCCGTCCGGCGGGTCAGACGGCCCTGTTCCGCCGCCGCGCCAGCTCGTCCGCCGGATTGGGCCCGACCAGGGTCTCCCCGGTGTCGATCCGCTCCCCGTGCAGCTGCGACAGCGCGCTCTCTACGTCCCGCCACACCACACCCACGGCGATCCCGAAGACTCCCTGCCCCCCTTGGAGCAGGGCATGGACCTCGTCCGGCGAGGTGCACTCGTAGACCGTCGCACCGTCACTCATCAGCGTCATCCGCTCCAGGTCGCGGAAACCGCGTTCTCTGAGGTGCTGGACCGCCGTGCGGATGTTCTGCAGCGAGACCCCGGTGTCGAGGAACCTCTTGACGATCTTCAGGACGACGACGTCCCGAAAGCTGTACAACCGCTGCGTCCCGGACCCGTAGGCGGGGCGCACACTCGGCTCGACGAGACCCGTGCGGGCCCAGTAGTCCAGCTGCCGGTAGGTGATACCGGCGGCCGCGCAGGCCGTGGGGCCGCGATAGCCGATCTGCTCGGACGCCATGGACGTCGTCCCTCCGCTGCTCGGCACCGCCGACGGTCGCTGCGGAGCGAGGTCGGCCGCACCATCGGGCTGGGAACAGCCTCCGCCCGAAAGGAGCCGAGAGCCGGGGGGAGCGTACGGACCGCTCGCCCTGAGACTGCGCTCGGGGCCGCCCCCAGCCGTACCGTCGCCGCTGCTTCTCACGCCGACCTCCGTCCTTGACCTGCCTTCTCGACGGTAGGCAGTCACCCGGGGTGCGTCAACGATCGCCACACTCGCCACGCCGAGTGATAATCACCCTAAGAGTGGTTTCCCGTGCCCCACCGCGGGGAAAGGCTAGCCGAATGCCCTCGGCGCGGGCCGTGTGACGCTCTCATTCGCCACCGGCACATGCGGGCAATTCACCCGTCACACATACGGCGGCGGCCCTGCGACGGACTCATCGTCCGCCGGGCCGCCCACGCGTCTCACGACCGCTTCCACTCCCTGCCGGGCCGGCGTCCACCGGCCTGCGGAGCTCACTGGCTGCTGCTGCCGAAGTCCTCCGGGGAGATCTGATCGAGGAACTCGCGGAACTTCTCCACTTCGTCCTCCTGCTCGTCCGGGATCGCGATACCCGCGTCGTCGAGCACCGTGTCACTGCCGTAGATCGGCGTCCCGGTGCGCAGGGCCAGCGCTATGGCGTCGGACGGGCGAGCGCTCACCTCGACGCCGCTGGCGAAGACCAGCTCCGCGTAGAAGACGCCCTCACGCAGGTCCGTGATACGCACTTCCGTGAGCTCCTGACCGACGGCTTCCAGCACGTCCTTGAACAGGTCGTGGGTCAGCGGCCGCGCGGGAGCCATGCCCTGCTGGGCGAAGGCGATCGCCGTCGCCTCACCCGGCCCGATCCAGATGGGGAGGTAGCGGTCGCCTCCCACTTCACGCAGCAGCACGATCGGTTGGTTGGAGGGCATTTCGACCCGGACACCTACGACATCGAGCTCGTTCACACAGCAACCCTAGGCCGTGCTCGGGACGTTTGGGTAGTCGGGCCGGGATCAGGCGCCTGATCCGGCCCCCACGCGTTCGCCCTCCTCACGGCAGCCGCACCCCGAGCGCCGTCTGCACCAGCGCGGCGTGCAGCTTCACCGTGAGCCCCGCCAGCTCCTTGGTGCGGTCCTCCGCATGAGCCCTGGTCTGCGGGTTCCGATGCCGCTTCAGCGGTGCCACCACCTGGTCCACGAGCCCGGCCTCGCGGTCGGCGGCGGCCTTCATCACCCGCAGATGCCGCGGCTCGATCCCGAACCGCCCCAGCTCGGCGATGAGCGCGGCCACGGTGACCGCCTCCGCCTCGTACGCCCCGTCCTCCAGTGGAGTGACCAGCCCGTACGACTCCCACTCCTTGAGCTCCTCCTCGTCCACCCCGGCGGCGGCGAGCAGCTCCTCACGCCCGACCCTGGCAGCCGGGGGCGGCCCGTCGAAGGGCTCGGGCGCGGAATCGCCGTCCCGCTGACGGCCCACGGTCGGCAGCGGCACGGCCTCTCCGCGCTCCATGGCCTCCAGGTGCTCACGGATCACCTTCAGAGGCAGATAGTGGTCCCGCTGCATCCTCAGGACATGCCCGAGGCGCTCGACGTCACGGGCGCTGAACTTGCGATACCCCGAGGGAGTCCGCTGCGGCTCGATGAGCCCCTCCGACTCCAGGAATCGGATCTTGGAGATGGTGACTTCGGGAAACTCGTCGCGCAGCACGTTCAGCACGGTGCCGATGCTCATCAGCCCACTGTCCGTGGCGGCGGCGCCGTGCCCGGCACCGCCGCTCGGTGTATGAAGCATGGACCTTCCCTGACGGACGGACCTTCGCTGGGGTGTCCCGGAATCAGGTCCGGGTCAGTAGCCCCGCTGGCTGGCGTAGAAGACCAGCCGGTACTTGCCGATCTGCACCTCGTCACCGTTGCTCACGGCGACCTGGTCGATCCGCTCCCGGTTCACATACGTGCCGTTCAGGCTGCCCACGTCGGCCACCGTGAACGAGCCGTCCTGGCCACGACGGAACTCCACATGCCGCCGGGAGACCGTCACGTCGTCCAGGAAGATGTCGCTCTGCGGATGACGGCCGGCCGTGGTCAGATCGCCGTCCAGCAGGAAGCGGCTGCCCGAGTTCGGCCCGCGGCGCACGACCAGGAGCGCGGAACCCAGCGGCAGCGCGTCCACGGCCGCCTGCGCCTCGGGTGACAGCGTCGGCGTGGGCGTCTGGCCGGTGGCCTCGGCGTCGTAGGCCTCGAGACCGGAGATGGAGATCGTGGAGGTCGTCTCGGACGGACGCTCCGGCGTCGCGCCCGGCCGCAGCGGCGCGCCGCAGTTGGAGCAGAAGCGGCTGTTCTCCGCGTTGCGGTTGCCGCACCTCGTACACACCAGGGCCGACATCGGATCCTCCTGCCGCGGCTGCCCACCGGGAGCATTGGACGCATACGGGTCGGAAAACCCTCCACCCGCACTTGAGGGTTGCCCGAAACCTATGCCGCCGGACTGCGCAGGGTCAACCGACGGCGCGCCCTGACCTCCGGAAACGTCGCCGCCCGGACCGCCGACCTGGTCCCGGAACAGCGGCCGCTGGCCCTCCGCGTCAGGCTGTGCGCGATGACGGGCGGTCGCATTGTCGCTGCCCTCTCGCGGGCTCTTGCCGAACAACTTCGCAAACAACTTCACGGGCGATTCCCCTTGACCGAAACAGACCCGCCCGTGGGGCAGGACGAACCCTGACTGAACACTCTGGCCGACCCGGACATCCTGACAACGTCCGTCTGCACCAGACAGTTTCCACCACGCACCACCCATTCGGTGCGCCGACCCCCCGCAACCTCATGCCCTCGCCGGACGCCGCCCATGCCCCGCCGGTTCACTGGGAGGACGACCGAGCGTAGTCAGGCCGCTTCGCTGCTCGCAAGGCGTCCACGACGATCTTGGTCGACCGCTCCACGGTGACGATGGCCTGTTCCTTCTCGAGAGTCTGCACCACACCTCCGGGGATGTTGAGCGCCGGCTCGAGGTCCTGAGACTTGCCGATGACCTTGAAACGATAGGGCGCGTTGATCTTGTTCCCGTCGACGCTCACGCCCTTGCCGGAATCCGTGAGATACGTACCGGCGACGACCCGTACGCCGTTCACCTGGATCGCCTCGGCACCCGCCGCACGCAGTTCCTGGACCGCGTCGAGCAGCATGTCCGACTCGACCGTCCCCTTCGTGTCCTCGATGGTCATGGTGATGCCGGGCCCCTGCGCGGCCACCGTGCCCGCCAGGATGCCGAGTTGCCGCTCCTTCTCCACCGTCTGCTTCCGGGCCTCCTCGGCCTGGTCCGAGCTGTTCTCCAGCTCGTCGCGCTGCTTCTCGAGACCCTGCTTCTCGTCCTCAAGACGCTGAGTACGGTCATCCAGTTCATCGAGGATGCGGACAAGATCTTCCTGGCGCGCGCCGCGCAGGGCGCTGTCACTGTCGCTGTTCGACGCCACCTGCACGGCCAGCCCGAAGCCCAGACCGAACAGCAGCAGCGCGACGATCAGTTGGGCCCTGCTGACCCGAGGCGGCCACAACCCCTGCACCAGCCGCTGCCGACCGGTCAGCCGCGGCTCGGGCGCCGCCTCCGGCTCCGGCGCCGCCTCCGGATCGGGCTCCGGCTCGGGGGCGGGGGCGGGGGCGGGGGCGGGGGCGGGGGCGGGCTCCGGGGTGTTCTGTGCGACGGGCTTCGCCGCGGCCACCTCCTGGGGCAGCTCCTTGCGCAGCCGGTTCGCGGACTCGCCGCTCCCGTCGCGCCGCTTCGCGCCCGTGTCGTCGTTCTCCTCGGCGCGCTTGTCGTCGTGCTCGCTCATCGGCCTCACGCCCGGAAGACGTGCCGGCGGATCGCCGCGGCGTTGGAGAAGATCCGGATACCGAGGACGACCACCACACCGGTGGACAGCTGGGCACCCACGCCCAACTTGTCACCCAGGAACACGATCAACGCGGCCACGACCACGTTCGACAGGAACGACACCACGAAGACCTTGTCGTCGAAGATGCCGTCGAGCATGGCGCGCAGACCGCCGAAGACGGCGTCCAGCGCCGCGACGACAGCGATCGGCAGATAAGGCTCGACCACCGCCGGAACCTCAGGCCGGACCAACAGGCCGGCCACGACTCCCACGACGAGGCCCAGTACGGCGATCACGATGTGCCCTTCTCGCTCTTCTCAGTGCTCGGCTGTGCTGTACGTACGATCACACTCGGTGCGGCAGGCAGCCGGAGGTCGTCCTCCGCGGATATGGCCGTCCTGACGCCGTAGCTCTCCTGGAGCGCGTTCAGATACAACCCGTCCGCGCTGTCCTGGAACCGCGTGCTCAGCTCTTGCCCGTCCCCCACCGCCAGCACCGTGTACGGCGGCACCAGCGGTTTGTTGTCGACCAGTATCGCGTCCCCCGCGGCCCTGATCGCGGACAGCGCCGTCAGCCGCTGCCCATTGATGGAGACGGCCTCGGCACCCGACTCCCACAGCCCGTTGACCACGCGCTGCATGTCCCGGTCACGCACCCGACCGGTGTCCGCGAACCCGGAGGCCTCTCGCGGGTCACCGTCACCACCCGCACCGGTGTCCTTGGCGTCGTTCACCACCAGCTTCACGCCGGGACCGTGCACCGCGGCGGCGCCGGACAGGATGCCCACGAGATCGGACCCGGCGCTGCCACTGTGCTTCAGCGCCTCGCGCTGCCGGGCGCTCACGTCCGCGCGCAGCTCGTCGACGGAGTCCTCCAGCTTGTCCGCCGCCTCGCTCTCCCGGTCGATGCGGTCGACCAGCTCTTCCCGCTCCTTGGCGACGACGGGTGCGGCGACCCGGGCCTGTGCCGCTCCGACGGTCACGATCAGGGCCGCGAGCACCAGGCCCGCCGCGAGCCCCAGCTTCGCCCTGAGGGTCTTCGGCAGGCCGGCGTCGCCCGCGGCCTTCTTCCGCTCGGCGGCCTCGGCGTATCCGTCGTCGAGACTGTGGTCCATGACGTTGGTGAGCAACGACATGGACGCATCAGGGCGCCGGGGCCGCGTCGGTGTGCTCCGAATGGGGGGTTGCTGCGGCATGCCGCACATCGTCGCACGTCGCGGCCACTACCTCCGAACGGCCCCACCGGCGTGCCGGACAGGCCCCGTTGAGGACACTTGTCCGGCACGCACGCGTGCAGCTCGTTCTACCGGCCGGCGCTGTCCACGACCGCCGACCACTCGTCCAGCAGGGCCTGCGCGGACGCGTCGTCCGGCCCCTCGGCCCACAGGTGGGTGACGGCCTCCGCCGGGTCGGGCAGCACCATCACCCAGCGTCCGTCGGTCTCCACCACCCGCACGCCGTCCGTGGTGTCCACGAAGCGATCTCCGGCCTCCTCGACGACCCGCCGCATCACAAGACCCTTGACAGCCCACGGGGTCGCCAGATCCCGCTTCAGGACGTGCGCCCGCGGGATCCGGGCGTCGATCTGGCTGAGCGTGAGCTGCGTCCGCGCCACCAGCCCGATGAGCCGTACGAAGGCCGCCGTGGCGTCGTACACGCTGGAGAACTCGGGAACGATGAACCCGCCCTTGCCGTCACCCCCGAAGATCGTCCCTTCCTCACCCCCGACGCGCGTCAGGTCGTCGGGAGAGGTCGTCGTCCACTCGACCTGGGTCCCGTGGTAGGCCGCCACCTGCTCGGCGATCCGGGTCGTGGTCACCGGAAGCGCGACCCTGCCGCTACGCCGCTCGGCGGCGACGAGGTCCAGCATCACGAGCAGCGCCCGGTCGTCCTCGATGATGCGCCCCTTCTCGTCGACGAGGGACAGCCGCTCACCGACCGGGTCGAACCGCACGCCGAAGGCGGCACCGGAGGACGCCACGATCTCCCCGAGACGCACCATCCCCGACCGCCGCATGTCGGCCGTCTCCGTCGGCCTGGACTCGTCCAGACCCGGGTTGATGGTCAGCGAGTCGACCCCGAGCTTCCCGAGCAGACTCGGCAGCACGAGCCCCGCGCTGCCGTTGGACGCGTCCACGACGACCTTCAGCCCGGACTCGGAGATGCCCGTCGTGTCGACGTTCCTCAGCAACGACCCGGTGTACGAGTCGAAGACACTGGCCGGGAAGTGCAGATCCCCGATCTCACCGGGGAACGCCCGACGGTACTCCTGCCGCGCGAACACCCGGTCCAGCTTCCGCTGGCTGCCCTGCGACAGGTCGGCGCCGTTGCCGTCGAAGAACATGATGTCCACGGAGTCCGGCACACCCGGCGTCGTACGGATCATGATCCCGCCCGCACTGCCCCGCGCGGTCTGCTGCCGCGCCACGGGCAGCGGAACGTTCTCCAGGTCCCGTACGTCGATGGCGCTGGCCTGCAACGCGGAGATCACCGCCCGCTTCAGCGCACGGGCACCACGCGAGTGGTCCCGGGCCGTGGTGACGGTCGAGCCCTTCTTCAGGGTGGTCGCATAGGCACCGGCCAGCCGCACGGCCAGCTCCGGCGTGATCTCGACGTTCAGGATGCCCGACACACCGCGGGCTCCGAAGAGGTGCGCCTGTCCCCTGGACTCCCAGATGACCGACGTGTTGACGAAGGCACCGGCCTCGATGGTCTTGAAGGGATAGACCCGCACATTGCCCTGAACGATCGATTCTTCACCGATCAGGCACTCATCACCGATGACCGCCCCGTCCTCGATCCGCGCCGCGCGCATGATGTCGGTGTTCTTCCCGACCACGCACCCGCGCAGATTGCTGTGCGGCCCCACGTAGACGTTGTCGTGGACGACGGACTTGTGCAGAAAAGCACCGCTCTTGACGACCACGTTGGACCCCACGACGGAGTGCTCACGGAGCTCGGCGCCGG
Organism: Streptomyces koelreuteriae; assembly: GCF_018604545.1. Classification (GTDB taxonomy): domain Bacteria; phylum Actinomycetota; class Actinomycetes; order Streptomycetales; family Streptomycetaceae; genus Streptomyces; species Streptomyces koelreuteriae. The sequence goes on along the minus strand of NZ_CP075896.1, from coordinate 7,215,529 downwards.
CCTCGACCTTGGCGTAGTCCCCGATGTAAAGGGGCCCGCGGAGCACGGCGTCGGGGTGCACCTCCGCACCCTCGGCAACCCAGACGCCTGCGGAGATCTCGAAGCCGTCGATGTCGACGTCGACCTTGCCCTCCAGGACGTCGGCCTGCGCCTTCACATAGCTCTCGTGGGTGCCGACGTCCTCCCAGTACCCCTCGGCGATATAGCCGTAGACGGGCTTGCCTTCCTTCATCAACTGCGGGAAGACATCGCCGGACCAGTCGACGGGCACATCGGCCTCGACATAGTCGAAGACCTCGGGCTCCATCACATAGATGCCGGTGTTCACGGTATCGGAGAAGACCTGGCCCCAGGTGGGCTTCTCGAGGAAGCGCTCCACCTTGCCTTCCTCGTCGACAATGGTGATGCCGAATTCCAGCGGATTGGGAACACGCGTCAGGCAGACCGTGACCAGCGCACCCTTTTCCTTGTGGAAATTGATGAGCTCGGTGAGGTCGAAATCCGTCAGTGCATCGCCGGAGATGACGAGGAAGGCATCGTCCTTCAATGCCTCTTCGGCGTTCTTGACGCTTCCGGCGGTACCGAGTGGCTTCTCCTCATTCGCATAGGTCAGCTCCATGCCGAGCTCTTCGCCGTCACCGAAGTAGTTCTTGACGAGTGAGGCCAGGAACTGGACAGTAACAACTGTTTCATTGAGCCCATGCCTTTTGAGCAGCCGCAGAACGTGCTCCATGATCGGGCGGTTGGCCACGGGCAGGAGCGGCTTGGGCATGCTTGAGGTCATGGGGCGAAGTCGCGTGCCTTCGCCTCCGGCCATCACTACGGCCTTCATGTCGGAAGCGTCCTCCTCTAAGAGACGACGGTCTAGCCGACTTCCCCCGCCAGGATTGTCCCCCACATTTCGACCACGGGCCATCGGACAGCCACGGTGGGACCAATCCGCAAGTTCAGTCGGCCATGGCGTCCGCACGGACCAGGCGGCGGACTTGTACCACGTAGAGGACTCCTGCCCACCAGTACAGCGTTGTACCCCATCCTGCGAACGCCCATCCGAAAATAGCAGCGAGTGACGAGATCCACCCGCTGCCGTCACTGAGCAGGAGCAGCGGGAAGGCATACATCAGGTTGAAGGTGGCGGCCTTGCCAAGGAAGTTCACCTGGGGCGGCGGATAGCCGTGCCGGCGGAGGATGCCCACCATCACCAGCAGAACCAGCTCTCGCGCCAGAAGTGCAGCGGTCAACCACAGAGGCAGAATCTCACGCCAAGTGAGACCGACCAGAGTCGAGAGAATGTAGAGCCGGTCAGCCGCGGGGTCGAGAAGCCGGCCGAGACTGCTGATCTGGTTCCAGCGCCGTGCGAGCTTGCCGTCCAGGTAGTCACTGATGCCGCTCAGGGCCAGTACCAGCAGGGCCCATCCGTCACTCTTGGGCCCACCGAACTCAGGCCTCAAAATCAGCCACAGGAAGAGGGGTACGCCAACGAGCCGAGCCATGCTGAGGATGTTCGGGATGGTGAGCACACGGTCCGTCTGGACGCGAGTCTCCTGAACCTCCACCCGGGGGCCTCCTGTGGGAAACGTGCCAACGATGCTCACTGACCTTACCTCAACGCAAAAAAGCTCTGGCTCTCGGGCTGTGTGCCCAAGAGCCAGAGCTCTAAAAGGAGTTCGGCGGCGTCCTACTCTCCCACAGGGTCCCCCCTGCAGTACCATCGGCGCTGAAAGGCTTAGCTTCCGGGTTCGAAATGTAACCGGGCGTTTCCCCTACGCTATAACCACCGAAACACTATGAAACTGTAAACTGCCGCACCATACCGTGACCTGGGTATGGGGCTGTTCGTGGTTTCAGAACCAACACAGTGGACGCGAGCAACTGAGGACAAGCCCTCGGCCTATTAGTACCGGTCAACTCCACACGTTACCGTGCTTCCATATCCGGCCTATCAACCCAGTCGTCTACTGGGAGCCTTACCCTCTCAAGGAGGTGGGAATACTCATCTCGAAGCAGGCTTCCCGCTTAGATGCTTTCAGCGGTTATCCCTCCCGAACGTAGCCAACCAGCCATGCCCTTGGCAGAACAACTGGCACACCAGAGGTTCGTCCGTCCCGGTCCTCTCGTACTAGGGACAGCCCTTCTCAATATTCCTACGCGCACAGCGGATAGGGACCGAACTGTCTCACGACGTTCTAAACCCAGCTCGCGTACCGCTTTAATGGGCGAACAGCCCAACCCTTGGGACCGACTCCAGCCCCAGGATGCGACGAGCCGACATCGAGGTGCCAAACCATCCCGTCGATATGGACTCTTGGGGAAGATCAGCCTGTTATCCCCGGGGTACCTTTTATCCGTTGAGCGACGGCGCTTCCACAAGCCACCGCCGGATCACTAGTCCCGACTTTCGTCCCTGCTCGACCCGTCGGTCTCACAGTCAAGCTCCCTTGTGCACTTACACTCAACACCTGATTGCCAACCAGGCTGAGGGAACCTTTGGGCGCCTCCGTTACTCTTTAGGAGGCAACCGCCCCAGTTAAACTACCCATCAGACACTGTCCCTGATCCGGATCACGGACCCAGGTTAGACATCCAGCACGACCAGACTGGTATTTCAACGACGACTCCACCCACACTGGCGTGCGAGTTTCAAAGTCTCCCAGCTATCCTACACAAGCCGAACCGAACACCAATATCAAACTGTAGTAAAGGTCCCGGGGTCTTTCCGTCCTGCTGCGCGAAACGAGCATCTTTACTCGTAGTGCAATTTCACCGGGCCTATGGTTGAGACAGTCGAGAAGTCGTTACGCCATTCGTGCAGGTCGGAACTTACCCGACAAGGAATTTCGCTACCTTAGGATGGTTATAGTTACCACCGCCGTTTACTGGCGCTTAAGTTCTCAGCTTCGCCACCCCGAAGAGTGACTAACCGGTCCCCTTAACGTTCCAGCACCGGGCAGGCGTCAGTCCGTATACATCGCCTTACGGCTTCGCACGGACCTGTGTTTTTAGTAAACAGTCGCTTCTCGCTGGTCTCTGCGGCCACCCCAGCTCAGAGCGCAAAGCTCATCACCGGATGTGGCCCCCTTCTCCCGAAGTTACGGGGGCATTTTGCCGAGTTCCTTAACCATAGTTCACCCGAACGCCTCGGTATTCTCTACCTGACCACCTGAGTCGGTTTAGGGTACGGGCCGCCATGAAACTCGCTAGAGGCTTTTCTCGACAGCATAGGATCATCCACTTCACCACAATCGGCTCGGCATCAGGTCTCAGCCACATGTGCGACGGATTTACCTATCGCACGGCCTACACCCTTACCCCGGGACAACCACCGCCCGGGATGGACTACCTTCCTGCGTCACCCCATCACTCACCTACTACCAACTTGGGTCACCGGCTCCACCACTTTCCTTTCCCCGAAGGGTCCGGAACGGCTTCACGGGCTTAGCATCACTGGATTCGATGTTTGACGCTTCACAGCGGGTACCGGAATATCAACCGGTTATCCATCGACTACGCCTGTCGGCCTCGCCTTAGGTCCCGACTTACCCTGGGCAGATCAGCTTGACCCAGGAACCCTTAGTCAATCGGCGCACACGTTTCTCACGTGTGAATCGCTACTCATGCCTGCATTCTCACTCGTCAACCGTCCACAACTCGCTTACGCGGCTGCTTCACCCGGCAGACGACGCTCCCCTACCCATCACAGCACCCGTTGGGGCTTGTTGCTGCAATGACACGACTTCGGCGGTACGCTTGAGCCCCGCTACATTGTCGGCGCGGAATCACTAGACCAGTGAGCTATTACGCACTCTTTCAAGGGTGGCTGCTTCTAAGCCAACCTCCTGGTTGTCTCTGCGACTCCACATCCTTTCCCACTTAGCGTACGCTTAGGGGCCTTAGTCGATGCTCTGGGCTGTTTCCCTCTCGACCATGGAGCTTATCCCCCACAGTCTCACTGCCGCGCTCTCACTTACCGGCATTCGGAGTTTGGCTAAGGTCAGTAACCCGGTAGGGCCCATCGCCTATCCAGTGCTCTACCTCCGGCAAGAAACACACGACGCTGCACCTAAATGCATTTCGGGGAGAACCAGCTATCACGGAGTTTGATTGGCCTTTCACCCCTAACCACAGGTCATCCCCCAGGTTTTCAACCCTGGTGGGTTCGGTCCTCCACGAAGTCTTACCTCCGCTTCAACCTGCCCATGGCTAGATCACTCCGCTTCGGGTCTTGAGCGTGCTACTGAATCGCCCTGTTCGGACTCGCTTTCGCTACGGCTTCCCCACCCGGGTTAACCTCGCAACACACCGCAAACTCGCAGGCTCATTCTTCAAAAGGCACGCAGTCACGAGATGGAAGCAAGCTTCCATCCGACGCTCCCACGGCTTGTAGGCACACGGTTTCAGGTACTATTTCACTCCGCTCCCGCGGTACTTTTCACCATTCCCTCACGGTACTATCCGCTATCGGTCACCAGGGAATATTTAGGCTTAGCGGGTGGTCCCGCCAGATTCACACGGGATTTCTCGGGCCCCGTGCTACTTGGGTGTCTCTCAAACGAGCCGCTGACGTTTCGACTACGGGGGTCTTACCCTCTACGCCGGACCTTTCGCATGTCCTTCGCCTACATCAACGGTTTCTGACTCGTCCTGTCGCCGGCAGACGACAGAAGAGAGATCCCACAACCCCGTATACGCAACCCCTGCCGGGTCTCACACGCATACGGTTTGGCCTCATCCGGTTTCGCTCGCCACTACTCCCGGAATCACGGTTGTTTTCTCTTCCTGCGGGTACTGAGATGTTTCACTTCCCCGCGTTCCCTCCACTTGCCCTATGTGTTCAGGCAAGGGTGACAGCCCATGACGACTGCCGGGTTTCCCCATTCGGAAACCCCCGGATCAAAGCCTGGTTGACGACTCCCCGGGGACTATCGTGGCCTCCCACGTCCTTCATCGGTTCCTGGTGCCAAGGCATCCACCGTGCGCCCTTAAAAACTTGGCCACAGATGCTCGCGTCCACTGTGCAGTTCTCAAACAACGACCAGCCACCCATCACCCCACCCTTACCAGGTGAGTTCACTGGGGCCGGCGACTGAGGAAATTTCGTTCCCTCAGACACCCAACAGCGTGCCCGGCCAGCTCCCGTCCGAAGATCAGCGTTCCACGCCCCCAAAGGGAGCAGTACTAGCAGCCTCCGACCCAAGAATCCGGCCGAATAGTCAACGTTCCACCCATGAGCAACCAGCATCAGACGTTCGCTGATGTACTGGCCTCTGACCTCACCCCGAAGGGGATCGGTAAGAAGTGCTCCTTAGAAAGGAGGTGATCCAGCCGCACCTTCCGGTACGGCTACCTTGTTACGACTTCGTCCCAATCGCCAGTCCCACCTTCGACAGCTCCCTCCCACAAGGGGTTGGGCCACCGGCTTCGGGTGTTACCGACTTTCGTGACGTGACGGGCGGTGTGTACAAGGCCCGGGAACGTATTCACCGCAGCAATGCTGATCTGCGATTACTAGCGACTCCGACTTCATGGGGTCGAGTTGCAGACCCCAATCCGAACTGAGACCGGCTTTTGAGATTCGCTCCACCTCGCGGTATCGCAGCTCATTGTACCGGCCATTGTAGCACGTGTGCAGCCCAAGACATAAGGGGCATGATGACTTGACGTCGTCCCCACCTTCCTCCGAGTTGACCCCGGCGGTCTCCCGTGAGTCCCCAGCACCACAAGGGCCTGCTGGCAACACGGGACAAGGGTTGCGCTCGTTGCGGGACTTAACCCAACATCTCACGACACGAGCTGACGACAGCCATGCACCACCTGTACACCGACCACAAGGGGGCGCCTGTCTCCAGACGTTTCCGGTGTATGTCAAGCCTTGGTAAGGTTCTTCGCGTTGCGTCGAATTAAGCCACATGCTCCGCCGCTTGTGCGGGCCCCCGTCAATTCCTTTGAGTTTTAGCCTTGCGGCCGTACTCCCCAGGCGGGGCACTTAATGCGTTAGCTGCGGCACGGACAACGTGGAATGTTGCCCACACCTAGTGCCCACCGTTTACGGCGTGGACTACCAGGGTATCTAATCCTGTTCGCTCCCCACGCTTTCGCTCCTCAGCGTCAGTATCGGCCCAGAGATCCGCCTTCGCCACCGGTGTTCCTCCTGATATCTGCGCATTTCACCGCTACACCAGGAATTCCGATCTCCCCTACCGAACTCTAGCCTGCCCGTATCGACTGCAGACCCGGGGTTAAGCCCCGGGCTTTCACAACCGACGTGACAAGCCGCCTACGAGCTCTTTACGCCCAATAATTCCGGACAACGCTCGCGCCCTACGTATTACCGCGGCTGCTGGCACGTAGTTAGCCGGCGCTTCTTCTGCAGGTACCGTCACTTTCGCTTCTTCCCTGCTGAAAGAGGTTTACAACCCGAAGGCCGTCATCCCTCACGCGGCGTCGCTGCATCAGGCTTTCGCCCATTGTGCAATATTCCCCACTGCTGCCTCCCGTAGGAGTCTGGGCCGTGTCTCAGTCCCAGTGTGGCCGGTCGCCCTCTCAGGCCGGCTACCCGTCGTCGCCTTGGTGAGCCATTACCTCACCAACAAGCTGATAGGCCGCGGGCTCATCCTTCACCGCCGGAGCTTTTAACCTCCACTCAGGAGAGTGGAGGTGTTATCCGGTATTAGACCCCGTTTCCAGGGCTTGTCCCAGAGTGAAGGGCAGATTGCCCACGTGTTACTCACCCGTTCGCCACTAATCCACCCCGAAGGGCTTCATCGTTCGACTTGCATGTGTTAAGCACGCCGCCAGCGTTCGTCCTGAGCCAGGATCAAACTCTCCGTGAATGTGTACCGGTAATCCGGTGCAACACACACGAGAGCGGAACAGTCAGGCGGAATAGGCCCGACCGTTCACAGCGTCCTCGCTGTGTTTTTTCAAAGGAACCTCGTCCCAGCGAATGCTGGAGACGGGGTATCAACATATCTGGCGTTGACTTTTGGCACACTGTTGAGTTCTCAAGGAACGGTCGCTTCCTTTGTACTCACCCTCTCGGGCTTTCCTCCGGGCGCTTCCCTTCGGTGTTCCAAACTCTATCAGTGTTTTTCCGGCCCTCTGACCACCGTCCTGCAGACATGCAGAAGATGACCCCGAGATAGGATCTGACAAGTTTGGGTGCTGCCGGACAAGGACACGATGTTGTGTCGCTCAGCCCCAGGCAGGAGTACGACTGTACACGCGGCCGCGGAGGGCGTGCAAATCCGATTGCGGTATGGTCTAGACCACTCTGGAGTGCCCGCGCGGAACCGGCACTTCAGGTGACATACCCTGCTGAACAGTGTGCCGTCCGGTACCGACAGGGACGGCCCATAACGATCTCCACCCCTGGGAGGCTTCCCATGACCACCGTGACGTCCCCGCTTGCAGGACGCACCATCGGACTGGCAGCCGTGCCGGATCCCGTCTTCTCCGGGGCCATGGTCGGCCCGGGCACAGCGATCGACCCCGTACGTGAGCCCTCCGAGGCCGTCTCCCCCGTGGACGGCGTCATCGTCTCCCTGCACCCGCACGCGTTCGTCGTCGTCGACGAGAGCGGACACGGCGTGCTCACACACCTCGGTATCGACACCGTGCAGCTCAACGGCGAGGGTTTCGAGCTGCTCGTGAACAAGGGTGACACCGTCAGGCGCGGTCAGGGCATCGTGCGCTGGAACCCGGCTGCCGTCGAGGCCGCCGGCAAGTCCGCGATCTGCCCGATCGTCGCGCTGGAGGCCACGGCCGAAGCCCTCTCCGATCTTCGTATCGACGGCGATGTGAAGGCCGGCGACAGTCTCTTCCTCTGGAAGTGACGTCAGTGCCGTCGTAGGACGGCGAGTAGAACAACCAACGCGGCGGCGGGAGTCGCCGCACTATCGGAGACGGGTGAGATGGAGACAACGCTGCGAGGCGTCGGCGTGAGCCACGGTGTGGCGATCGGCGAGGTTCGGCATATGGGAACGGCGGTGCTCGAGCCGCCTGCGAAGCAGATCCCGGCGGACGAGGCGGAGCGTGAACAGGGGCGCGCCCGCAAGGCCGTGGAGGCTGTGGCGGCCGACCTGATGGCGCGCGGCAATCTGGCGGGCGGCGAGGCCCAGGCGGTGCTCGAGGCGCAGGCCATGATGGCCCAGGACCCTGAGCTGATGGCCGACGTGGAACGACGGATCGCCGTCGGCAGCACGGCCGAGCGCGGCGTGTACGACGCGTTCGCCGCGTACCGCGAGCTGCTGGCGGGTGCCGGTGAGTACCTCGCCGGCCGCGTGGCCGACCTCGACGACGTGCGGAATCGTATCGTCGCCCGTCTGCTGGGCGTGCCGATGCCGGGAGTCCCGGACAGCGACGAGCCTTACGTCCTTGTCGCGCGTGACCTCGCGCCTGCCGACACCGCGCTGCTGGACCCGACTCTGGTGCTCGGCTTCGTCACCGAGGAGGGCGGTCCGACCAGCCACAGCGCGATTCTGGCGCGGGCGCTCGGAGTGCCGGCCGTGGTGGCGCTGCCAGGTGCCGGTGAGCTCGCCGAAGGCACGATGATCGCCGTCGACGGCAGTACGGGTGAGATCTTCGTGGACCCGAGTGAGGACAAGAAGGCTGAGCTCGAGGCCGCGGCCGCCGCGCGCCGGGCGGCGCTGGCGGCCTCGACCGGACCCGGTGCCACGGCGGACGGTCACAAGGTGCCGCTGCTGGCGAACATCGGTGGCCCTGCGGATGTGGAGGCCGCCGTCGACGCCGGTGCCGAGGGTGTCGGTCTCTTCCGTACCGAGTTCCTGTTCCTGGACGACAGCAAGCAGGCGCCCTCCGAGGAGAAGCAGGTCGCGGCGTACCGGCAGGTGCTGGAGGCGTTCCCCGAGGGGCGTGTCGTGGTGCGGGTGCTGGACGCGGGTGCGGACAAGCCGCTCGACTTCCTGACTCCGGCCGACGAGCCGAACCCGGCGCTCGGCGTGCGGGGCCTGCGGACGCTGCTCGACCACCCGGACGTGCTGCGCACGCAGCTGACCGCGCTCGCGAAGGCCGCGGAGGGGCTGCCGGTCTATCTCGAGGTCATGGCCCCGATGGTGGCGGACCGTACGGATGCCCGGGCTTTCGCGGACGCGTGTCGTGAGGCCGGGTTGCGGGCGAAGTTCGGCGCGATGGTGGAGATCCCGTCGGCCGCGCTGCGGGCCCGTTCGATCCTGCAGGAGGTCGAGTTCCTGTCGCTGGGGACGAACGACCTGGCGCAGTACACCTTCGCCGCCGACCGTCAGGTGGGTGCGGTCTCCCGTCTGCAGGACCCCTGGCAGCCCGCGCTGCTCGACCTGGTGGCGCTGTCCGCCGAGTCGGCGAAGGCCGAGGGCAAGAGCTGTGGTGTCTGTGGTGAGGCCGCGTCCGACCCGCTGCTCGCTTGTGTGCTGGCTGGTCTGGGCGTCACCTCTCTTTCGATGGGCGCGGCGTCGATTCCCTACGTCCGGGCGACGCTGGCGAAGTACACGCTGGCTCAGTGTGAGCGGGCCGCCGCGGCGGCCCGTGCGTCGGACAGTGCCGAGGACGCGCGCAGCGCGGCGCAGGCGGTGTTGTCGGGCGAGTAGGCCGGGATTGGTCGGCCTCTGGGCTGCCCGGGAGGGGCGCTCCACTTTTGTGGGGCGCCCCTCCCGCGTTTCAGTGGTTGTGTCCCTGTGCGGGCTTCTCCTCTCCGAGGTCGGGCGGCTCGCAGTAGTCGACGTTGGATTCCGGGGAGATGAGGTCGCCGGACTCGACGTCGGTGCAGTAGGCGTCGAAGACCTCTCCCGCGGTGAGCGGGTCGAGTCCGTAGGCGCGCAGGCGCCAGCCGTAGACGCGGTCGGGCATGGCTGGGGCGCTGGCGCGGATGACTAGTCCACCGGGGCTTTCGGTGGCCAGCCCGAGGGCCAGGACGGTGGTGAACTCGAGGGCTTCGGTCTCGTCCAGCTTCAGGGTGTCGCCCGTGTCGGTGGCGTGGAGTGCGGCGATGAGGGTTTCGGGCGGTCCTGTGACGCTGCAGACGAGGTGCCGGTCGCCGGGTGGGGCCGTGTCGAGGATGCGGACGAGGAGGTCCGAGGCCCGGGCGAAGGCGGTGCGTCCGAGGTCCTCGCCGCAGGATGTGCAGGCGCCCAGGCGAGCCAGGAGTGTGGTCGCGTACTCCCAGGTGGCCTGCCGCACGCCCTCGTCGACAAGGGCCGCCAGGAGGTCGGCCAGGGGCTGGCCCTCGTACGGGAGGGTGGGGCCTGTCACCGCGAGTTGGGCCGTGAAGCGGGTGCGGCTCGAGGGGTTGTCGGGGTCCAGGCTCTTCTGTGTGCAGAAGTCGGCGTACTCCTCGGGATCGAAGAGGGCCACCGCGGTGTGGCTGCCCTGCAGGGTCCGTGTCCTGAGGAGCGCCTCCACGTGCTTGAGGTAGGTCGCGTGGTCGTCGAAGGCGAAGCTGCGGTAGCAGCGCATGGCTCGGAAGTCGTGCTCGTCGGTCAGCAGGCCGATGGTGCCGGCGATCTCGCGGCGCAGGACGCGTCGCATGGTCCGGCTGTCGGTGTGCGCCATTGTCTTTCCCCCTGTGCACAGTCGATCAATGCTCACTCACAGTAATCGCAGGCACTGACAATGGGGGCTGACGAGGATGGCCGTTCACTGAATTCGCAGGTCAGCTTGGGTCATGCGCACACTCCCCGCCCACGGCCGTGGTGACGGGGAGTGGCGCGACGCGGCTCTGGACGGCCTCGGTCAGGCGCGTTTGCGGGCGATGTCCTCGTAGAAGGTCAGGAGGTCGAGGTTGTCGATGGAGCCCGGGTTGACCGCTTTCTCCAGGGGCGTGCCTTGGAGGAGGCGTTTGACCGGGACCTCGATGCGCTTGCCGGTGAGAGTGTGCGGGACGCCGGGTACCTCGATGATCTCGTCGGGGACGTGGCGCGGCGAGAGTTGTTCGCGGATGGTCCGCTTGATGCGGTTCAGCAGGTCCTCGTCGAGGGTGGCTCCGGGGGTCAGGTGCACGAAGAGGGGCATCCAGTAGCCGCCGTCGGGCTGCTCGATGCCGATGACGAGGGACTCCTTGATTTCGGGGAGGCGCTCCACGGCTTCGTAGATGTCGGCGGATCCCATGCGGACGCCCTGGCGGTTGAGCGTGGAGTCGGAGCGGCCGTGGATGACGACGGATCCGTGGGAGGTGACGGTGATCCAGTCGCCGTGCCGCCATACGCCGGGGTAGGTGTCGAAGTAGCTGTCGTGGTAGCGGCTGCCGTCGGGGTCGTTCCAGAAGTGGATGGGCATCGACGGCATGGGGTTGGTGACCACGAGTTCGCCGACCTCGGCGACGAGGGGTTTGCCGCTCGGGTCCCAGGCCTGCAGGTCGGTGCCGAGGCAGGGGGCCTGGAGTTCGCCGACATGGACGGGGAGGGTCGGTACGGCTCCGGCAAAGCAGGAGCACACGTCCGTGCCGCCGCTGACAGAGGCGATCCACAGGTCGTCGCGGACCTCGTCGTGGAGCCAGCGGAAGCCGTCGGGCGGCAGGGGCGAGCCGGTCGTGGCGACGCACTGGACCGTGGAGAGGTCGAAGTCGCGGGACGGGTGCACGCCGGCCTTGCGGCAGGCCATGACGTAGGCGGCCGAGGTGCCGTAGAGGGTGGCCCGGGTGCGTTCGGCGATGCGCCACTGGGCGCCGGTGTCCGGGTAGCCGGGGCTGCCGTCGTAGAGGACGATCGTGGTGCCGGTGAGCAGGCCGGAGACGAGGAAGTTCCACATCATCCAGCCGGTGGACGTGTACCAGAAGAAGCGGTCCTCGGGGCCCAGGTCGCAGTGCAGGCCGAGTTGCTTGAGGTGCTCGACCAGGATGCCGCCCTGGGACTGGACGATGGCCTTGGGCAGGCCGGTCGTGCCGGAGGAGTAGAGCACCCACAGGGGGTGGTCGAAGGGCACCTGCTCGAAGACGGGGGTCGTGTCGGCGGAGGTGAGGGCCGACCAGTCGAGGGCCCCGTCGGGTGCCTCGGTGCCGAGGAGGGGGATGTGGACGACGGCGCGCAGGGTGGGCAGTTCGCGGCGCAGTTCGGCGACGGTGTCGCGTCGGTCGTGCTCCTTGCCGCCGTAGCGGTAGCCGTCGACCGTGAACAGCACGACGGGTTCGACCTGCTGGAAGCGGTCGAGGACGCTGCGGGCGCCGAAGTCTGGCGCGCAGGAGGTCCACACGCCGCCCACGGCGGCTGTGGCGAGGAGGGCGACCACGGCTTGGGGGACGTTGGGGAGGTAGCCGCTGACGCGGTCCCCGGGGCGTACGCCGAGGGCGCGCAGTTCGGCGGCCAGGGAGCCGACCTGGCGGCGTAGCTCGGCCCAGCTGACGGGGCGTGGTTCGTGCGTCTCGTCGACGTGCAGGAGGGCCGGTTCGTCCGCGCGGGTGTCGGCCGCGCGCAGGGCGTGTTCGGCGTAGTTGAGGGTCGCGCCGGGGAACCACTGGGCGCCCGGCATCGCCCGGTCCCCGAGCACGCGCGCGTACGGGGTCGAGAAGCGGACGTCGAACCACTCGGTGACGGCTTTCCAGAAGGCGTCCAGGTCGTCGACGGACCAGCGCTGGAGAGCCGCGTAGCCGCCCTCGGCGGGGGCGCCGTGGTGCTCGGCGGCCCAGGTCTGGAACCTGGTGATCCGTGCCCGGTCGATGCGCTCGGCGTCTGGCTGCCAGAGCGGCTGGGGACTAGCGGTCGACATGGTCGGCTCCCGGACTGTGCGCGTCGTGTGCGTCCTCCGCGCACGGGCTGGGGTGTGCGCGTGAGCGGCTGGCACGGACAATGCCATGTGATCGACTTCGGCACCAGGGTGCGTCCCACATAGTCCGCCTCGTGAAGATGTGGTCCTGGCACGGGTGAACGGCAGTTGAACGCCACGCCCGCGTGGCGCGGTCAATGGCAGGGTGAGCAGCATGAACGGTCGTGACCTGGTGCGTTCGGTGAAAGCGGTGGCTTCGGTGGGGGCGGCGCAGGGTGTGCGTACCGTACGAGCAGCGTGGCGCAGGCGGCGGGCCGACGCCACCGGGCTGCCGTCGCGAGGGGCGGAGCGTGCGCGGGTGCCGGGGCCCGTGCGGGAGGTGGAGCCGGGGCCGGGGGGCGGTGTAGTCCGGTTCAGCCGGTCGGAGCTGCGGATTCTCGTCGCCGTGAACGGGGCTGTCTTCTGGGGCTGGGACGGGGCGGAGCCCGAGCCGTCGTACGCGTTGGCCGGCCGCTGTCCGGAACCCGATCCCAGGGCGGTGCTGGAGCCGGACAAGGACGGCGGCTGGCGGGTGGTGGCCGAGCGGGTGACGGTCGTCGTCTCGCGGCACGGCGCGGTGGAGGTGCTGACGCCCGGCGGCGTGGCCCTGCGACGAGATCTGCCGCCACGGTGGTGGGAGCCGGTGGATGGCGGCCCGGCGCGCTGGTCGCAGCGGTCGGAGGTGGCTGCCGACGCGCGCTTCTTCGGCCTGGGTGGACGTGCGGCGGGTCCTCGGCTGCCGGACGGTACGTATCGGCTGTGGAACACCGACCCCGGCCACGCCTTCGCGCCGGGTGACGACCCGCTGTACATCACGATGCCGGTGCAGCTGGTGGTGTCCGACGGCGGTACGCATCTGGTGTTCCACGACAGCTCGTGGGACGGCTCGGTGACGCTGCGGGAGGGCGAGGAAGGTGCGGGTTCCGGGCACGACCGCGGCGGGACGAGCGAGCTGCGGATGGACGGCGGTCCGCTGCGCTGCTGGGTGATGGTGGGGACCCCCGCGCGCGTGCTGCTCGCCTGGGCCTCGCTCACCGGGGCGCCCGCGCTGCCGCCCGCGTGGGCGCTCGGCCACCAGCACGCGCGGTGGGGGTTCGGCAGCGAGCAGGAGGTGCGGCGGATCGTCGCGGGCTATGTGGAGCACGGTCTGCCGCTCGATGCCGTGCACCTGGACATCGACCATCTCGACGGGCATCAGGTGTTCACCGTCGATCAGGACCGCTTCCCGAAGCTGCCCGTGCTGGCCGAGGAACTCCGGCGGGACGGCGTCCGTCTGGTGTCGATCGTCGATCCGGCCGTCAAAGCCCTGCCGGGCAATGCCGTGTACGACCGCGGGACGGACGAGGACGCGTTCGTGCGGGACGCGTCGGGGCAGATCGTGCGGGGAGTCGTGTGGCCCGGGGAGGCGGTGTTTCCCGACTTCACGCACGCGCGCGTGCGTGAGTGGTGGGGCGGTCTCTACGAGGAGCGGCTCGCGCAGGGCTTCTCGGGCTTCTGGCACGACATGAACGAGCCCACGTCGTTCACCGCGTTCGGGGAGTCGACGCTGCCTCGTTCGGCGCGGCACTCCCTGGAAGGGCGGGGCGGTGACCATCGTGAGGCCCACAACGTGTACGCGCTCTGTATGGCCAGGGCGGGCTTCGAAGGGCTGCGGAGACTCGCGCCCCAGGAGCGGCCGTTCCTGTTCTCCCGCTCCGGGTGGGCCGGCATGCAGCGCTACGGCGGGGCGTGGTCGGGGGACGTGGCCACCGGCTGGCCGGGGCTGCGGGCGTCCTTGGCGCTGGTGACGGGGCTCGGGTTGTGCGGCGTGCCGTACTCGGGTCCGGACATCGGAGGCTTCGACGGGGATCCTTCGCCCGAGATGTACCTCCGGTGGTTCCAGCTGGGCGCGTATCTGCCGCTGTTCCGTACACACGCGAGTCTGCGGGCGGGGCGCCGGGAGCCATGGGAGTTCGGTCCCGAGGTGCTGGAGCACGCGCGCGTGGCGCTCGTCGAACGCCGTCGGCTGCTGCCGTACTTCATGACGCTGGCGCATCTGGCGCGGCGTACCGGAGCGCCGTACGTGCGGCCCCTGTGGTGGGCCGCGCCGGAGGATCGGATGCTGCGGGACTGCGAGGACGCCTTCCTGCTGGGCGACAGCCTGCTGGTGGCGCCGGTGCTGGCCCCTGGCGCGGACCGGCGTGCGGTGCAGCTGCCGCGGGGGCGCTGGTACGACACGGCGACGGAGCGGGCGTACGAGGGACCGGCGCAGGTGCTCGTCGACGCTCCCCTGTCGCGCATTCCCGTGTTCGCGCGCGCGGGTGCCGTTCTTCCCGTACGTGGGGAGGACGGCAGGCTCACACTGGAGGTGTGGGCGCCCGCCCGCGGACGGACCGGGGGCGGGCTGGTCGTGCCGGACGGGGGCGAGGGGTGGGACGAGCCGGAGATCGAGCGGTACACCGCCCGGTGGATCGACTCGCGGGTGGTCGTCGAGCGGGAGGGTGAGGACGGCAGGAGCGAGCCGTCCTCACCCGTGCGCGTCCGCGGTGCCGGGGGACGCTGACCTCAGATGTACCGGCCCTCGAACCAGGCTCGTACGGCCACGGTGTGCAGAGGGAAGGCGAGTTCGTCCACCCTGCGGAGGAGATGCCAGCCCTCCGTCTCGTCGGTGGCGGTTGAGGGCGGCAGGCTCTCGACCGGGCGTTCCGGCAGCAGACCGAACAGCAGCAGGTGCCCGTCGGGGGAGCTCATCGCGTCGACGAGGCGTACCTCGCGGGCGGCCGCGTCGATGCCGGTCTCCTCCTTGAGTTCGCGTACGACGGCC